>CAVUEI010000002.1:0-140970 GCA_963740535.1 uncultured Acidimicrobiaceae bacterium
AATTCCTGGCCTTGGCCGCGGCGGCCGACGTGGTGGTGGAGAGCTTCCGTCCCGGCGTCGTCGACCGCCTCGGCATCGGCTACGACGCCGTCTCCGCGCGCAATCCGGGCATCGTCTACTGCGCCACCACCGGCTACGGGCAGGACGGGCCGCACACGCAGTGGGCCGGGCACGACATCGACTACCTCGCCGTCGGCGGGTTCCTGGCGATGAGCACCCCGGGGGCCGACGGCGCGCCGCCGTTGCCGGGGGCGACGGTGGCCGACGCCGCCGCGGGGGGCATGCAGGCGGCGCTGGCCATCACCGCGGCGCTGGCCGGTCGGGCCGGATCGGGCCGGGGCGCCTACCTCGACGTGTCGGTGGCCGAGGGTGTGCTGTGGCTGATGTCGCTGCCGCTCGACGAGCATCTCGCCCTCGGAGGCGACATCCGGCCGGGCCACGACGTGCTGTCCGGTCGCTACGCCTGCTACGCACGTATGCGACGTCCGACGGCAAGTGGGTGGCCGTCGGGGCGATCGAGGCCAAGTTCTTCGCCAACCTCTGCCGCGCGCTCGGGTGCCCCGAGCTGGCCGATCGTCAGCTCGACGACGACGCGCAGCCCGCCATCCGGGCCGCCTTCGCCGCCGCCTTCGCGACCCGCAGCCGCGACGAGTGGGTGGAGACGCTGGCGGGTGCCGACACCTGCGTGGCCCCGGTGCTCGACGTCTCCGAGGTGGCGGGGGATCCGCAGTTCGCCGCCCGCGGCGCGGTGACCGTGGCGACCCACCCGACCAGGGGGAGGTGCGGCAGCTGGCGCCGCTGCTGGCGGGCATGCCCCGCCCGGACGGTCCGGTGGCGTTGCCCGACATGACACAGACCGACACGGAGCACCTCCTGAAGGAGGCCGGCGTCGACGGTGAGACCGTGGCCCGCTGGGTGTCGAGGAGGGTGGTGGCATGACGGCGGAGGACGTGTTGGCCGGCGCGCTCAGTCTGGTCGGGAAGGAGCAGTACCACGAGGTGGGGGAGTTCCCCGTCGAGCGGGGCTACGTCTGGTCGTCGTGCGCGTCGGTCGAGAACGGCAACCCGCTCTACTGGGACGACGCGGTGGCCGAGGAGTTGACCGGGGGCCCGGTCGCACCTCCGTCCATGGTGTCGGTCTGGTTCCGGCCGCACCACTGGGCGCCGGGGCGCACCGAGGAGGCGCTGCCGCTGCAGGTGCACTTCGACCTCAAGGAGCGTTTCGGCCTGCCCGAGGCGGTGATGACCGACAACACGATTGAGTTCCATACGCCGGTGCGCATGGGGGACGTGCTGCGGACCCACCAGGTGCTGCGCTCGGTGAGCGGGGAGAAGACGACGAAGCTCGGCACGGGGCGGTTCTGGGTGATCGACGTCGTCTACTCCAACCAGGACGGCGAACTGGTGGCCGTCGAGTCCTACACCGGCTTCGGCTACCGGAGGGAGGGGGCTCCGTGATCGGTACCACCGCTCCGCAACTCCTGTTGGACGACGTCCACGCCGGGGACGCTCTACCGGCGCTTAACTAAAGGTCACCGCCACCACCGTGGTCCTGGGGGCCCTGGCCACCCGCGACTGGCGCCCGATGCACCACGACAAGGACTTTGCCGTGGACCGCAACGGCACCCAGGACATCTTCTTGAACACGCCGAACCAGGCGGCCTGGTTCGAGCGCTACCTCACCGACTGGACCGGGCCGCACGGCCGGCTGGCCCGCGTCACCTTCCGGATGAAGGGCTCGGTCTTCCCCGGCGACACCATGTCGTTGACCGGCGAGGTGGAGTCGACCGAGGTCGACGAGGTGGGCTGCGGCTTCGCGACGGTGGCCGTGACCCTCTCGGTCGACGGTGACGCCAAGACGACCTGTGCCGCCCGCATCGCCCTGCCGCGGAGCGCCGAGGACAACCCGTGGGCCCGCCGCGGCGACCAGTGGCGTCCTTCGCCGGTGCAGACATGAACCCCGCCCCCATCCGAATCCGATCACGAAGGTGGTTCTGAGTGCTGGACCTTGATTTCGACCAGGAGCAGGAGCTGCTGCGCCAGACCGTGCGCGACGTGCTCGGGCGCCATTGCCCGCTCGACGTCGTCCGCCTGATGGAGGACGACCCGGCCGGGTACCCGCCGCCGCTGTGGAACCAGCTGGGCGAGCTCGACCTGATCGGGCTGCTGCTGCCCGAGGAGTACGGCGGTTCGGGCATGTCGCTCATTGAGGGGGTGGCGCTCTACGAGGAGCTGGGCCGGGCGCTGGCCCCGACGCCGCACTTCGTGAGCGCGGTCCTGAGCGGCGGGGTGCTGGCGGCCGCGGGCAGCGAGGCCCAGAAGGACCGGTGGCTGCGACCGGTGGCCTCGGGCGAGGCCGTGCTCACGCCGGCCTGGCTGGAGCCCGAGAACGGGTTCTCGCCCGCGGCGTCGAGGTGCGGGCGGTGGCGGAGGGCTCCGGGTTCACGATCTCCGGGGTGAAGCGCCACGTCGCCTTTGCCTCGGCGGCGGACCGGCTGGTCGTGCTCGCCCGCACCGGCGACGCGGCCGACGCGGTGGACCTGTTCCTGGTCGACCCGGCCGCCCCGGGCGTGACGCTGCGCCAGCAGTTCACCATCGGGTCCGACACCCAGTACGAGGTCACGCTGGCGGACGTGGCCGTGACCGAGGACGACCGCATCGGCGCGGCCGGGAGCGGGTGGGCGACCTGGCAGGACGTGCTGGAGCCGGCGCTGGTGCTGCTCGGCGCGCAGGCCGTCGGCGGCGCCCGGTACGCGCTCGAGATCACGGTGCAGTACGCCAAGGACCGCCACCAATTCGACAAGCCGCTCGGCGCGTTCCAGGCGCTGGCCCACTATCTCGCCGACGCCGTCACCAACCTCGACGGGGCGGAGCAGCTGGTGCACGAGGCCGCCTGGGCCGGGGCCAGCGGCCGGCTCGCTCGACGTCGCTCGCCCCCATGGCCAAGCTGTTCGCCTGCTCGACCTTCCGCGACATCACGGCGATGGCCCAGCAGATCTTCGGCGGGATCGGCTTCACGCTCGAGTTCGACATCCAGCTCTACTTCCGCCGGGCGAAGCAGCAGCAGCTGATGTGGGCCAACGACCGCGCGCTCGAGGACGCGGTGGCGTGGCTCTGCTCGACTGAGGGAGCTGGCGTCGGAGTCACAAAAAGGGCCTCCGACCTGGCTTTCAGGCGATCGGGTAGGTGCAGACCATGGTCGACTCGCTGAGCGCCAGGAAGCCGCGCGTCGCGCTGGGCGCGCAGGGCCTGCGCGGGGCACGATCGACCTCCGGCGGGGTGGCGGGCATGCTGCGTCGACTGGGCGCGGTGCAACTCGACACGATCTCGGTGCTGGCCCGCTCGCACGAGCTGGTGGCGTACGCGCGCAGGGAGCCGTCGGCCGCGCCCGCGTCGAGCGCGCCTACTGGGGCGCGCAGAGCGCCACCTTCGAATACTGGTCCCACGCCGCGTGCGTGGTGCCGCTGGAGGACTGGCCCGCCTACGCGATCGCGCCGGGCGCGCGGTGGCCAAGGGCAGGCGCTGGCACGTACTGGAGGAGCAGGACAAGAGCTGCCAGGGAGGTGCTGGCCCGCTTGCGCGCCGACGGCCCCCTCACCGCCAACCAGCTGGGCGGGGCCAAGAAGGGTGGCCCCTGGTGGGACTGGTCCGAGACCAAGATCGCCGCCGAGTGGCTGCTCGACATCGGCACGCTCGTCTGCCGCGAGCGCCGCGGCTTCGCCGCGCGTCTACGACCTGGCCGAGCGCGCCGTCCCGGCCGAGCTGCTGGCACAGGAGTGGACGGACGAGGAGTGCGCCCCGGGTCTCGTCGCGGCGGCCGGGCGGTCGCTCGGAGTGGCGACCGAGGCCGACCTGGCCGTCTACCACGGGGTGCCGCGCCGCTCGTGCGCAAGGTCCTGCCGTCGACCGAGCTGGTCGAGGTGACGGTGGAGGGGTGGACCCAGCGCGCCTACGCGGATCCGGCGGCGCTCGATGCGCTGGGGACCCGGGCGCGGGCGGAGCGTCCTGTTGTCGCCCTTCGACTCCCTCCTCTGGTACCGCGAGCGGGTGGAGCGCCTGTTCGGCCTGCGCCACCGGCTCGAGGCGTACACGCCCAAGGAGAAACGGGTCTACGGCTACTTCGCCATGCCCGTGCTCGCCGGCACGAAAATCGTCGGGCTGGTCGATCCGGGCCGGCAAGGTGACGTGCTCGTCGCCAAGCTCGTCACGCTGCTGCGACCGACGGCGGTGGGCGACGTGGCGCGGGCACTCGTCGAGGCGGCGTCATGGGTCGACTGCACGGCGGTCGACATCGCGCGGTGGAGCCGGCGTCGGCGCGGCCCGCGCTGGAGGGCCACGTCGGCGGGCCTGCTGGGTGCGCGCGACCCCACCGTGCTCGACGGAGAGATAGCGACGGCTACTTCGCCTTGGGGGTCTGGTTAGCGCCACGGCCGCCCGGATGAGGGCCTTGAATGCCTTTTCGTCCACCTTCTCACCCTCATAGATGTCCATGGCACGCCGGACTTTGCCGTCGAGGCTCGAAGTGAACAGCCCCGAAGGATCCTTGAGGGAGGCGCCTTTGGCGAACGTCAGCTTCACGTGGTCCTTGTAGATCTCACCCGTGCAGATCATGCCGTCGTGCGACCAGACCGGAACGCCGTCCGGGTTCGCCTTCTTGGCCCACTTGCGCTCCTCCACGACGTCCGGGTCGGCCTGGGTGATCCAGGTACGGAGCCGTGGAGCGTTGCCTCCCGCCAGTCGTCAGCCATGGGACTGTGCACCGGTCGGCTGCGAGCGGGGCGTCATGGTCTGTGGGCTGCGCTTCTGCATATGGCTAAGAGTATGTCGCGCCCCGGGCGGGCGACGGCGACCTTTAGCGGGGCCTCATCGCCGGCACGGACCTCGTGCCCATCACGACGAAGAAGTCCCGGGTCCAGCCGGCGACGTACTGGTCGGCCGGCCGGTTCTGCCCCGGGATCTGGCTCACGAGCGGCGCTCCGGCTGCGGTCACATCGAGGCTGGACGAACTTCGGGCTTGCTAACGCAGATGGCTGCGTGTTCTGCTAAATGGTCATCCCGCTCCCGAGTGGGTTGCTGGCATCGGAAAGATCGTTAGACGGGCGACGTGAAGTTGGTCGGCCCGCCCTCAACCTCATGTGACCACTTGTTAAGGTGCGGCGGGGACAGTCAGGAGGCAAACCCGGTCACGTGAACCGGGCCGTATCGCCGCAGTGCGAGCTGGGATAGCCGGACCCTCAACCTCATGGCAAAGAAGAAGAGGAAGAGGCCGAACCTGCCTCAGCCGACTCCGTCACAATCGACGGCACGCGGTCAGACACGTACCGCTCAAGTCGAAGAGCTATCCCGTCGCGGCCAGTTCGCCGATGTTGCCGAGCTGGCTTACGCCGGTTGTGGTAGTGGCATCGTGTCTGTTTGTCTTCTGGCAACTAAGAGCCGGGGACTGCTCTATGCGTCGAACATACCAACCGGCGGCGACCTTGGCGGTCAGGTGTGGGGACCCGCCCAGCTCAAGGCCGTCCTTCCCGCGCGCTCGGGCTGGTCCCTGAATGGGTTTGGTCAGGCCTGCATGTATGTCCTCGATGGCTGCTGCCAGCGCTGGTCGGTCATCCTCTTAACGTCGTGCTGCGTATGCGTGTGGCGCCTCAAACCGCCGTGGCTATCAGCGCCCTCGCCCTGCCGGCTCGCGGCGTACGGGCTCGGCCGACTGAGCCGTCTTCCCGCGCCGATGCCCGGCTTGCCTGGCAATCGCAGTCGTCCCATTCCTCCTTGACGACTCCTACTTCAAGTACGGCGGCAACATCTTGTCGTCGGTCATCGGTGAGTACGGCTATGGCCTCGGAGTTCCGGCAGCGCTGATCGCCCTTGGCCTTATGGACCTCGTCATGCGAACCGGCCGGTGGCGGGCTCTGACCGTCGCGGTGGCCGGACTCGCTGCACTGTTCGATCCCGCCATCGCGCTGATGCTCTGATCTGTGGGGTCCTCTTGATCGCTGGCCATGCGCTGAACATCGGGGTACTGGCGCTGCGGCGGATCTGGCCGGTCATCGTGCTCGCGCCACTGCTCGGAGCCTTCTGGTTCATTCCGTTTCGCGTCGTATCGCTCCCAGCTCGATCCACTCAACTATTCGGTCAATGGAAATTGGACCGCCATTCTGTTTCCACTGCCGGCCTGGGCTGAACTGATCATCGTTGCCTTGGCGCTGGCCGGAGCCGTCCGCGCCATCCGGTTGCGCCATCCGATCACCCTCATGCTCGTCGGCACAGCTGCGGTATGCGCGGTCACGGTCCTCGTGTTCTCCCACGGCGTATTCGGTGGATGGGAGAGTCACCAGACACAGGCATGGACCGCGGGTCGAATGCTCCCGTTCTGGTATCTCTCCCTCCTTCTGTTGGCCGGAGTCGGAGCTGGCGACCTCTTCCTACGGCTGGCGGAATTCCGTTGGCCTCACCTGACCACGACGGGAACCATCGCGGGTCTTGTCGTGGTGATCATGTCCTTCGGCATCATCACGGGATCGCTGCCCATGAGCAACGTGTCCAGAGCCATCACTCCGGATGGGCAGGTCACCAAATCCAAGTGGTTGGTCCTTCCACAAGTGCAAACAAGCAAGGTTCCCCTCTGGGTGAGCGAGTTCTTCCACGGTTACGAGGGGACGTACGGCTGGCCCGAATACCACAACGTCATGCAGACGATGTCCAGCGTCGGGAAGCGGCACGGATGCGGCCGAGCCATGGCTGAAGGTGACCCGCAGGCAATGTACGGCTCCATTTATGAGTTCGCTCTGTTGCCGTTCTGGACCAACGGCTGCATTGACTCCATGACCGGCGTACCGCCCGACCTCTCCGTGAACTTCACATTCGCCAATGTGGCCTCGGCGCGGCTCTCATATGCCAACAACAACACCGTGCAGCCCGGCGTGCAGTTACCCGTCCCTCGACGTCAAGCGAGGAGTTCCTCTGCTGCGCGAGCTCGGTGTCCGGTACTTCCTGGCGTTCACAAGCCAGGTGAAACAAGAAGCCGCCGCCGACCGGCAGCTCCGACTCGTCGGCAGCGCCGGCCAATGGAATATCTACCAGGTACGCGATGTCTCGACGGTGCAGGCGCTGACTCGCCAGCCGGTGGTGGTGGAGTCTGCTTCGAAGGATTCCTTGACGTGGCTCGACGACGCGATGCCATGGTTCGTCAACCAAAAGGGTGCCCGAATCGCCGGCGGCGGCCCACCAGGTTGGCGACGCGTGTCGTCCAACGCCACGACAGCCCCTGGACCTCGGCTCAAGCCCGTGGCGATTACCCACGTGGTCGTCAACGCCAATACGGTGTCGTTCCACGTCGATCACACCGGAGTCCCGGTCGAGATCCGCATGAGCTACTTCCCTTGGTGGACGGCGACCGGAGCGCAGGGACCATGGCAGCTGGACCCGGACGAGCTGGTTGTGGTTCCGACGAGCCACGACGTCATGCTGACGGCAAGCCCCAAGCGTGTCGATCGGGTCTCGCTCGTGATCTCAGGGCTCGCCGTCCTGGCAACCATCGGACTCGCCGTGTGGGACAGACGCAACCGTCGCGCCAACCAGAGCTTGGCCACCAGAGACGTTGCGAGTGAAGGTGAGCCCGCCAAACTGCAAACGACGCGTTAGCGCTCGAGCGGCACGGCTTAGCGGGGCCTCATCGCCGGCACGGACCTCGTGCCCATCACGACGAAGAAGTCCCGGGTCCAGCCCGCGACGTACTGGTCGGCCGGCCGGTTCTGCCCCGGGATCTGGCTCACGAGCGGCGCTCCCATGCGCGGCGGCCGCGTCGAGCTGCACCCATTCGGGGTTGATGTCGAGCTGCATGGCGTTGACCGCGCCGACGCCGAGCAGCGCAGCGGAGAGGTCCTCCGGCACGACCGACCAGCCACCGGCGTAAATGATGTCGCCCAGCGCGTCCTCGCCGACGGCGCTGCGGGGGACGACCTTGGAGCCGGTCAGGGTCGCACCCAGGCGGCCGGGTCGTTCACCGTCGGGTTGGGCACCCCGTTCGCGATCAGGGGGGCGAGGTTCTGTCGCACGCTCGCGACCTGCTCCCCGAACACCGGAAGCCCGCTGCCCCACACGCCGACGTGCGCCGTCCCGTTGCCATCGATCACGAAGCTGGCCTTGCCGTTGCTGAGCGGGGCGACCACCTGCCCCTCCAACTCGACGCCGCCCGAACCGTCCTTGATCTTGAAGCCACCCTCGAAAGCCGCCAGGAGGAACGGCGTCTCGTCGGACGCGAGGGCAGGACCCCGATCCGCTGGGATGGTGGCGAGGTTGACCGGAGGATCGGTGCTCCCGATGTGAAGATCGAAGACGACGCGGCCGGCATCGAAGCGGACCAGCTTGACGACGTGGCCGGAAGGGACGGTCACCGTCTGCTCCTCGACCGCCACGCCGGCGCTGTCCGTGCTCAGCACGGTCCACGGCGGGGCTCCGTAGGGGAGCGTCGTCGAGGTGGTGGTGACCGGCGGAGCGCTGGTGGTCGTCGACGGTGCGCTCGTCGTGGGGGCCGGGCGGCTGCTCGCCGGCGTTGCCAACGGGGTGTGTGTCGGTGCTCCGCACGCCGCCAGGACGATCGCGCCGCCCGCGCCGAGACAGACGGCCAGCGGCCTCCACGGGAGCCGGCGCGCGACGGAGGACCTTCGGGGCACCGGGTCAGCGTAGGGGTGAGCCCCCGAGGTTTTTGGTCGCCGCCCTCTTCGCTTCGAAGGCGGGTGCTGCCGCGGTTTACGCGGCGGGGGCGGCGGGCGTCGCCGGAGCGCCAGGCTCCATCATCGCCGGCGTCCGGCCGGACGGGAAGATCGAGGGCCCGAGCGACGAGTGCATGGCCACGGCAAACGCCGGAGACCACCATGATGAACACGAAGTCGAGCAGCTCGGCCAGGATGCCGCTCCGGCTCCCGCCTGCGCCGCCGAACACCCCGGGAGCAATGAGCTCGAAGAGCAGGTAGATGGCGAACCCCAGGGCGATGAGCATCTGGAGGAAGTAGACGAAGCAGACCACTCCGGCGTACGACTTCATCGACGCGCCGCGTTGGGCCCGGTGCCGTCCTCCCCCCGCGCCGTCTCGATCCCCTGTTGCAGGTGGAGCAGCCAGGTGCCGCCTGCCAGGACCACGAAGAGGCCCCCGATGACCACCTCGCGCGCCACCGTGTTGGTCTGCGGCTCGAAGTGCGGTGCGATGAGCGCGATCAGCGAGGTCGCGATCAGGACCAGGCCGGCGTAGGTGAGCTGCAGCGTCACGAAGCTCATGCCGAAGAGGTAGACGCTCCTCGGGCGCAGCCCACGCGGATCGGGCTCGGCCCGGTTGGAGACGATGACGATCAGCGGGACCAGGATGACGATGGAGAAGAGCGCGACCGCCACGGCGACCGCGACGAACGCCACCCCGGACAAGGTGACCAGCTGACTCGGAATCATGGAAACACCCCCGTGCTTGTTGTGATGCGACAACGGTAGGTGGCCCGTGCGGCGCGATCGCGGATCGTGCGGGGCGTCAGCCCTGGGCGTGCCTGGCGGCGATCTGCTCGAACGTCGTGGTGTCGCCTCCGTAGGGACCGGTCTGCGCCGGATGGTGCAGCACGAACTGGTCGAAGCCGAGCTCCTCGTACGGGGCGACGAGCTCGTCGAACTGGTCGAGGGAGTCGATCACGGGCTCGGTCAGCGTCCACAGCAGCACCGTGTCGAGGTCCGACGGCGCCCGGCCGGCGGCGGCGCAGGCGTCCTTGAGCCCGGCGCACTGTCGCTGCACCGCCTCGAGGACCGACGCCGGCGTGCGCGGGCCCCGGCCCGTGGGCCCGACCGTCACCCACTGGCGTCCGTAGGTGACCGCGAGCCGGAGCCCTCTCGGCCCCCCGGCCGCGATGGTGAGCGGGAGCGGGCGCTGCAGTGTCCCCGGCGTGCTCGGCGCCTCGTCCGCGGTGTAGTGCGCGGTGTGCAGGGACGTGCGCGTCTCGGGCGCACCGTCGACGATCGGTGTGAGCACCTGGAGGAATTCCTCGAAGCGTGACAAGCCGCTCCGCCGGCGTCCACGGGTCCTGTCCGAGCGCGGTGGCGTCGAAGCCCTCGCTCCCGGGCCCCAACCCGAGGTCGAGGCGACCGCCGCTCAGGTCGTCGAGGGTGATCGCCTCGCGGGCCAGGGTCACCGGGTGCCGGAAGTTCGGCGTCGCCACGAGCGTGCCCAGCCGGATGCGCCCGGTCACCTGGGCCGCCGCCGCCAGCACCGGCACGGCGGCGTGCCACGGGCCGTCGGGCATGCCGCCCCAACGGACGTGGTCGTAGGTCCAGGCCGTGCTGAATCCCGAGCGATCGGCCCACTCCCACTGGCGGCGGGCCTCGGCCCAGCGGTCCGAGGGCAGGATGACGAGGCCGACGCGCACAGGGCCGAACCTACTTGGGCCGGGTACCGTGTCGCCGGTGGCCAACGAAGCCGAGACCCGCAGGTGGAACGACGAGGGGTGGGCCGCCGCCTGGCCCAAGCGCGAGCGGCTGACCGAGGCGGTGACGCCCTACCTCCTGCGGGCCGTCGATGCCCGGCCGGGTCAGCGGGTGTGCGACATCGGGTGCGGCGGCGGTGCCCTGACCATGGCCTTGGCCGGCATCGTGGGCGATGACGGCGAGGCCGTCGGCATCGACATCTCGGCGCCCCTGCTGGAGTTGGCCCGTTCCCGGGCCGCCGAGGCGGGCACGTCCAACGCCCAGTTCGTCAAGATGGACGTGCAGGTCGGTTTTCTCGGGTTGCCGCCCTTCGACCTCGCCGTGAGCCAGTTCGGGATCATGTTCTTCGACGAGCCCATGGTGGCCTTCGCCTCCATCCGCAACGCGCTCGTCCCCGGCGGCCGCCTCGTCTTCGCGTGCTGGCAAGCGGTGGAGCGCAACCGCTGGCACGTGGGCACCGCGCTGCGCCCGCTGCTGCCCTCCCCGCCCGTCCCGGCACCGGGGAAGAGCCCGGTCGGGCCCTTCGTCTTCGGCGACGACGAGTACGTCAGCGAGCTGCTCGAGTCGGCCGGGTTCTCCTCGGTCGCGAGCACGCCCCACGAGACGACGGTCCGTGCCCCGGCCAGCGCGGTGGTCGATCGTTCCCTCCTCCAGTTCATGGGGATCCCGCCCGAGCGGGAGGACGAGGCGCTGGCCATCGTGGAGCGCCACCTCGAGCAGTTCGCGGTGGGCCCGGACGAGTACGACTACCCGCTGGCGTTCTGGGTGTTCGAGGCGGTCAACCCGTAGCGACCGCGGCCCGTGTGCTAACCCGTCCCCATGGCCGGGTACAGCGGAACGCCGCTGGCGAAGAAGCTCGGGATCGTCGAGGGCGCGACGTTGGCGCTGATCGGGGCCCCGCCCGGCGTGATCGACGGCCTGCCTGCCGGCGTCAGGGTCAAGCGCCAGGCGCGCGGGACGGCCGACGTGGTGGTGGCCTTCTTCACGCAGCGGCGTGACTTCGACCGTCGCATCGGCGCCCTGGCCCCGATGATCTTCCCGGACGGTGGCCTCTGGGTGGCCTGGCCCAAGCGGGCCTCTGGCGTCGAGACGACCATGCACGAGGGCGTGGTGCGGGAGGTGGCGCTCCCGATGGGGCTCGTCGACAACAAGGTGTGCGCCATCGACGACACGTGGTCGGGGCTGCGCGTGGTGTGGCGGCGCGAGCGCCGGTCGTGACGGGAGGTGCCGGGCCTAGAAGAAGGTGATGCGGCTGATGGGCCAGATGCGCATGTCGACCTTGCCGACGATCGTCGACTCGGGCACCGGGCCCCAGTAGCGGCTGTCGCACGAGCCCAACCGGTTGTCGCCCATCACGAAGACCTCCCCCTTGGGGACCCGGTACGGGTGGTGCAGGGAGTACGGCGCGCCCGAGGGGCCCGGTGTGGTCTGCGTCCTGACGGGAGGTGGGAGCCACGGCTCGGGCTGGACGCGCCCGTCAATGGAGACGCGCCCGTTGGACAACGAGACGGTGTCCCCGGGCAGGCCGATGACCCGTTTGACGAGGTCGGCCACGGGCGGCCCGGCACAGTTCTCCGTGGGCGGCGTCGAGAACACAATGATGTTGCTCCGGTCGACCCCGTGCAGGTGGTAGCTGAGCTTGTCGACCAGGATCCGGTCCCCGACCTGCAGGGTCGGCGTCATGGAGGCCGACGGGATGGAGTAGGTGGCCACGACGAACGTGCGGACGAGGATGGCGATGACCACCGCGGCGGCGATCACCCCGATCAGCTCCAGCACCCAGCGGTTCGACCGCTCCTTTGCGGGAGCGTCCGGGTCCGGGTCCGCCGGCACCGCCCCCTCCGCCGCCGCGTCGACCGGCTCGTCGTCGGCGCTCATAACGCAGGCCAGTATGGCCCGCCGGCGCCGGGCGTCGGGTCGCAGCGGCCGTGTCACGCCCACGGGCCAGTATGGGGACCATGGTCGACGCGGTCATCTTCGACTTCTACGGGACGCTGGCCCGGTGGGCCGACACCCGGGCCACCAGCTACGCCACCGTGTTCGCGCGCTTCGGCTACACGTTGGAGCCGGCCGTCCTCGACGACTACTTCTCCCGCTACGACGGCGTGGCGCACGCCGAGCACTCGGTCAGCGAGGAGGCCTATGACGCCTGGGTGAGGTCGCGGCTCTGCGACCTCACGGCAGCCTGCGGGGTCGACGACGCCGACGTCGCGGACGTGATCGGGACCCTGCGCGACTCGGACCGGGGCCGCATGATCGCCTACCCCGAAGCGGCGGCGACGCTGGCGGCGCTGCGCGCCGCCGGCCTGACCGTCGGCGTCTGCTCCAACTGGGGCTGGGAGCTCAATGCGTTCCTGGACCAGGTCGGACTCCTCCATCTCGTCGACGCCGCGGTCACCTCGGCGCGGGCGGGGGCCCGCAAGCCCCATCCCGACATCTACCGCGGTCGACGGAGTCGCTGGGCGCCGACCCGCGCCGCGTCGTCTTCGTCGGCGACTCGTGGGAGCCCGACGTCCGCGGTCCCCGGCGGATGGGCATGACCGCCGTCCACGTGTGGCGCGAGGAGGAGCGCACGGGGCAGAGCGCGCCGCCGCTCGAGCCCGGCGACCATCGGGTCTCCGAGCTCTCGGGGGTCCTCGCGATCCTCGGTGTCAGCTGGGGCGCCGACGGGAGGCCGGCCGTTCTCGGCGAGCCCGGCCGCCAGCGCGGCCCGGTCGTCGTCGCCGAGCTCCTCGAAGCGGATGTCCGTCGTGCCGAGCGGTCGCCACCAGACCGGGTCGTCGCAGGCCCACGCCTCGGCGCGCAGGCCGACCTTGGTCACCTTCCCCGTCGCCGTCTGGGGCAGCGAGGGCGAGATCCGGACGTAGCGGGGGACCCA
Source organism: uncultured Acidimicrobiaceae bacterium (assembly GCA_963740535.1). Classification (GTDB taxonomy): domain Bacteria; phylum Actinomycetota; class Acidimicrobiia; order Acidimicrobiales; family RAAP-2; genus Bog-473. Next base: position 13,333 of record CAVUEI010000002.1, read on the forward strand.
CTTCGGCCCCAGGTCGGGCTGCGCCTCCAGCCACTCCGCGAACGCGGCGGGGTCGAAGGGGCGGCCCGGCACCGTCTCGAGCGCCACCATGACCTGGTCCCCGGCGCCCGACGCGGTGTCGGGGACGGGGTACACCGCGACCACCGAGAGGTCCGGGTGGCGCGACAGCACCGCTTCGACCGGGCCGGCGGCGAAGTTCTCGGAGTCGACGCGTAGCCAGTCCCCGGTGCGCCCGGCGAAGTAGAAGAACCCGTCGCGGTCGACGTAGCCCAGGTCGCCGGTCCAGTACCAGCCCCCGCGCAGCCGCTCCTGCTCGGCGTCCTCCCGTTGGTAGTAGCCCTCGAACTTGCCGCGCCCGCTGCGGTTGACCAGCTCGCCGATGGCCGCGCCGGCGTTGAGCAGCCTCCCGTCGGCGTCGAACTCGGCCGGCGGGCACTCCTCGCCGGTCTCGGGGCTGATGACGGCCAGGTCGATGCCGTCGACCGGCCTGCCCAGCGCGCCCTTGGGCATCCCGAGCACGGGGTTGATGGAGGCGCCGCCCTCGCTCTGGCCGTAGCCCTCAATGAGGTAGCACCCGAAGCGCTTCCGGAAGCGGTCCCGGTCGCGCACCGACGCCTCGGTGCCGAACGCGCTCCGCAGCGTGTTGTCGGCGTCGTCGGGCCGCTCGGGCGTGGCGAGGATGTAGGCGATCGCCTTGCCGACGTAGCTGAATTTGGTCGCGCCGAACCGGCGGACGTCCTCGAGGAAGGCCGACGCACTGAAGCGGGGGCGCACCGCGATGGCCGCCCCGACCATGACCGTGGGCCCCCACAGCGCCATCAGCGCGTTCCCGTGGAACAGCGGCATCGGGCAGTAGCAGACGTCGTCGGCGCCGTAGCCGTAGCCGGGAGCGGCCACCTCCGCGATGCCGGCCAGCCGGCCCTGGGTGCACCGGACGGCCTTGGGCACGCCGGTCGTCCCCGAGGTGAAGATGAGCAGGTAGAGCGCGTCCTCGTCGACGTCGTCGGCGCCCTCGACCAGGGACGTGGCGGCCGCGCCGCCCGCGAACTCGTCCAGCAGCGACCGGTAGCGCTCGGTCCCGGTGACGAGGATCCGGTCGTCGGCGATGCCGAGGGAGAGACCGTCGAGCAGCGCCGCGCCGTCGGGGTCGGTCACGATGAGCGCACAGTCGGTGGCCCGGATGTCCGCCGCCAGGGCGTCACCCCGCCGGGTGGGGTTGATCCCGACGATGGCGGCGCCGGCCAGCGCGGTGCCGTTGAGCCAGAAGAGGTACTCGGGCCCGTTGGGGAGGAGCACGCCGACGTGGGGCTTGGCGTCGCCCAGCAGGGATCGGGCCAGCGCTCCCCGGGCCGCGCCCTCGGCGACGGCCTCGCGCCAGGTCCAGGTGCCCGTGGCGTCCATGACGCCGGTGCGGTCGTCCCCGGCGCGCGCCGCCAGCATGGCCGCCACCGTCGTCACCGCAGCGCCCCCTCGAGGGCCCAGCCCGGCGCCCGCCGCACGAGGCCGCGGTCGATGGCGTCGACCGTCGCCGCGCCGCACAGGGCCATGGCCCGGCGCAGCTCCGACTCGTACCAGCGCAGGAGCGCCGTCACCCCGTCCGCGCCGCCGGTGGCGAGCGCCCACAGGGACGGGCGGCCCACGAGGACCGCACGCGCCCCGAGCGCGAGGGCCTTCAGCACGTCGGGGGCGCGGCGCACGCCGCCGTCGACGTAGACCTCGGCCCGCCCGGCCACCGCGTCGACGATCTCGGCCAGGATGTCGGCCGTCGCGGGGGCGTCGGCGAGCTGGCGCGCGCCGTGGTTGGAGACGACGACGGCCGCCGCCCCGGCGTCGACGCAGCGCACGGCGTCGTCGGCCCGCTGCACCCCCTTCGCCACGACGGGGAGCGGGCTGAGCCCCGCCAGCCAGCCGATGTCGTCGGGCGTCAGCGCGGGCTCGAATTCCTTGCTCACCACCGCGATGAACCCGCCCTCGCGTGCGCTCTCGGTGCTGCCGCCGGCCAGGTTGGGCAGGGCCAGGTCGTCGGGGAGGTGCACGCCCGTCCGCCACTCGCGCAGGCGGAGCCCCGACACCGGGGCGTCGACGGTCAGGACCAGCGCGCCGTAGCCGTGCGCCGCCGCACGGGCCACCAGGTCCTTCGTGCGCGCCCGCTCGCGCAAGATATAGACCTGCATCCAGCGCGCCGCGCCCGGCGCGGCGGCCGCCACCTCCTCGAGCGACGAGGTGGCGAGGGAGGACAGGATCATCAGCGCACCGGCCCGGTCCGACCCCCGGGCGGTGGCCGCCTCGCCGTCGGGATGGGCGAGCCCCTGGATCGCCGTCGGTGCGATGGCGACCGGCGAGGTGACGGGCGTCCCGAGCAGGGTGGTGGCGGTGGAGATCGCGTCGAGGCCCCCGAGCCCGGCCAGGACGTGGGGGTGGAGCTGCCAGTGGCTCCAGGCGGCGACGTTGCCGCTGAGCAGGCGCTCGTCGTCGGCCCCGCCCGAGTAGTAGGCGTAGGCCATCTCCCCGATGGCGTGGCGGGCCTCGCGCTCGAGGTCCTCGAGGTCGAGGTCCGACACCAGCGGGGCCGAGGCGGCCACCGGGAGCTCGGGGTTGTGCCCCCCGGAGCTGGTGCTGGCAGGATGAGCGGGCACGGGCCGCATGGTAGGCGGCGGCCGTGGCCAGAACCCACAACGACGCCAGAATCACGACGAAAGAGGTGCAGTGCGTTTCTCGTTTGCGGAGTCGATGACCGATCCGGCCTTCTACCTCCCCCTCGCCCGGGCGGCGGAGGAGGCGGGCTACGACTCCATGGTCGTTCCCGACAGCATCTGCTACCCCGAGGTGTCCGACACCACCTACCCGTTCAACCCCGACGGGACCCGGGAGTTCCTGGAGGACAAGCCCTTCCTTGAGCCGTTCTCGCTCATCCCCGCCATGGGGGCGGTCACCGAGCGCATCCGCTTCGTCACGTTCGTGATCAAGCTCCCCATCCGCCAGCCGGTCCTCATCACCAAGCAGGTCAGCTCCACCGCGGTGCTGACCGGCAACCGCCTGCTGCTCGGCGTGGGCACCAGCCCGTGGCCCGAGGACTACGAGATCTGCGGCGTGCCCTGGCCCAAGCGGGGCACGCGCATGGACGAGGAGATCGCCATCATGCGCGGCCTCATGGCCGGCGGGTTCTTCGAGTTCCACGGCGAAGTGTTCGACATCCCGTCCATCAAGATGTGTCCGACGCCGAGCCTCCCCGTGCCGATCCTTATCGGCGGCCACCACGAGGCCGCCCTCCAGAGGGCCGCCCGCGACGGCGACGGGTGGCTGCACGGCGGGGGAGACCCGGCCGACCTCCCCGGGCTCCTCACCCGCTTGGCCGAGTTGCGCAAGGAGCACGGCACCGACACGAAGCCGTTCGAGACGCACGTGATCTCGCTGGACGCCTACACCCCGGACGGCGTGCACCGCCTGGAGGAGCTGGGCGTCACCGACGTGATCGTGGGCTTCCGCTGGCCCTACGGAGTGGAGCAGGACACCGAGGACCTGCAGACGAAGGTCGACAACCTGCGCCGGTTCGCCGACGACGTGATCGCCAAGGTCCGCTGAGTCCCGATGGTCCGCCAGAGAGTGAGGAAATGATGACTGACGAGGTGCTCAACGCGCGCGAGCTGGGCATCCGCTCCCGCGCCGCCGTGGCCGCCGGCGACCGTGAGGGCTGGCTCGCGCTTTTCGCCGAGGACGCCGTCGTCGCCGACCCCCTCGGGCCGTCGCCGTTCGACCCCGAAGGCAAGGGCCATCACGGGCGCGAGCGCATCGCCGCCTTCTACGACAGCGTCATCGCCAACAGTGAGGCCATCAAGTTCGAGTTCACCGAGTCCTACCTGTGCGGGGACGAGGCGGCCGAAGTGGGCATCATCCGCACCACGTTGGCCGGAGGCACGCACGAGGCCGTCGTCCGCGGCGTCTACACCTACCGGAGTGACGGCGCCGGCAAGATCGCAGCGTTGCGGACGTACTGGGAGTTCGACGCGGTCGAGCTGGTCGAGCTCGAGGGCTGAGTGGCCGTGCGTGTCATGGTGCGCGACGGCCTCTTCACCGACAGCGACCCGCCGGCGCTGCTGGCCAGCCGCTGCACGAACTGCGGCAACGTCCTCTTCCCCCGCGCCGACGCCTGCACCTACTGCGCCACCGAGGACCCCGAGCCGGTCGACCTCACTTCCCACGGCACGCTGTGGGCCTGGACCGCGGTCACCGCCCCGCCACCGGGATACCAGGGCGAGGTTCCCTTCGGGATCGGCGTCGTCGAATTGCCCGAGGGTGTGCGCGTCATCACCCGGCTGACCGAGAGCGACCCCGAGTCGCTGCGGGCGGGCCAGGCGATGGAGCTGCGCGTCGTGCCGCTGCACCGCAACGACGACGACAACGACGTCGTGACGTACGCCTTCGCCCCGGCGGGGACGGCGTCGTCGTGACCAGCGTCGCCGTCACCGGCGTCGGCATGCACCCCTTCGGGCGGTTCGAGGGGGTGTCGACCACCGACATGGGCGTCGCGGCCGTCCGCGCCGCACTGCGCGAGGCGGGCATCGGCAAGGGCGGCTTCCAGGCCGCGTTCTGCGGCACGGCCTACGGCGGCGTGGCGACCGGCCACAAGGTGCTCAGCCGGCTGGGCATGACCGGCATGCCGATCGTCGACGTCGAGGCCGGCTGCGCCAGCGGCGGCGCCGCCCTGATGTTGGCCGCCGCGGCCATCCGGGCGGGCCAGTACGACAGCGTCCTCGTCTTCGGCACGGAGAAGATGCCCAAGGGGATCATCCGCTCCTCGTTCTTCGAGCCCTGGCAGGAGGAGGCCGGCCTGGCCGCCACGCCGGCCTTCTTCGGCTTGCGGGCGCAGCGACTGTGCCTGACCTCGGGGGTCACCAAGGACCACCTGGCCCGGGTGGTGGTGAAGAACCGGCGCCACGGCGCCGCCAACCCCGACGCCATGTACCAGAAGGAGACGACGGTGGAGGAGGTGCTGTCGTCGCGCGTCGTGTGCGAGCCGCTGCACCTCTTCATGCTCTGCTCGCCCAACGAGGGCGCCGCCGCGCTCGTGTTGCGCCGTTCCGACCTGGCCGCATCCGCCTCGTCTTCGCCGATCGCCGGTCACCCTCGCCGCTGCCGTGCTGCGCTCGCACATTCCCGGGCCGGTCCTGAGCGAGTCGACGCCCCTGGCCGGGCTCGCCGCGGACGACGTGCCGGCGCCGACCACGCTGGCCGCGACCGACGCGTACGAAGAGGCCGGCGTGGGCCCGTCGGACCTCGACGTCGTCGAGTGCCAGGACACCGACGCCGCCCGGGAGCTGGGCTCGTGCGAGGAGCTCGGGCTGTGCGAGCTCGGCGGCTCGGCGGCGCTGTTCGACTCCGGTGCCACTCATCTGGGCGGCCGCCTCCCGGTGAACCCGAGCGGCGGTCTGCTCTCGAAGGGCGAGCCGCTCGGCGCCTCCGCACTGGGCCAGGTCGTGGAACTGGTGCGCCAACTGCGCGGCGAGTGCGGGCCGCGCCAGGTCGAGGGCGCCCGGACGGCCCTCTCGCACACGGTCGGCCGCGGCGCCAACGCCGGCGTCGTCATCCTCACCCGCTAGACGCGCCATTGCCTCGGAGATCCGTCTCGACGGCCCCCGGCCGAGAATCCGCAACTTTTGGTTGCACTTCCCTCCACCATGTGCAACAATAAGTTGCACGTTACCGACAAGGAGGTTGGACCAATGCCGGACATCAGGAACAGGGTCGGGGTGAACGCCCCCATCGAGGAGGTCTACGAGGCCATCGCCACCCGGGAGGGTGTGTCGCAGTGGTGGACGACCACCGTGGAGGGCGACGCCCGCGTCGGGGGAGAGCTCGCCTTCTTCTTCGGCGGACCCGACCGCGCCGCCACCATGGAGGTCGTGGAGTCGACCCCGCCGAGCCGCGTGCTGTGGCGCTGCGTCCAGGGTCCCGACGAGTGGGTGGGCACCACCGTCTCGTTCGACCTGCGCGCCAACGGCGACGAGACCGTGGTGCTCTTCGCCCACGCCGGGTGGCGGGAGCCCGTCGAGTTCATGTACCACTGCAGCACCGCCTGGGCCTCCTTCCTGTTGAGCCTGAAGCACGGGCTCGAGGGCGGCAAGGCGACGCCGTACCCGCGCAACGAGCTCGTGAGCAGCTGGGGATGACGACCGACCTGCAGATCGAACGCGAGGTGCTCATCGAGGCGCCGGCCGACGTGGTGTGGCGCACGATCACCGAGCCCGACCAGATCGCCCGCTGGTTCGCCGACAAGGTGGAGCTCGACCTGCGACCGGGCGGGGCCGGCACCCTCGTCTTCGAGGACAAGGCGAACACCCGGCCGATGACGGCGCCGTTGGTGGTGGTCGACGTCGAGCCGCCGCAGCGGTTCTCGTTCTGGTGGTGCCACCCCGACGGCGAGGCACCCGTACCGGGCAACTCGGTCCTGGTCGAGTTCACGCTCACCGCCGAGGGGAGCGACCGCACGCGTCTGCGGGTCACCGAGACCGGCCTCGACGCCGTCGGCTGGCCCGACGAGGACAAGGCCCGCTACGTCGCGGAGCACCGCGACGGCTGGGAGCAGAAGATCGGCTGGCTCCAGGGCCTGTTCGCCAATCAGACGTGATGCACGAGCCTCCCGACGACGCGCTGTGGTCGGCCATTGCCGACCCCTCGCGTCGCCGGGTTCTCGACCTCCTCGTCGAGGGCGGCGAGACGACGGCGAGCACCCTGGCCGAGCGGGTGCCGTTCACCCGACAGGCCGTGGCCAAGCATCTGGTGGTGCTGGAGCAGGCGGGCCTGGTCACCCGCCAGAAGGAGGGCCGCGAGGTCCGCTTCCGCGTGGTCCCAGGGCGCCTCAACGATGCATCGCACGCCATGGCCGACCAGGCCCGCGTGTGGGACCAGCGGCTGCAGGCCATCAAGGATCTTGCCGAGGCCGCCCACAAGGAGGCCGCTCGCCGCCAGTAATCAGCCGCGGAGCCCGTCGAGCGCGGCAGGCAGGTCGGCCAGCGTCGTGACGACGGCGTCGGGTCGTTCGTGGGCGTCGGGGTAGTCCCCGCCGCCCTCGCGGTCGATCCACACCGCGGCCCAGCCGGCACGCTTGGCCCCCACTACGTCGTTGAGGGGATGGTCGCCCACGAGCACGCAGGCGGCAGGTGCCACTCCCAGCTGTCGTTCGACGACCTCGAAGATCCCCTTGTCCGGCTTGGCGACCAAATGGTCCTGCGCGAACACGACCGACTCGAAGTAGTCGGCCAGCCCGACCTTCTCGGGGAGCCGGCTGCCGTTGGACAGGAGGCCCAGCCGGTAGCGTGCCCGCAGCGCGTCGAGGCAGGGCACCGTGTCGTCGAAGAGGGCGGGATCACGGTCGCGGTGGTGGAAGTAGGACCGGGCCAGCTCGTCGGCCAGCGCAGCGTCGTCCGCCTCGACTCCTGGCGTCCCGTCGGCCAGGCGCAGGCGTTGGAGCGTGCGCGCGAACCCGAGCACCCGGAGCCGGGCGAGGTTGAACTCCACTCCCTCCATGTCCAGCGCCGACGACACCCCGGTCGCGCTCGAGGTCCTCCCAGCGCAGCGCTTCGGCGAAGGGTCCCGGCCGGGCCGACTGCAGCTCGCGCACCACGGCGATCAGCGCGTCGCGCATCACGCGGTCGGAAGTCCCACAGCGTCTGGTCCCCGTCGAAGAGGACGGCCTCGATCAAGCGACGAGCACGACCTTGCCGAGCTTGCCGCCCTTCGCGAACCGCTCGTAGGCGGCTTCCGCCTCGGAGAGGGGGAAGGAGTCCGCCACCGGTATCCGGACCCGTCCCGCCTCCAGCAGCGGCAGCACGTGCGCCGCCACCGCGGCCGCCACGTCCGCCTTCTCGCGCCGGCTGCGTGCTCGCAGTGTCGCGGCGCCGATGCGGGCACGCGTGCCCATCAGCTGGTACAGGTTGAGCTCCATCTGGGCCCCCGCGCCGACCCCGATCACGACGACCCGGGCCTCGCGGGCGAGGTGCGGCAGCACGGCGTTCAAGCTCGGCGCACCGACCAGCTCGAGGACGACGTCATAGGGGCCGTGGGCACCCTCGTCCCCCGGCTCGACGACGTAGGAGGCCCCGAGCTCTCGCACCGCGTCGTGCAGCGCGGCGTTCCGCACCGACGCCGTCACCGTCGCTCCTGCCGCGGCGGCCATCTGCACGCCCGCCGTCCCGACCCCGCCCGCGGCGCCGCTGACCAGCACCCGCTCGCCCATCCGGAGCTCGGCCCGGGTGAAGAGCGCGTCGTAGGCGGTCCAGAAGGCCTCGGGGAACCCGCCCGCCTCCGGCCACGGCAGGGAGTCGGGGACGGCCAGCGCATGCATCTCGTCGACGATGGCCATGGTCGCCTGCGCCCCGCCACCGACCACCGCCATGACCCGGTCGCCGGGCCCGAACAGCGTCACCTGCCGCCCCACCGCCGCGACCTCGCCGGCGAACTCCATGCCGGGGATGTCCTGGGGCCAGCCCGGGGGGGCCGGATAGGCGCCCGCCCGCTGCATCAGATCGGCGGCGTTGATGCCGGCGGCCCGCACCGAGACGACGAGCTCGGTGTCACCGGGGACGGGGTCGTCCCGTTCCTCCCAGTCCAGACGGCCATCTCGGATCACCACCGCGCGCATGGCGGCCACCCTATGCGGGCCTCCGTGGCCCCGAGCGGGCGACCGCCCGGTGGCCGGTAGGGTCCCGGACATGGCTCTCTACGACATCCCCATCCACACCCTCCAGGGCGACGACGCCAAGCTGGGCGACTACAAGGGCAAGACGCTGCTCGTGGTCAACGTGGCCTCCAAGTGCGGGCTCACACCCCAGTACGAGGGGCTCGAGCGCCTGCAGAAGACCTACGGCGACCGGGGCTTCTCGGTGATCGGCTTCCCGTGCAACCAGTTCATGGGCCAGGAGCCCGGCACGCCGGAGGAGATCGCGCAGTTCTGCTCGGCCACCTACGGCGTGACCTTCCCGCTGATGGAGAAGATCGACGTGAACGGCGAGGACCGGCACCCCATCTACGCCGAGCTGACGGAGAAGGAGGACGCCGAGGGCAAGGCCGGCGACATCACGTGGAACTTCGAGAAGTTCCTCGTGTCGCCCGCCGGTGAGGTCGTGGCGCGCTACCGGCCCCAGGTGGAGCCGGAGGACGCGGCGATCGTCGGCGACATCGAGGCGCAGCTGCCCGCTTGACGGCCTCTTCCCCCGCACCGGCGGGGTTCACCGCCTCCATCTTCGACATGGACGGCCTCCTCATCGACTCGGAGATCCTCTGGCACGAGGCCGAGATCGAGATCCTCGGCGGGCTCGGCGTGCCGCTCGCCGCAGAGGGCTGCCGGAGCACGAAGGGCATGTTCGTCGACGAGGTGACCGCGCACTGGCACGCGCGCTACCCGTGGTCGGGACCGACGCCGGCCGAGGTGGCGGTGACGATCGTCGACCGGGTGATCGAGCTCATCCTGTCCAAAGGCGAGCTCAAGCCCGGGGCCGAGCACGCCATTGACCTGTGCGACCGGCGCGGCCTTGCCCTCGCGGTGGCCTCGTCGTCGCAATACCGGCTGATCGACGCCGCGCTGTCGCACTTCGGTCTTCGGGACCGCTTCGCGCTCGTCCACTCCGCCGAGGACGAGGAGTACGGCAAGCCGCACCCCGCCGTCTTCCTCACGGCCGCGACCAAGCTGGGTGCCGTGCCCCGGCGCTGTCTCGTGTGGGAGGACGCTCCGGCAGGTGTGCTGGCGGCGAAGGCCGCGTCCATGACGTGCATCGCCGTGCCCGAGCCGGCCGAGGCGGATCATCCGGCCTTCGGCCTGGCCGACCTCGTGGTGGACTCGCTGCTCGAGGTCGACGGGCCCGTTCTCGATGCGCTGGCCAGCGCAGCTCTCCGGGCTGAACTAGGCCAGCACCCGCTCCAGGCGGGCTGCCACCTCACGGTAACGCGTCACGGAACCAGATGGACGCCGTCGAAGGCCCCCGGTCCCGGATGGCTACCACCAGGTCGCAGGCGGCCTCGACGCCGGCATTGCGATCGCCCTCCAACCTGTCGACGAGGTCGGGCGGGACAGTGAGGCCCGGGATGGTGAGCTTGCGCGCCATGGCGGCGCTGGCCACGACGATGACCCCGGCATAGACGGGGACGTTGACCTCGACCCGGGCCCGCCAGGCCAAGAGGTCAGGGAGGGAGAACCCGATCTGCGCACAGAGGAAGTCCGCGGCCTGCTTCCAGGCCGGCAGCGGCCGCAGCCCCGTGGCGGCGCCGAAGCGCATGGGTGCACCCGGACACCACCGGCGACTTGCACCGCCCGCCCCGAGCCGGCCTGTCGGCATAGGCGCGTCCTTCGGTGAGCATGGTGCGGACAGTCAGCTCGCTGGTACGCGTGCCGGAGAGCGGCTCGTCGCCGTAGACGAAGAGGAACTGGTCCACGCCGTATGCGGCAGCGGTGAGCAGGTCCCGCCGGAACCCGAGCAGGTTGCGGTCGCGGGCGTTGAGGCAGGCGATGGAGCGCCCGCCCATCTGCTGCACCTCGTGCGCGACGGCGACGCTCGAGACGGTCGCTCGCCCGATGTGGTTGTCGGGAATGAGGAACGTGGTGGCGACCGGGCTGAGGACCCCGATCTGGTGGCGGACACGGGTGAGGTCCGGTGTGGTCGCCGGCTCGATCTCGCAGACGAGCTCGAAGGGCCGTCACGGCTGCCGGGGTCGATGAGGTCTTGACGAAGCGGATGTGCCAGGCCGGCAGGGGCCGGCCGTCGTCGTCGACCCCGACGCGCTCCCACCCGGTCGCCTCGTAGAGGGCCACCGCCTCGGGCTGGCGGTCGCCCGTGGCGAGGCGCAGCGCGCGGAGGCCGAGGTCGCAGCGCCAGCGACTCCAGTCCGTCCATGAGGGCGCGGCCGATGCCGCGGCCACGCCAGGCCGGGTCGACCCACAGGCGCCTGACCTCGCCGGTCCCCTCGGCCACGGCACGCACGCCCACCCCTCCGACGGGCTGCGCGGTGCCGTCGGAGCGGGCCACGAGGAAGGCCCCGGCGGGCGGATCGAACATGGCGGCGCTGAGGCCGAGCTCGCCCGCGTCGAGCCCGCCGTAGCGGCTGACGAGCTCCGCCTCGGCCTGCGCCACGACCCACTGGGGCCCTTCGTCGCCGTAGGGTTCGGGCCGCACGGCGACGCCTGGCCACGGGCGGGAAGCCTCGGCGTGCATACCCTCTATCCTCTCCGAGATGCAGGGGCGCCCGTTCCCCGCTGATCGTCCCTCGCCCGTGTTCCCGCCCGTCCCTCCCGACATCGACTTCGTGGCCCTCGAGGAGGCGGAGCTGGCCCGCTGGGCCGACCACCGCGTGTTCGAGCGCTCCATTGAGCAGCGCCGGGGCGCCGAGCCGTGGATCTTCTACGAGGGGCCGCCGACGGCCAACGGCATGCCGGGCCTGCACCACGTCTGGGCCCGGGTCTACAAGGACCTCTTCTGCCGCTTCCGGACCATGGACGGCGCCCTGGTGGCCCGGCGGGCCGGGTGGGACACCCACGGGCTGCCCGTCGAGGTGGAGGTGGAGAAGAAGCTCGGCATCACCGGCAAGCAGCAGATCGAGGAGCAGGTCGGCATCGCCGAGTTCACCCGGCTCTGCCGGGAGTCGGTGTACTCCTACGTCGACGAGTTCGCCCGCCTCACCACCCGCATCGGCTACTGGGTCGACATGGACCAGGCCTACTGGACGCTCGAGCCCCGACTACATCGAGTCGGTCTGGTGGCACCTCCAGCAGCTCTTCGACCAGGGCCTGCTCTACGAGGACCTCAAGGTCGTCCCGTACTGCCCGCGCTGCGGCACGGCGCTGTCCAGCCACGAGCTCGGGCAGCCCGACGTCTACCGCGACGAGGAGGACGAGTCGGCCTACGTCCGCTTCCGCCTGGTCGACGCCGACCCGGCGCGTGGTCGGCGAGCGGCGCCGAGTGGCTCGCCGTGTGGACGACGACGCCGTGGACCCTGCTGTCGAACACCGGCGTCGCGGTGAACCCCGAGCTCACCTACGCCGTGGTCGACGGGACTGGTCGTGGCCGACGAGCTGGTGGGCGCGGTCTTCGGCGAGGGGGCCGCCCGGTCACGCCGCGCGTGCCCGGCTCCGCGCTGGTCGGGCTGCGCTACGAGCGCCCCTTCGACCGACCTCGACCCGGGCCGCCGGGCGCCGACGGGTGGCGGGTCGTCCCGGCGGCCTACGTCACGACCGAGGAGGGCACGGGGCTGGTCCACCTGGCGCCGGCCTTCGGCGAGGTGGACCGCCAGATCGGGCGCGAGAACGGACTGCCGACCCTCAACCCGGTCGGCCCCGACGGGCGCTTCACGCGGACATCGGGTGGTTGGCGGGCCGCGACGTGCGGGAGGCCAACGGCACCATCAACGACCGCCTGGAGGCGGCCGGCCTGCTGCTCCGCCGCCAGCCCTACGTGCACTCGTACCCGCACTGCTGGCGGTGCGGCACCCCGCTCATCTACTGGGGCAAGCCGAGCTGGTACATCGCCACCTCGACCCGCAAGGACGACCTGCTGGCCGCCAACGCCACGGTGGACTGGCACCCGGCCTACATCCGGGACGGCCGCTTCGGCGAGTGGCTGGCCAACAACGTCGACTGGGCGCTCTCGCGCGACCGCTACTGGGGCACGCCGCTCCCGATCTGGCGCTGCGGGCGCGGCCACCTGCGCTGCGTCGGGTCGCTGGCCGAGCTGTCCGACCTGGCCGGCCGCGACGTGACCGGCCTCGATCCGCACCGCCCGACGATCGACGAGGTGACCTTCGCCTGCTCGACGTGCGCCGCCGAGGGGAGCGACGACGAGCTTCGGTGTCGCGCCGGGTGGAGCCGGTGATCGACGCCTGGTTCGACTCGGGGTCGATGCCGGCCGCCCAGATCGGCTATCCGCACGCGCCGGGCTCGGCGGAGCGCTTCGCCTTCCCGGCCGACTTCATCTCGGAGGCCATCGACCAGACCCGCGGCTGGTTCTACTCGCTGCTGGCCGTCAACACCCTCGTCTTCGGCGAGAGCCCCTACCGCCACGTCGTCTGCCTCGGCCACATCGTCGACGCCGACGGACGCAAGATGTCCAAGTCGCTGGGCAACGTCATCGATCCCTGGAGCATCCTCGACACGCGGGGCGCCGACGCCATGCGCTGGTGGATGTTCAGCCAGGGCTCGCCGTGGACGCCGACGCGGGCGACGCTCGGCGCCATCGACGCCGCCATGCGCGACATGCTGCTCACGCTGTGGAACACGTTCAGCTTCTTCTCGACCTACGCCTCGCTGAACGGGTTCGACCCCGCCGACGCCGCCATCCCCGCACCCGCCGACCGTGGCCCGCTCGACCGTTGGATCCTGTCGCGCCTGGCCAGCACGACGCTCGAGATGACCGAGGGCGCTCGACGGCTACGAGCCCCTACCCGCGTGCCACCGCCCTCGGCGCGCCTGGTCGACGACCTCTCCAACTGGTACGTCCGCCGCAGCCGCCGGCGCTTCTGGCGCACCGACCCCGACGCGCCGCCCGGGGACACCCTGGCCGCGCAGGCGACCCTGCACGAGGTGCTGACGACGGTGTCGCTGCTGCTCGCCCCGCTGTGCCCGTTCGTCGCGGACACCATGTGGCGCCATCTGACCGGCGCGGCGGAGAGCGAGTCGGTGCACCTGGCCGACTGGCCCACTCCCGAGGCCGGCCTGGTCGACCGCGAGCTCGAGGCGCAGATGGGGCTGGCCCGTCGGCTGACGTCGCTCGGTCGTGCCGCCCGCAGCGAGGCGTCGGTCAAGGTCCGCCAGCCACTGGCGCGGGCGCTCGTCTTCCTCCCCTCCGATGCGCCGGAGATCCTGCGCGACATCGTCGCCGACGAGCTGAACGTCGACGAGATCGACACCGCTGACGAGCTGAGCGAGGTGATCCAGTTCGAGCTCGTGCCGAACTTCAGCACCCTCGGACCGCGCTTGAAGGACCGGGCCGGGGGCCTCAAGCCCGCGCTGGCCAAGCTGGACGGCGCCGCCGCGGCGGCCGCGCTCGAAGAGGGCCGCTCCATCACGGTCGACCTCGGGGGGGAGCCGGTCGAGCTGTCCCCCGACGACGTGCAGCTGCGCGTGCGGGGCCAGCAGGGCTTCGCCGTGTCACGCGAAGGGGGAGAGGTGGTGGCCCTCGACCTGACCCTCGACGAGGGGCTGCGCAAGCGGGGGCTGGCCCGCGAGGTCGTGCGCCTCGTGCAGGACCTGCGCAAGACCAGCGGCCTCGAGGTCTCGGACCGCATCCGGCTGCACCTGGTGGGGCTGGACGCCATCGCCGAGCACTTCGACTTCATCGCCCGCGAGGTGCTGGCCACCGAAGTCGTGACCGAGCCGGGCGAGGGAGACGGGACGCTGCTCGAGCTCGATGGCGACCTGATCACTCAGCCGGCGCGCGCCTGGATTTCAAAGGTGGAGGGCGCCGAGTAGCGGCTCGGCACGCGCCCGGCGGTCAACAGCCGGCGTCGAGCACCTTGTTCAGCGCGGACTCGAGCGCGGCGCGGTCGCTCCCGTCCAGGTGGGCCATGAGATGGCGCTCGATCCCGTCCATGTGTGCCGCGACGGCGCGGTCGAGTACGGCGCGGCCCTCGGGCGTGAGGACCACGTGGATGCTGCGGCGGTCGTTCGGGCAGTTCTCACGCGCGACGAGCCCCGCCCCGACCATGCGGTCGACGAGGCGGGTGATGCCACCGGTGGTGAGCGCGACGTCGGTGCTGAGCCGGCTCATCGTGAGGCGCCCTTCGGGTGCCGCGCCGACGTGGATGAGGACGTCGAAGAAGACGAGGGGGATCCCGACGGACTGCTCCAGCTCGCGGCCCAGGGTGTCGGTGAGCCGGCGGTGCACCTGGACGAGGAGGCCCATCAGGCGGATCGGCTCCTCGTCCATTTGGCCGAGGACGCCGCAGGTCCCCTCGGCGGACGGGGCCACCCGCTTCTCCTCGCCTCCCCTGTCTGTCTTGGTTGCCGTTCCCATTGTGCTCAGTCTCTCCTGAAATCCACCCGCAGCCCTAGTTTCGCTGATCTGAGTATATCTGATTGACAAGTAGTTGAGTCAACAGATATAATGTCCTCAGTAGTTAACCGAGCAACCGAGGAGACCCAAAATGACCAGCACGACCAGCACAGCAATCCTGCCCAAGACGGGCACCTACACCGTGGACCCCGCCCACACCGAGGTGGGCTTCGTCGCCCGCCACCTGATCGGCACCAAGGTACGGGGCCGTTTCACCGAGGCGACCGGGACCTTCACGGTGGCCGAGAACCCGGAGGACTCGACCCTCGAGGCCGTGGTCAACGCGGCCAGCATCCACACCAACCAGTCGATGCGCGACGACCACCTGCGCACCAACGACTTCCTCGACGTGGAGAATTTCCCCACGCTGAGCCTCAAGAGCACCCGCCTGCGTCGGGTCCGCGACAACCTGTGGATCCTGACCGGTGACCTGACCATCAGGGGCGTCACGAAGTCGGTCGACTTCGACCTCGAGTTCCTGGGTGAGGGCCAGTCCATGCAGGAGGGCAAGACCGTCGTGGCCTTCTCCGCCAGTGCGGACATCGACCGGCGCGACTTCGGCGTGAGCTTCAACCACGCGCTTCTCGACGGGAGCGTCGTGGTCGGCAACAAGGTCACGATCGAGATCGAGGTCGAGGCCAGCCTGGCCGAGTAAGGGTCCCTCGGGGCCGCGCCCCCGGCAGGCCGTGGGTACGCTCTTGCGCCATGCCCACACCGCCTGCCGGGGGCCTGCGCGCCGTGCGGCCCGCGGACTTGCGGTCCATCGCGACGACGTCGCCCGAGGACACGTACGTCCTGGCCGTGGATCTCGGGACGGGCGGCCCCAAGGTGGCCGTCCTGTCCGCCACCGGCCGCATCGTCGCCCACGCGTTCGAGTCGGTCGGCATCGAGCTGACCGATGACGGGGGCGCCGAGCAGTCGCCCGACGCCTGGTGGAGTGCCATCGTCTCCTCCGCCCGGCGGGCGCTGGCCGACAGCGGCGTGGCGCCCGAGCGCGTCGTCGGCGTCGGGTGCACGTCGCAGTGGTCGGGGACGGTGCCCGTGGACGAGGAGGGCGACGCCATCGGGCCGGCCATCACCTGGATGGACTCGCGGGGCGCCCGCGCCGTGCGCGAGACGGTGCGGGGAGCGCTCAACGTGCAGGGCTACTCGCGCCTCGAAGCTGGCGCGCTGGGTGCGGCGCACGGGCGGGATCCCCAGCCTGTCGGGGAAGGACCCCGTGGGCCACATCCACTTCCTGCGTGCGCAGCGCCCCGACGTCTACGCCGCGACGGCGGTGTTCCTCGAGCCGGTCGACTACCTGGGCCTGCGCCTCACGGGGTTGGCCCGGGCGTCGCACGACTCCATCACGCTGCACTGGGTCACCGACAACCGGGACATCGGCGCCATCGCCTACGACGACGGACTGGTCGGGTTGGCCGGCCTGGAGCGGATCCAAGCTGCCCGACCTCGTCCCGACCGGCAGCGTGCTGGGCGGGCTGCGCCCCGGCGCGGCCGCCGAGCTCGGCCTGCTGGCCGGCACCCCCGTCGTCGCCGGCACCGGTGACCTCCACTCGGCCGCGGTGGGCTCGGGAGCGGTGGCCGACTTCGACGCCCACCTCTACATCGGGACCTCGAGCTGGATCAGCTGCCACGTCCCTTTCAAGAAGACCGACGCGCTGACCAACATCGCGTCCATCCCCTCGGGGATCCCGGGCCGCTACCTCGTGGCCGACGAGCACGAGACGGGCGGCGCCTGCCTGACCTGGCTGCGCGACAACCTGCTGTTCCCCGCCGACGCTCTCTCAGGCGGGGGCGCACCCGACGGCTTCTTCGGGACGCTCAACGACATGGCGGCGTCGGTGCCGGCCGGCGCCCACGGCGTCCTGTTCACCCCCTGGCTGAACGGGGAGCGCTCTCCCGTCGACGACCACACCATCCGGGCCGGCTTCCACAACATCTCCCTGTCGTCGACCGTGCTCGGACATGGTCCGGGCGGTCTTCGACGGGGTGGCGCTCAACTCGGCCTGGCTGCTCGGCGCGGTCGAGAAGTACTGCAAGCGCAGCCTCGGACCCCTGGCCTTCGTCGGCGGCGGCGCCAACTCGGACCTGTGGTCCCAGATCCATGCCGACGCCACCGGCCGGACCATCCGCCAGATCGCCGACCCGGTGCTGGCCAACGTGCGTGGCGCCGGACTGCTCACGCTCCTCGCCCTCGGCCACATCACGCTGGCCGACATCCCCGGCACCGTGCGGGTGAAGGCCACCTACGAGCCCGAACCCGGGCGCGGCCGAGGTCTACGCCGCGCTGCTCAAGGAATTCGTCAACCTCTACGAGAAGACCAAGGCCATCCACAAGCGCCTCAACGGCCGGCGGCTGCACGAGGCCGCGCCCTCCGCTCCCTGAGGAAAGCCCGCCGGTCTGCGGCCGGTGATTGACAACTACGCCCGCACCGCGCCCAGGATCTCGTCGGCCAGCCCACGGGACCGGGTCGCGGCGGCGGCTGCGCCGGGCTCGTCGCCCTCGGCGGCGAGGACCTCGGCTCCCTTCGACCACGTGTAGGTGCTCGACTCCCGCACACCGAGACGCTCCTGCACGAGGGCACGGGCCACATCGAACCGCTTGGCCCGGATGGCCGCCTCCAGGAGCGTGCGCTCCACGGCGTCGCGTTGCGCGTGACTGCCGCCGAACTCGTGGAGCCGGGTCCGGACGGGCCAGAGCGCGTCGAGGACCGCGCCGTAGTCGCCGTCCCCGAAGGCCACGAGGCCTCGGCAGACGGGGAGCCCGACGGTGCTGGACATGACCCAGCCGGTCGTCCGCTGGTCTCCCTTCTCGACGACGGCTTCAAGGTCGGCGACGAGCTCCTTGGCGCGCGCCAGGTCCCCGACCGCGATGAAGGCCATGGCGGCGTGCATGTCGTTGAAGGGGTAGTAACCGGGCGTGAGCGCGCGGGCCCAGGCCTGGGCCAGCGGCGGCCAGCGATCGCCCACCGTCTCGCCCTCGAGGTGGAGACGCCACAGGAGGGAGGTGGCATCGAGCAGCTCGAGCGCAACGTCCTCGGATCCCTCGTGGTGCAGCACGCGGTCGTAGACCGCCAATGCGCCCGGCACATCGCCTCCTTGGAGCAGGTAGAGGGCGTAGTGCCACGAGTTGTGAACGTTGAGGAAGTTCCCGCTGGCCCAGTCCGCCTCCCGTTCCCGCAGGAACCGCACGCCCTGGGCGATCCGACCCTGCATCTCGTAGGTGTGGACCATGGCGTGCGTGGCCCATACGTCGTCGGGATTGGCCTCCACCGCGCCCATCGCCGCCTCCTCGGACAGCCCGTAGAGGTTGCACTCCTCGAGGCCGAAGGCGTACATACCGCGGACGAAGCCGAAATTCGGGTCGTCGGGGCTCCACGCCCACAGCGCGCGCCCGATCCGGTCGCGCAGGCTCATCGCGTCGCCCGTGAAGAAGTCGATCTGATGGCCGGCGACCAGGGCCAGCAGGTCGCGGGGCCAGCGCAGCGAGATGTCCGCCAGGATCGCCCCGGCCCCCGCCATGTCGCCGGCCACCCACTGGCGTGCGGCATCCAGGTGCGCCTGCTCGCGGGGGGTCAGGGCTCCGGCTTCGCCCTCGATGCCCGCCAGGGCGTCACGGGCAGCGGCGAGACTGGTCGGCTCGGTGGACAGCAGGAACAGGTACACCCCGAAGCACCCGGCCATCGCGCACCGTGGGTCGGCGGCGCGAGCGGAGGCCTGTGCTTCGACCACCTCAATCTGGAAGCGCACGAGGTGGTGGAGCGCCCGGTCGTAGTGGGCCGTCGCCTCGGCCGATCCGGTGAGCGTGAGGCCCTGCTCGTCTGATCCCATCGCCAACTCGCTTTCGGCGCGGCGACCGCGGCTCGCCCCCGGCCGGAAGCTGCAGCGTACCGACTTCGTCCGCGGGCAAGGCGAGCTCGAACTCTCACGATTTGTGTTTAGAGTTTTGAGAACAACCGCCGACGCTCAGAGGCCCGCCGACGCTCAGACAACCCCGGCCCTCAGAGGCCCGCCGGCGCCCCCAGGACCTATGTGCGGCCCAACCGAGCGCGGAGGCGCCCGCGCCGTCCCGCCCCCTTCGTGATCACCAGGGCGATCGAGGTGGTCACGTAGCCGGCCAACAGCGTGCGCAGATGGACGTCGGTGTAGGGCGCCACGTCGACGTGCAGGTCCTCGGGGGTGGTGCCCTGAGTGAAGTCGACGTCGATGGCGTGCCCGGCGCGCCGCAGCCGGTCGGCCAGCGCGTCGATGTCGCGCCGGCGGTAGAACACGGTGCCCCCCGCCTCCACGGTGTCGTCCTCGGAGGACACGAGGAACTCGGTCGTGTGCACCGCCACCCCGCCGGGCTCCAGGCAGTCCATCTGCGCCACGACGAAGTCCGCCCCGGCGGCGAGGGTGCCCAGGTGCTCCATGGCGCACGACGACCAGGTGAAGTCGAAGCCGCGCAGGTCGGCGGGGATGGCGTGCATGTCGACGTCGCGGTAGCGGACCCGGCGGGCGAAGTCGCCGTCGGGGCAGAGCCCCGAGGCGTTCAGGTTCTCCAGTCCGCCCGCCCACTCCACCTCCGACGCGGTCCAGCCCGACGCCACTGCGTCGGCGTGCGACTGGTCGGTCGCCACGACGTCGGACCCCTGTGCGGCGAACAGCGCCACCAGCGGCTCCTGGCCGACGCCGAAGCCGAGGCCCCTTCGCCCCGGTGCCAGCATGCCCCGCTCGCGCAGCGCCTCGGCGATGAAGAGCCACTCCCACATCTTGCGGTGGAGCATGACGTCGCGCCGGTCCTCGCCCGACGCGCTCCACAGGGGCCGCAGCCGATCGGCCCAGGCCCGCAGCGCCGGGGACCGCAGCGACTCGGCCGAGCACAGTTGCGAGCGCAGCATGACCGGGCGACCTTACCGGGGGCCGGGCGGCGGGCCCGCCGGCCCCGTCCCCCTAGATCCGCTCGAAGTTCCGGGCCAGCTCCCAGTCCGTCACGTGGCGGTTGCTGGCCGCCCACTCCTGCTCGGCCGTGTTGAGCAGGTGATGGTGGGCCTCGGGCCCGAAGGCCTCGAGCGCCACGGCCGAGTCGCGCAGCTCGCCGATGGCCTCCACCAGGGTGGTGGGGATGCGGGGCACGTCGGGCGCCTCGTAGGCGTTGCGCGTGTAGGGCTCGCCGAGCTCGAGCTCGTGGTCGATGCCGTAGAGCCCGGCGGCAATGCAGGCCGCCACCACGATGTAGGGGTTCACGTCGGCGCCCGGGACGCGCGACTCCACGCGCCGCCCCGCGCCGTGGCCGACGACCCGGAAGCCACAGGTCCGGTTGTCCTCGCCCCAGACGGCGGCGGTGGGCGCCCAGCTGCCGGGCACGTAGCGGCGGTAGGAGTTCACCGTCGGCGCCGCGCACCAGGCCAGCTGGCGCGCCGCGTGCAGCTGGCCCGCCAGGAAGCGGCGACCGAGCACGGACAGCGCGCCCGGGTCCGACGCGTCCGCCATCAGCGGGTCGCCGCTCTCGGCGTCCCACAGGCTGGTGTGCACGTGGCAGGACGACCCCACGTCCTCCATCGTCCACTTGGCCATGAAGGTCGCCGCCCGCCCCTCCTGGGCGGCGATCTCCTTGATGCCGTTCTTGAACACGAGGTGGTGGTCGGTGTTCACCAGCGCCTCGTCATAGGTGACGTTCACCTCGTGCTGCCCCCGTCCCGCCTCGCCCTTCGAGAACTCGACCGGGATGCCCGCGCTGCGCATCTCGTTGCGGATGCGGCGCAGGATGTACTCCTCGCGCGTCGTCTGCAGCAGCTGGTAGTCCTCAATCGTGGACGTGTGGGGCGTCAAGCCCTTCCATCCCTTGGCGTCGGCCTCCTCGTAGGAGTCCTTGAAGAGGAAGAACTCGAGCTCCGTCGCGCTGCAGACGCGCAACCCACGCTCCGCCGCCCGCGCCAGCTGGTGGCGCAGGATCTGGCGCGGCGACACCTCGACGGGCGACCCGTCGGTGTTGGTGAGGTCGCAGATCACCAGCGCCGTACCCGGCAGCCAGGGGATGTGCCGCGCCGTGGAGTAGTCGGGGCGGCAGACCACGTCGCCGTAGCCGGTGTCCCAGTTGGTGAAGCGGTACCCCGGCAAGGGAGTCATGTCGACGTCGACCGCCAGCAGGTAGTCGCAGACCTCAATGCCGTGGTCCGCCACGTGCGACGCGAAGAAGTCCGCCGTCACCCGCTTCCCGACCGGCCGCCCGTGCATGTCCGGGAACGCCACCACGACGGTGTCGATGGACCCATCGGAGATCCCGGCATCAATCAGCTCTCGACCTGGCATGCGCCATGTTGACCCCACCGCGGGCATGCGTCCAACCCGTAGGTACGCTGGACTGGTGATTCACCCCTCCTCACGCCTGGGAGCCGGCGGGTGACCCCCCTCATCGGCGTCACCACCTACGTGGCGGACGCCCGCTGGGCGTCGTGGGAGCGCCGTTCCGCGGTGCTCCCCGCGTCCTATTACGAGCTCGTGGCCGCATCCGGCGGCCGCCCCCTGCTCTTGCCCCCGCTGGGCAGCGCCCCGGGCGGGCCTGGGGCCGGCGCCGAAGAGGTGGTCGCCGTGCTCGACGGCCTCGTGCTCACCGGTGGGGGAGACGTCGACCCGCTCACCTACGGCGAGCAGCCCGTGCCCGAGGTCGCCGGCGTCGACCCGACTCGGGACGCCGGCGAGCGCGCCCTCCTCGCCGCCGCGCTCGGGGCCGACCTCCCCGTGCTCGCCGTCTGCCGCGGCTGCCAGGTCCTCAACGTGGAGCTGGGCGGCACGCTGCACCAGCACCTGCCCGACGTCGTCGGGCACCTCGCCCACCGCAGCGAGCCCTACGTGTTCGGCGACGTCGAGGTCGAGACCGTGCCGGGCTCCATCGCGGCCCGCGTCTTCGGGGCGTCGCCCACGGTGCTGTGCTCGCACCACCAGGCCATCCGCGCCCTCGGCCGCGGGCTCGTGGCCACCGCGTCCACGCCCGACGGCGTCGTCGAGGCGGTCGAGCTCCCGTCGGCCCGCTTCGTCCTCGGTGTGCAGTGGCACCCCGAGGAGGGCATGGACCAGCGGCCCTTCGCGGCGCTGGTCGACGCGGCCGCGGCCTACGCCGCGGCGCGGCCCGTGCGCGCCGAGCGTGTGACCCCCGAGCAGCGCGGCCTCGTGGCCGTGGTCACCGGGGCGAGCCGCGGCCTGGGCGCGGGCCTGGCCGACGAGTTCGCCGCGTCGGGACTGCACCTCGGGCTGTGCGCCCGCCACCGCCCCGACGCCCCACCCCGGACGCAGCCCGATGCGTCTCCGGTCCTCGCGGCCGTCGACGTCACCGACCGCACCGCGCTGGCCCGCTTCGCGCACGACGTGGTGGCCGCCTTCGGTCGCATCGACCTGTGGGTGAACAACGCGGGGCTGCTCGGGCCCATCGGCCCCCTCGTCGGCGTCGACGGGGCCGAGCTGGCCCACGTCGTGGACGTCAACGTGACCGGCACGCTCCACGGGACGTCGGTGTTCGCCGAGCACGTGCGCTCCCGACCCGGCGACGGCGTGCTGGTCAACATCTCGTCGGGCGCCGCGGTCAAGCCGTACGCGGGCTGGGCCGCCTACTGCGCGTCGAAGGCGGCGGTGGACCAGCTGACCCGGGTGGTGGCGCTGGAGGAGGCGCCCCACGGCCTGCGCGCCGTCGCGCTGTCGCCGGGGCTGGTGGACACGGACATGCAGGCCGCCATCCGCGCCAGCGACGAGGCCTCGTTCCCCGAGGTGGACCGCTTCCGTCTCGCCGCCGCGGAACACCGGTTCAACTCCCCGGCCTGGGTGGCCCGCCACATCCTTGACCTCGCCATCGGGCCCGGGTGGCCCGACGACGTCATCGTCCGCGTCCCGGACCAGCCAGTCTCCGGCCCCGCCCGATAAGGTCTGCCCCCATGCCCAAGAGCGATGCCAGGAAGGTCGTCAAGCCGGTGGCCGCGGCCGCGGTGACGCTGGGGACCATCGCCAGCATCTGGTGGTTCGCCCTGAAGCCGCGCCGCCAAGCCAAAAAGGCCGGGATCACGACCGAGAAGAAGTAGTCCCGAGCCCTTCGACCAGCGCCGGCAGGCATGCGCTGATCGACCCCTGCACGACGACGTCGGCCAGAGTGTCCATCTCGGTCGGGCCCCCGTTGACGATGACCACCACGGCACCGTGGCGCACGGCCGTGGGCACCAGCCCGGCAGCGGGGAAGACGGCGAGCGTCGAGCCCACCGCCAGCAGCAGGTCGCAGGCCGCCGCGGCCTCCTCCGCCCGCATGAGGTCCTCGGGCACCAGGCTCTGCCCGAAGCTGATGGTCGCCGACTTGAGGATCCCGCCGCAGACGTCGCCGCCCGGTCCGGTCGCCGTGCAGGCCGGGTCGTCCTCGCCGGCGCGCACCCGTTCGTGCACCGGCTCCGCCGGCTGGCGGTCGCCGCAGCGCAGGCAGACGACGTCGAGGGCGCTCCCGTGGATCTCCACGATGCGCGCCGGGTCGGTGCCGGCCTTCTGGTGCAGCCCGTCGATGTTCTGGGTCACGAGCACGTCCAGCCGGCCGCTGCGCTCCAGGTCCACCAGCGCGCGGTGCCCCGGGTTGGGCTCCGACGCCCACATCGGGGAGCTGAGCCGGTTCTGCCACGAGCGCCGGCGCAGGTCAGGGTCCGACACGTAGGCCTGGAGCGTGGCCGCCTTCTCTGCCGCCGGGTTCTTGGTCCACACGCCCTGGGGCCCGCGGAAGTCGGCGATGCCCGAGTCGGTCGAGATGCCGGCGCCGGTCAGCACGACGACGCGCCGCGCCCGCTCCAGCAGGGCACGGGCGTGTGCCACCTCGCTGTTCGGGTCGCCGATCGTCGCCGTCGGACGGTCCTCGGCACGGTCCATGCAGCGCCATGGTGGCACGGGGCGCGGGCGTACGCTGCCCCGGTGCAACGGGACGCCGCCACGGTGGAGCTGCTCCATGCGGCTGACGCCGAGGACCGCCAGCGCCGCGCCGCGGGGGCGCTGCTGGCCCGGGGGTGTCAGAGGGGCGACCGGGTCGCCTTCGCGCTGGGCTCGTCGGCCGACCTGCTCTGTGCCGTGCTCGGCGCGGCGCGGGTCGGCCTGATCCCCGTCCTGCTCAATGCGACGCTGACGCCGGCCGAGCGCGACCTCCTGGCCGAGGACGCGCGGCCCGTCGTGCGCGTCTTCGGCGCGGCCGAGCTGGCGGCGCTGGCCGACGGCACGCCGGCGGAGCTCGCCCCGTACCCGCTCACCCGGCCGATGCACTACACCTCGGGCACGACCGGGCCGGCCCAAGGGCGTGACGACGGGCATCTGGGACGAGCGCACGGCCCGCGCCGTCTTCGACGACGAGGCGGAGGTGTGGCACTTCGACGGTGACGACCTGCACCTGGTGTGCTCGCCGATGTACCACACCGTTTCCATCCGCTTCGCGACGGGCACGCTGCTCTCGGGCGGGTCGCTGGCCATACTCTCCCGCTTCGATGCGGCGACCGCGCTGAATGCGCTGCGCCACCACCGCCCGACCACCGCCTTCTTGGTGCCGACCCATCTGCAGCGCATCCTGCAGAGCCCCGAGCTCGGGCCCGACGAGGCGTTCGACTCGCTGCGCCTCCTCGCCCACGCCGGCGCGCCCTGTCCCGAGTCGGTGAAGCGGGCCACGATGGCGCGGGTGCGCCCGGGTGGCGTGTGGGAGTTCTACGGCTCGACCGAGGGCCAGTTCACCGTGTGCCCGCCCGAGGACTGGCTGGAGCGGCCGGGTACCGTCGGCCGGGCGCGGCCCGGGCGCCGGCTCTTCATCGAGCCCGTCGCGGACGCCGACGGCCGGGACCCAGAGAGCCCGGACCCAGATGGCCCGGGTGCCGCCGACGACCCGTCGGACAGCGGGACGATCTGGTGCGACATGCCCGACTTCGCGCGCTTTCGCTACTGGGGCGACGACGAGGCCACGCGGCAGGCCTGGCGCGGGCCGGCGTGCACCATCGGCGACCTGGGCCGGCTCAGTGCGGACGGCTACCTCTACCTGACGGGCCGGCGCCACGACCTCATCATCAGCGGCGGCGTGAACGTGTATCCGGCCGAGGTCGAGAACGTGCTGGCCGCCGTCGACGGGGTGAGCGAGGTCGCCGTGTTCGGCCTGCCCGACGAGCAGTGGGGCCAGCGGGTGTGCGTGGCCTACGTGGCGGAGGGGCACACCCGGGCTGCCGCGGCCGCCGTCGAGGGGGCTCTGCGGGCCGCCGCCTCGGGCCGCCTCGCCCCGTACAAGCGGCCCAAGACCTACATCGCGGCCCGCGACCTGCCCCACACCGCCACCGGCAAGCTGATCCGCCGGTCCGTGCCCGAGCACCTGGGCCTGGCGGGAGACACTGCGGCCGGCGGAAGCGGAGCCGCAGGCGGGTAAAACTGGGCCCATGCCCTTCGCCACCACCAACCCAGCCACCGGGAAGATCGAGAAGGAGTTCCCCACCCACACCCAGCGGAGGTGGACGCGCTCCTCCAGCGCGCGGTGGCCGCCTACGCCGACTACAAGACGACGACCTACGCCGAGCGGTCCCGACACCTGATCACCGCCGCCGAACTGCTCGAGGGCGAGGTGCCCGACATCGCGCGCATCCTCACCACCGAAATGGGCAAGACGTTCGCTGCGGCCAAGGGCGAGGTCTCCAAGTGCGCGGTCGGGCTGCGCTGGTTCGCCGACAACGGAGAGCGGCTGCTGGCTGACGAGCACATCCCCACGTCGGCCGCTCAGTCCTACGTGCACTACCAGCCGATCGGGCCGGTGCTGGCGGTCATGCCGTGGAACTTCCCCATGTGGCAGGTGATCCGTTTCGCTGCGCCGGCGTTGATGGTCGGCAACGTCGGACTGCTCAAGCACGCGTCCAACGTGCCCCAGACGGCGCTGGCCATCGAGGACCTCTTCCGCCGGGCCGGCCTACCCGACGGCGTGTTCACCAACCTCTTCGTCGAGTCCAAGGACATCGCGGCGCTCATCGAGGACCCGCGCATCGCGGCGGTGACGCTGACCGGTAGCGAGCGGGCGGGCATGTCGGTGGGGTCGGCGGCCGGGCACGCGCTGAAGAAGAGCGTGCTGGAGCTCGGCGGCTCTGACCCTTCGTCGTGCTGCCGTCGGCCGACCTCGCCGCCTGCGTGCGCACCGCCGTGGCCGCCCGCGTGCAGAACAACGGGCAGTCGTGCATCGCCGCCAAGCGCTTCATCGTGGTCGGCGACGTCCACGACGAGTTCCTGGCGCGCTTCACCGACGCCATGGACGCGCTGGTGGTGGGCGATCCCTTCGACCCGGCCACCGACGTCGGGCCCATCGTGACCGAGGCGCAGCGCGACGAGCTCGTCGGCCAGGTCGAGCGGCGCCGCGAGGGCGCCACCGTCCACGCCGACGCCAAGCTCCCCGACGGCGATGGCTGGTGGCTGGCGCCGACCGTGCTCTCGGGGATCACCATGGACATGGCCATCGCCCAGGAGGAGACATTCGGGCCGGTGGCCATGGTCCTGCACGTGCCCGACCTCGATGCGGCGATCGAGGCCGCCAACGCCACCACCTTCGGGCTCGGCTCCAGCGTCTGGACCGACGACGACGACGAGATGGCGCGCTGCATCGATGGGATCGAGGCCGGCGCGGTCTTCGTCAACGCCATGGTGGCCTCCACGCCCGAGATGCCGTTCGGCGGTATCAAGCGGTCGGGCTACGGCCGCGAGCTCTCCGAGGTCGGATTGAAGGAGTTCGCCAACACCAAGACCGTCTGGATCGCATAGGGGTTTCAGGCGCGCCATTGCCGAATTGGCGTCCAGCGCGCCACTGATTGCAAAAAGTCTCGACGCAGCGCGACGAGGCTGAATGATCTGCGCCGTGGCGGTTCGTGAAGATTTTGTGGTGATTCGTGCGCGTCAACGAAACCGTGCTGGCGCGGCACACGTCGTCAGTTATGTGTACTCGCGGTCGCGGCCGGGTGTCTCGTCGCCGGGCCGTGCCGTCGTCGCCGCGCCCGTCGCGGGTGCATCGCCGCCCGACTACTGCTCGGGCTCGGGCTTCGCGTCCGCCGTGAGTGCGGGCGGCACCATCGACCTGGACCTGTGCCCCGCCCCGGTCACCATCAACATCGGCGACACTGAGCTCATCGTGACCCACGACACCACGGTGGAGTACACCGTGCCCTCCGGCGGCGATCCGGCCACCATCACGGCATCCGGTCACACGCGGCTCTTCGAGGTGCGATCGCCCGCCACTCTCACGCTGAGCGGCCTGCAGCTGACCGGAGGCGACGTCCTGGGCACCGCGGCTCGGCGGGCTCCGCCGGCATGGACGGGACACGCGGGCGGATTCAGTGGCCCCGGATCTGTCGGTGCCCTCGGGGGCCCGGGGACCGGGGCGGACAGGGCGACGCCGGGGGAGCAGCGCAGGGTGGCGCGCTCCTCATCGACGCGGGGGCGTCCGCCGACCTGGTCGGTGACATCTTCTCGAACGACAGCGTGGAGGGGGGACTGGGTGGCGTCGGGGGACTCGGGGGCGCTGGGGGGGCCGGCGGCCCCGGCGCACCCGGTGACACGACGGTGCCCGGCCTCAATGGCTTCGCCGGCGGTACCGGTGCCGCAGGGGCTCTCGGTGGCAACGGCGGCGCCGGCGGAGACGCCCAGGGGGCGCTGATCACAACGCCGGACGACTCGCCGTGGCGAGCAGCAGTTTCAGCAGCGACACCGCTTCGGGCGGACTCGCCGGATCCGGGGGAGCTGGGGGCCTGGCGGGCGCGGGCGGCGACGGCGGAGCGGGCAGCATCCCGATCCTCGGGGGAAATGGCGGATCGGGGGTCTGGTGGTGATGGCGGGTCGGGCGGAGTCGGCGGCGTCGGCGGACCGGGCGGCGTGGGCGAGGGTGGGGCGATCTACAACGTCGGGTCGGCCACCATCACGAACACCGAGCTGATCGGGAACGGCGGAGCCGGCGGCGCGGCCGGAGCCGGCGGCGCGGCCGGAGCCGGCGGGGTGGGTGGGAGCGGCGGCCAGGGTGGCGCGCCGGGCCCGCCGACGTCGGGTGCTTCGGGCACGGGCGGAGCAGGTGGGAACGGTGGTGCAGGTGGCACGGGTGCCCTCGGTGGGACCGGTGGCGTCGGCGAAGGAGGGGCGGTCTACAACGCCGGGTCGGCCACCATCACGAACAGTTCGTTGACCGGCAACGGCGGCGCCGGCGGCGCGGGCGGAGTCGGCGGGGTGGGCGGATCGGCGGGAGCAGGCGGCACCGGCGGCCTGGGCGGCCCGCCGGCCGGACTGGGTGTCCCCGGCACCGGTGGCACAGGTGGCAACGGCGGGATCGGGGGAAGCGGGGGCAGTGGCGGAGCCGGCGGACAGTCTTTCGGCGGCGCCCTGTTCAACCTGGACGGGACCGGCACGCTCGCCGTGAGCGACCTCGCCTACAGCGGTGACACCGTCACGGGAGGCGCCGGCAGCGACGGGGGCCAAGGGGGCTCCGGGGGCAACGGTGGCGTCGGCGGCGCCGGCGGGGACGGCATCGAGACGGGCGGCGCCGGCGGCTCGGGCGGCGCCGGCGGGACGGGTGGGGCTGGTGGCACCACGGGCCCGGGCGTTGGCCGGCGCCGGGGGAACGACGGGCGGCCCGGGGTCGAACGCGCTGCTCAATCTCGGAGGAACGGGTGGCGCTGGCGGGAACGGTGACGACGGCGGTCATGGTGGACCCGGCGCCGAAGGATCGGCGACAGCCGAAGGCGCCGACCTGTTCGGGACCGCCAGCACGGTTCCGCTCTCCGTCACCACGAGTTCCCTCCAGTCAGGGACGGTCGGCCGGCCCTACAGCGCGACGCTCGGCTCGGTCGGCGGCGTCGCGCCCAACTCCTGGTCCATCGACTCGGGCTCGTTGCCTGCAGGCCTGACGCTCGATGCGTCGACGGGACAGATCGCCGGGACCCCGACGACGGAGGGCGTGTCCGACTTCACCGTGAAGGTGACCGACTCGTCCACGCCCACGCCGGAAGAGGCGACTGTTCCGCTGTCCATCATGATCACCGCTGGACCGCTAGCCGCGCCTACTGGCAGGTCGCATCCGACGGCTCCGTGACCGCTGCCGGCGGAGCACCGTCGTACGGGTCCGCCGCTTCGCTGCACCTGGCCGCGCCGATCGTGGGCATGGCGGGCACCGGTGACCCCAAGGGGTACTGGCTGGTCGGATCCGACGGGGGCGTCTTCACGTACGGCGATGCTCAGTTCTTCGGTTCGGCTGCGGCGCTGCACCTCGCCGCTCCCGTGGTCGGCATCGCGTCGACGCCCGACGGCGGCGGCTACTGGCTGGTGGGCGCCGACGGCGGCGTCTTCACCTACGGCGATGCCAAGTTCTACGGGTCCGCCGCCACCCTGCACCCGGCTGCACCCGTGGTCGGCATCGCGGCCACGCCCAGCGGGAAGGGATACTGGCTCGTCGGCGCGGACGGCGGCGTCTTCGCCTACGGCGACGCTGTGTTCTCTGGGTCCGCTGCCACCCTGCACCTGGCTGCACCCGTGGTCGGCATGGTCGGCAGCACCGCCGGTGGCTACTGGCTGGTCGGGTCCGACGGCGGGGTCTTCGCCTACGGACAGGCGCCGTTCGCAGGATCGGCCGGCGCACTGCACCTCGCCGCAGCGGTCACGGGCATGGCAGCCACGCCCACCGGTCTGGGCTACTGGCTCGTCGGCGCAGACGGCGGGGTGTTCACTTACGGCGACGCCGCCTACTCGGGGCGGGGTACGGCTGCGCCTGGCAGCCACTTCGTCGCGGTGGCGAACGACTCGCCGCAGCCGTGACGTAGCCTGAGCGGATCGACGCCAGCACAGCCCAGAGCACCTCGGTGATGCCGGTTGGCGAGCCGGCATCCGTATGACGACCTACCTCGACCACGCCGCCACCACGCCGTTGCGCCCTGAGGTGGCCGCCGCGATGGCCGACGTGCACTGTGGCGTCCTCGGGAACCCGACCGGGAGCCACCCGCCGGCGCAACGAGCCCGGCGCCTGCTCGAAGAGGCGCGCGACGAGGTCGCCGCCTTTCTCGAGCGCGACCCGGGCGAGATCGTCTTCACCTCCGGGGGCACCGAGGCGGCCAACCTCGCGGTCCTCGGGACGCTGGACGCCGCACGGCACGACGGGCGCGAGGCGGTGGCACTGGTGAGCGCGGTCGAGCACCCGGCAGTGCGCGAGTCGTGCCGTGCCGCAGCCCAGGACGGCGCCGACTGCCGCGAGCTGCCGGTCGACGAAGCCGGTGTGCTCAACCTCGATGCGTTGGCGCAGGCGCTCTCGTCACGTACGACGCTGGTGGCGGTCATGGCGGCCAACAACGAGACCGGCGCGGTACAGCCGCTGGGCGCCGTCGTCGATGCTGTCCGTCGTCGTGCGCCGCAGGCAGTTGTGTTCACAGACGCCGTGCAGGCCGCGGCGTTCCTCGACCTCGCGGAGTTGGCGTCGGGGGTGGACCTCGTCGGCATCAGCGCCCACAAGGTCGGTGGCCCGGTCGGGATCGGCGCCCTTGCGCTCGCGCCCTCGGTGGTGCTCGAGCCGAGACAGCACGGCGGCGGTCAAGAGCGCGAGCGCCGCAGCGGCACGCAGGACGTCGCCGGTGCCGTCGGGCTGGCGACCGCACTGCGCCTGGCTGCGGGTGAACGCGACGAGGCAGCGAAGTCTGTGGCGACGTTGCGTGATCGCCTGGCCGATGGACTCCTCGCCGCGATCCCCGAGGCGCACCGCACCGTCCCTGCCGAAGTGGATGTGCTTCCCGGCCACCTGCATCTGTGTGTTCCGGGCGTCGAGCGCGAAGAGCTTCTCGTTGCACTCGCGGCGCAAGGGATCTGCGTCTCGGGTGGGTCGTCCTGCGCCAGCGGAGCGCTCGAGCCCAGCCATGTGCTCGCCGCCATGGGCGTCCCGAGGGAGCTCGCAGCCGGCGCGGTGCGTTTCACCCTCGGCCACGACAGTGCTGATGCCGACGTCGAGCTGGCCCTTCGGATCGTGCCCGAGGTGGTGGATTCACTGCGCCGGGGTGTCTGAGCACAGTGGCACAATGAACGCCGTGCGGGTGCTCGTGGCCATGTCGGGAGGCGTCGATTCGTCCGTCGCGGCCGCGCTCCTGGTCGAGGCCGGACACGACGTCGTCGGTGCCACCCTCAAGCTGTGGGGTGGCGAGTCGGACTCCGGCTGCTGCTCGGTGGCCGACGTCGAGGACGCCCGGCGGGTGGCCCAGCAGCTCGGCATCGAGCACCACGTCTTCAACCTGACCGATGAGTTCGAGACGCACGTCGTGGCGCCCTACGTGGGCGAGCACGCCCGGGGACGCACGCCGAACCCCTGCATCGAGTGCAACCGGTCCATGAAGTTCGACCGCCTGCTGCGCCGGACGGAGCGCCTCGGCTTCGGTCGACTGGCCACCGGCCACCATGCCCGCGTGACGGGCGGCGGAATCGGTGAGGGCGATGGTGGTCCGCGACGACTACGCCGCGGCGTCGACGCGGCCAAGGACCAGTCCTACGTGCTCTCGATGCTGGGCCAGGACGCCCTCGCCCGCGTGCTGTTCCCGGTGGGGGAGATGACCAAGGAGCAGGTGCGGGACCAGGCGCGGCGCCTCGGCCTGCGCACGGCGGAGAAGCCCGACAGCCAGGACGTGTGCTTCATCGGGAGCGCCGAGGGCCGCCAGGGCTTCCTGTCCGAGCGCCTGGAGCTCCACCCGGCCGACGTCGTGGACGCCGAAGGGAGGCCGGCCGGCTCCGTGGCGGCGGTCGAGCTCGTCACCGTCGGCCAGCGGCGCGGCATGGGGCACGGCAGTGACGGGAAGCGGCGCTACGTGACACACGTCGACATCGGCGCGCGGCGGGTGATCGTCGGGAGCGCAGCGGACGTGCTGCGCACCGCGGTGGTGCTGCCGGCGCCGACGCTCACCTGGGTCGACGTTCCGCTCGCGCCGGGCGCGCGCGCCGTGGCGCAGGTGAGCGCGCACGGGCGCCCGGCCTGCCGTGCGTCGTGAGCTCGACGACGAGGGGGCGCTCAGTCCGCTTCGACGACCCCCAGCGGGCCGTGGCCCCGGGGCAGACGGTCGCCCTCTACGACGCGCTCGACCCCGACGCCGTCGTCGGCGCGGGCATCGCCGCTTGACGATGGCGACTGTCCAAGCCCAAGGCGACGTGCCGCCGAAGGTGGCGGCGCGCGTCGACGAACTGCGCGCGCTCATCGCGCACAACAACGAGCTGTACCACACGCTCGACGCACCCGAGATCCCCGACTCCGAGTTCGACCTCCTCGTGCGCGAGCTGCGCCAGCTGGAAGAGGAGCACCCCTCGCTCGCCTCGGCCGACTCGCCCACCAACACGGTGGGGGCCGCGCCCTCTGGCCTCTTCCAGGAGGTCCGCCACCGCGTGCCCATGATGAGCCTCGACAACGCGTTCGACGAGGACGAGGTGCGCGCCTGGTCCGAGCGGCTGCGACGGCAGGCACCCGACATCGACCTGGAGTCGGTCGCGTTCTCCAGCGAGCCCAAGGTCGACGGCGTCGCCATGTCGCTGACCTACGAGCGGGGCGTGTTCGCGCTGGCGGCCACGCGAGGCGACGGGGTGGTGGGCGAGGACGTGACGGCGAACGTCGCCACGGTCAAGGACGTCCCCAAGGAGCTGGCCAAGGCCGGCGGCCCCTACCCCGACGTGCTCGAGATCCGGGGCGAGATCTACATGCCGCTGGCCGAGTTCGAGGCCATGAACAAGCGCCAGGCCGACGCCGGGCGAGCGCCTCTTCGTGAACCCGCGCAACTCCGCCGCCGGCGCGCTGCGCCAGAAGGACCCCGGCGTCACCGCCACCCGCCCCCTGCACTTCTGGGCCTACGCGGTCGGCGTCGTCGAGGGCAGCCCCGGCCGAAGCGGCCTGGCCGGCGGCCACGCAGACCGAGACGCTGGCCCAGCTGGCCCGGGCCGGGCTGCCGGTCAGCCCGGAGGCCCGCCAGGTCAAGGGCATCCCCGAGGTCCTGGAGCGCTGCCGCGAGCTGGCCGAGGCGCGCCACGACCTGGCCTACGAGATCGACGGCGTGGTGACGAAGGTCGACGACCTGGCACTGCACGCCGTCCTGGGGGCGACGTCGCGGGCGCCCCGGTGGGCCATCGCCTTCAAGTTCCCCCCGAGGAGCGCACGACCAGGCTCATCGCGATCCACGTCTCCATCGGCCGCACCGGCCGGGCGACGCCCTTCGCCCAGCTCGAGCCCGTCTTCGTGGGCGGCTCGACGGTCAGCATGGCGACGCTGCACAACGAGGACCAGGTGGCGGCGAAGGACGTCCGTCCGGGGGACCTCGTCGTCGTGCGCAAGGCGGGGGACGTGATCCCCGAGGTGGTCGGGCCGGTGCGCGACGGGCCCGGTGTGCCGAAGCGCCGCAAGCCGAAGTGGACGTTCCCGACCACCTGCCCGTCGTGCGGTGAGCCCCTGACGCGGCTGCCGGGCGAGAGCGACACCTTCTGCACCAACATCGACTGTCCCGCCCAGCGGGTCCAGCGCATCGCGCACTACGCGTCGCGCTCGGCGATGGACATCGAGGGGTTGGGCGAGGAGCGCGTGGTCCAGTTGGTGGCCGCGGGACTGGTGAACGACCCGGCCGACCTCTACCTCCTCGACAGCGCGCAACTGGTGGCGCTGGAGCGCTTCGCCACCATCTCGGCCAACAACCTGGTGGCCGCCATCGCGGCATCGAGGGCGCAACCGCTCAACCGCCTGCTCGTCGCGCTCGGCATCCGGCACCTCGGGCCGACGGGCGCCCGGGCCATCGCCCGCGCCTTCGGATCGCTCGACGCGATCCTCGCCGCGTCCGAGAGCGAGCTGGCCGCCGTGGACGGCGTCGGCGGCGTGATCGCCGCCAGCGTGGCCGAATTCCTGGGCCTGCCGACGAACGCAGCGGTCCTGCGGCGGCTGCGGGAGGCCGGGGTCAACCTGGAGGAGCCGGGTGCCGCCGGGACGGCGGGCGGCGGCGAGGCGGCGGCGGCCACTCCCGACCAGACCTTGGCCGGCAAGGCGGTCGTGGTCACCGGCGCGGTCCCCGGCTACACGCGTGAGGGGGCCGAGGAGGCGATCATGGCGCGGGGCGGGACCTCGCCGGGGAGCGTCTCGAAGAAGACCTTCGCACTGGTGGTGGGCGACGCGCCCGGCGCGAGCAAGCTCAAGAAGGCCGAGGACCTCGGCACCCCGGTGCTGGACGCGGCGTCCTTCGACGCGCTGTTGGAGACGGGTGAGCTCCCGACATGAGCACGCCCGATGCAGGTGGGGGGGTGTCCACCGAACATGTGGCTGCGGTCGGTAGCCTGAGTGCGCCCCGATGCCCCTGATTTCTGACTCCATCGGCCGGGTCCTAGGGAAGCGGTACCGGCTGCTCTCCGCACTGGGCACCGGCGCATCCGCTCACGTCTTCCTGGCCGAGGACGTGTCGCTCCAGCGCCATGTCGCCGTCAAGGTCCTCCAGCCCGGCCTGGCCACCGACGAGGCCTTCCTCAAGCGCTTCCGCGCCGAGGCGCGGTCGGTCGCCTCCCTCAACCACCCCCACGTCCTGCGCGTCTTCGACTGGGGCGAGGACCAGGACGGGCCCTACCTGGTCCTCGAGTATCTCGGCGGGGGCTCGCTGCGCGACCTGCTCGACCGGGGGCTGCTGCTCTCGCACTCGCAGGCGGCCCAGCTCGGGACCGAGGTGGCCCAGGGACTCGCCTACGCACACGTCCGGGGACTGGTGCACCGCGACATCAAGCCGGCCAACCTCCTCTTCGACGAGGAGGGCCGCGTGCGGGTGGCCGACTTCGGCGTCGCCCGGGCGCTGGCGGAGGCGGCCTGGACCGAGCCGGCGGGAGCGATGGTGGGCACGGCGCGCTACATCTCGCCCGAGGCGGCCGAGGGCAAGCCGGTCGACGGCCGGGCCGACGTCTACTCGCTGGCGCTGGTGCTCTACGAGGCGGTGACCGGCACCGTGCCCTTCGTCACCGACACCACCATGGGAACGCTGGCGGCCCGCATCGGCCAACCGCTGCCCCACGACGTGGCACTGGGGCCGCTCGACGACGTCCTCGCCCGCGCCGCGGCGCCCGACGTGGCGGCGCGGCTCGACGCCGCCGGCCTGGCCGCCCGCCTGGGCGCGCTGGCCGCCGCGCTGCCCACGCCCGCCGCGCTGCCCCTGGTGATCCCGCAACTCGATCCGGCACCGATCGCCGGGTTCCGGGCACCGGGCGTGAACGAGCTGACCGAGACCGGGGTGATCGGGGCCGCCGCCGCGTCGGCCACCATGGTCTCGCCCGCCGCGGCGGGACCCCCGGGCGCGCCGGTCGGGACCAAGGCGGGCCCCGGGGAGCTCTTCGATGCCGAGCCTCACGGAGGTGGCGCCGGGACCGGCGGCGGTCGGGGACCGGGTCCGAAACCGGTGGCCACGGCGGCGGCCGCGGCGGATCGGCGCCGGCGCCGGCGCACGTGGTGGATCGTGGCGGCCATCGTCGCCGTGCTCGTCCTGGTGGCGGGCGGCCTCTTGGCCGCCTACGAGGCGAAGGTGTTCACCCCGTCGCACCCCACGCCCACCGTCGTGAACCTGCCCGTGGCCCAGGCCCGGACGGCGGTGGAGAAGGTGCACATGACCCTCAAGGAGGCGGCGCCCGTGACCTCGATCACGGTGGCGGCGGGCTCCGTCGTGGTCCAGACGCCGAAGCCGGGTGTCTCGCAGAAGGAGGGCTCGACGGTCACCGTCGTGCTCTCGTCGGGGAAGCCCGACGTGACCGTGCCGTCGCTGGCGAACATGACCTGCGCGCAGGCATCGGCGGCGCTGCAGTCGGCGCACTTCCAGTCGGTCTGCGCGCCGGGGACCTACGACAACAACGTGCCGACCGGCGTGCTCGTGCTGTGGTCGATCGGATCCACCCAGAACCCGACGAAGGCGCCCTACGGGAGCACCATCACGCTCGTCCCCTCACTCGGCCACCAGCCGGCGACGGTCCCCAACATCCCGAACACGTACTCGTTCGCCCAGGCCCAGGCGGCCCTGCAGGCCGTGGGGCTGACGGCCACCCAGGCCAGCGACTCGTCGCCCACCGTGCCCGCGGGCGACGTGATCTCGACCAACCCGGCCAGCGGGCAGCAGGCGCCCTTCGGCTCGGCGGTGACGGTCACCGTGTCGACCGGGCCGCCCACGACCACGGTGCCCAACGTGATCCAGGACACCGTGGCCCAGGCCACCACCGCGCTGCAGAACGACGGGCTCAGCGTGTCGGGCGTCTCGGGCGACCCCTCCCACAAGGTGACCGGCACCCAGCCCTCCGTGGGGTCGACGGTGCCCACCGGCTCGTCCATCCAGCTCTTCACCCACTGACGCCCACCGTGGCGCTCCCGTTCGACCCCTCCTGCGACCTCTGCGAGGCGGCGCGCCTCTCGGAGTGGCACCACGAGGACGACGTGTGCTGGGTGGCCGACTGCGAGGTGTGCGGGGTCCCGATGGTGGTGTGGAAGCAGCACGGCCCGACGCCCCCCGACGGCGACCTCGACCACATGCTGTCCCAGCTGACCCGGGTGGCCGACGCC
The DNA here is from genome assembly GCA_963740535.1 of uncultured Acidimicrobiaceae bacterium. Lineage (GTDB taxonomy): Bacteria > Actinomycetota > Acidimicrobiia > Acidimicrobiales > RAAP-2 > Bog-473. The sequence goes on from CAVUEI010000002.1 coordinate 49,906, forward strand.
CGCTTCGGCGCCGGCGAGTGGTCGGTCGACCGCGTCATGCGCCAGATCCCCAACCACTTCCACGCCCACGGGCGCGACCCGAACTGGTGGTTCCGCCGCTTCAAGTAGCGCGCCGTGCGGGCCGGCGGGCCCAGGCTGGGGGAAATTCGGCAACGGTAGGGTCTCCCAGGTGGCAACGGACGCGCCCGAGCACTCGGACACGCTGCTCGACCCCAAATCCGACCCCGGCGGCGGGGCGATGGGGCCACTCGGCGACGGCTCGGTCGAGGCGAACTGGTTCACCCTGTTGCACCGGCGGGTCTCCGCCCGGGCCGAGCGCAGCCCGCGCTACCAGTGGTGGGCCCTCGTGGCGCTCCTGGCCGGACTGCTCTCGCTCAACATCACCTTCACCGTCTTCGTGGTCGCGCTGCCGACGGTCAAGGAGGACTTCCACACCAACTTCTCGGTGCTCGCCTGGGCCTCGACCGGCCCGCTGCTGGCCTTCGGCGTCGCCGCGCCCTTCTTCGGCAAGGCGGGCGACCTCTTCGGGCACCGCCGGCTCTACCAGTTCGGCCTGCTCGGGGCCATGGTCAGCGCCATCCTCACCGCGTTGGCGCCGAACGTCGGCATCCTGCTGTTCGCCCGGGCGCTGGACGGCGTGCAGGGCGCCGCGACCGGCACGGCATCCATGGCGATCATCCTCGAGCTGTTCGACCGCCAGGACCGGGTCAAGGCGCTCGGGTGGTGGTCGCTGGTCGGCGCCGGCGGGCCGGTCCTCGGCGTGACGCTCGGTTCACCGGTGATCCAGTTCTTCGGGTGGCGCACGCTGTTCTGGGGCCAGCTGGTGCTGCTCGTCATCGCCTCCGCCGTGGTCGCGGTGCTGCTGCCCACCCGGCGGAAGGTGCGGGCGCCGCGCGCCGGGTCGGCCGGGGAGCCGGCGTCCGAAGGGGGACGGGCGCGGTCACGGGTGTGGGAAGGCATGGACTGGGTGGGCACGTGGAGCCTGGCCGGCACCGTCACCGCAGCCATGCTGGTCCTCAGCGTCGGGCCCATCGTCGGCTGGACGTCGCCCGCCGTCATCGTCACAGGTGTGGTGTCCGTCTCGCTGGCCGTCGTGTTCGTGTGGCGGGAGACCACCTTCGCCACCCCGCTCGTGCCGACGAAGTACTGGCGCCGGCGCAACTTCATGTTCCCCATGGGGGCCAAGGGGTTCTCCAGCTTCGCCTACTTCGGCGCCTTCTTCCTCTTCCCGCTGCTGATGGAGCAGGTCTACGGGTACAGCGTCTCGCAGGTGGGGTTCATCTCGGTGGCCCGGCCGTTGGTCTTCGCCATCAGCGCGCCCATCGCGGGCTACATGGCGGTGCGCACCGGGGAGCGCAATGCAGCGCTCTTCGGCACCGGATCGCTGTTCGTCTCCATGGTGCTCTTCGCCATCCTCGGCCCCTCAACGGGGCTGTTCGTGATCCTGGTCGCCCTCGCGCTCTCGGGCCTCGGCATGGGCGTCTCCATGCCGGCCACGTCGGCCACCATGTCCAACGAGCTGGCCGAGTCCGAGTACGGGGTCATGAGCGCCGCCCAGCTGCTGGCCACCCAGGTGGGGGAGGTGGCGGGGATCCAGCTCGTCCTGACGATCCAGGAGTCGATCGCGCGCAACTCGGGGCTGGGCAACGTGTCGCACAGCACCGCGCTGCTCCACAGCTTCAGCGTGCCGTTCTGGGTGTGCGCCGCGATGGCGGCGCTGTCCGTCGTGTGCGCGCTGTTCATCGTGCCGCTGCCGCGGCACCGCAGGACGCAGGAGCTGGTGGCCGACGCCGGCTGAACGCGCTGGCGTAGGCGCTGGCGCTGGCGCCGCTCGTGCGCTACTCGGTGATGTCGCGGCAGGCGGGTGGCCAGCTCCGCCGCGTTGGGGTCGCTCGCCGCCGGCGCCGCCTGCAGCGCCATCAGCTTGGCCATGTCGCCCTCGACCCGCACCTTGCCGGCCATGAAGGCCTGCATGCCGGCCTGGGGGTTGCCCTCCACGAGGATCGCCTTGGCCGTGTCGTAGTCGACCGTCACCTTGAGGTCCTGGACCTCGAGGTGGCCCACATCGAGCACGAGCTCGCCGCTCGAGGTGTCCATGTGGGCGTGGATGTCGTCGGCGGAGAAGGGGACGCCCGTCACGACGAGGTTCATGCGGACGACGTGCCCGACGGGAGGGGTCTTGCCCTCGTACTCGGCGCGGATCTTGCGGGCCTCGTCCAGCCATTCGTCGCTGAGGAACGGGTACGACGGCATTGCGGCGCTCCTTCGTCTTCGGTCTCGGTCGCGGTGGAGGGACCTCGGTCGCCCCGCCCGGAGCCATCTGGCCGCCGGAACCCTAGTCGCGTCGCCGGTAGGCTGCCGGTCCGTGACCGCCCCCATCATGCCCGGTGCCGAGCCCTATTCCGCCCCCGGCGACGCCCGCGGCGCGCTGGTCCTCCACGGCTTCACGGGCAACCCGCAGTCGATGCGCGGACTGGCCCTGGCGCTGGCCGACGCGGGGTTCACGGTCGAGATGCCCCTGCTGCCCGGGCACGGGACCGACATCGCCGACATGCTGCCCACGACCTGGACCGACTGGTCCGAGGCGGCCGAGGCGGCCTACGCCGGCTTGGCGTCGCGCTGCGACTCCGTCGTGGTCGTGGGCCTGTCCATGGGCGGGACCCTCAGCGTGTGGCTGGCCGAGCGGCATCCCGAGATCGCCGCGCTGGCGGTGGTCAACCCGCTCGTCTCGCCCCCCGACGCCGACACCGTCGGATTCATTCAGGCGATGATCGACAACGGCGACGAGGTGGCGCCCGGCATCGGCTCTGACATCGCGATGGAGGGCGCGGTGGAGTCGGCCTACCCGGGCCTCCCGCTGCGCGCCGCACTCTCGCTCTTCGCCGCCGCGGCCGAGGTCGAGGCGAGCCTGTCGTCGGTCACCTGCCCCGTGCTCGTGTTCACGAGCGTGCAGGACCACGTCGTCGACCCGGCGTCGAGCGACATCCTGGCGGCCGGGGTCAAGGGACCCGTCGAGCGCGTGAGCCTGGAGCGCAGCTTCCACGTGGCCACCCTGGACTACGACAAGGACGAGATCGAGTCGCGCACGGTGGCCTTCGTCGCCGGCGTGCTGTCGTCGTCCCGACCGTGAGCGCCCCGGGGGACCGGGAACCGGGTCGCGTGACCCTGAGCCGGGAGGACGTCATGCACGTGGCGCGCCTCGCCCGGCTGGACCTGCGCGACGACGAGGTCGAGCTCTTCACGGCGCAGCTGCGGACCGTGCTCGACCACGCGGCCGACGTGGCCGCGCTGGACCTGTCCCACCTGGAGCCGTCGTCCCACCCGATCGCGCTCCAGAACGTGTTGCGGACCGACGAGCCCCGGCCGAGCCTCGACCGTGAGGAGGTGCTCGCCGTCGCCCCGGCCGTGGAGGACCACCGCTTCCGGGTCCCGCGCATCGGGGGCGAGGCGCCGTGACGGCGCGCTCGGTGGCGGCCGACGTCCGCTCCGGGCGGCGCTCGGCCCGGGAGGTGACGGAGGAGGCGCTGGCCGCGGTGGCGGCGCGTGACGGCGAGCTCAACGCGTTCCTCGTCGTCCTCGGCGACGAGGCCCGCGCGCAGGCCGACGCGGTCGACGTCGCGGTGGCCGAGGGGAAGGACCCCGGCCCGTTGGCCGGCGTGCCCGTCGCCCTCAAGGACAACCTGTGCACGCGGGGGATCCCGACCACCTGCGCGTCGAGGATCCTGGAGGGGTGGCGGCCGCCCTATGACGCCACGGTGGTCGGCTCGTTGCAGGCGGCGGGGGCCATCGCGCTCGGCAAGACCAACATGGACGAGTTCGCCATGGGGAGCTCGACGGAGAACTCGGCCTTCGGGCCGACCCGCAACCCGCGCCACACCGGCAAGGTCCCCGGTGGCAGCAGCGGCGGCTCGGCGGCCGCGGTGGCGGCCGGCTTCGCCCCGCTCGGGTTGGGCTCGGACACCGGGGGCTCCATCCGCCAGCCCGCCGCGCTGTGCGGCGTCGTCGGGATGAAGCCCACCTACGGCCGCGTCTCGCGCTACGGGTTGGTGGCCTTCGCCAGCTCGCTCGACCAGATCGGCCCCTTCGCCACCTCGGTGGAGGATGCCGCGCTGCTCTTCGACGTCATCGCCGGGCCCGACCCGCTCGACAGCACCTCGCTGCCCTCGGCCCCCGAGCCGACGCTGCCCTCGGTGCACGACGGGGTGGAGGGCATCCGGGTCGGGCTCTGCCGCGACCTCGTGGACGGCTGCGCAGCGGATGTGGCCGCCCGCGTACAGCAGGCCGCCGACGCGCTGGCCGACGCCGGCGCCAAGGTGGTCGAGATCTCGGTGCCCGAGTTCACCTACGGGCTGTCGGCCTACTACCTCATTGCGCCGGCGGAGGCCTCGTCGAACCTGGCCCGCTACGACGGCGTGCGCTACGGGCTGCGCGTCGAGGGCGAGGACGTGGCCGCCATGAACACGGCGACCCGCACCGCCGGCTTCGGCGCCGAGGTCAAGCGGCGGATCATGCTGGGGACCTACGCGCTCTCCGCCGGCTACTACGACGCCTACTACGCGCAGGCGCAGCGGGTCCGGACGCTCGTCATGCAGGCGTTCGACCGCGGCCTACGCATCGGTGGACGTGTTGCTCGGCGCCACGGCGCCGACGACGGCGTTCGACCTGGGGGCGAAGACGAACGACCCGATGGCCATGTACATGAACGACGTCTGCACCATCCCGTCCAACCTGTCGGGACATCCGGCCGTCTCGGTCCCCTTCGGCCTGGGCGACGACGGGTTGCCGGTGGGCGTGCAGGTCCTGGCACCGGCGCTGGGCGAGGCCCTGATGTTCCGGGTGGCCCAGGCGGTCGAGGACGGGGCGCCGCCGGGGGCCGGGTCGTGAGTGCCGCCCGTCTTCTGTGGGCCCGGGTGTCCGGGGTGTCCGGGGTCTTGTCTCTGCGCCGGGAGAGTTTCTGCAAACTCTAACCATCTGTGTTTAGAGTTCTGGGAACCATCGTCCCGAGGCAGCCACCACAGACAGCCACCGCCACAGCCACGACGACAGCCACCGGCGCCGCGAGCGGCGCAACCTCGGATGCCACCGATGAGCGACTGGGAGATGGTGATCGGGCTCGAGGTCCACTGCGAGCTGCAGACGGCGACGAAGCTGTTCTGCGGGTGCCGCAACGCGTTCGGCGACGACCCGAACGTGAACATCTGCCCGACCTGCTTGGGGCTGCCCGGTTCGCTGCCGGTCCTCAACGAGCAGGCCGTCGAGCTGGCCATGCGGATCGGGCAGGCGCTGCACTGCGAGATCCGCCCCTCGGTCTTCGCCCGCAAGAACTACTTCTACCCCGACCAGGCGAAGGACTATCAGATCAGCCAGTACGACCTGCCGCTCAACAGCGGCGGCTGGCTCGAGCTCCCCGACGGGTTCCGCGTCGGGGTGACGCGGGCCCACATGGAAGAGGACACGGGCAAGCTGACCCACGTCGGGGCGAGCGGCCGCATCAACGCCGCCCTGCACGCGCTGGTCGACTACAACCGCTCCGGGGTGCCGCTGGTCGAGATCGTGAGCGAGCCCGACATCCGCACGGTGGAGCACGCCCGCGCCTATGCCTCCGAACTGCGCGGCATCCTCGTGGCGACCGGCGCGTCGGACGGGCGAATGGAGGAAGGCTCCATGCGGGTCGACGCCAACGTGTCGGTCCGCCCCGCGGGGAACGGCGCGTTCGGCACCCGCTGCGAGATCAAGAACCTCAACTCGCTGCGCTCGCTCGGGCGGGCGATTGAGTACGAGGCCGCCCGCCAGATCGCCGTGCTCGAGTCCGGGGGGACCGTGGACCAGGAGACGCGGCACTGGGACGAGTCGGCCGGCCGCACCGAGTCGATGCGCTCGAAGGAGGAGGCCAACGACTACCGCTACTTCCCCGAGCCCGACCTCGTCCCACTCGCCCCGGACCCGGCCTGGCAGGAACGGGTGCGCGCCGGCCTGGGGCCGATGCCGGCCGATCGCCGTACGCACCTGGCCGACGCGCTCGGCGGGTCGCCGAGCGACGCCGAGGTGGATCAGATCAGGGCGGTGGTCGACCTGGGTCTGGACGGCCTGGTCAGCGCCGCCGTCGAGGCAGGGGCGCCGGCGCCCCTGGCCCTGGCCCGCGCCGCCAACGAGGTGGCGGCGCAGAGCGACGCGGGGCTGCAGTTGGACGCCGCCGCCTTCGCCCGCCTGCTCGCCATGGAGTCCGGAGGCCAGCTCTCGGCGACCCAGTCCAAGGCGGTGCTCGGCGCCCTGCTCGAGCGCGGCGGGGGAGACCCGGCGCAGGTGGCCAAGGAGATGGGCTTCGAGGCGCTCGGATCGGACGCATTGACGGCGATCGTCGACGAGGTCATCGCGGCGCACCCCGACGAGTGGGCTCGTTACGTCGGGGGCGAGGACAAGGTGATGGGGATGTTGACCGGCGCCGTCATGAAGGCGTCGGCGGGCAAGGCGAACGGCAAGGAGGTGGCGGCGGAGTTGCGCCGCCGTCGCGGCACGTCCTAGTCCACCGACCCCGAGATGTAGCGGTCGAGGGTGGGGCCGGCCCAGCGGGCGATCTGGGCGGGGGTGGCCGTCGAGACCGGTGGCACCCGCAGGATGTAACGGGTGAAGGCCAGTCCCATCAGCTGGGACGAGACGAGGGCGCGGCGCCGCTTGGTGAGGCCCTCCGTCTCCCCCTCGTTCGCCGGCTTGTCGCTCCAGATCCGGTCGGCGAGGAACTCGCGGATGGCGTCGGCCACATTGGGGGAGGTGGCCATGGCGGACATGCAGGCGGCGAAGGAGGAACCGGTGCCCTCGGCGCGGTCCCACATAGCGAGGAACCCGGTGATGATCCCGGCGCCCGGCGTCGGCGGTTGGGAGGCGGCCGAGTGCTCGCGCACGGCGCGCGGGTCGAAGGGCAAGGACATCGCCGCGACGAAGAGGTCCGCCTTGCCGTCGAAGTAGTGGTGGACCAGCGCGGGGTCGACGCGCGCCTCGCGGGCCACGGCGCGCAGGCTCGCCCCGTCGTAACCCTTGGCCGCGAAGACGAGTTTGGCCGCCTCGACGATCTCACCCTTGGTGTCGGCCGTGCCCGGCCGACGGCCGACCGCGCTCACCGGGGTGGCGCCGAGAAGTGGCGGGTCATTGGGGATTCACCGGCGGGGAATTGTGTGTTAGAACTCATCAGTGATGAATCATAGGAGGTCGCGGCGGTGAGCACGAGAGCGGGGACCCGCGAGCGGGGCAGGCCGGGCAGACGCGCGAGCCCGGGCCCACGGCGGCAGCGGGGTCCGACGGGACGGAGGTGACCGCCCTCGGGCGCCTGGCGGGCCGGTGCTACGACCGCCGCCGCACGGTGCTGGTGCTGTGGATCCTCGCTCTGATCGGCCTCACGGTCGTGGCGCAGGTGGTGGGGACGCACTTCCAGAACAAGTTCACGGCCGGCAGCACGGAGTCCCAGCAGGCCGCCGATCTGCTCAGCACCCGCTTTCCCGCCAAGGCAGGGGACACGGCGGACGTGGTCTTCCACACCACGACCCCCATCGCGGCCAACGAGGCGGCGATCAACCGGGTCGTGGCGTCGCTACGGCCGCTCCCGCACGTCGCCGGCGTCGTGAGCCCGTTCTCGCCCGCCGGTGCGCACCAGATCTCCCAGCACGGCAACATCGCCTACGCAGAGGTGCAGTTCGACGCCATCACGTCGGACCTGCAGCCCGGCTCCATCAACGCCGTGATCCACACCGCCAAGGCGGCGGAGCGGCCCGGGTTCACGGTCGAGCTCGGCGGCTACCCGATCTCGTCGGTGGCCAAGATCTCGCCGGGGGCGAGCGAGGGCATCGGCATCTCCGCGGCGATCATCATCATGCTGCTCGCCTTCGGCTCGGTCGTGGCCATGGGCCTGCCCATCATCACCGCGCTGTTCGGCCTCGGCATCGGGGTGGCGCTGCTGGAGTTGGTCACCCATTTCCTGGTGGTGCCGAATTTCTCGCCCGAGATGGCGGCCATGATCGGCATCGGCGTGGGCATCGACTACGCGCTCTTCATCGTGACCCGCTACCGGCAGGGCATCTTCGAGGGTCGCGACCCCCGCGGTGCCGTCGTGATGTCGCTCATGACGTCGGGCCGGTCGGTCCTCTTCGCCGGCGGGACCGTCGTGATCTCGCTGTTCGGGCTCTTCCTCATCGGCCAGCCCTACATGATCGGCCTGGCCAGCGCCTGCATCGCCGCGGTGCTCATGGTGTTGATTGCCGCGCTCACCCTGCTGCCCGCCCTGCTCGGCTTCTCCGGCAATGCCATCGACAAGATCCACGTGCCGGGTCTGCTCCAGAACGGCGGCCCGCCACCGCCCAACGGCTTCTGGCACCGCTGGAGCCGGTTCATTCAGCGGCGCGCCTGGGTCACCGGGACCCTGGCCGTGCTCGTCCTCCTGCTCCTGGCCCTCCCCATCTTCTCCATGCGCCTGGCGTTCACCGACGCCGGCAACGACCCCACCTCGCAGACCACCCGGCAGGCCTACGACCTGCTCGGCCAGGGCTTCGGCCCCGGGTTCAACGGACCCCTGGTGGTGGCGGTCGACATGCACGGGCCGGCGGACCGTGCCGCGGTGGACCAGCTCGGCCACGCGCTGCAGGCCGGCGTGCCCGACGTGGCCTTCGCCGCGCCACCCCAATTCAACGCGGTCGGACACCGGCGCCGTCATCGTCGTCGTCCCCAAGACGTCCCCGCAGTCGGCCGAGACCGAGACGCTCGTGCAGACGCTGCGCAACGACGTGATCCCGCCCGCGGTGCGCGGGACCGGCGTGCGCGCGCTGGTCGGCGGGCAGACCGCCGGGGGAATTGACGCCGCCAACTTCCTCGGGAGCCGGCTCTTCCTCGTCATCGGGGCGGTGTTGCTCCTGTCCTTCATCCTCCTGACCATGGTCTTCCGCTCCGTGGTCCTGCCCTTGAAGGCCGTGATCATGAACCTGCTCAGCGTCGGCGCCGCCTACGGCGTCATGGTCGCGGTCTTCGAGTGGGGATGGCTGGGCAGTTTCATCGGGATCGGCGAGAAGGGCCCCATCGACCCGTGGATCCCGGTGACGATGTTCACCATCCTCTTCGGGTTGTCCATGGACTACGAGGTGTTCCTGCTCTCACGCATCCGCGAGGAATGGCTCCGCACCGGCGACAACTCGACTGCGGTGGCCGACGGCCTGGCCATCACCGGCCGCGTCATCACCGCGGCCGCCGCCATCATGTTCTGCGTCTTCGCGTCCTTCATCATCAAGGACCCGCTCCACATCCTCAAGGTCTTCGGACTCGGCCTGGCGGTCGCCGTGCTCATCGACGTGACGCTGGTGCGCATGGTCCTCGTCCCCTCCATCATGGAGCTCCTCGGGACCGAGGAACTGGTGGATGCCCCGCTGGATGCAGCGCACCATCCCGACCATCGGCGTGGAGGTCACGCCCACGGCGCCGCTGCCCACGCCCACGGCGCCCGTGCCCACGCCGGCCTGAACCGTCGGGGCCGGCGGTGGAGCGCGCCCGGGTCGTGAGGGCGCCGCGATCGGAGCGGGGATCCGGGCCACGGGTCGCCTCCTCTTGGGGTCGGGGCGATCCTGACCACTAGTTTGGATTTCGTGCCCAACGAATCGCGAAGCGGTCGCCACGTTCGTGTCCCTCAACCCCGGGCGCGACGTGCAGAAGGTCGGTACGGCTGCCTTCCTGGGTGAGGACGTCGGGAAGATCCACGACCCGGTCTGGGCGGTGATCGGCAACCTCGGCGACAGCCAGTGCTACCTGGGCGTCCCGCAGAAGGTGGAGGCCGTCCAAGCCGCCCTGCACCGCCGCATCGCCGCGGACGACCTGGCGGTCCGGTTGATCCCGCCCGCGTTCACCCTGGGCGTCTCGGACGGCCAGCTCAACGGCACGCCGCAGATGCGCTTCTCCCTGGTCGGGCGCGAGCTCGTCCACGACGTCGCCGACGTGCACCTGGCCGCCAACGGCGTCGCCGGGCTGGTTGCCGTCGTGGCGTGCGACAAGCCCCCGGTCGGGACCGTCGCCGCCGTGCTCGAGAACAACACGCCCGCGGTCATCATCTCCGACGGCCCGATCAGGCCCGGGATCGATCCCGAGACGGGTGCGCGGATCGACCTGGTGTCGGCCTTCCAGGTCGCCGACCAGGACGACGAGGTCCGCGCCCGCTACGCCCTGCACGCCTGCCCCGGCCAGGGCAGCTGCGGGGGCATGTTCACCTACAACACCATGCAGACCTTCATCGCCGTGCTCGGCCTCGAGCCACTGCACATGGTGTCCCCGCCCTCGGACGATCCGCGCCGGCTGAACGAGTTCCCCGATCAGGCGGTCGACTGCCTGCTCGTCATGACGAGCCGGGGCATCGGGCCGCGCGACATCGTGACGCCCGCCGTCGCTGCGCAACGCCCTGACGGTCGCGGCGGCGATGGGCGGGTCGACCAACGTGCTGCTGCACAGCGTCGAGATCGCCCGCGCCGCCGGCATCGACCTCTGGGACGAGGTCATGAGCCAGGAGGACTTCAACCAGCTGGCGCGGCGATTGCCGGTGCTGGTCAACATGCGACCGTTCGGTGACTACTCCATGGTGGACGTGGACGCCAAGGGCGGGCTGCAGGTCATCGCCAACGAGCTCCTCGCCGCCGGCTTCCTCGACGGCGACACGCTCACCTGCACCGGCGAGACCCTGGCCGAGCAGCTCGGACGGCTGGCGCCGCCGCCTCCCGATCAGGACGTGATCTACGCGGTCGAGAAGCCCTTCAAGGAGACCGGCGGCCTCCGCCTGCTCCGCGGCAACCTCGCTCCCGACGGTGGGGCGATCCTCAAGGTCGCCGGCGTCGAGGGCGGAGTGAAGGACGGCGTCTTCACCGGCCGCGCCCGTGTGTTCAACGGCGAACGCTCCCTCGATTGACGCCCTCGACGGGCAGCCCGACAGCTTTCAGGACAACGACATGGTGGTGATCCGCTACGAAGGTCCCCGGGGCGCACCGGGCATGCCCGAGCTCCTCGATCCCACCTCGCGGATCACCGCCCTCTGCCGCCAGCGGCACATCACCATCGCCCTGATGACGGACGCCCGCTTCTCGGGGGGGTCGGTGGGCCTGGTCATCGGCCACGTGGCCCCCGAGGCGCTCCTCGGCGGGCCGATCGCGCTCGTCCAAGACGGGGACACCGTCGTGGTCGACCTGACGACCGATCGCCTCGACTGCGTGCAACTCGACGATCCCGACGAGCTCGAGCGACGGAGCGCGGCCTGGCGGGCGGCGGTCGAGGGCAACGGCGGCGTCCACCCGGACGCCGTGGCGGTGACGGACCGGGTGCTGGCGCGGATGCGGGCGACGGCGCTCCCCGCCCTCCTCGGCGGGGGCATGGCGACACCGTCGCCGACGTGATCACATCCCCTTGACGAGCCCGACCACGTTCCCCTGGGGGTCGGCGAACATGGCGACCGAGGGGCCGCCGGGGATGTCCGTCGGCTCCTGCACCGTCTTGCCGCCGAGCGCCTCGGCCTTGTCCAGGCTGGCCCGCAGGTCGTCGGTGTCGACGTAGAAGGTGACGAGCGTGGTCCCGTCCTCGCTCGGGCCCACACCACCGCCGATGCCGGGCGACGTCGGCTGGACCAAGCCGTAGTGCATCGGGTTGTCGGCGTCGATCTCCCAGCCGAAGAGGTCGGCGTAGTACTTCTGGAGGGCGGCGCCGTCGGGGGCGAGGATCTCGAAGTGCACCACTGCGTGTCCCATGTGGGTTCTCCTCTCGGGGCGTGGCCGCCACCCAGCGCGGCGGCCTCAGAGCCCATACCCCGAGGGTGTCCCGTCGATGTGACGTCACCCCGCCGGGAGGAGCCGGGTTGTCGGGGGGCGGCGGGCATGCCACAATGGAGGCCTCATGCAGGCACGCAGCTTCCGACCCGAGATTCTGGTACTCGTAACGTAGGCGCGCGCCCACATCGCACCGCGCGCCGCTCGACCTCCCACAACCGGGGGGTCGTTTCAATTTCCGGACCGATTCGAGATGACAACGCACAGGCAGCAGCACCAGCGGAACAGGGGAACCACATGCAGATGACAGGGGCCCAGGCCCTCATCAAGAGCCTCGAGATGCAGGGCGTCGACGTGATGTTCGGCCTGCCCGGCGGCGCCATCCTGCCCGTCTACGACCCCATCATCGACTCGTCCATCCGCCACATCCTGGTCCGCCACGAACAGGGCGCCGGGCACATGGCCGAGGGCTACGCCATGGTCACCGGCAAGCCCGGCGTGGCGATGGTGACGAGCGGCCCCGGCGCCACCAACATCGTCACGCCCCTGGCGAACGCCTACATGGATTCGACCCCGCTCGTCGTGGTCTCGGGCCAGGTGGCGACCGGCTCCATCGGCACCGACGCCTTCCAGGAGTGCGACATCACCGGCGTCACCATGGGCATCACGAAGCACAACTGGCTCATCAAGGACGTCCAGGACATCCCGCGCGTGGTCGCCGCCGCGTTCCACGTCGCCACCACCGGGCGGCCGGGCCCGGTGCTCATCGACCTCCCCAAGGACATCTCCAACGCCCCGATGGAGTGGTACTGGCCGTCCTCGGTCGAAGAGCTCGACCTGCCGGGCTATCACCCCGTCACCTTCGGCGACCCGGTGCTGGTGGGCCAGGCGGCCGAGTTGATCGCCGCCGCGCACCGGCCCGTGCTCTACGTCGGCGGCGGGGTCCTCAAGGCACGGGCCGCCGAGGCGCTGCGGGCGCTGGCCGACCGCACCGGCATCCCGGTGGTGACGACGCTGATGGCGCGGGGCGCCTTCCCCGACTCGCACCCCCATGCGCTCGGCATGCCCGGGATGCACGGCCACTACACCGCGGTCACGGCCATGCAGCGCAGCGACCTCCTCGTCAGCCTCGGGGCGCGCTTCGACGACCGGGTGACGGGCAAGATCAGCGCCTTCGCGCCCGAGGCCAAGATCATCCACGTCGACATCGACCCGGCCGAGCTGGGCAAGGTGCGGGTGCCCGACGTCGGGATCGCCGGTGACTGCCGGCGGGTGATCGAGGAGCTCCTGCTCGCCATGGACGCCCGTGGCGACCAGCCGGTGGTCCAGGACCTCGCACCGTGGTGGAAGCAGATCAACGAGTGGCGGGAGCGCTTCCCCCTCCACTACGCCGAGAGCGACGGGGGCGCCATCAAGCCCCAGAACGTCGTGGAGCAGCTGCGCGACGCGGCGCCGGTCGACACCGTGGTCGTGGCCGGGGTGGGGCAGCACCAGATGTGGGCGTCGCAGTACTGGAACTTCGAGCACCCCTACACGTGGGTGAACTCGGGCGGCGCCGGCACCATGGGCTTCGCCGTGCCGGCCGCCATCGGGGCCAAGGTCGGACGTCCGGACCGCACCGTGTGGGCCATCGACGGCGACGGCTGCTTCCAGATGACGGCGCAGGAGCTCGTCACGGCGAGCGCCGAGCAGATCCCGGTGAAGATCGCCATCCTCAACAACGCCTACCTGGGCATGGTCCGCCAGTGGCAGGAGATGTTCTACGGGGAGCGCTATTCGGAGGTCTATCTCTCGCCCGACCTGCCCGACTACGTCATGTGGGCCGAGGCCATGGGCTGCGTGGGGATCCGTGCCGAGTCGCCCGAGGACGTCGGGCCCGCCATTGAGAAGGCCAATTCGATCGACGACCGCCCCGTGGTGGTCGACTTCCGCACCGACGCCTTCGAGAAGGTCTTTCCCATGGTGGCCGCCGGCTCGTCCAACGACGACATCGTGGTGCACCCCGACCTGCTGGCGCCCCGATGACGCCGGCCCAGCTGAGCGCGCTGGCGGGTGGCAAGGCGGCGGCGCCGCCGCGCCACCACATCCTCTCGGTGCTGGTGGAGAACAAGGCGGGGGTCCTGGCCCGCGTCGCCGGGCTCTTCAGCCGCCGCGGCTTCAACATCTACTCGTTGGCCGTCGCCCCGACCGACGAGGACGAGCACCTGAGCCGCATCACCATCGTGGTGGACGTGGAGTCGGCCCCGTTGGAGCAGGTGATCATGCAGCTCGACAAGCTCATCAACGTGGTGTCGATCGGCGAGCTCTCGCCGGCGGAGGCCGTCGAGCGTGAGCTCGTGCTGGTGACGGTGGCGGTGGGCCCGACCGAGCGGTCGCAGGTCATTCAGCTGGTGGGCGTCTTCGGGGGCGAGGTCGTGAGCGTCGGCGCGGACCGACTGACCGTCATGCTGGCGGGGCGGCCGGAGAAGATCGACGACTTCGAGGGCCTGCTGGAGCACTACACCGTGGTCGAGCTCCAACGGACGGGACGGGTCGCACTGCCTAAGCTGGACCGCCACTGAACCGCAGGCGGGCGCGCCACCGGACGCCTGGACGCATCGAGCAGAACCGAACGCATTGAGAGCAGACGAGAAGAGAGAGGCAAGAACGCCATGGCCACGCTGTACTACGAATCCGACGCCGACCCCAGCCTGATCGCGGGCCGCAAGGTTGCCATCCTGGGCTACGGCTCCCAGGGGCACGCCCACGCACTCAACCTCATGGAGTCGGGCGTGGACGTCCGGGTCGCCCTGCGCGAGGGGAGCGCGAGCCGGCGCAAGGCCGAGGAGGCCGGGCTGCGCGTGATGTCGCTGGGCGACGCCGCCGCCGAGGCCGACGTCATCATGATCCTCCTGCCCGACACCGAGCAGAAGGCCGCCTACGACGAGTTCGTGGCGCCGCACCTGACCGACGGGGACATGCTGATGTTCGCCCACGGCTTCAACATCCGCTTCGGGCAGATCGTGCCGCCGGCCGGCGTCGACGTGACCATGGTCGCGCCCAAGGGCCCCGGCCACCTGGTGCGCCGGACCTACACCGAAGGCGGCGGGGTGCCCTCGCTCGTCGCCGTGCACCAGGACGCCACCGGCAAGGCACGCGACCTCGCCCTCTCGTACGCCCACGCCATCGGCGCCACCAGGGCCGGCGTGCTCGACACCACCTTCGACGAGGAGACCGAGACCGACCTCTTCGGCGAGCAGGTCGTGCTGTGCGGCGGCCTGACCGCACTGGTGACCGCCGGCTTCGAGACCCTGGTCAACGCCGGCTACCAGCCCGAGTCGGCCTACTTCGAATGCCTGCACGAGCTCAAGCTCATCGTCGACCTCATGTACGAGCAGGGCATCGCCGGCATGCGGTACTCCATCTCGGACACGGCGGAGTACGGCGACCTCACCCGCGGCCCGCGGGTGATCAACGAGGCCGTGCGGGCGGAGATGCAGACCATCCTCGACGACATCCGCAGCGGGGCCTTCGCGCGAGGAGTGGATCGAGGAGAACAAGGCGGGCCGCCCTCGCTTCAACGAGCTGCGCGCCCAGGGCAAGGCCCACCAGATCGAGTCGGTCGGCCAGGAGCTGCGCGACATGATGCCCTTCATCTCGGCCGGCAAGACCCGGGTGCAGGACGCCTCGGGAGGCTGACCCGAGCTGGGTAGGCGGCTGACCAGCGGTTTCTTCCGCCGTCACCGAAGACTGTTGACATGACATCAGAGTGATGTCAAAGTGACATCATGAAGATGTCACTGGTGGTGGACGGGCTGCGCTCGGACGTGGTGGCGGTGGGCGACCTGGGCGACGACGCCGTGGCCGAGGCCGCCGAGCGCATCGCCGCCGTGCTGGAGCGGTCCGTCCCGGCCCGAGTCCTCGACCTGCTCTCGGACGCGGCGGCCGAGCTCTCCGCCGAGCTGCCCGAGGGCAGGGTGGAGATCCGCGTCGCCGGCGACGACGTCGCGCTGGCCTACGTGGGGGACGAGCACGGGCCGGGTCCCGAGCCCGATGCCGAGCTGTCGGCCCGCATCACCCTGCGCCTGGGCGAGGGGCTGAAGGCGCGGGTGGAGGAGGGCGCGTCGGGGAGGGGGTCTCGGTGAACACCTTCATCGTGCGCACGCTGGAGCGCGCCCTGTCGACGTTGAAGAGCCGGAGCGGCCGCACGGGCAACCGCCTGCGCGGCTACGGCACGACCTGAGAGGAGAAGAGATGGAGAAGACCTTCGAGACACCCGGGACGGTGCGGCTCGACGTCGAGAACGGGGTCGGGCTGGTGGCGATCACCGCCACCGCGAATGGAGACGACCGTGGTCTCGCTCACGGCCGAGACCTCGGGGGCGGACGAGCTCGTCGAACGGGCGGTGGTCGAGTGCCGCCCCGCCGGGAACGGTCACGCCGTCGTCGTGAAGATCCCCAAGCTGCACGGGATGCGGTTCATCCGTCGCAACGCCGTCACCGTGCGGGTCGAGCTGCCCGTCGGCAGCGACGTCAACGTGATGACGGCGTCGGCCGACGTCGAGATCACCGGCCCGATAGGACGGGCGGACCTGACCTCGTCGAGCGGGGACATCTCCACCGACGACATCGCCGCCGACGTGACCGCCAAGACGGCCAGCGGGGACATCACGCTGGGCAACGTCGGCGGCGGCCTCCGGGTCCACACCGCGTCGGGCGACCTGCGCTGCTCGGGCGTGGCCGGGAGCGCCGTCTTCGCGACCGCGTCGGGCGACCTCGAGGTCGGCGCGGCGGGGGACCGGGTCGAGGTCAAGGCGACGTCGGGGAACGTCCGGCTGGGCGAATTGGCGCAGGGGGCCCGGATCGTCAACGTCTCCGGCGACGTGCGGGTCCTCGCCATGGTCGCCGGGGTGCTGCACGTGCGCTCCGTGTCGGGGAACGTCGCGGTCGGGGTGTCGCGCGGCGTCGAGCTCGCGGTCGACGTCGAGACGATGTCGGGCTCCGTCCACTCGGAGATCCCCCTGGACGATGCCCCGCGGCCGGGGCGCCGGGACGCGCGGGTCGAGCTGAGCGTCCGCAGCGTCTCGGGCGACGTGGAGATCGCCCGGGCGCTCGAACAGGTCGCCTGAGGAGGGCGCCCGCCGCCGGGTTTCAGCCGCTCATTGTCAGTCGCGGTCGTGGTGGCACACGGCCTCGAGCATGATCCCGAAGGGGTCGAGCCAGAAGGTCGCGAAGTAGGGCGGCGGGTACTGCGGCCACTCCCGAGGGGCGTGGAGGACCGAGCCGCCGGCGGCGGTCACGTGCCGGTGGACCTCGCGCACCGCGCCGCGTGACGGGACGGTGAAGGCGAGGTGCTGCAGCCCGGTCTGCTCCCGCGCGTAGTCGCCGCGGGCGGTCGCCTCGTAGAAGAAGACGTAGGCGCCCCGCTTCCCCCCAACCGGCATGAACGCCACGGCGTCCTCGTCGGTGGGGAACGGCTCGTAGCCGAGGAGCGACATGAGGGGGCCGTAGTAGGCGGCTGCCTCCCCGAGGTCGGGGACATTGACCCCGATGTGACCGAGCACCGTACAAGTCTCGCCGCGCTGGGGCACCGGGCGCGACGGGACGCCCCGCCGCTACATTCGAAAGGGATCGAAGGAGGAACCGGTGCAGCAGACCCGCCTCAACGAACCAGCGGAGTACGCCGAGCGGCGCGAGGAGCTCCGCCTGGCCGAGGTGGAGCTGATGCACCACCGAGAGAAGGTGGCGTCGCTCCGGCGCCAGCTGCCGCCCGGTGCCCTGGTGGAGGACTACGAGTTCCTGGAGGGCCCGCGTCGACCTGGCGGACGGGAACGAACCGGTGCGCAGGGTGCGGCTGAGCGAGCTCTTCACGGACCCGAGGCGGGCACTCGTCGTCCAGCACGTCATGTACGGGAAGCTCCAGACGACGCCGTGCCCGATGTGCACCATGTGGATCGACGGCCTCAACGGCGTCGTCCGCCATATCAGCCAGAACGCCGACTTCGTGGTGGCCGCCGCGGCCGACCCCCCGACGCTGCGCGCCCATGCCCGCCGGCGCGGGTGGGACCAGGTCCGCCTCCTCAGCTGTGGCGACAGCACGTTCCAGTACGACCTGGCCGCCGAGGACGAGGCCGGCGCGCAGGACTCGACCGTCTCGGTCTTCACCCTCGACCCCGACGGGACGCCGCGCCACTTCTACACCTGCCATCCGCACATGGCCGAGGACATCCCCGAGCGGGGCATCGACCTGCTCTCCCCGGTCTGGAACCTGCTGGACCTCACGCCGCACGGGCGCGGCGACTGGTACGCCGGCCTGGACTACTGAGGTGCCCTTCGTCCGCCCCTCCGACATGCTTGCCGGAGAGCCCCTTCCCGGGTGGAGCGGCCGCTTCTTCCATTCGGCCTCCATGACGTTCGCCCACTACGACATCGCAGCGGGCGCGGCGCCGCTCCACGAGCACCACCACGAGCAGGAAGAGGTGTGGCACGTCGTCGATGGAGAGGTGGCGATCTCCATCGGGGGCGAGGAGCAGGTGCTCGGCGCCGGCGACGTCGCGGTGGTGCCCGCCCGGGACGCCCCATTCCGTCCGACCACTTGGTGCCTGCCGAGCGATCATCGCGGACCACCCGTTGCGCCCCGACCTACCCGGCCGACCCCGCCAGACGTAGCCCGCGCCGGGCGCGGCCACCGCGCGCCCGCATGCCGGGAAGACTGTCGCCCGTGCGGCGTCGATGGCCCCGGCTCGTGCCCGCCCTGATCGTCGTCGGGGCGATCCTCGTCCTCACGGGCGCGCCGGGCACCGGGACGGCCTCGACGGCCTCGACCGTGTCGGCCCTGCCCACGCTGCAGTCGCCGATCGTCGCCGGCTCCGGCCCCGAAGGCGGCTCGGCCACGGCACCGGGCCCCATCTCCGCCCGCGGGGGCCCCTACCTCTACGACCGCCAGGGGCGCGTCGTCTTCTTCCACGGCGTCAACGCCGTCTACAAGCACCCGCCGTACGTGCTCTTCCCCGCCCCGGGCAAGCCGTGGAACTTCTCCGCCGCCGACGCCTCCCTCATGGCGAGGCTCGGCTTCAACGTGGTGCGCCTGGGGATGACCTGGAGCGGCCTGGAGCCGGGCACGGCCCGGGCCAACGACCCCGCCATCTGCGGCGCCGGCAGCCCGACCGATCCGCACCAGTTCAACCAGGCCGTCTTGAACCGTTACGTGGCGCGGCTCCGGACCACCGTGAACCTCCTCGGCCGCTTCCACATCCGCACCATCCTGGACATGCACCAGGACGTCTACAACCAGATGTTCGACGGCGAGGGAGCGCCGGCGTGGGCGGTGTGCACCGACGGACTGCCGAGTGTGGACCCGCCGGGACGATGGTCCCTCTCCTACGCCAGCAAGGCCGCCGGCATCGCCTTCCACCATTTCTGGACCAACGACGTCCAGGGTGACCTGCAGGGCGAGTACGACCGCGTCTGGGGCGATGTCGCCCGCGCCTTCCGGGGGAACCCCTGGGTCCTCGGCTACGACCCGTTCAACGAGCCCTTCTCCACCTCGCTCGTCCGCTTCGGGGACGAGCACTTCGACGCGCAGCTCGAGTGCTTCTACACGGGCACGGACCACATCGGCACCCCGTTGCACGGTGCGCCCGCGCTCCAGTGCCCGTCGACCGACCCCGCCAACGGCGTGATCCCCGCCATCCTGGCCGGCGACCCCACCCACCTGATCTTCGACGAGCCCGACAACTACGCCAGCCGCGGGCTCCCGACCTATTTGGGTCCGATGAACCTGCGCAACCTCGTCTTCAACGTCCACATCTACTGCCGCGCCCGCAGCCCGGTGACGGGCAATCCGACCAATGTCTCGACCTGCGCCCGTCAGGACGCGCGCTCGCTCGGGAGGCGGGGCGAGGACCGCCCCGAAATGGCTTCCGCTGCCCAGCCCGGCGGTCCGGCGTGGTTCGTCACCGAGTTCGGCGCCACGAGCAGCCCCGGACTCCTGGCGAACATCACGTCGAACATGGACGGGCGGGAGGTCGGGTGGACCTACTGGGACTGGAAGTACTACGCCGACCCGACCGGGAGCGCCGCCGAGTCTCTCGTGATGGCCGACGGTCGCCTGCGCTCGACGGCCCGCGTGCTCAGTCGCACCTATCCCCAGGCGGTCGCGGGCGTCCCCATCTCGTTCCACTTCTCGCCGTCGACCGGTGTGTTCCATATGGCCTACGTGCCCGACCACCGCATCCACGCGCCGACCCTCATCTTCGTGCCGACCGAGATCCACTACCCCCACGGCTACTGCGTGCGCACCACCGGCGCGCGGGAGACGTCGGCGCCGGGCAGCGACCTGCTCCAGGTGAAGAACGCCCGGTCCGGGCACCGGGTGACCGTGACCGTCACCCCCGGGCGCTGCGTGGACCGCTAGGAGCGGCCCCGGGGTTGGGGGTCTCCGGAGCTGGCACGTAGGGTGACGGGCATGTGCCGGAACATCACCACCCTGCGCGGGCTCGAGCCCGTCGCCACGCCCGAGGAGATCGAGGCGGCCGCCCGTCAGTACGTCCGCAAGGTCAGCGGCGTGCAGTCGACGTCACCGCAGACGGAGCAAGCCTTCGAGCATGCGGTGACGCTGATCGCCGAGGCGACCATGAACCTGTTGGATGCGCTCCCGCCCCGTCGGCAACCCCCGCCGACGCTGCCCCCGCTGCGCAGGATCGCGGCGAAGGCGACCGCGTCCAGCTGAATATCCCTTGACAGTTATATACTGTCAGGAGAATACTAGCTGGGTGACCGCCACGTTCGAGGTCCTGGCCGAAGAGAGCCGCCGCCGCATCCTCGACCTCCTGCTGGAGGAGGATCGGCCGGTCGGCGACCTGGTGCGGCACCTCTCCCTGAGCCAGCCGGCCGTCTCCAAGCATCTCAAGGTCCTGCGCAGCGCCGGCCTGGTCGAGTCGCGCGTGGACGCGCAGCGTCGGATCTACCGGGTCCGGCCCGAGCCGCTCCGCGACGTCGACGAGTGGCTGGCGCCGTACCGACGGCGCTGGGCCAGCCACCTCAACGCCCTGGAGCGCCACCTCGAGATCATGGAGGGCAGCGAGGGGGAGTCGTGGGGCTGAGCGGCGCAGCGAGGGAGCGGACTCCGCCGAGTTGGGCAGCCTGGAACGCGCCGGCGACCTGTCGATCGTGCGCTTCCGCCGTCGCCTGGCGCACCCCCAGCAGAGGGTGTGGCGCGCCATCACCGAAGACGAGCACCTGGCCAGCTGGTTCCCGACCACCATTGAGGGGACCCGGGCCGGCGGCTCGCCGCTGCGTTTCTCGTTCCGGGAGTCGGAGGGGGAGCCCTTCGACGGCGAGATGCTGGCCTTCGACCCGCCGTCGCTGATGGAGCTGCGCTGGGCCGACGACACCCTGCGCTTCGAGCTCGAGCCCGACGGGCCCGGCTGCATCCTCCGGCTGACCGTGACGTTCCCCGAGTTCGGCAAGGCGGCGCGCGACGCTGCCGGGTGGCACGTGTGCCTCGACCGCCTCGGGTACGAGTGTGCCGGCGCCGAGCCCCCCTGGAGGCCGCCGGAACGCTGGCGCGCCGTCCACCAGGGCTACGTCGAGCGCCTCGGTCCCGAGGCGTCGGCCATCGGCCCGCCCGCGGAGTGGGAGCGTGCCCACGGCGCGGACCCCGCCGGAGCTCAGTGAGCTGAGACGTGGAGGGGCAGCTCCAGCAGCCCGCGCAGCGTGAAGCTCGGTCGCCACCGCGGCTCGCCGCCCGTCAGCTCCATCGTGGGGAACCGGTCCAGGAGCGCGGGCAGTGCGATCTCGCCCTCCATCCGGGCCAGCGCCGCCCCGATGCAGTGGTGGATGCCCCATCCGAAGCTCAACGGCGCGTTGCCTTCCCGCCGCAGGTCGAGGTCGTCGGGGCGCTCGAAGCGCGCCGGGTCACGGTTGGCCGCCCCCTGGAGGACCACGATGCGGTCGCCGCGCGCGATGGGCTCGCCGACGAGGTCGGCCGGCTCGAGCGCGGTGCGCAGGTTGAACTGCACCGGGCTGTCGAAACGCAGCAGCTCCTCGACCGCCGAGGACGCGATGTCGGGGTGGGCCCTCCAGTCCGCCATCTGCTCGGGGTGGGTGAGCAGCGCCAGGAGGCCGTTGCCGAGCAGGTTGGTGGTCGTCTCGAAGCCTGCCGCAAACAGGAGGATGGCGGTCGATGCCACCTCCTCGTCGGTCAGGCGGTCGTCGTTCTCCCGCGCCGCGACGAGCGAGCTCAAGAGGTCGTCGCGCGGGTGCATTCGCCGCTCCTCCATCAGGCCGCCGAAGTACTCCGCGAGGGTCACGATGGCCTCGATCGCCGCCTCGGTCTCCTCCGCATCGAGCGCCGGCTCGATCCCCTTCGCCGCGGCCCGCACGTGGGGCTGCAGGCCCACCCGGTCCGCATCGGGCACTCCCACCAGTTCGCCGATGACCGCCATGGGCAACGGCAGCGCGAAGTCGGCCATGAACTCGATGTCGCCCTTCTCGGCCAGCGAATCGAGCAGCCCGTCGACGAGGATGTGTACGGCGGGGCGCAACCGCTCCACCTGGGTCGGGGTGAACGAGCGCGACACGAGCCGGCGCAGCCGGGTGTGATCGGGTGGGTCCGACAGCAGCATGTTGTGCTGGGACAGCTCCAGGAACTCGTCCCTCCTCGTCCCGCCGTCGCCAAAGATGCCGGTCGAGGTGTCCTCGATCCCGATGCCGCGCCCGAGCCGGGGGTCGCGGAGCACCGCCTGGCACTCCTCGTAGCCGTTCACGACGTAGGGGCCGAACGCAGTGCGGCTCACCCGGGCCTCGGCACGCATGCGCGCGTACCAGGGGTAGGGATCGGCCTGCCCCTCGGGCGTGACGAGGACCTGCAACAGCCAGCCGTCGAGATTGGGGCTCGAGACGATGCTCATGTGTCGGTTCCCGCCGCGCTCATGTCCCCTCGGAGCCAAGGCTAGGCGGGCGGAGCCGCCGGCGTCAGACCAGGGCCGCAGGCCAGCCGCGGCCCACGAGGCTGACGTCGCGTCGATCGTCGCTGCATCGGGGCCGAATTGCACCCGGGTGTCCGATGGGGTGTGATCTCCTGGTCGATCGGGTCGCGAATTCGGGCTGCACCCGCCTCCAGACTGGATGTCCCATGAGCATGCAGGGCAAGGTCGTCGTCGTCACCGGGTCCAACATCGGGATCGGGCTCGAGACGGCCGTCGGCGTGGCGGCGTCTGGAGGCCACCACGGTGCTGGCCTGCCGGAACCAGGCCAAGGCCGAGGCCGCCGCCCGTGAGGTCACCCAGAGGACCTGGAACGACGACGTGCACGTGGTGCCGCTCGACCTCGCCGACCTGGACTCGGTCAAGCAGGCGGCCGCCGAGGTGCTCTCACGGTGGGACCGCCTCGACGTGCTCGTCAACAATGCCGGGGGGACGTGGACCCAGCGCCAGCTGACGACACAGGGGATCGAGTACACCTTCGGCGTCAACCACCTCGGGCCACTTCTACCTGACCAATCTCCTGCTGGGACGCCTGCGGGCCAGCGCGCCGTCGCGGATCGTCAACGTCACCTCGGTCGGCCACCACGCGGCATGGCGCGGCATGCGCTTCGAGGACCTCCAGAGCGAGCACCACTACGAGGCGATGGAGGCGTACTGCCGTTCCAAGCTGGCCAACATCCTTTTCACTCGGCAACTGGCGAGGCGGCTCGGTGGAAGTGGCGTGACCGCAAACGCGGTGCATCCCGGGCCCGGTCCGCAGCGGGTTCGGCATGGACGGGGACCTCACCGGATTCATGGGCTTCGGGATGCGCCTCGTGCGGCCCTTCGAGATCAGCCCGCGGCGCGGCGCCAAGACGTCTCTCCACGTGGCCACGTCGCCGGACCTCGCCACCGAGACCGGCAAGTACTGGGTTCGCTCCAAGCCCGGGCACATGAGCCGCCAGGCCCGCAACGACGACGCCGCGGCTCGCCTGTGGGTCGAGAGCGAGGAGCTGCTGGCGTCGGCCGGCTTCGCGCTCGGCTGAATACCAACGGCTCGACCACCCAATCCCAGTAGTGGTAGACCGCGAACGGCGTCTCTACGTCGGCTCAATCTCAGTCTTGCACCGCCGAGCGGCCGAGCACGCGCCATCTGATGCGTTGGAACAATGATGAGCCGGATGGGTGAGTCACGTGTTCCTCTCCACGTCGTGAATGCAGTCGCTCCGATCCGGGTCTGCGACAACGGGGGATGGACCGACACCTGGTTCGCCGGGCACGGCAAGGTCTTCAACATCGCCGTGTCCCCCTATGTCGAGGTGCAGGTCAGAGTCCATCCGATCGGTGCGCTCCCCAATCGGGTCGTACTCACGGCCGAGAACTACGGCGAGCGCTATGGATTCGACCCGGGGCTTCTTCCCGGCCGCCACCCTCTGCTGGAGGCCACGATCGACAGTGTCGGTCTGCCCGATGACGTCTCAGTCGAGATCACTATCTCCTCGGGGGCTCCTGCCGGCTGCTCGACAGGCACCTCGGCCAGCGTCACGGTCGCGTTGATCGGTGCCCTTGACGCACTGACGCCAGGAAGGTTGTCTCCCGATGAGGTCGCGTTCGCCGCACATCGCATCGAGGTCGACCGCCTCGGCATTCAGTCGGGTATCCAGGATCAGCTCTGCGCCGCGTACGGCGGCATCAACTTCATCGAGATATCGGCCTATCCACAAGCGTCGGTCTCGCAGATGGCGGTTCCCGATGACGTGTGGTGGGAACTCGAGCGTCAACTGGTGCTGGTGTTCCTCGGGCGCGCCCACGTGTCCTCAGAGGTGCACGAGCAGGTCATCGCCACCCTGACCAACGACGGCGCGGCCTTGTCGCACCTCGAAGGGCTCCGCCGCACCGCCGAACAAGCCAGGGACGCCGTGCAGGCGGCCGACCTCCCGGGCCTGGGACGGGCAATGACGGCGAACACCGAAATGCAGGGTCGCCTCCATCCAGACCTGGTCAGCAAGGAGGCGCAGACGGCCATCGACGTCGCAGCGGCCGACGGCGCAGCTGGGTGGAAGGTCAATGGAGCCGGCGGCGAGGGAGGGAGCGTCACACTGCTCTGTGGCCCCGACATGGCCGTCAAGCACCGGCTGCTCCGAGACCTCAGAGAAGCAGATTCGTTGTTCCAGATCGTCCCGACTCGGCTCAGTCGGCACGGATTGCGCGTCTGGCGGACCTGACCCCGACGGTGCGCACTCTGCGATTCCCGACCTCAGGGAAGGAAGGGAATGAGTGTTCCGAGGAACCATTCCGTGATGATCATGAGGGGGGTCTGGTCGGTGTCGATGCGATACGTACGCGTCAGCACGTGGCCACGCACGATCTCACTCATGTCCGGTGGCCGGTACATCGTCAGTGCACTCGGCTCCCCGATGTCCACACGCGCCACTGCGACCTCTGCCTCTTCGAGGATCCGACCAATCGGGTCGTTGCTGGTCTCGAGTCTGTCGAGGAACCTCGCCGGCAGGCGGCTCACGACGATCACGCTTTCCGCGTAGACGTACGGGTTGCCCGATACGGAGCCCTGCAGTGTGGCTGCACGATGCAGCAACGGACCGCCCTCTTGGACGCCCAGATCGTTCGCAGCAGGGGCGCCGATCCTCTCGTGACGACGACCCTGGCCTCAATGGGTTCCCCGACAAGGTGCTCCAAGAAGTCCGTGACGGTGCCGCCGGTGCTGCTCAGCGCCACCCTGAGTCCCGATGCTGCGGCCACCGACATCATTGAATCGCAACTTTTCGGTCCCTGTCTGATTTCGCCCTTGGATTTCGGGGGTCCGAGGTTCACCTGACCCAGTTCGACGCCACGCCGTACGATCGAGAGGGCAATCCCCGAATGGAGACCCAATGGACACCGGGCAGGATCTGATCGCTGACCCGTCCAACGCCGCAGTGATTTCCCGCCGGCCTCCATCGGCACCGCCGTATCGCGCGACAAACTCCACCAATTCGTAACGTGTGTCATAGGTGAGTCTTAGAGGAGGCCCTTAGGCTGTCGGTGTAGCGAAACGGCTGGCGCCTCCCTCCCTTTTCCCCCCGGGGCGCCGGTCGGTTCGCACACCAGCGGGTCGGCAGCTCACCCCGCTTGACACAATGTGATCGTGATGGCGATGCGCGATGCCTGGGAAGCCAACGCGAGGGACTGGATCGCGTGGTCTCGGGCGCCGGGTCATGACAGCTATTGGCGCTTTCACCGCGATGCGTTCCTCCCGCTGGTGCCGCCCCCGGGCCGGCTCACTCTCGATATCGGCTGCGGCGAGGGGCGTGTCGGCCGCGACCTGGCTCGACTCGGTCATCGGGTCATAGGACTCGACGGATCCCCGACCATGTTGGGCGCGGCGGCGAACCACGCCGACGCTGGCGGCCCGGTGCTCCTGGGCGATGCGGCGGCTCTTCCCTTTCCTGACGCGATCGCCGACTGCGTCGTCGCCTTCATGAGCCTGCAGGACGTCGACGAAATGGAGGCAGCCGTCCTCGAGTGTGCCCGTGTCCTCCGCGCCGGCGGCCGGCTCGTCCTTGCCATTACCCATCCACTCAACACCGCGGGCGGCTTTGGCCCTGGTTCCGATGATGCCGCACGTCCCTTCGTCATCGAGGGCTCCTGGTTCGAACGCCGGGCCCTGGCCGACACCTGCGAGAGCGACGGGTTCACCATGACCTTTCACACCGAGCACCGTCCCTTGGCGGTGTACACAGACGCCCTGGCGGACGCGGGCTTCCTCATTGAGCGGATGCGCGAAGTCGGCGAACCTGACCCGGCGAACAAGTGGCACCGGATCCCGCTCTTCTTGCACATACGGGCCATCCGCGTCTGACGTCGAGGCACCCTCTACCCGGCGGGTGTACCCTCGCCTTGGCTCATTTTGAGCACCAGCGTCCCCGCTTACGGTGACAAATCGAGAGTCCCGATGGGTCCCAATGCCACGTGGTCGGCTTGCCCGCCTTGCCATCGCCCACTGTTCCGCCCTGAACGATGACCGGGGCGGGCGACACGGGCATGGAGCTTCTCATCGAGGCGGCCGATGAGCTCGATATGGCAGCCGGTGCCTGTGAGAGCTCCGAGGATGCGGCGCGTCTCTTTGCCCTGGCCGGCCGGATCCGCAGCTACCTGACGCTGAGCCGTCCCACCACGACGCTCGGAATGCCCCGGATCGTCTCCGACGTGGCCCGGCTCTCCGACGAAGACGTGATCCATCGCACGGAAGAGTTCAACAAGTCCCACGTCCGCCTCCTGTCGGACTGACCACTCGCGGGTCAGCACCTCCGCCGCGGCGCCCTGAGCGCGCCGCAACTTCCTGCGTCGTCAGGCGTCCCTGGTCATCATCCGCCAGGCCCCGATGGCGGTCCAGAACACGATCCAGCCCACGATCACCAGTGACGCCGCCAAGGTCGACTCCGGTATCAGCACCAGCCCCCCGGCCCGCTGCCACCACCCGGACCGCCGCCGCTGAACGGCGTCGGCAGGCCGCCCGGCTCGATGTGGAGCATGGCGATCCCCACGATCCCCCGCTCGAGGTTGAGCACGTAGGGGACGATGTGGCGGCTGAAGAGCGGCGTCAGGATCAGCTCCAGCACGATCAGCAGGATCACCGGCACCGTCCGCTGTCCCATCAGTGAGCCCAGCCCGAGACCGACGATGAACCCGATGGTCGCCTCCAGCGCGATCCACAGGCCGACGTCGAACATGAGCGAGGTCGAGGGGACCGTGAATTGGGCGCTGTAGTCGACGTAATTCGAGTTGGCGACGGCGACGGCGAACGCCCGAATCTGGGCCGGCGACTCACTGGCGGGGACGGTGATCGTGCCCTTCGGCGTCTGGATGACGGAACCGGGCGGGGGACCGCTCGTTTGCCCGCCTGCACAAGGCACGCTCGGCGGCGGGGAGTCCAGCCCTTTGCCTCCCCCGAAGATGTTGAAGTTGCAGATGACCTCGTCGGCGTGCGACGCCGCCCAGCTGTCCAGGGCGGGGCGCGAGAGCCCCTGCGGCACGTTGACCCCGTCGTAGTTGAGCTGCGTCGGGGCGGCGAAGACGCAGACCGCGCACACGATCGTGTAGCCGA
The DNA here is from genome assembly GCA_963740535.1 of uncultured Acidimicrobiaceae bacterium. Lineage (GTDB taxonomy): Bacteria > Actinomycetota > Acidimicrobiia > Acidimicrobiales > RAAP-2 > Bog-473. Next base: position 77,723 of record CAVUEI010000002.1, read on the forward strand.
CCGCCACCATGGCGATGACGATGGCCAGCCCGGCGGGGATGCGCGCCAGGTACAGCGCCATGCGGGATCGACCCGTGATCACGAGATGGCGGAACATCCCGTCGGTGAGGTCGACCGACCCGGCCGTGGCGCCCACGACCGCCGCCACGATGAACCCGAAGACGTACATGAAGCCCAGCACCAGCGTGGTGAAGATGTCGTAGCCGCCGGCCGGCCCGTAGGACTTGGGGGCCACGGCGTGGGAGATGAGCCGCACCGTGAGGAAGATGACCGGGATGCCGATGTTGACGGCGACCAGCGCGATGATCAGGCCCCGCCGCTTGCGCAGCTCCATGAAGCGCGTGGTGACCATGCCCCACGTCGGGATCCACGAGCCGCGGTGGTCGCCCCGCACCACCGCCGGACCCGTGTCCGGGGCCGGACCCGGTGCTCCTGCGCCCACGTCGGTGATCGTCGTCACTCCGATTCCCCCAGACGCTTCGTGACCTCGAGGAACCACGACTCGAGCGAGGCCTGGATGTGCTGGAGCCGGAACACCGAGATCCCGCCCTCGACGAGCAGGCGGTTGATCTCCGCGATGGCGTCGCGCTCGGTGCCCTCGGGCAGCGAGATGGCGAGGCCGTCCGGCCCGATCTGCATGTGGGCGCCGAACGGGGTTCCCCCGAGCAGGCCGCCGGCCCGGTCGGGGTCGGAGCACTCGACCTGCACCTCGAAGGACGAGCCCGCCAGCAGCTGCGAGATCGGGCCCTGCCGGATGACCTTGCCCCGGTCCACGATGGCCACCGCGTCGCACGTGCGCTCCACCTCGTCGAGGAGGTGCGAGGACAGCATGACCGTGCGCCCCTCGCCGACGAGGGACAGGATCATGTCGCGCATCTCGAGCATGCCCCCCGGGTCGAGGCCGTTCATCGGCTCGTCGAGGATGAGCAGCTGGGGATCCCCGAGGAGACAGGCCGCGACGCCGAGGCGTTGCCGCATGCCCATGGAGTACTTCGACACCTTGTCGTCGGCCCGATGGAGGATGCCGACTCGCTCGAGCGCCGGCTCAATGCGGCCCTTGGCCGCCCGCTCACGCGCCGCGGCGAGGATCTGCAGGTTCTGGCGACCGGTCAGGTGGCCGTGGAAGCGGGGCTCGTCGACGATGGCCGCGACGCGGGCCAGCGCCCGGTCACGGTGGCGGGGCACCTCGTAGCCGAGCAGGGACATCGTCCCGCCGTCGGCGTGCGTGAGCCCCAGGAGCACCCGGATCAGCGTCGTCTTGCCGGCGCCGTTGGGGCCGAGGTAGCCGAAGGCAGAGCCGCGCGGGACCAGGAGCTCGACGTTGTCGACGGCGACGTTGTCCCCGAAACGCTTGGTCAGCCCATGGGTCTCGACGGCCCACTCGCTGCCGCCCGCCGCCGCCCGCGGCGGGTTGGCCAGTGTTGCGGTGCTCACGCTCTGACCTCCACTTTCTCGCCCCGTGGCTCACCCGGTCTGCGCTATACCCGGTAGAGTACAGAGGGCATCGCCGTTGCCGCCAGGGTGCTCTCACCCGTCTTTGCGCTGGGGCCAGCACCAGTCTTTCGGTCCGGCCACCTCAGTTGGCGAGCGCGCCCACCACATGGTTGATGCACCCGCACAGGGACGCGACGTCGTCGGGCTCGATGGCGGGGAACATGGCGATCCGGAGCTGGTTGCGCCCGAGCTTGCGATACGGCTCGGTGTCGACGATCCCGTTCGCCCGCAGGACCGCGGCCACGGCGGCGGCGTCGATCGCATCGACGAAGTCGATGGTGCCCACGACATGGCTGCGGTCGGCCGGGTTCTCGACGAAGGGCCGGGCGAAGCCGGACTGCTCGGCCCAGGTGTAGAGGATCTCGGCCGAGCGGTCGCAGCGCGACGCCGTCCACTCCAGGCCGCCGTTGCTGTTCATCCAGTCGAGCTGCTCGGCCAGCAGGAAGATGGTGGCCAGCGCCGGCGTGTTGTAGGTCTGGTCGAGGCCGCGAGTTGTCGACCGCGGTCTTGAGGTCCATGGAGGTGGGGATCCACCGGCCGGAGGTAGCGATGCGCTCCACCCGTTCCAGCGCGGCCGGCGACATGAGGGCGATCCACAGGCCGCCGTCACTGGCGAAGCACTTCTGCGGGGCCAGGTAGTAGGCGTCGAACTCGGCCGGGTCGACCCGCAGCCCGCCGGCGCCCGACGTGCCGTCCACGGCCACGATGCCCCCGCCGTCCGCGGGCGCCGCCGCTCCCTTGGGGCGCCGGATCGTCATGGAGACCCCGGTCGAGGTCTCGTTGTGCGTCAGCGCGTACAGGTCGACCGAGCCGTCGGCTACCGCGGTGGGGTGGGTGCCGACCGGTGACTCGATCACCTGGGGGTCCTTGAGGTGCGGCGCCGCCTTGGCGCAGGAGGCGAACTTCGAGGAGAACTCGCCGAAGCTGAGGTGCTGGCTCTGCTCCTCGATGAGCCCGAACGTCGCCGCGTCCCAGAAGCAGGTCGTCCCCCCGTTGCCGAGGACGACCTCGTAGCCGTCGGGCAGCGAGAAGAGCTGGCGCATCCCGGCGCGGACCCGGCCGACCTGTGCCTTGACCGTCTTCTGGCGGTGGCTGGTGCCGAGATACGTCCCGGCCACCTTCGCCAGGGCGTCGATCTGCGCCGGGCGGACCTTGGACGGCCCGGACCCGAAACGGCCGTCGGAAGGGAGCAACGCGGGGGGGATTTTGATGTCGGGAGCATCTGGCACGTATGAGATCATGGCATCCGTGACGACCACCCCTTCTCCGACTGCGCTCCGACGGATCTCCCGCCGTGCCGCCGCCGTCGCGCCCTCCGCCACCCTGGCCGTGGACGCCAAGGCCAAGGCGCTGCAGGCGGCCGGGGAGCACGTGATCGGCTTCGGCGCCGGGGAGCCGGACTTCCCGACGCCGGCCCACATCGTCGAGGCCGCCGTCGTGGCCTGCCGCAACCCGGCCAACCACCACTACACCCCGACGGGCGGGATCCCCGCGCTGCGCGAGGCCATCGCCGCCAAGACCCTGCGCGACTCGGGCCTGGCCGTGACCGCGTCCCAGGTGCTGGTCACCAACGGCGGCAAGCAGGCCGTGGCCAACGCGTTCTCGGTGTTGTGCGACCCCGGCGACGAGGTCATCGTGCTCGCGCCGTACTGGACGACCTACCCCGAGGCGATCGCGCTGGCCGGCGGCACGCCCGTGGTCGTCTCCTCCGACGAGACGACCGGCTTCCGCTCCTCGGTGCAGGACCTCGAGGCGGCCTGGACGCCCAACACCAAGGCGCTGCTCTTCGTCTCCCCGTCCAACCCGACGGGGGCCGTGTACCCGCGGGACGAGATCGAGGCGATCGGCCGCTGGGCGCTGGCCAAGGGGATCTGGGTCCTCACCGACGAGATCTACGAGCACCTGGTCTACGGGGGCGCGCAGCACCACTCCCTGCCGGTGCTGGTGCCCGAGCTGGCCGACCGGTGCCTGGTCGCCAACGGGGTGGCCAAGACGTACGCGATGACCGGGTGGAGGGTCGGGTGGATGATCGGTCCCGCCGACGCCGTCGCGGCAGCAACCAACATCCAGAGCCACGAGACCTCGAACGTCTCCAACGTGGCGCAACAGGCCGCCCTGGCCGCCGTGTCCGGCGGCCTCGAGGACGTCGCCATGATGCGGGCCGCCTTCGACCAGCGCCGCCAGACCATCGTCAAGATGCTCAACGAGATCGACGGGGTCGTCTGCGTCGAGCCCGAGGGCGCGTTCTACGCCTACCCCTCGGTCAAGGGGCTGCTCGGGCGGTCCCTCCGGGGACAGCGTCCGGCGAGCAGCGCGGAGCTGGCCGAGCTCTGCATCGACGAGGCCAAGGTGGCGGTCGTCCCCGGGGAGGCGTTCGGCGCGCCCGGCTATTTCAGGATGTCCTACGCCCTGGGCGACGACGACCTCGTCGAGGGCGTCTCCCGGTTGGCCACCCTCTTCGCCGAGGCGCAAGACTGACCCGGGACCGGCTCGAAGACTGAGCCGGGACTGACCTATATCGGGCGGGGGGATGTTCGGGCGGGGAGTGAGGAGACCACCGCGGTGGCACGGGTACTGGTAACGGAGAAGATCGCGCAGAGCGGGCTGGACCTGCTGGCGGACGCCGGCCACGAGGTCGACGTCCAGGTGGGGCTCACCCCCGAGCAGTTGCTCGACGGCGATCCCGGGCGCCCACGCGCTGATCATCCGCTCGGCCACCCAGGTCACCGCGGACGTCCTGGCCGCGGGGACGTCGCTCCAGGTCGTCGGCCGGGCCGGGGTCGGCCTCGACAACGTCGACGTGACCGCCGCCACCGAGCGCGGCGTCATGGTCGTCAACGCCCCGACGTCGAACATCCTCTCCGTCGCCGAGCAGGCCATGGCGCTGCTCCTGGCGCAGGCCCGCAACATCCCCCAGGCCCACGCCGCGCTCGTGGCCGGCCGCTGGGAGCGTTCGAAGTGGGAGGGCGTCGAGCTGCACGGCAAGGTGCTCGGCGTCGTCGGCCTCGGCCGGGTCGGCTCGCTGGTGGCCCAGCGCGCCCACGCCTTCGGCATGGAGCTCATCGGCTACGACCCCTTCGTGTCCCAGGAGCGGGCCCGGGCCATGGGGGTGCGCCTGGTCAGCATCGAGGAGCTGGTGGCGCAGGCGGACTTCGTCTCCATCCACACCCCCAAGACGCCCGAGACCCTCGGCCTGTTCGGGCGCGACCTGCTGGCCAAGGCCAAGCCGGGCATCCGCATCGTCAACACGGCCCGGGGCGGCATCGTCGACGAGGAGGCGCTGGCCGAAGCCATCCGCGACGGCATCGTGGCGGGGGCGGGCCTCGACGTGTTCGCCACCGAGCCCTGCACCGAGTCGCCGCTGTTCGAGCTGCCCGGCGTCGTCGTGTCGCCGCACCTGGGCGCGTCGACCGAGGAGGCGCAGGACAAGGCCGGCGTCACCATCGCCGAGCAGGTCCTCCTGGCGCTGGCCGGCGACTTCGTGCCCTACGCGGTCAACGTGGCGGCGCGGGACGTCTCGGACACGGTGCGCACGTTCATGGGCCTGGCCGAGCAGCTGGGCCGCTTCTTCGTCGGGCTCCACGACGGCCTGCCCGATTCCATCGACATGGAGTACCAGGGCGAGCTGGCGGGGGAGGACACGGGCATCCTCACGCTCTCGGTCCTGAAGGGGATCTTCGGCGGGTCGACCGAGGAGCCGGTCTCCTACGTCAACGCGCCGCAGCTGGCGGCCCAGCGCGGCCTGCAGGTGCGCGAGTCGTCCACTTCCACGTCGCACGACTACAAGTCGCTGGTCACCCTTCGCTCGGGCTCGCACTCGGTCGCCGGCACGTTGATCACCGTGGGCCTGCGCACCGAGCCCCGCATCGTGATCGTCGACGAGCACGTCGTCGAGGTGCCGCCGTCGACCCACATGCTCGTCGTGCGCAACGACGACCGCCCCGGCGTGATCGGCATCGTCGGCACCGCGCTCGGTGCGGCGGGAGTCTCCATCTCGTCCATGGCCGTGGGGCCGCTCCCCGAGTCGTCGACCGCCATGATGGTGATCTCGACGACGACACCGGCACCGGACGTGGTCGTCGAGCAGCTGCGCGGCGACGAGGGGATTCTCGACATCCACCGCGTCACGCTCTGAGGACGCGCGTCGGGCGGGCCGTGTCGGGCGCATGGCGGCGGGCGGCGCTGCCCCTTATGGGTCAGCGTCCGAGAGCGGTCGTTTCGCTCAGGACGGTGTCTTGCGCGGGACGGCGGGCCACGTGTCGAGGCTGCCGATGACAGGCTCGCTCCCGTGGAGCGCGCGCTGCGGGGCGCGGTCGAGCAGGACGGCGCGTACCACCGCGACGACGGCGATCACCAGAGCGGCCCGGACCAATGTCGAGAGGAGGCGGCGCATCCGACCACGGTAGCGTGACCCGGCATGGCCACCTTCCAGAGCATCGCCCCGATCTTCCCCGCGGCGGACATGGACGCGATGCGGGCGCACTACGAGACCCTGGGCTTCGACGTGCGCGTGCATGAGGGTGGCTACGGCACCGCCTCCCGGGACGGCATCCGGCTCCACTTCAGGCACGAGCCGGAATTGGCGGACACGACGGGGCGGGGAGCCGCCTATATCGGCGTGGACGACGCCGACGCGCTCCACAGAGAGTGGACGGCGGCGGGCGTGGGCGAGACGAGCGAGCTGTTCGATCCCGGCTTCGGGGTGTGGGAGGCCGCACACACAGACGGTGACGGCAACCTGCTGCGATTCGGCTCTCCGTTGCGGCGCCCTTGACGGTGGCCCCGTCGAATGGGACAATTACCCTTGAAATGAGCAAGACCACGACTTCCGAGCTGCTGCTTACCTGACGGCGAACGCCACATCGCGTTCGCTCGCAACCTCCTGTGCCGAATGGCCAGGGGGTTTTTTGTTGGGCCGGTGCAGCTTCGGGCCGAGTGGAATCGAACCGAAGCACACAGATGGAAGGGATGAACGACATGGTTGAGGGACAGAAAGGGAGAGGTGGCGACGTGGAGCGAGGTCGCCTGGCCCTGCCCTGCGATCCGTCGCCCATGCCGTTCGACAAGTACCGGTCGCACGTGCCGCTCGTGCTCGGCGACCGCACGTGGCCGGACCGTCAGTTCACCGCCGCGCCCCGCTGGGCCAGCGTCGACCTGCGGGACGGGAACCAGGCCCTCATCGACCCCATGGACTCCGAGCGCAAGCTGGCGCTGTTCCAGACGCTGGTCGACGTCGGCTTCAAGGAGATCGAGGTGGGCTTCCCGTCCGCCTCCCAGACGGACTACGACTTCCAGCGCCTCATCATCGACGAGGGCCTGATCCCCGACGACGTGGAGATCCAGGTGCTGGTCCAGTGCCGCCAGGAGCTCATCGAGCGCACCTTCGAGTCACTGGCCGGCGCGTCGCGCGCCGTCGTGCACTTCTACAACTCGGTGTCCGAGCTGCAGCGGCGCGTGGTGTTCGGGCTGGATCGGGCCGGCATCATCGACATCGCGGTCAAGGCGGCCGAGCTGTGCAAGAAGTACGAGCCCCAGGTCGCCGGGACCGACATCCGCTACGAGTACTCGCCGGAGAGCTTCACCGGGACCGAGCCGGACTTCGCGGTCGAGATCTGCGAAGCGGTGATGGAGGTCCTGGAGCCGACGCCCGAGCAACCGATGATCCTCAACCTGCCCGCCACGGTCGAGATGTACAGCCCCAACGTCTACGCCGACGTCATCGAGTGGTTCGGGCGCACCATCTCGAACCGGGAGTCCATCGTGCTCAGCCTGCATCCGCACAACGACCGTGGCACCGCGGTCGCGGCGGCCGAGCTGGCGGTGCTGGCCGGCGCGGACCGCGTCGAGGGCACCTTGTTCGGGAACGGTGAGCGCACCGGCAACGTCGACATCGTGACCCTGGCCATGAACCTGTTCTCACAGGGCATCGACCCGGCGCTGGACTTCGGCGACATCGAGAAGGTGCGGCGGGTGGCCGAGTACGCCACCCGCCTGCCGGTCCACCCGCGCCACCCCTACGCGGGTGACCTCGTCTACACCGCCTTCTCGGGCTCGCACCAGGACGCCATCAAGAAGGGGATGGCGGCCATCGGTGACGACTACGACGAGTGGGAGGTGCCCTACCTGCCCATCGACCCCAAGCACACCGGCCGCACCTACGAGGCGATCATCCAGGTCAACAGCCAGTCGGGCAAGGGCGGCGTGGCGTACCTGATGGACACCGACCATGGGCTGGACCTGCCGCGCCGGCTCCAGATCGAGTTCTCCAAGCGCGTGCAGGCCATCACCGAGGCGAGCGGCACCGTGATCGGCTCGGGCCAGATGCGGGACGTCTTCGAGGAGATCTACCTGCCCGAAGACGCCGGTCTGCGCCTCATGACCAGCGAGGTCACGACCGGGCGCGGCCACACGAGCGTCACCGCACAGCTGCTCGTCGACGGCGAGCACCGCACCGTCACCGGAGAAGGCAACGGGCCGATCGACGCGCTGGTCGCCGCGCTCAAGTCCGACCTCGGTATTGTTCTGGAGGTGAAGGACTACTCGGAGCACGCGCTCACCGAGGGGTCCGGCGCGTCGGCGGTGGCGTACGTCGAGTGCGCCGGGGCCGACGGGTCGACCTGGTGGGGCGTGGGCCGGGACTCCTCCATCCTCGACGCCTCGCTCAGCGCGGTCGTCTCCGCGGCGAACCGGGCCCGCACGGGGTGATCCGCCCCGCGGGCAAGGCGGACGTGCCCGAGTTGGTGGCCATGATCCGGGAGCTGGCCGAGTTCGAGAACCTCTCGGACCAGGTGGTCATCACCGAGGACGACCTCGCCCGCACGCTCTTCGGGCCCGACGCGATGGCGCAGGACTCGGTGATCGAGGACGGCAACGGGGGTCTGGCAGCGCACGCACTGTGGTACCGGACGTTCTCGACCTTCCTCGGCAGGACCGGGATCTGGCTCGAGGACCTCTACGTCCGCCCCGAGCACCGCCGCAAGGGCTACGGCCGCGAACTGCTGACCTTCCTGCGTCAGCAGACCCAGGGGCGACTGGAGTGGGATGTCCTGGAGTGGAACGCCCCCGCCATGGACTTCTACCAGCGCCTCGGCGCCCGGCCCATGGCCGGCTGGACCCGCTACCGCTGGTTCGAGGGGTAGGGCCGGGTCGTCCTCGCGAGCTCCTCGATTGGGAGACCTGAGCCCCGGCGATCGTTTTCAGAACTCTAAACAACAATGTGTAGAGTCTGGGGAAACGTGGCCGGCCTCCGTCAGCATCTGCCGCTGACACCTCTTGACTGGGTTCATTACCGTAAGTTAGAACTTACGGTAAGTGGTTACTTACACACATGCCCTGGGCGCCCTCGGGGACCCGACCCGGAGAGCCATCTTCGAGCAACTCGGCGAGCGGCCCGCCGCCGTCGTCGACCTCGCCGCCCTCCTCCCCGTGAGCCGGCCGGCAGTGTCCCAGCACCTGAAGGTCCTGAAGGACGCCGGCCTCGTGCGGGACGTGAAGAGGGGCACGCGCCGGGTCTACAGCCTCGACCCCGAGGGGATCGCCGGTCTGCGTGACTACCTCGATCGCTTCTGGAACACAGCACTGCACTCGTTCAAAGCCCGAATCGAGCAACAGGAGGAGAACCCATGACCGACACCACCGCCGTCAGCACCTCCATCGTCGTGGAGGCCCCGGTCGACAAGGCGTTCGCCGTGTTCACCGAGGACATCGGGAGCTGGTGGCCCCCCGAGCACCACATCCTGCAGGCGCCACTCGGCGCCATGGTCTTCGAGCCGACTGTGGGAGGGCACGTCTACGACGTCGGCACGGACGGGAGCGAGTGCCGCTGGGCGCGCGTGCTCGCCTACGAGCCTCCGGGCCGGGTGGTGTTCAGCTGGGATATCAGCCTCCAGTGGCAGGTCGAGACCGACCCCGGCAGGACGAGCGAGGTCGAGGTGCGTTTCATCCCCGAGGGCGAGAGCCGCACCCGGGTCGAGCTCGAGCACCGGCACATCGACCGTCACGGCGACGGCTGGGAGGCCATGCGCGACGCCGTCGGCTCGCCCGAAGGCTGGGGCGTGGGCCTGCGGCGCTTCGCCAGCCAGGCCACGCACACATCGGCCGCCGAGGTCTGACGTCCCTCGGCCTACCCGTACCCGCCGCTCGGGATGTACGGGCTCGGGGGGCCGTCCATACCGCGCACCATGACCGGCCCGAAGGGCTGGAGCGCGATGCCGGCCTCGGCGACCACCGCGATGGCCCACTGCTGCGCCGAGGTCAGCCAGTTGATCTCGATCGTCTCGCCCGGCGGCGCCTCGGCGAGCATCGCCCGCAGCACCAGCGAGGCGGACTCCTCGTCACGGGCTCCGAGCGTCACGATGCGCTCGTCCCGGGCGACGGCATAGCCCCTCTCCGCGTGGAGCAGCAACCGGCTGCCCGGCTGGGAGAGCATCGAGACGATGTCGATCGTCCGAGCCGACCCGCGCACCACGCGGTCGATGGCGGCGACCACGGCCAGCTCGGCGTCGCCCACCTGTGGCGGCTCGACGCGGCGCACCTCCGGCGGACGCTCCACCGCGCCGGGGCGCATCACGCCCCACGCCGCCACGACGGGGTGCAGCGAAAACCCGAAGCTCGAGTAGAGCGCCATCGCCTTGGGGTCGCGAGAGCACTGGATCGTCCCGGGACTACCGGGGTCGCCGTGGGAGAGGGCCAGGCGGAGCAGCTCGCGTCCGACGCCGTGGCCCTGCCGTCCGGGCACCGTGCCGAGCTGCGAGAGCATCCAGTAGTCCTCGCGGACGAAGGACTGCGACATGCCGATCACGCTGCCGTCGGCCTCGGCCACCCAGGAGCCGGCCGGGTCCGTTCCGAGGAAGTGACGCGTCCGCTCCTGACGTCGCCGCTCGTCCTGCAGGGTGTTGCCCGTCACCGGAAGGTGGTGTCGGGCCTGCATGGCCACCAACCCCGCCTCGAAGGCGGCGACCCCGTCCGGCACGTCGGCCTCGACCATCGGGCGGAAGGTCACCATGGCCGTCAGGCCGAGGGCAGGAAGGCAGGGCGCCGTCGCTCGTAGGCCGCGATGTCGTCCGCGTAGCGCAGCGACAGGCCGATGTCGTCCCATCCGTTGAGCAGGCGTTCGCGGGTGAACTCGTCGAGAGGGAACGTGCCGGCCAGCCCGGCCGCCGGCGCCTCGATCGTCCCCCGCGCCACGTCAATGGTGAACTCGAGCGTGGGGTCCTTCTCCACGGCGTCGAGCAGCGCGCGGTCGAGCTCCTCGGAGACCTGCACCGGCAACAGCCCCTGCTTGGTGCAGTTGTTGCGGAAGATGTCGGCGAAGCGCGAGGAGACGACGGCCTGGAATCCGTAGTCCATCAGGGCCCACACTGCGTGCTCGCGGGAGGAGCCGGTGCCGAAGTTGTGCCCGGCCACGAGGATGGTCGCCCCGACGAACTCGGGCTGTTGAGCACGAAGTCGCGGTCGTCGCGCCACTCGGAGAAGAGCCCGGCGCCGAATCCGGTCCGCTCCACGCGCTTGAGCCAGTCCGAGGGGATGATCTGATCGGTGTCGACGTCCGTGCGGTCCAGCGGCACGGCACGTCCAGTGACGACAATGACGGGCTCCATCAGTCCAGGTCCTCCGGGGTGGCGAACGTGCCGGCCACGGCTGTGGCGGCGGCGACCCTGGGGGACACCAAGTGGGTGCGGCCGCCGCGCCCCTGGCGCCCCTCGAAGTTTCGGTTGGAGGTCGATGCGCAACGCTCGCCCACCGCGAGCTTGTCCGGGTTCATGGCCAGGCACATGGAGCAGCCCGGCTCGCGCCACTCGAAGCCCGCGGCCGTGAACACCTTGTCCAGGCCCTCCGCCTCCGCCTGCGCCTTGACCCGATGGGAGCCGGGCACCGCCAGCGCACGCAGCCCCTTGTGCACGGTCCGCCCCTCCAGCACCGCGGCGGCGGCCCGGAAGTCCTCGATGCGCGAGTTGGTGCAGCTGCCCAGGAAGACCGTGTCGACCTTGATGTCGCGCATCGGCGTCCCGGCCTGCAGTCCCATGTACGCCAGCGCACGCTCGGCGGCCTCGCGGTCCCCGGCGTCCGCCATGGCTGCGGGGTCGGGCACCGTGCCGGCGAGGGGCGCCACCTGCGCCGGGTTCGTGCCCCAGGTGACTTGGGGCGTGATGTCGGCCGCGTCGAGCACGACCTCCTTGTCGAAGGTTGCCCCCTCGTCCGTCGGGAGGGTGCGCCAGTAGGCGACGGCCTCGTCCCAGGCGTCGCCGGTGGGGGCGTGGTCGCGGCCCCGCACGTACTCGTACGTGGTCTCGTCGGGCGCGACCAGGCCGGCCCGGGCGCCGCCCTCGATCGACATGTTGCACAGCGTCATCCGCCCCTCCATGGTGAGGCCCCGGATGGCCGAGCCCCGGTACTCGATCACGTGGCCCATGCCGCCGCCGGTGCCGATGGTGCCGATGACTGCGAGCGCGATGTCCTTGGCGGTGACGCCGGGGGCAGCTCGCCCTCGACCGTGACCGCCATCGTCTTCGGCCGCACCTGGGGCAGCGTCTGGGTGGCGAGCACGTGCTCGACCTCGCTGGTGCCGATGCCGAAGGCGATGGCGCCGAAGGCGCCGTGGGTGGAGGTGTGGCTGTCGCCGCAGACGATCGTCATCCCGGGCTGCGTCCATCCCTGCTCGGGCCCGATGATGTGGACGATGCCCTGGTTGGCGTCGCCCATCGGGTAGCAGGTGATGCCGAACTCGGCCGCGTTGTCGTCGAGGACCTTGAGCTGCAGGGCGGAGACCGGGTCGGCCACCGGCTTGTCGATGTCGGTGGTGGGGACGTTGTGGTCCGCCGTGGCCACCGTGAGGTCGGGCCGGTGCACCGTGCGCCCGGCGAGCCGCAGCCCGTCGAAGGCCTGGGGCGAGGTGACCTCGTGCACGAGGTGGAGGTCGATGAAGAGCAGGTCGGGCTCGCCCTCTGTCGCGTGGACGACGTGGGCGTCCCAGATCTTCTCGCTGAGCGTGCGCGGCGCCATCAACGGTGGACGGCCACGATGTGGACCTTGAGCATGCCGCCTGGTGCCTGGTAGTCCACGGTGTCCCCGGCATTGCGGCCGACCAGCACCTGGCCGAGCGGCGAGCTGGGAGAGACCACCGGCAGGTCTCCCTGGCGCTCCTCAATGGACCCCACGAAGAACGCCTGGGTGTCGTCCTCGTCGTCGCCCTCGTAGCGGAGCTCCACCGTGCTGCCGAGAGAGATGGACCCGTCTTCGGACCCGGCCTCGCTGACGATCTCGACGTGCTTGAGCATCGCCTGCAACTGGCGGATGCGCGACTCCATCTTCCCCTGGGCGTCCTTGGCCGCGTGGTAGTCGCCGTTCTCACTCAGGTCGCCGAGTGCCCGGGCCGCCTCGATGTGCTGCGCGATCTCCACCCGGCCCCGGGTGGTCAGGTCTTCGAGCTCGGCCACGAGCCGGTCGTGCGTGGCCTGGGTCAGTTTGGTCGTCTCGGTCTGGTTGGCTGAAGCGTTCGTCACGGGGTGTCCTTCGGGAGCGGGTGTGCGGGCGGTGCGGTGCACTGCGCCGGCATGGACAAGGCTAATCGGCCCGGCATGGTCGCTTGGCCGGCCCGGCACCCTGTGTTGACGGAGCCGTCCGGCTGCGAGAGACTGGAGCGGCTATGCACCGTTCCGAGCACCTCGTAGGCATTATTCACTAGGCGCGCACCACCCCAGCGCGCCTTCGAACCGTCCACCGAGTGGGCGGTTTTTCAATTCCGGGGCGGGTTCAAGCTCCGGGTGCACCGGGACGACAGAAGAAAGGAACAATGAGGACAGTGAGCACCGGCAGCGCCAGGCATCGGGTGGCCGTCATCGGCGGTGACGGCATCGGGCCGGAGGTCTGTGCGGAGGCCCTCAAGGTGGTGGCTGCGGCAGGGGTCGACCTGGACACCACCGCATTCGACCTCGGCGCCGCCCGCTACCTGCGCGACGGCACCGTCCTGCCCGACGAGACCCTGGCCGAGCTGCGAGGCTTCGACGCCATCCTCCTCGGTGCCGTCGGCCCGCCCGTCGGCGACACGGCGGTCCCTCCGGGGACCCTCGAGCGCGGCATGCTGCTCCGCCTCCGCTTCAGTCTCGATCTCTACGTCAACCTGCGCCCCTTCGCAGGCGTCCCGGGTTCGGTCGCGGCCGGTGCCGACTTCATGGTCGTCCGGGAGAACACCGAGGGCACCTACGCCGGTGAGGGCGGGTTCCTGCGCAAGGGGACGCCGTACGAGGTCGCCACGCAGGGTTCGGTCAACACCCGTCACGGCGTGGAGCGGTGCGCGCGCTTCGCCTTCGAGCTGGCGGAGCGCCGGCCGGACCGCCATCTGACCCTCGTGCACAAGACGAACGTGCTGACGTTCGCCGGCGACCTGTGGCACCGCACGGTCAGCGAGGTGTCGGCCGACTACCCGGAGATCGAGTGGGACTACAACCACGTGGACGCCGCCTGCATCTACCTCGTGGAGGACCCCAAGCGCTACGACGTCATCGTCACCGACAACCTGTTCGGTGACATCCTCACCGACCTGGCCGGCGCCGTCAGCGGCGGCATCGGCTTCGCAGCCTCGGCCAACCTGAACCCCGCCCGCACCGGTCCTTCGCTCTTCGAGCCGGTGCACGGCGCCGCCCACGACATCGCAGGCAAGGGGATCGCCAATCCGCTCGCCGCCATCCACTCGGCCGCCCTCATGCTCGAGCACCTCGGCGAGACCGACGCGGCCGAGCGCATCGTGAAGGCGGTCGCCGACCAGACCGACGCCATGTCGAACCCAGATCTCCCCACTTCCAAAGAGCAGCTGTCCACGACCGCCGTGGGCGACGCCATCGCAGAAAGGCTGTAGCCGCCATGCCCATCACCCCGACCGAGAAGATCTGGATGGACGGCGAGCTCGTCGACTGGGCCGACGCCACGGTGCACGTGCTCACCCACACCATGCACTATGGCTCTGGCGTCTTCGAGGGCATCCGCGCCTACCCGACGAGCCGGGGCGTCGCGGTGTTCCGGCTGGGCGACCACATCCGCCGCCTGTTCGCCTCGGCCAAGATCTTCATGATCGACGTCCCCTTCACGGTGGACGAGATCATGGAGGCCACCCGTCTCGTCGTGCGCGTCAACGGGATGCACGACGGCTGCTACCTGCGACCGCTGGTCTACCTCGGCTACGGGGAAATGGGCCTCAACCCCCTGCCCTGCCCGGTGAACGTCTCCGTTGCGGCTTGGCCCTGGGGCACCTACCTGGGCGACGAGGGGATTGCCAACGGCGTGTCGTGCAAGATCAGCTCGTGGCAGCGCCACGACCCCAACGCCGTGCCGACTGCGGCCAAGGGCACCGGCATGTACGTCAACTCTTCGCTGGCCAAGGTCGAGGCGATCAAGGCCGGCTACGACGAGGCCATCCTGCTCGCCCCCAACGGCCGGGTCAGCGAGTGCACGGGCGAGAACATCTTCATTGTGCGCGACGGCGTCATCATCACGCCGCCGACCTCCGACGCCGGGGCACTCGAGGGCATCACGCAGGACTCCGTCGAGACCATCGCGCGCGATCTCGGGTACGAGGTGCGCCACGAGCACATCATCCGCACCGACCTCTACCTGGCCGACGAGGCGTTCCTCACGGGAACCGCGGCAGAGGTGGTGCCGATCCGCGCCGTCGACGATCGGCCCGTCGGGCCGGGGCACCCCGGCCGGATCACCAAGGAGATCCAGCAGGCCTACTTCGCCACCGTGCGCGGCGAGGTCGACCAGTACAAGGAATGGCTGGACCATGTCGACTGACGCAACCGGGTCGACCACGACCGGCGGCGACGACGCCGTGACACCGGGCGGCGACGCGCACGCACACGGCAGCGCACGCCACACCCACGCGCACGGCCACAGTGCGCACGCGGACGACTTCAGCGTGCCCGAACTGCCCGAGGCGGTCGACATCTTCGACACCATCCTGCGCGACGGCAGCCAGCAAGAGGGGCTCTCGCTCACGGTCGACGACAAGCTCCGGGTCGCCGAGCAGCTCGACCACCTCGGGGTCACCTTCATTGAGGGCGGGTGGCCCGGCGCGAACCCCAAGGACGTCGAGTTCTTCGAACGGGCGAAGAAGGAGCTCACGCTCGGCACGGCAACGCTCGTCGCGTTCGGCTCCACCCGCCGCGCCGGCGTCAAGCCCGAGGACGATGCGGTGCTGGCCAACTTGCGCGACGCCGGGGCGCCCGTCGCCTGCATCGTGGCCAAGTCCTGGGACCGCCACGTGGCCGAGGCGCTGCGCACGTCCCTCGACGAGGCGGTCGCCATGGTGGCCGACTCCGTGCGCTACCTGCGCGAGCACGACTTGCGCGTCTTTCTCGATGCGGAGCACTTCTTCGACGGCTACCGCGGCAATCCCGACTTCGCCCTTTCCGTCCTGGCCGCCGCGGAGGAGGCGGGTGCCGAGGCGCTCGTCCTGTGCGACACCAATGGCGGCTCGCTGCCCGACGACGTCGGCCAGGCCGTGGCCGAGGTCAGGGCCCGCACGAGCGCGCAGCTGGGCATCCACTGCCACAACGACGCCGGCTGCGCCGTCGCCAACTCGCTCGTGGCCGTGCAGGCCGGGGCGACCCAGGTGCAGGGGTGCATCAACGGCTACGGCGAGCGGGCGGGCAACACCGACCTGTCGGCCGCCATCCCGAACCTGTCGCTCAAGCTGCACATCCGCACCATCCCGGCCGATCGGCTGGAGCGGCTGACGCCCGTGGCGCACCACATCGCCGAGCTGGTGAACATCGCGCCCAACCCGCAGCAGCCCTACGTCGGCAACTCGGTGTTCGCCCACAAGGGCGGCCTGCACGCCAGTGCGGTGGCGCGCAGCGCCGACCTCTACGAGCACGTCGTGCCCGACCGGGTCGGCAA
The DNA here is from genome assembly GCA_963740535.1 of uncultured Acidimicrobiaceae bacterium. GTDB lineage: Bacteria > Actinomycetota > Acidimicrobiia > Acidimicrobiales > RAAP-2 > Bog-473. The sequence continues at coordinate 94,112 of CAVUEI010000002.1, forward strand.
CGGCACCCGCGTCGTCGTCTCGGAGATGGCCGGCCGCTCGACGCTGGCCATGAAGGCCGCCGAGCTCGGCCTGGAGCTCGACGGCGAGGTCATCGGCCGGGTGCTCGACGAGCTCAAGCGCCTGGAGCACGAGGGGTACCACTTCGAGGTGGCCGACGGCTCCCTCGAGCTCCTGCTGCGCCGGGCGACCGGCTGGGTCTCCGACTACTTCACGGTGGAGTCGTTCCGGGTCATCACCGACCACGGCGATCGGGGCGACGGCGACGGCGCCGGAGCGGCCCCGGTCACGCCGGCGATCAGCGGCGTGACGACCGAGGCCACGGTCAAGGTCCATGTGGGCGCCGAGCGGATCGTGGCGGTCGCCGAGGGCAACGGGCCGGTCAACGCGCTCGACGGCGCCCTGCGCGCCGCCATCGGGTCGAAGTTCCCGGCGCTCGACCACATCCACCTGACCGACTACCGGGTCCGGGTCCTCGATACGGGCCGGGGCACCGGCGCGGTCACCCGGGTCCTGGTGGACACCACGGACGGGCGAGCGCACCTGGACCACGATCGGGGTGTCCGAGAACATTATTGAGGCGAGCTGGCAGGCCCTCTACGATTCGGTCGTCTTCGGGCTGCTCCACGCGACCTAGCGGGGAGCCGGAGCCCGCATCGCGAGGGGCAGCAAAAAGGGGGCAGTCGATGACCGTGTGGAGCCGCATCGCAGCAAAGCTGGTCAAGCTCCCCCCGCCCAAGACCACCGACGTCTCGGTCGAGCGCGACCTGGCCGCCAAGATGCCCGACGGCGCCGTCCTCCTGGCCGACCGCTGGTTCCCGACGCAGGATTCGGGTGGCCTGCCGACCGTGTTGATCCGCACGCCGTACGGGCGGCGCACGATGGGCCCCCTCGGCCGGCTGTACGCCGAGCGCGGCTACCAGACCGTGATCCAGAGCTGCCGCGGGACGTTCGGCTCCGAGGGAGACTTCGAGCCCATCCGCCACGAGCAGGCCGACGGCCACGCGACCCTGGAGTGGGTGGCCGCGCAGCCGTGGTTCGACGGCCGCCTCGTGATGTGGGGCGCGAGCTATCTGGGCCTGACGCAGTGGGCGATCGCGGCGGACGCGCCCGACTTCGTCAAGGCGCTCGGACTCCAGGTCACCGCGTCGAACTTCCGCGATTCCATCGTGTACCCGGGCAACACCTTCGCGCTCGAGACGTCGCTGGCCTGGATCCACCAGATCGCGCACCAGGAGCTCGGTTGGAAGGCGGTCCTGCGGGCCCAGCTGCGGAGCGACAAGGTCGTGCGGGCCGCCGCCGACATGCTGCCTCTCGACCGGTGCGACAGCGCCGGTCGTCGGCCAGCCGGTCGCTGGCCTACCAGGACTGGCTCCGGCACAGCGCGCCCGGGCGACCCGTGGTGGGACCCCGTCGACTTCGGGCGGCGGCTGGAGCGGGTGCCGCCTGCGAGCCTGATCGGCGGCTGGTACGACCCGTTCCTGCTGGCCCAGTTGGGCGACTACGAGGCCCTGCGCGGCGCCGGTCGCACGGCCCGCCTCACCGTCGGCCCGTGGACGCACACCAGCCCCGGCTTGTTCGCCGAGTCGGTGCGCGACGGGCCGCGGTGGTTCGAGCAGCAGCTCGGGGAGCGCCGGGGCAGGGTGCCGAAGGCGCCCGTGCGGGTCTTCGTCATGGGGTCGCGCACCTGGGAGGAGTTCTCGCTCTGGCCGCCGGCGGGGGAGGAGCAACGGTGGTACCTCGGGCGGTGGGGCACCCTGGACACGACGCCGCCCATCGGCGAGCGGCCGCGACACCTTCCACTACAACCCCCACAACCCGACGCCCGCCGTCGGGGGCCCTGCGCTCAACATCCGGTCCGCGGGCCGCAAGGACCAGCGCCGGCGTGAGCACCGCCACGACGTGCTGACCTACACCAGCCCGGTGCTGACCGAGGACCTCACCGTCATCGGGCCGGTCGACGCGCGACGCTGTATCTGCGTTCGTCGCTGGAGCACACGGACTTCTTCGTGCGGCTCTGCGACGTGACCGAGAAGGGCAAGTCGTTCAACCTGAGCGACGGCATCGTCAGGCTCATTCCGGGCTCGGTGGACAAGGAGGAGGACGGCGTCTTCAAGCTCGAGGTGGCGATGTGGCCGACCGCCAACACCTTCCTCGCCGGCCACCGGATCCGGCTGCAGGTGTCGAGCGGCGCGCACCCGCTGTTCTGCCGCAACACCGGCACCGACGAGCCGCTCGGCGACGGGTGCCACCCTGCGCTCGGCCGATCAGGAGGTCTTCCACGACGCGGCCCGTCCCTCGTCGATCTCGCTGCACGCCGTGCGGCTCCTCGCGGGCGCGCCGCTCGGCGAGGGCGCCGGAATGGGTTCTCCGGACACCCTCGGCTAGCCTCCGGCGCATGACGCAGCCCACGTTCGTGCCCATCGCCGAGGCCGATCAGGTCCGTCCGGCCCGGCACCTCCACGTGCCCGGGCCGTGGACGACGTCGCGCCCGGCCGAGGTCACCGTGCCGTTGGGTCTTCGGGGCCGGGGCGTGGGGACGCCGGGGCCCGACTCGGGCTTCGCGTTGCGCTTGGCCCGGCGCGTCGAGCACGAGCTCAAGCTCGGCCAGGGCGAGTCGGAGCACGACGTCCTGCTCGGCGTGGCGCTCATCGCGGCCAAGCGGGCCGCCTACTTCGGCCGCGCCCCGTCGGTCTACGACGTGCGGTTCGCCCTGCACCTGTGGGGCTTCCTCGCCGATGCGCCGCCCGAGCTCATGGAGCGCCGGCGCGTCGCCTTCTCGGGCATCTCCCACAACTACGCCGCGCAGCGGCTCCTCGCCGACTCCGTCCCGGACGAGTCCCTCCGCCTCGGCCCGCAGGAGGTGGGCCCGGAGCACACCCGCGCCGCCGCAGAGGGAGCGCAGGTCCCGGGCGGTCAAACAGCGACCTAGGCGCCGCGCCTCCCTGTCGTGGACACGAGCGGGGCCATTGAACGCCTCGAGATACAGGCGGGCGGGTTCACCTTCACCGGTCGCGCCTCAGGTCCGCACGACGGCCGGCGAATGCTGCTGCTGCACGGGTTCCCGCAGACCTCATGGGCATGGCGCGACCAGCTGTCGGCCCTCGGGCGCGCCGGGTACCGCGCCATCGCACCCGACCAGCGCGGCTACTGCGGCGGGGCCCGGCCGACCGAGGTGGGCGCCTACGCCACCGAACACCTGGTGAGCGACGTATTGGCGCTGGCCGACTCCATGGAGATGGAGACCTTCGATCTGGTGGGGCACGACTGGGGCGGCATGCTGGCGTGGATCGCGGCGTCGCGCCATCCGGCCAGGATCCGCTCCCTCAGCGTCGTGTCGACCCCGCACCCGCTGGCGTTGCGGCGCGCGCTGACCGGTGGCGACACCGCCCAGGCAGCCACCGGCGAGGCGATGGTCTCCTTTTGCGAGCCCGAGGTCCCCGAGCGGCTCCTGCTCGGTGCCGACGGGTCGGGCAGCGGGCTGACGACGCTGCTGGCCGAGAGCGGGCTCGACGACGACGACGCGCTGATGTACGTGTCCACACTGACCGAGCCCGGCGCGCTGACGGCTGCGCTGAATTGGTACCGGGCCATGGACCCCACGGTGCTCGACCAGCTGCAGCCGATTGCGGTCCCGACGCTCTACGTCTGGTCCACGGGCGACGATGCGTTCACGCGGAGTGCGGCCGAAGGAACGGCCGAGCACGTGCACGGTCCGTACACCTTCGAGGTCCTGAACGACGTGTCGCACTGGGTGCCCGAGATGGCGCCGGTCGAGCTCTCCGACTTGCTGTTGCGCCACCTGTCCGTCTGCTGATGCCCTGGGTAGAGCACGCAAATGGCCGTGATTCCGAACTCTGACGATGAGGGCCAACGGTCACGATCCACCAGGTTTCCCGAGCGGGCCCGCCCTCTACAATCAGTACTTCGTGGCCTGCGATGCTGAGTTCGGCGATCTATCCAGCAGCTGTAGTGCTTGCACGAACGGAAACGATCGGAGTGCGGGATGGCTGAACCAGTCCCGGTGACCGAGCTGAGCGCCTTCAGCAGTCCGAACGCGACACCAACGGAGTGGTCGCAGGCTCGGGATGAGTTGGCCGGCGCTGAGGTGTATTGGCTTTCGACGGTTCGACCTGATGGCCGCCCGCATGTCACGCCCCTGTTGGGATCTGGCTCGAAGGGGCTCTGTACTTCTGTACTGGACCGAACGAGCGAAAAGCGAAGAACCTCGCGGCAAACTGTCATTGCGTCCTTACGACGGGGCAGAGCACCCTCGACGGCCTCGACCTCGTGATTGAAGGAACGGCCGAAAGTGTGAGCGACCATGCGGAGCTTGGACGAGTCGCCAACACCTATGAGTCGAAGTACGGAGAGCATTTCGTCGCACCCGACGGAACCTGGTCCGGTCTGGGTGACGCCATTCGGCGACGCAGAGGTTCTCGTCTACCGCGTGGCACCCGATACCGGTTTTGGATTTGGCAAGGGAGGGCAGTTCAGTCAAACACGCTGGAGCTTCTAGGTAGACCCGTTCCCGGGTTGGTGAGGCATTGGACATCCCTGCCAAGTCCGCTATCGACCACCGCTGCACCCAGCGCCCCGCGGCGGCAGCCGGCTGAACCACGAGGCCACCGCAATAGGCTCGGCGCATGGACGACGGCCCACAGGAGACGGAGATCACGGTCGTTTTGAGGTGGCTGCCCAACCCGGAAGGCGACGATCCTCGCTTGATAATGCAACTCGAGGACGGAGAGGGGCGGGAATGGGATCCCGGGTCGATCGCCGCGCCCATGACCGGATTTTTGCCCGCCGGATGGCCGAGGGGCAGCGCCCTCACCTTCAAGCGAACCATCGTGGAACGCTGAGCCCTCACCAACCAGGCCGACGCCTTTTAGAAACAGGAAGCCTTCGTGAACATGAGTGCCACAGGTCGGGTTACTTGCTACCGAGCGCGACTTGCGGCTCTTTGACTCGGGCTGCGGCCCGCCCCAACCGGGCGATGAATTGCAACAGTCGATCCCGGGCCGCCTCGGCCGACGGGGTCAGGCCCTGCCTGCCGGCCACGTCCCAATGGCCTAGAACCACCGGTCGGAGGATGGCGTCATGGTGCACCCTCAAGTCGTAAATACCAGCTCGGGCAATGGCCTTTGCGTGCTGGGCGAAGTCCGGTATGCCTGTACCGGGCATCTCGAATCCCAGCACCTGACGCTTGATGGCCTCCATCATCCCCGAAGGATCGATCTCTAGCGCAGCCGATACGAGATCTCGGTAGAAGAGATAGTGGAGGTTCTCGTCTGCCGCCACCCGTTTCATGACCGTGTAGCCCTCAGCGTCGGGCAACGCCTTCCCGGTGTTGTGATGGGCGATTCGGGTCGCCAACTCTTGGAGGGCGAGATAGGCGAACGCGTCGGCAATGGTCTCGGCTTGAGGGGAAACGCCGCCGGTAACCTGGGCCATCCGGGCCCGTTCCAGGATGACGGGATCGACGTGCCCACTCATGATCAAGTAGTCGCGCAGGACGATCGAGTGCCGCCCCTCCTCTGCCGTCCACCGCCGGCTCCAATAGCCCCAGGCACCGTCCCGACCGAAGAGATTGTCGATCGAAGCGAAGTAGTAGGGCAGGTTGTCCTCGGTCAGCACGTTGACGAACACGGCACTGGCGACACCATCGGGCAGCGGTTCGGCACAGCCGACCTCTGGTGGCGGCCGCCACTCGACAAGGTCGTGGGGGAACCACTCTTTGGCCATGCCCAGATGGCGGTCGACCAAGCGCTCGGCGGTTGGTTGGAGTTCGGCGAGCATGGTCGCGTCATCCATGTCCGGTCCTCCTCTTTCGGTTGTCGTCTGTCGGACCCGCACGTTCGGGTACTCCCCGACGCCGTTGGAACGAGGCGGCTGCTACGCAAAGATATCGCGGCCGCAGAGCACCCTTTTTTGGGTGCGTCCCAAGCCGCCAGTGTCAGGCGACACGTGCCTTGCAGGCGTGTCACCCATCGCCGGTGGAACCGACCCTGAGCCCCACTACCCCCTGAACAGCGGCGAGCCGCTCCCGTATAGCGTCCCACGTCATGGAAATGGTGCGTCAGGTCATCGTGTTCGATGCCGCAGACCCGCCTGCTGAAAGTGCGTTCTGGGCTGGGATTCTCGGCGGGCACGTCTACGACGGAGACGAGCGATTTCACTGCGTGTTCGATGCGTCCGGCGCGTGGCGCATTGGCGTCCAATTTCGCGCCGGACCACGCCCCGCCCGATTGGCCGGATGGAGCCCCTCAACAGGTCCATCTCGATCTGCACGTGGAGGATCCGCGGGCGGCACATGAAGAGGCGATCTCCCTCGGCGCCCGATTGCTCCAAGCGGCTCCCGACTTCAGCGCTGACGAAGGGCACCAGGTCTACGCCGACCCGGCCGGGCACCCGTTCTGCATCGGTTGGGGGCATCCGTCTCGCGAGCAGCTTGCATCGTTCGTTGCCAAGCAGTTCGGACCTCCCGGGCACACGGGCGACCGAGGAGCGGCATGGCCAAGCTGATCTACGTGGCGAATCTGTCCCTTGACGGCTACATCGAGGACGCGAATGGCGAATTCGAATGGACCGCGCCCGACGACGAGGTCTTCATCTTTATCACTGACCTTGTGCGCTCCGTCGGTACCCACCTCTTTGGCCGGCGCCTGTACGAGACGATGGCCGTCTGGGAGACCGACCCCACCCTGGCCGCCCAGTCGGAGCTCATGGCCGACTTCGCGAACGTCTGGCAAGCGGCCGACAAGATCGTCTACTCCACGACGCTGCCCGTCGTCTCGACCACCAACACACGGCTCGAGCGCAGTTTCGACCCCGATTCGGTCCGCGAGATGAAGACGTCCGCCGCGACCGATTTGACCGTCGGCGGGTCGACCCTCGCCGCGCACGCGTTCAACGCCGGGCTGATCGATGAGTGCCAGCTCTTCATTTATCCGGTGCTCGTCGGTGAAGGAAAGCCCGCGTTCCTCAGCGACGCCCGCGTCCAGTTGGACCTGCTGGAGGAGCACCGGTTCGGCAACGGTGTCGTGCACCTCCGCTACCGCGTCCAGAGCTGACCCTCCAGTTAGACGCGAACCGGTCGCCGCCTTCGACGATCCAAACTGGGGCGAGCACTCGGCAGGGGGCAGGCGTAGAGCGACAGAGAGGAGTCATTCATGACAGAGGAAAGCAAGCGGGTCGAAGTGTCACGCAGGATCAAAGCACCCGCAGCCCCCATCTTCGAGATCCTGGCGAATCCGCAACGTCACATGGATTTCGATGGGTCCGGCATGCTCCGGGGAGCCGTCCTCGAACGTCCCATCTCCGACGTGGGCGACACCTTCACCATGAAGATGCATCGGCTCGGAGACGACTACCTCATGCTCAACTATGTGGTGGAGTTCGAGCCAGATCGGCGCATATTTTGGGAACCGGCTCCCGGAGACCCTTCTCGGGCTGAGGGTGATGATCCGTCCAAGGTCGGCATTCCGGCGGGCTACCGCTGGGGCTACATCCTCACTCCAGACGGTGACGACGCCACCGTCGTCACCGAGGTCTTTGACTATGGCCCGTTGCCGGAGGACCTCCTCAGTGATGGCGGGGCGTGGATCAACGGGGCCAATTCGGTGCGTGAGTCCATGACGGCCAGCCTGGAGAGGCTCGAGAAGATCAGTACGGAGTAGAACCGCTGCCGGAGCGTATGTTCTCTCACCATGGAGCAGGCTGTCGCTGATCTGGTCGGTCCGGATCTGCGCGTGCTCTTCTGCGGGATCAATCCCGGCACGCGCTCAGGCGACCTCAACCTGCATTTCGCCCGGCCGGGGAACCGGTTCTGGAAGTTGCTCTGTGCCGGTGGATTCACCGAGTCCGTTCTCTTACCCGCCGAGCAGCACACGCTGCCCGGGCTCGGGATAGGCATCACGAACCTGGTGGGGCGGGTGACGGCCGCCGCCAGCGAACTCAGTGTGGCCGAATTGCGAGAAGGCGCAACACAGCTCGAGGGCAAAGTGGGGATGCTGCGGCCCCGCTACGTCGCCGTGCTCGGGCTGCAGGCATATCGGACGGCCTTTCTTCGAACCGGAGCCGTCATCGGCCGCCAGCCCGAACCCCTCGCCGGTGCCCGTCTTTGGCTTCTGCCCAACCCAAGCGGTCTTCAGGCGCACTACCAACTTGCGGAAATGACTGAGATGTACAAGGCACTCCGTGAATCGGCCTTCGGGAGGCTCTAATCGGCAGACCATGTCCCGTTTTGCCGGTAGAGGGATGCGTGGTCGCGGGACAGCCAGAACTGCGACGGATAGTCTTTTGCCCGTTCATCGAGAGCGACCCGAGGGACCTGGCCCTGTGACGGTCCGGCAGCCGGCTGTAGCACGGTGCCAAAGCCAGGATCGATGAGGAGACCAATATGGCCAAACGGGTCCTTGCTGTGCAGTATTTCGACGCGGCCAATTGCGACGCCGACGCCATCGCTGCCCTCCACGCCGACAGCTGGCGACGCCACTACCGAGGTGCGTACTTGGACTCCTACCTCGACGGGGATGTGGTCGCCGATCGCGAGGAGGTATGGCGAAGCCGACTCGCGCAACCCACGACGGGCCACTTCACGGTGGTCGCTCGCCAGGGAGATGAGGTCGTCGGGTTCGCCCACACGATCTTGGACGAAGACCCGCTCTGGGGATCACTCCTTGAGAATCTCCACGTCAGGAGTGATCTGAAGCGAACCGGGATCGGTTCACACCTGCTGTCAGAGACCGTCCACAGGCTCCTTCGATTTCGGCCCCAAGGATCGATTCATCTCTGGGTGCTCGATCAGAACACAGCCGCCCAGGCCTTCTATGACGCACGAGGTGGCAGCCCAGTCGAGACGCAACTCCGCGGGCCCTTTCCCGGTGGCGGTCGAGCGATTGGGTCACCGCTATCACTGGAGCGATCCAACACGACTACTGATCGATCCGGTCGAGCAGTAGCGGGATCGGGTGAGACTGCCCCGGCGGGTAGGTCAAGGATGTGAAGGCACCACGGACGCGTCTACCGTTGCATCCCGACGTGAGGAGGGGGATGGATCAGATCCCGGCGCTTGAGGTCAACGACGTTCGCTTCGACGAATCCGTTGACGTGGTCGTGGTGGGCCTGGGCGTGGCGGGCGCGTCAGCGGTTGTGGCGGCGCGCCAGACAGGAGCGGACGTGCTGGCCGTCGAACGTGGCGCCGGACCCGGTGGGACGTCCGCCAACTCGGGCGGTCTCATCTACCTGGGAGGCGGAACGGCGTTGCAGATCGCCTGTGGCTTCCAGGACTCGCCGGAGAACATGGCGGCGTTCCTCCGGGCCGCCCTTGGTCCCGCCGTCGACGACGATCGTGTCGACGTGTACTGCGACGGTTCGCCCGACCACTTCAACTGGTTGATCTCGATCGGCGTGCCGTTCCGGGCGGCGTTCTGCGACGAGCCGAATCGAGAATCGTCCGATGACGCGGGGCTGCTCTTCAGCGGCGGTGAGGACGCCTACCCGTTTGACGAGACTTCGATCCCGGTCCCGCGCGGTCACAAACCGCAGTACATCGACTCCGCCGGCGGCTTCCTCATGAAATGCCTCGGCGCCGCCGTGTCGACCAGCGGAGCCCGCGTCGTTGCCGATGCCCGCGCCGAAGCATTGATCGTCGACGGCGGAGGGGTCGTGGGCGTGCGGGTGCAGACCGACGACGGACTTCGCTCCATCCGAGCCAGCGGAGGGGTGATCCTGGCTACCGGCGGCTTCATCCACAACGACGCGATGGTCGCCGAACATTGTCCACTGGCCCACACACCCGACGCGGCCTGGCGGATCGGCACCCCCGCCGACGACGGCCGCGGTATCCGCATGGGCGTGGGCGCGGGCGCGGCGGCAACGAGGCTCGACACCTTCGAGTGCGCGTTACCCCTTGGGCCGCCCCACCGCCTGGCGCGGGGAATCCTCGTCAACCGGCACGGCGAGCGGTTCATCAACGAGGACGCCTACACCGGCCGCATCGGCCTCCACGCCCTCCGCGATCACGGCGGTCAGGTTCACATGATCACCGATGACGTGATCCATGAGCCCAACCTCATCGGACTACGCATCGGCTACGCGGCGGCCACCCCTGAGGAACTGGCCGCCGACATCGACGTCCCGCCCGACACCTTGGCGCGCACGGTGCGCGAGTACAACGAGGCGGCGGCACGCGGCGATGACCCGGCGTTCCACAAGCGGGCGCCCTACCTGCAGCCCATCGGGGAACCTCCGGCGACCGGCATTGGCGCTATCGACCTGCGCGTGGACCATGGCGCCATTTACGCCACCTTTACGCTCGGCGGTCTCAAGACCGACCCCGACGGTGCTGCGCTCGACAGCGGGGGTCAGCGCATCTCGGGTCTCTACGCCGTCGGTCGGACCGCGGCCAGCCTGGCGGCTCAGCACTACGCCAGCGGCATCAGCCTTGGCGACGGTTCGTTTTTCGGCCGACGTGCCGGCCGCCACGCGGCAGCGCAAGCCCGGGCGGAGCGCTCGACCAGCCGGTGACACGCCCGACCATGCCCTGACCGGGGATGACGGTGGTCAGGTGCGCTCTGCGAGAATGGACCGGTGAGCGCATCGAGCTTCGCCCTGACCGACGTCCAACGGGAGTTTCGAGACACCCTGCGTACCTTCTGCGAGGAGAAGGTGGCGCCGCACGCGGCCGAGGTCGACCGCAACGCCGAGTTCCCTTGGAAGTCCTTCGAGGCCTGCCGGGAGATGGAGCTGCCCGCCCTCGGCATCCCCGAGGCCTACGGCGGCGCCGGCGCGGACACCGTCACCCAGGCCATCGCCGCCGAGGAGCTGGCGCGGGTCTGCGCCTCGACGTCCCTGACCATCCTGATCTCCAAGCTCGGGATGGTGCCGGTCATGAACTGGGGCAGCGAGGAGCTCAAGAGGGAGTACATGCCCAAGGTGGCGGCCGGCGAGATCCAGGCCAGCTACTGCCTGTCCGAGGCGGACGCCGGGAGCGACGTGGCGGCCATGCGCACCCGGGCCGTCCGCGACGGCGATGACTACATCCTCACCGGCTCGAAGTACTGGATCACCAATGCAGGGATCTCCGACGTCTACATCGTCTTCGCCAAGACAGACCCCGCGGCGGGCGGGCGGGGCATCTCGTGCTTCCTGGTCGAGAAGGAGTGGGGGATCCGGATCGCCAAGCACGAGGACAAGCTGGGCCTGCGGGGGAGCCCGACCGGTGAGGTCATCCTCGACGAGGTACGCGTCCCGGCCTCACACCGCATCGGCGAGGAGGGCCAGGGCTTCACGGTCGCCATGCACACCTTGGACCGCAGCCGGCCCACCATCGGCGCGCAGGCGGTCGGCATCGCGCAGGGCGCCATCGACTACGCGGCCGCCTACATGAAGCAGCGGCGCGCCTTCGGCGGCCCGATCGCCGACCTGCAGGGTCTGCGCTTCATGCTGGCCGACATGGCCATGCGCAACGAGGCCGCCCGCGCCCTCGTCTACCGCGCCTGCGCCATGGTCGACAGCGACCCGAGCGGCGAGCTGACCAAGTTCGGCGCCATGGCCAAGGCGTTCGCATCGGATGCCTCCATGTCGATCACGATCGACGCCGTGCAGCTCCTCGGTGGCTACGGCTACACGAAGGACTTCCCCGTCGAGCGGTTCCTGCGCGACGCCAAGGTGACCCAGATTTACGAGGGCACCAACCAGGTGCAGCGGGTGGTCATCGCCCGCGAAGTGCTCAAGAACGCCTGACCGTCGGGCCCTGTCCCGGGTCCGCTGGGCCGGGTGCGCGCTCTGGCGGACCCGGTGCTCTTGACGGGTTGGCCGATTTCGGCCCGGCGGAACGGCGTTGGCGCCCGGCGACCAGGCCCGGGCAGACTTCCGGGGCCGGCCCGGACGGGCCGGTGGTAAAGTTAGAACAGGTTCTAGATTCAGCCCAACGCGGGCAGCCGGCCGAGGGCCGGGCGTGGCAGCAGGAGGAATGACCGTCATGGCGCAGCCGGTAATCATCGAGGCGGTGCGCACCCCCATCGGGAAGCGCAACGGGTGGCTCTCCGGGCTGCGGGCCCCCGACATCCTGGGCGCGGTCCAGGTCGAGGTCGTCAAGCGGTCGGGCATCGACCCGGCGTCCATCGAGCAGGTCGTCGGCGGGTGCGTGACGCAGGCCGGCGAGCAGGGGTTCAACGTGACGCGGACCGCCTGGCTCCTGAGCGGCCTGCCCTACGAGGTCGCGGCCACCACGATCGACTGCCAGTGCGGGTCGTCGCAGCAGGCGAACCACATGGCGGCCAACCTGATCGCCGCCGGCGCGGTCGACGCCTCCATCGGCTGCGGCGTGGAGACGATGAGCCGCATCCCGCTCGGCGCCAACGCCTCGGCGCCCGGAGTGGGCCGGGCCATGCCCGCCGATCTGCCCTACGACATGCCCGACCAGTTCACCGCGGCGGAGCGGATCGCCACCAAGTACGGCATCAGCCGCGCCGACGTCGACTGGCTCGGCCTCGAGTCGCAGAAGAAGGCCGCCGTCGCCCAGGCCGAGGACCGCTTCGCCCGCGAGATCGTGCCGATCGAGGCGCCGATCGTCGGCGAGGAGGGACCCCGGGGCGAGCACACGGGCGACAAGATCGTGGTGTCGAAGGACCAGGGCCCCGCGACACGACCGCCGAGGGCCTGGCCAAGCTCAAGCCCGTGCTGCCCGACGGCATGCACACGGCGGGGAACTCGTCGCAGATCTCCGACGGCGCGGCCGCGGTGCTGTGGATGTCCGAGGACCGTGCCAAGGCGGAGGGCTTGAAGCCCCGGGCCCGTGTGGTGGCCCAGGTGCTGGTGGGCTCCGACCCCTACTACCACCTCGACGGCCCGATCGCCGCGACGACCAAGGTTCTGGCCAAGGCCGGCATGACGATCAAGGACATCGACCTCTTCGAGGTCAACGAGGCCTTCGCCTCGGTCGTGTTCAGCTGGGGCAAGGAGCACGGGGTCGACTGGGACAAGGTGAACGTCAACGGCGGCGCCATCGCGCTGGGCCACCCGGTCGGGGCGACCGGGAGCCGGCTGATCACCACGATCCTGCACGAGCTCGAGCGCACCGACAAGACCTACGGGCTGGTGTCGATGTGCTGCGGCGGCGCGCTGGCGACGGGCACCATCATCGAGCGGCTGTAGCCCGCAGCGACCCGCACTCACAAGACTCGCACTCTCAATTCGACTTCCATTTTCGGCGCCTACCCCTGGAGGGGACCGTGACTTCGACTGAGCACCTGACGTTCGAGCGCGACGGCGCAACGGCGATCGTGACGATGAACCGGCCCGAGGCGAAGAACGCCCTGAGCCTGCCCATGCTGGTCGGCATGAAGGACGCCTGGGAGGAGATCGACGGCAACGACGACATCCGCTGCGCCATCCTCACCGGTGCAGGCGGCACGTTCTGCGCCGGCATGGACCTCAAGGCCATGGGCGGCAGCGACGCCGAGAAGTACCAGCACCGCATGGCCGAAGACCCCGACCTGCACTGGAAGGCGCTGCTGCGCCACTACGACCTGCGCAAGCCGCTGATCGCCGCCGTCGAGGGCTGGGCCGTGGCGGGGGGGACCGAGATCCTGCAGGCCACCGACATCCGCGTGGCGGGGCAGGGCGCCGTCTTCGGCGTCTTCGAGGCCAAGCGCGGCCTCTTCCCCCTCGGCGGCTCGACGGTGCGGCTGCGGCGCCAGATCCCCTACACGCTCGCCATGGAGCTGCTCCTGACGGCGCGTGAGGTGCCGGCAGAGGAGGCGCTGCGCATCGGGCTCATCGGCCACGTCGTCCCCGACGGCACGGCGCTGGACAAGGCGCTGGAGATCGCGGCGGTGATCGGGGCGAACGGGCCGCTGGCGGTGGAGGCGATCAAGCGCAGCGTGCGCGAGACCGAGGGCATGTCCGAGGTGGACGGCCTGGCCCGCGAGCTCGAGATCGGATGGCCCGTCTTCTCCAGCAACGACGCCGCCGAGGGGCAGAAGGCCTTCGCCGAGAAGCGGCCGCCCAACTACACCCGCACGTGAGCGAGCCCGGGGGCGAGGGCTTCGATCCCGGCCCGGGTGGCGGCTACCCGGGCATCGACGGCGTTGCCACCTCGTCGGCGCCGGACCTGCCCATCAACCGGGTCGCTGCTGCGCTGCGCCGCATCGGCGCGGTGACCATCGGCCAGCCGGTCGAGGACGACGACCTCGGTGTGGCAGCCGCCGAGTTGGCCGTGGTGGCGGACCGGCTCGAGGAGGCGGCCGCTCGCTCGAAGCGGCGTCGCAACACGCCGGGCCAGAACGGGTTCCCCGGCGTGCATCCCCAGGACCACTTCCCGACCAGCCCCGATGATCGGCTTCGCCAACCCCATCGCGCCGCCCGTCGAGGTGTGGGCGGTGCACGGACCGGACGGCGGGCGCGAGCTCCGAGGACGCGTCACGTTCGACTATCCCTACGAGGGGCCGCCCACCTGTGTCCACGGGGGCGTCATCGCCGAGCTCTTCGACGAGATGCTCGGCCTGTCCAACATCCTCGCCGGGCTGGGCGCCATGACCGGCACTTTGACGGTGCGCTACCGGCGCCCCACGCCGTTGCTGGCCCCGATTGAGCTGGCGGCCCGCCACACGGGCCGCGAGGGACGCAAGGTCTACACCTGGGGCGGCATGTACCACGAGGGTCAGCTCACCGCCGAGGCGGAGGGCATCTTCATCCTCGTGGACCCACGCCGGATGCTCGACATCGTCTCCGGCAACGCCCACGGCGCGCACAGCGCCGAGGGGCCGTTGGTCGATGCGGACTGGCAGCGGATGATGGAGAAGGCGGCGCAAGCCAAGGCCGCCGAGGCCGAGGGCTGATTCTCTTCTCTCGTCTGGAGACCGACGGGAGGGCGAGCAGCAGCTCCGCTCAGACCGCCCGCTGCACGCCTTCCCAGTACGGGTCGCGCAGCTTGCGCTTGTAGAGCTTGCCGTTGGGGTCCCGGGGCATCTCGTCGGTGAAGTCGATGGACTTCGGCGTCTTGAACTTGGCCAGCTTGTCCGGCGCAGTAGGCCAGGATCTCGGCCGCCAGCTCGTCGCTCGCCGCGACGCCCTCGGCCGGCTCGATCACCGCCTTGACCTCCTCGCCCCAGTCGTCGTTGGGGATCCCGAAGACGGCGGCGTCGCCCACCTTGGGGTGGGTGAGCAGGACACCCTCGATCTCGGCGGGGTAGATGTTGGCGCCGCCCGAGATGATCATGTCGATCTTGCGGTCGCGCAGGAACAGGTAGCCGTCCTCGTCGATCAGCCCCACATCGCCGACGGTGAAGAACGCGCCGATGCGGTTCTTCTTGGTCTTCTCCTTGTCGCCGTGGTACTCGAAGTCGGCCGACTGCATGGCCATGTACACCGTGCCGATCACGTTGGGCTCGCTGATCCGGTTGCCGTCGTCGTCGAAGATGGCGATCTCGCTGATGGGCCAGGGCCGGCCCACCGTGCCGGGCTTGGCCAGCCACTCCTCGGCGTTGACCAGCGTGCCGCCGCCCTCGCTCGCCGCGTAGTACTCGTCGACCGCGTTGCCCCACCAGTCGATCATCTTCTGCTTCACGTCGATCGGGCAGGGGGCGGCGGCGTGGATCATGTGGCGCAGGGACGACACGTCGTACTTCGACCGCACGTCCTCGGGCAGCGCGAGCAGGCGGTGGAACTGGGTGGGCACCATGTGCGAGGTCGTGACCCGGCGTTCCTCAATGAGGCGGAGCATGTCCTCGGGCTGCCACTTGTCCATGAGCACAATGGTGTGGCCGAGGTGGAGCGACGCGCTCCCGAAGCGGAGCACCGCCGTGTGGTACAGCGGCGAACCGATGATGTGGACGTTGTCGTCCTGGGGTTGGATCCCGAAGAGGAACAGGAGCCCCGAGAGCCCGAGCGCGGCCTGCTCGGGCGTGACGCCGAGCAGCTTGCGGTAGATCCCCTTGGGGTTGCCCGTCGTCCCCGAGGTGTAGTTCATGACGTCGCCGACGGTCCGGTCCTCGGGCAGCGTGGTCGGCTGGGCGTCGCGCACGGCGGCGTAGGAGGCGAAACCGGGCACGTCGCCGACGGCGAGGCGGCCGGCCGCAGCGAGCCCGACCTCGTCGGCCGCGGCCACTGCCACGGTGCCGAAGCGCTCGTGGGCGATGAACGCGGTGGCCCCGGAGTCCTTCAGGATGTAGGCCACCTCGGGCGCCACGAGGTGGTGGTTGATGGGGACGAGGTACCAGCCGGCCTGGAGGGCGGCCAGGTACACCTCGAGCATCTCGGCGCAGTTGGGGAGCAGGGTGGCCACCACCGAGCCCGGCTCGAACCCCTGGGCCCGCAGGGCGTGCACGAGCTGGTTGGCATGGCCCAGGAGCAGGCCGGCCTTCACCTCGTCACCCTCGGGCGTCACCAGGGCCAGGTAGTCGGGGTCTTCCTGGGCCAGAGCCCAGAAGCCGAGGTCACCCATCAGCAGTCTCCTTGCACACTCGCGGGCGGGCGCAAATGGCAGCCCCCGCCACCCGCAGGCTAGAACGTGTTCTAACTTACGGCAATTTCGGGCGCCCGGCCGGTCGGCCGGCACCGAGAGATCAGGAGAGTCGACCATGGCAGGGTTCCTCGAAGGCAAGGTCGTCGCGGTCACCGGCGGCGGGGGCGGCATCGGCCGCGCCGTGGCCCTGGCCGCCGCGGCCGAGGGGGCCAGGGTGCTGGTGGCCGACTTCGGGGTGGGCATGGCCGGCGAGGACCCGAGCAGCGATGTGGCCGACGCCGTCGTGGCCGAGATCACCAAGGCGGGCGGCGAGGCGATCGCCGTGGCCGACGACATCTCGAAGATGGAGTCGGGCGAGCGGCTGATCGCCACCGCGGTGGAGAAGTGGGGGAGCATCGACGGCGTGGTGGCGGTGGCCGGGATTCTGCGCGAGCGGATGCTGTTCAACATGTCCGAGGACGAGTGGGACGCAGTGATCGCCACCCACCTGAAGGGGCACTTCACGGTGTTCCGGGCCGCGGCGGCGGTCATGCGCAAGCAGGAGGGCGGTGGCGCGCTCATCGGTTTCACGTCCGGCGCCTTCGCCGGCAGCGTCGCGCAGGCGAACTACTCGGCCGCCAAGGGCGGCATCGTGTCGCTGGTGCGCTCGGCCGCCGTCGGCCTGCACCGCTACGGCGTCACCGCCAACGCCATCGCGCCGGTGGCCCGCACCCGCATGTCGGCCAACGTGCCGTCGGAGCTGGCCGAGATGGGCGACCCCGAGGACGTGGCGCCGATGGTCGTCTACCTGCTGAGCGACAAGGCGAAGCACATCACCGGTCAGGTGTACACGGTGGTCGGTTCGAAGATCGCCGTGTGGAACCAGCCGACCGAGGTGCGGGCGATGTGGGCCGAGGGACGCTGGACGCCCGAGCAGATCGCGGCGCGGCTGGACGGCAACGTCGGCCAGGAGCGGATGGGGATGATCGACCGGCTGGAGCAGATGCGCCAGGCGGCGGCGTCAGGCGAGAAGCCGAACGCCTAGGAAGGACATCGGGCGGTTGCTCCGGGTGCCCGGTGCGAGACCCGGCGCGACCCTGTGACCCCGTGCAGGCTCAGGTGACCCGGTGCAGGCGGGGCCGGCGCGTCACCGCGGCGTAGACCTCGAGCGAGTTGCCCTCGTGGTGCGCGGCAAGCACCGCGGCCACACCGGGCTGCTCGGCCTCGAAGACGCGGCCCATGTCTTCGCCCCATACGACGGCGGAGCGGGCGATCTGGCGGTCGGGATGCTCCCAGGGAGGGATGCACACCTCAATCTGGTACAGGGGCTCGAAGGTCACGATGTGGGTGGGAGCGCCATCGTGCGCGGCCAACCACTCCTGCTTCTCCTCCTCCGTCCAGATCCTGTCGTTCACGATCGGAGTCCACGGCTGGACTGTGGCCATCACATCCACCCCCTCTCCCGCCACATCGGCAATATCCGGAGAAGGCTTGAGATCGTTCGGCCTTGCGCACGATTCGGGTGATCACGGCTCCCTGCCGCCTTCGACGCGGATCCGGCGCGTGCCCCGTGCGCCGAGGCCGCAACAACGTTGCATCAGGGTTGCGGCATGCCCCCGCCCCGGCGCCGGGGCCGGATCCACCACTACCCAACCGCTGCTCAATAGCCTCGCAGCGTGGCGCAAGGAGAGCAGACCTCGCGCCGTTCCCCTCATGAGGGGCGGGTCGGAACGTCGAACGGAGGGGTCGAAATGAGCACCAGGATCGAGGAAAGGCCTGCGCACGGCCTGGACCAGGGTGAGTCCATCCCAGAGATGCGGCCGTGGCGCGAAGTGGGCTGGATCTTCAAGGACGGCGGCGCACTGGCCATTGAGCGTCGGGGCGACAACACGAGGGCACGCGCCGCCAGGATCTTCCACCTGCGCGACGAGTAGCCCCGCCGGCGGCCCGCCGCGGGTGATCAGGCGGGCTGCTCGACGCCTTCCTTGTGCTCCGTTGTTCCCGGCGCCTGGTGCGTCCGGAGCCAGTGCACCCAGCGGGACCTCGCGTGGACGAGGATCACCAGTCCCGCGACGACGAGCAGGATGCCGGCCAGCTGGACGAGGTCCGAGCCGACCCGACCGTCCTCGCCGAGCCACAGGTGCTCGTCGAGGGAACGCTCAATGCCCCAGAGGACCATGCCCGTGCCGAGCACGATCCCGGCGGGATAGCCCGTTCGGCGCGTGCCGTCGGGCCAACGGTCGAGCCGGCGCTCGATCGCGATGAGGATCAGGTAGACGGCGAAGTCCTCCATGGCCTGGAAGACGGGTACGGGCAGCCGGCGGCCGGGCTGGCCGGCGTAGTACATCCCGAACCACTGGTGTGTCGCGTGCCCACCGCCGGCGACCATCAGCTGCGGCCCCAGGAGGCGGCCCATGGCCCAGCACGCCATGAGGACGGGGGCGGCGAGGTCGAGGGCGCGGCCGAGCGGGAGCTCGGGACAGCGGCGACGGGTGAGGATGATCCCGACGGGAACCGCGAGGAGCAGGCCGCCGAAGGACGAGAGGCCACCGTGCCAGACCGCAAGGATGTCGCCGGGGTGCGCGGAGTAGGTGCCGAGGTTCGACAGCACGTGCATGGCCCGGGCGCCCACGATCGCGGCCAGGATGATCCAGAGGAAGACGGGGACGAACCAGTCGGTCGGGTAGCCGTTTCGTCGGAGGCGCCGTTCGAAGTAGGTGAACCCGAACCAGAACGTGAGCGCGAGGCCGATGCCGTAGGTGTGGACCTGGAGGGGTCCGATGTGGAAGTCGACGGGGATCGGTTTCATCGCACGGCTGACGCCAGGTTACGACCGTGGTGGGCCGGGATGGACTCGCTGTCGGTCAGGAGGAGCGGGGTCCGTCCGGAGCGGCCTAGGGCCGGCCGGCGCCCACGAAGCCCGAACCCAGCCGGAGTCCGGTGATCCACACGCTCGCTCCCGTGTAGGGCGCCTCGATCATGGAGCTGCCCCCGACGTACATGGCGACGTGCTCGGAGCCTCCGGGGCCGTAGAAGAGGAGGTCGCCGGGCTGGAGGTCGCTCACGGGCACCGGGGTCGAGTCGCCCATCTGGGCGCCCGAGTAGTGCGGCAGGCCCACTCCGACCTGGCCCCAGGACCACGCGGTGAGCCCCGAACAGTCGAACCCCGGGTTGGCGGAGCCCTTGGGGGACTCGGCTCCCCACTGGTAGGGGACGCCGATCTGGCTCTCCGCCGCCTGGACTGCGCCGGCGCCGCCAGGGGCCGTCGGCGGGGGTGCGGCCTGGCTGAGCCCGGCCAGGCTGGTCGAGCTCCCAGACGATGCGGACCGGGCGGCCGCGGCGGCGGCTGCGGCCGCCTGCTGGCGATCGGCGGCGGCCTTCGCGGCGGCGGCGGCCTCCGCCTGCTGCTGCTGCTGGACCAACTGGGCGATCTGACCCTGCTCCTGTGCGAGTGCGCCCTTCTGCTGCTCCACGGCCTGGGCGTTCTGTGCCACGGCGTTCTGCTCGGCAGTGACCGCGGACTGGGCCTGGGTCTGCTCACCTTGGAGCTGGGCCACCTGCGCGTTCAGCGTGTTCTCCGCCGTATGCAGGTTGTCGACGGCGAGAGAGATGTCGCCTTCGGCGATCTTGTTGTACTCGGTGGTGGCGCCCAGAGTTCTCTCGTTACCGCTGAAGATCGGGTTCTGCGCCGCCGCCGTGCCGTCGGAGATGTAGTTGGCGATGGCCGCCTTGGACAGGGTGGCCCTGTCGTGGGCGACCTGCTGCTGGTCGGAGGCGATGCTGGCCTTGGTCGTCGCGATGTTCGAGTTGATCTGGGAGAGGTGGTAGCGGGCGGCGTCGTACTGCTGGCTCAGGGCGGACATCTCGTTCTGCGCCTGGGTCAGTTGCGCTTCGATGGCGGCGGCCTTCGCCTTGGCGTCGGAGATGGCGTCACCGGCGGCCGGGCGCGCCAAACCAAGCACAGTGCTCGACAACACTGTGACGACGGCCAACGCGGGGATACCGACCCGCTGGAGCACATATGCACTCCTTGAAGACCGCGGCGTGGAGTGGTCATGAAGCCGCTCTACGTCAGTCACGATGGGCGTCATTCTTATAGGAATCCGATCGGCGATTCAAACACCCTCAGCGCGAAACCCCTGTTTTCGGTCGTACTGCTGGTACGAAGAAGCAGGTGGATCGCGTCAACGAAAAAATCCGAAGTTCTTTCGAACTGATCAGGAGGAACGAAATGGGGTCTGACGAACTACGGTCAAGAGATGGGTGAAATGATCGAATTCGCGAGCAATGGATCGACGGCGGGAGGCTATCTGGCCACGCCCGCCAGCGGGAGCGGGCCCGGGGTGATCGTGATCCAGGAGTGGTGGGGGCTGGTCGATCACATCTTGGACGTGTGCGACCGCTTCGCCGCCGCTGGCTTCGTCGCCCTCGCCCCCGACCTCTACCACGGGCAGAAGGTGCCGCCGGGTGAGCCGGACGAGGCGGGCAAGGCGATGATGGCGATGACGATGGACCAGGCCGCGCGCGACATGAGCGGGGCCGTCGACGAGGTCCTGCGGCGGTGCTCGGGCGATCGCATCGGCGTGATCGGGTTCTGCATGGGCGGTGGGCTCGCGCTCGTCCTGGCGACGCAGCGACCCGATGCCGTGGCCGCCGTGGTCCCCTGCTACGGCATCATCCCGTGGCCCGACGCGCAGCCGGACTATGCGGCCATGTCGGCCGACGTGCTCGGGCACTACGCGGCGAACGACGACTACTTCACACCCGAGGCTGCGAACGCGCTCGGCGAGCAACTGCGCGGGCTGGGCAAGTCGGTGGAGATCGTGATCTACCCGGACACGGACCACGCCTTCTTCAACGACACGCGCCCCGAGGTCTACAACGCCGCCGCCGCCGGCGCGTTGTGGGACCGGACACTGGAGTTCTTCTCGGCGCGGCTGGGCTGAGGCGGGAGGGCTGGGGCGGGAGGACCGCCCAGTCCCGTTTGTTACCATCGAGTCATGTCCGAACGCTCACGTGATCTGCCACGGCGCTCGTGCCTGTCCACCCCTGGCTCCAACGAGAAGTTCCTGGCCAAGGCGCCGACGGTCCCCGCCGACATGACCTTCTTGGACCTCGAGGACGCCGTCGCGCCGCTGGAGAAGGAGAGCGCCCGGCCCAAGGTGGTCGACGCCATCAAGAACCTGCCCTGGGACGATCGCGTCCTGTGCGTGCGCGTCGAACGCCTGGGACACGGAGTGGACCTACGGCGACGTGATCGAGGTGGTGGGCAACGCCGGCGAGCGCCTGGACGAGATCATGCTGCCCAAGGTGCAGTCGGCGGCGGAGATCGTCGCCCTCGACCTCCTGTTGACGCAGGTGGAGAAGAAGTCGGGCCTGCGCGTCGGGCACATCGGGATCGAGGCGCAGATCGAGACGGCTCGGGGCCTGATCAACGTCGACGAGATCTGCGCCGCTTCGCCCCGCCTCGAGACGATCATCTTCGGGCCGGCGGACTTCGCGGCCAGCATCGAGATGCCGGTGCTGACCGGTGGCGTCGAGATCCCCGAGTATCCGGGGGACCACTTCAACTACGTGTTCAGCCGGATTCTCATGGCCGGACGAGCCAATGGTTTGCAGGTGATCGACGGCCCGTTCCTCAAGGTGCGCGAGCTCGACGCGCTCCGGCAGTACTCCATGCGCACGCGCATGCTCGGCTACGACGGGAAGTGGGCCCTCACGCCCGATCAGGCCGTCGTGCTCAACGAGGTGTACTCGCCGACGCAGGAGCAGTTCGACCGGGCCTTCGACATCCTCGACGCCTACCAGAAGGCCACCGAGGACGATCGCAAGGGCGCCGTCATGTTCGGTGACGAGATGATCGACGAGGCGAGCCGGAAGATTGCCATCAAGTTCGTGAGCCGGGGCCAGCGCGCTCGGCCTCACCCGCAGCCAGGGCTGAGGACGCGCCGGACCGGCCGTTCAGCCGGCGAGACGGTCAGCCGATCAGCCGGCGGGCGATGACCTTGAGTGCGAGGGTTTCGTCGGCCCCCTCGAAGATCGACAGCACCCGCGCGTCGACGAAGTAGCGGCTCACGGGGAACTCCTCCGCATAGCCCATGCCGCCGTGGATCTGCATGGCCTCACGTGTCACCCACTCCGCGGCGCGGCACACATACGCCTTGAGCATCGAGGCCTCCAGGGCTCCTTCGCCCCTCGCCATCAGCCGAGCCACGTGGTACGAGCTCTGGCGCGTCGCCTGGATGATGACGGCCATGCGACCGAGCTTGGCCTGGGTCAACTGGTAGTCGCCGATGGGCGACCCGAAGACGGTGCGCTCGGAGGCGTAGGCCACGGCCGCCTCGTAGGCAGCCTGCATCACGCCGAGGGCGCGCGCCGCCGTCTGCAGCCGGCCGTTCTCGAAGCCCTGCATCTGCAGGTAGAAGCCCTTGCCCAGCCCCTCGGTGCCGCCGACGAGGTTCGCCTCGGGCACGAACCAGTTCTCGAAGGCCAACTCGTAGGAATGCATGCCGCGGTACCCGAGCGTGTCGATGGGCCGCCCCTCGAGGCGTCCCGGCGCCAGGTCGCTCGGTCGCCCCGTGGCGTCCTGCGTGAAGACGAAGCCATGCCCGTCGCCGCGCGGCTTCTCGACGACGAACATGGAGAGCCCCCGGTGCGCGAGCGAGCGGTCCGGGTCGGTCCGCGCCAAGAGCATCAGCACGTCCGCGCGGGCGGCAAAGGTGCACCAGGTCTTGACACCGTTGACCACCCACCCCCCGGGCACGGGCGCCGCAGCCGTCACGATGCCGGCGACGTCGGACCCGAAGTCTGGCTCGGTCACGGCGACGGCGGCGAGGATCTCCGCGGAGGCAAGTTTGGGGAGCCAGTACTTCTTCTGTTCCTCGGTGCCCCCGTAGACCAGGGCGCGGGTCAGGATCTCGGGCCGGGTGATCAGCGAGCCGCCGACGCCGAGCGAGCCCCAGCTGAGTTCCTCGGTGGCGACGACCATGCCCATGTAGTCGCTCTCCCCGCCCGACGCGAAGCCGCCGTACTCCTCGGGCACCGAGAGTCCGAACCCTCCCAACTCGGCCAGGCCCTCGATCACCTCTTCGGGGATGTCGCTGTTCTCGCGGTGCACGTGCTCCGCGTGGGGCCGGACCTTGTCCTCTGCGAAGCGGTGGAAGGTCTCACGGACCAGTTCGAAGTCCTCACCGAGGTGCCGGGGTCCCTCCGTCGTGGCCAGGCCGGCCAGCACCGCGGGATCGCGCTGCGTCTCCAAGAACGCGGCAGCCGGCGTGGCCCACCCCGCCGCCGCCCCCCAGAGCGCCTCGCGGCCGGCCACCCGTCCCGCCAGCTCGGCGACGACGTCCGCCACGAAGGCGGCCGCGATGCGCCCTTCGAGGTCGCCGCGCTCGCCGTATTCGAGCGCAGCCCGTGCGGACGACAGTCCGGCGGCAGCGTGCGCCACGTCGTAGGCCACGACCTGGTTCGCGTCGATCCCGCCGCGGTCGCGGACGGAGGCGCAGGCCGAGTCGACGAGGCGCTGGGCCACGTCGACCGCCTCGGCGGCGCCGGCAAGCACCGGTCCAGAAGGCGTCATCACGGGCCGCGACCCTAATGGCTCGCCCCGACGGCCTCCGTCAGCCCGTCGAGTTCAGGTTCGTCGTCCGACCACCGTCACGAGTGGCGGCAGCACCACCGGATCCTCACCGGGGTCAACGCCGGTGAGCGACTCGAGATAACGAGCAACGGGGCCGGGTCCGACCCCGGCCGGCGCCTCCGCCCAGGCGTCGACGACCTCCAGTCCGGCGTCGCGCACCAGCGCCGGGAGGAGCGCGCCGACATCAGGGTGGCGGGCATCGGGCATGGAGAGCGGGGATCCGGCGATCCGACCGGCCGACGTGATGGGCTCCTGGGCGACCACCCAGCCGCCAGGACGGACCGCGCCGGCCATCTTGCGCACGACGGCGATCGGCTCGAGCACGTGGAGGAGGAGGAAGCGGCAGAACGCGAGGTCGACGTCCTCGGGCAGCGAGAGGTCCTCGCCGGCCTGGGTGAGCGCGATCACCTGTGCGTGCGCGGCCGCGGCGCGCGCCACCTCGTCGCGGGCGAGCGGGTCGCTGTCGACGGCGTACACGCGCCCGTCCCGCCCGACCATCTCGGCCAACGCCACCGACACGTCTCCACCCCCGGCTCCGACGTCGGCACAACGCCATCCCGACCCGAGCCCCAGCCGCTCCAGCGCCGTGGCCAGCGGGCGCCGGTAGACGTCGTCGCGCAGCCCGGTCAGCTCACTCACGAGGAAGCTTCGTGTCCACCGGCACCATGACCTGGCACTCTACGGGTCCCGGCCGGTCCGGGCCCCACCTCGGAGGCCCGATAACCTCCCCCTTCGTGAAAGTGACGATGCTGCTCTGCGACGCGGCGCAGGTTTCTGACGGCAAGCTCTACATCCTCGGCGGCGGTTGGAGCATGACCGGTCCCGATCCCGTGCCCTCCGCCGTCGCCCTGAAGATCGACGTGGACTGGCACGAGGCCGAGACGTCGCACCATTGGGAGCTCTTCTTAGAGGACGCAGACGGCCGACCGGTGATGATGGAGACCGCCGAGGGGACCCAGCCGGTCGAGGTGCGCGGCGAGTTCACCGTGAGCCAGCCCCAGGGGATACCCGAAGGCTCACCCATCGACGTCGCGCTCGCGGTCAACCTGGGCCCGATTCCGCTGGCCCCCGGCACCCGATTCGCCTGGCGGCTGACCATTGACGGCGAGGCGCTCCCCGGAGCATCGCTGGGCTTCACGACCCGCCCCCGCCCGGCGGAGGAGGAATGACGGTCTACGACCGGCCCTTCGGCCGCTATCTCGAGGACTTCGTCCCCGGTGACATCTACCGCCACTGGCCGGGCAAGACGGTCACGGAGTACGACGACCACCTCTTCTGCATGATCACGATGAACCATCACCCGCTGCACACGAACGCGTGGTTCGCAGAGAACGAGACGGTCCAGGGCAAGAACGTCGTGGTGGGCAATCTCGTCTACTCATTGGTGCTCGGCATGAGCGTTCCCGATGTCAGCGGCTCGTGCATCGCCAACCTCGAGGTCGAAACGCTGCTGCACCGGGCACCGACCTTCCACGGGGACACCATCTACGCGGAGACGCGGGTGCTCGATGCCACGCCGTCGAAGTCGAAAGACGACCGGGGAATCGTGACCGTCGAGACCAAGGGTTTCAACCAGCACGGCGACGAGGTCTGCTACTTCCGGAGGAAGCTCATGGTCTGGAAGACCGCGAACGCGCCGGCGCGACGCCGACCCTACGGCGACGACGTCTGGGACTGACGTTCGGCCGCTCCCGGCCGAGCGGGTACGGCGCTTCCGTCGTCGACTGCTCGAATGGGGGGAGCGGAGCCGCCGGGATCTGCCCTGGCGACGCACCCGCGATCCCTGGCGGGTCCTCGTGTCCGAGGTGATGCTGCAACAGACCCAGGCGGACCGTGTCGTGCCGCACTACGAGCGCTTCGTGACGGCGTTCGCGACGCCGGAGGACTGCGCCCGTGCTGGTGCCGCCGAGGTGGTGCGGATGTGGTCGGGCCTCGGCTACAACCGGCGCGCCCTGAACCTGCACGGGGCCGCCCGCACCATCGTCGCCGATCACGCCGGGGCCGTCCCGGGTCAGGACGACGCACTGCGCGCGCTACCCGGCGTCGGTCCCTACACCGCGCGGGCGGTGCGGTCGTTCGCCTTCGGAGAGGACGTGGCGGCCGTGGACACCAACGCGGTGCGGGTCCTGACCCGCTGCGTATCGGGATCGCCACTCACGTTGCGCGCCGCGACCGACGTGGGCGACCGCCTCGTCCCCGCCGGGCTGTCGTGGGAGTTCAACCAGGCCATGTTCGACCTCGGCGCGACCGTGTGCACGGCCGCACGCCCCGACGTGCGCCCGCTGCCCATGCGACGACAGTGTGCCTGGCGCCGGGCCGGGCCGGGCTGCGCCGACCCTTGGCGAACGAGCCCGAGCACCCGCGCCCAGAGCAGGTTCGCCGGCTCCGACCGCCAGGGGAGGGGCCGGCTGCTCGACCAGCTCAGACGGCGGCGGCGTGGAGACGACCGAGTTGGCCCGCGCCTGTGGGTGGCCCGAGGACGCGGTGCGGGCCGACCGCATCGCGTCGGCGCTGGTGGCCGAAGGATTCGCGCGGTGGTCCGCCGGAGCCCACCCCGTCCTCGAGCTCCGCTGACTGCTGGGCCTCGCCGAACCGGTCACAGCTCGGCCGCGGCCGCCCGTGGTCAGGAGGCGGTCAGGAACTCAATGATGCGTGCGTTCACGAGTTCGGGACGTTCCAGGTGGAGGAAGTGCCCGGCATCGTCGACGATCTCCAACTCGGAACCCGCGGCCATGAAGTCGAGGGGGGACCCGATGGAGGAGAGCAACATGCAGCCGTCGTCGCGGCCGTGCAGGTAGAGCGTCGGCTTCGGGGTCGGGAGCAACGAGGCGGTCTGCTCGTCGGCGAGCTCCGCGACCTGCAGCGACGGGTCGTAAAGGGCGCGGTAGGTGCCGATGGCGGCGACGATGTGCTCGGGGTCGCCGATGGACTCCTTCACCCGGGCCACGTCCCAGGTCCCGTCGTAGCCCGGGGACCAGTCGCTCCAGAGGTGGTCGATGAAGGCGAAGTCGTCGAGCGGCAGCGCCACCTCGGCCAGGGGCGACAGGAAGAAGAACATGTACCAGCTCTTCTGCAGTTGGGCGTAGGTGAACAGCGACATGCCGATGGATGCCGTCGGGGGGACCGCCGCAGTGACCGCGCGACGCCACCGGTCGGGCTGGTGAGCGACCGCCCCGTAGGTGGTCAGCGCTCCCCAGTCGTGGCCGACGATCACGGCGTCCTCCCCGCCGCCCAGGGCGTCGTGGAGCGCCGTCGCATCCCTCACCAGCGCCCCCAGTTGATAGCGCCCGTCGGGAGGAATCTGGGTCGGGGCGTAGCCCCGCAGGAACGGCGCCACCGCTCTGAAGCCTGCCGCCGCCAGGTCGCGGAGCAGGTGGCGCCAGGTATGGGCCGTGTCGGGGAACCCGTGGATACACAGGGCGAGCGGCCCGTCCTCGGGTCCGTCGGTCAAATAGGCGAAGTCCAGCCCGTTCGCAGAGATGGTCCGTTGTTCCATGTGCGCGCAGACCGTACCGCCCGTCAGCGAGTATCGTCGCACGGGTGAACGTCACGTTCTACGGCGTGCGGGGGTCGTGCCCGTGCTCGGGGGATCGCTATCGGCGGTACGGGGGGAACACCTCCTGCCTCGTCATCGACATCGAGGGTGATGAGCCTCTCATCGTCGATCTGGGCACGGGACTGCGTGCGCTCGGCGACGTCCTCGAGCGGGAAGTGCGGGCCCTCGGGACCCCGATGCACGCCACCGCGCTCCTCACCCACCTCCATTTCGACCACATCTTGGGCATCCCTTTCTTCGCCCCGTTGCACGACCCCGGTGCGCGGCTCACGGTGTACGGGCCCGCCCAGCCCAAGGGCAGCCTGAAGGACGCGCTGCACGCGGCCGTGCAGCCTCCGGTGTTCCCGATCCACATGGAGCAGTTCCGCGGCGAGCTGATCACGGTCGACGTCGGGGCTGAGGACTTCTCCATCGGCTCGGCCAAGGTCATGGCACGGCCGATCCCGCACAGCGGGGTGACGCTGGGCTTCCGGATCGAGGCCGAGGGGCGCTCGGTCGCCTACATGTCCGACCATCAGGCGCCGCTCGACCGCCGCGCCATCCCCGAGGCCGTGCTCGAGCTGTGCCAGGGGGTGGACCTCCTCATCCACGACGGCCAGTACACCGACGACGAGTTCTCGGCCAAGGCCGACTGGGGGCACTCGACGGCCGCCTACGCGGTGCACGTGGCGGCCGAGGCCGGCGTCCGCCGGCTCCTGCTCTCGCACCACGATCCGTCGCACACGGACCGGGAGCTCGACCGCATCCTCAACCAGGCGCGCCGGCTCCCGGAGGCAAAGCACGTCGAGGACGTGTCCTCGGCCCACGAATCGCAATCGATCGACCTCGGTAAGGCATAGCGCGCACGTGTCGGGCCTCGACCGGGCCCGGTTCCGCGAGGTTCTCGGCCACTTCGCCACCGGCATCACCATCGTCACTGCGCTCGAGGACGGGGCGCCCGTCGGGTTCTCGTGCCAGTCCTTCGCCGCGCTGTCCCTCGACCCCCCGATGGTGATCCTCGCCCCGGCCAGGAGCTCGACGAGCTGGCCCCGGATCGCCAAGGCGGGTGCGTTCTGCGTGAACATCCTCGAGGAGCACCAAGAGACCCTCTGCCGAGCTTTCGCCGTCTCGGGGGGAGACAAGTTCGACGGCGTCGGCTGGTCGCCGGGGATCACCGGATCTCCGGTCATCGATGGCTCCCTGGCCGTGGTCGAGTGCCGGCTGGGTGACATCTTCGACGGCGGTGATCACGAGTTGGTCACGGGCCACGTGGTGGCCACGGAGATCGGGGAGGGCAGCCCGCTGCTGTTCTACCGGTCGGGTTTCGGCCGTTTCGCCCCCTGACGCGTCACCCGCGCTACCCTCCGCCCCGATGCCAGAACTGATCCCGTCCCCGGTGATCGACGGGGTGGTGCTCGTGCATCCCGACGTGCATGGTGACGAGCGGGGGCGCTTCGTCGAGACCTATCGGCGCAGCTGGTTCCCGAACGGCCGGGAGATGGTGCAGGGCAACCGCTCGGAGAAGCAGGCTGGTGCACTGGTCGGGCTGCACTTCCACCTCCACCAGGCCGACTACTGGTATGCCCTGCGGGGGCGGGCCCGCGTCGTCCTCCACGACCTCCGGCAGGGGTCGAGGACGGACGAGGCGACCGAGGTCATTGAGCTCGACGGCGCCGTCGACCTGGGCATCTATATCCCTCCCGGGGTCGCCCACGGGTTCGCCGCCCTGAGCGACCTCCTGCTCACGTACCTGGTGGACAACTACTACGACGATTCCGACGAGCACGGGCTCGCCTGGGACGACCCCACGGTCGCCGCGGACTGGGGCATCAGCGACCCGATTCTCTCGCTGCGGGACCAGGGGAACCCGCGGCGGAGCGACATCCCCGACGAGATCAGGCCTCGCCTGGCGCGCTGACGCAGGCGGGTGACCGGGCCCTTCGATCACCCCCGCAGCAGCCATCCGCCCGGCCGGCGGCGCCCGGTCGGAGGCGCGGTTCTCAGCACCCGGTGAATCCTGTTGAATATGTAGCGGTGCTGATAGGTGAGCTAGTCGGTGTCGCGGTCGTGGTGGGCGTCCTCGCGGCCGTGCTCCTGCGTCGCCGCTCCTACGACGACGTGCACTCGGTCGAGCACTACCACCGCTCCCTGCACACGCTCGAGGAGATGCGGGCGCACTCGCCGTCCGGCGTCGAGAACGGCAACGGGGAGGTGGCCCACCCCGCCAGCGCGTTCCGCGTCTCGGAGTCGTCGACGGTGCGTCTCACGGAGTCCGATCGGCCCGTGGTGCCCCCGGTCCCACCGCCGCCGGTGCCCAACCCGGCGAAGCCCGTGACCTTCGACGATGCCGGGTCGGAGGCGGGTCCCGACGCCGGTCTCGGAGGCTGGTTCCGACGGCGGCTCTGAGGCTGGTTCCGAGGTGGGCACGGGTTCGGCCGCCGCGACCGCAGTGACCGGCTTCGAGGACCGGGTCGTGCACATCATCAATCACCGGCCGCGGCGCCTCGGCGCCCCGGCGGCGGCGGTTGCGGCAGTCGCTGTTCTCGTCGTCATCTTGATCGTGACCGGATTCCATTCCAACGCGCCGACCCACCACGGCAAGCGATCGGGCACCGCGACCACCGTCGGGACCCACCCGCGACCCGCGGAACGCCGCTCCACCACCACGACCGCGACGAGCGCGCCACTCGCGGTCTCCGCACCCACCGCGACGAGTGCGTTCGGGGCCACCTATCAGGTGGCCGACGCCAGCTACTCGCTCTCGCTCGCGGCAACGACAGGTGAGTGTTGGATTGACGCGACCAACACGGCGACAGGGTCGGTGCTGTTCACCGGGACGCTCTTGTCGGGCCAGTCGCACACCATCACCGCGAGCGGTCCGGTGACCGTCGTCGCCGGCGCGCCCGCCGCCTTCTCCGCCACCGTCAACGGCTCGGGTGTGACTCTGCCGCTCGGTTACCAGGCGCCGTTCACGTTGCGGTTCGAGTCGGCGCCGTCGCTCTGATGCGGGCGCTGGGGAAGCGCCGGGGAGGCGGCTTCAAGGGGTGAGCGCAGATCCGGGATTGCTCTGCAGACTGTAAGCGGAATCGTTTAGAGTTCCCGAAAGTAGTCGCCGCCCGTTCATCCCCTGGGCCGTTCCCCGGTCATCCCCCGGACCGCCCGGACGCCCCGGGGCGTCTACTCGTCCACCAGCCCCAGCGAGTCCAGGAGAAAGGCGTGGACCTGGGCTTCCTCCTTCCAGGCGTCGTAGCGCCCGGACGGCCCGCCGTGGCCGGCACCCAGCTCGGTCCGCAGGAGCACCGCCGTCGTCGGCGAGTCGGTACGCAGCTTGGCGACCCACTTGGCCGGCTCCCAGTACGAGACGCGGGGGTCGTTGAGCCCGGCGGTGACGAAGAGGTCGGGATAGGTGCGGGGGCTCCCGTCGGGGTTCTGGCCGGTGACGTTGTCGTAGGGCGAGTACTCCAGCATGCGTCGGTAGGCGGCCTCGTCGGCCAAGGGGTTGCCCCACTCTTCCCACTCGCCCACGGTCAGCGGGAGCTCGTCGTCGAGCATGGTGGTCACGCAGTCGACGAAGGGCACCTCGGCGACGAGGGCGCGGAAGAGCTCGGGAGCCTGGTTGGCCACGGCGCCGATGAGCAGGCCGCCGGCCGACCCGCCCCGGCCCGCCAGCGCGCCAGGCCGCACGATCCCGGCCTCCAGGAGATGGCGCGCCGCGGCAATGAAGTCGGAGAACGTGTTGGCCTTGTGCTCCATCCGTCCCTGCTCGTACCAGGCGCGCCCCATCTCCCCGCCGCCACGGACGTCCGCGATGGCGAAGACGACGCCGCGGTCGAGGAGTGAGAGGCGGTGGTGCGAGAAGGCGGGGTCGATCGAGATCTCGTAGGCGCCGTATCCGTAGAGCAGACACGGGGCCGGCAGTTCGAGGTCCAGGCGGTGGACGACCGAGAGCGGGATGCGGGTGCCGTCGGGTGCGACGGCCCACTCGCGGTAGGTCCTGTAGCGCGCCGCGTCGAAGTCACCCAGGACCGGCTCCTGCTTGAGCAGCGTCTCGGCGCGGTCGGCCAGGTCCACCTGCAGCACGCTCGAGGGCGTCACCATCGACGTGCGGCCGATGCGCAACACCGGAGCGTCCGGCTCGGCATTGGGTCCCAGCCACGTCGACGAGGGGCTGTCGATGGACGGCACGACCCAGCTGTCGTCGAGGAGGCTGGCGCCGAAGGGATCATCGCCCCCCGCCAGCGGCAGGACGCGCACCCGGGTCTCGGCCTCGGCGCGCTCGCTGAGCACCAACGTGGAGGCGAAGGCGTCGACGTCCTCGACGCGCACGCCGGGGCGGTGCGCCACGACCTCCCGCCAGCCGGCCGCGGTCCCCAGCCCGGTGTCGGGCGTGGCGAGGACGCGGAAGTCCCGCGCACCGTCGTTGCTGAGGGCGACGAACCAGCCGGTGCCGCCGGACGCGGGCGTGAGGTGGTCCACCGCGTACTCGACGCCCTCGCGGCGGGGGATGACCACCTGGGGCTCGGCGAGCGGGTCGTCCGTGGCGATGGCGAGCCACTCGGTGGTGTTGGTGCTGTGCAGGCCGACGAGCACGAAGGCGGCGTCACGGGTGGAGCCGGTTCCGAGCGAGAAGCGGCGGTCCGCCTCCTCGAAGACCAGCACGTCGCCGGCGGGGTCGGTGCCCAGCTCGTGGCGCCAGAGCTGGTGGGGACGCTGCGCCTCGTCGAGGCGGACGTAGAAGACGAAGTCCGCCGCGGCGGACCAGGCGAGGCCGTAGCCCGTCTCGGGCACCGATTCGGGTGCGACGGCGCGCGACGTCTCGGCTTCGAGCGGCTTGAAGCGCAGCTCGTACTTCTCGTTGCCCGCACGGTCGGTCCCGTAGGCGAGCCAGCGGTGGTCGTGGCTCACCGCGGCGCTGCCGACGGCGAAGTACTCCGAGCCCTCGGCCAGGACGTTCTCGTCGAGGAGGATCTGCTCCTCCCCCCCGGGCTCGCCGGCCGGGGGGAGCTCCCCGCGTCCACGGGCGGGTCGCCGGCAGTGGATCCCGTAGCTCTTCCCCTCCTCGGTGCGCGAGTAGTACCACCACGGGCCCCGCCGGGCCGGCACCGACATGTCGGTCTCCTTGATGCGGGCCTTCATCTCCTCGAAGAGGGTGCTGCGCAGGTCGGCCAGGGGTGCCATCTCCTGCTCCACATACGCGTTCTCGGCCTCCAGGTAGGCCAGGACCTCGGGGTCGTCGCGGTCACGCAGCCAGAACCAGGGGTCCTCGCGGTCGTCGCCGTGGGCCGAGACGACGTGGGGCCGCTGGGCGGCGCGGGGCGGGGTGGTCATGGACGCAGAGCCTGCCACGCTGGCCACACGGCGGTGGAGCCGCGGGGCCGTTCCAGCTGGCCCGGGTAGTTGTTACTATCTACATAGGGGAAATCCCCTCCCCGAAACCACAGGAGCCACATGGCGACAACGGATCTCGACCTCGGTCGCTACCAGCTCGGATGGAGCGACGCCGAGGACTACGTCTTCAAGCCCAAGAAGGGGCTGAACGAGTCGATCGTGCGCGAGATGTCGGAGATGAAGGGCGAGCCCGAGTGGATGCGGGCGTTCCGCCTGCGGGCCCTCAAGAACTTCGAGCGCAAGCCCATGGCGCCCTGGTTCGCCCAGCGCATGCCGAAGCTCGACTTCGACGACATCTTCTATTACATCAAGCCCACCGGCGGTCAGGTGGACAAGTGGGAGGACCTCCCCGACGCCATCAAGAACACGTACGAGAAGTTGGGCATCCCCGAAGCCGAGCGCAAGTACCTCTCCGGGGTGACCGCGCAGTACGAGTCCGAGGTCGTCTTCCACCGCAACCGCGAGGACCTGGAGGCCCAGGGCGTCTTCTTCTGTGACATGGACACCGCGGTGCGCGACTACCCCGACCTCGTGCGCAAGTGGTTCGGCAAGATCATCCCGCCCAACGACAACAAGTTCGCCGCCTTGAACTCGGCCGTGTGGTCGGGCGGGTCGTTCATCTACGTCCCGCCGGGCGTGAAGGTCGACATGCCGCTGCAGGCCTACTTCCGGATCAACGCGGAGAACATGGGCCAGTTCGAGCGCACGCTCATCATCGCCGACGAGGGGTCCCAGGTGCACTACATCGAGGGCTGCTCCGCGCCGGTGTACTCCACCGACTCGCTGCACTCCGCGGTGGTGGAGCTGGTCGCCCTGCCGGGGTCGCGCATCACCTACACGACGATCCAGAACTGGTCGACCAACGTGTACAACCTGGTGACCAAGCGGGCGCGCGCCGAGGCCGAGGCGCACGTCGAGTGGATCGACGGCAACATCGGGTCGAGGCTGACCATGAAGTACCCCTCGGTGTACCTCATGGGGCCCAAGGCGAGCGGCGAGGTCCTCTCGGTGGCTTACGCCGGGGCGGGCCAGCACCAGGACGCCGGCGCCAAGATGTTCCACATCGCGCCCGAGACGACGTCGACCATCGTGTCCAAGTCCATCTCCAAGGACGGGGGCATCACCACCTACCGCGGCAAGGTGCACGTCGACCCGGAGGCCTACGGGGCCAAGTCGTTCGTGCGCTGCGACGCCCTGCTGCTCGACGACGAGTCGACCTCCGAGACGAAGCCCTACATGGAGGTCGGCGAGCGCAGCGCCCGCATCGGCCACGAGGCGACGGTCTCGAAGGTCGGCGACGACCAGCTCTTCTACCTGATGAGCCGCGGCCTCTCCGAGAGCCAGGCCATGGGCATGATCGTCAACGGCTTCATTGAGCCGGTGACCCGCACGCTGCCCATGGAGTACGCCGTGGAGTGGAGCCGCCTCATTGAGCTGCAGATGGAAGGCTCCGTCGGCTGACGTTCCGCAGCCCCGCCGGCATCGTGGCACCATAGGACCGTGCCGATGCGCGAGGAGTGCACCCATTTCCAGAGCCGGACCTACGCCTCGGGGGAGGCCGCCCGCTTCTGCGTCCTCGACCTGGCGCCCGAGGCGCCGTGGCGCTGCCCGGACAACTGCCCCTCGTACCACCGCCGCATGGCCGACGTCGGCTGGGTGCACGGGAGCCTCGTGGAGCCCGCCATCGAGGAGGAGCCCGGGAGCGGGCGGAGCCGACGTGGCCGAGCTGCTCGACTCGGCCGAGGACATCATCAACGAGGTCGCCCCGGACGTGCTCGAGGAGGTGCGGGCCGAGGATGCCCGCCGGGAGCGCTCTTCCGGGCGCTGGTGGCGCCGGAAGCGCTAGGCGCGGCCCGCCGGACCGGCGCGCCCTACCGCCCGGTGAACTTCGGCGGTCGCTTCTCCATGAAGGCCGTGACCGCTTCGACGAGGTCGTCGGAGGCCAGCATCCCGGCGTTCCAGGTCGCCACGTAGTCGAGCCCTTCGGCCACGGTCCGCCCCTCGTTCGCGGCCAGCACGGCCTTGGTTCCCTGCACGGCCAGCGGCGAGTTGGCCGCGATCTCCGCCGCCAAGGCCCGGGCCGCCTTGAGCACGCCTTCGGCGTCGGCCGCCACGTCGTTCACGAGGCCGATCTCCTTGGCCCGCTCCGCGTTGATGTCCTTGGCCGTGAAGGCCAGCTCGGCCAGGTGGCCGGCGCTGATGATCGCCGGCAGGCGTTGCAGGCTGCCGAGGTCGGCGACGATGGCCATCTTGGCCTCCCGCACCGAGAAGACGGCGTCGGCGGAGGCAAGGCGGATGTCGCAGGCGGCGATCAGGTCCACCCCGCCGCCGATGCAGTACCCGTGGACGGCGGCGAGGACCGGCTTGGGGCAGCCGCGCCACGGCGCTGATGGAGTCCTGCAGCCGGAGCAGCTCGGCGCGTGCGCCGCGCGCCCGTGCCGCGGTGGACGGGGGCGCCGCACCGGCCGAGTCGTCGAGCCCGCCCGAGAGCGTGCCACCCATCGCCTTGAGGTCGAGCCCCACCGAGAAGTGCGGGCCCTTGGCCGCGAAGACGACGGCCCGCACGGTGGTGTCCCCGCTGACGGCGGCCATGGCCCGGGGCAGGTCCCGCCACAGGTCCGTGCCCATGGCGTTGCGTGCCTCGGGGCGGTCCAGCCACACCGTGGCCACCGACTCCTCCTGCTCGATGCTGAGCACGGGCGATTCGAACGTTGCGATCTCTTCCATGGCACCCAAAATAGCCAGTCTCGACCGACAGGCCCGGAGGGGACCGGCGGTGGCGGCCACTAAGGTGCATGAGCTGCAATCGCACGCCGTCGACCGCACCTGAGAGAGGCTTGACCCTGCACACCTTCAGCGCCGAGACGTCCGCGGAACTACCCGGACCGGAATGGCTCCGTCAGCGGCGGGCCGCCGGCTACGACGCCTTCGTGGCGACCCCCCTGCCCACCGAGAGCGAGGAAGTCTGGCGCTACGCGCCGATCGGCGAGCTGGCGCTCGGGGACTTCGCACCGGCAGCCGCCGGGTCCGACGGCGCCGGGTCCGCGAGGGGGAGCAGCTGCTGGCGGACGTCACGGCCGCCCTCGGGTCGGCGCTGGCCGGGAGCGTCCTCGTGCACGGCGGGCGTGCCCGCACCTTCACCGTGGCCCCCGGGGCCGCCTCGGCCGGGCTCTCCTTCGGGACGGCCGGCGAGGTGGAGGGGTCACGCTCCATGTTGGGCTCGGTCCAGCAGGGCGGGGATGCGCTGGTCCGCCTGAACGACGCCTTCGCGCCCGACCCCGTGTTCGTCGACGTGCCCGCCGGCGTCACCGTCGACGGGCCGGTCCTCGTCGTCCACTGGTGCCGAGCCGGGTGCGGCCGCCTTCCCGCGCCTGGCGGTCCGCGCCGGGGAAGGGGCCGCGCGTCAAGGTCGTCGAGGTCTTCGCCGGCGCCGAGGGGGCGGCTCGCGCGCTGGTCGTCCCGGTCACCGAGCTCTCCGCGTCGAGCGGCGCGTCGCTCTCGTACGTGTCGCTGCAGATCCTCGGCGGCGCGGCGTGGTCGATCGCGCGCCTGGCGGCGCGCGGCGCCGCCCGCTCGGCGCTGCGCACCTTCACCGTCGGCCTCGGCGCTTCCTACGACCGGGTGCGGGCGGACGTCTCGGTCGACGGCAAGGAGGCCCGCAGCGAAATCCTGTCGGCCTATCTCGGGTCGGGCACCCAGGTGCACGACATCCGGACCCTGCAGGACCACGTTGCCCCGCGGACGGACAGCGAGTTGCTGTGCCAGGGCGCGGTGGCCGACCGGTCGCGCTCGGTCTACAGCGGCCTCATCCGGGTCCATCGCGGGGCGGTGCGCAGTGACGCCCGCCAGACCAACCACAACCTCGTCCTCGACGAGGGTGCGCACGCCGACTCGGTGCCCAACCTCGACATCCTGGAGAACGACGTGAAGTGCTCCCACGCCTCGACGGTGGGGCCGGTCGACGAGGACCAGCGCTACTACATCGAGTCGCGGGGCGTGGCGCCCGAGGTGGCCGAGGGCCTCATCGTGCGCGGTTTCTTCGACGCCATCATCGACCGGGGTCCCGATCCCCGAGGTGACCCCGCTCCTGCAGCGCGAGGTGCACGAACGTCTCGACGTCGCACTCGGTGGCCGGGCGGTGCCGGCCGGTGTCTGAGACCGTGGTGCTGTGCAAGACCGACGAGCTGGCGCCCGGCGAGGCGCGCGCGTTTCGACGTGGCGGGGCTTCGCATCGCCCTGGTGCGGATCGCCGACGAGTTCCACGCCATCGCCGACGAGTGCAGCCACGAGGACTACTCGCTGGCCGAGGGCGAGGTGTGGGCCGAGGAGTGCCAGATCGAGTGCCCGCGCCACGGCAGCACCTTCGACCTGTTGACGGGCGAGCCCTGCTCGCTGCCGGCCACGCAGCCCGTCGCCGTCTACGAGGTCGAGGTCGACGGCGACACCGTCTCGGTGGTGCTGCCGTGAGCGGCGGGCACGTCTTCGACGTCCGGGGCCTCCATGCCTCGGCGGGCGGGCGCGAGGTGCTGCACGGCGTCGACTTCACGGTGCGCAGCGGCGAGGTGCACGTGATCATGGGCCCCAACGGGTCCGGCAAGAGCACGCTCGCCCACGCGCTCATGGGCCGGCCGGGCACCGAGGTCACTGCGGGCACCATCACGATGGACGGGCAGGAGCTCACCGGGCTCCCGGCGTGGCAACGTGCCCGCGCCGGCCTGTTCCTCGCACTGCAGCACCCGGTGGAGGTGCCCGGCGTGGGCCTGCACTCCCTGCTGGCCGCGGCGGGCGCGGACGCCACAGGTGCGGGCGCGTCGGCGGACGAGCTCAGCGGGCGCATGGCCGACGAGGCGAAAGCGGTCGGCCTCGACCCGAGGCTCCTGCGCCGGCCGCTCAACGTCGACCTCTCGGGTGGCGAGAAGAAGCGCACCGAGATGGTGCAGCTCGGCGTGCTCCGGCCGGCGATCTGCGTCCTCGACGAAATCGACTCGGGGCTCGACGTCGATGCGCTCGGCGAGGTGGCGCGGCGGCTGCAGCTCGCCACGACGGAGTGGGACGTCGGCATCCTCGCCATCACCCACTTCAACCGCTTCCTCGTCCAGCTCGAAGCCGATTTGGTCCACGTCATGGTGGACGGCCGCATCGTGGCGACGGGCGACGCGGACCTGGCCCTGCAGCTCGAACGGACCGGCTACACCGGCTACCAGGATCCTCGCTGAGCGAACGGCCGTTGCGCGCCGCGGCCGCCGCACCAGTAGCTGCCGCCAAATTGACGATGGCGCTTGCTACCGTTCTCCGTC
Source organism: uncultured Acidimicrobiaceae bacterium (assembly GCA_963740535.1). GTDB lineage: Bacteria > Actinomycetota > Acidimicrobiia > Acidimicrobiales > RAAP-2 > Bog-473. The sequence continues at coordinate 132,419 of CAVUEI010000002.1, forward strand.
ATGGCGAACGGTCGTCCGACGGGCGGCACGTCGGACCGCTCCTCCCGCAGAACCCACGGCAAGGCCGCGAACCAGGAGGGTCTGCACGCGCTCGGCCGCCAGATCCGCGGCGGCTCGGGGGACCAGGCCGGCGTCGCCAACGAGTCGGGCCTGCGGGCGCTCGGCGCCCGCGTCGACGCGGCGGGAGCCGGCCGGAGCCGGACGCGGCGCAGCGGGAAGCCGAAGTGGAGCCCCGGCAAGAAGGTCGTCGCCGCGCTTCTGAGCGTGCTGCTGATCGGCATCGCCGTCGTCGGGGGCGGCTACGGCTACCTCTGGTACCGCTACCAACAGATCAACAAGATCCACATCAGCAACGAGGTCGCCGCCAAGGGGCCGTTCACGATCCTGGTCATCGGCTCGGACTCCCGCGTCGGCGAGTCGGCGGCGGGAGCCAAGGCCTTCGGCTCCTCCTCGCTGGTCACCGGGCAGCGCAGCGACGTGGTGCAGCTGTGGCGGGTCACCCCGTCCACCAAGCAGATCCAGATCATCTCCATCCCCCGCGACACCGTCGTCTCCATGCTGCCGCCCGACAACGCGCAGTACGGCACCTACAACCGGATCAATTCCTCCTACAACTCGGGAGCCGACCAGCTGGTGAAGACGATCACGGCCAACTTCGGCATCCCGATCAACCACGTGGTCCAGGTCGACTTCTCGGGCTTCCAGAACTCGGTGAACGCGCTGGGCGGGATCTACCTCGACTTCCCCTATCCGGCCAAGGACTCCTACTCGGGGCTCAACATCACGGCGCCCGGCTGCCAGCTGCTCACCGGGGCCCAGGCGCTGGCCGTGGCGCGGGCCCGGCACTACGAGTACTACACCAACGGCTACTGGCATACCGACCCGACGAGCGACTTCGGGCGCATCCAGCGCCAGGACACCTTCATCAAGGCCCTGATGACCTCGGCCAAGTCGAAGGTGAACCCGCTGACCGTCAACGCGTTCATCGGCTCGGTCCACGAGGGCGTCCAGATCGACGACGGCTTCGGCTTCAACGAGCTGATCGGGCTCGCCCTCACCTACCACTCGTTCAACCCCACCAACCTGGGGGGCACGACGCTGCCCGTCGTGCCGGCCAACGGGTTCGGCAGCCTGGGCGACGTGCTGGTGGTGGACCAGCCGGCGGCCCAGCAGCTGCTGGTCAACGTGTTCGGCTCCAGCCTGGTCGAACCCACCAACCCGCCGCCCGACGCGGCGGGCAACCCCAACCCGCCGCCGACCGTGACCCCGACGACCGTCGCCGCCGCCACCCCGGGCACGCCGACGACCGCGGCGGGCGCAGCGACCACCACGCAGACGACCGCCCCACCACCGTCGTACAACCCGACGAACTGCACCCCGGCGTAGGCCGCCCCGCCTTCCTGCCGGCGGAGCGGAGCCCGCTAGGAGGCCTCGGCGGCCACCTCGTCGAGGCCCTGGGCGAGGGCGTTCCAGCTGAGGGTCGCGCACTTGATGCGCACCGGGAACTTCACCACGCCCTGCAGGGCCGCCAGCTCGCCGAGCTTGTCGAGGTCGATCTCCTCGGGTTCGGTCTCGCCGTCCGCCTCGTGCTCCAGGGAGGCCTCGTGGATCGACATCATCCCCTTGAACGTGCTGATCAGCTGGCGCACCTGGGCCAGCGGCTTGCCCTTGACGGCGGCCGACATGAGCGAGGCGGAGGACTGGCTGATGGAGCAGCCGGAGCCGGCGATCTTGAGGTCGGCCAGGGTGCCGTCCTCGACGACCATGGAGACGACGACCTCGTCGCCGCACAGGGGGTTGAAGCCCTCCACGCGGTGGGCGGGCGGCGAGTCCAGCTCGCCCCGGTTCCGCGGCGAGCGGTAGTGGTCGAGAATGATCTCGCGGTACAGCTCTTCGAGGTCGGCCATCAGCCGAACAACCTACCGGCTTCCAGCAATCCCTCGATCAGCACCTCGATGTCGTCCTCGTCGCTGAACAGGGACAACGAGGCGCGGGCGGTGGCCTGGACGCCGAGCTTGCGCATCAGCGGCTTGGCGCAGTGGTGGCCGGGACGCACGCACACGCCGAACTGGTCGAGCACCTGGGCCAGGTCGTGCGCGTGGACGTCGCGGTAGGCGAGCGAGATCACGCCGCCGCGGTCGGGGCCCGCCGGCGGCCCGAACACCCGCACGTCGGCCCCCAGCTTCTCGTCCAGGCGGGCCAGCGCGTGGTTGGTCAGCGCCAGCTCGTGGGCGCGGATGCGGTCCATGCCGATGTCGCCCAGGTAGGCGAGGGCGGCGGTGAGGCCGACCGCCTCGGCGATGGGCGGGGTGCCCGCCTCGAAGCGGGCCGGTGGCGGCGCGGGGCGGAAGGAGTCGAGCTTGACGTCGAGGATCATGCCGCCGCCGCCCAGGAAGGGCGCCATGCCCTCGAGCAGCTCGGCCCGTCCCCACAACACCCCGATGCCGGTCGGGCCCATCGTCTTGTGCGCCGAGTAGGCGAGGAAGTCCACCCCGAGCGCGGCGACGTCGACCGGCGCGTGCGGGACGAGCTGGGCCCCGTCGGCGACCACGATGGCCCCGGCGGCATGCGCCACCTCGGCCACGTGCGACACGGGGTTGATGGTGCCGAGGACGTTGGACATGGACGAGATCCCGACGAGCTTGACCCCGTCGACCAGCGCGTCGAGGTCGTCGAGCACGAGGCGCCCGTCGCCGTCGATGGGGATGTAGCGGATGTCGAGGCCGCCGATCTCCTCGGCGAGGATCATCCACGGCACGATGTTGGCGTGATGCTCCATCTCGGTCAGGAGGATGGCGTCACCCGCGGCCAGGTTGCCCCGGCCCCAGCTGTGCGCCACCAGGTTGAGCGACTCGGTGGTGTTCTTGGTGAACACCACCTCGCGGGCCGGGTCCGGCGCGCCGATGAAACGTCCCGCCGCCACCCGGGCCCGTTCGTACAGGGCGGTGGCCTCCTCGGCCGTGGCGTAGACGCCGCGGTGCACGTTGGCGTGCGACGTCTCGTAGTAGTGCGTCATGGCGTCAATGACGGCCCGGGGCTGCAACGCGGAGGCGGCAGCATCGAGATACACGATCGGCCTGCCGTTCACCGTGCGCGCCAGCAGGGGGAAGTCCTTGCGCAGCGCCTCGACGTTGAGCGGCGCCGCCGACGCGCCGGTGGGGGAGGAGGGGGCCGTCATCGCCACGCCTCGTAGCCCTCGGCCTCGACCCGGGCCGCGAGCTCGGGGCCGCCGCTGGCGGCGATGCGCCCGTCGACGAGGAGATGGACGACGTCGGGGACGAGCTCTTCGAGCAGGCGCTGGTAGTGCGTGATGGCCAGCACGCCGAGCTCGGGGCGCGCCTCGCGCACCGCGCGCACGCCGCGGCTGACGACGCGCAGCGCGTCGATGTCGAGGCCCGAGTCGGTCTCGTCGAGGACGGCGACGAGCGGCTCGAGCAGCGCCATCTGCAGGATCTCGTTGCGCTTCTTCTCGCCCCCGGAGAAGCCCTGGTTGAGGTGGCGGCTGGCGAAGGACGTGTCCATGCCCAGGCGCTCCATCCACTCGGTCATGAGCACGCGGACCTCGAGGACCGACACCTCCTCGGTGCCCTTGCGCGCCGCCATGGCCTGGCGCAGGAACTGGGTCACCGAGACGCCCTCGATCGACTCGGGGTACTGGAAGGCGAGGAAGATGCCCGCCTTGGCCCGCACGTCGGTCGGCCAGGCCGTCACGTCCTCGCCGTTGAGGAGGATGGAGCCCGCGGTCACCGTGTAGGCGGGGTGCCCGAGCAGCGCACCGGCCAGTGTCGACTTGCCGGCGCCGTTGGGCCCCATCAAGGCGTGGATCTCGCCGGCGCCCACGGTCAGGTCGACGCCGCGCAGGATGGCGCCGTCCTCGGCGGACACATGGAGGTCACGGACCTCGAGCAGCGGGGGCGTCGTCGGCATCAGCTAAAAGCCTACCTTTTTAGTCAGGTATTCCGGCACGGCCCGCCGCCCCGTCCCGCCGGACCCCGGCACGGCGGCCCTCACCAGCCCCGGTCCACCCATTCGGCCAGGTGAGGGGCCTCGTTCCCGACGGTGGTCGAGCTGCCGTGCCCGGGCAGGACGAGCGTGTCCGGCGTGAAGGCGGCGAAGATGCGGCGGTCGATGGACTGAATGATCGTGTCGAAGTCGGCGTTCTCGAACGAGGTGTTGCCCGGCCCCCCGGGGAAGAGGGTGTCGCCGGTGAACAGGAGGTTCGTGCCCTCGACGGCGAAGCAGATCGAACCCGGGGTGTGGCCCGGAGTGGCCAGCGTCTTGATGCGCAGGTCGCCCACGGAGAGCTGCTCGTCGTCCTCCAAGATGAGGTCGTAACTGGGCAGCATCCCCGCGTCGGCGCTGGTCACGGCCACCGAGATGCCGGCCTCGCGCACGGCGGGCACGGCCTGGATGTGGTCCCAGTGCCCGTGCGTCTCGACCACCTGGGTGACGCCGAGCCGCTGGCAGATCTCCAGCAGGGCCTCGTGCTCGTTGGCGGCGTCAATGAGCATGGCGTCGCCGGTCCGGCGGCAGCGCAGGACGTAGACGTTGTTGTCCATGGGGCCCACCACGATCTGGTGGACCTCGGCGGCGGCGTCGCTCCAGATTTGCTCCAGCTGTCCCATGGCCCCAGCGTGGCACAGAAGGGTGGCCCGTTCGGCACGGAGCCGGTCGTCCGTTCGGCACGGAGCCGGTCGTCCGTTCGGCACGGAGCCTGGGCTTCTGGTCCCTGAGGCCCCCGGTCTGGTAGACACCGCATGTATCCAAGGGACAGACCGCCGGCGGGGCTGCCGGGGGGAGACGCAGAGGAGCCCAGCGATGAATTTCGCCTTCAGTGACGAGCAGGAGGAGCTGCGCGCGGCGGTGCGCCGGTTCCTGGTCGAGAAGTCGCCCGAGAGCGAGGTCCGCCGCCTGATGGACACCACCGAGGGCTACGACCCGGCGGTGTGGAGCCAGATGGCCGATCAGCTCGGCCTGCAGTCGCTCACCATCCCCGAGGAGTTCGGGGGATCGGGCTTCACCTACGTCGAGCTGCTCGTCGTGCTGGAGGAGATGGGCGCCGCCCTCCTCTGCGCGCCGTTCTTCTCCTCCGTCGCGCTGGGCGCCAACGCGCTGCTCACCTCGGGCGACGACGACGCCAAGAAGAACTACCTGCCCGGTATCGCGTCCGGCGAGACGATCGCCACCCTCGCCATCACCGAGGACAACGGGAAGTGGGACTTCAGCGGCATCGAGTGCGCGGCCACCGCCAAGGGCGACGCCTGGGAGCTGAACGGCCACAAGATGTTCGTCATCGACGGCCACGTGGCCAACCTGATCGTCGTGGCGGCGCGGACGGGCAAGGGCGTGTCGCTCTTCGCCGTGCAGGGCGACGCCGCGGGGCTGACCCGCACGCCGCTGCCGACGATGGACCAGACACGCAAGCAGGCCCGCCTCGAGTTCTCCTCGACGCCGGCCACGCTCATCGGCACCGACGGCGGCGCCGAGCCGGGCCTGTCCAAGACGCTCGACCTCGCCGCCGTGGCGCTGGCAGCCGAACAGGTGGGCGGCGCGCAGCGGGTGCTGGACGCGTCGGTCGAGTACGCCAAGACGCGCATCCAGTTCGGCCGGCCCATCGGCAGCTTCCAGGCCATCAAGCACAAGTGCGCCGACATGCTCTTGGAGGTGGAGTCGGCCAAGTCCGCCGCCTACTACGCGGCCTGGGCCGCGGCCGAGGACTCCGACGAGCTCCCCGTGGTGGCCAGCCTGGCCAAGTCCTACTGCTCGGAGGCCTACTTCCACGCCGCCGCCGAGAACATCCAGATCCACGGGGGCATCGGCTTCACCTGGGAGCACCCCGCCCACCTGTACTTCAAGCGGGCCAAGTCCTCCGAGCTCCTCCTGGGCGATCCCTCGTACCACCGCGAGCTGCTGGCACAGCGCATCGGGATCTGAGATGCCGGGGCCATTCAGGCTCCGGCCCGGCCCGGCGGGCGAGCTCTCGTCCTACGCCAGCTCCACCGGCCCGGGCGCACCCGTCCGCGGCCACGTCCTGCTCTGCCACGACCTGCCCCGCCCCAAGGGCTCGGCCGCCGACGTGGCGCTCACCTACCCCGCGCTGGCCGACCGGCTCACGCGCGAGTCGGGGTGGCGGGTCGTCACCGCTGCGCTGCGCGGCGCCGGAGAGTCGGCCGGTGACTTCTCCGCGCTGGGCTGGCTGGACGACCTCGCGTTCCTCGCCGAGACGGAGATCCCCGAATCCTCGCCCCGCCTCGTCGTCGGCTTCGGCTTCGGCGGGGTGCTCGCCCTCCACCTGGCTGCCGGTGACGAACGGGTGGCGGGGGTCGCCTGCCTCGGCACGCCCGCCGACGTGGGGCCGCTCGCGCTCGGGGCCGGGGAACTGCTGGCCCGCTGCCGGGCGAACGGGCTGATCACGACGCCGGGATACCCGGCCTCGCCCGACACCTGGGCCAAGGAGCTCTCGGTCCTCCACCCGGCCGAGGACGCCGCGCTCCTCAAGGGCCGGCCGCTGCTCATGGTCCACGGGTCCGACGACCCCGACGTCGCGGTGGCCGACGCCCGCGCCCTGGCCGACGCGGCCACCGGGCCCTCCGAGCTGCACGTGGTCCTCGGGGCCGGGCACTGGCTGCGGGCCGATCCCCGGGTGATCGCCATCCTGGTCGGCTGGCTCGAGCGGCGCCACTAAGTGCCGCGTTCGACCGGCCGCCCCAAGAGGGCACTCAATCCGAGGGTCGCGCGTGCCGACACCAAGGCCATGGCCGACTGGGACGCGCTGCCCTTCACCGTGGTGGTGACCGTGCCCGGCGGAGGGACGGTCCCACTGGGCCAGGGCCTGACGGTGGCCTCTGGGCCGACCGAGCCCCCGACCGAGTCCGGGGTCAGTGCGCCGGGGAGCTACTCGACGCTCGATCTGGCACTGCTCGGTCGATCGCCTCTCGCAGAGCCCGGGCCGCGGTCCTCGCGTCGGGCGCTCGGGTCAGGTAGCGCACAACCACGAAGTGGCGCACACCGGCCGCTGCCAGCACGGGGATCCTCTGCGGCGTCACACCGCCGGTCACGAAGACGGGGACGCTGGACCGTGCGCTGGCCAGAGTGACGTAGTCCACGCCCGTCCCTTCCCGACCGGGCTTGGTCGGCGTCGCCTCGACCGGCCCCGCCGACAGGTAGCTCACGTCCTCGCCCACCGCCCCGGCCAGATCCGTCTCGGAATGGGTGGAGAGGCCGACGATGGCGTCGGGACCGAGGATGCGCCGGGCCAGAGAGACCGGGACATCGTCCTGGCCGACGTGCACCCCGTCGGCGCCCACCTCGAGCGCGAGATCGGGCCGGTCGTTGAGCACGAAGGGCACGCCGTGGTCCCGGCACACCGCCGCCGCGAGCCGTGCCCGCTGCAGCAGCGGCCGGGCCTCGAGGTCCTTGTCGCGTAGCTGGACGACGTCGACCCCGCCGGCGATGCAGGCCGAGAGGAACTCGGCCAGGTCGGGGCGGTCAGGCGTGCAGAGGTAGAGGCGGCGGCCGGCGAGGTCTCCGGCGGTCACGCCTCGGCGTGCGCCCGGGCCTTCATGGCCTTCTTGGTGGCCCGGACCTTCTCGAGGCTCTTGGGGTCGCGGATGTCGGCCACGGAGAGGAAGGTCCCCTCGCCGCCGTAGGGGGCGGAGGCCTCACGCCATCCCTCGGGGCGCACGCCCAGCTGCTTGCCGAGCAAGGCGGCGAAGATCCTCGACTTCTGGTCCCCGAACCCCGGCAGGGCGCGCAGGCGCGCCACCAGCTCCTCCCCGCTTTTGACACCCTTCCAGAGGGCGTCCGCCCTCCCGCCGTAGTCCTCGGTGATCACCCGGCAGACCTCCTGGACCCGGCCGGCCATGGCCCCGGGGTAGCGGTGGAGGGCGGGGCGCTCCTTGAAGGCGGCGGCGAGGTCGTCGGGGTCCATGGCGGCGATGGCGGCTGCGTCGAGCGGGCCGCCCAGGCGCCGCGACAGCTCGGCGGGCGAGGAGAAGGCCTTCTCAATGGTCACCTGCTGGTCCAGCACCATCCCGATGACGAGCGCCAGCGGGTCGCTGCTCACGACGGCGTCCGCCTCGGCGTCTCCCGAGAGATGCAGTTCGACACGTGCCATGGGGGAAATCTTGGCACGGCGGCAGAGGGCTCCGGACGTGCCCCGCCACCTCGGCGCGGGCAGACTCTCGCCATGCATATCCCGGCCAAGGTGGACTACGGCATCCGGGCCCTCCTCGCGCTGGCCGCAGCCGGGACGCCACAGACCGCGGAATCCCTGGCCGGGCAGCAGGGCCTGCCGCCCCGCTTCCTCGGCGCCATCCTGGCGGACCTGCGGCGGGCCGGCATCGTCGCCAGCCAGCGCGGCGCCGAAGGCGGCTACCGCCTGGCCCGCGAGCCGGGCGTCATCACCATCGCCGACGTGATCCGCGCCCTGGACGGCCCGCTGGCCGAGGTGCGGGGGTTCCGGCCGGAGGCCACCAGCTATGACGGCGCGGCCGAGAACCTCCAGCAGGTCTGGGTGGCGGTGCGGGCCAGCCTGCGCTCGGTATTGGAGA
>CAVUEI010000003.1:0-118201 GCA_963740535.1 uncultured Acidimicrobiaceae bacterium
ACGAGCTTGGTGCGCGTAAAGTCGTTGCTGATGGACTCGGCATTGAAGCGGTTGCAACGGTTCCGGCGGCCGCCCTCGCCCTAATTTTCATAAGCACTATTGGGATGTTCAACTTGGTTGCATGGTTTCCGGCACGGTCGAGCGGCCCGCCTGCCCCCAGCCTGGGCCCTGCATGTGGAATAGGCGGGCTAGGGCTAGCGTCACTTCAGAGCCGAGGGACAAAGAATACGGCGAGCGAGTATGGAGTTCGAGATCCGGAGCGCCACGACTGGTGGTTCGCCACACCCTTCGGGTCACCAGCCGGATGATGGAACGTGACCGTCTGTCCTACCCCTGATTTCCGGTGTGCGGAGCGAATCCTTTAGTCGGAAACAAGGCAGTCGTCCAGACCTAGGGCGCAATAGAGAACGGTCGCTCGAGACCGAGACACCTCGGATTAACATGGGGTAGTCGGAACGAGGCAGTCTGTGAGAAGGGGCCTTCGGGGCCCCTTCTCCGCGCCGCTTGACCCGACAGCATCCTGAACCGGTCAGGTGTCCCACCTCGCCGGGTCTGCGACAGAAAGTGGCGGTGCTAAAGAACCGCTTTCAGCAGGTCGTGGCAGTGATCGGGCTGGGGATCGGCTTGTGGTTCCTGGGTAGCTACATCACGCTGCTTGGTCAACCGTCCAGCTTCGGATGGGTTGCTTACGCCCCTTTGTCGCACGGCATCTACGGCCCCGGACTCGATCTCACGTCAGCAGAACAGCTCCTTGTGTGGCTAGGGCTGATTGCGTTGTGGGTGGTCCTGTCCGCCCTGATCTTCAAGGACCGAACGAAGCCGACACCGAACTGAACGCAGCCGACACCGAACTAGTAACCCCATACGCCAACCATCGGGATCGGGATCGGGATCGAGCGTCACTGATGGATCTGCTCTGCTTCACTGGATTGGTGCGGATTCGTGTACGCCGGCTGTGATCTAACCCGTCTCCGCCTCCTGAGATGGTGTGGGAGTGCGGGCATCTGCTCCAACCAACCTCGACTATTCAGCGGCGCCTTGGGCATCAGGGGTTCGAGAAGGAACTGACTGTTGGTCCTCGCCAATATCTGAACTGATGGTTCCAAGATCTCCTACTGAGAACGCTTGAGTAGGTTCCAAAGCTCCGCGTTCCACACGTACCCGCTCGCTTGCTCGGAGCTTGGCGACTTGCACTTCTTCCCTGCACTCATCGATGCGACTTCCCGTCAACGCCGCTGAATGCTTGAGGGCATCAGTGCTGGATTCGTCCCCTACGTAGACCGCCTCACCGAGGGAACGGAGTAGACGATCATGCTGGCGGCGAAATCTGAACCTTCTCAACCCTGCACTCAGTCCTATTGTCCCCGCCTCGGACCAACTCAGTATCGAGACTCGGGCAATACGAACCCATGCCGTCAACCGTGCCCTTGCACTTTCGGTGCTCTGCGTCATTTGGTCCTGAACGTCCTGCCACGATTACTCATCACAACCCAGCCAGCGACCAGAGCGACGACGATGAGCATGATGCCGACGAGCCAAAATCCAAGGACGAATGACAGCACGGCGAGCAAGAGTGCTGGAACTGCCACAACACCACTGATGAACGCGGGGGACACTGGCCGGGGTGTCGCTCGTCGGACGTGGGGTAAGCCATTCGGGAACGTTGCAGTGCGTGCCGACTGGTCCATCGTTGTAAGAGGTTCGACTGTCAGCGCGTCCCCACAACGCGGACAAAAGAGAGCGTTTGGCTGTATCTCTGTCCGACATCGCGGACAGCTACCTTGACCCATATGAACTCCAATACCCCGGGAGACAACTCCACACACGCTCTGCGAGGTTGCCATGAAGGCATCTCGCGTCCCTATTGGCGTCGCTGCACCGAATTACAAATGCAGCAATTGGGTCGTACCCAGGCCTATCGGTTCAGCCGATGTTCAGCCCCTCGATTGGTTGAGCGTGCCCCCGTACGACCGCCTTGAAATGGTCTGCGCCCTAGCCCAGTACGCCAGCTAGGAATCGAGCTCGGTGAGCACCTCTCCGATGATCTTCGTGGCCTTATGCGCCGGCAGCGGCTCGCCACCTTCAACCTCGGCGATCTCAGCGGCGAAATCCTCGACCGAATGAACGCCGCCAACGAGGACATGGCGCAAAGCCTCGCCACTCGCCTCGGGATCGTTGATCGCCTCAATTGCAGTGCTCACATCGTGTGTAGGGGACTGGGCCACCGCGTGGACGAGGGCCATCGCCTCTTGTCGGCCGCTCGGCGTGGACACCGCCGGCTCGCGGTCGGGGTTTTGCTGGAGGTCCCACTCGACCAAAGCCTCGTCGTAGCCACCCTCTCCGGGGTGAAGGACACGAGTGATATCCGCAGTTGTCACCGCCGACTCATCGCCCGCTCCCTCTTCCTGATCATGAGGGCGCTCTTGGCGCACGGGAACGATCAGGGTGCCGTCTTCATTGCGAACGATCGTCATGGGTGGTCTCTCCTTGGCCGACGCGAGCATGATTCATCCCGTCAGGCTTCATACCCAGACTGGCACCCCCTCACCCCCGAGCGCACCGTGAGTTACCTGCCCTTCGATCTCCCTTCGGAGCCTGCCCTCGCTGCCGGTATCTCGCCAGCCGTAAACTCTTGTTCCTTAGAGAACTGACCTGATTGCGAGCCTCAAGAATGGAAACTCCGCCCGCCATCGAGAGCTACTTCGAGAACGACTCTCGGCGTGACGTCGAAGGAATCCTCGCACTGTTTGCGCCGGATGCTGTGGTCATCGATGATGGCCGCTCCTGGCAAGGGTCGACAGACATCCGAGCGTGGCAACTGGGACCGGCCTCGCAATACCAGTACACGGTCACTGTCTTTGGAATCGAAGGAACGGGTGGCGAGACCTATGTGGCCTCGTGCCGCCTGGACGGCAACTTTCCCGGCGGAAGCGCAGAGCTTCGTTTCCGTTTCACCCTGTCCCTCGATCTAATTGAGCAACTCGAAATCGCGCCCTGATCTGTCGCCGACCCTGCCCCACTTCGCCTGCACTGGGGCCTCAGTTAGCGCGGCGACTGGTGCTGCCAGATAGCTTTTACTCAGCGAGAGTTGCCAGCCAAAGAGGTAGCATTCACTGCATCCACGAGGTGTGAAGGGGAGAAAACAGATGCCTGAGTTCCCTGCGATTACTCACGTGGCACTAACGGTTACGAGCCTTGAACGGAGTGTGCCTTGGTACAAGGATCTGTTCGGCTCGGACCCAATCCTTGACGAGGACACAGGTCCGTTCCAGCGCGTCGCTTGGCTTACCGGCGGCACAATCGTTGGCCTCACTCAGTTCCCTGACTTGGAGAGCATTGAGCCGTTCAACGAGCGGCGGCTGGGGCTCGATCATCTGGCTTTCGGCTGTGCCGACCGCGATGAGTTAAAGGCATGGGAAACCCGTCTGAACGAACTCGGCATCCCCAACGGTGGCATCGTGGACACGCCTCACTACTCGGCATTGTCGTTTCGAGATCCCGACAACATCGCACTGGAGTTCTTCGCACCCCGGGGCTAAGACCGGCGGCGTATCCGACTGCTTATAGGCCACTCCCATCACTGCCGGTTCTGCACCGCCCAACGGCGCCGCTGTCATACGAGAAGAAGTTTGGTGATGGAGTCTTTTAGCCAGGCCTCGCCGTCATCGAAGGTCCAGCCCGCGGCCTGAGTGAGTTGTCGCCAGCTCGCGGGTGAGGTCATCATCGAGAAGACGGTTGCGGCTCGTTCCTGCGTCATCCCGACCGACAAGGCACCGAGCGAGCCGAGCTGACGGCCGAGTGAAGTAGCCCCCTGTTCGTGACGCCGCATGCCGTCGGCGACTGCGGCAGCAACCTCTGGTTCGGCGGGTTCCGCTGACAGCAGCACCCAGATGAGATCCCCGCACCTTTCGTTGAGCTGCCTGGTGATATGCACGGCCTTGCCGATGAGCTGGGCCGGGTCCTTCTCGGCACCAAGCTCGGCGGCGAGTGGGCCGATGCCGGCCTCCTCGTCGATCAGATCGTTGAGAGCAAGCAAGAGAGCGGCTTTGGAGCCAACGCTCGAGTAGATGGTCTGCACCGCAACTCCGGACTCCTCAGCGATCTGCTGCACCGAGGTGTTGGCATAACCGTGTTCGGCAAACAGCTGCCGAGCCACGCGCAGGATCTCGCGACGGGTCTCGGCGGCAGCGACCTCCCGCCTATTGGGTCGTTTCGCTCCTTGCCCCCTTGACACCACGACTTCAGTGTATCAACATCACACTCACTAGAGAGTCATTCTAGTGAGATGACCCACATTCTAAGTAAGGAGCCCGTCAATGACCGTTGCAACAGCTACAGCAGAAAAAGCCCGGACAGGAGCACCAGCAGCCCTCAAGGCCGGTCGCTATGCCGGCATCGGCGGTCTTGTCTTTGTCGCGGGCCTGGTCTTCCAAAACGTCCTTCGCGCCAAGGCGCCGGGTCTCGACGCGGGCCCGGGCGCGGTCAGCGCCTATTTCCTGCACCATCGGGCCGCTGCCATTATCCCGCTGGGCATGTTCCCGATCGAGATGCTCGCGTTCTTCGCCTTCGTCGCTGGGGTATGGACGAGCGCCAGCCGCAATGCGAATCGGTGGTGGGCGACCATGGGGGTCCTCGGCGCGGCGGCCATCGCGTCGCTCTTCGCGCTGGTCAACATCATCGAGATCGTCCTCACCGCCAAGGCCGAGACCCTGGCCCACTCCCCGAGCGTCGTCGAGGTCCTGTGGGCCCTGCACGCGGCCGCTTTTGGGCTCGACTTGGCAGCAGTAGCGGTCGCTCTCATAGGGCTGAGCCGCGCCGCTACGTCGTCGGGGCTCATGCCGGCACGGCTTGGTGCCGCGGTCCTTGCGGGCGCCGCCTTCCTCCTCGTGGCCTCTGTCTTCACCGTCGCCCTCTCCAACGGCGGTCCCTGGCTCGGCGTCGGTCTCGTCGGATTCCTCTTCTGGCTCGTCTTCATGGTCGTCACCAGCATCTCGCTGCTCCGCACACCGCAGATCCCATGACCGGCCAACCGAAGCCCGACCTCCTCTTCGTCACGCTCATCCACCAGGCGCTGCGGGTCGACGCCGAGCGCCTGGTGGCCGCCACCTCGACGTTGAGCTCTGCCGAGCGACAACGGCTTGACGGCCTGCGAGTGTTCTTCGACGAGTACCGCGAACAGCTCTGCCTTCATCACACCCACGAGGACAACCTTTTCTTTCCTGCACTCCAGGCCGCCGTCGACGAGATTCGGATACCTATCGCCGAGCTGGCGGACCAGCATGAAGCGCTTCGATGCTGACCTCCAATCCATTTGCGACGGGTTTGCATCCCTGGCCACTCCTTCCTGCGACTTCGACGTTGAGCACGCAGATGTGGTCAGCAGCATGATGGGGTTGGCAACAGGCCTTGATACTCACCTCACGATGGAAGAAGAAAGTGTTCTTCCACTCATGGTGTCAGCCATTCCCCAAACAACCTACAAACAGCTTGAGGCTCAGGCGCGCCAGCGCACCCCTGGTCGCCGAGCGCGATTCCTGATCCCGTGGATCATTGAGCACGCAACCCCTGATCAACGAAAGCACCTGTTCAAGAGTGCTCCGCCCCTGCGTGCGGCCTACTTGGTCAATCGCCACCGTTACCGACTCTTGGACCGAACTCTGCAGCTGACCCCGAACCCACCCCAGGGTCAACATGCGTTCGACTAATCACGGCTTGAGCCGGATTTGAGGTCGCCCATAACGCTCACGGGTTCTACGAGATCGAGGGGTCGAGCTGGGGTCTGGCGATCGACGACAACCAGGGCCGGTCGATCGGAAGGGTCTACTTCCGAGGCGCAGTCAAAGAACCACTTCTTTGTTGGGTCCAAGGACGCCTCGTGCCCTAAGCGGCGGTGTGATATCTGTTCGACTTTGGGAGGCGCAGATAGCGTCTGCCATCAATGAGGGTGCCGGATCAATGCTTGTCGGACCTGCGGGAGCGGGGCTACCTCGTGTTCGAGGGCTTCCTCGACGCCGACGAACTGGCTGCGGCGCAGGAGGCCCTATGGCTGCACTTCCCCCGGCCCGAGGAGTACTTCGCCGACCCGGCGGCTCACGCCTGGTTGGGAACAAGCCAGTTCGCCGGCATCATCGGGGGACCGTGGCGATCCTGGGATCTGAACCGGCTGACCTTTCATCCCGACCTCCTCGACCTGGCGGAGCGTTTCTTGGGATCGAACGACCTCCGTCTCTACGAAGCCGAGTTGTGGGCCAAGTACGCCGGGGCGGTCGACTACGACCAGAGCCACCACCGCGACTTCGGCAACCACACCCTGGTCGTCCCCAAGAAGTCCGACCTACCCACCCAGATGCAGAGCTTGATCCTTCTTTCGGACGTCGCGGAGGAGGATGGACCGACAAGGGTGGTCCCGCTGTCCGTTGGGGAGGGCGTTCCTTACTGGCCGAGCTCCCTCGTCGATGGGGGCAGCAACTATGCGTGGACCTACCTTCCGGCCGGGACCTTTGCTGAGGAGGAGATTTCGGTGACCGGGCCGGCGGGGACCCTGTTCTCCTACCGGCCTGACGTCCTGCACCGTGGGTCGCGCATGACTGGCGAGCGCTCGGCCCGATTCACCGTGTCGGCTCACTACGACGTGTGGGCGCCACGTTGGACCGGCAGAGTCGCTTGGCCCGCCAATGCACTCGGCCCCGACTGGTGCGAGCTGATCGAGCGGGCGACGCCCCGAGAGCGCTCGGTCGTTGGGTTCCCCGCACCGGGCGATCCGTACTGGGACGAGCAGACCTTGGCCGATACCCAGGCGCGCTATCCCCGAGCAGACTTGACTCCGTACCGCTGAGGGCGTCGATCAAGGCCGCTCCCCCGCTGCCGGATGGTGGGTCGTTCGAGCAACGTCGTCATGGGCAAAGCATCACCAGGTAATGCGCGACCCTGGTCGCAGCCCTTCCGGGATGCCGATCCTGGCGTGGGAGCATCGGGTAGTTGCCGAGATCAGCGACCGAACTCTTTGCGAGTCTGCTCCTTGTCCTTCTTGGCCTGACGCTTCTCTTTGAGCGACTTGCCGGACTTCTTGGTGGCGGTCTTTCGGGGAGACTTGTCGGACATGTCAACCCCCTTTCCCTACTGAGACCGTACTCTGCTGGCCCCGATCCATTGCGCACGGCCAGGCTTGCAGTGAGGTGCCCCCGTTCGCACTCAGGTACACGTTGCGGATGCGGGCATTCGTGGGGTTCCGGCGACGTTCGACAAGGCCGGTCGACTCGAGGCGTGACCCTCCGCGAGGTGCCCCATAGGGCCATCGATGTTGTGGGTGCCCCCGTCCGCCTGGTCCAGGTCGCAGCAGATCGGCACTCATCAGATACCTACGAAGACACGCCGTTGAACCACCCAAGATCAAAGACACGTTGACGGTACGGCCCGTTATGAGTCGGTGGCCCGACAAAGTACACGGCTGTTGTAGGTCGAAATTCCCATGGCTCTGGGGTCGTTGGGCCGACAAAACTGCACTTATTGCAGGATCGCGCAGTGCAGCGACGGGCAGGGGGGTAGATGCAAGGGGAAGCGAGATGGAGCGGCCTTGACGGCCTCCGCGCCCCTCGCGGTCCTGGCCGTGCTGGGCTGCCATTTCCGATTCCTCAATTGGGGTGGGGCCGTCGGTGTCGATCTCTTCTTCGTCATCTCGGGCTTCTTGATCACGTCCCTCTTGCTGCGGGAGCACCAGAGGGCGGGCGCCGTCTCACTTCAGCGCTTCTGGCTCCGTCGCGGCCTTCGCCTCTTCCCCGCCTTGATCTGCGCCGTCCTCTTCGCGCTTTTCGTGGCCCAGTGGACAACCCCCGCAGAGCGGCACGAAACGTGGGCGGGACTGCCGTGGGTGTTCTTGTACCTCGGGAATTGGATCGTTGCGGCGGGAGGGACCAACGGCGACAAACTTGGGCTGCTCCAGCACACATGGTCCCTCGCCATCGAGGAGCAGTTCTACCTCGTATGGCCCCTCGTAATGGCCTTCTGGTTGGCCAAGCGAGCTCGGCCCGCCCGGGCAGCAGCGCTCATGGCCACCTTGGCGGTCCTAGCCGGTCTCTTCAATCTCTACGCCTGGCAGCACAGGGGAATGCAATTCGCTTACTTCCAAACCGATACACATGGAATGGGACTGTGTGCAGGCTGCGCCTTAGCGCTGGCCCTCAAGGCGCGACCCGAATCAGTCTCACTCTCCGCTCATGAAAAGCGGCTCCTTCAGATCATGGCAGTCGGCGCCTTCCTGGTGTTCTGCGTCATCTGCACGATGCCTGGGAATTCACCGCGAAGAGGCCTCCTTGATGCTGGACGCGGCAACCCTGTCCTCCGTCGCTCTGGTGGCATTTGTCGTCCTGGTCTCGGAGAGCTACTTGGCGCGCCTGCTCTCGGGGCGAGTTCCTGGCTGGCTCGGCGCCCGCTCCTACGGGATCTACCTGTACCACTTCCCATTGGCGGTGGTCGTGGTGGACGCATCAATCTTCCATTTCCATGGTGCCGAGCACACCATGGCCATCGTCGCTGCCCTGTTCATCACCTTGATCCTTGCAGCGGCCTCCTATCGATGGATCGAGTCGCCCTTCCTCCGCATGAAGAAGCGAATCGCAGCCGGAACGGCGCCGGAACCACAACCGCTGTCGGTTGTCACTTAGCGGCGGTTTCCCGTGGTCCGCCTGTCCCACTATCGCGGTGTCGCTTGTCAGAATGGAATGGTGAACGCCGAGGACAGCTCCATAGGCGGATTTGGCGCCCGAATGCCGGACCTCGTAGGCATGGCTCCCGAGGCCGCGACCCAGGCGGCAGCTGCACGGGGAGTCGAGAGGATCGTCGTCCTGGAGTCAGTAGACGGGATGACCGTGACACCGAGGACTATGGACTGGTCGCCGACACGATTGAACCTGGTCGTTGAACGCGGAATCGTGGTCAACGCAGTGTTTGGTAAGACACAAAGCGGCGTCCCTGTCCGCGCCTGTGAGTGGAACCCGTGAAGTAATTCGAGTGCTGCATCGTCAGGCCGACCGCAGCCCGAGCTCGTAGAGTCAGACGCCGCCAGGCTCAGTCGCAACGTCGGCCCAAGTCTCCTTACCCAGACCGAGTGATTCAGCGCCCCAGTGGCTCGATGTCTCCGAGACGATGCGTAGGCCATGGCCTGATTCGCTGTCGGCGGTACCCTCTCGGAGAACCGGAAGGATGCGTGAATCATCGCGCACACCAATTCGGACACTCGCATCCGACTGCTCGACGACCACCGAATCGAAGGACCCGGTGTAAGTGAGTGCGTTCGTAGCAAGTTCATCCGCAATGAGCTCGCATCCGGCCACAGACTCCTCCTTCAGACCCAGTTTCTCCAGGACCCGGCGGACGAACCGTCGCACTTCCGCAACCGATTCGACATTGGGAGTGAATTCTTCGTACCCAATGGTTTGAAAGTCGAGCGCTTCCTCGGCGGCATCCACAGGCGCATCCGAGATTTCCGAGTGAGACGACTCGTCGGTGAGGAGCGGCTCATGCTGCATGTCTTTTGCATACCCCTGGCGAAGGCCGACAAACCGAGACGACACTCAAGGAGTGGCCCGCTCACTCTTCCGTGACGTACGCGCGACTGCCGAGCTCCAGGCTCGAACGTCCGCCGGCCTGGGCATTGCGGTCGCAGTGTGGAGGAGGGGACGTCACGCTCGGGTGTAGTACGTACTCTTGCACACCGCCGTTCGGGCCTCTTGCGTCGTTCGGCGTAACCTCCCGCTGATGGGACATCCGATCAGCGTGCCGTTCGCCGGGACCGTGGTCAGCGTCGCCGTTGGGGCTGGGGAACGTGTCAGCGTCGGGCAGGCCCTGCTCGTGCTCGAGTCCATGAAGATGGAGCACGTGGTCGAGGCCGCCGCCGCCGGCACGGTGGAGTCGGTCGCCGTCTCGGTCGGTGACGCCGTGCAGGCCGGCGACGAGCTCCTCCGGGTGGACGAGACGCCGGGCGATGCATCCGGCCCCACCGTTGCGGCCGAGCCGGAAGCGGAGCGCGGGATGATCCGCCCCGAGCTGGCCGAGGTGCGCGCCCGTGCGGAGGCGACGCTCGATGCGGGGCGTCCCGCCGCCACCGAGCGGCGCCATGCGGGCGGCCGGCGCACGGCGCGGGAGAACGTCGAGGACCTATGCGACCCGGGCAGCTTCGACGAGTACGGCCGCTTCGTCATCGCGGCCCAGCGGGGGCGCCGCAGCACCGACGACCTCATCGCCAACACGCCGGCCGACGGCCTGATCGCCGGCATCGGGCACGTCAACGGCTCGCGCTGCGCCGTCCTCTCCTACGACTACTCGGTCCTGGCCGGCACCCAGGGCCAGATGAACCACCGCAAGAAGGACCGGCTCTTCGCGCTGGCCGACCGGCTGCGCCTCCCCGTCGTGCTCTTCGCCGAGGGCGGGGGCGGGCGTCCCGGCGACACCGACATGGCCGTGGTCACCGGGCTCGATACGGAGGCCTTCGCCCTCTTCGGCGCGCTCAGCGGGAAGGTGCCGCTCGTCGGCATCGTGTCCGGCCGCTGCTTCGCGGGCAACGCCGCGCTGCTCGGATGCTGCCACGTCGTCATCGCCACCCCCGACGCCAACGTGGGCATGGGCGGCCCCGCCATGATCGAGGGCGGCGGGCTGGGCGTCTTCACCCCCGACGACGTCGGGCCGATGGCGGTGCAGGTGCCCAACGGCGTGGTCGACGTCCTCGCCGCCGACGAGAAGGAGGCGGTCGACGTAGCACGGCGTTACCTGGCCTACTTCCAGGGCGACGTGGAGACGTGGACGGCGCCCGACCAGGGGCTGCTCCGTGACGTCGTGCCGCCGGACCGCCGGCGCGTCTACGACGTGCGCCGGGCGCTCGAGCTGCTGGCCGACGAGGGCTCGGTGCTGGAGCTGCGGCCTTCTTTCGCTCCCGGCATGGTCACCGCGCTGGCCCGGGTCGAGGGCCGCGCCGTGGGGGTCATCGCCAACAACCCGATGCACAACGCGGGGGCCATCGACGCCGTCTGCGCGGACAAGGCGGCCCGCTTCATGCAGCTCTGCGAGGCCTTCGCGCTGCCGCTGCTGTGCCTGTGCGACACCCCCGGGTTCATGGTCGGGCCCGAGGCGGAGGAGACGGCCCTGGTGCGCCACGTCAGCCGGATGTTCGTCGTGGGCGCGTCACTGACGGTGCCCTTCGCCTGCGTGGTGCTGCGCAAGGGCTACGGGTTGGGCGCCCAGGCCATGGCGGGCGGGAGCTTCCGCCGCCCGCTCTTCACCGTCGCCTGGCCCACCGGGGAGCTGGGCGGCATGGGTCTGGAGGGCGCGGTGCGCCTCGGCTTCCGCCGCGAGCTCGACCTCATTCAGGACCCCGACGAGCGCGAGGTGGCTTTCGAGGCCATGGTGGCCCGGGCCTATGAGCACGGCAAGGCGCTGCACGTGGCCGAGCACTTCGAGATCGACGACGTGATCGACCCGGCGGACACCCGGGCCCGCTTCGTCGGTGCGCTGGCCTCGGCCCCGCGGGAGGACTGGCGGTCGGGCGACGCACCGCGTCGGCCCTTCGTGGACACCTGGTGAATCAGTGCAGATACGACTCGTAGGTGCTGTAGGGCACCTGACCGTTGGGGCTGGCCAAAATCGCGTCGGCGACGGTGGAGGGAATCGGAGCCCACTTGGCGGGCATGGCTGCCGCCACCGCCGGGTTCAACAGGTAGAGCAGGAGGAAGTTGACGAACCAGATGGAGGGGGCCATCGACATCCCCACCTCCGTGCTGACGCTCCCCTTCTTGTTGGTGACGAGCTGGGCCGGATCCGATTGGGTCTGTGACGCGTTGCCGAAGACGGCTTCTGCCGTGAACGCCGACCGGTAGAGCGCGGCAAGGGATCTCAGCCGCGCCGTTGGCCTTGCAGAACGTATCGAGGTAGCCACCCTTCTCGATGATGGCGTTCGCCGCCCTCGTCGGGGCGCCCAGGTTGGCCAGGCTCATGAGCACGCCGCTCGTGTTGACGAACAACCCGTAGCTGGCCAGGACCGATGGTGTGAGCTGACCGTTGACGTTGGAGTACAGCGGGCGCCCGACCGTGTTGGTGAAGATCCGGATGCTGGCATCGGCCAACTTCGCCGAGGTCGGGTCGGGAGCCCTTCCGGTGCCGGTCACGAACTCGACGTATTGCTTCTGGGTGAAGACGTCCTTCTTGCTCAGTCCCAGCTGCGCGGCGAGCTCGTCGGCCACCCGCTGCCCGATCGGCTGATGGAGTTGACCCGCGATCGTGAGCTGCGTGGGTGCCAGATGCTCGTACTTCGGGGTTCCGGAAAACGGCTGCGTGAACCCGGTGTTGGGGTTGGGTGGTGGCGGCGGGAGGGCCCCCGCCACACCGGCGACCTGGCTCGCCACCAGGCCGAACAGGGACATTCCCGCCAGTGCCATGACGACCCTGGATCGCAGCGCGGTCGGCCCGTGACGCATGTCCTCTCCCTCCCCTGGACGCCATGCCCGGCGTACCAACCCGATGTCGGCGGTGCGGACAGTATGCAGGCAACGCGGACATGGCGTATGGCAGGACGTGCGTGGCCTGTCGATGGTTCTGGTGCCAGCATCACCATAAGGGGGGTGTAGCACCTCCCTTGAACGCTCGAGGGGTGCTGGTGATACTGGTTCGGCGGGCCAATCGCGGCACGCAACTGGGAGGTGGCGAGATGAGAGTCGGAGCGAAGGTCATGGCGATGGCGATCGTGGCCTCAGGGCTGACGACCCTGGGCGCACTGCCGGCGTCGGCGGCGAAGGCCCCGTCGTTCTCCTGTTCGGGAACCCCGGGGGCGCCCGAGGCCGTGCCCGCCGGGTCCTATTCGTCGTTGCTGATGCCCCCCGGTTCGGTGTGCTTCATCGAGAGCGCCGTGACGGTGGGGGGACCACTCACCCTGGGGGACACATCTGCTCTGGTGCTGTTCGACGGCAGCCTCGCGGTGAACGGCCCGGTGAACGTCGGCCCGAACTCACTGTTTGGCGACGCCGGGGGTAACGCTCCCATCACGGTCAACGGACCGGTAAGCGTCCAGCAGAACGGGGCCTTCCTCATCGGGTTCGAGAACCCGGAGGCTCCGCTCGTCAGCGCGCTGCACGGGCCGGTCACCGCGATCAACGCGAGCACCGTGCAGATCCACAACACCAAGATCTCTGGTCCGGTGAAGTTGCAGGGGGGCGGAGGCGACAATCCCATCCTGGACGCGTTGGCTGGTCCCGGCTACAACTTCAACGATCTGGAGGACAACGTGATCTCCGGGCCGGTCACGGAGATCGGGTACCAGGGCATCTGGGCAGGGATCATCCGCAATGTGATCTCGGGCAACCTCACGTTCACCGGCAACACGGACTTCGACGAATTCGACATCGGCTCGAACGTCGTCCATGGGAATGCGAATTGCTCCGGCAACTCCCCGGCAGTCAACACCGGCGGTAGTCCGGGATCTCCCAATTTGGTCACCGGGTCCAACAGCTGCGGATGACGGAGGCCTGACCAGCCAGGACGTTCTCCATGAGTGGGGAGAGCATCCCCGTCGCGATCACCGAGTACCGGGTCGTACCTTCGGGATCATTGCCTTCGGTGCCCGTAGTGTCGCCGACAGGGACACCCCCCGCCAGTGCGACCGTCGTGGCGAGCTTGGATCGTCGCCTGGTCCCTCCGCAGCGCAGCATTCCCGTCCCTCCCGGGAACGCCATGCCGGCGCTCCTCCCCTGTGTGCTCAATCGATCCGACGTCGCCGAGCAGATGCGGACACTCGCGTAGTGCAGTATGAGTGGCCGGGAGTGAGATGCTCAAACGGAGGGGCGAGGAAATGGTGAGGAAGCGGGTTCGTCGTCCTGCCTCAGTTGCGGCTGTCGTGATGCTTGCGGCTGTCGTAGTCGGTTGGGGGAGCACGTCCGAGTCGTCGGCCAAGCCGACCAGCAGCACCGTCTCGGGCACGATCAGCATGGACGGCGTCTGGTCGGGTGCCGAGCAGTCGGCATTCCAGGACGTGATCAACACCTTTCATCAGCGGTACCCGAACGTGACGGTCAACTTCAGGTCGACCGGCGACAACACAGCGACTGTGCTCACGAAGGCCGTCGCCGACGGTCATCCGCCGGATCTGGCGGACATCGCCCAGCCCGGGTTGATCAAGCAGTTCGCGGAGAGGGGTGCGCTGAAGCCCGAGACGTACGCGCTCTCGTCGTACCGCGCGAACTTCGACCCGGCCTGGGTGAAACTCGGCATGATCAACGGCACGTTGTACGGGGTCGTGTTCAAGGCGTCGAACAAGTCGACCGTCTGGTACAACGTCCACGCGTTCAAGACCGTGGGGATCTCCCCGCCCACGACCTGGCGGCAGTTCCTCTCCGACGCCAAGACCCTGAAGGCCTCGGGCACGCCCGCGTACTCGATCGGCGGCGCGGACGGCTGGACGCTCACCGACCTGTTCGAGAACATCTACCTTCGCCAGGCCGGGGTGGCGAAGTACCGGGCGCTGTCGGCCCACGCGATCAAGTGGACCGATCCCACCGTCAAGAAGGCGCTCAGGACGATGGCCGCTGTGCTGAGCGACACCTCGAACATCTACGGCGGCGCGACTGGCGCGCTCCACACCGACTTCCCGACCTCGGTCAACAACGCCTTCGAGAGCCCGCCCAAGGCGGCCATGGTGATGGAGGGCGACTTCGTGCCCGGCGTCGCGACCGTCGAGGCCACGCCGACCACCGACTACAACGTGTTGACGTTCCCCTCGATCAACGGCTCTGGGCCCGAGGTCGAGATCGGCGGCGACACGATCGTCGCCTTCGAGGACACCCCCGCGATCGAAGCGTTCATCAAGTTCCTGACGACCCCGCAGGCGGCGGCGGCGTGGGCCAAGCACGGCGGCTTCGCCACGGGTAACAAGAACATGAGCCCGAGCGCGTATCCCGACCCGATCACCCGGTCGACGGCCGCGCCCGTGGCGTCCGCCACCACCGTTGTGTTCGACATGTCCGACCAGCAACCGGGCTCCTTCGGCGCCACTGCCGGACGGGGCGAATGGGGCCTGTTCCAGGACTTCCTACGCAACCCCAAGAACGTCAACGGGACCGCTGCGAAACTGGAGGCTGCGGCGAGCGCTGCGTACAACAAGCGAAGCTAGGCAAAGCGCCGGTGTCTATCCCAGTACGACGCTGCCGGGTGGGCGCGTCCTTCTGTCGCTCTTTGTGGCGCAGGAGGATCCCGGCTGCTGCTGTGAAGCAAGGGCTCGCGGTACATGGCCCAGACGTCAGGGCCGTCGCCCTCGAGGCGCTTGTGGTCAATGACCTCGAAGCCAAACCTCGAATAGAAGGCGAGGTTCGACACCGACGACGTCTCAAGGAATGACCCGGCACCTTGTCGGTCGGCCATGGTCAGACCTGGCATCAACGTCCGAGCGCCCAGGCCCTCTCGCTGCCTCGCGGGCGAGGTTCCGAGGACGGCCAGAGTGAAGTGACGCTGGGCCGGCCGCCAACCCTCGATCTCTCGCTCCGCTGCGAGCGAGGCATCGTGGCGGGACCCCTCCAGATCCGCGACAACAGGATCCAAGGCGCGATATACCGACGAGGGGACCAGAACGGCGCTGTCCATCCACACGGCGACTGACTCGATCGTGCCCTCGAGACTGCTCAGCCATACTTCGCCGAAAGCCAGGCCCAGATTCTCAAGAGCCACATGCTGAAGTCGTGTGATCCGTGCCTGGTGATCGTCAGGGTCGACCGTCCACCTCGTCCAGGGGTAGTCGGCGAACGCTGCACCAAGAACTTCACTCGCTCGCCTGAGGTCGCCCGCCCGGCCTGCCGAGTTTCGATCAACACCCTCTGATCATTGCCGAATGTCGGCGCTGCGGACTGGCTCAAGGCGCTGGATACTCTCCAACGAGAGTGCCGTGCATCACGAGTGGGCCGTCTTCGCACCGCTGGGCAACCCCTTCGCCGAATGCACCAAAGGCCGCCATGTCGTTGAGAGGGTTCTCTGCACCCTCGATCACGGCGACGTGGACGAAACTCCGATCGTCCACTTGAAAGGTGCTGTAGCGCAGCCCCGCGGGGTGGGCCTCCGCGAGCTCCTCGTAGACCGCATGCACAAGCCGGATGTTCTCGTCCAACGATTCCGGCTTGACCCGGTAGCGCACGACCACCGCTCGGCTCATCAATTCGCTCGCATCTTGTTGTTGCGGGCGTCGTGGGTTACCTCGGCGAGGCCGAGTTCCTCGAGCAACGGTGGGAGATACATGCCGAATCGTCCTCGATAGCCCTTTCGCAACCCGTACCATCCTCCGACTGGATTGTCCGGCGAGCGACCCCACGCTTCGACGGTTCCCTCGGCCGCCGTCTTCTGTTCGTCAGCTGCCCCAAGGGGTACCCAGTCTCCGGCCTCTTTCAGCCATGCATGCAGATCGTCTATCGCTCGCAACTGGTAGGTCAGCTTGGTGGAGCCGACCTGGCAGACCAACTGGGTCGGATCCGCAGCTTCGTCCCGATAGATCGTGTACTCCGATGATCCAGGTGGCGTCTTCAGCACCCACGGGTCGTCCTTTGTTCCCTTTGCCACGTCACACTCCCTTTTCCATTGCACGCCGCACATGAGGTACCAGCGACTCCCAACCGGCTTGATTGCGCGCCTGAAGTCCTGGCCCCAACTGACCAAGGCGCTCCCATCCCGAATGCGTGATCTCAATCTTGGTCCGGGCATCATCGAGGGGAAGGAACCGGATTTCGACGTCTGTGGCGGCATCGGGTCCGACACCGAGATGCCAGCGATACGCGAGCTGATCGGGCGGACGCCACACGGTGACCGCGCCCCACTCGAGCTCGCTCCCTTGCCCCGTCCGTTCGTAGATACGCCCGCCGACACGGCCTTCGAGGACCACCGCAACGGGTCCGCCGCTGATGGTGTGGTCCGCCGGCCACCAGGTGCCGAAGTCCTCAGTCCAGATCGCGAAGGCTCGTTCGATCGGGCACGCGACCTCGAAGTCGATGTGCAACGAGTCACTCACGATCGCTTCTTGTTCTCCGCCACAATGCGGAACCTCGCCGCGGCGGCCCCCCAGACTGTCTCCAGGTAGGCCCGGATTGCTTCCGCACCTTCGTGTTGCAGGTGGTAGATGCGCCGCGTTCCCTCAGCCCGTTCCGAAACCATGCCAGCGGTCTTGAGCAGACGGAGGTGTCGTGAGACAGCGGGCCGACTGATCGGCAGGGACTCGGCCAATTGGCCCACGGCCAGGTCCCCTTCACTGAGCAGGCGCAGGATCTCCCGGCGGTGCGCATCCCCCAACGCTTCAAAGGGGTCCGCGTTCGGTAACACGGACGTTACGGTAACCGAGAGGTTACCGATAAGCAAGCGACTCCCGGCGGTGTCCCCCTTTGCCGGGATGGTGGGCACTGCGGCACTTCGGAGGCAGCCCTGGGGCTACGTGATTTTCGTTCGATTAGCGGGAACCTCGACCCGTCCGGAAACGACGTCAGGGACAGGCGTAGTCAGCGTCGAATCCACCGGAGGGGTATTGCGTCAGGCCCACTCGTCCGCCAGTGAACGACGTCGAGCTACACCCTGCCTGAGCCACACTCAATGTCCGGAAACCGGCGACCCAGTCTGGCGATGCTGCGAACGTCGATCCCGTTCCCCCGGTGATCGAGGTCCACTGCGACCCGGTCGAGTAGAACCCGACTCTGCCAACGCCCTCGCTGCTGAGGTAGGCAACAGCACCCTGCAGATCGGCCCGGTCGTTGGCATCTGAGGTTGCCGTTGCACCATAGGCGGCCTCCAAAGTTTCCCAACTGTTGCCGGTCTCGACATCGAGCCACCACGGTGCAACGGCTGCCGCCGTTGTTGCCGAGGTAGACCCATCAGCTTGTTCCGCGCTCACCGCGGCGGCAAACGAGTTCTGCGCGGCATTCCAGCCGTAGTCGTAGGAGCAGCCCGCGGAGTTCGATCCGTCGCACGCCTCCGGCGACTGTTGGCCAGTCGGCCAGTGAGACGAGTACCCCGGTCCGGGGTCTGCGGTGTTTGCGTAGAACGCGGGGGCGTGATTCTGGGCCACCTCAGCCCAGGCCAGCTCGCTCGCCGCGCACGGGTTGACCGAGTACGCGATTCCGTCATTGACCCCGACGATGCCGAAGATCACCGAAGTCGGGTAGGGCCTGCCACATTGGGGGTAGCTGACGTCATACCCAGTAGGCACCGTGTTCTTGGTCGGCTTTGCCGCCACCGGAGCTGCGGCCGTGACCAGCACGCCAACGACCGTCACCAACACCGTGCTTGCGGCCACCAGAGGGTGTCGTGGCACGATCAAGATGCTAGCCACCGCGAATAATGGAGGCCGATGTCGGGCGGGCCCGAGGTGCCCCACTTCGCCGGGATGGTGAGAGAAAGTTGCTCAGGTCGCTTCGACCCACGCCACTCGCCACTGACAACCGTCCTGCTCGAAATCGTCTCGCCATTCGAACTCAACCGAGCTGCCCGGAATGAGGTCTCGGAAGCCTTCGCCCCTGACGTTTGAGAAGTGGACAAAACCAACACCCGGCCGTGCAGGAGTTGAGACCGCTCCCCAGCCCTCTTCTCTATGCCAAAACGCCACGGTTCCAAGCGTCACGGGAGCAGATCGTACCTGCCCCAAACGATGCCGGTGAAGGGCGCCGAGCTTTCAAGTTCGGCAATAGGCGTCGCGGGACCGTCTACGTTGACCGGAAGGCCTCGAACTGGTCTGCCCCTTCGACTGGCTGCATCCAGTGATGGCGAAACGGCGTGTGCAACTCCGCCGTGGGGGCGGGAAAGTCCGGATCGGCGAAGCTCCCGACGGCGATCACCGTTATTGAGCGCCCTGCGAATGTCCAAAAAATCGTCGAACCACACGTCGGACAGAAGTGGTAGCTGACATCATCTCCGATGGCGGTACCGAGACCGTCCGTCTCGAGGCCGTTGTACACCGTGGTTTCGCCCGTGATCGCAACGTTCGCATCATCTGAGAAGACTGCGCTGACTTGAAAGACGCTGCCCGTCCGCTTCTGACAGAACGCGCAGTGACAGGTCACGACGGCGAGTGGCTCCATCTCGACGGTGAGTTGGACCCGCCCACAGGCACATTCGGCAGCTCGCGTCATCACCAACAGGCTCGCAGAGACCTGGGCTCACGACAATCGGAATCCTGAACACAGGTTCGAAGCCGGCGCGCCAGCAGAAGGACCACCCCACCAATCCGATGGGAGAAAGGCCCATTGCCCTCAGCAGCGGGCCGCGTAGTGTCACCAACATGGATCCCGAGCAACTCCTGGCCGCCCTGACGCTCGATGAGAAGTGCTCCCTCACCGCCGGCGCCAGCCTGTGGTACCTCCCGCCCGTCGAGCGGCTCGGCATCCCCGCCCTCAAGGTGTCCGACGGCCCTTCAGGAGTACGGGGCGACAGCATGGTCGGCCGCCGCTCGCTGTCGCTGCCCTGCGGCATGGCGGTCGGCTCGACGTGGAACCCCGAGCTGGCCGGCCGCCTGGGCGAGGCGCTGGCCGCCGAGGCGCGCTCCAAGGGCGTGCACGTGCTGCTGGGCCCGACGGTGTGCATCCCGCGCACGCCGCTGGCCGGCCGCACCTTCGAGTCCTTCTCCGAGGACCCGCTGCTGACGGCCCGCATCGCCGTCGCCTACATCAGCGGCGTCCAGGCGGGCGGCGTGGCCTGCTGCATCAAGCACTTCGCCTGCAACGACCAGGAGCACGAGCGGATGACCATCAGCGCCGAGGTCGACGAGCGCACCCTGCGGGAGATCCACCTCCCTGCCTTCGAGGCCGCCGTACAGGAGGCCGGCGTCTGGTCCGTGATGACCGCCTACAACAAGGTCAACGGCGATCTACTGCGGCGAGCAGCCCGACCTCATCAATGACATCTTGAAGGACGAGTGGGGCTTCGACGGGCTCGTCATGTCGGACTGGTTCGGGACGCACTCGACCGCGCCGGCCGCGCTGGCCGGCCTCGACCTCGAGATGCCGGGTCCGCCCGCCTGGTTCGGCCCCTCCCTCGCCGCCGCCGTCCGCGACGGGTCGGTCGACGAGTCCGTCGTCGACGAGAAGGTGCGCCGCCTCCTGCGCCTCATGTCCCGCGTCGGCCTGCTCGACGACACCATCCCCGCGCCCGAGCCCGAGCGCGAGGACGACGACCCCGGCCGGCGTGCCCTCGCCAGAGCGATCGCGGCCGAGGGAACGGTCCTGCTGGTGAATAACGGTCTGCTCCCCTGCCCGATGACGGGACAATCGAGAACGTCGCGGTCATCGGGCCCAACGCCTCGCAGCTCGCCATGGGCGGGGGCAGCTCCGAGGTGACGCCGCACCGGCGCCGCAGCGTGGCCGGCGCGCTGGCCGAGCGCCTCCCGGCGGCGTCCGTCACCTACGAGGTGGGCTGCCGCATCGATCGCGGCCTGCCCCCCATCGACCTCCGCCTCGTCAACGATGGCGAGGGGTTCACCGTGGAGTACTTCGAAGGGGCCGACCCTCCCTCGCGGAGACCCCGTCTCCAGAGGCGTGGCCCACAACTCGCGCGGTCTTGTGGCTGGGCTCGCCGGTGCCCGGCCTCGACGTCGGCCGCTGGTCCGCCCGCATCAGCGGGACCTTCACCCCGGACGTGTCCGGCGCGTGGCGCCTCGGCCTGGAGAGTGCCGGGCGGGCCGTGTTCCGCGTGGACGGCGACCTGGTCGTCGACAACACCAACCCGTCCCGCGGCACCGGGTTCTATGGCGCCGGGAGCGAGCCGGTCGAGGTGATCGTCGACCTCGCCGCCGGCCGCAGTCACGAGCTCGCCGTCGAGGTCTGGCCGCGTTCGAGCTCCTCCCCCATCATGGGCGCCCGCATCGCCGCGTCGCCGCCCGACACCGGTGACGAATTCGAACGGGCGGTCGACGCCGCCCGCGCCGCCGACGTGGCCGTCGTGGTGGTCGGGTCGAACGGGCAGTGGGAGTCGGAGGGCCACGACCGGCCGGACCTGTCGCTGCCCGGGCGCCAGCGCGAGCTGGTCGAGGCAGTGCTCGAGGCCAACCCCCGCACGATCGTGGTCGTCAACGCGGGCTCGCCGGTCGAGATGCCCTGGGCCGAGCGCGCCGCCGCCGTCCTCATGGCCTGGTACCCCGGCGAGGAGGGTGCCGACGCCCTGGCCGACATCATCACCGGCGCCTCCGAGCCCTCCGGACGGCTGCCGATCACCTTCCCGGCCCGGGTGGAGGACGGACCGGCGGGCATCGAGGGTGACCGGTACCCGGGGGTCGAGGGCCGCGTCGTCTACGGCGAGGAGGTCTTCGTCGGCTACCGCTTCTTCGAGACCGCGCACCTCGCTCCTCTCTTCCCGTTCGGGCACGGCCTCTCCTACGGCGACATCGTCTACGACGAGGTCACGATCACGCCCGAGCGCGTGCGCGTCCGGCTGACCAACAACGGCGAGCGACGGGGCACCGAGGTCGTGCAGGTGTACCTGCGCGCGCTCGAGTCACGCGTGCCACGGCCCGACCGGGAGCTGGTGGGTTTCGTGAAAGTCGCGCTGGAGGCCGGCCAGCAGGAGACGGTCGAGGTGGAGCTCGACGCTGCCAGCTTCTCGTATTGGGACGTGGACACGCACGGGTGGCGAACGGACCCGGGTCGTTACGAGGTGCTGGTCGGATCGTCGTCGCGCGACATCAAGTCGAGTGCAGTCGTCGTGAGGTGACCGACGTCGACCCCGGCCCGTCACGGCCGTGGACGTTGACCTGGGACCGGCTGCTCGTCGAGCCCCGGCGCCCGCGGGTGATCCGGGAGCAACCCAACGCACCGTGGTTCGCCGTGGCCGCGGTGTGCGTCGGCGCATTCATGGGCCAGCTCGATGCGTCCATCGTCACCGTCGCCCTGCCGACGCTGCAGCACACCTTCGACGCGTCTGTGGGCGCGGTCACCTGGGTCGGGCTGTCGTACCTGCTGGTGCTGGTGGCCACCGTGACGGCGGTCGGGCGCTTCGCCGACATGTGGGGCCACAAGCTCCTGTACGTCTACGGCTTCTTGATCTTCACGCTCGCCTCGGCGCTGTGCGGGCTCGCCCCGACGCTGGGCGCGCTGTGCGGCTTCCGCGCCCTGCAGGCTGTCGGCGCGGCGATGCTGCAGGCGAACAGCTTGGCCATCATCGTGCTGGTCGTGCCCGGGCGAGCGCTCGGAAGGCCATCGGGCTCCAGGGGGCGGCGCAGGCGCTGGGTCTCGCGATGGGGCCTTCTGTCGGCGGGTTGCTGCTGGCGGCGGGTGGGTGGCGGCTGATCTTCTTCGTGAACATTCCTTTTGGGTTGTTGGGCGCTCGGCGGCGGTGTTGCTGGTGCCCCGGAGCCGCGATCTCCTGGCCCGGGTGCGCTTCGACTGGGTGGGGTTGGCGCTGTTCTTCCCGGCGGTGGTGGCGCTGCTCTCGGCGATCTCCTTCGGGGCGGGGGTGGGATGGGGTTCGTTGTTGATCGTGGGGCTGTTCGTGGCGGCCGGGGTGTTGGGCGTCGTGTTCATCCGCCACGAGCGCCGGGACGAGGACCCGATGCTCGATCTGGGGTTGTTCCGCAATGCCCAGTTCTCGACGGGGATCACGGCTGGGATCGGCTCGTATTTGGTCATGTTCGGCGTCCTGTTGCTGGTGCCCTTCTACCTGGAGCGGGGGCAGGGTCTCGGGGACGGCCCGGTCCGGGCTGGAGCTGATGGCGATGCCCTTGGCTTTCGGGGTGGTGGCGCCTATGGCGGGGCGGTGGGCGGATCGGCTGGGGGCTCGGCCGTTGACTGTTGCCGGGATGGGCCTGGTCGCCGGGGGGCTGGCGCTGCTGGGGGCGTTGCGGCCGTCGACGGGTTGGTTCTTGGTGTTGCTGGCGTTGATCGGGGTGGGGATGGGGCTGTTCACCTCGCCCAATAACGCCTCGATCATGGGGGCGGCCCCTTCGCAGCAGTCCGGGATGGCCTCGGGTGTGCTGAACATGACGCGTGGGTTCGGGACGGCATTGGGCCTGGCTCTGACGGGGACGATCTTCGTGGTCGCCGGCGGCGACATGGGGAGCGTCGGCGGGGGCCGAGCACGCCTTCACCGTGACTCATATGTCCTCGCTGCGATCGCTGGGGGGGCGGGGGTGATCTCTGCGTTGCGGTCCAATGGGCCGCTCGCTGACGCGACGTTGTCGTCTTTGGAATAGATCTACGACGACGTTTTGGGTGTGCGGCGGGGACCGTTCGTTGGGCGATGACGACGTCGCCACGATCTGGGACCGGGTCCGGGGCTGAATCTGGGCCGGTATTGCGGGCCCCGATTGCCGGTCTTTGGTGCGCCGCTCGGGACGGCGGTGGTGGCGGGCCTCGCCAGCGAGGAGTTGGCGACCCGCCTGGACGGGCTCTTCCGGCTGAGGGCGGCGGTCGACGGGAGCATTCTCGAGCTGCTGGGAGAGGTGGACCGCCGGGAGGCCTTCCGTGACGAGGGGGCGACGTCGACGGAGACCTGGGTCGCGGAGCGCTTCGGCGTCTCGCCGCCCACGGCCAAGGCCTACGCCCACGTCGCCGAGCGCAGCTTCGATCTCCCCGACCTGCTGGCCGGTACGTGTGCCGGTGAGCTCTCGTTCGACAAGTTCCGGGCCGTGGCTGATTCGGCGACACCCGAGACCGGACGGCGCCCTGCGGGAGCAGGCGCAGGAATGCTCGGTCCGCCAGCTGGCCGACCTGGCCGTCTCGGCGGCCGGTGTGAGCGAGGAGCGGGCCGCGGCCGAGCACGACGGGCGGTTCGTCCGTTTCAACGATCGTCACCGCACCATGACCGCCCAGCTGCCGGCTGAGTCCTATGCCGAGGTCCGCTCGACGCTCGAGGCCCGCGCCCGCGAGATCCCTTCGGATGGAGAGACGCCGTGGGACCACCGGCTGTGCGACGCCCTGCTGACGACGATCCGAACTCCCGGGAACGGTTCGCCATCGTCGAATCGGCCTCTTGTCGTGGCCCACGTCCCGATGGATGCCCTGCTCGACGACTCGGGCGAGCCGTCGGCACTGGGCGGTGAGCTCGAAAGAGGCGGGCTGATCAGCGTCGAGACGGTCCAGCGGATCTCGTGCGACGCCGCACATCGTCATTGCCGTCGACGACGACGTGGGCCACACGATGTACGAGGGTCGGACCCGGCGTGACCCGACGGAGGCCCAGCGCAGGGAGATCTGGCGGCGGGATCGGCACTGCCGCTTCCCCGGATGTACCAATGCGACGTTCACGAACGCCCATCACGTCGGGCACTGGCAGGCCGGCGGGTGTACCGACATCGACAACTTGGCCCTCTTGTGCCTCCATCACCATCGACGCGTGCACAGCCGCGGCTGGACGATGTCCGGGAACGCGAACGAGAAGCTGATCTTCGTCGGCCCGACGGGGCGCGTCATGACGTCGCGGCCGTCGCCGCTGTGGGCCGCCGTCACCGATGCAAGGGCAAGCCGGGGCGGTCGGCCACCCAAGGCTGTCTGAACCACCAAGCATCTGGGGTTGTCCCCGGCTAGCCTTGACGTGGTTCCAGCTTGGGGGATGCAGATGGGCGAGAGCGTCGCCGCGACCTTCCTGTTCACCGACCTGGTCGGGTCCACCGAGCTCGCCTCGGCTAACCGCAGTGGACGCCGACGCGCTGCGGCTGCGGCACTTCGGGATACTCCGGGCGTCGATCGAGGCGATGGGCGGGCGCGAGGTCAAGAACCTCGGCGACGGGCTCATGGTCGTCTTCTCCAGTCCGAGCCGGGCGGTGGCGTGCGGGGTCGAGATGCTCCAGGGGATCGAGCGGCACAACCGCCGGTCCGAGACGCCGCTGGGTGTCCGCATCGGGCTGGCGACCGGTGAGGCCACGGAAGAAGAAGGCGGCTTCTTCGGCGACCCCGTGGTCGAGGCTCGCGCCTGTGCGCGTTGGCCGAGGGCGGACAGATCCTGGCCACCGAGCTCCTGCGGCTGACTGTGGGCCGTCATACGTCGCAGGCGTTCTCCTCTATCGGCGATCTCGAGCTCAAGGGCCTCCCCGCTCCGGTACCGGCCGTCGAGGTCCTCTGGGAACCCGACGACGTGATGGCCGACACGGGCGGTGCTGTCCCGTTCCCCGCCCGGCTGGCCCAGTACGCGGGCGGTGGGCTCTTCGGATTCTCCGGACGGGTCGTCGAGCTGGAGATGTTGGAGGAAGCGCAGAAGCGATCGGCGGCCGAGCGGCGGTTTGAGGTCGTGCTGGTGGCCGGGGAACCCGGCGTCGGCAAGTCGGCGCTCACGGCCCAGGCAGCCCGACGACTCCACGCCGAGCATGTCACCGTCCTATTCGGCGAGTGTGCCGAAGGATCTCACGCGCCGTATTTTCCGTGGTTGGGCGCCCTGTCACATCTGGTCCGGAATCTGAGCCATGACGTCTTGTCTGCCCTCACACCGGTGCACGCCTGGGCCCTCCGTCGCTTCTTGCCGGTGGATGCCGCGCTCCTGCCAGCCGGAGAGATCGTCGACACGACGCCCGACATCCGAGCAATTCCTGCTGATGGAGTCGATCCTGCAGGTCCTGGAGCTCGCCTCGTCGGAGCGTCCGATGGTGATCGTCCTAGACGACCTGCAATGGGCCGACTCCTCGAGCCTCGCCTTGTTGCGCCACCTGATCGGGTCTTCCTCAGGGCTGGTCCGCGTGCGTGATCGTCGGGACGTACCGCCAGAGCGACCTCGGCAGCGACCATCCCCTGACCGGGTTGCTGGCCGATCTGCATCGTGAGACGGGCGTGCGCCGGATCGACCTGGGGGGCCTCGGGGACACAGGAGATCCTCGATCTGATCCAGACGGCGGCTGGTTATGAGCTGGACGAGGCCGGTGTCGCTCTCGCCCTTGCTCTCCGCCGTGAGACCGACGGGAACCCGTTCTTCGTGGGGGAGCTTCTCCGACACCTGGCGGAGTCGGGCGCGATTGAGATGGACGACACCGGGCGATATGCGCTCGCCGGCTCGTTAGAGGATCTGGCGCTGCCGCAGAGTCTCCGCGACGTCGTGGGCCAACGGGTGGCTCGCCTGGGACCGGAGCCACGACGAGTGCTGTCAACGGCCGCTGTGATCGGGCGCGAATTCGATCTCGACGTCCTGGGGACGGTTTCTGAAGCGGCCTCGGACGACGTCCTCGAGATCATGGAGACGGCGACAACGGGCCGCGCTCCTGGTCGAGGCCAACGAGCCGAATCGCTACCGCTTTGCACACGCACTGATTCAACATGCGCTCTACGGCGAACTGAGCGCCGCACGCCGTCAGCGCATCCACCTGCACGCGTGGCGGAAGTCCTGGAGGCGGAGGCGGCGCCAGGCGAACTCCACGTGGGCCGGCTCTCAAGACAGCGAGGCATTGGCAGGCAGCGACACGACCGACCGACGTCGAAAAGGCAATTGAGTACTCCCTTCGGGCCGCCGGACACGCGGCGATGGAGGCGCTGGCCCCCGCCGATGCGGCCCGCCTGTACAGCCAGGCGCTTGAGACCCTGGACCGGGAGCCCGCTATGAATCCGGGTCCCCGGATCCGGATGCTGCTCTCCCTGGGGCGGGCGCAGGCGGTGAACAACCTGGTCGAAGGACGCCGCACGACGCTGAAGCTGGCCGGCTCGCTGGCGGAACGGGCCGGGGGACCCGGACCTCATCGTCGCGTGTGCACTGTCCCGTATCGCCAACCAGAGCACTGCGGACGCCGCCGACCCCGACGTCGTTCGGTTGTTGCAGCATGCCCTCGACGTGCTCGATCCCTTGGACCACGGCCGGCGGGCACGGGTGCTGGCGGCCCTGGTCGACGAGACGGCACCTGAAGAATGGCGGGTCGGGCGGGAGCTTGCCGATGCTGCACTTACGGCGGCATCGAAAGCGGGCGATGACGATGTGACCTTGAACGTCTACCTCGCGACGAGCTTCATCGGTTCTGTCGATGCCGCTGAAGATCTAGCCCTTCAGGCGGCGCGCGTGCACTCGAGATCGCTGAGAATGGCCACGACCCCGTGACCCTGGCAAGCGCCCTCCTGTGGCACGCCTCGAGCCGGCTCGTCCTGGGCGACGTCGAACGAGGGGCGTTCGTCCGTCCACCGCATGGAGGAACTCGCTCGGCAATACGGCCTTCTTGTCATGCAGCTCAGCGCCTCGAACATCCGCGCCGGACTGAGCATGCTGGACGGCGATCTCGCCGCCCTTGACGTAAGGCCAATTCCATGCTCACCCTCGGCCTGCAAGGCTTTCCGGCCGCGGTGGCCTCGGGGGGCGGAGCACTCTTCCAGCTGTACTGGGCCCAGGGACGGATGAGCGAAAAATCGTGTCGCTCTTCCCAGTCGGAGGCGCCGGGTTATCCGACTATCCCGGCTTCGGCCGGCACTGGTGCTCGGTCATCTCGAGTCAGGAAACGTCGATGAGGCCCGGAAGGTCTTCGACCTCGACGCGTCAAGCTCGTTGGACTTTCCCGCGTGATTCGGTGTGGCTCAGCTGCCTCGCACTGTTCACAGAGGCCCGCCTGGTGGCCCTCGGCGACCTCCGAGCGGGTGAGGCGCTCTACCGGCACCTGTCGCCATATCCCCATCTTCACGCGACAGCCGGCCCGATCTATTACGGCGTGGCCGAACGCCCCTTGGGCCGGCTGGCCTCGTTGCTCGGGCGCCAGACGGCGACTCAGGAGCGACTGCGGCGGGCGCTCGATGAACACCGGCGCATCGGGGCCACGGTGCTGCACTGCGGTGAACGAGATGGACCTGGCCGAGGTGTTGGTGCGAGTCGGGGGCCATGAGAACCTGGCGGAGGCGGGAGGGCTGATGGACCACGCCCGTGAGGTTTCGGAGCAAGGTGGCTACGGCAGTGTGTTGGGGCGCTTGGAAGCGCTCGGGTAGTAGGCCGCCGTGACGAGTCCGGCGGAGGGGAGGCGGTGGGCCGCCTCAGGTATCGGGTGGAACCCTGAGCGAATCGGGCTCCCGAAGCGAACTAGAATCTGAGCGTGCCCAAGGTCGGGAGCATCGACGACCCGGTCTGGACGGAACCGCCGCCGGTCGTCACAAGGCCATCTGGTGCCCGAACCAAGCACCATCGCTGGCCCTTCGTTGCCGCTCCCGCAGTCCTTCTCGCACTTGGCGGGTGGTTTCTGTTCACTGGTGGTCCGGGCTCCGGTGATCCCGGTGGAAAGATCATGCAACAGCTCACCCCGACGGCTTCGGCGCTACCCGGATACGGCACCGTGGCCCTGCCGTGGGTTCACGAGCTACCGCCATCCCTCGATGCGTCCTACATCATCAAGATCGAACCCCATCAGGACAGTTGCGACGGGAGGCCCGGCACCCAGGGGTGGTCTCCGGTCGCGGTCCAGTCACGGTTCCAATGGGGCCAAGGTTTGCCAGCTCTCATCGCGTACATGGAGCCCCGGCTGGCCAAGCTGGGTTGGTCTATCCAGGCTGAGCCACAGTTGTCGGTTCCGCCGAACCAGAACTGGGCCAAGACTCTGCGCAACGGGACAAGGGCGAACCTCAGCGTGACACAGGAGGGCGGCCCGACCTCCTCCGTTGTGGCAGCTCGTTGCCCAAGGTGCCTCAATAGGCGAAGCAACGGGCTGCTGATCGGCTCAGCGCAGCTGATTGATCCGGATCAGGTTGCCCGCGGGATCACGGAAGGCGCAGTCGCGCACACCGTACGGCTGCTCGGTCGGCTCCTGCACGACCTCGGCGCCGCTGGCCTCCACCTGCTTAAAGACACCGTCGAGGTCGGCGGTCCCCAGGATGACGCGGGCGTAGGTGCCCTTGGCCATCATCTCGACGATGGTGCGACGCTCGTCGTCGGTGATGCCAGGGTCGGCGGCGGGCGGTTCCAGAACGATGGACATGTCCGGCTGGTCGGCGGAACCGACGGTGATCCAGCGCATCTTGCCGGATCCGACGTCGGTTCGGACCTCGAAGCCGAGGGCGTCGCGGTAGAAGGCCACGGAGGCATCGGGGTCGTCGTGCGGGAGGAAGGTCGAGTTAAGGGTGAGGTTCATAGAGGTCATGCGTAAATGGGGCTCGACCACCGATGCTTCTCGATTCCTGATCGGTCTGGTTACTTGTTTCGCGACGCACGCCGGCACCCCGGCAGACGCCCGAGCTGCGTCTCGCCTGTAGGTGCTGGGCGGCACGCCGACCAACTCGGTGAAGCGCGTGCTGAACGTGCCCAGCGACGAGTAGCCCACCGCGAAACAGACCTCGGTGACGCTGAGGTCGCCACGAAGCAGCAGCGCCATCGCCCGCTCGATGCGCCGTGTCATCAGGTAGCCGTACGGGGATTCGCCGTAGGCGAGCCGGAATTCGCGGCTGAGGTGCCCGGCCGACATGTGCGCGCCGCGTGCGAGGGCCTCGACGTCCAGCGGCTGGGCGTACTCCCGGTCGATCCGGTCGCGGACTCGACGCAGCCAGACGAGGTCGCGGAGGTGATCGGGCCTGCTGCTCATCTGTGAGATCGTGCCACGTCGCGCCTGAGGTGCCAACCACCCTCGCCGAGGTCGGGACTGAGCCGGACCACTGGGCTCGTCAGCGGCGGCCGAAGTCCTGAAGTCGCGTCGGGACCAGGCTGGAACGGGCGTTCACCGGATGCCCCGGTCCGGGACGTGCCCACTCCGCGGGGCGTAGCGGCCATAGCGTTGCGGTCATGGTCGGCAACGACAGCGGCAGACGAGCAGGTCCTGCCCACGCCCGAAAGCGGGTGCTGCCTCGAGCAAGCGAGGAGCGCCTCGCCGAAATGGGCCGCCAGCTCCCTGAGCCGAGTGAGGACGAGCTCGAGATCGTTGCCGGGCTGCGCTCCTCGCGCCGGCGCCGGCGACTCCTCGTGTGGGGCACTGGGCTCATCGTCGTGGCGCTCTGCGCGGGTGCCATCGCACAGTGGGTGCGACCGCTCCCCCACTCCACCGTCACGGCCAGTGCTGTCCGTCTCACAGGGACGGCACCGTCCTTCGCGTGGCCGAGCGGCGGAGAGGCAGCGGCGAAGGTCCTGGGCGTTGGCACGGTGGGCCAGGTGCGTGGGACCCAGTCCGTCCCGGTCGCCGGTCTGGCCGAGCTCCTCGCCGCCTACGTGGTCCTGTCGGATCATCACTTGGCGCCGGGGGCCGACGGCCCGGCGATCCCCGTGACCGCCGACGCGCTCGCGGCGTATCAGGCCGGCCAGGCGAGCCAGGAGTCCGAAGTCCCGGTCGCAGCCGGAGAGTCACTCACCGAGCTCCAAGCCCTCGAAGGGTTGTTGGTCGACTCGGGAGCCGACATGGCGACGGTCCTCGCCGACTGGGACGCGGGAAGCGTCAGCGCGTTCGTGGCCAAGATGAATGCCACCGCGAGCAAGCTCGGCCTCACCTCGACACACATCACCGACCCGAGCGGCGTGGACCCGGCCACGACGAGCACGGCAGAGGACCTCGTCACCCTGGGCGAGGCGTCGCTGTCCATCCCGGTCCTCCGACAGATCGTCTCGCTGGGCCAAGCGAGCGTGCCGATGACCACCGTCGTCTACAACCCCAATTTCGACCTGGGCCACGACGGGATCATCGGCATCAAGACGGCGTCAGACTCGAGTGCACAGGGCTGCTTTCTCTTTGCGGCGCAGCAGAACATCGGAGGGAAAGACGTCACGGTCGTCGGTGCCGTCCTGGGTCAGCCGGGCGGGTCGCTCGGCCCGAACACCGCCGCAGTCAATGCGGGTGACGCGCTCGTGAAGAGCGTCTTCGCTGCCCTGCACAGCTTCACCATCTTCGCTCCCGGCCAGAAGGCCGCCGAGGTCGATGCACCCTGGGGTGCGACGGCACCGGCGACCGTGGCGCAACCGGTCAACGTGGTCGGGTGGCCCGGCCTCGTCGCCACCCTCGACATTCGACACCCCATTTTGCGTGGTGCCCTACCGAGCGGGGCAACCGTCGGGACGGTGCAAGCCGGAGTGGGAACCAAATCAGCACAGGTCGATCTGGTGACAGCGAGTCCACTCTCGGGCCCCGGGGTGTGGTGGCGTCTCACGCGTTGAGACGGGTGACAGTCCACCCGGGTTTACAGCGAGTCTTCGCTCGGCGAAGCAGCGTATGCTCCGTTGCGCAACGACCCATGGAGGATTTCAACATGGACTCGATGAGCACCGCGCCTCGGCAGGGACTGACCGGCAAGCACCGCAACCCCGTCCTCGTCTGGCTTGTGTGGCCGATCATCACGCTCGGCATCTATCACCTCTACTGGTGGTACAAGATCAATGACGAAGCGCGGCGGCTCGACCCGTCAATAGACGTGAACCCGGTGGTTTCCCTCCTCGCGCTGTTCCCCGGAGGCCTGATCATCGTCCCGGCCTTCGTCACCGTCTACCGGACCGGCGACCGCATTCGCTCGATGCAACGGGCGGCCGGGATTGCGCCGAATGTCATGCCGATCGTCGGCATTCTGTTGATGTTCGTTCTCTCTTCGTATTCCCTCTACTACCAATTGAGCCTGAACGGAATCTGGTCCGCCCTCGGAAACGTGCCAGAGAACAGCCCCGTGCCCATTCAGTCCTGATAATCCCCAGCGCCGGCAGGAAGGATCAGACCCGGTCGAGCTCCAACATCTTGATCGCGTTGCCGCGCAGGATCTTGTAGGCCTGCTGGTCCGTGAGGCCGACACACAGCTTCTCGATGTAGGCCTCGGAGTAGGGCCACGTCGTGTCGGTGTGCGGGTAGTCGGTCTCGAAGCAGATGTTGTCCTCGCCCACCTCTTCCAGCGAGCGCAGGCCGTGACGGTCCGCGGTGAAGCAGCCGAAGATGCGGCCGTAGTACTGGGTCGACGGCGGGACCGAGAGGCGATCCTTGGCGTGCGTCCATGAGTCGTGCATCTCCCAGACCGTGTCGGCCCGCTCCAGGACGTAGGGGATCCAGCCGATCTGCCCCTCCGAGTAGGCCAGCTTGAGCTTGGGGAAGCGGATCAGGTTGCCCGAGAAGAGCCAGTCGGCCAGCGACGCCATGGCGTTGTTGAAGCCCAACGTGACTCCCACGGCCGCCTGCGAGTCGGGCGAGGCGACGGGGTTCGAGGACGAGGACCCGACGTGCATGCAGACGGTCACGCCGTAGTCGTTGCAGACCTGCCACAGCGGGTCCCAGTAGTCGGTGTTGATGCTGGGGAGCTTCAGGCGGGTCGGGATCTCGCTGAAGGCGATGGCCCGCACGCCGCGCTCGGCGTTGCGCTTGGTCTCGGCGGCCGCCAGCTCGGCGTCCCACAGCGGAATGATGCACAGCGGGATGTTGTAGCCGCCCGAGGGGGCGCACCACTCCTCGACCATCCAGTCGTTGTTCGC
This sequence comes from uncultured Acidimicrobiaceae bacterium, assembly GCA_963740535.1. GTDB lineage: Bacteria > Actinomycetota > Acidimicrobiia > Acidimicrobiales > RAAP-2 > Bog-473. The sequence continues at coordinate 32,281 of CAVUEI010000003.1, forward strand.
CTTGACGCAGGCGAGGCCGAGCTCCTTGTCCTTGTTCTCGTAGAAGGTCTGGCCGCAGAAACGCGGGAAGGTCGGGAAGGGCAGTGAGCCGTCCGTGTAATTGAGCGCCAGGTCCTTGATGCGCTCCTCACGGTCCCAGCAGCCCTTGCGCATCTCGTCGTACGTGGTGGCCGTCATCGTCATTTTCGTGCGGTCGAAGAGGAGGTCCCCCTTCTCGTCCTCGGTCACCGACGCCCGCGGGATGGCGACGAACTTCTTCTGCACGTAGATGAGCTCGTCGTCGTAGTACCAGGCGTCGCCCCACTCGCCGTCGGGGTCCTCGACCATGTCGTACTTGGCCCCGGAGAGGTGCTTGAACGAGCCCCACTTCTTGCGCTCCACCCTCGGGCCGCGCTCCCGCCACTTCTCGGGGAGCCATGTCTGCCACACGTGTGACGGTTCGACGACGTGGTCGTCAACGCTGATGATCCTGGGCAGTGCCATGGGCCCAGGGTACCTGAACCTGACACAGGCGTCAGGAAATTGGAGCGGTCCCGCAAGCACCCCGCCTGCGCCTGAGTTACCTACGTGAGGGGGTGCCTGAATCGGGTGGGCACATTGAAGAAGAGATGGGTGGGAATTCTGGGGGCACTTGCGTTGTCCCTGGTGGCAGCCTCGTGCGGGGCCCGGGTGGGCCCCTACCTGGGGGCGAGCGGGAGCAACGGGACCGATGCCGGCACCGGGAGCGCCGTCGCGGCCGGGACGTCCACGACGCTGGCCGCCGGTGGCGCCACTTCGACGGGCTCGGGCTCGTCGTCCGGGTCCGGGGTGAGGACCGCCGCCAGCGGCGGAGCGGCCGCCGGGGCCGGTGCCGCAGCAGCCAGCGCCCCCACCGCCCCGGCCTCACCCACATCGGCCGGCTTCAACTTCTCCCCCGCCGCAGAGGCCGCGGCCTGCGCCGGGACGACCGGCAACACGGCGTCCGACGTCGGGAGTGTCACCGACCTCAATCAGCTTCGGCAACGTCAGCGGCCTGACCGGGCCCCTGACCGGGTCCTTCCCCCAGGGCAGCCAGGCGGTCGAGGCGCTGTTCTCCGCCGTCAACGCGGCCGGGGGCATCTGCGGGCGCAAGCTCGCCCTGGACGTCGAGGACGACCAGCAGAACGCCTCCACCAACGCGTCCGACGTCGCCGACCTGATCCCCAAAGTCCTGGCCTTCGTCGGCTCGACCTCCGACGCCGACAACGGCGGAGTTCCAGCGATGACGTCGGCCAACATCCCCGACGTCGGGTTCGCGATCAACTGCAACCGCTCCGAGGAGCCGGTGTACTGGAGCCCTGCAGGGGGCAGCTGCAACCAGTCGCCGCCGGGACGGGCCGTACTACATCTCCAACGGCGTGTATGAGCTGGCCAAACAGTCTGGCTACTTCCCCACCAAGATGGCCTTCCTGGCCTACTCCATCGCCATCAGCGCGCAGGCCGCGCAGCAGTTCGAGAAGGTGTACCAGGCCGAGGGCGGCACCGTCTGCTACAGCGACTTCGCTGTCTCGCCCGCGTCGGCGTCGCTGGAGAGCGACGTGGCCTCCATGCAACAGGCCGGCTGCAACGGCGTCATCGACACCATGGACGTGACGGGCAACGCCAAGATGCTCCAGGCCATGCAGCAGCAGTCGTACCACCCGGCCTACGTGGCGGCGACGTTCGACGCCTACACCCCCGACATGATCTCGGTGGCCGGCCAGTCGGCCGCCCAGGGCCTCACCGTGGGACTTCCTTTCATCCCCCTCAACGAGCCCCAGCCCATGGTGCAGCTGTACCAGCAGCAGCTCGCCACCTACGAGCCCGGCGACTCCCCGAGCGGGTTCGGGTTCCTGGCCTGGGAGGACGCCCAGATGCTCGTCTACGCGCTGATCCAGAGCGGGCACAACCCGACCCGGGCCAGCATCGTCAAGGTCTTCAACTCGCTCCAGAACTGGAACGGCGGCGGCGCTCTCGGCGGCTACACACCCAGCTCGCACGGGGTCTACAACTGCGACGTCGACGTCCAGATCAAGGGGTCGGGCTTCGTCAGGAAGGCGCCGGCGTCGGGGATGTTCTGCGGCGGGCAGGCCGACGCAGGCCTCATAAATGAGCGCATTCTGGCCCTTCGTCGTCATCGGGATCTTCACGGGTGGCCTCTACGGCTTGGCCGCCATGGGCATGGTGCTGACGTACAAGACGGTGGGCGTCTTCAACTTCGCCTACGGCGCCATCGCCATGTTCTGCGCCTTCACCTACTGGCAGCTCCATGACGCCTGGGGCCTGAGCGCCTGGGTGTCGATGCCCATCCTGTTCCTCGTCGTGGCCCCGTTGATCGGCGTCGCGCTCGAGCTGCTGTTCCGGCCGCTCAGCGGTGCGGCGATCGAGGTGGTCATCGTGGTCTCGCTGGGCGTCCTGGCGTCGCTGAGCGCGGCGGCGTCGCTGATATGGCCTCAGGACGAGCACCTCCAGCCCATCTTCCCCATCTCGACCTTCGTCCTGGGCTCGCACCTCCACGTCGGCTACGACCAGCTGGCCACCCTCCTGGTCTCGCTGACCATGGCCGCCCTGCTGTGGGGGCTGCTGCGCCGGACACGCTTCGGCACCTCGACCAGGGCCGTCGTCGACAACCCCGACCTGTCCGACATGATCGGCGTCCACGGCGACAACGTGCGGCGGGTGGCCTGGATCCTCTCCTCGGTCTTCGCCGCGCTGGTCGGGATCCTCATCAGCCCGACCCAGGGGCTCGATGTGAACCAGCTCGTCCTGGTGGTGATCTATGCGTTCGCCCCGGCGATCCTCGGGATCCTCTTCGGGCTGCCCGCCGCCTACCTCGGCGGCCTGGCGCTCGGCATCACGGTCAGCGTGATCTCGAAGTACTCCAACTCGGGCACGGTGGCCAACGTGGAGGCGGCGCTCCCCTATCTCGCCCTGTTCGTGCTCCTCATCGTGTTCGGGACCCGGCTCGAAGTCGGCGGGGTCGGGCGCGGTGGCGCAGCGGCTGGCGGCGCTGCGCTCCTCGGGGTCGATGCGGCGCGTCCGCTGGGCGGCCGGGCCGGTGCGCATCGACCGCAGCCTGGCGGTCGGGCTGGTCGGTTTCCTCCTTGCTCTGATGGTCCCGCTCGTCCTGCCCGGTCCGAAGCTCAACTTCGTGACCCAGGGCTTCATCTACGCGCTGATCGCCCTGACGCTCGTCGTGCTGACGGGGTGGGCGGGGCAGATCTCCATCGCCCAGTTCTCCTTCGTGGGCGTGGGCGCGTTCACCGCCGGCCACCTGGCGGGAGCGCACGGGCAGCACTTCCTCTTCGCCGCGCTGATCGGGATGTTGCTCGCGGCGCCGCTCGGGATCATCGTCGGCCTGGTGTCGCTGCGCCTGACGGGGCTCTACCTGGCGCTGGCCACCCTGGCCTTCGCCCTGGTGATGGACAACATCGTCTTCAACCGCAACGACGTGAGCGGGGGGCTCACGGGGATCACGGTGCCGCGCCCCGAGATCTTCGGCATCTCCTTCACGGGGCGGGCCGCGCTCTACGAGCTCGTGGTCGTTGCTTTCGGTCTGGTGGCGATCCTGGCCTACGCGCTGCGGCAGGGCCCGATCGGGCGGCGCCTGCACATCGTGCGCGACTCCCCGCTCGCCGCGTCGACGCTCGGGGTCAACCTGACCGTGACCAAGGTCGTCGTCTTCGTCGTCTGCGCCATGGTGGCCGCGCTCGGGGGCGCTCTGTACGGGTCGCTGCAGCAGGCCATCACGCCCCAGGACTTCATGTGGTCGGCGTCGCTGGGGCTGCTCCTGCTCGTCGTCCTCGGCGGGCGCTCGCTCATTGCCGGCGCGGTGATCGCCGGCGCCGTCTTCGTGCTCCCGCAGCTGCCGGGGATCCCCACCAAGGTGGTGCAGGTCATCCCGCTGGCGGTGGCGGTGGGCGTGATCGGGCTGGCCCAGGAGCCCGAGGGCACCGTCGCGTTGGCCCGGCGCCAGACCCGTTACGTGCTCGACGTGCTGCGCCCGCTGCCGAGGCGCCCATCCCAACCCGCTGCCGCATCACGACCATCAGCACCCGCTGCGGCCGCACCACGACCCGCTGCGGCCGCACCACGACCATCAGTACCCGCTGCGGCGGCACCACGGCCGGTGGTCCCGAGCCATGCCCGATAGCCCCGTTCTGGCGGCCGAGGGCGTCTCGGTGCGCTTCGGTGGGCTGAGCGCGCTGAGCAACGTCTCGCTGTCGGTCCCCGCGGGCCGGATCGTCGGGCTCATCGGCCCCAACGGCGCCGGCAAGACGACCATGTTCAACGTGCTGACCGGGCTGCAGCGGGCCGGCTCCGGCACGGTGCTCTTCGGGGGCCACGACATCTCGGGCTGGCCGCCGCACCGCAGGGGCCGGGCCGGCCTGGCCCGCACGTTCCAGCGCCTCGCCCTCTTCACCCGCATGTCGGTGCACGACAACCTCGTCGCCTCGTGGGAATCGTCGCACCCCGGTGGTGTCCTCGGCCGGGGCCGCGGCCAAGCGGCGGCGCCGGGTGGACGAGGTGATGGACCTGCTCGACCTGTGGCCCGTCGCGGACCGGATGGCGGGCGAGCTCTCGACCGGCCGGGGCCGCATGGTGGAGCTGGGCCGCGCCCTGTGCACCGATCCCCGGGTGCTGCTCCTCGACGAGCCGGGCTCCGGGCTCGACGCCCACGAGACGGCCGCGTTCAGCGAGGTCCTGCGGGTCGTCACCTCCGCGCTCGACCCGCCCGCCATCCTCCTGGTCGAGCACGACATGGCGCTGGTCATGGAGTGCTGCAGCGGGATCACGGTGCTCGACTTCGGCCAGCGTCATCGCGACCGGTTCTCCCGACGAGATCCGCACCAACGACCTGGTGCGGGCCGCCTACCTGGGGGATGCCAGTGTCCTCTGACGCCGCGCTCGAGATCGCCGGGCTCTCCGTCGCCTACGGCGGCGTGCACGCCCTGCGCGACGTCTCCCTGACCGTGCCGCAGGGCGCGGTGGTGGCCCTCCTCGGCCCCAACGGCGCCGGCAAGAGCACGACCCTGCGCACGGTGTCGGGCATCGTGCGCGCCGAGCGCGGCACGATCACGGCGTTCGGGCGCCGCATCGAGCGCACGCCCGCCTACCGCATCGCCCGCATGGCCATCGTCCACGTGCCCGAGGGCCGGGGCATCTTCCCCAGCCTCACCGTGCGCGAGAACCTGGAGATGGCCGCGACCATGACGGCCACGGAGGCGGGCCACGCGGAGGACCCGATCGGGGAGGCCACCGAGCTCTTCCCGGTGCTGGGCACCCGCCTGCGCCAGATGGCGGGGAGCCTGTCGGGGGGCGAGCAGCAGATGCTGGCGCTGGCCCGGGCCATCATGGCCAGGCCCCGGCTGCTGATGGTCGACGAGATCTCCATGGGCCTGGCTCCCATCGTGGTGGGCCATCTCTTCGACGCCCTGCGCAAGATCGCGGCCTCGGGGGCGAGCCTCCTGCTCGTCGAGCAGTACGTGGAGACCGCGCTCGAGCTGGCCGACTACGTCTACGTCATGGACAAGGGCTGCATCGTCGACGTGGGCCAGCCGAGCGACCTGCGTTCCGGGAGCCTGGCGGCGGCGTACCTGGGCGGTGCGGCATGAGACCCCGGTCCGCCGCCGTTCTCGCCACGCTCCTGACCCCGGTCGTCGTGGGTCTCTTCGCCTTGGGGCCCTCCGGAGCAGGGGCGGACACGTCACTCGTCGGCTACAACGGCAGCGCGCTGGCCGTCGGCACCCAGTTCGCCTTCAACGTGCCCGGCGTGGTGCCGTTGCCCAACGAGAACCTCATTGAGGAGGACGTGCCCTTCGCCCGCACGTCGGTCGGCAGCGGGCCGGTCGTCGACTCGCTCTCGGCCCCCTACTACCCCGGGGACATCGCCGCCGATCTGGGCAGCCTCCTGCAGACCTTCGGTGCGCCGGCGCTGCCGCTGAACGACCAGTTCCTGGCCGAGAGCAAGTACCCCACCTCACCGGGCTACCCGGCCCATGCCGCCTTCAACCAGAACGGCCCCCCGGGCTCCCCCACCGTCTTCTCGAGCAACGCCGACTCGTCCACGGCGGGCGGTGACGCCACGGGGACCGTGTCGGACATCGCCCTAGCGAACCTGGCCGGGGCCCCGCTGCCCGGCATCCCGGCCACCGCAGGCTCGAGCCTGGTCGACGTGGGCAACATCAGCTCGACGAACAAGATCACGCTGGGCGCCAGCACGCTCACCTCGACGGCCACCGCCCAGGTGAACGCCATCCAGATCGCCGGCCTCGTCGACATCGCGGGCCTCACCTCGACCGCCACTGCAGTGTCGGACGGGACGACCGGGACGCCGACCGCGACGCTGCACCTGGGCGCGGTCACCGTCGACGGGCAGGGTGCCTACATCGACGGCACCGGCGTCCACATCACCTCGAGTGCGGCCCCGTCGCTGGCGGGGATCACCCCGGCCCAGCTGCAGCAGACGGTCAACTCCACCCTGGCCCAGGACGGCATCAGCATCCGCACGCTCGACCCCAAGCTGACCAACACGGGGGCATCGGCCACGGCGGACGCCGGTGGGCTCGTCATCGCCATCTCGCACCAGTTCGACGTCCCCTTCATCCCCGGCGAGCCGACCATTCCCATCCCCATGCTCGGCAACGTGGGACTGCCCGCGGGGGTGTACACGGCGACCACCTCCATCACGTTCGGGCTGGCCCAGGCCAAGGCCACCGCGTCGGGCACGACGTCGAACTCGGGGGTGGGCCCGACGGCGCCCGCCACGACGGGCAACAGCGGCACCGCAGCACCCTCGACGCTCGGCAGCGTGGGCAACACCGGCGCCGGCACGTTCGGCGGCGGCGGCTTCGAGAGCCTGGCCCCGAGCGGGCCCGGGAGCACTCCCGCCCCGCCGAGCCCGAGCCCGCCACCGAATTTCACGGCGGCGACGTCGTTCCCGATCCACGGCATCCCGCCGCCGATCGGGTGGACCATCACCTTCGTGCTGGCCTGCCTCCTGGCGGCCTACCCACTGCTGCTGCTGGCCAAATGGCAATTCGCTCCCGGAAGGAGTCGCTAGATGTTGGACGTGTCAGAGACGATCATGCGACCGGAAGTCGAGGTTGAGGCCGGCCGCCCTGACGATGGTGGCGGCGACGGGGGCGGCGGCGTGCCCGAAGAGAAGCCACAGGGGAAGCTCGACCTGCGCAACAGCTGGCAGGTCGTGGCGGGGGCGATCCTGATCCCGCTCGGCGTCGTCCTCATCCTGATCGGCTGGTACGGCGCCGCGCACGCCCGGGTCGTGCAGCAGCAGATCCCTTACATGGTCAGCGGGTCCTTCGTGGGGCTCGGCTGCATGGTCGTCGGAGGGCTGCTGTTCTGGGGGCACTGGCTCTATCGGATCTATGACCAGGCGGATCTGCACCATGAGGAACAGTTGCGGATGCTCGAGGTGATCGCTGCCTCGCTGGTGGGACAACGCCATGGGATGAGTGGGACGGTCGGGACGGCTGGCGCGTCGGGGTCGGGCGTATCTGGTGCGACGACCTTCTACGCGACGGCGTCGGGGTCCGTGTACCACGAGGCGGGCTGTGCGGTGATCGCGCACCACCCCGACGACCTGCGGGTGCTGGGCCCGACGGCGCTGGCGGGGATGCGGCCCTGCCAGATCTGCCTGCCCGGATAGCTCATATGGATGACCTCGCTTCACTGGTGCGGCAACCGGGGCGGCTGAAGGCGGGGGTTCAGATTTAGGCTCTCCTGATATGCCAGCTCATGACGTCACGATGAACCTGTCCCACCCGATCACCGTTATGAACGTGGACGTGGAGTTCGAAGTCCGCTCTGACGGCGACTTGATGGGAAAGGTCCAGATCAGCAAGGGCGGTATCGACTGGACGCCGTTCAAGTCTCATCCGCGCACTGCGACCTGGGAGCAGTTCGCCGCCTGGATGGAGGGAACCGCCTAGATCCGGCATACCATCGACGCTGATGGCCAGAGCACTTGAGAACCGAGGAGGTCGGCGGCATGGGAACCACATTTGGCATCACTCACACCTTTAAGGGCGGGACAGCCGAACAGTACGACCGTTCCATCAAGGTCGTGCACCCGAATGGCGGGAAGGGACTTCCGGCTGGGCAGACGTATCACGCGGCTGGCGAGACGGACGATGGGCTCGTCGTCATCGCGCTGTGGGACTCCGAGGCTTCATGGGTGAAGTTCCGTGATGAGACGCTCTTGCCGGGGTTGGCCACGGTGGAAGACGGGCTGGTCGGGCCGCCGGAAGAGGTGTCGTTCCAGATACACAACTTCGGGTCTGCCTGAGGGGCGAGACTACGTCAGCGTCTCGCGACGACTGTCTCCAAACCATCGCTCAGCACGAAACACTGGTGAGAGGTCGTCGAGTCCACCGACGATTGTCGCTTCAGTCGGCTTTCGGTCAGTGAACCGCCAGAGTGGCGCGAAGGTGTCCGCCATTTTTTCGGTACCGCTCCGGCGAGCGATCGCGCCGGTGTTCTGGCTCGTGAGCTCAAGACGCAGCTCGTCTACCTCGAGAAATTTCAGCGGCGAGAGCCAAATGACGTCCTGAGCTCCGTCGATCGGGACATATTTGTCCAGGAACTTGCGCATCGACGGCTCATCGGTGAAGAAGTACACACGCCGGTTCAACAGGTGGATCAAATCAGTGACATCGAGTTCGTCATCCCGGATCGATTTCAGGTCCTTGGGGGTGAATCGCAGGCTCTGGTCCCTGAGGATGACATCCTCGCCGTGGACGCTCAGGCGAACTGACTCCTGGCGAGGCTCTGAAAGCAGCCTCTGGCGCTCCTCTTCGGTCAGATCGGCTTCCATGATCAGCTGCTCGGCCGTCCGGAACCCGTGCTTTGTCACCTGATCCCAGACGCCGGCGGGGCCGACATGACAGATCACCTTGCAACGATTGAGAAACTGCTCTGGCGTCATCTGCTTGAAGGATCGCACAGTTTTTACCGAATGGCAGACTCGGCCTGGTCGAACCGGACTTTCGGCTGGTCGGTCAGAGTGCCCTGGAACGCCATACCGGGACCAGGCACAGACGCTTCAGGCGTACGGTGGGCTGCGAGGCGATCTTTGAAACCTCGGTTGACTTGCGAGGGTCAGGACCTTCCGGCGCCGCACTTGGCGAGTGCATTTTGGTCGAGTGTCGCAAGCTGCACGGCCCCCGCTGGTGTCGGGTGAATCAGAATCGGCTCGGCCCGGAGATACGTCCTCTGTTGGCTGACGTGGCGACTCAAGAAACGACTCCAATCGGCCACTTTGTACTTCTTGGGGTTTCGCGCGGCGAGAGCCCTGATGTCAGCATTGATTCTCGTTGCGATCGGTCTATGGCTGAGAGAGTCCGCGGCGGGGTTGATGGTTGTCAGGACAACACAGGGTGTGGTTCTTGTGATGCGAATCAGCTTCGCCCAACTCGATTTCCAGTCGGGGTTCGAGCCACCCTGCAGCGCATCGTTGGTCCCCAGATTCTCGACTACGGCATGGGGGTGAAATTTCAACGCCGATTCAAGCGCTGGCAAGCCCTGGTTGATGCGAATGCCGTCTACCGCCAGAACCGCGACGTCATAGTTCCGATCGAGCAGCTGATGTATCGCAGGCGTGGCGAGGACCGTGATCGAGTCCCCGTCAAACACCACGCTCGTCTTGCTCGCCCCAGGGCTGCCGCCGGCCAAGAGCATGACCGCGAATGTCAGCAACCATCTCACAAGGTGGGCAGCGTAATCCTGGAGTCACCCCAAGCTGATCCGAAGGTGGCTGGGTGCGCAATTGCGATTCGCCAAGTCGAGCCCGCCTGAAACTCTGGTCCTGAGGTAGACCCCACTTTCCCACTCGCTGGGAAGGTCACACCGGGTTAAGGGCAGAAACGGTCCCACACATGGATCTCTTCGTACTCGTGGTGCATCACGGGTTGAACTCACCACAATCGCTTGTGTTCATGGTGCGTGTCGACAACTCTCGCTTGAAATGATCTGACACACGCTCCAACATGTTCGCTGTGTCGGAGCGATCGTGCAGGATCGGACGGGACGCGATCATCGGGACGTTTCTGACGGTCGCAGTGGTCGCATTGCTCTTCACCCCCTCGAGCGCAACGACAGTGAGCGTCGCGCCGGGCGAGACGTTGACCGGGATCGCCGATCAGTTCGGCACTACCGTCGCCGCGTTGGAGGCCGCCAACAACCTGACGGACCCAAACACCATCATCGCGGGATCCGTGCTGCAGGTGCCCGATACGAACGGCGTTGTGGCCGAGCACACCACACAGCACCGTTGTCGTGGAACGGGGACAGACTCTCTCGTCAATCGCCGCCTCCTTCGACACCACCGTGGCCGCATTGGCATCTGCCAACAAGCTGATTGACCCGAACAACATCGTCGTCGGCTCTGTCCTCAGGATCCCCGAACCAGGCTCGCCCGCGTCCGCTGCGCCAGATGCATCCGGGTCATCGGGTGGCAGCGTGGTGATCGCCGCCGGAGACACGCTGATGGGGATTGCCCATCAGTACGGCACCACGGTCGCCGCGTTGGCAACGGCCAACAACCTGGCCGATCCGAACAGGGTCGTCATCGGAACGGTGCTCAAGATCCCGGGAGCGGGAGCCACGGCGGCGGTACCACTCACATCCGGGACCTCTGGTGGCACTGTGACCATCTCTCCGGGACAGACGCTCACTTCCATCGCCGCTGACCACGGAACCACGGTCGCGATGCTCGAGGCCGTGAACGGCATCGTCCATCCCAATCTCATCGTGTCCGGAATGCAGTTACGGCTGCCTCCCGCGAGTACCAGTGCCTTGGCATCCGACATCGTCCCAACGAGCAGGCGCGCTTCCCGCACCGCTGCAGGCCTACCCGGCCGGGTCGCACTGCGATCCCTGTTCGTCCACTGGGCAACCGTGGAGGGTGTCAGTCCAGCCCTGTTGGAAGCGATGTGCTGGTGGGAGTCCGGCTGGCAGACCTATGTCGCATCGGTGACCGGTGCTCTTGGCGTCTGCCAACTCGAGCCCTCGACCGTCACCCATCTGCAGCATCAGCTGGGACAGCTCAACCTCGACCCGAACGTTGCCTCGGACAACATCGAAATGGCGGCAGTGTTCTTGCACCAGCTCCTCGTTGCCACGGCTGGCGATGTGTCAATGGCACTGGCCGGCTACTACCAGGGGCTGGCGTCCGCCCGGAGCAGGCGGGCCTCTTCCCGTCAACCAAGCAGTACGTGAAGGGAATCCTGGCCTACGTGCCCTCGTTCAGCTGAGTAACGAATGTCTGGGGAGCTCACGACTAGGCGCCCGAAGGCAGCCCTGCCCCGCACTCCGGGACTTTGGCCATACTGAAACATGGCGACGCCTGAGTATGAAGCCACACTGAACGCGGTATCGAGGCTCGATGGGGCAATCAAAATGCTCCTCAGCTCTAACCCTCCCGAGCCGCGGTCACCCAAATGGACGCCAGACCTCATACGTAGCCTTGTCGAGGGTATGCAGGCCTGTCGTTGGTTCCTCGCCACAGGCTTCGATCCGCAGGAGCAGTTCGGGTCGTGGTTGCGTCGAAGTCTGGAAGAGAAGGAACTTGGCCCGCCTGACGGGCCGCACGGCGACTTCTACGGGTCATGGGTCTGGCACGCTGCGGATGCGGTCAGAAGCACCAACTACGAAGGGAGTGGCGGCCAGAGTGGTCGATGTGATTGCCGGTGCTGCGGGCAGAATCTGTCCTCGCGTCGCCGGGAATGGGTCGACCCTTCGCTCAAGCGTCAACCGACCTCCTTGCCCATCGCTTCGCCCACGTGTCGAGAGGAGCTAGTGCATCGCCCAGGAGCGCGCGGCCGAGCTTGGTGAGCGCATAGTCCTGGCCCTCCCGGCCGATCGAGGCCGCTTCGGTACTTCGGTCAGCTCACGCAGTCGGTCGTACAGCACGCTTGGCGACAGCCCCTCGCAGTGCGACAGGAAGAGGTGTCAGGGCTACCGAGCGGCTCGGCCTGGAAGCCCGCAGGAGTACGCAAGGCCCAACGACGCCCGAGAAGGTCGAGGGCGGCCATGACGGGCCGTCCCGTCCTTGATGAGCGTACGGGTCGGCCCGGTTTCGGCGTCGTCGAAACAGCCATAGATGCCCCCTTGTGTTTCGTTTTCCGAAACGTTTCCATGCAGAAGTCGTTGTTACTGATTCCGTAATTTAATACAGGAGGCGTCGTGTCTCGAATACTCCCCCTCGAAGCGCCGTTCCTACCGAATACGGCGAAAGTTCCGCGCCGTGGCGTGATCGGTGTGCTGGCCCGCAACGTGGAGGACCGCGACCGTATCGGGCAGGAGCTCCAGGATCGCTACCGCCGCGACTACGACCTCGTGATCTGGAGGACACCCCAGGCAGCGCTCGCGGCATTGCACGGTTTGGTCCCAAAGGACCCCCCCGTTGTGCTTCTGGTCCGCCTGTCAGAGTGGCGGCGACGATGGCCTCGACTTCCTGCGGCATGCCGGCTCGATCCATCCCCAGGCCAAGACGCGCCATCATTATCCGATGGGGTGACTTCGAAGCGCGCGCGGGCGCATGGTCGAGGCGCTCGTTCGAGGGAGACCTCGATCGCTGGCTGTGGCGCCCAGAGCACCCCGCTGACGAGGAGTTCCACCTCGCAGTGACCGATCTCCTGGCGTCGTGGGCGTCGGGCCATCAGTCGGCCACGGAAGCTGTGCAGATCGTCGGCGACCGCTGCGTCCCAGACACGAGCTGGAGCTTCGCGACTTGATGAGCCGCTTCAACGTGCCATTCGGCTTCTACGACGGCGATAGTGACGCCGGGCGGGCGTTGCTGGAGGACCTCGGGCTGGGGGAGGCCGAGCTCCCGGTGTTGATCTTCCGCTTCCGCCCCGGTTCGCCCGCGTTCGAGGACCCATCCGACGAGGCACTCGCCGATGCGTTCGGCGTAAACGACACTATCGAGCCCGACCAACTGGTCGACGTCGCAATCATCGGCGCCGGCCCAGCCGGGCTTGCCGCTGCGGTGTACGGCGCCTCGGAAGGACTCGACACGCTGGTGATTGAGCCTAAGCTCGGGCGGACAGGATTGATCGACGTCCCTCATCCGGAACTACCCGGGCTTCCCCGCCGGCATCAGCGGGGCTCGCCTCGCGATGGCCATGTACCGCCAGGCCTGGGGGCTCGGCGCCCGCTTCCTGTTCATGCGCCACGCGACGGGCCTTGACATAGACGGAAGCTCGGAGAGCTGCGCATCGGGCTCTCGGACGGCACCGGGAGACCGTCCGGACCGCGTCGGTGCCATCGTCGCCACCGGTGTCACCTATACCCGCCTCGATGCCCCTGGGGTCAACGAACTCTTCGGCCACGGTGTACTCTACACCCCGGCCGTTGCTGAAGCACCATTCATGGTCGACCAGCCGGTGATCGTCGTCGGGGGTGCCAACTCAGCAGGGCCAGGCCGCCGTCCACCTCGCGAAGTACGCCAGCGAAGTCACCGTTGTCGTCCGCGGGAATTCACTTGCGACGAGCATGTCCGACTACCTCATCCAAGAGCCTACGGGCAGCTCCGAACATCAAAATCCGCCTCGACTGCGAGATCGCCGAGGCATTCGGAGGGACGCAACTCGAACGAGTTGCGCTCCGAGAAATACGGCCACTCGCCAGCGTGAGCTCGTTGATTGTCACGGGCTGTTCATCCTGATCGGCGGGCAGCCCCGCACTGACTGGCTGCCAGTTACGGTCCGACGGGATGAGTGGGGAAGCATCCTGACCGGCCGGGACACCGGCGGCGGACCCGTTCGCCACCAACGCCTCGAGCCTCCCCGGGCTCTACGCTGCCGGCGATGTCCGGCGCGGCGGGACCAGACGAGTTGCCGGAGCCGTCGGCGACGGAGCACTACGCGATCAAGCAGGTCCACGAGCACCTCGCTGCCACGAGGGTGGGCAGAAGCTCCCAGTCAGACAGGCAGTCGAAAACGGGAAGCTCCTTCAGTCGCACGCGGTTTCGTCGGCCGTCGCATGACACCGCCGTGCAGTCCGTGAAGCGCATAGAGCCGGAATCATCGATCCCAGCCGGAAGCCGGGATCGCCTCCGGCTCTAAGGCTCGGTGGCGGTCCAACCCCGACGGCGAAGCTCACTAGCAAGGTCCTCTGAAGGCAGGCGACTCAACATCTGGTTTTGGGCGGATTGCCGCCACGCTGGCGCGGTGAGCGGCGACGCTGCCGTCGGACTCTGCGTCCTGCAACTGGCTGATGAAAGCCGCCGCTTCGTCGCGGGCGAACTTGCCTCCAGCCTGCCGCTGGGTGAACCCCATCGGGCCTCGTGCATCGCGGAAGTCGGTATGCCCAGCGCTCTTGAGGAGGGCCAGCAGCTCTCGCACCTGGCTTGCCGAGGCCGGTGGGCCGAGCTGTTGACCGAACGCCATGGAAGCATTCTTGCTGATCGGGCGATGCAGTATGTCCATGCCCGTCGCCGAGGTGGAGGCCCAGCCCGCCAAAGATGGAGATCGCCGCTTCGGCACGATGGCCACTCCCCCCCGCGAGTGGATGGACTTAGCGGGTGATGGGTACGGCTCCCGAGCTCATCTGGTCGAAGATCCAGCGGTAGGTGTTCTCGAGGCCGTACTCGAGGGAGATGTCGCGGCTCCCAGCCGAGCCGCTCCTGAATCAGCGTGTTGTCGCTGTTGCGGCCGCGGACGCCCTGCGGGGCGTCGAGGTTGTACTTGCGCTTGAGCGTGACGCCGGCGATCTCCTCGACGATGTCGACGAGCTGGTTGATCGTCACCAGCTCGTCGCTGCCGATGTTGAGCGGCTCGTCGCACGTCGCTCTGCGTGAGCCGCAGCGTGCCGTCGACGCAGTCGTCGATGTACATGAAGCTGCGCGTCTGCTCGCCGTCGCCCCAGATCTCGATCTCGTGCGTTGCCGCTGAGCTTGGCCGGACGCGACCTTGCGGCAGATCGCGGCCGGCGCCTTCTCGCGGCCGCCGTCGTAGGTGCCGTAGCGGGCCGTAGACATTGTGGTAGCGGGCCACGCGAGTCTCGAGCCCGAAGTCCTCGTAGAAGTGCCGGCACATCCGCTCGCTGAAGAGCTTCTCCCAGCCGTAGCCGTCCTCGGGCATGGCCGGGTAGGCGTCCGCCTCGCGCAGCGGCGTCGACGTCGGGTGACTCCTGCTTGTCCGGCGGCGTAGACGCAGGCCGACGACGAGTAGAAGAAGCCGCTCGACGCCGGCTGTCGCGGGCGGCCTCGAGCATGTGCGTGTTGATGAGGACCGAGAGCATGCACAGCGCCTTGTTGTTCTCGATGAAGCCCATGCCGCCCATGTCGGCGGCGAGGTTGTAGACGTGTCTGGACACCCTCGCACGCGCTCAGGCAGCTCGAGAGGTCCTGCAGGTCCGCGCATCGGTTGTCGACGTCGTCGAAGCGCTGGTGCCACTGATCCACCGGGACCCTGTCCACACCGCGGATCGACTGGACCCCCCGCTCACGCAACGCGGCCACCAGGTGTCCCCCGATGAAGCCCCCTGCGCCCGTCACCAGTACGTCCGTCACGGCTTACGCCCTCCCTCTCACGTCATCCTTCTCGAAATTACAGTGGCGAGTCGACCAGCGGCCCGACGAGGCCCGTGATCGTGGTCGCCGGCGGCACCGCAGTCCCGACAGCGGAGCCGATCTGGTTGGCCAGCCCGACGACCGAGCCCACCCCGCCGGTGGACGTCGTCCGGCGGAGCGGTGCGCGGGGCGGAGGGCGTGGTCGGAACCGTCGTCGGGACGGTACCGCCCTGGTCGGTGTTCGACGAGGTCGGTGTTGGACGAGGCAGCGCCCGACGAGTTCGTGCTCGATGCCGTCACGGCGCTGCTGCCCGCGGCGGACGCGGACGAGGTGGAAGAGACGAAGGGGGCGGCGGATCCGCTGAAGGAGCCGGCGAGGGTCGCGCCGCGCTGGCTCGAGCCACCGGACCAGCGTGCCTCCCTGGACCACTCCGGCTGCGGGGCCCGACGATGGCGACGCCGCCGGGTCCCGCAGCTGGCTGGTGGCCGCCGACGCGACCTCGGGGGTGCGGTGCGAACCGGAGTGGGACCCCAAACCGATGGCAATGAGCACCGCCGCGGCGGCGGAGCCGACCGCGATCAGGGTGCTGCGTACGTTCCGCCGGTGCGTGGTCGTGTCGTGGCCCATGCGGCGACGCGTGAGAGGGCCGCAGCGGAACGACGGTCGCCTCCTGGGGGACGGGCATCGGCATGGCGAGGCGGGCCGCCATCACAACCTCGAAACGGTCGGCGGCCCGATCGGCCGAGAACTCGTTCTCCGCGTAGCGCCGTCCGGCCTTGCCCATGACGAGGCGCAGTTCCTCGTCGTTGAGCAGCTCGGTCACGCTCATGGCGATGTCGACGCGCTCGGACGGGTCGACGACGGTGCCCGCCTGGTTCGCAAGGAGTATCTCGGCCACGGAGTTGGTGGGCGGCATCACGCCCAGGACGGCCCGGCGCGCACACAGGTACGTGAGGACCTTGGACGGCACGGAGAACCGGCTGGCGTCGGGCTCGAGGAGGGCGACCAGCACGTCGGCGCTGCCCAGCGACGTCGGGCAGCTCGTCGTAGGGCTGGAAGTCGAGCAGCACGAGGTTGTCGGCCTGCGTGTCGCGCTTCCACTCCTCGAGCCAGTCGCGACCCTTGCCCTCGGAGATCACGACGACGCGGGCGTCGGGCGCGTGATGCGCAGCTCGTCGGCCATCAAAGCGAGCAGGCTCGGGTCGTGCTTGAGACCCAGCGTGCCCGAGTAGAGCACGACCGGCGTGTCGGAGAGCCCCATGCGCTCGCTCCATGCATTGCGGCGAGGCCTTACCGGGAGCTCGTCGATGGGCGCCCAGTTGGGGACGACGATGGCCTTGTCCGCCACCTTCCACTCGCGCAGCCGCGTGAGGAAGGTCGGCGAGATGGCGACGATGGCGGCGCTCTTGCGGGCGATCCTGCGCTCGATCCGGTCGGCCACCCAGGCGATGGGCCGGCCGAGCGCGCCGAGTCGCTTGCGTGCCGTCGCCCCGATGGCCTCGCTGTAGATGTCCTGGAGCCAGAAGACCATCGGGATCTTGTGCTTCGTGAGGTGCCGTGCCATGACGGCATGGGCAATGAGGGGCACGTTGCTGAGGATGACCGCCTGCGGCGCCTTGGCGGAGATGACCCGGCCGGCCTTGCGGCCGTAGGCGACCTCCTGGCGGATGCGGGTGACGCAGGAGTAGCGCTTGAAGGCCGATTCCATGGGGCAGGCCTCGAAGCGGAGCGTCTCGGGGTCTCCCGGCTCGTGCTCGAGCGAGCCCTTGCCGGTGGCGTACGACGGGCAGTGCTGGTGGGTCACCTCGTAGCCGCGGCGGGCCAGCGAGCGGCTCAGCTGCGCCTGCCCCGGGTGCCCGGAGTAGTCGTGGACGACGATGTGCGGCGGGCGCGCCGTCACGCGCTCCGACCCCTGCGCCGGCCCTCGCACCCGTGTTGCGCCTGACCCCGCCAGAAGCTCACATCCTCGATAACACGGCTCACCGCGGACTCTTGTCCCCGTTTTCACAATGACCCCCTGAAAGAGGCCCCCAGCGAGCGCTGGTGTGACGACTCCGATGGCGGAACGAACCCCAGAGCTGGGCTCGGGGCCGCCTTCTCGCTCCATTCGGCCACCCGATTCGGGTGCCCTGAGCGTGACGATGACGGCCGTTGCGGCTGGAACCTTTCGGTCAGAGCAGCTCCTCGACGAGGCGCCGCACGAGGCCGGGGTCGACCCGGATGTCCGAGGCCACCCCGTTGTTCCTCCGGGACCGGGACGGGGAGCCGTCGCCCGCAAGGTAGCGGTACCGCAGGCCCTCGACGGTCGTGGCCAGGGCCCAGAAGCACTCGTTGACGTAGTCGGGGGCGAACAGCTCGAGGACCGCCGCGCCCGCCGGCGCGAAGGCCAGGTTGGTCAGGCCGGCGCCGTGCGGGCCCACGATGCATTCGGCCTCGGCGAAGGCGCGGACCTGCTCGGCCGCCGACATCGCGCCGGGGTCAATGGCCTCGAACCCGAGGGGCTCGAGGACGCCGAGCAGTGCGGCCTCGTTCTCCACCCGACGGGTGTGCTTCTTGTCGCCGCGCCCGACGTAGAGCCGGCGGTGGGGAGCGGCCACTGACTCGGGCATGAACCGCGAGCGGAGCCAGGGGACGATCCAGGGGGGAGTCTTCAGGTCGGGGTCGGGGAGCGAGGTGACGACGAGCTCGTCGGCCCTCAGATGCGGGTACTTGTCACTGCTGAGGCAGCGGTCCGCCGTGAGGCCGAGGTGGTCGAGCATGTCTCGTTGGAAGCGCGTGGCGCGGTTGACCAGGTACGAGTCAGGGTGGGCGCCAGCACGGTCCAGCAGCTCCAGTCGGGGGAGGACGTCGGTGAGGAAGTGGTAGTAGTTCTCGCTCCCGCGCGTCGTGAGGACGCCGACGGACCCGGGCACGATGCTCACCTCGGGCAGGCGCCAGCGCAGGAAGACCGGATGTTGGGACGGCGTGGCTGCTCCGTAGTAGGGCGAGAGGTCGAAGAGAAGCGTGTCGTCCTGGGTGATGACGGCGGCGTAATGGTCCAGGACGCGACCGTTCCGTACCCGTGCGACGACGTTGGGCCCGATGTGCTCGCGACTGTGGGCCGCGAATTCCGGGTGGAGCGGCGGGAGGCCCGCCGGGAGGGGGCGGTCGATGTCCAGGGCGGCGGACACCTCCGTCACCCCGACACCACCGAGGCGGTGTGCCTGCGAGTAGGCGTCCACGGTGGGCGCGCTGTGACGGGGCGGCGTCGGCCACGCGTCGGAAGCCGGCAGGCGGCTCGTCACAGGGCTGACCGCTCGCGTGGCGTGCAGGACGCCGACCTTGAGCCACGGGAACAACGGCCGCAGGATGCTGGGCAGCCTCGTCACGAGCCCTCGTCCCGGTCCGCACGACACCTCGCGTCCGCGACGGCGCCCCAGCCCTGCCGCCCGTGCGGGTGGACGTGGGGACGCCTTTTGCCGAGGGGCCTCCGAGTGGTCTCACGGCTCGGCCACCTCGACGACGGCGTCTTCCACCACGGCGTCGACGCCGGGGACGAACTCCCGGGCAAGCTTGAGGAGGAGCCACCAGCCCAGCACCGCGTAGATGGCCGCCGCCACGACGAGTCCCGCCGCGGCGCCGCGGGTGCCGTAGAGCTCGGCGCCGCCGAGGCACAGGACGAGCTGGAACGGCACCATGACGAGTGCGACGCGGAGGTTCTCCCGGGCCGCCCGCATGGCCCGCAGACCCGACGTGGCCGCACCGGAGAAGCCGGCCAGGGCGAAGCCGAGTCCCATGAACGGGACGATGACCCGTGCCTGGGGCCACGCCGGGCCGAAGATGGGGGTCAGGGTGTCGGGAGGGAGCGCGTAGATGAGCGCGGTCCAGGCCAGTGTCACCGCCGCCGTGGCCGACCCTCCCAAGAAGAGGAATCGCACGGCCTTGTGGGAGCTGACCTGGAACCGCTTGGCCGAGAGCGGGATCAGCGCGGACTGCACGCCGACCGCCATCACCGTGATCGGGCCCAACGAGAGCTGCGAGAGCTTGAATTCCCCGATGCCCGCCACCGAGATGACAAAGACGAGGAGGTACACGATGAAGTAGGTCCACGAGGACACGAGCATGAACTGACCGGCGAAGCGCACACCGACGGCGCGCTCGCTGTGCACCCAGAACCGCAGGAGCTCGGGCTGCCCCGAACGGGCGAGGTGCGCCGCGCAGGGTCGAGAGACCGACTAGCGCCCCGGCGCCGCTCCACGCCCCGAACAGCCACGGCAACGTGGTCAGACCCGCATGGCGCAGGACCACGTAGGCGAGGACGAAGAGGACGAGCCAGGCCACGTCGAGGCGGATTGCATAGGCGGGGTCGTAACGGCTGATCCCGATGAAGCGGCAGTAGTCCTGGCAGGCCATCAGCGGGAAGGACACAGCGAGAATGACGAACGTCACTTTGAATGAGTCTGGAAGCACCGTGCTCGAGGCCAGGAGCAGCAGGGCCGCGGACACGGACAGCACGATGGCGGCCAGGTAGCCGGCCCTCTCGTACGTCGACATCAGCCCGCCGTCGGCCTCCGAGCGGGTGAGGAGGCAGTCGCTGGTGAGGCTGCGCACCAGCCCCTGGCTGATCACGTACGACGTCGTGAGGATGGCGAAGACGCCAAGCGCGCTGGCCGAGCTGTAGTGGGCCACCACGAGGGCCAAGGCGAAGTTCGAGATGCTCGAGGCGCCCTGGTCCGCCACGGTCAGGAGGAGCACCCGTTGCGACGTCGCCGTCGCCCGCCTCGAGGTCGGCGCCCCCCACCGGGTGACGCGGCGCCACAGGGAGCGTCGGTGGTCCTGGGCGATCGACGTCATATCAAGTGAACGTTCGATTGCCGATGAGCTTGCTGGAGGCCACGTCGTCCCATGTCGTTCGAGGTGGGAACGGGCGAGGGACCCCCGTCATTCGGGTACGTTTGCCCGGTGCGGGTGGTCGTCAATGCCGTGCACGGGCTGGGCAACAGCCTGGGCGTCGTCGTCGAGAACATGCTCAAGGGCTGGGATTCGCTGGGACTCGACGATGACCTGCATCTGGTCGTGCGGCCGGACGCCGAGCTGGACCTGCCCGATCGGGTCACGGTGCATCCCGCGGCGCGCCGCTTCGGGCTCGGCGGATCCCGCTTCTGGGCCATGGAGGTGCTGGTGCCGTCCCTGTGCCGAGCCGTCGGAGCCGACGTGATGCTCGGTGTGACGCCGGCCACCACCGTGGCCCCCCTGCCCTGCCCGCGGGCGATCATCGCCCACGACCTCCGGTACTTGCACCGTCCCGAGCAGTTCCCCAAGAGGACGCTCCTGATGCGACGGGCCAGCTACGCCATCGGCTACCGCCAAGCCGACGCGATCGCGTGCGTCTCGAACCGGACCCGTGACGACCTCATCGAGGCCTATCCCTTCCTCGCCCGCCGGCGGGTCGGGGTGGCCCAGAACGGCGCTGATCACGTCGTGGCCTGGCCGCCCCGCGCTCCGAGCCGCGGAATACGCCCTGGCCTTCGGCCAGTGGGGCAACAAGAACGTGGACCTGGTTCTCGACGCCTGGGCCCTGCTGCGCTCGCGGGGGGACGATCTGCCCCTGGTCGTCGTCGGGTTGTCCCCTTCGGACCACGCCGCGGCGCAGGCGCAGGCGGCGGCGCTGGGACTGGCCGACCTCGTGACCCTCCGACCCTGGCTGAGTCCGGGGGAGTTCCGGCGTCAATTCACCTCGTCCTCGCTCATCGTGTTCCCGTCCGACTACGAGGGATTCGGCCTGCCGGCCGTCGAGGGCATGCGGCTGGGAATCCCGGTGGTGGTCACACCGGACCGGGCCCTGTGTGAGGTGACCGGTGGCCTGGCCACGGTGATGGACGGCTGGGAGGCCGAGTCGCTGGCCCGGGCGGTGCCCCTCGCCCGGCAGATATCCGCCGCGGACCTGAAGCTCTGCGTCGAGCATGCGTCGAAGCTGACCTGGCAACGGATGGCGAGCCAGGTGCGCGGCCTCGTGTCGGACTGCCTCACTGAATGAGGGTCCTCATCGACGGCGAGGCCTTCTTTCGTCATTCGAGATCCGGGATCTCGAGGTATTTCACGGAGTTGGTCCGGGAGGACCGGCGCAATCCCGACTACGACGTCGAGGCGGTGACGCCGTACCGTTTCGTCGCCAACCGCCACCTGACTGAGGCGCTCTCCCCCGCGTACCTCCGAGTCCCCTTGCCGGGCCGCTGGCGGTCACCGTTCTTCCACGCGGTCAACCGTCCCCCATTGGCGAAGGCTGCCGGAGCGGTCGACCTGGTCCACCACACGCTGTACGAACAGGCGGCCCTGAGCATCGCACCTGGGGTCCCACGTGTCTGCACGGTCTACGACTTCACCTACGAGCTCCATGCAGATCTGTTCCCTGGGAACACGGAGATCGCCGGACTGGTGGCCCAGAAGAACGACTTCATGACCCACTGCGACGGGCTCCTGTGCATCTCGGAGATGACCTGCCGGGACCTGCACACGGTCCGGCCGGACCTCGACGTACCCGTCGAGGTCACCCCACTCGGCGTCTCCGACTCGTTCTTCACGCCGCCGGCCCGGCGGCCTCGAGGGATACCCGAGCGCTATCTGCTCCACGTGGGCAACCGCCACGCCCACAAGAACGTCGACCAGCTGTTCCGCGCGTTTGCCTCTTTGATGGGTACGGACCCCGACCTGCACCTCGTCCTGTGCGGCAACTCGCTGCCGGACGAGCAGGCACGCCGGGCCGAGCTCGGGATTGAGGACCGCACCGTCTGCCTTCGGATCGGCGACGATGAGCTCCCGGCGCTGTATGCACACGCGATCGCCTTTGTCTTCCCCTCGCGCTACGAAGGTTTCGGGTTGCCCGTCGTCGAAGCGATGGCGGCGGGCTGCCCCGTGCTCATGTGCGACGTCCCGGCGTTGCTCGAGGTGGCCGGCGGCTTAGCGAGGACCTTCGACCCAGAGGATGATGCCTCCCTCGTCGCCCTGCTCGACGAGGTGTTGGGGGACGCGACTCTGCGCACGTCGATGGCCGTGGCGGGCCGGACGCGTGCCTGCGACTTCACCTGGCAACGGACCGCCATGGCCACCGCAGAGGCGTACCGGCGGGTCCTGGGCCAACGCTGAGCCGGCGCGGGCGGCCGCTATCCTCCCAGCGTGCCCAGCGACGCAGCGCCCCGGAGCCTCCCGCCGTCAGAGGTCGTCCGCTTCGCCAGGAGCACGCTGGAGTTGCTGCTCGATTCGCTCAGAACGGCGTGGTACCGGTTCGTCTGCCGGGAGGTCGGGCGCGGGGTGCGGATTTCGAGGGGCGCGATCATCGCGTGCCCGAAACGGCTCAGCATTGGGAGCGATGTCTTCTTGAACGTCCGCTGCACGCTCCATGCCGAGGGTGGTCTGACCATCGGCGATGACACCGAGATCGGCCCCGGGACGATCATCTGGACCACGAATCATGTGTTCAGCGACACCGGCGTCCCCATCCGAATGCAGGGTGAGCGGCTGGCTCCCGTCGCCATCGGCCGGGACGTCTGGATCGGCGCCGCCGTGGTCGTCCTGCCCGGTGTGACCATCGGGCCCGGAGCCGTGATCGGTGCCGGATCGGTCGTCACCAAGGACGTCCCGCCCAACTCGGTGGCCGTCGGCAATCCGGCGCGGGTCATCAAGACCCGGACCTGATGTCGGTCAGCGGCGGCGGCCGAAGACGACGATCGCCATCCACGTGGAGGCGGGGAGGTGGCGCTCGAGCTGCGAGACCACGCGCCGGAGGCGCGGCCATGGCTTGAAGTACTGCTCGAGGCCGGTCCTCCTCGCCAGTGCCCATTCGAACTCGGCGTCGAGGAGTGCCGCCAGTTGCTTGCGGGTGTTCATCTTGTAGGCGGTATGGAAGACGTCTCGCTCCTCGCGGCCGGGCTGCAGGTGCTCGAGGGCACGGGCGTGGGAGCGGTTCGGCACTATCCGGGCGAAGGTCGCCAGGATCGAATGGCGACTGATCGTGCGCGCAATGAAGATTCCACCGGGCCTGAGAACGCGAGCGAGTTCCCGCACGAATGCTTGCGGATCAGTGACGTGCTCGAGCACGAAGTCGCTGACCGCGAGATCGACGGACGCGTCCTCCAGAGGCCACCGGCCATCCTCGCCGATGAGCCGGAACTCGTCGATCGCCGGGTTCTGGGCCCCGACCGGTTCGGGGTCGATGCCGATCACGACGCGTCCGTCGCCGCGCAGATCCTGCCAGGGCGCACCACTGGGCTGGTCAACGTCGATCAGGGCCCCACGGCCGCAGCCCACTTCCGCCACGACCTTGCAACGAGCCGCCACGGCCTGCGCGCTGACCATGAACACGTGGGCGCTGTCGAGTCCCAGGATCCGGTCGTCGAACATCTCTCCGAGCCCGAGCCCGAGTGCCGAGCGATCGCTCATGCCGGTACGGGTGCGTCAGCCTTGGATGCGTCTCCGGTTGTCCTCGTCAATTGCGCCTTCACCGCATCCGCGATCAGGTGCGCCAGTCGGAGCCGTCCGACCTGATTCAGGTGCAATACATCGGCGAACTCGCTATGCGTGCTCTCGAGCATCGCGTTGACGACGGCGCCCCTCTCCCCCGCCCCCTTCACGAACGCCTCTTCCGCCAATTGGGCGTTTCGCCTCAGCAGTTCCTTGAGGCCAGGACCCAGTATTCGCTCACCGAGCTCATAGTCACAGGGAGTGATGTAGGCGACCGAGGGCAGCTCCAATGCGTCGAGCGTCGTCCCCACCTCGGTGACCAGCTGAAGGCCACTGCTGTCCGGGGGCAGCGACTCCCCGAGATACGAGTCCAACAGGTGGCGCAGCCGGGTCGAGCGCTGTGACTTGCTCGATGACGCCGCATTGATGAAGAGGTCCAGTTCGGCCATCGTGCGGCGCAATCCGACGTAGCTCGGAACGACCAGCACGTCGCTCGCGGCCCACTCCTCGTCCGAGGGCTGGCCGTAGGACTTCGGCCCGTTCGGCCATGCCGCAACCGCCGCCTGTACGGCATCCACCGCCTTGCCCTGGCCTCGCACGGGGTGGCACCGAAAGGACGTCAGCAGCTGTTGGACCGACAGGGTCGCTATCACGACCCTCGGGCGCGACCTGCAGCGAGCCAAGCCGGACAGGAATGCCATCTCCATCTGCTGGTTGTAGCCCGCCCAGGACAACGAGAGGATCCGGACGTCGCGGCCGAGGATGTCGCGCATCATGTCCACGATGGTGCGGCGGTCCGTCTCGCGTACGGCCCAATACATGATGGAGTCGCCCAGGAGGAGTATCTCGGGTCCGGGGAGCGCGCGGTCGTAGTGCTCCATCAGCGATCGCAGATGTCGCAGTTCTATCGCCGTCCGCCGCTTCGGCTCGAGCCGCCGCCCGACCTTCCGGTACAGGTCCCGGGCATAGGCATCGACCTGACGAGCCCTGCCAAGGGGTGGGGTATCCATGTCGTGACGTACCTTTCCAGGATGCGGCCGGCTTGCCGATCTCATGGACGCTCAATGTCTTGTTCGGTCGGAACCACTCCGCGGACGCTCCTGCGGGCCGGAGCCGGCCGTCGCGCAGCGACGGTGGGCCGGAAGCACAGTGCCAGCATGAAGGGCAACCAAAGCCAGCGGTCGACGATCTCGGGCGACTGCATGGCGAAGACCAGGACGACGACGCAGCCCGCGAGGACAACATCGCGCGTCGGATCACGCTCCCTGCTCCGGCGCCCGCTGAGCAACCGGTTGAGGGACGAGGCCATCATGAGGGCCACACCCGCCAGCATGAAGATGCCCCCCGCGTACCAGTAGAGGACGACGATGTTGTGTGCCGGGTAGTACACCCCGAGATCACGGTCGAAGTAGACGGAGATGGTCTTCTGATCGAGGCCGTGGCCGATGATCGGGCTCTGGACGATCCCGCTCCAGGAATACTTGATCGTGTCGATCCGGATGGATGAAGTGTTGTAGCCAGAGTTGGCAGTCGTCGTCTGCTCAATGCGCGCGATCGGGTTCAAGTCGAATTGGGAACCGTTCGACTGGACCGCGATCGCGATCACGTACACGACGGCGAGCGCTGCGATGACGGTCAGTGCGGTACGAAGCTTTATCCCGCGGGCAATGAAGAGGGCACCGCACCCGGCCACCGTGCTGGCCTGCCCAGACACGCTTGCGCTGAAGATGAGTGCACTGCCCAGCACCAGAACGCAGACACCGAGGTACCAGTGCCCCCGGATTCCGAGCTCGAGGATGAGGCCGATGGCAAAGACCATGGCCAGAGAGAACGCCACTGCGGCGATGTTGGGTTGGTTGCTGAGCCCGATCGCCCGGGAGCCCTCGAGGCTCGCCACTTTGGCGTAGCCGAACAGGTGGAACTCCGTTTGGAGGAAGGCCACGAAGGCGGACGCGGAGGCTCCGACGATGAACGCGCCCATCGCAATCTGGATCCGAGCGGTCGTGTCGAGGAGTTGACGGAGCATCCATTGCAGTACGAAGAACACGAAGATCGCATTGACGACCACCTGGAGCGACCCGGACTTGGACATGGCCTGCGACGACGCGACGACTCCGGCCAGGATGAAGACGAACGACCCGAAGTACCACCCCGGCGACGCCGGGGCCGGTTTCGGCGGCCGACGGCTCAGAATCAGGAACACGGCCGCGAACAAAAAGAGGGCGTCACTCACGTCAAAGGCATGGCCCAGCCGGTACTTCAAGAGCGGAAGGAAGACCATCCCCGCGTAGACGAGCCGGCGTGCAATGGCCACGAAGAGGTCGTCCCGCACCCTTCCTTGGGCCCGGGCCACTGGTCGTACCGGGGCCACACTCACATGCCGGCCGTCGGGCGGAACGAGACTCACGCCTTCTTCAACGGTCGTGGGACGTGATTCCTACTCCCAGGAGGGCACCCGCCGGCTCCCAATCAGCCGTTTGGATGATTCAGCGCAAGAATTCCGCTCCGCTCCGTTTCCCTGGGGTGATGATGGCCGGCGACGAACAGCAAGCGATCCTGCGCGAATACCCCGAGACCCGCGTGACGAACGAGCCACGAGGAGACGAGCAATCCGGCCTACGCGAATACGCCCATCTGCTTTGGCGCAAGAAGGTCACGGTCCTCGTCGTCGCGGCGATCTGCGTCGGGGTGACGCTGGCATACTGCGTCGCCGTCAAGCCGGCGTACGAGGCACGAGCCACCGTCCTGTTGGAGCCGGCGATCTCACAGACGCTCGTCCAGGCGAACTTCCCGACCGGCTTGCCCTCGGCGGTCAACGTGCCCGATGCCATCGAGGTGATGGAGAGCTCCTCTGTCGCCGGCATCGTGCGGCGGACGATTCCCCGACGCCCCCTCGGTGACGGCGGTCCAGGTCGGCACCACCGATGTGGTGCAGATCGCCGCACGCTCACACAGTGCGCAACTGGCCGCCGTCGCCGCCAATGCCTACGCGCAGGCGTACATCCATTTCGAACGCCAGCAGACCGTCAACACGTTCGTCGCCGCCCAGCAGCAGCTGAACAACAAGGTGAATACCTTGCAGCTGGCCATCTCGAACCTCAACGGCACGATCCGGTCCGCCCCGCGGGGGTCAACGTGATCCCCGACGAGACCCAGCTCGGGAACCTCGAGAGTCAGCTCGTCACCCTGCAAGACCAGCTCCAGAACTACCAGTTCTACGCCTCCCAAGGCACCACGCAAGAAGCGGGTCAGATGATCTCGCGGGCCACGGCCTCGGCAAACCCGGTCTCACCGAAGACGCTGGAGTGGACGATTCTGGCCCTCATCTTCGGCCTCATCCTGGGTGTCGGGGTCGCCCTCCTCGTGAACGCCGTCACCCGCCGCGATTAGGAGTCGGCTACCCGTCCCGACTGCTGCCGAATTGCGGCGGCCGTCTGCAGCAACTGCACGGCCAGCAACGCGCCGACGCCCTCTCCAGCACGCAGACGGAGCGAGAGGAGCGGCTCCAGCCCAAGGTGCGCGTTGACCAGCCGGTGTGCCCGCTCACGGCTCTCCTGCCCGGCCACCAGGTGGGCCGCCACGGCCGGCTCGAGCTCCACCGCAGCCACGGCCGCTGTCGCGGTGACGAGGCCGTCGACCACGACCAGCGATCCCGCCTCCGCCGCGCCGAGCGTGACGCCGGTGAGGTAGGCGATCTCGGGGCCACCCAGTGCCGCCAGCATGACCACCGGGTCGTCGAGGTCGGGGTGAGCCGAGAAGGCCCTGGCCAAAGCCGCCCCGACGGCGTCGCGCTTGCGCGCCAGCGTGGCGGAGTCTCCCCCCGCACCAAGCCCGACTGCGTCGTCAACGGCCAACCCGAGCTGGCAGCCCACCAACGCGGCAGCCACCGTCGTGTTGCCGATCCCCACCTCCCCCAAGGCAACGATCCGGCCGCCTAGGCCCAGCCCGACGCGCACGCCCCGCGGCGACCAGGCCGACCGCGTCCGTCCTGGTCATCGCATCAGAAGAGACGAGGTCGCCCCTCGCGTCCGCCGGCCTGCAGGCGACCGCTCCTGCCACCGGATCGCCCGGCACCCCCGTGTCGACCGCGACGACATCCGCCCCGACGAGGCGGGCCGCCACCGCACCCAGCGCCTCGCCGGCGACTATGGCCTCCAGCACTTCTCGGGTCACGTCGTCGTCATAGGTCGACACGCCATGCCGCGTGACGGGATGCGCCGTGGCGGCGATGACGGCGGTGACGGGAACGCCCGGCCCGAGGCCCAGCGAGAGCAGCCGGTCCACGGCGCGGTCGAGGGCGCCCAGCGAGCCGGGGGGGGTCAGCAGCACGTCCGCCGAGTCGCGGGCGCCCACGACGGACGCCGGCTCGGGCGCATGGAGGTGTGACGGCGGCGGTAACGGGCCCTCCTCCTGCCAGCGCTCCCACAGCACGACATCGGACAACGGCTGGCGCGACGACCAGCCTGCCCGCTCCAATCCCGGCGCCGGGGGCCGCTCGTCGGGCCAACCCAGGCACAGCCACCCGAGCGTCTCCACCCCTTCGGGCAACCCGATGAGCTCTGCCAGCTCGTCGGGTTGGAACAGCGTCACCCAGCCGGTGCCGACACCCTCGACCCGAGCCGCCAGCCACAGGTTCTCGATCGCGCAGGCGCACGACCACAGGTCGGCGTCGACGTAGGTGGCGCGGCCCAGCACGCCCTGGGCCGCGGTCCGCCGGTCGCAGCACACCACGACCCCGACGGGAGCGTCGCGGATGCCGTGCAGCTGCAAGTCGAGCATCTGACGCCCCGAACGATCGGCGAAGGTTGCCGCTTGGCGGTGCCACTCCCGGTCGGCCAGCAGTGCGGCCCGGTCCCGGGTGTCCGCCTCGCGGACGACCACAAATCGCCACGGCTGCGAATGCCCCACCGACGGAGCGGCGTGGGCGGCACCCAGGATGCGCTCCAGCACGTCCGGCTCCAGATCGTCGGGCCGGAAGCGCCGGATGTCGCGGCGACCGAACACCGCGGCGTAGAAGGCGTCCCGCTCGTTCTCGCCGAAGGCCCAGGCGCGTGGCGCCTCCCGCCGGGCCCGCGCCGAGGAGGCGTCGCCGACCACCGGGACCGGGCGCTGCCAGCTCACGCGACCGCCTCGGGCCGTGGACACGGCAGGTCGACCGAGTCCAACGCCCGGGCCAGGATCGCCAGGCCGGTTTCAGACGGCACCGCGACGCGGGTCACGCCCGGCAGCCCGAAGCTGGCGCAGTCGCGGACGACGACGCCGTGGGGCGCCAACGCAGCCGCGCAGGTCGCCGCCACCGTCGACGAGCACCCAGTTGGCGTCAGAGGGGCGGACCGACAGCCGCGTGGGACGCCAGCAGGTCCGCCAGGGCAGCCCGCAGCTGCGCAACGCCGGCGCACCAGCTCGGCAGGTCCACGGTCTCGAGGAGGTCCGGCAAGGTGGCCGCCGCGAGAGCTCCCACCGCCCAGGCGGGCTGCCGGGCGCGGCAGCCCTCGACGATCTCCGGATCCCCGAGCACGTAGCCGAGGCGCAGGCCGGGGCAGGCCAGCAGCTTCGTCAGGGACCCGACCACGACATCGCCGTCCCCCCTCGTCCAGCGGCCTGTCGCCAGCGGGAAGAAGGCCTCGTCCCACACGACAGCGGTCGTCGTCAGGGTCGCGCCAGGAGGCCACTCGGGCTGTGCGGATTGGAACGCCACAGCGGGCCGTCACCCCGCGGGTACAGCGCGAATTCGGGCTCGTCGACCCGTCCCCCGATCTCGGCGGCGACGAGTGCGATGGCCTCGGCGCCTCCGTTGGTGAGGAGCAGGCGACCCTCCTCGACACCCATGGCCCCGGCCAACGCAGTCGTCGCGGCGAGTGGGGATCCGGGTAGCGGCGCGTCGCATCCAGGTGGCGGGCGACGACGGGCACGGGATCCGGCGCCAGCGGGTTCAGCGACATGGAGAGGTCGAGCACCGCATCGGGGTCCAGTCCGAGCGCCTGGGCGACCGCCCTCCCGTCGCCTCCATGCGAGCCGGCTGCTGGCATCGTCATCGCGCCGCCCACCAGATGGCAGACGCCGATGAGCGCCAACCCGGCGGCGAGCGCCGCAGTGACGTCACGCGAGAGCCGCACCGCCGTCCCGATGTCCTCTGCACCTGCCGGGCCGCCCGGTCCCCAGCGTCGCCCGCTCCTCTACGTCGTCGCCGTAGCGGTTCGTCCCCCCGAGGCGCACCCCCAGCGCCGCGGCGAACGCGGCCTCCGCGACGCCCGCATTGGGCGACTGGTGCGCAGGCGCCTGGTCACGAACGGCAGCCCAGACCGCTCCGGCGGCTCGCGGCCGCACCAGCGGCAACCAAGGCCGCGGTCAGGCGAGCGGGGACCCAGCCCGACCGCGTCGTCGAGCCGCGCGCTCGCCCATCCGTAATTGGCGTAGCGCGGGGAGCGGTGGCCCACCATGGAATCCAGCGTGTTCACCGCCCGATAGCCCAGCGCGCCCGGCGCCCCGGCCACGGCGCCCCAGAAGGCGGGTGCCACGACGGCGTCAACCGTGTTCTCCGCCACGGACTCCACCACCGCCCGGGCGATCTCGCCGGCATCGAGCCCAGTCGGGTCGCGCCCGACGAGGGAGGGCAGCAGCTGGCGCGCCCGCCCGATGTCGTTGGCATCGAGCGAGCGACCGACCTCGGCCGCCGTCTCCGCCAGGGCTCTTCCCGCCACGGCCGACGACGTGGCGACTGCTGTCGAGCGCACCAGGGCGCCCACCCCCACGCCAAGACTGAGGCCGGCCACGGCGTGGAGAAGACCAGCCTCCTTCGGCGTCGCGATGGAGGCGGCGCTCCAGGCCCGTCATGGCGACCCCGAAGAGCACGACCGGGATGCACAGCCCCGGTGGCTCGGGCAGCAGGCGGTCGAGGACGAGGCCAGCGGCCGCCCCGAGCGGACGCGGCACCGCCGTGCGCCGCCTCATTTGGCGACCAGGGCGAGCAGACCGACCGTCTCGCCGATCACCCCCATCGCGCCCAGCACGTCCCCGGTGTAGCCGCCCACCCGGCGCGCTGCGAACCAGACGAAGGCGATCATCGCCACCACCTCCGCTGCGATCACGACGAGGCCACGGCCGCCGGCGCCGACGGCGGCCAATGCGCACGCAGCGCCCATGCCGTAGGCGGCCACGCCGTAGCGCGACGCGGCCGAGTGATGTGCGCCCACGAAGGCCGACGCGGTGCCCCCCTCGGCATGGGCATAGGGCAGCGTGCGTGCGACGACGCCCATCATGGTGCGCGATCCGCACCACAGCCCGGCGATGACCAGCGGGCGGGCGACAGTCACGGCGAGCGCGGTAGTGCGCAGGGACAGCACGAGCACCAGGGCAACGGCGCCGAAGGCACCGATCCGCGGGTCGGCCATGATCTCGAAGCGCCGCTCCCGTCCGACCGCAGGCAGCAAGCCGTCGGCGGCGTCGGCGAGGCCGTCGAGGTGCAGGCAGCCCGTCAGCGCGGCGTCGACCGCAACCGCCACCACGGCGGCCACCGCCGCAGGCCAGACCCGGCCGGCGACCCACCAGGCCGATCCCACCACCGCCCCGACGGCGATGCCCACGAGAGGGAACCACGACAGGGTGCGCTCGTTGGGTTCGGCCGCGCGGCCGAGCACGGTCAGGAACGAGAGCGCGCGCCTCACTGGGGTGTTCCGGGGGGTGGGAGGGGCAGGGCGCGGCCCGCCACGACGAGGTAGGCCCGATCGGCCACAGCCGACACCGCGTGGTTGACCGCACCGAGCGCGTCGCGGAACCGGCGTCCCTCCTCGGTGGAGGGGTGCACCGCCAACCCGACCTCGTCGGAGACCACGACCGTGTCCCCCGAGCGCCCGCACAGTGCGGCAGACAGCGCAGCGGACACGGTGGCCGGCTCGTGCGCCATCTCCGCCGCCACCCAGGGCCCGAGCGAGTCCACCAGGACGGTCCCGCGCAACCCCGCCAGCACTCCGGGTAGGTCGTCGCCGGCATCGACGGTGTCCCAGGACGGACTGCGACGCCGGCGGTGGGCGGCGACGCGGGCCTCGAGGTCCGCGTCGCCACGGGGGTCCATCGTGGCGACATAGGTCACCGGGGAGCCGTGGCGGGCAGCCAACTCCTCGGCGACCGCCGACTTCCCCGAGCGCGCGCCCCCGAGCACCAACGTGATCACTCTCCGGCCATCCCGGACCGGAGGGCTGCGTACACGGCGCGGGCCACCGGGGCCCCGTACTCCGAGCGCGGGCCTCCGAAGGGCTCCGCTGGACCGCCCGCCGGGCACAGGACCGTCACCGCGTCCGATGCGGTCCCGGTCCCGTCCACCTCCCCATCGACCAGCGCCTGCACCTTGGCCTCGGTGACCGTGCACAGCAGATTGGCCAGCGCGGCGTCGGTATGCCGGACGGGCACGAAGACCACGATGTTGACCGTTCCCGGCGTCACGACCCGGTCACACTCCTGCGCGGGGGCGGCTGCCCAGACGGGCCGGGTCAAACCCACCGTGGCCTCGACCCGGACGCCGCCGTCCTCGACAGCCCGCACGGCAGCGACCGGGGCGGCGGTGAGCATCCCGACGCCCGGGCCGGAGAGACCGAGAGCGGAGGCGATCTCGGCGAGGTGGGCGGCCACATCCAGGCGGCCGTAGTCCGACGGAACCTGCGCGTTGACGACCCAGTCGCGGAGCCCGAGTCCCCCGCCCACTGGTGCTGTCGACGCAGCGCGCCGTGGTGCACCGAGACGCCACGCCAAGGCGGCCACTGCGGGCACCCCGTCGAAGGTGCGGAGCTCGGAAGCGGTCGCGCTCAATACTCAATGCCTTTCATGGCGCGGATGCCCCTGGTGTAGGCGTGCTTCACCATCTTCATCTCGGTGACCGTGTCGGCGATCTCGACGAGCTCGGGAAAGGCATCGCGCCCGGTGACGACCACATTCGTCTTGGGCGCACGGTCGCGGATGGCATCGGCCACCTCTGCTGCCGAGACCCAGCCGTAGTTCACGACGTAGGTGAGCTCGTCGAGGATCAGGAGCTCGTAGTCGCCCGAGGCGAGCTTGGCCCGCGCCACGCTCCAGGCATGGATGTTCTTGGCCGCCGACTCGTCGAGGTCGGTCGACTCCCACGTGAACCCGTCTCCCAGCGTCCACCAGTCCACCCCGAGATGCCGGGCCAGCTTCTGCTCACCCACCTTCCAGTCGCCGCTCTTCATGAACTGCACGACGCCGACGCGCCAGCCCCTCGCCCACCCGCGTCCCATCACGCCGAAGGCGGCCGTCGACTTGCCCTTGCCGTCCCCGGTGTTCACCACCACGACGGAATCGACCCGCTGCCGGGCCGGCGGTTCCTCGGGCGCGGGTAATGGCACCCGCTGCTCCGGTGCTTCCCCGCTCATTGCGCCTCCTTCTCTCGCGGCCGCGCCGACGCCGGCCCGTCGTCCCGTGGCGCCGTCCGCCGGGGTGCGATGACGATCTCGCCGTCGTCGGTGCGCAGGATCCGCACCGCGCAGCCGAACGCCTCCCCCAGGACCGCCTCGTCGAGCACCTCCGCCGGCGTCCCGTACGCCGCCACCGAGCCGGCCGACAACAGGAGCAGCCGGTCGGCGAATTGGCCAGCCAGCGTCAGGTCGTGCAGCGCGCTGACCACGGTCAGCCCCCACTCGCGGCGCAGCTCGTCGACGATTTCGAGCGCCTCCACCCGGTGCCCCAGGTCGAGCGCGCTCGTCGGCTCGTCCATCAGGAGCACGGGCGCCTCCTGGGCCAGGGCCCGCGCCAGCACGACCCGCTGGCACTCGCCCCCCGAGAGCGTCGACAGGTGGCGCGTGGCCAGGTGGGCCAGATCCAGACGCTCGAGCAGGCGCCCGCAGTGATCCAGGTCGGAGCGCGACTCGACGGCCAGGTAGCCGATGTGGGGCGTGCGGCCGAGCAGCGTGTAGTCGAACACGGTCATGTCAGCCGGCAGCTCCGGGGACTGGGGCACGTAGGCCACCGAACGGGCCCGTTCGCGCCGGCCCATGGCGAGAGTCGCCTTGCCGCCGACGTGGACCTCCCCTTCGTGCTCATCAGGCCCGCCACGGCCTTGATCAGCGTGGTCTTGCCCGCCCCGTTCGCACCGATGAGACCCACCCATTCCCCGCGCCCCACCGACGCCGTCACGGCCGACACGGCCCGCCGCTCGCCGAAGCGGACCGACAACTCGTGCATCTCGACCATGGCGCCGTCCGTGCCGCCGGCACCCCGGCGCCCGCGGCGCTCCGCCAGGCGGATGACCGTCCCCAGCCGTGCCATCAGGAGTCGCCCGCCGCCACGCCCTGCCCGGCGCGGCGTGACACCAGGATGACAAGGAAGAACGGCGCGCCGATGCACGCGGTGACGACGCCGATGGGCACCTCGGCTGGCGCCTGCACGGTCCGCGCGATCTGGTCGGCGCCGATCAGGAACGCCGCCCCTGCGACCATGGAGACCGGCAGGATGATCCGGTAGCTCGCACCGGCGGTGAGCCGGATGGTGTGCGCCACGATGATGCCGACGAAGCCGATGAGCCCGCTCACCGACACGGCGGCTGCGGTGCCGAGCGTGGCGGCCGCCACCACGATCAGGCAGCGTGCGCGCCGGGTGGATGCCGAGCGTGCCCGCCTCCTCCTCGCCCACCCGGAGCACGTCGAGCATCCGGCGGTGGGCGAGCAGCACAGCGGCGCTGATCACGACGTAGGGCAGGATCGTTCTCACGTCCGACCACGATGCCACGGAGAAGCTGCCGAGGATCCAGTTGTAGATCTGGCGGATCTGCTCCTGGTCCCGCTGCTGCAGGTAGGTCTGGATCGCGGTGAGCAGGGCCGCCACCGCCACCCCGGCCAGGACGATGGAGCGGCCCCAGGCGCGCCGGCCGCCGGCGACCCCGATCAGGTAGGTGGCCGCGACCGCCAGCGAGCCCCCGACGAACGCGAAAATCGGCAGGAACGCGGACGAGTCCCCGCCGTAGGCGATCTCGATGGTGGCACCGAGACCCGCCCCCGCCGCCACCCCGAGCAGGTAGGGGTCGGCGAGCGGGTTGCGGAAGAGTCCCTGGTAGGCCGCCCCACCCGCCGCCAGCATGGCCCCGACGATGCCGGCCAGCACGACCCGCGGCGCCCGGATCTGCCACACGATGGCCTGGTCGATGGCCGGCGTGTTCGTGTGGAAGTGCAGGAAGGGCACGTGCGACAAGAGCGTCCCCGCTACCTGCGAGAGCGGCACCGTCACCGGCCCGGTGCACAGCGCGATGAGGGAGACGGCGACCATCAGGACGGCGGCGATCGCCATCGGGACCCAGGAATGCCGCACCCCCGGCCCGCGGGCGCCTGGCGCGTTGGCAGGAGGACCGGCCGTACGGGTGGGTGCGGTCGCGGTCACGACGAGTTCCCGCCCACCGGGTGCGACCGCAACTCCGCCGCGACGTCCGAGAGCAGGTCAACGATCCGCGGCCCCCATCGCGAAGCGATGTCGTCATTGATGGCCACGATGCGACCGTTCTTCACTGCGGCAAGGTTCGGCCACCCGGGACGGGCGGCCACGGACGACACGCTCTGGCCGCAACATTTCGTGTCAGCGAGGATGATGTAGTTGGGGTTGGCCTTCAAGATGTACTCGTCGCTCAGCTGGGGGTAGCCCCCACTGGCAGCGGCGCCCTTGGCGGCGTCGGCGATGCTGTGCAGGCCGAGCAGGCCCAGGACCTGGCCGATGAACGTGTCCGACGTCTCCGAGTAGTACGTCTGGTCGAGCTCGTAGTAGTAGCTCCGGGGCCGGGCCGGCTTGTGCACGGACGCCACGATCCGCGCGATCTGGCGCTTGATCTTGGCGACCTCGGCGGTGGCCTGGACCTGGTGCCCGGTGACCTTGCCGAGCCCGGCGAACTGCGCGTAGGCCTGGGAGAGGTTGGTCGCGGGCGGGTCGTCGATGACCGGGATCCCGAGCGCGCGCAGCTGCGTGTCCACGCTCTGGGATTCTTGGGAGGCCACCACGAGGTCGGGCTTGTAGGCGGCGATCGCCTCCACGTTGGGGCTGTTGCCGTCGAGCTGCGTGTGCGGCGCGTGCGCCGGGTAGTCCGAGTCGAGGTCGACCGCCTTGACCTGGCCGCCGGCGCCGATGGCATAGAGCATCTCGGTCGCCGTCGGCGACAGCGAGACGATCGCCGTCGGGCGGGTCGCGATCTTGACCGAGCCGTTGGCGGCGTGGACCGTGACGGGAAACTCTTTCGCCGCCGCCGCCGACGCCGGCCCCGAGAGGACCAACATGGGTGCGACGCACATGACCGCGGTCAGAGCGAGTGGGAACGGCTTGAGCCGGAAGCTCGTGAGCCTGGTGAGCATTTCGATCATCCTCCATCAGGTATGCGGAGGACGAAGTGCGCCCGCTGCGACACCCGATGGGGGTACCGAACGAACCGCCCTTCCTCCGAGGACTGGTTGCGTCGACCCAAGACAGGCGGCTGGGCTCGCCCCCTTGCGGGAGCCTCACCATTGCGGGACAGCGCCGGATTCCGACCGGACTTCGCTGCACTTGGGCCGCCCCGGCACTCGCCGGAGCAGCCGAACGGTAGCCCAGTCCCTGGTCGGGCGTCTACCGCAGGTCAGGGGCCCCACGGCCGTTTCCTCTACAGGGGCACGAACCCGTCGGTCGGGTACGGCCCAGGAGGACCAGGAGGGCCGGGGGGCCGGGAATGGCTGCGCAGCACCGCATGCACAGGGATCTCGAGCGTTCGAAGACCAGCGTCGCGTGGCGCCTCGTCATGGGGTCGGTGGCGCTGGCCATCACGCTGTCCACCTTCGTGGTGGCGCCCTGGGTGCCGGGACAACACGGTCCGGCCCCCTCACTCCACTCGGCGCAGAACCTCGGGGCGGCCAGTGCCGCGGCGGACACCGTCAGCACGAGCTGGACGCCGCAGCCGGCGACGTACGGGACGGCGTCGGTCCTCGACCAGCCGGTGAAGATGTCCGACGGCACCGTCCTGCGCGCCGACGTCTACTACCCGACCGTGGCCGGGTCGACCAAGCCGGCGAACGGGCTCTTCCCCGTCCTGTTGCAGCAGACGCCGTACGGCAAGGGGTTCATCGTCTACGCGTCCGCGCTGGCCAACACCGACGTCAACTACCTCGTCGACCGCGGCTACATCGTCGTCATCGCCGACGTGCGCGGCACCGGCGACTCCGGCGGCAACTTCGACCTCTTCGACCCCGTGCAGTCCACCGACGGCGTGACGCTGGCGAAGTGGGCGGCGCACCTCCCCGAGGCGAACGGCGACGTCGGTCTCTTCGGCGAGTCCTACATGGGCATCAACCAGTTCCAGACCGTGCAGGCGGCCGGCGCGCACTCGCCGATCAAGGCCATGTTCCCGATCATCGCCGGCAACGACCTCTTCTCCGACACCGTCACCCAGGGCGGCATCCCCGACACCGAGTTCTCCGCCACGTACGTCGCGCTCCTCTCGGGCCTCAACCTCTCCAACCCCGCCCTGCAGCCTCTGGTGGCCGCCGCCCGGAGCGGGAACCCACTCCTCCTGGCGGCCGGGTTGGCCAACCTGGCCCCGACGGAGGCGGCGCACGCCCCGGAGCTGGTGTCGTTCCTGGATCTTGTGCTGGCGGTGGAGACCGGCAAGGGTGACGGCGCCTTCGACGACGCCTACTGGGCGGCGCGCAGCCCGGCGCACGACCTGCCCTCGGTCGTCGCCGACAAGATCCCGGCGTTCTTGGTCGGGGGCTGGAACGACCTCTTCGAGTCTGGTGAACCCTTGAACTACGTCGGCCTGCAGAACCTCTACGACGGCCGCTCGCAGTACGCCGCGATGACGCCGGACCAGGCGGTGACGCCGCGCTACCAGCTGCTGATGGGCCCCTGGCAGCACGTGACCACGGGCACGGGCGTCAACATCTCGGCGCTGGAGCTCGAGTGGTTCGACACCTGGCTGTTGGGCGAGCGGACCCCGCTGGCCACGACGACCACGCCGCTGCACCTCAACGTGCGCAACGCCGGCGACACGTGGGTCGACGCCGCCCAGTGGCCGCTGCCCCCCGCGAAACCGACCTCGTACTACTTCGCGGCGGGGCGCAGCGGCTCGACGCGATCTCGCCCAACGACGGCGGCCTGACGACGGTGGCGCCCACCGGGGCGGCGTGGGCGGGGTCGGGGGCGGACACGATCCTGTGGAACGGCCTCTCGAACCCGTGCGACGTCCAGACGGACCAGTGGGGCGCCGGCTTCCTCGCGCTGGGCTTCCAGTCGTTCGGCTCGGGTGATCCCTGCGACATGAACGACTTCCTGCTGGGATCGGGCCCGGGCGCGCTGACCTACACCACGACGCCGTTCACCTCGCCCCAGATTTTGGCCGGGCCGATCGACGCGACGTTATATACGACCTCGACGACGACCGAGACCGAGCTGGCGGCGACGGTCGAGGCCGTCTCGCCGAGCGGCGACAGCGTCCCCCTCTCCTCGGGGGCCCTGGCGGGCTCCCAGCGGGCCGTGGACTCGGGGCGGTCCTGGGTGGCCCCCGGCGGGGCCATGCTGCTGCCCGTCCACCCGCTCACCGAGGCGTCGCAGCAGCCGGTGGTCCCCGGCCAGCTGACCCGGGAGGACATCGCCGTCTTCCCGACGATGACCGAGCTGCCCGCGGGCTGGCGCCTCCGGGTGACGATCACGACCGCCGACACGCCCCACCTCTTCCCGACGGCGACCCAGCTCCCCCGCCTCGTCGGCGGGACCTACCAGGTCGAACGCAGCTCGGCGGCGGCGTCGTCGATCACGGTGCCCCTGGCGCCGGCCTCGGCCTTCGACCTCCCCTGCGGCAGCCTGTGCTCGGCGGCGGGCCCCTGACCAGGATCAGCACGCAGGCCTCTCCCCTACCATGGGCTTCCTATGGCGGCCTGGCGAGCGAAACGGGACGACCGGGGCGAGCCCCGCGAGTCCGCCATCTCCATTGAGGAGATCGAGGACGCCGTCGTCGACGGCGACACCCCGATCCCCGCCCGGAGCGGGACCGCACGGGCCGCCCTGTCGCACCGGACCTTCCGCATCGTCTACCTGGGCGCGTTCGCGTCGAACATCGGCACCTGGATGCAGAACGTCGTCCTGGGCGCCTACGCCTACGACCTGACCCACTCGGCCACCTTCGTCGGCGTCATCATCTTCGCCCAGCTGGGGCCGACGCTGATCCTGCCCATGGTGGGCGGCCTGCTGGCCGACAAGGTGGACCGCAAGCGCTTCTTGATCGTCCTGTCGATCGAGCAGCTCGTCTTCTCCATCGGCGTTGCGCTCGTCGTGCTCAGCCCCGACCCCTCGCACGTCCTGCTCGTGCTCATGGTGCTCGGGGTCGGCGTGGGCAGCGCCATGTTCGGGCCCGCCTACTCGGCGATCCTCCCCGGCCTCGTGGGCAAGGAGGACCTGCCGGGCGCGATCTCGCTCAACTCGGCCCAGATGAACGCCTCCCGGGTCATCGGCCCGGTCATCGGGGGCGTGCTCTTCTCGCTCGTCGGCCCGGCGTGGGTCTTCGCCGGCAACGCGGCGACCTACCTCTTCGTGGTGGGGGCGCTCATGATGGTGACCCTGCCCGCCGTCCCGCAGTCGCGGGTGCAGTCCAGCCGCTGGCGCCAGCTGACCGCCGGGATCACGGTGGCGCGCCACGACCCGGTGGTCGGCCGCTCCCTCGTGACGGTGTTCCTCTTCTCGCTGCTCGCGCTGGCCTTCATCGGGCAGATGCCGGTGATCGCGGCCCACAACCTGGGGATCAACCTGTCCGACTCACCCGACTACGGCATCCTCTACGCCTGCTTCGGCTTCGGGGCCCTGGCCGGCGCCATCTCCATCGGGACGGTCTTCGCCTCGACCTCCAAACCGCTGCTCGTGCGCGTCTGCCTCGTCGGCTACTCCTTCTCCCTGTGCGTGTTCGCGTTACAACGGGAGACCATTCCGGCCTACGTGAACGTGGCGGTCGTGGGCGCGTTCTACTTCGCGTTCATCACGGCGCTGAACACGACGCTGCAGGCCCGCGTGCACGAGAACGTGCGGGGCCGGGTCATGGCGCTGTGGATGATGGGCTTCGGCGGCACGGTGGGCATCGGGAACCTGCTCATCGGGCCGGTGGTCGAGGCCGTCGGCATCACCGATGTCCTCCTGTTCGGCGCCGCCGTCGCCCTGGGCCTGGCCTGGTACGCCGACGTGCGACCCCCGCCCGAGGCTCACATGGTCTGGGAGCCCGAGCTGGCCCAGTAGGCGTCGCGCAGGGCCTTCTTGTAGAGCTTGCCGTTCTCGCCCCGCGGCAGCTCGTCGGTGAAGTCGACCGTCCGCGGGCACTTGTAGTGGGAGAGGTGGTCCCGGCAGAAGGCGATGATCTCCGCCTCGAGCTCGGGGCCGGGGACCGCGCCGGGCGCGGGCTGGACCACGGCCTTGACCTCCTCGCCCATTTCGGGCTCGGGCACGCCGAACACGGCCACGTCGGCCACCGCGGGATGGAGCACGAGCACGTCCTCGATCTCCTGCGGGTAGATGTTCACCCCGCCCGACACGATCATGAAGAGCTTGCGGTCGGTGAGGTACAGGTAGCCGTCGCCGTCGAGGTGGCCGACGTCCCACAGCGTGCTCCAGCCCTTGGCGTTGAAGGTCTGGCGGGTCTTCTCGGGGTCGTGGTTGTACTCGAAGGGGGCGCGCCGGCCGGCGCCTCGAAGTAGACGACGCCGTCCTCGCCGGTGGCCAGCTCCTCGCCGTCGTCGCCGCAGACGTGCGCGACGCCCCAGACGGCCCGGCCCACCGATCCCGGATGGGCCAGGGCCTCCGGCGAGGTGATCCAGGTCATGCCGAGGCCCTCGGTGCCCGAGTAGTACTCGTGGATCACCGGGCCCCACCACTCGATCATCCGGCGCTTCACCTCGGGTGCGCACGGGGCGGCCGCGTGCACGGCCGAGCGCAGGGACGACAGGTCGTGGGCCCGGCGCTCCTCGTCGCTCAGCTTGAGCATGCGCACGAACATGGTGGGGACGAACTGCGCGTGGGTGACACGGCACGACTCGATCAGGGCCAGGCACGTCTCGCGGGTCGAAGCGCTCCATGACGACGGCCGTGCCCCCCATGCGGATCACCGTCATCGACCAGACGAGGGGCGCCGAGTGGTACAGGGGCGCCGGGCTCAGGTAGACGTCGCCCTCGGTGAACCCCATGACCCCGCTGAGCATCGGGGCCAGGACGGCGTCGGAGCCGAAGGGCCTGCCCGCTCAGCGGCCGACGGATCCCCTTGGGGTGCCCGGTCGTGCCCGACGAGTACAGCATGGCCGAGCCCTCCTGCTCCTCGGCCAGGGGCGTGGCCCGGGAAGCCGGCCGACGAAGTCGTCGTAGGAGCGGTAGCCGTCTGCGGCCGCGGTCGCCGATCATGAGCCGCAGCTCGACCGCCGGCGTCATGGGGACGAGCGTCGGCGGCCAGCGGGGCGAGCGCGGACGAGGTGATCAGCGTCCGGGCGCCGCAGTCGTCGACGATGTACGCCGCCTCCTCCGCGGCCAGGTGGGTGTTGACCATGGTGTAGTAGAGCCCCGAGCGCTGCAGCGCGAAGGCGACCTCATGGGTGCGGTCGTCGTTGGGCAGGAGGACGGCCACGTGGTCGCCGCTGCGCAGCCCGTGGGCGAACAGCGCCTGGGCCAGCCGGCACGACCGCTCCTCCAGCTCGGCGAAGGTGACCACGCCTGTCCCGACGAGGTGACCACGGCTGGTCGATCCGGGTGACGTGGCGGCGTAGGAGTCGGGGCGGAAACGCGTCGTCGGGGCTCACGACCCTTCTTCTAGCCCAACGGTGGTCGCCGCGCCCGCTGTCAGGGAGCGCTCAGGAGCAACGTCACCGCTGGCCCGAAGCCGAGACGCTGCACGGCACCGTGACAAGAGTGGTGGTCACCGTCAGCGTCGGCGTCGTCGTCGTCGTGGTGGTGCACACCGGCGTCGGCAGGGTGGCCGAGGGGACAGTCTCCGTGGGGATGGTGACCGAGGGCGGGATGACGGGCACGGTGATCGGGGTCAGGGCGGACGAACTCGGCGCGGCGCCGGTGGCCTTTGACGGCGATCCGGCACCCGTCGACTGGGTCGGGCGCGAGGCCTGCACGCCGGGAGCTCCCGACGCTGCACCCGCGGCCGAACCGGGCGCCGGAGTGTGTGACCCCGATCCGGCCAAGCTGGTCGGGACTGTCGTCGCAGCGTGGGTCGACGGATGGTGCGAATGTGAGGACTCGACGCGAAGGAGACTGCGGTCGCCCCGCCGAGGGTGAGGACACCGGCCGCTACGGCTGCGCCGAGGCGGACGGGCAGAGGGCGGAGCCGGATGGGCGGGGCCTTTGGCACAGGCGCCGGCGAATGTGCCGCCGCGAGGAGCCCACGCACCCCAGAGGCAAAGTTCGCCCAGGAGAAGTCCTCCGAGTACTTCTTCGCCGCGGCCAAGGCGGCTGGCGACACCTGCCGGGCCGAGTTCACGGCGCGGGCGAGCGCTTCGGGCCCCTCACCGTCCACCACGGTGGCGTGCCCGTTCGTCACCTCCAACAGCGCGGGCTCCGGTGTGATCACCACGGGAATGCCCAACCGCATTGCCTCCACGGCAGGGAGGCCGAAGCCTTCGAAGTCCGAGGGGAAGACAACGAGCCTCGACGAAGCGAATTGCTCCTCGAAAGCTTCCTTCGGCAGCCACGGGTTGACCTCGACGACTGCCGTCAATCCCAGCTCGGCTATCCGCGCCTCCAGACGAGAGCGGTCACGGGCCGAAACGCCCACCAACCTCAGGGGGAGCGTGGCACCGCCATCGGCATGGAGCACGGCCCAGGCCTCGAGCACGAGGTCGACGTTCTTGTTGTTGAAGTGACCGAAGGCGATCGCGTACGGCTCTCCCGTGTTCCGAGCGGGCCACGAGTCCACATGGTCGGCTCCGAGGTGCGCCACCCGGACCGGGATCTTCGAGAGTCTCGGATGGAACACGATGAGGTCACGCCTGGTTCGATCGGAGATGCATGCGACGGCGTCCGTCTGACGGAAGCCGATGGCATAGCTCACCCTGCGGAGCAGCAGCGCCTTCCGGCTGAACTGTTCAGGGAGCAGTCGGTAACGGAGGTCCCACGCGATCACTGCCCGCGGGCAGGGAAGGGGCGAGAACGCAGTGGCCGGCAACATCCCCAACATCACGTCCGCGTCCAGCGAGCGGCACAGTCTTCGCAGCCTGATCGACTGACCGTAGAGCCGACCCACCAGCGCACGGCGGCCGTACCTCACGCGGTGCACCGTGACCGACTCGGGAATGGAGATCGCCGAGTCGCCGCGCACGACGAGATGCAACTCGTCGCCGTTGTCCAACTCTTGCCATCCGGAGAGGAGATGCTCCGAGACGATGCTCAGGCTGTTCTCTCCGCTGATGGCGAGGCCGTCGACGACAACACGCACCGGCTACCTCCTCGCGCAGAGCGGGAAGCACCCCCAGAACCGCCTTGTGACCGCCTTCACAGGGCACCACTATACGAGGACATGACTGACGCAAATGCCGCGCATGCCCGGCGCGACGCCGCGCCGTTCGGTGGGCCCGTTGATCCGAGCGTTCAGTTGGCCAGGGCGTTCACCGCGTCGGCGCCGCTCCGACGCATCGGGACGCGGCCTAAGCCCGTTTGGGCGACCACTCCCAGCGCCGCAGGCTGACGAACACGCCAGCGGCACCCAGACAGCGATGACCAGCAGGTCGTTCCACGGCGACGTGCCCGGTATTCCGTTGAAGCTGTCGACGAGCGCGACGATCAGGGGCGGAGGTTGAACAGCCCGGTGAACGTGGCCAGCCCGGTTCCGGCCTTCACGAGGAAGCGTGGTGGTCTTGCCGGCGCCGTTCGGACCTCGCCCTTCTCCGCGTCGAATGACGTCGCGTACGGCGTCCGTCTGCACGGCGATCTTCACCCTCCGGTCATCGGGCGCTCCTGCCCACTGGTATGAAATGTCTCGAATGGCACGCTCTCAGGCTCGAATGACCGGGCCCGCAGATTCCCGACCCCGTCGCCGAGGTGGCGGACCTGCTGGCCCGTGCCGGGTGCGTGGCCGCCGAGGAGGAGGCCGCCGAGCTCGCGGTGCGTGCGGGCGGCGACCGGCCGCTGCTGATGGCGCTGGCCGAGCGGCGCCGTGCCGGGGAGCCCCTGGCGTGGGTCACCGGCCGTGTCGAGTTCGGCGACCTCACCCTGCCGCGTCGACGAGGGGGTCTACGTCCCCCGTTGGCAGAGCCTCCCGCTGGCCCGGCGTGCCGCGGCGCATCTCCCAGACAGCGGTACCGCCATCGACCTGTGCACCGGGACCGGTGCGCTGGCCGCGGCGCTGGCCATGGCGCGGCCAAGGGCCCGAATCGTCGCCACCGACCGCGACCCCCGGGCGGTCGCCTGCGCCCGGGCCAACGGCGTGGACGCCTACGCCGGTGATCTCTTCGCTGGCGTGCCGGCGACTCTCCGCGGCGCCGACCGATGTCGTGGTGGCGGTGGCCCCGTACGTCCCTACCCCGGCGCTGCCCATGCTCCCGCGCGACACCTTGCTCTTCGAGGACGCGTCGCACTACGACGGTGGGCCGGACGGCACCGGCGTTTTGCGCCGGATCGTCGACGACGCCCCCCGCTGGCTCCGCTCCGGCGGCGCGCTGCTGCTGGAGCTCGGCGGGGAACAGGCGGACCTCCTCGGCCCGGCCCTCGCACGCCTCGGCTACGGATGGGTGGAGACCTGGTCGGACGAGGACGGCGACCTGCGCGGCCTCGCAGGCGACCCTGGGCTCGACTTGAGCTGAGACCTGCCCAGCGGGTGT
This sequence comes from uncultured Acidimicrobiaceae bacterium, assembly GCA_963740535.1. Classification (GTDB taxonomy): domain Bacteria; phylum Actinomycetota; class Acidimicrobiia; order Acidimicrobiales; family RAAP-2; genus Bog-473. The sequence continues at coordinate 77,048 of CAVUEI010000003.1, forward strand.
ATGGCGGCTCAGCGCCGGGCGAACACGAGCGCGATGGCCGAGCGGTCGACCACCCGCCAATGTGGGTCGCGTGCCAGGTACTCCGACAGGGAGGTGCGCGGCGCCCACACGACGTAGGAGACGTGGTACGCCGAGAGCACCGGGTCGGGATTCGTCGTCAGGTTGGTCAGCGCGAAGAACTCCGTCAGCACCTTGCCCTCGAAGAGGTCGGTGCGCCCGTCGGCGAAGGTGGCCCGGTGCCGTGCGATGGAGTAGTCACCCCACGTGTACTCCGTGAAGACACGCCCGTGGTGGGAGCCGAGGTAGTCGAAGGCCTGCACCGGGAGCGACGGCGACACGGTCCCGGCCGGCACCGACGGGGCGGCGAGGATGAAGATGGCGAAGACCACGAGCCCGCCGCCGGCCCAGCGCCGCGCCGTCGTCCCCCATGGGGCCCGCGCCGGCAGCGTCGCGGCCAGCCCGGCGGCGACGACCATCAGGTACATGACCATGCGCTGCGTCCGGAGCGCCTCCACGAACAGCGCGGCGGCCAGCGTTCCCTCGAGCAGCGGGATGCGCCGGACGCGCACCGTCGCGATGAGCACGAGCAGAGGTACCAGGAAGACGAGGACCACCATCAGGGAGTGGAAGTTGGGCGAGTTCCACTCGTCGATGTACTGCGCGATCTGGCGAGTTGCCCGCCACACCGACGTCGTAGGCCAGGAGGCCTGGGCCGTAGGGGGTGATGCACGAGGCGATCAGGCTGCCCAGCAGCGCCAGGGCGAGGGGGCCCGTGTGCGTGGACTGGCGGACGCCGCCGATGCGCGTGACCACCCGGGCCGGTGCCAACGACCACCCCAACTCCACGCCGAGCACGACGAGGCCGATCAGGATCGACCCGTGGGTGTTGACCCATGCCACGCACAGCAGCGGGAGCCACAGCAGCCAGCGCGGGTTGGCCCGCGCCTTGGTGAGCACCAGCAGCTCCAGCGGCAGCCACACCAGCGAGAAGTCGAGGCCGCGGTCGCTCGTGACGACGCCGGCGATGCCGATGGCCAGCAGGAGGACGATGGCGACCACGCGCCCACCCCTGGCCCCAAGCGCCCGGGCGTAGGCGGCGGTGGCCAGCAGGCTCAATCCACCCAGCACGACGGCGTAGATGCTGTAGGCGGCGGCACCGAAGGCCCGGTACAACCCGGCCAGGGCGACGGCCGATCCCCATTCGTCGGTGATCCAGCGGCGGTGCGACTCGGTGTAGCTGAAGGGGTCCAGCCCCAGGATGGCGTGGTGGGCGATCATCCACTGCCCGGCCGCCAGCGACCAGAACTCGTCGTTGGAGAGCTGTGCCCCAGGGCGACCGCGGTGATGAAGCCGATGCCGAGGGCCAGTCCGACGAGCTCGATCGACCGCTGCGAAGCCGACGCTTCGGCGTCGGACCGCGCAGGGGCGGCGCCGGCCGTCGGCACGTTGCGTGACTCGACGGCCTGGACGCTCGCCTGCACCTGCACCCCCCTCATGCCGGTCCCCCACCGGCGCCCCTACGGCACGGTACAACGCGCACCGTCACGGACCCGTCGCAGCCCGGTTGCGATCGGGTCGCTTCGCTCAGCAGGTGGGCTGCAGCACGAGCGCCTTGACCAACGCACCCCATTCGTAGGCGAACTCGCCCATCCAGTCCCAGAACCCGGGGGGCGACACACCGACCTCGAGCACCTGCCCCGTGTAGCAGCGGCCGATGCGCAGGCGCGCCCGGGTGGCCTGCGGGGTCGGCATCACGACGATGATCCGGTGCCAGTGGCGCACGCGCGGCCAGGTGCGCGATCGAACGTGCCTCGCCCTGGGTCGTCTGGGGGTTGGCCCGGAAGCACAGGACCCGGAGCCGCGGCAGGGCCGGCACGGACGTGACGCAGCGCTCCGACGGCACCAGGGAGAGGGCGAGCGTGTTCGCGTAGCCCTTGGCCGCCAGCGCGAGGCCCTCCTCGCGGCGGCTCGGGGCCCGTCCCGCCCAGCACCACGATGGCGTCCGAGTGCTCGGGCGCGTTCAGGTCGGGGTAGACGAAGAGGCGCAGGGTCGCCGCGCTGAACGCCAGCACGAGGACCGCGACCACGGCCGCCGCGACGATACGCGACCGCCTCGAACCCAGAACCGCCACCGGCGCTACTTGATCAGCGGGTCCCGGGGCAGCCCGAGGATGCGCTCCGCGATCTGGTTCCGGGTGATCTCGGAGGTGCCGCCCGCGATGGACATCGCCCGCGTGGCGAGCTGCGCGAACCCGGCCAGGCCGCCGTCGCCGTCGAGGAACGCGGTCCCGGCGCCGACGAGGTCGGCCTGCAGCCGGGCCCGGTCGTGCCCGTGCTCGGCCAGGACCAGCTTCGTCACGTTGCCCTCCGGGCCGGGGCCGCTCCCGATGACGGCACGCTGGGCCCGCCGCAGGTTGAGCACCTTCAGCGCGTGGTCCTTGGTGATGATGGCGCCGATGCGCGCCGACGCCGCGGGAACGCGGTCGCCGCCGCTCTTGAGCAACGCCATCAGGTCCATGGGCGGGTAGATGCTGCCGACTCCCCCGCCGATGGAGACCCGCTCGTTGCCCAGGGTCGAGCGGGCCACCGTCCAGCCGTCGTTCGGGGTCCCGACGACGTCGTCGTCCGGCACGAAGACATCGTTGAAGAAGACCTCGTTGAAGTCGGAATGGCCGGTGATCTGCCGCAGCGGCCGGACCTCGACGCCCGGGGCGTGCATGTCGATCACCATCGTGGTGATGCCCGCATGCTTCGGCGCGTCCGGGTCGGTCCGCACCGTGGCCAGCCCGAGGTGGCTCTGCCGGGCGCCGCTCGTCCACACCTTCTGCCCGTTGACGGTCCAGCCGCCGTCGACCCGCGTCCCCCTCGTCTTGACGGCGGCCGCATCGGAGCCCGCATCGGGCTCGCTGAAGAGCTGGCACCACACGTAGTCACCCATGAGCGACTTGAAGACCCACCGCTCCACCTGGTCGGGCGTGGCGTACTGGTTGACCGTCATGATGTTCCAGCCCGTGATGCCCAGTCCGGGCACCTTCACCCCGGCGGCACGCAGCTCCTCGTCAATCACGATCTGCTCGACGGCCCCCGCCGCACGGCCCCAGGGCTTGGGCCAGTGCGGGACCATGAGGCCCGCCTCGACCAGCGCCCGGCGCTGCTCCGAGCCGGCCAAAGCGCCGATGCGCTCTGCGTCGGCCCGCACCTCGGCGCGGATCGACTCCGCTTCGGCGGGGAGGTCGAGCGAGACCTCGCGCGTCGTCCCGCGGGCGGCGTGCGCCGTGACGTCCTCGGCGTCGTCGGGCGATCCGAGGACGGCGTTGAGGACGAGCGCCCGGCGCAGGAACAGGTCCGCGTCGTGCTCCCAGGTGAACCCGATGCCGCCGTGCACCTGGATGCTCATCTGGGCGCTGTGCACCGCCGGGCCGAAGGCCAGCTGCGCCGCCATGGCGGCCCCGAGGTCGAACTCGTTGGCAGAATCGGCCGAGGCCCGGGCTGCGTCCCACACGGCGGCGGTCGCCAGCTCCGCGGCCACCAGCAGGTCGGCGCAGTGGTGCTTGACGGCCTGGAAGGTCCCGATGGTCCGCCCGAACTGGACCCGCTCCTTGGCGTAGGCGACGGCCGAGTCGGTGCAGGCGGCCATGACGCCGACCGCCTCCGCCGCACCGAGCGTGCGGGCCAGTGCACGGGCGCGCCGCGCTGCGCCGGCGAGGACGGTGCTGTCGTCGACCGCCACCGACGACACCGTCACGGTGGCCGAGCGGCATGAGGGGTCGAGGTCGTGGGTCCCACCGAGTGTCACTCCGTCCGTGTCCCGCGGGAGCGCCACCAGGTCGTCGCCGGCCCGGAGCAGCAACAGGTCGGCTCCGGCGCCCCCCAGGACGATCCCGCCGTCCCCGTCGAGCACCCCGGCCGTGAGGGTCAACGAGCCCCCGAGTCCGAGCGCACCCGTCACGCTGCCGTCGGCCAGGCCGGGGAGGAGGCGCGCCTGAAGCGCGTCGCTGCCGCACTGCGCGACCACGGCCGAGGCGAGCACCGTGGGCAGGAAGGGGCCCGGGGCGACCTGGCGCCCCAGCTCGTCGAGCACGACGACCAGCTCGCTCAGCGAGGCTCCCGCACCGCCGTACTCCTCGGGCAGGTGGATACCGAGCCAGCCCAGGTCGGCCATCTCCTTCCAAAAGGAGGGCCGGGGCTCGGCGTCCGCCTCGAGCAGCGCCCGGTTGGCCGCCAGGGACCCGTGGGCCGCCAGGACGCCGCGGACGGTGGCCCCCAGTTCCTGGTGCTCGTCGGTGATGGCGATCGGCATACTGCCCCCTTGTGGCCCCTGTGGAACCGGGAGCCCGCGCCGCCCGGCCGCCCGACACTACTGAACCTCACCGCAGCGCCCCCAGCCGGGCGGTACGATCGCGCCGTGAGGTAGAGCCCGACGTGTCCGGAGGCGCACCGCGCCCGACTTCGTCCCGCACCCGACCGTCCCGTCCCGGAGTTCCCTCATGTCTTCCCTCACTGCTGCGCCGGCGGCCACCCTGGTGGCCCACCACATCAGCCACGAACGCGGTGGCCGCCCCGTGCTCGACGACGTGTCGTTGACGGTCGGGCCCGCCACCTGCCTGGGGGTCGTCGGCCCCAACGGCGTCGGCAAGTCGACGCTCCTGCAGATCCTCGCCGGCCTCCTGGAACCGGGCGCGGGCGACGTCCGCGTCGACCCGCCCACCGCCGCGGTCGGCTACCTGCACCAGGAGGACGCACCGAACGGCGCCGAGAGCGTTCGCCAGGCGTTCTACCGCCGCACCGGGGTCGCCGCCGCGGAGGACGAGCTGGCGCGCGGCCGCGGCCGCCCTCGGCAGAGGGCGAGGACCGGAGCCGATGACCGCTACGTCGCCGCGCTGGCCCGCTTCGAGTCCGTCTCGGCCGGCGACTTCGAGGCCCGCCTCGTCACGACGCTCGAGCAGGTCGGCCTCACCGAGTCGGTCGCCGCCCAGCCCGTGGCGACCCTGTCGGGAGGGCAGGAGGCGCGCGCCGCCCTGGCCGCCATCCTGCTCTCCCGCTTCGACATCACCCTCCTGGACGAGCCGACCAACGACCTCGACTTCGACGGCCTGTCCCGGCTCGAGGACGTGGTCGCCCGCCGCCGCGGCGGCATGGTGATCGTGTCGCACGACCGTGCCTTCCTGGAGCGCACCGTGACCGACGTGCTGGAGCTGGACGAGCACTCCCGCGGCGGGCGCCTCTACGGCGGCGGCTGGGCCGGCTACCAAGCCGAGCGCGAGGCCGAGCGGGCGCACGCGGCCGAGGCCTACCAGGCCTACGAGGCCCAGCGCGCCGAGCTGCGCCGGCGGGCCCAGCGCGAGCGCCAGTGGGCCACGTCCGGCGTGACCCGCGAGAAGAAGAACCCACGCGACAACGACAAGGCGCAGCGGGACTTCCGGGTCAACCGGACCGAGAAGCTCGCCTCGCGGGCCCGGCGGACCGAGCGTGCCCTCGAGTCGCTCCCCGAGGTCGAGAAGCCGTGGGAGGGCTGGGACCTCCAGTTCACCATCAGCGAGACGACGCGCTCCGGTGCGGTCGTCGCCAGCCTCGTCGACGCGGTCGTCGAGCGGGGCGACTTCACGCTCGGCCCGCTCACCCTGGACATCGCCTGGGCCGATCGCATCGCCCTGGTCGGGCCGAACGGGTCGGGCAAGACCACACTGGTCGAGGCCGTCCTCGGCCGCCTGCCGCTGGCCGGCGGCACGCGCCGCATCGGCCCGAGCGTGGTCGTCGGCGAGCTGGCCCAGGACCGGCGTGTGCTGCGCGGCACCTCGAGCGTGGTCGACTCCTTCATCGCGGTCACCGGGCTCCGGCGCGATCGGGCGCGCGCCCAACTGGCCAAGTTCGGGCTGGGCGCGGACGCAGTGCTGCGGCCCCCCGAATCGCTCTCCCCCGGCGAGCGCACCCGGGCCGAGCTGGCCGCGTTCGCCGCCACCGGCGTCAACTTCCTCGTGCTCGACGAGCCGACCAACCACCTCGACCTGCCCGCCATCGAGCAGCTGGAGTCGGCGCTGCACGAGTACAGGGGCACGCTGCTCCTCGTCTCCCACGACCGCCGCCTGCTGGAATCGGTGTCCCTGACGCGCCGCGTCGAGCTCCCGCTGCCGGTGCCCGACCAGGCGTTCGGGGTCCGGCGCGGCGGCCGGTAGCTTTACGCCATGGCCGAGGCGCGTGGCGGGAAGGCGCGTGAGGCGGGTGCCGCCACGCTGGCCGCCCTTCGCCGGGCGACCGCCCGTAAGGCGGCCGACATGATCCGCAACGACCCGGAGGACGCCGCCGCGGCGCTCGAGATCGGGCTCGTGGACGAGGAGTGGCTCCACTCGCCCGGCGACCGGCCGATCTCCTCGAACACGCCCACCGACATCCTGCGGCGCTTCCTGGAGCGGACCGTGGAACAGCACCCCTCCAAGCTGTCCTCGCTCGGCCTCACCGCGGTCCAGCTGCTGTCCTCGGGCAACGACGACGGCGCCGCGGGCACGGCCCGCTCGTTGACCGTGGTCTTCACCGATCTCGAGGGGTTCACCGCCTACACCGAGGCCAACGGGGACGCGGCCGCCATCGCCTTGATCGCCGAGCACCACGACCTCGCCGCCCCCATCGTCCGCCGCTGGAACGGCCGCATCGTCAAGCACCTCGGCGACGGTCTCCTCTGCACCTTCCCCGACCCGACTTCCGCCGTCCGCGCGGCGCTCGACCTGCTCGGCTCCGCCCCGGTCCCGCTCCGCCTCCGGGCTGGAGTGCACATGGGCGAGGCGGTGATGACCCGCGGCGACGTCGTCGGGCACGTCGTCAACGTGGCCGCCCGCGTGTGCGAGGTGGCCAAGGGCGGGCAGGTCCTCGTCACCGCAGAGGTGCTCGAGGCCACCGGTGACATCGACGGGGTCCGCGCCGGGCGCATGCGGGCCCGGCGCATGAAGGGTGTCAAGGCACCCGTCCACGTCTGCGAGGTCCGCGCCGTCCCTGCCTGACTGGGCACGAAAGCACCCCGATCGCAACCCTGCTGCGCCGCAGCATCCACCCCGGGGGCGCAATCTGTTGTGGAGTTGTAGTCAGTCCTGCGCAGCGGGCACTGGGGAAAGCGGGGCCCGCAGGGAGGACAGGGGGACCGGGCGGAGACCGGGTCGCAGCACGGGGGAGTTGACATGACGGACAGCCTCAAGATCGCGGAGCACATGGTCGTGGAGCTCATCGCTGCGACCAACGGGTCGCACGCCGGGGCCGACTGGCGCTACGAGCTGACCAGCGAGGTCGACAACATCGAGGTCGTGGCCGGGCATCGATGACGGGGACTCCCACACCCTGCGGATCCACCCCTGCTGGCTGCGCTACGTCGTCTCCCAGGGTGAGTTCGCGTCGTGCGTGGCCGACGAGATCGAGGCCTGGTACCTCCTCGAGTACCTGACCGGCCGGGCGACCACCGCCGCCTGATCCGTCCTCAGGAGAACCGTTCCTTCAACACCACCTCGGCCGCCGACATCCCGCACATGCCGTGGACGCCGCCGCCCGGCGGTGTCGAGCCCGAGCAGAGATACACACCCTCCAACGGCGTCCGGCATAGGGGTTCCACCGGGCCACGGGCCGGAACACCGTCTGTCGCAGCGTGGCCGCGCCGCCGTTGAAGTCGCCCCCGAGCAGGTTCGGGTTGTGGGTCTCCGCCTCGTCCGCCGTGCGGACGGTCCGGGCCAGGATCCGGTCCCGGAAGCCCGGCGCGTAGCGCTCGATCTGCGCCTCCATCCGCTCGCTCATGTCGACGCCCGAGCCGTTGGGCACGTGGCAATAGCCCCACAGCGTGTGCCCGACCCGCCGGCGCCCGCGTCGGGTCGACGACGCCCGGCTGGGCGACCAGGACGAACGGCTGCTCCGGGTGCTGCCCGGCGTGCACCGCCGCCTCCGCGCGCGCCACCTCGTCGAAGCTGCCGCCGACATGCACCGTCACCGTGCGCCGGCAGGCCTCGGCCCGCCACGGCACGGGCCCGTCGAGGGCCCAGTCCACCTTGCACGCCCCCGGTCCGGGCGCGAAGCGCGCCCACGGCCGGGCCGACCGACGGCTCAGGCGCGTCCCGGCCAGCGCGACGAACTGGCGCGGGGAGGTGTCGAGCAGCACGGCGCGCGCCGTCGGGAGCTCCGACAGCGAGGTCACCCAGTGGTCCGTGTGCACCACCCCACCGAGGCGTCGCACCTCGCCGGCCAGCCCCGACGCGATGGCCGCGCTGCCACCCTCGACGACGGGCCAGCCGGCGCCGTGGCCGAGCGCGGTGAGGAGCAGCCCGAAGGCCGCCGTCAGGGGCGCCGTCAGCGGTTCGGCGGAGTGTGCCGCCGCACCGCTGAGCAGCGCCCGCGCCGCGTCGGTGGTGAAGCGCCGGGTCGCGTGGCGCATCGACGGCGTGCCCGCCAGCGCGAAGCGGGCCAGCGCCAGCGGGTCGCGCGGCATGCTCCGCATCGGGCTCAGCACGTAGGGCATGACGCGGTCGAGCCAGTCCACCAGCGGGCCGACCAGATCGACGTAGGCCGCCGCGTCCCCGCCCAGGTGCGACGCCGTCTCCTCCACGCTCCGGTACAGCGCAACGGCGCGGGACCCTCCGAGCGGCTGCGCGAAGGCGACCTCGGGCTGTCGCAGCACGACGCCGAGGCTCCCCAGGTCGAGGGAGCGGAAGAAGGGTGACGCCACCAGCAGGGGGTGCACCGCCGAGCAGACGTCGTGGCGGAACCCCTCCAGCGTCAGCGCCTCGGTCCGGGTCCCGCCACCGACGGTCGGTGCTCCCTCGAACACCTCGACCGAGTGGCCGGCCCGAGCCAGTGTGATCGCGGCGGCCAGGCCGTTGGGCCCCGAGCCGACCACGATCGCGTCCACGGAGCGACGTTACCGGGGGGTTGCCGGCCGGCCCCGTTTGGCGCGGGTCCGGCCGGGTCAATAGGTTGCCCTCGACGGGCCACGCACGAGCGTGCCCGCGCCGGGGCCCGCATGCCGCGACCCCGCCACCGAAGAAGGGGGCTCACATGGCAGAGACGGCCGAGGTCCACGGAACCTGCGAGAAGCGCTTCGACGCCGTCAAGGCGACGCTGGCCGACCAGATCGCCACGGGCGCCGACCTCGGTGCGTCGGTGGCGGTCTTCCTGCACGGCGAGCCGGTCGTCGACATCTGGGGCGGCTGGGCCGACGCCGAGAAGACGAAGCCCTGGGAGCGCGACACCATCACCAACGTCTGGTCGACCACCAAGACCATGACGTTCCTGTGCGCGCTCATGCTCCACGACCGCGGCGAGCTGGACTTCCACGCCCCGGTCGCCACCTACTGGCCCGAGTTCGCCGCCAACGGCAAGGAGCACGTCGAGGTGCGCCACGTCATGGGTCACACGGCCGGCCTCTCGGGCTGGGACGAGCCCCTGCAGGCCGAGCAGCTGGCCGACTGGGACCTGTGCACGTCCCGGCTCGCCGCCCAGGCGCCGTGGTGGGAGCCCGGCACCGGGTCGGGCTACCACGCCGTGACGCAGGGCTACCTCATCGGCGAGATCGTCCGGCGCATCACCGGGGAGACGATCGGCCAGTGGTTCGACCGCGAGGTGGCCAAGCCGCTCGATGCGGACTTCCACATCGGCCTCCCGGCGAGCGAGGACCACCGGGTCTCCAACGTGATCCCGCCGCCGCCGATCGACATGGACGCCATGGCGGGCCAGGTCTCCGAGCTCATGCTCAGGACGTTCATGAACCCGCCTCTCGATGCCACCATGGCCCACCACGAGTGGTGGCGCCGGGCCGAGATCCCCGCCGCCAACGGCCAGGGCAACGCCCGCTCGGTGGCCGCCGTGCAGTCCGTCATCGCCGGCCGGGGCCAGGCGCGTGGCGTCCGCCTCCTCTCCCCCGAGGGCACCGACCCCATCTTCGAGGTGCAGGCCGACGGCATCGACAAGGTGCTCGGCGTGCAGCAGCGCATCGGCATGGGCTACGGGCTGAGCAACCCGCCCGAGATGCCGCTCGGTCCGCGTGCCTGCTACTGGGGCGGCTACGGCGGCTCCGTCATCATCAACGACCAGGACGCGGAGCTCTCCGTCTGCTACGTGATGAACCGCATGGAGTCGGGCCTCGTCGGCGACCTGCGCGGCACGAACATCGTCGCCGCCACCGTGGCGGGTCTCGCCTCGTAGCTCTTCGCTCGCCGCACCCGCCTCCTCGCCTGCCTCTCGTCGATCTGGCGCAGCCGGGTCAGCGCACCCGCGTGCCCCCGAGGCGCACCCCGATCCCCGCCACGAGCTCCTCGGCCAGGGCGGCAGGCAGCTTGGCCTCGTCGGTGGTCACGTGCACGACGAGCTCCCCGCGGTACGTGGTGACGGACACGAACGCCACCTGATTCGCGCTGGGGCTCAGGACGAAGGTCATGCGGTGCACCCAGGGGGGATCACCCGCGTCGTCGATGATCCCGGCGTTGCTGACCGCGATGTTCTGGGGCGTCGCCGCCATCGCGTGTCCGAAAGACTCGATGCCCTCGTCGGACGGGGCGAAGGCGCCGGCCCGGGCGAAGCGGTAGAAGAGGTGGCTCTCCCCTCGAGCCACCTCCCGGGTGGTCTGCGCCGAGATTTCAGCCGCCAGGGTGCCGGCCGTCTCGTCCGAGACCAAGTAGGGGGTGCAGAGCAGCCCGACGGCGAGCACGACGTCGTCGTCGTCGATCGGCGGCGCCACCCGGACACGCAGGTCGGTCGGGATCGCCAGGCAGATCGTGCGGTCCTCGCCGTCCCCGAAGAGCGCCGCCCCGGCCTGCAACACCGCCGCAGCGACCGTCCCGGTCACGCTCGCACCCGCTCGCCGGGCCCCGGCGACGAGCTCGGCCGCCGCCGGCGGATCGACCACGAGCGCGGCCGACTGCGACACCCGGGCGGCGGCGTCGTGGGCGTGGAAGGGAAAGGCGCTCGGTTCGGCCTGGCCGTCGCGCTCGGCGCGGATCGTCGAGAGGATCTCCACCACCGCCCGGGGCTTCAGCAGTTCCTCCGGGAAGCGCTCGTGAAGGGCCGCCGGCACGGCCACCGACGGTGCACCGGAGGCGCCGGCAGTGGCACCGCCGTCGACGTCGGCGAGCCAGCGCAGCAACTGCTGCAGCGCGCGCACCCCGCCGCGGGCGTCGACGAGCGCGTGGTGCACGACCAACGCGAGGAGCGAGCGCCCGTCGCCCTGGCCCTCCACGTAGACGCAGCGCGCCAGGGGGCTGGGGTCGGGATCGAACGGACGGTTCAACATCCATCCGATGGCGCCTGCGTCGTCGGCTCGCCCGGTCACGACCGAGAGCGGGATCTCGCCGGACGCCTCGACGAAGACAGGTGCCCCGTCGACCACGTCCACCCGGCCCCGGAGCAGTGCATGACGCCGCTGGAGTGCGTCGAGCGCGCCGCGGACGGCGGCCGGGTCGAGGCGCCGTTCGAGCTCGGCCATAACGACGAGATTCATGTTCGCCACGTGGCCCAGCAACCAGAAGTACCGCTCCGCCGGATCCAACGTGCGCAGTACCCGCGGCGCAGTCAGCATCGTGTCCGACGATATCGGAGCCCCATTCCCCTCAGGTGTGACGCTCGGGCAGCACCGCCTCGGCTTCGATCTCCACCTTCCAGGCGGGGTCCAGCAGTCCCGCCACCACGACCATGGTCGCGGCGGGTCGCACGCCACCGAGCAGCTCGCCGTGCACGGCGCCGACCGCCGCCGCGTCGTGGGCCGAGGTGAGGTACACCCGGGTTCGCACGACGTCGCTCAGGGAGGCGCCAGCCTCCGACAACGCGGCCACAATTATCTCGAAGCAACGGCGGGCCTGCGCCTCGGCTCCCACGGGACACTCCCCGCCGGGCCCGACCGGCCCGGTCCCCGAGACGAGGATCCGCTCCCCCACCCTGAGTGCCCTGCTGAACCCGATGGAGGGCTCGAAGGGCGAGCCCGACGACACGCGCTGACGATCGGCCATGGCCGCATCCTCGCATCCCGGGGGCGAGGTTAGGTGCCCGGCACGTGCCGGTACCATTGAGGGCGGAGGTCGGATGGCTCGGAGACGCCGGCGGATCACAGTAGCGATCGGGACGTGCGCCCTGGCGGTCGGCGCCGGTGCCCTCGCGCTCGGCGCGTTCAGCGTGCTCACCAGCGATCAGTCGGCCGCGCCGCCGCCCGTCCACCACGCGCTGCCCCCGACCACCACGACCACCACGACGACCGTTCCGGCTGCGCCCGCGGCGCCCGTCATCACGGCTCCGGCCGCGAGCACGCTGGTGGCCCAGACCAACGGCGCCATCCCCGGCTACGCCTCGCCCGATGCGGCCGCTCCCGACATGACGGTGCCCGGGAACTGGTACACCTATCCCTCCATCCTGCCCGTCATCACCACGGAGCCCGGATGGCTCTACGTCCGCCTGGCTCAGCGACCCAACGGCGCCACGACCTGGGTGCGCCAGAGTGACGTCACCCTCTCGAACACGCCCTACTACATGGTGCTGAGCCTTTCGACGGAGCACCTCTACGTGTTCGAGAACGGTGCGCAGATCTTCGACTTCCCTGCCGGCATCGGCGCGCCCGGCGACCCCACTCCCACGGGGAACTACTTCATCCCGATGCAGTCCCCCTCGCTCGGTCCGGGCTACGGGCCGTTCATCCTCGTCACCTCGGACCACTCCGACACGATCAGCGACTGGGAGGGCACCGGCGACGCCATCATCGGCATTCACGGGCCGATCACCGACTACGACGACTCCTTGATCGGCACGACCGGCGCCGCCATCTCGCACGGGTGCATCCGGCTGCACAACGCCGACCTGGCGCAGCTGTCGATGATCCCGCCCGGCACGCCGCTCGACGTGATCACCTAGCCGGTCCGAGCACCCAGGCCAGGTACTGCCGGGCCCGCGCGAACCACGACAGCGCCTCGGGTACCCCGGCGCCCACCAGCCCCTGCCAGCCGTGCACCATGCCCGGCCACGACTCCAGCGTGACCGCGACGCCGTCCCGCGCCGCCGATGCCGCCAGGGCGATGGCGCCCTCGCGCACGGTGTCGAGCTCGCCCACCGGGAGGTACAGCGGCGGCAGGCCGGCGAGAGACGCGTTGGCCGGGGAGACCCGCGGGTCGTCGAGCGCCATCTGGCCGGCGACGTAGTCCTCGCCGCGGTTGCGGACCCACTGCGCCGTGAGGAACGGGTCGCGTCCCTCCCCCGCCGGGACCGCGACGGCCAGGTCGAACCAGCCCGAGATCGACACGAAGCACGCCGGCAGGATCAGGCCGGCGTCGCGCACCGCGAGCAGGGTGGCGAGCCCGAGCAAGCCGCCGCAGGAGTCCCCGCTGACCACCGTCCGCCCGGGCTCCGCCTCTCCCGACGCCAGCAGACCCTTGTAGGCGGCGAGGCAGTCGTCGTGCGCCGCAGGGTACGGGTGTTCGGGCGCCAGGCGGTAGTCCGCCATCACCACCCGCGCCTCGAGGCGCTCCGCGAGCATGGCCCCGTAGAAGTGGTAGTCGTCGAGCGGGCACGACACGAGACCGCCGCCGTGGCAGTGGAAGATCACGCGCTCGCGCCGCGGCACGCGCTCGTCGTCGTACCAGGCGCAGCGCACCCCGCCGAGCACCGTCTCGGTCACGGTGACGTGCGGCGGCACCGCGTGGCCGTGGAACGGCGCCAGCATGGCGCGCACGTCCCGGTAGTCGGCCGCCGGGTCGGCGAAATCCGGCGGGACGAGAGCGAGGATCTCGGTCAGCTCGCGGCTGGGCCCGGTCACGTAGGCCACCGGGTGCCCGGCACCCGCCGGCGCCTCAGTGACCCATGTGCTTGACGAGCTCGGAGATCTGGCTGTTGACCTCGACCGTACGCGGCAGCTTGTCCATGGCTGCCGCCAGCGTCTCGGGGGTCCAGCGGTCATCGGTCTCCACCTGCTCGGCGATGGACCACCCGCCGTAAATGCCCACCGACCCGCCGTAGACGCTGAAGACCTGGCCGTTGAACGGGCACCCCTCCGAGGCCAGGACGGCGACCAGCGGCGAGACGTTCTCGGGATCGAACACGTGCTGCCCCATCGACTCGCCCATGCCGGGCGTCTGCAGGGTGAGGCGGGTGCGGGCCACCGGCGCAATGCAGTTGGCGCGCACGCCGTAGCGGTTCAGCTCCATGGCGTTCACGACCGTCATGGCCGCGATGCCCGCCTTGGCGGCCGAGTAGTTGGTCTGGCCCACGTTGCCGTGCAGGCCGGCGCCCGAGCTGGTGTTCACGATCGCGCGGTCGGTGATCGTCCCGGCCTTCGCGGCGTCGCGCCACACGTCCGCGGCGTGCCGGGTCACGTTGAAGGTGCCCTTGAGGTGGACGGCGATGACGTCGTCGAACTCCTGCTCGCTCATTGAGACGAGCATCCGGTCCCGGAGGATGCCGGCGTTGTTGACCACCACGTGGAGGTCGCCGTAGGTCGCCACGGCCTGGTCGACGATCGCCTTGGCGCCGTCGAACGAGCTGACGCTGTCGGTGTTGGCCACGGCCTGACCGCCGGCGGCGGTGATCTCGTCGACCACCGACTGGGCCGCCGAGACGTCGGCGCCCGAGCCGTCGACGGCACCGCCCAGGTCGTTCACGACGACCTTGGCCCCCAACGACCCGAAGAGGAGGGCGTGCTCACGGCCGATGCCCCGCCCGCCCCCGGTGATGATGGCCACTCTGTCCTGCAACATGGTCTCTGCCGTCCTCTCGGTTCTCGCCCACGCCATGGGGCGACGGTCGGGGCGAACGATTGCAACGGCGCCCCGGCCTGTCAAACCGGCGTCAGGCGGACAGCTCGCGCTGGCGGCGCTCCAGGTAGCGGCGCTCCGCATCGGTGCCCGCCAGGTCGCGGGCCGCCCCGTAGGCCGCCGCCGCCTCCGAGCGGCGCCCGAGCCGGCGCAGCATGTCCGCCCGGGCGGCCGGCAGGAGGTGGTAGTCCGGCAGCCCCTCCGGAGCGATCTGCTCGACCAGGGCAAGACCCGCCTCGGGGCCCTCGCTCAACGACACCGCCACGGCGCGGTTGAGCGCGATCACCGCCGAGGGCGCCATATCGAACAGGCGGTCGTAGAGCGCAGCGATCTCCGCCCAGTCCGTCGCGCCGCCCACCTCGACATGGCAGGCGGCGATGGCCGCCTGGACCTGGAAGGGCCCGGGTCGGCCCAGCCGGAGGGCGGCATCGAGCCGCTCGTGCCCCTCGGCGATCGCGGTGGCGTCGAAGAGGGAGCGGTCCTGCTCGGACAACACCACGATGTCGCCGGCGCCGTCGACACGCGCCGCGCTGCGGGCGTCGTGGAACAGCATCAGCGCCAATAGTCCGAGTGCCTCGGGCTCGTCGGGCATGAGCGTGCACAGGACCCGCCCGAGCCTGATCGCCTCTGTGGTGAGGCCCCGCCGGACCAGGTCGGCGCCCGTGCTGGCCGAGTAGCCCTCGTTGAACAGCAGGTAGAGGACCGCCAGTACGGCGGCGGTGCGCTCGACCAGCTGGTGCGCCGGCGGCACCGCGAAGGGGATCCCGGCGTGGCGGATCTTGCGCTTCGCCCGGACGAGGCGCTGCGCCATGGTCGCCTCGGGCACCAGAAAGGCGCGGGCGATCTCGGCCGTCGTCATGCCGGCCAGCGTGCGCAGCGTGAGTGCGACCTGCGCCTCGAAGGACAGCGCCGGGTGGCAGCAGGTGAACATCAGTCGCAGGCGGTCGTCGGGGACGTCGTCGTCGCTCAGCTCGCCGTCCCCCGGCTGGCCCGGCCCTCGCTCCGGCTCCACGACGGCTATCTCCCGTTCCTTGGACGCGCCCAATTTGGCGCGTCGTGCCCGGTCGACGGCGCGGTTGCGGGCCACCGTCGTGAGCCAGGCGCCGGGGCGGCGCGGGATGCCGTCACCGGGCCAGCGCTCCAGCGCGGTGGTGAAGGCATCCTGCGCGCACTCCTCGGCCAGGTCCCAGTCGCCGGTGAGGCGCACGAGGGTCGCGACGACCCGGCCCCATTCGGTGTGGAACGCATCGGCGACGGCGGCCTCGACCTCGGCCGTCACATCTCCCAGATCGGCCTCACCTCGATGCTCCCCGTGCGTGCCCCCGGGATCTTCGAGGCCACCTCGATGGCCTCGTCCAGGTTCTTGCAGTCCACGACGTAGTAGCCGGCGAGCTGCTCCTTGGTCTCGGCGAACGGGCCGTCGGTGGCCAGCACCTCGCCGTCGCGGACCTGCACCGTGGTGGCGTCGCTGGTGAAGCGCAGCCGCTCGCCGCCCTGCAGGACGCCCCGCTCGGCCATCGTCTTCCCGAACTCGGCGTACTCGGCCATCGTGGCCTCGCCCTGCTCGGCGGTGGCGGCTTGCATCTGGCTCTCTTCTCCGGCTATCAGCAACAGGTATCGCATCGGGGTCCTCCTCGGTTGGGGGTTGGTTTCGCTCCTACGACGATCGGGCGCTCCCCGGATCGACACTTCCGGAGGAGATCTTTGCCGGTCTGCTGCCACAGCGCCGTACGCTGCCCTGCCATGGCCACCCCCGTCGACACGGGCCTCTTGGAGCTGGAGGTCGGGTCCATCGCGGCCGGCGGCGGCTGCGTGGCGCGGGCGGCCGACGGCCGGGTCGTCTTCGTGCGTCACTCCCTGCCGGGGGAGGTGGTCCGGGCGCGGGTGACGGCCACCACGACCTCGTTCCTGCGGGCCGACGCCGTCGAGATCCTCGACCCCTCCCCCGACCGCGTCCCGCCGCCGTGCCCGCATGCCGGACCGGGGCGCTGCGGGGGGTGCGACTTCCAGCACGTCGAGCTGGGGGCCCAGCGACGCCTCAAGGCCTTCCGCGTGGCGGAGCAGCTCTCCCGGGTGGCCGGGCTGGAGCGCACGGTGAGGGTGGAGCCCGTGGACGGGGACGTCGGCGGGCTCGGCTGGCGCACCCGAGTGCGCGTGGGGGTCGACGCGGACGGTGTGGCCGGCTTCCGGCGGCACCGCTCCCACGAGCTCGAAGCGGTCGACTCCTGCCCGATCGCCAGCCCGGCCGTCGAGGACACCGGCGCGCTACGCGCCCGCTGGCCCGGGGCAGCCGAGCTCGAGATCGTGACCGGCTCGGGCGAGGCCCTGGTGTCGGTCACCCCCCGGGGGCACCGCACGCCCGGCCTGCCCGACCTCGACGCGGGGACCGGGCTCGTGGTGCGCGGCAGGGTGGTGCGGCGCCCCGCAGCGGTGCACGCCGTGGTGCGCGGGCGCACCTACCGCACTTCGGCCGGGCGTCTTCTGGCAGGTCCACACCGGCGCCGCGGAGGCGCTGCTCAATGCGGTGCTGGCCCTGGCGGGCGACTGCCACGGCGCGGCGGTCGTCGACCTCTACGCGGGCGCCGGGCTCTTCTCCATCCCACTGGCCGAGGCCGCCGGGCCCGCGGGGTCGGTCCTCGCCGTCGAGCGGGACCGCCGCGCCGCGCAGGACGCGCGCCACAACGGGGCAGACCTCCCCGCGCTACGTGTGCTGCGGGCCGACGTCACGCCGGGGCTCGTCGCCTCCGGTATCGGTCGCCCCGACGTCATCGTGCTCGACCCCGCACGCGAGGGCGCAGGCACCGCTGTGACCGGCGCGCTGGCGGCGCGGGCCGGCGTGCGCAGGATCGTCTACGTCTCGTGCGACCCGGCCTCGTTCGCCCGCGACCTGCGCGTCCTCCTCGACGGAGGCTGGCGCCTCTCCGAGCTGCTGGCCTTCGACATCTTCCCCATGACCGAGCACGTGGAGCTCGTGGCGGCTATCGATCCCCCGCGGCGCTGACCCCGCGGAGTACAACCCATGTCGACGCGACCACGACCTGACCAAATCCCAGTTGCAATCGCCCGCGGCGGGTGTCGGTGTCAGAGCAGCCCCCCGACGCAACAGTTCAGCTGATGAGCCTCCGCCGCATGGCTGCCATCTGATGACCCGTGTGGTTCTCCACCAGACGCTCGGCGGTCTCCCGCGACGTCAGTCCCATTCCAATGCCGATCGGAACCTCGCTCGCGCTGTGCGCACTCCGCTGGCACTCCGGGCAGTTGACCACCCAGCAGCCGTCGTTGCGCCTCGAGACCTTCGGATGATGGGGACCTTGCATGGTTCCGACCTCCTGGTAGGGACCGCCCTACCCCTCGGTGCGCGACGATACCCCACCCCCGTCAGAGGCGACCTATTTCGGGGGTCCCAGGCTCGAATCGACCAGCGAAAGGGGTCGACCAATCACCAGGGGACCCTCAAGCTCATGTGACCTCACCAAACCCAACTGTGTCGGCTGTTCCATGCTCAGCCTGGTCGCCGACTACATCGTCGGGTGACCGGAATACGCAACACAGGGTCAGGCGTGCCCTCCGAGCTCGTGCTCGATGTGCCCGGCCGATTCGAACTGCAAGGTCGAGTGCGCCACGTCGAAGTGGCCGGCCAGGCAGTCCTGCAGGTGGTCGAGGACGCGGCCGGCTTCTCCCGTGTTGAAGCACTCGTCGGTGACCACGATGTGCGCGGTGAGGATGGGCAGCGACGACGTCAGGGTCCAGGCATGCAGATCGTGCACCGACTCCACCTCGGGCAGCTCCATGAGGTGACGGCACACCTCCTCCAGGTCGATGTCCTCGGGCGTGGCCTCCAGCAGGATGCGCAGCGCCGGACGCAGCAGCTCCACGGCGGCCTTGAGCATGAGGAGGACGACCACCAGCGAGGCGATGGCGTCGGCGCGGTTGAAGCCCCAGACGACGATGACGATGCCGGCGATCAGCGTGCCGGTGAAGCCGTAGAGGTCGGTCAGGATGTGGCGGTAGGCCCCCTCGACGTTGAGGGAGCGCCGGTTGGCCCTGGCCATGGTCATCGTGGCCGCCAGGTTGACCGCCACCCCGACCGCGGCGACCACGATGAGGACCCCGCCGTGGACGTGGGACGGGTGCACCAGTCGCACGATCGCGTCGTAGGTCACGAGCGCGGAGATCACGAGGAGCGCGATCCCGTTCGCGGCGGCGGCCAGGATCTCGGCCCGCTTCAGCCCGTAGGTGTGCGACCGGGTCTCCGGTCGAGCAGCGAGCCGGATGGCCACCAGCGAGCCGGCGATCGCGCCGACGTCGACCAGCATGTGCCCCGCGTCGGCCAGGAGGACCAGCGAGTTGGACGCCACGGCGGCGGCGACCTCGAACCCCATGAAGCCGACCAGCAGCGCCAGCGCGATGGTCAGCGCGCGCCGGTCAGTCTGCGCCGAGTCGGACCCCTGCCCGTGGTGGCCGTCCCCGTGGTGGGCGCGGCCGTCAGCCATGGGCGGTCACGTGGTCGGCGTGCGTCAGCACCTCCTCCACCAGGCGGCGGACGTGGGCGTCGTCGACCACATAGAAGATCCGTGTCCCCTCGCGCCGGCTGCGCACCAGGCGCGCCAGTCGGAGCTTGGCCAGATGCTGCGAGACGGCGGCGGGCTGCGCACCCACGAGTTCGGCCAGCTCGTTGACGGAGTGCTCGCCTTCCAGCAGCGCCCAGATGACCCGGAGCCGGGTCTCGTCCGCCAGCAGCTTCAGCATGCCCACGGCGGACCTGAACTCGTCCCGGGCCGGAGCCTCAACTATCTGCGTAGACACGCAGGTAGTGTACAGGGCGGCTGGGGGCTCGTGGGCACCCGCGGTGATCAGTGGCCCGACGTGAACACCGACGTCGGCACGGGGTTGACGCCGCAGGGCTGGTTGACCGAGCCGGGCGGGAGCGCCGCCGTCATGACTGCCTTCACGATCGGCCCGGCCACCCCCGCTCCGTCCGAGGAGATGTTCTGGTCCGGCACGACGACCGCGACGGCAATCTTCGGGTTGTTGGCGGGCGCAAAGCCGATCATCCAGTCGTCGTTCAACCCGCGGGTCGCGCCGGTCTGGGCGGTCCCCGTCTTCACCGCTGCGCACAGGTAGGCGGGGAAGCCCACGCCCGACGCCGTACCGGAGGCGACGACGCCTTCCATCAGCGAGGTGACCTGCTGTGCCGTCTGGGACGAGGAGACCGTGCCCATCGACTTCGGGCGCGTAGGACTGGACGAGCCGGCCCTGCGAGTCGTGGATGGACGACATCAGGTGCGGCGTCATCAGGTTGCCCCCGTTCGCAATACCCGCGGCCACCATGGCGTTCTGCAACGCCGTGTCTTTTATGAACTCCTGACCGATGGAGGTGTAGGCCTGGTCTACTTGGGACGTTGCCGGAAGCGGTAACAGTTGCGACGCGATGACGTTTGGAAGATCGATGGGAGGCACCGCGTTGATGCCGAAGAGCTGTGCCTGTTGGCGCAGTGTGGCGACACCGATCTGGACTCCCAGTTCGCCGTAGCCGGGGTCGCACGACTCCGGAAGCATGGCCGTCATGGTGCCGCCGCACGGGGAGGAGTTGCTCGGGTTGGACCCGTCGTTGCAGAGGAGCCGGTTCGAATCAGGGAAGCTTTGACAGGGCTGGACCGGATAGTCGAACGCCGCCAAGGCCGGCTTGAGGTTGTATGCCGCGGTGGACGTCACCACCTTCATGGTGGACCCGGGAAAATAGAACTCCTCCGTGGCGGTGGGGCGCAGGGGGTAGTAGCCCTCGGGGTCCTTCTGGACATAGGCGTAGTGCGCGAGGTTCTCGGCGTGGACGTCGGTGCTCACCAGCGCGTTCGGGTCGTAGGTGGGGTTCGAGACCATGGCGAGGACGGCCCCGGTCTTGGGATCGAGGACGACCACCGCCCCGTCCTTGTTCGGTCCCGGGGGCAGCGTCGTCAGCGCGTTCCAGGCCGCCTGCTGCAGGGCCGGCTCCACGGTCAGCGACACGTCGTCGGTCGTCGTGGGCATCTTCTCCCGGAAGAGCAGCTGGCTCAGCGTCTGCGGTGCCTGCTGGTGCGCGCCCAGCTCCGCGTTGTACTGCTCCTCGATCCCCGCTGTCCCGTAGTAGAGGGGCGAGTCGTAGCCGGTGATGCCCGCGAAGAGCGGGCCCTGGGGGTACTGCCGCATGTAGTCGAACGGGTAGATGGTCTTGTGGGTCCCGGCCGGCCTCGGGATCGACTTCGCCAACACGGTGCCGTCCGCCGCGGTGATGAGGCCGCGGGGGTTGTGGGAGCTCAGGGCCGCGACGCGGGGGTTGTCGGGCGAGGTCTGCAGCTGCTTGCCCTTCACGAGCTGGATGTTCACCAGCTGGACCACCACCAGGCCGAGGCAGACCACCATGATGACGCCGAGCCAGCGGATGCGCCGGCCCATCAGAGCGCCGACCGCTTCGTGATCACGGGGAGCATGGTAGGCGGCGGGGCATCTCGGGAGGCTTCATGCATCGTTCGCCCCCTGCTCGTGCGGCGGGCGCGCCTGCCGGGGCGGCGGCCCTGCTCGTATGGCGAACGCCCCTGCTCACCCGGGATGCAACCCCGGGCGACCCCACCGGTGCGCACGGCATACCCAACCCGCAACGCCGCTGCGACCGGCCCGAGACCTGGGGTCGTCACTGTGTGGCCCGATGAGCCGACCGTTCAAGCGCGCCCGCTGCGCTGCCGATGGAGTGCGTGTGGGCCGTGGCGAGCGCGTATCGAGGCTGTGCGTCCCCGCGTCCTTCGCCGCCGCCCTGGTGGCCCTGAGCATCCAGGCCGCGCCGGCCGCGGTCCGGGCGGCCGAGGTCCCCCACACGGCCGGCTTCAGCGTGACGCAGCAGTGGAGCCTCCGGCTCGGCGACCCGAACAACCCCATCGCGCTCTCGTCGCCCAACGTCGCCAACCTCGACGGGCAGCCCTCGGTCGTCGTCGGCGACCGCGCCGGCGCCGTCTACGCGTTCCACCTCAACGGCGGGTCGCCGGTCCCCGGCTGGCCCTACAACGCGGGCGCCCCGGTCGACTCCTCGCCGTCGGTGGCGCCCATTGACGCCAACGGCCTCGACACCGTCTACATCGGCAGCGGCAACGCGGCCACGCCCACCTCCGGCGGGTACCAGGCCATCGCCCCCAACGGGGGCGACCAGTGGTTCGTGCCCGAGACGAACCCCGGGACGGACCCGACCCCCCACTCGGCGGTGTCCGCATCGCTGACGGTCGGCGCGTACGCCGGCGGCTACGGGGTCGAGGCGGGGTCCCTGGGGCAGAACACCTACGCGCTCGGCGCGTCGAACGGGGCCATGCTCGGCGGCTTCCCGTGGTTCTCGGCCGACTCCGTCTTCTCGACGGCGGCGGTGGCCGACCTCTACGCCGACGGCAACAACGAGATCATCAGCGGCGGTGACTCGAGCGCCGGCCTGGCCTTCGGCGTGAACTACACCAACGGCGGCCACATCCGCATCCTCTCGAGCGCCGGCAACGCCGGGACGGGGAACCCAGCCGGGGGTCTGATCTGCCAGTACAACACCAACCAGAACATCGACCGCTCGTCACCGGCCGTCGGCCAATTCCTCGCCGGGGGCGGCGTGGGCATCGTCATCGGAGACGGCAGCTACTACGCCGGTGCGTCCGACTCCAACAGGGTCTTCGCGCTCAACACCGGCTGTGGCGTGGCCTGGAGCGACCAGCTCAACGGGATCACCGCCGACTCGCCCGCTCTGGCCGACATTCTGGGCAACGGCCAGCTCCAGGTGGTCGAGGGGACGCAGGCGGGCACCGTGTACGCGTTGAACGGCACCAACGGCGGCGTGCTCTGGTCGACGCAGCTGCCCGGCCAGATCATGGGCTCCTCGGTGACGGCAGACCTGACGGGGGGTGGCTACCAGGACGTCATCGTGCCCACCACGGCCGGGATCGACATCCTCGACGGCCGCACGGGCGGCCTGCTGACCACCATCGGCAACGGCGACGGGTTCCAGAACTCGCCGCTCGTGACCGACGACCCGGACGGCCACATCGGCATCACCGGCGCGGGCTACACCTTCAACGGGAGCGCCCTGGTCGGGACGATCGTGCACTGGGAGATCGACGGCACCAACGGCTCGGGGTCCAGCGTGAACGAGCAGGGCGCGTGGCCGCAGTTCCACCACGACCCGCAGCTCACCGGTGATGCCGGCACGCCGGCCCCGGCACCGATCCAGGTGCCGTGCAACGCGCCGGCGGGAGGCCCCAACGGGTACCTGCTCTCGGCGTCCGACGGCGGGGTGTTCGATTACGGCAACATCCCGTTCTGCGGCTCTACCGGCAGCATCCACTTGAACAAGCCGGTCGTGGCCGCCGCCCTGACCACCGACGGCGGGGGGTACTGGGAGGTCGCCTCCGACGGGGGCATCTTCAACTTCGGCAACGCCGGCTTCAACGGCTCCATGGGCGGCAAGCCCTTGAACGCCCCCATCGTCGGGATGGCCGCCACCCCGGACGGCGGGGGGTACTGGCTCGTGGCCTCCGACGGCGGCATCTTCAACTTCGGTGACGCCGGCTTCTACGGCAGCACCGGAGGCATCCACCTGAACCGGCCCGTCGTCGGGATGGCGTCGACGCCGAGCGGCCGCGGGTACTGGCTCGTGGCGTCCGACGGCGGCATCTTCAACTACGGCGACGCCTCGTTCGCGGGCTCCATGGGCGGCCAGCCGCTCAACTCGCCGATCGTCGGCATGGCGCCCGACTCGCAATCGGGCGGGTACTGGGAGGTGGCGTCCGACGGCGGCATCTTCTCCTTCGGTGCACCGTTCTACGGATCGACGGGCAACCTCCACCTCAACGCGCCCATCGTGGGCATGGAAGCCAACCGCAACGGGTCCGGGTACCGCTTCGTGGCGACCGACGGCGGCATCTTCAGCTACAACGACCCCTTCTTCGGCTCGATGGGCGGGCAGCCGTTGAACAAGCCGGTCGTGGACATGGCCGGGAGCTGACCCGCTCGTCGTCGGCCGGGAGCGGTGCCGCGGCCGCGACTCGGTACTATCGGCCGTGGCGCGTGTCCGCGTCCGAGTCCGAGTCCGAATCCGAGGAGGGCGACGTGGCCGAGCACGAAGAGGGCTGGTACACCGACCCGTTCGGACGGCACGAGGACCGCTGGATGTCCGACGGGACGCCCACCAAGCTGGTGCGCGACGGTGGCGTGGAGGCCTACGACGACCCGCCCGACGAGGAGCCCTCGCACACGCCAGAGCGCGTGGAAGAAGAGCAGATGGCCGACGGGCAGGACCTGCTCCGGTCCGGTGACCCCGGTTCGAGCGAGGGGTCGCTGCACAAGCGCATGGGTGAGGCGGCCGAGTTCGGCTCCACCTGGGGCTCGCACATGCCGATGCCGGGCGAGCGCGACCGCAAGTAGCGCAAGTAGTCAGCCCTCCACGA
Source organism: uncultured Acidimicrobiaceae bacterium (assembly GCA_963740535.1). Classification (GTDB taxonomy): domain Bacteria; phylum Actinomycetota; class Acidimicrobiia; order Acidimicrobiales; family RAAP-2; genus Bog-473. The sequence continues at coordinate 101,241 of CAVUEI010000003.1, forward strand.
GCGTCGCCAGGCGCGCCGGCGCGCTGAGGCAGTAGGACTCCATCAGCAGCTCGCGCACCTCGGCCCAGTCGGGGACCGCACCGTCGAGCCAGAGACCGACCCACCCGCGGTGCCCGAGATACGGCGGCACGAAGAAGCGGTCCGGCTCGGCGGCGACGAGCGCGGCCTGCTCCCCGGGCGGTGCCTTGCAGATGAGCACGAGGCGCCCGTCACCGTGGTGGTCGTTGGTGAGGTACCCGAACGTCCGCCTGCGCACGATGAACGCCAGGTGCCGCTCGTCGTGGCCGCCGGAGCGCTCCTCGGCCTCGGGTAACCCGGCGCAGACCTTCCGGATCTGCTGGGCACAGGTGTCCGCTCTCGAGCGGGTCATGTCCCGACCCTATTGACGGGGGATGCGGCCGGCAAGACGTATCCTGGCCGCGCTTGCCATCGATCGGAGGCCGCGTGTGAGCAGGACGGAGGGGAGGGCGGACCCGCTCGTCACCAGCCGGCGAGACGGGCACGTGGCGATCATCTCCATGCAGCGCGCCGCCAAGCGGAACGCCGTCGACCGGGCCATGGCCGACGGACTCGACTCGGCGCTCAACGAGCTCGACGACGACGCGGACCTGTGGGCCGGAGTCCTGACCGGGACCGCCGACGTGTTCAGCGCGGGCAGCGATCTCACCGCGGGAGGTGACTACGTCACCCCGCGCGGGCGGCGAGTACGGCGTCATCCGGCGCACGCGCCGCAAGCCGTTGATCGCCGCCGTCGAAGGGCCCGCCCTGGGGGGCGGCCTGGAGATCGTGCTCGCCTGCGATCTGGTGGTCGCCTCCACGACCGCCCGCTTTGGACTGCCCGAGGTGGGCATCGGCGTGGTGCCGACCTGCGCCGGCTTGTTCCGCGCACCGCGCGCCCTTCCCCTCAACATCGCCCGCCAGCTGATCCTGACCGGCCGCCCGATTGACGCGCAGCGTGCCTACGAGGTGGGGTTCGTCAACGTGCTCGCCGAGCCGGGCGCTGCACTCAGCGAGGCCTTGAGGCTGGCGCAGGAGATCTGCCGCAACGCACCCTTGTCGGTGCAGGCGTGCCTGTCCGCGGTGAACGCCGTCGTCGCGACCGACGACGAGCTGGGCTGGCGGGTCACAGGAGAGGCGTTGACGGTGGCGGCGCGCTCGGCCGACGCCCGCGAGGGTGTGACGGCGTTCCTGGAGAAGCGAGCGCCCGTATGGACGGGACGCTGAGTGCAGTGGCAGCGGCAGAGGGCACAGGGATGCCGATGATCGAGGACGTCGTTGCGCGGTGGCACGCCTTCGTCCGCGGCGAGGAACCAGACGGTCTGGATGCGCTGCTCGATGACGACGTCGTCTTCTACTCCCCAATCGTCTACACGCCACAGGAAGGCAAGGCGATCACCTCGCTCTACCTGCGGGCGGCCGCCCGGTCCTTCGGCGGTGGAGGCGGCGATGGTGGCGGGCGGCTCCGATCGAGCCCCCGGGGGAGGCTTTCGCTACACGAAGACGGTGGTCGCGGGCGACACGGCGATCCTCGAATTCGAGACCACCATGCAGGGGAAGTACGTCAACGGGGTGGACATCATCCGCTGCAACGACGAGGGGCGCATCGTCGAGTTCCGCGTCATGGTCCGACCGCTGCAAGCGGTCAACCTGGTGCACGAGCAGATGGCGGCGATGCTCGAGGCGATGCGAGGGGCGGAGGGCTAGCCGGGAGTGCCGCGTCAGGATCCGAGCCCGGGCCGGCCCAGGACGTAGATGAAGCTGGGTCCCTCGTCACTCGGGTCCGAGGAGTCGAGGTGCCCCTCCCAGACCCGCCGGAACCCGCAGGCCTCGAGGGCCTTCCACGAGGCCGCATTGTCCTGCTGCACGGCGACGACGACGCGATGCTCGGACGGGTAGCGCTCCCAGCACTCGGCGACGAAGGCGGAGATCATCTGGCGCCCGAGGCCCCGGCCGACGAGATCCGCTTCGCCGATCAGGTAGTCGATGCCGATGCCGCCGGACTCGCCCAGGGCCGAATCGATGGTCATGCGCCATTCGGGGTCGTCGTCGATCCGGTACTTCTGGACGAACCCGATCGGCCGGGTGTCGAGGAGGACGATGCTGCCCTCGGTCGGGTCGGAGCCGTCGAGGAGCCGGCCGTAGCTCGATTCGACCGAGGGCAGGTCTGAGGGTTCCCTCCACCACGGCGCCACGTGCGGTCGACCGAACCAGCGCGCGAGGAGTGGCAGGTCGCTCGCCTCGAGAGCCCTGAACGCCAGGTCCACCGGGCCAGTCTTCCCGACCGGACCGCACGCGATCGGGCCGGCGTGGATTCAGCGGGGGCGGACCTCGGTGCCCGTCCCCGCCGTGACGAAGAGCGCGACCGCCGGCCCATCGACGTCCGCGGTGTGCCAGACCCCCGGCGGGTTGATCGTTCCCTCGCCCTGATCCAACACGACCGTGCCACACTGGCCGTCCATCTCCTGGTGCAGCGTGATGACACCTTCGATGCAGAGGACCAATTCCTCGCCGTGGGGGTGCATCTCCCAGGAGTCCCATGGCGCACCGAACGCGTGCATCGAGACGAGCCGCCCCTCGATCCCGTCGGCGGCGGTTCGCTCCGCGTAACGCAGGTACCAGTCCAGGTCGCCCGTGAAGTGCTCCTGTGGGACGACCGTCGCCCCGAGACCCAGGTGCACCGGGTTGGTGTGGAGGTTGAAGACCGGCGACCCGGGCATGGCTCCAGTGTGACGACGCGGCGCTGCCGTGTCGACCCGTTGCGACCTCCGTGCCCGTGTCGGCCCGGCGCGAGGGCGGAGGGGTGGAGAGCGGCCCGCACATCCGGGGCGGGCAGACGCGCTCGTTCGAAACCGTGGTGACGCACCATCTGCGACACTGAATCCGGTGAAGGACACGACCGATCGGACTCGCACTGCCCGGCTCCTCGGCCGGGGCCGCAGGCTCGAGGCTGCGACGCTCGGCTGGAACGTCGTGGGTGTGATCGTGCTCGCGTTCGCCGCCGTGGAGGCCCGATCGGTGGCTCTCGCCGGCTTCGGCCTCGACAGCCTCATTGAGATCGGCGCGTCCATCGTCGTCCTCTGGGAGCTGGCGGACGTCAACCAGGAGCGCCAGCGGCGGGCGATGCGGTTGATCGGGTTCGCGTTCGTCTGTCTGGCCGTCTATCTGGGCATCCAGAGCACGGTCGTCCTCATCGTCGGATTCCACCCGCACCACAGCCCACTCGGCATCTTCTGGACCGGCGTCACGGCCGCAGTGATGTTCGCGCTCGCGTTCGGCAAGGAGAGGACGGGTAGGGCATTGGGCAACCCGGTGCTGCGGGCAGAGGGCCGCATCACGATGGTCGACGGCATCCTGGCCACGGCGGTCCTCTGCGGCCTCGTGCTCAACGCCGTCGCCGGGTGGTGGTGGGCCGATCCCCTGGCGGGATACGTCCTGCTGTACTACGCCGTGCGGGAAGCGCGGGAGTCCCTGCGGCACTGACGGCGTCGAGCCTGTCCCCCGCTCGCTTCGGCGTGGCCAATCTCAGGCCCACCCGAGCTCGTGCAGGCCGCGCCTCGCCGATGCCGAAGTGGTGGCCGACCTCATGGAGCACGGTGACGCGTACCCTGCTGGCCACGTCCTCCAACGTCCGGGCGGACTGACAGATCGTGGCGACGAAGAGCGTGATGCGATCCGGGTTGGCGCCGACATAGGTGCCCCGCTTGGTCAGCGGTATCCCCTCGTACAGGCCGAACAGCGGGCCGGGCGGGCTCTCGTCATCGATGATGATCGCCACGTTCTCCATCTCCGCGCGGAGCTCGTCGGGGATGGTCGCCAGGGCGTCGGCCACCATGGCCTCGAAGGCGTCGGTGTCGATCTGCTCCATGCCGACCACCATGCCAGGCAGCGAACAGTCCCGCCGGGACGGGCCGATCCGACCGCCGCCGGTTGGGCAGGCTGGGGGACGCCTCTCGTGGTTCGTTCAGGGTGGGGGTTCCGCCGGGGCCTTGGTGCTGCCGCCCAACGCGGTGGCCAGTCCTTCCAGGTCGGCAACCGTCACGGTGAGGGCAGAATGACCACTCCTCCGGAGCTGGGAAGGCACCTTGTCCGCAAAGTGGATGCACACGCCGGCGTCGTGGTTGGTTCCGAACGTCAGCCCGTCGTCGGCTCCCGACATGCGAACCCCGACCGCCGTCCACCAGCGATAGTCCCGGGTGATGTGCGCACCGGTGACGTTGGCGATCGGAGTCGTGACCTTGAAGAACCCGAGAGTCGCAACGAGAGAGCCGTCGTCGTCGAGCGTGACACCGTCCCGCGACGGATGCAGTGCGAGGGGCAACAGCACGGGCAGGTACCGCTTGTCGATGGCGTAGACGAAGTGCTCCCCCACCTTTCAACCGATCACCGTGGTCACGGGTCGGCGAGTGCGTCCGGACCTTCGTGGGCGAGACCCGTGCACGGGGATCAGGCTACCGGCGGTGTGGCCGGGGCCGCCTCCGTCGGCTGTCCCTACCCTCGGTAGTCTCCCTCAACGTGCCGACGAAGCCAGAACGGACTCGCCACAGGCGGCACCGCGCCATGGCGTGCGCCGTGGTGCCAGTCCTCTCGGTCATCTTCATGGCGTCGGGATACTCGAGTACCGCTGCGTCCGCTGCGTCCTCTGGGCGACCGCTGACGGGTCGGCTCGTTGCGTCGAGCCCGCTGCCGCTTCTCGTTCCGGCCACACCACTCTTAGGGCAGCAGTGTGCCGCTGCGGCTGCCCGCGTTGGTTTCGCAGTGCCCTGTCCGGGACTCGTCCCGTCGCGGTCGGGTCAGGCGATGTCGTGCCCGACGCCGGTCGGGGCCGCCACGTCGACGCCGTGTGTCGGCCAGGAGGGGACGGCGGGCTACCCCGTCTTCTTCCTCGAGTTCTCCAGGTTCGACGTGCCGAAGGGCTATTCGGGCATTGACGGCAAGCCGGAGGGCCACCTGACGCTCGAGGCACACCGGCTGGCTGACGACCCGCTGAAGCCGTGTCTCGACGGTCGCCGTATCGGAACGGTGCAGGTCGGCACCCGGACGACGAGCGCGTTCACCTGTCCGAACGACAGCCCCCAGATCGAGCGTGACGCACGGCACGGCGAGGGTGCCTATGTCGGTCACCTCGCACTCGAATGGGACACCAGCGGGATCCGCTACATCGCCAGCGCGCACGGCCACACGACGGCCAATCTCATGCTCTTGAAGAAGTTCGTTCGATCGATCGTGCTGACACCGCCGGGCTAGGGGGCCCCCCGCACCGTCTGCTGGTCAGTTTCCCTCGAGCACTGGGACGTGAACTGCGTCCTTCGGACGTCGCTGCCCGCCAGGCAGGTCTCGGCCACTACGCCGACCTGTTGGAGCACTCCCCTACGGGCGCGTTACAGCCGCCCGCCTACCAGTCCGCCGTGGCGCCGCCACTCGGGCCAGGAGGTGCCACCTACTACGACGACAACGGGTGGGTGGGGCTCGACCTGATCCACGCCTACCTGCTGAGCTCGAACCGGAACTACCTCACCCTGGCTCAGAGCGAGCTCAACTTCATCATGTCCGGGTGGGACACGAACACCACCGACGGCTGTCCCGGAGGCGTCTTCTGGGAGGACGTTGCGGGAAGCCAGCGGAACACCGCCGCGAACGGGGCCGGCGCAGAGCTCGCCCTCGAACTGGACCGGCTCACCGGGAACACGGCGGACCTGGCATGGGCGACGACCACGTACCAGTGGACCGTCACCTGCCTCAGAACCGCGAGCGGCCTGTACAACGACCACGTCAATACGAACGGGAGCATCAACACGGCGATCTGGAGCTACAACCAGGGCGTGATGGTGGGCGCCGGCGTCTTGTTGTACCAGTTGACCGGGAACGCCACGTACCTGAGCCAAGCGCAACAGACGGCCGGCGCTGCCGTGTCCTACTTCGGCACTGGAACGACGCTCGTCAATCAGGGGACGGCGTTCAACGCCATCTATTTCCGTAATCTGTACCTGCTCAATCAGGTCGTGAGCAACGCCGCATACGCCTCCGAAGCCCAGAGTTTCGCCTCCACCATGTGGACACAACGCCAAGCCGGCACTGGGCTGTTCAACCCTCAGTACGGCGTCAACGGGACCGCTCCCATGGTCGAGATCTATGGACTCTTGGCCGGCAGCCCGCCCACGCCTTAGCGCGAGTTCGCTGGATCGGTTATCGACGAGTGAAGGTCAGGTGGGTGACGCCGCTCGGTGACGAGACCGCCTCGATGTCGTAGCGCTCCTCGACGCCCTCAACGCCGTCCCACAGGCGGACACCACGGCCGAGCAGAATCGGCACCTGCACCACATGGAGCGTGTCAATGAGGTCGGCGGCGAGGTAGTCACGGACGACCGTCGGGCCACCGCCGATGCGCACATCGAGGTCGCCGGCAGCCTCCTGGGCGAGGTCGAGCGCTTCCTGTGGGCTGGCGTCGACGAAATGGAACACGGTGCCGCCCTCCATCTCGATCGACGGGCGCGGGTGATGAGTGAGCACGAACACCGGCGTGTGGAACGGCGGGTTCGGCCCCCACCAGCCGCGCCACTCGTCGTCAGCGCCGACATCGGTCCACGGGCCGGTCTGCACACCGAATTTGCCACGGCCCATGATCTCGGCACCGATGCCGAGGCCATGGCGCTCGGCAAACGAGTAGTCGACGCCCAAAGTGCCACCGGGCTCGCCGACCATCGAGCGCCAGAATCGGGTGGCGAACATCCACTCGTGCAATCGGTGCCCGGCGTGACCGAACGGGGCCTCGAGCGTGAGGCCGGCGCCGGTCCCGAACCCGTCTAGGGAGATCGAGAAGTTGTGGACACGGACCTGCGACATGGCTGCCTCCCGAAAAATCGATTTCCGAACTCGTAGGTTCGCGCGAGATCACCTACTTGGACGACCGCTCGCCCACCACCGCTGCTCTGAGGACCATTCCGCCGGGGACTAGAAGTGCCATGGACCTCGGCCGGCGATCGGAGGCACTCCTGACGCGATCGGTGTGCTCCGACCGGATCGCCGAGGTTCGGATTGCTGCCGGACGGTCGGATCGGTCGTCGTTGCCCGGATTTCCTGACACCGAGCAACAATCCACGCTTCGCGCGAGAGTCGGGGCATGTCAGAGAAGGAAATTCCATGCCGCAGGTGCGATGGCCTGCTCATCGAATCGACGACGCACCTTGCGGTCCTCGAAGATGGTTCGAGGTGGCCGCTGCTCACCTGCTCGAAGGTGCCGACCCACCAGTTAGCTGGTTGGAACGAGAGGCTGGAGACACGGATCTTCGCGATCGAGCCAATCCAGTAGGTCCGATTCCCGCGGGGCTCGTGGCCACAACGGCGACGCTATAAGCCCGCCTTCATCGCGGATCCGTGCCGACGATCAACGATGAGGACTAGGGAGCGGCGCAGCTCTGTGCGTAGACGCACACGTTGAACGACTGCCCGTCCGACGCCAAGGGAGACGTCGTCGCCTCGTTCACAACACCGGGCGACTCGTTGATGAGGGTCGGGCTGCCTTCAGCGATGGTATGGGTGGAGCCTCCCTGGGTGAAGGTTGAGGTCGCACCGAACGAGACGGTCCCGACGTCGGCCGGGAGGGTCTGCACACCAGCGAGGCTCGGGGCTTCCTGGATCCACTCGGCCGAGGACTCGGTGGAGGCGTAGTTGAGTGAGATCGACCAGGACCAGTTGCCGGCGTCGGTGAGGCTGATGTCCCAGGTGTTGCCGCCGGCGTTGGAGATGTTGACACTGATCTTGTCTCCAGGGTTGACGGTGCAGCTGGGAACGTTGCCGCTGCAGCCGCCGGTGATCGGCGTCTCGCTGGCCGGCAGAATCTCATACCAGGCGTTGTACTGACCACCGAGGAGTGCGCCACCGATCGCATCGTTCTCTGAGACGCCCGCCTGGATTAGGTCCGACGTGCTGTAGCCGCCGATGCCCGCCCACGATGCGGCGAAGCCGGGAGGCAGCTCTCCTGCGGCCGGGACCGTGAAGGTGCTCGACACCGCGGTGATGCCCGAGCCAGGGGTCACCGCGTACCCGGCCCAGTTCAGGCTGTCGGCGGTGTCACCTTTGACTGCGATGAGATGGTTTACTCTCGCTTGGGCGGAGGGCACGGCGACGGCAGCCGCAGCGCCGAATGAGCCAAGGGCTCCGAACAGCGCGACCGAGATCATGGTGCGGACGGCCGGACGGAGCATGCGACGACGTGACATTGTGACCCTCCCGCGGGTGAATGTGGCGACTACACAATGGTCAACGTTGACGCACCTCCTCGCTTGCGGTGGTTCGCATGGCCTGCCGTGGCTCCCAGGACTATCCCCAGAGCGGCATGCCGCCTCGGACGGGCGTACTGGGACCCGCTGCAACGGGGATTTTAAGGACTCAGATCCTCTGCTCTCATTCGGGCTGAGGGAATTCGGAATGGCTTCTGAGTCGAGAACTCAGAAGCGAACTGAAGGCTCGCCGGGGAAACGGAACCCGCCGTACGCTCGCGTTTGCGACGAGGAGGTGTCCGTGGAACTCGTTCACGAATTTGATCTTTCCGCCAGTTTAAAGCCAGCCGTGACGTTCGGGAGTCGAATGTTCTTGGAGATAGACGAAGGGAAGGTGAGCGGGGAGCGACTCAACGGCACTCTTCTGTCAGGTGGCGGCGACTGGATCACTTTGGGCTCCGACGGGTGGGGACAGATTGACGTGCGGGGCCAGATGCGTACCGACGATGGTGCTTACATCTATGTCAATTACACGGGACTGCTTGAATTGAACGACAAGGTCATCAGCGCGACTGCGAGCGGCACCGCGACCGACTGGATTGACCAATACTTCCGCACCACGCCGCGCTTTGAAACCGGAGACGAGCGCTACAGCTGGATGACCACGAGTCTCTTTCTTGCCGAGGGCCGTCTATCGGCGGGTGGTGTCGAGTACCGCGTATTTAGAGTCAGCTGACCAGTACAGGGCCGCCATAGTCCTCGTGGACGAGGTCGGCGGAGACACCTGGCGCACGTGCATCGCCAGGACGAGTGGTCAAAGCGTCCTCAGCCCGGCGCACGGGGGCACCCCAGGCCAATCCCTGGCAGCATGGTTTCCGTGCAGCGCCCAACTCACGACTTCGACGCCATCTATGCGTCTGAGACCCCACCGCCATGGGACATCGGCCGACCCCAGCCAGCCTTCGACCGCCTGGCCAAGGCCGGGGACCTCGTCGGAAGTGTGCTCGACGCGGGATGCGGCACCGGCGAGCACGCCCTTCAGGCGGCTTCACTCGGTCATAAGGTGGTGGGAGTAGACCTCTCGGCAAGGGCCATCGAGTTGGCCATGACGAAGGCGACCGAGCGCGGGGTCGAGGCGCGATTCGTGGTGGCGGATGCTCTTCGTCTGATTGATCTGGGAGACCATTTCGATACGGTGCTTGACTGCGGGCTCTTCCACGTTTTCGACGACCACGAGCGCGAACGTTATGTCGACAGCCTGGCTGCAGTGGTTTCTCCGGGTGGTCGCTATCACATGCTGTGTTTCAGCGACGGCCAGCCGGGTGACTGGGGACCGCGCCGAGTGACTCAGGACGAGATTCGGGCTGCCTTCACCGAGGGATGGGAGGTCGAGTCCATCGAACCCACCGTCATCGACCTCACCTGGGATCCCGCCGGGGCCCTCGCCTGGCAGGTGGCGGCCACTCGCATGTAGCGGCCGACGCAAACTCCTCCCGTCGACGCTCGCCCTGCAACTCTGAGCTGGATCGTCGGGTGCCCAGGGCCGGCGACACTGTTCGGGGCCAGGCCGTACGCCTGAGCATTGCCGTTCTAAAAGCCACTCCCGGCGATGATCGAACCATTGAGGGGAGTGCCAGCCATCGACCCATCATTGGGAGCGTCTCCGAATGTGAAGACCGACCCGTTCGCCGATGCAACCCAGTATCCACCACCGTCCGAGGTAGCGAAGATCGCTGTTGCCGGGTTTGACCCGCCCACCGAGCCGGTGGGACCGCCCAGGTTGTTCGCCGCATTGCCGTAGCCGAAGACCTGGCCGTTGGCATCGAGGACCCAATAGCCCCCGCCGTCGGGCGTGCGCACCATGGAAGTGATGGGCGAGCTCTGCGGCCCGGGCGCACCGTAAAAGGTCGCGTCGCCGAAGGTGTACACGTGGCCGGTGGCGGTCACCAGCCAGTACCCATTGCCGCTCGTATCGGGCGCTACCGCAACGGCCGCCCCGCTACAGCCTCCGATGCCCGGGCAGGAGCCGGCAAAGTTTGAGTTGAATGCGAACACCCCTCCGTCAGAGGCCACCATGTAGTACCCCTGGCCGTTGACCGAAGGCACGATGCCAACGATCGGTGCGTTCAAGCTGTTCGGGAGCCCCGAGCTCGCAGGGTGCAGGCCCAAGCCCGGAATGGATCCCACGAAGGGTGCGTTAAAGGCGAAGACGCCACCGTCGGAGGCCACCAGCCAGTAGCCGTCCTCATTGGGCGTCGGCGTGATACCGACGACTGGGCGCTGGAGCACCAGGCTGCCGGTCGATCCATGAAAGAGGGCGGATCCGAACGTGAAGATCCCACCATCAGAGCCGACCAACCAGTACCCGTGCGGGGGCTGGGCGTAGGTATAGCTCCAAGAGTTGGATTGACCTCCCGGGCCGCTCACGAAGACCGCGACAGTCCCGGATCCGGGCGGCGCGATAGCGGTGACCTGTGTGCCACTGATGGTCTGGGGTGTGACATAGGTGGAGCCGAAATTGACGCTGGCGATAAACTGAAGGTTCGTGCCGGTCAAGGTGACGGTCGTCCCGCCGGCTCGTGGTCCAGACGACGGCGAGATGCCGCTGAGCGTGGGCGGCGGCGGCGGAATGTAAGTGAATTGTTCGTTGGATACTGTCCCATATGGGGTAGTGACGCTTACATTCACGGACCCAGAACCTGTCGGGGACATCGCAGTGATCTGGGTGTCGGAATCGGAGAGGATTCCTCCATTGAAGGCTCCGAACTGGACCTGGGAGGCATTCTCAAGATTGGTTCCGGTCAACGTCACGGTCGTTCCGCCGGTCCAGGGCCCGGATTGGGGTGAGATCCCGCTGAGGGTCGGTGGGGCGTTCGCCGCACCGGCTGTGGTCCCGAGGAATGCAGCGGGCGCCATCGTGAGCAGCGCAGCGCTGAGGACAGTCCAGCAGATCCATCTTCTCATCCGACCTCCAGGTTGGTCTCCCCCCGACCCTGCGAGACGAACGGCTCAAGTACGCCGTGCGGTAGTCCCAGCGAGTTCGGATTCCGAGGCAAGCTAGCGCAACGGACACTGACGCGTGATCGTTTCGGGGCAGGATGTTGGCGATGAAGGTGGAGCTCCTGTATTTCGATAGTTGCCCTAACTGGACACTGACCGAACAGCGCTTGCGAACGGCCCTTGACTTCGTGGGCATTCCTGCCGTAATCGAACATTGCCATGTCGAAACACCCGAGGACGCGAAACATCATGAGTTCGTGGGGTCTCCATCGATCCGGATCGATGGGAAGGATCCATTCCATTCGGACTCGGCTGCCTTCGGACTGACGTGCCGTATCTACTCCACTCCAAGTGGTCCGACTGGTGCGCCAACACTGGAACAACTGGTCGAGGCGCTCAAAGAGGCGGCGACTGGTTAGAACGCCCATCCTGAATTCCGCCCAGTGGCAGAAGTCCCACCGCTCCGGGTTCGGAGACATCTTCAAGGCGCTGCCGGTACGTGACTCAGGACCGCATGTGGCATTGCCGGCGGTCACTGTTGTGGGGCAGTCGTCGTCAGGTCATGAGCTCGTCGGCCCGATCAGTTTCAACAGGACTGATGGCCAGTGCGCTGGCGATAAGCACGTGGGCCATGAGGAGCACCCGGCCAAGCCACGGGCACGGGCGTCGTCCCCAGAACGCGGGCTCCGCCATGGCACCAATCGCGAACAGCGCCCCCAGTACTCGAAGTGCCTCGGGTCGACGTCGGTACAAGGCGGTGGCTAACCCGAGAGAGCTGATCGGTGCCGACAGAGCTGTACCCCACAGGACGACGACGGCTGGGTTTCGCACGTCGAGTGAGGCACCGATGCCGAAGGGCTCTCCCGCCACCCGATGCTTCACGGCGACCGCGCCGCCCGCGGTGTCCACAACGAGAAGGGCGATGAGCAGTCGCTTCGTAGTGATCTCCACTCAGACAGCTTTGTCGCCGTCCCCAACCCACGCAACGGGTGGGGCGATATCGGTGCGCTTTACCTCAACACTGTGATTGCTTTTGCGGTCTTTGGTGAGAAAATGGGCCGAGGAGGGATTCGATGCAACTTGTCCCCCGCCGAGTGTTCCCGTGGGTCGGCCTCGCAGCTTTGGTGGCACTTGTAGTGGCTGCCGCCGTCATCGGCTCGCGGTCGAGCATCGCGGGTGAACCTATGTCTGCGTCGTCGGTTCCCGAGAGGTTCACCCGCTGGCTGCCCCGACCGATGTTCTGCCCCCGTGCCAGAACGGTCAGATACCCGGTAGAGCCGCAGGATGCACACTCCAAGGCATCTACCCCGACGCCCAGGCATCTGGGCTGATGGGTTGGACTTTTCAAGTCACCAACGCCTACTCCGGGATGTACAACCGCCAATACGTCACCGTGTATGCGGGTGCCGCGTTATCTCCGGACCCCACTGGAAGGACGGCACACGGGGTGCCCGATGGCGGGGGTGTTCGGGTCAGTGTGGACCAGAGCCCCACGATGCGAGAGTACCTGGCTCCCGAATCCCAGGGTCTCGTGTCCATAGAGGCAGTCAGTGGAGGGGTTGTCACTCTCCAGCGAGCGGACGGTACGACGGTGACGTTCAATCTGGCCACCGATACGTATCACTAGGTGCTGGCGGATGCCGCGCCTGCGGCGACAGGGTCGGTGTCTCGTCATCCGGCAGGCTGACTGACCAAGCTCGTCTGCGGCGGTTCGACGTGCTGAATGGGGACGTTCTTCCAGATAGCGGTCAGCGCACGCCGGAGGACGATCACGAGCGCCAGCAACATGCAAGGGGCGCTGACCAGGCGGAAATAGACCCAGTTGTTTGGGAAGCGGGACAGGATCCAAGATCCGGTGGCCATAGCGGCCGAGGACCTGTCTAAAAGAATCGAGGCTCCGGGGCCGAGCCGTCCGGCCCTAGCTTGTCTCCTGGCTCGACCGACCCTGTTGGCGCCTCCGCCGCGAGATCAGCACCAGGCCCCCGCCAAGCCCGGCGAGCGCCAACCCAGCGGCACTCATCGCTCCGATCTCAGCACCCGTGAAGGCGATGGCCGGCTTCGTCACGGGCTGCGTCGTGGTGCCTGCCGTGGACGACGCCGTGGTCGGAGACACCGTGTTTCCACTTGTGGTCGGCCCAGTCGTGCCCGTCGTCGAGGCAGCGGTCGTCGTTGTCGACCCCGTCGTTGTGGTGGTCGTGTCCGGCATGGTCGTCGTCGTCGATGTCGTAGACGTAGTGGAAGTCGTTGACGTCGTCGAAGTCGTCGACGTCGTGGTCGTTGTGGTCGTCTTGGTCGAGGCGCCGTTCTGGCAACCCGACACTGTCAACACCGAGTGGGTGGTCCCCATCACCGCGGAGGCGGACTCCAGCGTCGCCCCGAGTGGAGAGAACACAATGAAGTGCACAGACCCTTTACCTTCTTCAGTTCCGCTCGTCGTCGTGTCGCCCGCCGGCGAAAAATCTGTCGTGAGCGTGAAGGGACCCGTGCCCGGCGACGTCAGGATGAACAACCACGCCTGCTCCCCATCGGGCACCGTCACAGACAGATTCTCCTGGTTGTCGCACAGGCCGTTGGTGGTGCCGTTACCCATCCACGTCACCGTGCCGGTGGCCGCTCCGGACGACGAAGCACCCAACGTCAGCGGCACGCACACTGCCACGATGGTTGCGGTCGCCGCGGCGATACCACCCAAGAACCGCCACCCAAACCGCCGAGGAATCCTCATCGATTCCCTCCTCACCCAATCGCCAAATCGGGCTCCTGTCGTCTCCATCGTATTCCCGGTCGCGATGAATTTGGCTTGTTCGCCGCGAAGGATGAAGCACCCACGTTGCACCCGCACGATCTTGTTTGTACACGGCCGTGTTTCGACAACGCTTGGTCGTGAGGGCCGACCACGGCGCAGCTCGAGGGGGATCCAGATCGACCGCTTCGTCCACACCTACAACGAGGAGCGACCGCACTCAGCTCGTGGTTGCCCACCGATGCAGGCCTGGCGCGCCCTGGACCAGGCAACCATCGAGATCGACAGGCAGCCGTTGTTGGCCCACACCAATGTCCGTCGTGACCGCGTCGACAAGACGAGATGCTTCACTTGCGCTACCGATCGAAGCTGCATCACGTCGGGGTGGGACGACCAGAAAAGTACGAGCAGGTCCTCATCCTCGTCACCGGGCTCGAGGTACAGATCCTCGGCCTCGACGGCTCACCGCTTCGCCGGCTGACCATCGACCCGAGGGTGGACTAGCAATCCATCCCTTGAGCTGCGTGTCTACGATGTCTCGCTACATCACAAAAGTGGGCGCTGCGGGACTCGAACCCACGACCTCAGCCGTGTGAAGGCTGCGCTCTAACCAGCTGAGCTAAGCGCCCGCATTACTCACTCTGAACTGCGGGTTTTTTCTTGACCGTCGTACTTGACTTCCGACATGACGCAGCTACAGCGTAGCGAGACCCACGCCTGCAGTCATCGCATGGTTGACCGGGGCCCTCCACGGAGTGCCCCGGATCGGCACGAGTGGGGCAATCGGAGGATGGATCACAGGCCGACTGGTATCCGGCGCCACCGCGCTCGGGCTACTGGGGCTTCCTTGCTCGAACGAAGGCGCTCATGACCGCGCCGTCCAGCTCGCCGATGGTCGCGTTCAGGTCCAATGTCTCCGGCAGATCGCCCAATAGCCGGAGATCCTCGGCCATCCGGGTGAGGTCCGCGCGGTCGAAGACGCGGACTGTTTCGATGCCGACCTGGTCGAAGCCAGCCACAGCCAACTGGTCCACGTAGTCATCCTCGACGAGAGCGCCAGCGACACAACCAGTCCAAAGTCCCATTGCGCCCGTGACCGGGTCGGAGAGGTGCCGACGCAGCACGATGTCCGAGAGAGCGAGGCGCCCGCCCCGCTTGAGCACCCGGAAGGCTTCGCTGAAGACAGCGGGTTTGTCGGCAGAGAGGTTCACCACGCAGTTCGAGATGATCACGTCGATCACCCCGTCAGGCAAAGGGATCGCTTCCATCGTCCCCTCGAGGAACTCGGCATTTTCCACCTGGGCCTCGGCTTGGTTCCGTCTCGCCAGGTCGAGCATCTCCGACGTCATGTCCAGGCCGTAGGCCTTGCCCGACGGGGCCACCCGACGGGCCGAGAGGAGCACGTCGATGCCCCCGCCCGAACCGAGATCGAGGACGACCTGGCCTGGGTGCAGATCGGCCAACAGTGTGGGGTTGCCACATCCGAGGGAGGCGGCCAGCGCGCCCTCCGGCAGGGCCTCGGTGGCGTCGTCACCGTAGAGGGTTCGACCGATGAGGTCGTCGGCGACTCCGGTGGGGCCGCAGCAGCTTTCGGCAGCCCGGGCAGCCTTTGCGTAGTGGTCACGAACCGCGACTTTGATTTCGGTATCTCGTTCGCTCATAGTTGGATCTCCTCCCTTGCAGGACCGGCGTCGACCCGACCCTGATTGTCGACGTCATCGAGCGTCAGCTGTCGCCGGTGGAACTCGAAATGCTGCGTTGGGTAGCGGTACACGTCAGCCAGCGTCATCACATCCGTGAAGAAAAGATCCCAGCGCGTCGGGAAGGCCATAGACCGCATCAAGACCTCGTTGCCTTCTCGGGCCAGCCGACGTTCGAGCGCGGCGATCACGGCATCGAACTTGGCCACCATACGGTCGCCGCCGTAGACGAGGCCCCCGGCGACTGACCCCCAGTAGTTGACGGCGTTGAATGGTCGTGTCGCCGCCGTCAGTAGCGAGGCATACGCGCGCCCGATCCCCGCGGGCAGACGGCTGACCACCTTCACGAGCGGCAAGAGCGCCCGCACGACCAGGTAGCCGAACATCATGTGGAAGAGCAGTTGCTGGTTCGTCCACCGGGTGCCGTTGCTGGGCTGACCCAGGTCCGATTCAGAGGCGGTGCTGACCAGTTCGTGAAACGTCGCCTGTGCACGCTCGTATTCGAGCCGAATGGAGCGGCGCTCGGACGCCCAGTCCCTCACCGTCGCCTCCTTCCGGATCCCGGTGCTCATCGACGACTCGCGCCTGCTCGCCGGAGGCGGCGCGACGAGTCCTTCGGGTGATCGTCCTGCCACGGTGGCGTGCAGGCCGACAGCTGTGGGTCGTAGCGCGGGAGCACTCCCATGATGAGCTCGGCCGCCGAAGGGAAACGCTCGAGGCACCGCTCATTCACCCGGAACAGCGTGGTGTTGGCCTGGCGCTCCGAATGCACGAACCCCGTTTCGGCCAACACCTTTAGGTGATGGGAAACCGTCGATTGCCCGATGTCGACCCGGTCGACGAGTTCGCCGACCGTCATCGGACCACCGGCCGTCGCCAGGCAGTTCAGCAGGAGGACCCGAGAGGGATCACCTAAGCAGCGAAACCACGAAGCCCAGATCTCAGCCGAGTTGCGGTCGATCTCCATCGATCATCGACGATAGTCGATTTATCCTTCCTTCTTCCAGATGCTCCAGGACGGCACCTCAGAACCCTCATCCCGTCACCTCTGGCCCGAGCGGGACACGTGCGATACCGAGCGGGTTGCGGGTGTCTAAGACGCCGGATCGGCACTGCGGTGCCGTAGACGACCCTCCCTCATTAGCGGTCGAGGTCGAGACGGGGCCCAACCACCTCAGATGCCTCTCGGGTCCGGGGGTGGCTGAGCCGGATAACAACCTGTGAACAGCGCAGAACTTTGCCAGATGCGCTCCACAGCGAGCTGGGTGAACCCAGGTGGCATGGCGCTCGTTGCACAAGACG
>CAVUEI010000004.1:0-276103 GCA_963740535.1 uncultured Acidimicrobiaceae bacterium
CTTGGTCTTGTAATGCAAGTTGGTGAAGCAATTCCAGATCAGCCTGATGCACATAGAGTATCGACAAGGCCATGATCGACGGGCGTCATTCGCCGCAAAACTGTGGACGGGTCGGGAAAAGTAAAGGAGCCATTCCACAAGGAAATTCTATCCGGATCGACTAGAGGTTTAACATCCTCGGCTCCGCAAATTCGCAGCACCGGTAACAAGATGGTTCGGATCAACCGGACTTTCAATCGTGGCTCGACGATACCGCCCTCGGCCATGTCTCAACTCGCGGACGATTCCACACGGCTTCCGACAACCCCTTGTCCCAATCGGGCCGCCCCCCTGTGCAGACGTCGGCCATGAACCGGTTGTAGGCGCGTGCATTGGCGCGCTGCGCATCGCGATCCGATGCCAGACGCTGCTCCCAGAGGAGCCCGTAGTTGGGGAACATGACCGCAGCGTCCAGCCCGAAGGCGTCGAGCGACGCGAGGCGTGGGCCCGCGAGGCGGTAGGAGTCGGGCACCAGCTCGTCGAATGACGCGTGGCACGTTCCCCCCGCAGGCGCCGGAGCCTGTCGTCGCCGATCAGGCTCGAGCGCTCCGGGATCGGCACCTCGAGGGGCGTGAGCCTGCTGCCGCGCCAGGTCAGCCACGGCCAACCGGCCTCGTCGTCGGAGATGGAGAGCGCGTCGGAGCGTCGTGCAGGATCGATGTGATCGGACCAGGTCGTCCGCGACTCGAAGAGATGCTGGTCGACATCAATTGTCTGCAGCGACATGCGCCCTCCCGCCGCAGAGTACCAGCGCCTCCTGCCCGTAGTCTCGCCGGCGTGAGCTGGGGTGGCGCATCGGACGGCCTGTGGGCACCGGAACGGCGCGCCCTGACGCTCGGGCTCGTGCTCACCGTCACGTTCGTCGCCTCCGAGGCACTGGCGGTGATCACGGTGATGCCCGTGGTCGCACGCGACCTCAATGGGCTGGCGCTCTACGGATGGGTCTTCTCCAGCTTCCAGTTGGCCAGCCTCGTCGGGATCGTCCTGGCCGGACGCGACGCCGACCGGCACGGCCCGGCGCGGCCGTACGTGGCCGGGCTCGCCCTCTTTGCCGCCGGGCTTCTCGTGGCCGGCCTCGCCCCGTCCATGTGGGTGCTCGTCGTGCGGGCGCTGCCTCCAAGGCCTCGGTGCGGGAGCCGTGCCGGCCGTGGCCTACGTGGCGATCGGCCGCAGCCTGCGCGAGGTGCAGCGTGCCCGCATGCTGGCCGTCCTCTCGACGGCCTGGGTCGTGCCCGGCGTCGTCGGCCCGGCAGTGGCCGCGGCGGTGGCGCACCTGTTCGGTTGGCGCTGGGTGTTCCTCGGACTGATCCCGCTGGTTGCCGTCGCGGGGCCCATCGCCGTGCCGGCGCTCGTCCGCCTCGGCCGCAGCGGCCCGGGACCGGCGGACGAACACCGGGTCGCGGATGCGGTCCGCACGGCCGCGGGTGCGGCGTTCGTGCTCGCCGCACTGGGATCGCGCAGCCTGCTCCTCGCGCTCGGCCTGGCCGGGGCCGGCGCGCTGGTCGGACTGGCGCCGCTGCGGCGCCTGCTGCCACCGGGCACGCTGCACGCCGCCCGCGGGCTCCCCGCCACGATTCTCAGCCGGGGGCTCCTCACCTTCGCCTTCTTCGGCGCGGACGCCTACGTCACCCTCACCATCACGACCGTGCGCCACCACAGCATCCTCGTGTCGGGCGCGGTCGTCACCGCATGCACGTTGGCCTGGACCGCCGGCTCGTGGATCCAGGCACGCTTGAACCAGCAGTGGGAGGGGGCGCGGCTGGTGCGGGTCGGCTTGCTCCTCATCCTGGCCGGGACGGCCGGCATGGCCTGGCAGCTCCACCCCGGCGTGCCGGTCTGGGAGGCGTTCGTGGCCTGGACCGCCGCGGGGCTGGGCATGGGGCTCAGCTACGCGCCGACCTCGCTGATGATGCTCCGGGCTGCGCCTCCCGGGCGCGAGGGGTGGGCGTCCGCCTCGCTCAACCTGGCCGACGTGCTCGGGATCGCGCTCGGCGTGGGCGCAGGTGGCGCTGCCGTGGCGGCCGCCTCGTCCGGCACGCGGCCGGTGGCCGGCGGCGTGCTGATCGCCTTCGCGGTGGCGGCACTGGCGGCCGTCCTGGCCCTGGTGATCGCCGGTCGCCTCCCGGGGTCACTCGAGCGCCGCCCGGCCCGCCCCGTCACTCGATAGAGCGTCGCAGTCCGAGCAGCCAGTCGTCGGCGGCTTGCCAGGCGGCGTCGGCCTGCCGGCGCTGCTCGGGGCCGTGCTCCCCGGCGGCCGGGTACGAGCCCAGGAACTTCACCCCGGCCAGCGCGGCGTGGAGGTCCCGCAGGCAGTCGGCCACCACCTCGTCGCCGATGTGACCCGAGAGGTCGATGACGAAGCAGTAGTCGCCCAGCCCCTGCTTGGACGGCCGCGACTCGAGCTTGGTCAGGTTGATGTTGCGCGCCGCGAACTGGCCGAGGATGCCGTGCAGGCTCCCCGGGTGGTCGGCGCGCTGGAAGCACACGATGCTCGTCTTGTCATGGCCGGTGGGCTTGGGCACCCGTGTCCGCGCCACGAGGACGAAGCGGGTCTGGTTGTCGGGGTGGTCCTCCACGTCCTCGGCGACGATGGTCAGGCCGTAGCGCTCGGCGGCCAGCCGGGGCGCGATGGCCGCGCCGTCGGGAGAATCCGACTCGCCGAGCAGGCGCGCCGCGTCGGCGGTCGAATTGGCGGCCCGCTGCTCGACCCCGGGCAGGGCCTCGGCCAGGTACTTCTGGCACTGGGCGAGGGCATGCGGGTAGGACGAGACGTGGCGGATCTCGCCGAGCCCGGTGCCGGGCCGGGCCATGAGGTGGAGATGGATGTCCATCACCACCTCCCGCTGAATATGGAGGTCGACGTCGTGGATGAGCCCGTCGATGGTGGCGCTGACGGTGCCCTCGATCCCGTTCTCGATGGGCACGAAGCCGAGGTCGGCCTCCCCCCGGGCGACCTCTTCGAGCACGGCGGTGATGGAGCCCAGGGACCTGATGTCCGACGCGGCCAGGTCCGGTTGGGTCAGCAGGGCTTCCTGGGTGAAGGTCGCCGCGGGCCCGAAATAGGCGACCGTGGTCGCAGGGGGGTTCACAGTTGGGCAGGATAGAGCAGGTCATGGACGCTTCTTCGCTTCGCTCGCTGATCGAACAGGTTGCGACGGGCCGCTGCACGCCCGACGACGCCGTACGGCAACTCCGCCGCCTGCCCTATTCGGACCTCGGGTTCGCGCGCCTGGACCACCACCGTGACCTGCGCCTCGGCATGCCCGAGGCCGTCTACGGCCCCGGCAAGACACCCGAGCACTCCGCGGCGGTCGTCGAGGACCTCCTCATGGGGACCGACGGGCCCGTCCTGCTCACCCGTGCGACCGAACCCCAGGTGAAGGCCGTCTTGGCCGTCGCCACCTCGCTCGGTCACGGCCAGGGAGCGGTCTCGGGGACGGGGGCCATCTCCACGGTCGTCTTCCGCCCGGCCCCGGTGAGGGTGGGTTCGGTCGTCGTCCTGACCGCAGGGACGGCGGACCTCCCGGTCGCCGCCGAGTGCACCGCCGTCCTGGCCGCTCTCGGCTTCGTCCCCACCTTGCTCGCCGACTGCGGTGTCGCCGGGTTGCACCGGCTCCTCGCCGAGCTCGACACGATCGCCATGGCCGACGCGGTCGTCGTCATCGCCGGCATGGAAGGGGCACTGGCCAGCGTCGTGGGCGGGCTGACACCGGCACCGGTCGTCGCGGTGCCGACCAGCACCGGCTACGGCGCCGCCTTCGAGGGCGTGACCGCGTTGCTGGCCATGCTCTCCGCCTGCTCCTCGGGCATCACCGTGGTGGGCATCGACAACGGCTACGGCGCCGCGTCCGCGATCGCGCGGCTCCTCCCGTGACGGACGCGACCCCGGGCTCCGCCACCGTGGCCTGGTTCCACTGCTTCGCCGGCATCGCCGGCGACATGGCTCTGGGCTCCCTGGTCGACGCCGGCGCCGACGTCGGCGAGGTCCGTTCTCTGCTGGACCGGCTCGACCTCCCGGGGTGGGACCTGCGCCTGGAGGAGGGCATCCGCGGCGGCATCGCCTGCACCCGCGCCATCGTCAGCGGGGACGACGTGGTGGTCCGCACCCACGGCGCCATCGCCGCACTGATCGAGGCGGCCGCGCTGCCGCCGCGCGTCACCGAGCGGGCGCTGGCCGTCTTCCGCTCGCTGGCCGCCGTCGAGTCAGTCCTGCACCGCCGCCCGGTCGACCAGGTGCACTTCCACGAGGTGGGCGGGCACGATGCGATCATCGATGTGGTGGGCACGGCGGCCGCCCTCGAGGTATTGGACGTCGACGAGGTCTGCGCCTCGGCGGTGGCGACCGGGAGCGGCACCGTGCGCAGTGCCCACGGCTGGTTGCCCAACCCGGCGCCGGCGACGGTGCGCCTGCTGGAGGGGATCCCGACCTACGGGCGAGACGTGCGCCTGGAGCTCACGACCCCGACCGGTGCCGCCCTGCTGGCCACGCTGTGCACCTCGTTCGGGCCTCTGCCCGACATGACCGTGACGATGTCGGGGTTCGGGGGCGGGGCCGGCGAGATGCCCGACCTCCCCAACTGCACCCAGGTCGTGATCGGCCGCCGCGCCGAAGTGGCGTCCGTCGGGCCGGGACAAGCCGCCCTCGTGCTGGAGACGAACCTCGACGACGTGACCGGCGAGCAGCTCGGGCACGCCGTCGCTGCGGCGCTCGAGGCCGGTGCCCTCGACGCCTGGGTGACCCCGGTCACCATGAAGAAGGGGCGGCCCGGGCACGTGCTGCACGTGCTGACCGACGCGACGCATCTCGGTGCGCTCCGCACCGAGATCGAGCGGGTGACCGGAACCATGGGCGTGCGTGCCACCGCCGTGGAACGCTGGCCCGTCGCGCGGGAGCTGGAGCAGGTGACCGTGGACGGCATCATCGTGCGGATGAAGGTCACCAGCGGGCGGGCCAAGCCCGAGTTCGACGACGTGGCAGCGGTGGCGGCCAAGACCGGCGCCCCGCTGCACGAGGTCTCGAGCCGGGCCGAGGAGGCGTGGCGCGTGGCGCAGCGGACGGAGCGGGTGCAGCCGGGGCCTGCCGGGTCGACCGCCTGATGGCCAACGCGATGTTCCACTACGACGAGGCGATGACGGACTTGATCCTCACGGCCTGCCGGGAGCGCCTGTCGATGGACCCGGTGTCGCTCGATTTCGGCGGCCTGGTCGAATCCCTCGACGCCCAGCTGGCCGGCCTCATGAAGCCCGAGGGCAACGACGCGGCTGACGTGCTGCAGCTGTTCGTCGACAAGCTGTCGACGGCGGTCGTCTCCTGTGACAGCCCCCGCTTCTTGTCCTTCATCCCGGCTGCGCCGACCAAGGCCTCTCTCCTCTTCGACATGTTCGTCTCGTGCTCGTCGCTGCACGGCACCTCCTGGCTGGAGGCCGCCGGGGTGGTCGTGGCCGAGAACCAGGCCCTCGGCGTTCTGGCCGAGCAGGCCGGCTTCCCCGCCGGCTCGGGGGGTGCTTCGTCGCCGGGGGCTCTGCCGGGAACCTCTCCGCGCTCATGGTGGCCCGCGACACCGCCGCCCATCGGCGCCACACCGCCGCGCCCGAACGGCCTCTCGTCGCCATCGGCGAGGAGGCGCACTCCTCGGTCGGCAAGGCCCTGCACGTCCTCGGCGTCGGCGCGCTGACCGTGCCCACGCTGGACCACCGGCTCACCGGGGACGCGCTGCCGGGCGACGCTGCGCGACGATCCGCGGCGCGATGACGTCATCGCCGTGGTGGGCACGGCGGGGACGACCAACGCCGGGATCGTCGACGACCTGGCCGGGGTCGCCGACGTGGCGGCCGAGCATTCGCTCTGGTTCCACATCGACGGCGCCTACGGTGGAGCGGCCGCCCTGTTCGCGCCCTCCGTGCGGTCCCAGTTCGCGGGCTTCGAACGGGCCGACTCCTTCATCGTCGATCCGCACAAGTGGCTGTTCGCGCCCTTCGACTGCGCGGCACTGCTCTACCGCAGCCCCAACCTGGCCAAGGCCGTGCACACCCAGGACGCCCAGTACCTCGACGTGCTGCACAGCGAGAACCCCGAGGAGTGGAACCCGAGCGACTACGCCTTCCACCTGACCCGCCGGGCACGGGGCCTGCCGCTGTGGTTCTCCATGGCCGTCAACGGGCTCGACGCCTACCGCGACGCCGTGGAGGCGGGACTCGCCATCGCGCAGCGGGCGGCCGAGCGGGTCGCCGAGGCACCCCATCTCGAGCTGGTACGCGACCCGGGCTCTCCGTCGTGCTCCTGCGCCGGACGGGCTGGAGCAAGCTGGACTACGAGCTCTGGTCGGCGCGCCTGCTGCACGACCAGATCGGATTCGTCACCCCGACCACGTGGGAGGGGGAGACGGTGGCCCGCTTCGCCTTCCTGCATCCCAACACCACGGTGGGGATGGTCGACGAGATCCTGGAGTCAATGGCCTAGGCGGTCCCAGGCCCGGCGGAGCAGGATCACCAGCGTCTCGACATCCTGGGCGCCCGGCACGGGCCAGACCCCGCCGATGAGGAAGTACGGCACGCCCGTGACCCCGAGCTCGCGGGCGGCCGCCTCGTCCGCCCTGACCTCGGCCGCGTACGCGTCGCCGGCGAGGACCTTCTCGGTGATGTGCTCGTCGAGGCCGGCCGAACGGGCGACGTCGCGCAGCACCGCGTGATCCGACAGCTGCCGGCCCTCACTGAGGTGCGCCGCGAACAGGCCTCCGATGAGCGCGTCCTCGACACTGGCACCGCGGGCAGCCCGGGCGAGGCGGTGGGCGTCGAAGGTGCTGCCCAGCTGCACCTTTTCGAAGTCGAAGGCCAAGCCGGCCTCCCTCCCCAACGCCGCGAGCCCCGCATGCCCGGCGCGGACCTGCGCGGTGCTCATCTGGTACCGGGCGGCCACGGCCTCCTCCATGGTGCGCGACCGTCGTGCCGGGGCGCCCGGGTCCAGTTCGTAGGAGCGGTGGACAACCGTGATCTCGGACCCGTGCTCGAACGCGCGCCGGGCCGCTCCGAGCCGGGCGAGCCCGAGGGCGCACCATGGACAGGCGAAGTCCGACCACATGTCGATCTGCATGCTCGTCCCAGGCTACGGGTCGGCCCGGGGCGGACCCTCCCGGTCAGGCCCAGTCCTGGGCGGGCCAGCCCTCGGCCGCAGCCATCAGCGTCCAGCAGGTTGCGCCGTCGAGGGACTCCCGGATGATGTCGGCGTGCCCGGCGTGGCGAGCCGTCTCCTCAATGAGATGGAGCAGGACCCAACGAGGCGTCCAGACGAGACCGGCCGGGATCCACGGGACCACGTCGGCGGTGGGCGCCAGCGGGGACGCGAGGTCCGGGAGGTCGGTGACGATCTTCTCGGTGTGACGGGCCTGCTCGTCGGAGAAGGCGATCACGTCGGCCAGGGTCTCTCCGTCGACGAGGCGGAAGCCGGCCGACCAGTCGTCCTCGGGGGCGAAGACGCGGGTGTCGCCCGAGACGATGAACGTCGTCCAGGCCCGTTCGACCAGGGCGGCGTGCTTGATCAGGCCGGCGAGGCACAGCTCGCTGGCGGCCGGGCTGGCCGAGGCCTGGGTGTCGTCGAGGCCGTGGGCGGCGTAGCGCAGCGCATCGCGCTGCTGGGCCAGGAAGGCGAGGAGGGCCTCGCGCTCGTCGCTGACGGGGCCTACGAGTCCTGGCATCGTGCTGTCTCCATTCCTGCCGGTTCGGCCGGCGTTGCTGTCGGGATGCCGCCATCGTGCGCCCCGAAACTGGACATCTCATGGCCACTTTGTGGGGCAGACTTGTCGCCGTGCGTGCCGATCGCCTCGTCGCAGCCCTCCTGGTGCTCCAGTCCAAAGGACGGGTCACCGCCGCCGGGCTGGCCCGTGAGCTCGAGGTGAGCGAGCGGACGGCTCGCCGGGACCTCGAGGGCCTGGCCATGGCGGGGGTGCCCGTGTACTCCCAGCCCGGGCGGGGTGGCGGCTGGGAGCTGCTCGGCGGTTCCCGCACCGATCTGAGCGGGCTCACCGCCGACGAGGCGCGGGCGCTCTTCCTCATTGCGGGGCCCGCCGCCGCCACCCCCGAGGTGCGGGCGGCGCTGCGCAAGCTCGTGCGGGCCCTCCCGTCGACCTTCCGCGAGCACGCCGAGGCGGCGGCCGGCGCCGTGGTGCGCGACCCGTCGGGGTGGGACCACGCGGAGCCGGCGCCGCCGGAGCATCTCGAACTGCTGCAGCGCGCGGTCATCGACGGGGTCCAGGTCGAATTGGGGTACCGGCGAAGGGACGGGCGGGTCTCGACGCGCACGGTGCATCCGTTGGGCCTCGTGGTCAAGAACAACACGTGGTACCTCGTGGGCGACACGGATGCCGGCCAACGGACGTTCCGGGTCAGCCGCGTGCGGTCGGTGGCGACGACGGAGCGGCCCGCGACGCGTCCCGACGGCTTCGACCTCGCCGCCGCCTGGCGCGCCATCGTCACCGACGTGGACGCGCGGCGGGCGCCGGTCACGGTGCGGCTGAGGACCGACGAGGTGACCCTCGACGTCCTGCGCTATGTCTTCGGGAACCGCGTGCGGACCGATGCCGAGGAGCCCGACGGGCGGGTCGTCGTCGAGTTGCGCGGCGCAGTCCGAGCTCATGATGGCGCGCCAGCTGGCCGGGTTCGCGGACGCGATCGAGGTTCTCTCACCCGACGGCCTGCGGGAGCACCTGGCGGAGATCGGCCGAGGGCTGGTGCGCCGGCACGCGTGAGGAAGAGCCGGTGTCAGGAACCGGACATGCCCACAACCGGCTGGTTGAGGACGAGCGATCCGGTCGAACCCTCGAACGAGGCGTCGCCGTAGGCGAAGACGCCGCCGTCGGTCGCGGTGAACCAGTACCCGCCACCGTCGCCGGTGGACTCCATCGCGGTCACGGGCTGGTTCAGCCGAAGGCCGCCGGTCGATCCGTAGAAGGGCGCGCCGTAGCTGAAGACGCCCCCGTCCCTCCCGACCAACCAATAGCCGCCTGTGGCGGGGTCGACCGCCATCCCCACGATGGGGGCGTTGAGCTGCACGCCTGACGCGTCACCTTGCACGACGCCATCGCCGAGGAGGCTGTAGACCTTCCCGTCGGCGCCCACGAGGTAGAGGCCTTTGTCGTCGGGTGTGAGCGCAGCGCCGACGATGTTGTTGACATGGAAGCCGAAGAACGGCAGGTCGCCGAACTGCGGCGTGTTGAAGACCCAGACCGATCCGTCGGACCCGATGAGGTCGTAGCCGTTGGTGGCCGGGTCGCTGACGATGGCCACCACCTTGTTGGTCGAGACACCCTCTTGGGGCAGCGAACCCTGGTAGCCGGCGTCGCCGTAGGAGAAGATCCCGCCGTCGGCCGCCGCCAACCAGTACCCGCCGTCGTCGTGCGTGGGTGCCAGGCCCACGATCGGCTGGTTGAGGGTGAGGCTCCCCGTCGACCCGTAGAAGCTGCGGCCATAGGAGAAGATCCCACCATCGCGTGCGACCATCCAGTATCCCTGCTGGCTTCCCGGAGCGGTGAGCACCGAGACGGCGATCGGGGTCCCGTTGAGCTGACTCAACGACGGGGTCGAATCGGCGGTCACGGCGGCAAAGAGGCAACCGATCTGTTTCTGCTGCAACGAGAACTCGGACCAGCGGGAGGTGGCACTGTCGTACCACTGCAGCGACGAGCCGGCTCCGTAGTTGCACTGGGCGATCAGGACGCTCGAGAACGAGGAGCCCGAACCGATGGCCACGTCGCCGTAGTACCCGGTGGCGCCGGCGGGAACGGCCTGGGCGGGATCCGAGCCGTAGGTCGCCACCGTCACCGCGCCGGCGCCGTTGGCCTGCACGCTGAGGCTGCCCACCTGCGCTTCGACCGAGCCGTTGGGGTTCGAGCCGGAATTGCTCATGGACGCGGTGGCGCCGGGTGGCGGCGCCGGGGGCGCGACGTCGGCACCGGCCGGCGGTGCCATCAGGCCGGCGGCGACCGTCAGGGGGAACAGCGCCGCCAGGCCGGCGAGGATCTTCAGGCTCCGGCGCGGCGAGCCGCTGAACTGCTGGACCACGGACTACCTCCCTCTCAGGCAGGGAACAGGGATGCCCGGCCCGCCTTGCGCCGCCGAGGGGTCCGCCCAGCTCAGCCCGCCGACACGGCCGCCTCGAGCAGCGCGCCGGCAGCGAGCAGCCGTTCCTCGCTCCCGGCCGGCCCGATCAGCTGGATACTGGCGGGCAGCGGCCCGGCCGTCGGCACCGGCAGCGCGAGGGCGGGGACGCCGGCCAGATTGACCGGAAGCGTGCAGCGCGAGACCAAGAGGTCGTCTCCCTCCTCGAGGCGCGGCGGGAAGATGGTCAAGGTGGGGGTGACGAGGATGTCGACCTCGCTGAAGATCCGCTCCAGCGTCGCCTTCCAGTCGCGCTGGACCAACCACGCCGAGCGGACCGTGGCGTCGTCGAAGGCCGCCCCGAGCTGGAGGCGGTCGCGGACGTCGTCGCCGATGCCGTCGGGGTCGGCCTCTACGAACGCCGCGTCCGAATGCCACGCTTCCACCACGAGGAGAAGGCCGGCCTGCATCGTGGCCTCGTCCCAGCCGGGCACCGGCAGGTCGCGGCAGTCCCACCCGGCCAGCGCGAGCGCGCGGTCGATGGCGGCGGTGATGGCGGGCTCGGCGTCGATCGGGAGCCGGGCCACCCTGAATGCCGCGAGCCCGTTCGTGTCCGGGACGGTGAAACCCGGCTCGAGCAGTTGCATGCCGGTCACGAGGCCGGCGACGTCACGGGCCATCGGTCCGACGGTGTCGAAGCTCGGGGAGA
This sequence comes from uncultured Acidimicrobiaceae bacterium, assembly GCA_963740535.1. Lineage (GTDB taxonomy): Bacteria > Actinomycetota > Acidimicrobiia > Acidimicrobiales > RAAP-2 > Bog-473. The sequence goes on from CAVUEI010000004.1 coordinate 10,838, forward strand.
GCGGCCACACTCCGTCGAGGGGGATGCGGCCCCATGTCGTCTTCAAGCCGGTGGTCCCGCAACACGCCGCAGGGATGCGCACCGACCCGCCGGTGTCGCTCCCGTAGGCCACGTCCGCCTCACCCGAGGCGACGGCGACTGCGGATCCGCTCGACGAGCCGCCGGGGACCAGGGCGGGGTCCAGCGGGTTCACCGGCGTCCCGTACCACGGGTTCACGCCGGTCACACCGAGGGCGAGCTCGTGCAGGTTGGTCCGCCCGACGATCCGCGCCCCCGCCGCGCCGCGCCGGCCAGGCACAGGGCATCGCGTTCCGCCGGCGCCGCGCGCGCCGCCACGGCGCGGCAGCCGGCCGTGGTCGGCTCGCCCTCCATGTCGATGAGGTCCTTGACGGCCAGCCGGACACCGGGGCCGGACGTGTCGTAGCGGGTGATGAAGGTGGTCATCGGCGCACCTCGTACCCGGGCCCGAGCCCGATCGGGAAGTCGGTCACGTGGTGGGCGTGGTGACGGTCGCCCCCGGCGGGAGTTGGAACAGCGATGCCGACGGCGATGGCGAGTAGTTCGTGATCTGGAAGCTCGTCGAGTCCGAAGCCACCTTGACGTACCCGAGAATGCCCTGGGCGGTGCTGCAGATGGTGCTGGTGCCCGGCACACGGGGCGCCGCCAGGTCGACGCAGCTCATGTCGAAGCCATTCAGCGACATCGTCGAGGACGTCACCTTGTCGCCGGCCAGGCCGGCCACCAGCGAGGCCCCCTTCAAGAACGCGATCCAGTGCGACGGGGTGTAGAGGTCGAAGATCTTGTTCTCGCCGGCGGCGTCGGCCTTGCCCAGCATCTCGCACGACCACGCTCCCGCCGACCCGCTCTGATTGCACACATACTCCCCGGACGAGTTCACGATCACCTGCAGATTCGATGCATTGGCGCCGGTCTGGGTCTCCTGGAAGGCCAAACCGCCGTGCGCGGAGTCGACCGCGTAGACGACGGTGGCGGGCTCGCTCCCGGTCGTGGTGTAGGTCGCCTCGAAGGGCGTGCTCTGGTTCGACTGCAGGTTCTGGGTGAACGAATCGATGGTCGCCTTGTTGCCTTCGACGTTGTGGACGGCCTGCCTGACCTTGTTCACCGCGCTGCACCCGGTGGCCAGCCTAGGCGGCGGCGCATGCGCCAGGCGAGGACCTCCGCCTGCGGAGGTTACGGCAGCCGCCCTACTGAGGGTCTCCCCCGGTCATAGCGAGCAGCATCTGCTCCAATGCCGCCTGGTCCGGTCCCACGAAGGGCTGCGCCGCCGGCGCCGCCTCGAGGGAGGCCAGCAGGCGATCCAGCGAGCTGCCCTGGGCGGCAGGCAGGTGGCTGCTCAGGACCAGGGACGGGTCCATTTCGCGGATCCCGTTCAGCTTCTTGGCGAACAGTGCGCAGTCCACGTTGTGCAGCCACGGCGAATCGACGGTGGCCCAGAAGACCTGACCCTGGAGGAGCTCTTCGTCGGAGAGGTCCTCGGCCCGCTGCGGCGGGGCGTCGGCCAGCAGCGCGCCGAAGCAGTCGGAGCTGAAGAACGCACCGGACTTGTCATCGTGCAGGCCCGTGGTCACGGGGTTGTCGAACACCGGTGGCTTCACCGCCGTCAGGGTGCGGTCGCCGACGGTGACCGTCTGCCCCGGGTTGAGCAGATGCACGCGGTCCATCGGCAGGGGCGCCGACAAGCCCATGATGCCGACCCCGAGGAACGTTGTGATGACCCGGATCTGGGGGTTCTCGGCCAGCAGCTGGTGCAGCGAGCCGATGTGGTCGAAGTCCGTGTGGGTCAGCCAGATGTAGCGCAGGTCGGCCGGGTCGATGACCGTCCGCAGGGCGGTCATGAAGTCCTCGCCCCCGACGATCGGGCCGGTGTCGACGAGCACCGGCTCGGCGGCATGCAGAACGAAGGCGTTGATCGGGATGATCCCGAACCCCGGGATGGCGACGTTCGACGTCAGCACATCGATGTCCGGCGCTGCCTTGTAGGTGGTGGTCATGGTGTCACTCCTCGGTTGCGTTGGTGGTGTGTTCGTTCGGTGCAGACCTACGGGCGGGCGTCAGCGTGGCGCGTCCAGGTGCTGGGACTCAGCGGCGCGCTTGAGCTGCTCGAGCGTGTGGCGCATCGCCTCCAGCAGCTCGCGGTGGCGGTTGGTCGGGACATCGACGATCCGGGCCCAGGCCGGGATCCATTTCACGTCGTAGGACTCCGTGACGCGGGTCCCGCCGTCGACGACCTCGAAACGGTACCGCCACTCCGTCCCCTCGCGGCCCCCCTCCTCGGTGACGAACGCGAACTCGCGCCCCCGGTCGGCGACGAGCACCCGCCCTCGCCGCGACCACTTCATGAGGCCGCGGGGACCGCCCCGGTTGTGCCCGACGAACGTGGCACCCTCGGCCGGCCCGGTCGAGCCGTCCTCCCACTCCACCCGCTGGCACTCGGGGCTCCACTCCCCCATGCGGGTCATGTCGGCCACCAGGTCGTAGATGCGCTCGGGCGGGGCGTCGATCAGGATCTCGCCGCTGTCCCGGGTCAGCCACCATCTTTGGTTCTTCACCTTGGTCTGGGCCTCGGTCTCGGTCTTGGTGTCGGTCGTCATCTTGATCTTGCTCCTCCCTGGCTCGTCACGCTTAGGCTAATGATCATAGCTCTTGCTGTCAAGCACTTCTTAAGCTACAATATCGGCATGCCAAGGAGTGAGGCGAAGGCGCACGGAAGCAGGGCCCGGTCCTCGCCCCGACCGACGGGCCCGCCGGCGCCAGGAGACCATCGAGGAGATCCTGGACATCGCGGTCGACGTGATGACCGAGGAGGGCGTCAACGGGCTCAGCCTCGCCGAGGTGGCACGCCGCCTCGGGGTCCAGCCGCCCTCGCTCTACAAGTACTTCCCGTCCCTGATGGCCGTCTACGACGCGCTCTTCTTCCGGGGCGCTGCTCGAGCACCTCGAGGTCCTGCGCCGGGGGATGTCGGGCGCCGAGCCCGGGCTCCCCGCCCTCACCGCCGGCCTCGAGGCGAGCGGGCAGTGGTCCCTCGAGCACCGCGCGGTGGCCGAGCTCCTCTTCTGGCGCCCGGTCCCGAGCTTCGAGCCGTCGCCGGAGGCCTTCGCCCCCAGCATGGAGATGGTCGCCCTGCAGCGAGCCGCACTCGCGGACGCGGTGGAAGCCGGCCAGCTGGGTCCTGGCGCGCTCTCCGAGGAAGCCGTCTTCCTCGTGTCGATCCTGATCGTCGGCGCGCTCAGCCAGGCCTTCGCGAACGAGCCCGGCTTGCACTGGGGCGAGGGGCGCTTCACCCCCTTGTTCCCGAAACTGATGCAGCTGCTGCCGGCGGCGTTCCCGCTCTCGGGGTAGCGCGCCGAACCCGCCACCGCCGGGCGCATCGGAGTGTTGATCGGGAATTGGCTGTCCGTGCGCCCGGGGCGCACCCGTCACGGGTGGTCTGGCCGGTGCGGTACCGTCGATGCGGGAGGGGACGCCGGTGGGACGACGTACGAGGGGGACGCTGGGCGCGTTCGTGGCCGGCGCAATGATGTGGCTGGGGCTCACGATCGGTGTGGAACCCACCAACGCGGCGGCCGGGACGCCGCTGCCGGGCGCGCCCAACTGCTCCATGTTCCCCGCGGACAACGTCTGGAACACCGACATCGCGGGATTGCCGGTCGACCCGCACAGCGCGGCCTGGATGGCCAGCATGCACAGTGCCACCACGAACCTCCATCCCGACTTCGGGCCTTCGGGCGACCCGTCCACTCCCTACGGCATGCCCTACACCGTGGTGTCCCCGTCGCATCCTCTGGTGTCCCTCGCGTTCCAATACGCCGACGAGAGCGATCCGGGGCCGTACCCCTTCGGTGCCGACACGCCGATAGAGGGAGGACAGCAGTCCACGGGCGACCGCCACGCCATCATGGTCAACCCGGCCACGTGCACCCTCTTCGAGCTGTTCGACGCGCGCTACGGCTCGTCGGGCTCGACCGCCGGATCGGGAGCGATCTGGAACCTCAACTCCGACGCGTTGCGCCCGTCGGGGTGGACGTCAGCTGACGCGGCCGGTCTGCCGATCCTGCCCGGTCTCCTGCGCTACGACGAGGTGCAGTCCGGAGCCATCACCCATGCCATCCGGATGACGGCGCAGTCGACCGACACGTCGTTCATCTGGCCGGCGCGCCACGAGGCGGGTGCATCGTCGAACCCCGACTTGCCGCCGATGGGGGCCCGCTTCCGGCTCAAGGCGGACTTCGACATCTCGGGCTACTCGCCTCAGGCGCAGGAGGTGCTGCGTGCCATGCAGCACTACGGGTTGATCCTGGCCGACAACGGCTCCAACTGGTACTTCGGTGGCACGGCGGACGAGAACTGGCCCATCGCCCTGGTCGACGAGCTGAAGCAGGTTCCGGCCAGCGCGTTCGACGCCGTCGACGAGTCATCCTTGATGGTCGACCCCGACTCGGGACAGGCCCGTCAGCTCGGCGCCGCGGTCAACTGCCGCGTCCGGGCGCGGGGTACCGCCTGGTGGCGTCGGACGGCGGCGTGTTCTCGTTCTGCGAGCCCTTCTACGGATCGATGGGCGGCCAACCGCTCAATGCCCCCGTCGTGGGGGCGGCGGCGGCACCGGGTGGCGCGGGCTACTGGGAGGTGGGCTCCGACGGGGGGATCTTCACCTTCGGCGACGCCGGCTTCTACGGCTCGACGGGATCCCTCGCGCTCAACAAACCCGTCGTCGGCATGGCCGCCACACCCGACGGGCGCGGCTACTGGCTCGTCGCCTCCGACGGCGGCATCTTCAACTACGGCGACGCCGGCTTCTACGGCTCGACGGGATCCCTCGCGCTCAACAAACCCGTCGTCGGCATGGCCGCCACACCCGACGGGCGCGGCTACTGGCTCGTGGCCTCCGACGGCGGCATCTTCAACTACGGCGACGCCGGCTTCTACGGCTCGACGGGCTCGATCCACCTCAACAAGCCCGTGGTCGGCATGGCCGGCGATGCCAGCGGGCGCGGCTACTGGCTCGTCGCCTCCGACGGCGGCATCTTCGACTACGGCGACGCCGGGTTCGAGGGCTCGGCCGGGTCACTGAGTCTCAACAAGCCGGTCGTCGGCATGGCCCCGAGCCCGTCGGGGCACGGCTACTGGCTGGTCGCCTCCGACGGCGGCATCTTCACCTACGGCGACGCCGTCTTCCACGGTTCGACCGGCGGTCTGGCGCTGGTCGCTCCGATCGTCGCCATGGGGTGAGTGCTCAGTCCGTGAGCGTCCTGCGGTACACGTTGGTCTGGCGGACCTCGAAGCCCAGTCGGAGGTAGAGGCGGTTGGCCGCGGCGCGGTCGGGGCGCGAGGTCAGGTCGACGGTGCGTGCGCCGAGCGCGGCCGAGTGCGCCAGCGCCGCCTGCACGAGATCGGCGGCCGCTCCGGACCCCCGGGCCGCCTCGTCGACGACCACGTCCTCGATCCAGGCCCGCACGCCGGTCGGGATCAAGAAGACGGCCAGGGTGAGCATGCCCACGACGTGCTCCCCGTCGCGCGCCACGAACAGCGTGGTGGCGGGGTCGGCCACGATGCGCTCGAGGACCTCCCGGCTCGGCGGGGCCGAGGACGACGAGAGCTGCGGCACGAGTGCGGCAACCGCGGCGCAGAGGCCGTCGTCGACCGTTGCGGCGGCCTCGACGGAGATCACGACTTCGCCGAGTCGCCCCGCCACATCGGTTGGCGCACGCTGTCGTAGAGGACGTCGCGCTGCTCACCGTTGATCGCCGCGAAGACGTGGTCACCCCAGCGCTCCGACCCCACCAGCGGCTGGGGCAGCGTCTCGCGGGTGAACCACCCGACGTCGCGCGTCTCGAGGGGGTGCGGGGCCAGCTCGCCGCCCACGGCGCGGCAGTAGAAGAGCAGCGAGTAGAGCGGGACCCGGGTGAAGCCGAGGCGCAGCCCGTCGAGGACCGCGATCAGGCGCACGGGCTCGACCTCAATGCCCGTCTCCTCCTCGACCTCCTTCACGACCACCTCGGCGGCCGAGTAGCCCACGTCGCACCAGCCGGTCGGGTAGAGCCAGATGCCCGAGTCGGCCCGCTGGATCAGCAGAAGCTCGCCCTTGTCGTTGCCGACGGCGGCGCCGACCGCGACCTTGGGCGTCACGTAGCCGGGGACGCCCTGGCCCACGGTGTCCATCCACTCCTGCACGAGCCCGCCGGCGTGGTCGGGGTCCTCGACCCGTCCGCCTCGGCCCGGATGTCCGCCGCCACCTTGAGGATCTCCTCGAAGCGCTCCTGCTCGTAGAGGCTCTGGGTGAACCCCAGGCCGGTGCGCGCGATGCCCGACAGCGCCTCGCTCCAACGCAGCAGGGTCTTGAGGGGGACGTCGCGGTCGTTCGGGTCCACGGCCGGTGACGCTACCGCGGCCCGCCGGCTGGGCCAGAATGGTGCGTGCCCGTCAACGAGGATTGCCGCCACTACGTGATGCGGACGACGCCTCGCGGGGATCGCCTGGAGCGCTGCAAGGTGGACGCCAACGAGCCGCTGCCGTTCGCCTGCCCCGAGGGGTGCGTCTTCTACGAGCCACGCCGGGTCTCCTCGGCCGGGTGGCACGTGCCCCGCACCCCCGACCAGCCCTGATCCACCGGGATCCTCGACCGCTCGGGATCCGGGTCAGCCCTCGAGCACGTCGCCGAGCAGATCCACCGTGATGCCCTCACTGCGGAGCCAATCGAGCGCCGCCTCGACCTGCGCCGCCTCGCCGTCGATCTCGCAGACGACGAAGCCACGGTGATCCTCGACGTCGGCCCGGCGGATGTCCGGCTCGACGTCGAAGCGGCGCACCATCGTGGCGAGCACGGCGCGGCGGACCTCGGTCTCGGGGAACGTCAGCCGCACCTTGACCCGCACCTCGCTCATTGATCCTCCTCGCTCACGGCGGCCTCCCCGAGCATCCGGTTGAGGCTGCCGGACCGGAAGCCTTCCAGATCCAGGGAGACGAAGGTGAAGCCGGCCGCGCGCACGGCCTCGACGACCTCGGCCCGGCGCGTCACCACCGCGCCCAGCATGTCCGGCTCGACCTCGATGCGGGCCGCCTCCCCGTGGTGGCGCACGCGGAGCTGCCCGAGCCCCAGCGCGCGCAGGGCCGCTTCCGCGCCTCGACCGCGGCGAGCCGGCCGAGCGTGACGGGCGTGCCGTAGGGCAGGCGCGAGGCGAGGCACGCCGCGGCCGGCTTGTCCCAGGTGCGCAGGCCGAGCGCGCGCGACCAGTGCCGGATGTCGTCCTTGGTGAAGCCGGCGTCGACCAGCGGGAAGACGGCTCCGGCAGCGGCGGCGGCGGCCTGGCCGGGGCGGTGGTCGCCGAGGTCGCTGACGTTCACCCCGAGGACGACGGTCGCGCCCTCGGCCGCGGCGAGCGGGCCGAGCGCGTCCATGAGGGCGGACTTGCAGCGGGCGCAGCGGTCGGGCCCGTTGGCGACGTAGGCCGCGTCCTCCATCTCGTCGGTGGGCACGCCCACCCAGCGCAGGTCCCATTCGCCCGCCAGTGCACGGCACTCGTGCTCCTCGGCGCCGGCCAGCGAGGGCGAGAGCGCGGTGGCGCACAGCACCGAGGGGCGGCCCAGCGTGTCGTGCGCGACCTTGGCCAGCAGCGACGAGTCGGCGCCCCCGCTGAAGGCGACCACGACGCGGCCGAGCCGGCGCAGTGCGTCCCTGAGGTCGTCGAGGGAGGCGGTCGAGGACGCCACTGCGGCCGGGGTGGTCAACGTCGTCCTCAGGCGCCCAGGGTCGTCAGGACCTCGTCGAGCGTCCCGACCATGCCGGTGAAGAAGGGTCCGAACTCGGCGTAGAGGGCGGACGCCTCGTCGAAGCGCATCTCGTAGACGCAGTCCTTGAGGTCGTCGGGATGGGTCCCGAAGAGGGTCACGCCCCACTCGAAGTCGTCGAGGCCGGTGGAGTCGGTGATGACCTGGACCACCCGCCCGTGGAAGGTTCGACCCACCTTGCCGTGCCCCATCATCAGCTCCTTGCGAGCGTCGAAGGGGAGCGTGTACCAGTTGTGCGCCTCGCCCCGGCGCTTGCTCATCGGGTAGAAGCAGAAGGCGGCCTTGCCCTCGGGCGGCAGCTGCGGGAAGAGCCGGGCCTGGCGCATCTCCTCGGGGACGCCCGCGGCGTACTCGGAGATCGCGGTCAGCGAGACGTAGGAGGCCGTCGGGACGAGTCCGGCCCCGCACACCTCGGTCTGGAGTTGGCGCAGCCGCCAGACGTCGGGGCCGAGCGTCATGAGCCCCAGGTCGGCCTTGTGGCCCAACAGGGCAGCGGGGATCACCTGGTAGCCGTCCGCCTCGGCCGCACTGACCGCCTTGCGCAGCGCGTTGGCGTCGAAGTCGGGTCCCAGCCGGCAGAAGAGGTGCAGGACCCCCCAGCCGGTCTTCGGGGTCAGTGCCACGCCGTCAGTGTAGAGAAGCCCTGGTGCGGGAAAAGCCAGTGCGCCCGGCCATAAGGCCGGGCGCACTGATCAGCCTCGGTTGGGGGTGAGGCGGTTCCCAGTGTCATCCCACGCTGTTGCAGCACCGTGGCATCCGGGTGACACCTCGCCCCCACTGGCCTCCAGAGGGTCTGTCCTCCCTGAAGAGAGCCGTTTAGTAGTCGTCCATGCCGCCGGGCATGGCGGGGGCGTCTTCCTCGGGCTTGTCGACGATGACGGCCTCGGTGGTCAGGAACAGGGCGGCGATGGAGGCCGCGTTCTGCAGGGCCGAGCGGGTGACCTTGGCGGCGTCGATCACGCCGGCCTTGAACAGGTCCTCGTACTCGCCGGTGGCCGCGTTGAGGCCGTGGGCGCCCTTGAGGCCGCGCACCTTCTCAATGACCACGCCACCTTCCATGCCGGCGTTGACCGCAATCTGCTTGAGGGGCTCCTCGACGGCCCGGGCCACGATGCGAGCACCGGTGGCCTCGTCGTTGTCGAGCTTCTCGGCCCGCTCCAGGATGGCCGTCTGCGCACGCAGCAGGGCGACGCCGCCGCCGGGGACCACGCCCTCCTCAATGGCGGCCTTGGTGGTCGACACGGCGTCCTCGATCCGGTGCTTCTTCTCCTTGAGCTCCACCTCGGTGGCGGCCCCGACCTTGATCACGGCGACGCCGCCGGACAGCTTGGCCAGGCGCTCCTGCAGCTTCTCCCGGTCGTAGTCCGAGTCGGTGTTGTCGATCTCGGTCTTGATCTGGTTGATGCGGCCCTTGATGTCGACCTCGGTGCCTCCACCCTCGACGACGGTGGTCTCGTCCTTGGTCACGACGACCTTGCGGGCAGTGCCCAGCAGGTCGAGGGTCACGTTCTCCAGCTTGAGGCCGACCTCCTCGGTGACGACCTGGCCGCCGGTCAGGATGGCGATGTCCTGCAGCATGGCCTTGCGGCGCTCGCCGAAGCCGGGAGCCTTGACGGCCACCGAGCGGAACGTGCCGCGGATCTTGTTGACCACCAGCGTGGCCAGGGCCTCGCCCTCGACGTCCTCGGCGATGATCAGCAGCGGCTTGCCGCTCTGCATGACCTTCTCGAGCACGGGGAGCAGGTCGCGCACGGCCGTGATCTTGGAGCCCACCAGCAGGAGGTAGGCGTCTTCGAGCACCGCCTCCATGCGCTCGGGGTCGGTCACGAAGTAGGGGGCGATGTACCCCTTGTCGAAGCGCATGCCCTCGACGAGGTCCATGTCCATGCCGAAGGTCTGCGACTCCTCGACGGTGATGACACCGTCGCGGCCGACCTTGTCGATGGCCTCGGAGATCATTTCGCCGATCTCGCTGTCGGCGGCCGAGATGGAGGCCACCTGGGCGATCTGGGCCTTGGACTCGGTCTCCTTGGCGATGCCGTGGATGGAGCTCACCGCCGTCTCGACGGCGGCCTCGATCCCCCGCTTGAGCGACATCGGGTTGGCGCCGGCGGCCACGTTGCGCAGGCCCTCGCGGACCATGGCCCAGGCCAGCACGGTGGCCGTCGTCGTGCCGTCACCGGCCACGTCGTCGGTCTTCTTGGCGACTTCCTTGACCAGCTCGGCACCGATCTTCTCGAAGGGGTCCTCGAGGTCGATCTCCTTGGCGATGGAGACGCCGTCGTTGGTGATGGTGGGGGCGCCCCACTTCTTGTCGAGCACCACGTTGCGGCCCTTGGGGCCGAGGGTGACGCGGACCGCGTCCGCCAGCTTGTTCATGCCGGTTTCCAGGCCGCGGCGGGCTTCCTCCTGGAAGTGGATGATCTTGGCCATCTGGTCTATTCCTCCATTAGCACTCTCGTCTTGTGAGTGCTAATGAAACCACCTCCCGGCTCCGAGCGCAAGGGCGGACCCCCTTTCGCGGCCTCGCCGGGGACCCGCGGTGGCCTGATCAGCGGCGATGCTCCTCCCGAGGCCGGGCGCCTCCCAAGTGCTAACCCATCCTGTTTAGAGTCTGGGAACCGCCGAGGGGCCCCGCCGCCCGGCCACCCGGGCGACCCGGGGGGCGTCAGCCGCCGGCGACGGCGGGGACGATGGACAGCGTCTGGCCGGGCACCACGGGCGTGGCCAGGCCGTCGAGGAAGCGGACGTCCTCGTCGGCCAGGAAGACGTTGACGAAGCGGCGCAGGCTCCCCGACTCGTCGAAGAGCCGATCGGCGAACCCGGGATGGGCGGCATCGAGCGCCTTGAGGGCCTCGCCCACGGTGGCGCCCTCGACCTCCACCTCGCCGGCACCGCCGGTCAGGGTGCGCAGCTGGGTGGGGATGCGGACGGTCAGGCTCATCGGGACAGCTCCTCGGTCAACGGGCCTCCCGCGACGTCCACGACGGCGTCGAAGGCGGCCAGGGTGGGGGCGATGGTCGCCGAAGGGCCCGAACCGATGGAGCCGGTGAGGGCTTCGACGGTCTTGAGCCCGTGCCCGGTGACGAGGGCCACGACCCGCTCGTCGGGGCGGATGGCCCCGGAGGCGGCGAGCTTGCACAGGGTCGCGATCGTCACCCCGCCGGCGGTCTCGGCGAAGATGCCCTCGGTGCGGGCCAGCAGCCCGATGGCGTCGACCACCTCGTCGTCGGTGACGGCGGCACACGAGCCGCCGGTGCGCCGCATCACCTCGAGGGCGTACCAGCCGTCGGCCGGATTGCCGATGGCCAGCGACTTGGCGATCGTCTTGGGCTTGACCGGCCGGATGGCGTCGGACCCGTTCAGGAATGCCGTGGCCACCGGCGAGCACCCCTCGGCCTGAGCGCCCGAGATGCGCACTTCGGGCACCTCGGGCAGGAGCCCCACGGTGCCGAGCTCGGCAAAGCCCTTGGCCACCTTGGTCAGCTGGCTCCCCGAACCGATGGGGACCACGACGTGGTCGGGCGCCTGCCAGCCGAGCTGTTCGGCGATCTCGAAGGCCAGTGTCTTGGAGCCCTCGGCGTAGTAGGTGCGCACGTTGACGTTGACGAAGGCCCATGTCGGGCGCTCGCTGGTCAGCTCGGCGCACAGCCGGTTCACGTCGTCGTAGGTGCCATCCACCGCGATGACCGTCCCGCCGTAGACGGCGGTCATGGTGACCTTGGCCGCCTCGAGGTCGTGCGGGATGAGGACGACCGAATCGAGCCCGGCCCGGGCCGCATGCGCCGCCACCGAGTTGGCGAGGTTGCCGGTCGACGCGCAGGCGGCGACCTTGAAGCCGAGCTGGCGCGCCTTGGTCAGGGCCACCGAGACGACCCGGTCCTTGAACGATCCGGTCGGGTTGGCCGTGTCGTCCTTGATCCACAGCTCGCCCAGGCCGAGCTCGGCGGCCAGGCGGTCGGCGCGCACGAGCGGGGTGAAGCCCGCGCCGAGGTCCACCGGAGACTCGTCGTCGACCGGGAGCAGGTCCCGGTAGCGCCAGATGGTGCGGGGCCCGGCCGCAATGCGCTCCCGGCTGATCGTCGCCGCGATCCGCTCGTAGTCGTAGGCCACCTCGAGCGGCCCGAAGCAGTAGTCGCAGACGTGCAGGGCCTCGGCTGGGAAGGCGCGCTGACATTCACGACAACGCAACCCAGTGACAAAATCGACCATCGGTCCTCCTCATCGATCGGGCATTGGCACCAGGTGCAAGTGCACTGGTTGCCGCGACATCAACGGGCCCGTCCCTCAGTCGCTCTGGATGATGGCCACCATGGTAGCCCCTCGGGCCCGACCACCTCAACGGAGCCCAAGTGCGTGAATGGCTGCTTGAATCGGAGGCGTGGCGCACACCTATCACCACAGTGACTTCCCCATTGGCCTCGTCCTGGAGGCCAAGGGACGCAGCGGCCGGACGGTGTCGGTCTGCATCCCGGCCCGGGACGAGGGCTCGACGGTGGGCTCGGTCGTCCGGGCCGTGGTCCAGCCCTTCCTGGCCGAGCACGGCGGCAACGGCCTGGTGGACGAGCTGATCGTGCTCGACGACGGGTCGCTCGACGACACCGCCGCGCAGGCGTTCGGCGCCGGGGCCCGCGTCGTGGCCGGGCCCGGCGGTGCCGGTGGCAAGGGCCAGGCCATGGCCGCCGCCCTGGCCGCCTCCACCGGCGACATCGTCGCCTTCTTGGACGCCGACGTGGCCAACACGACCCCTGCCTTCGTGACCGGACTGTTGGGCCCGCTGCTCACCACCGACCACGTGGCCCTGGTCAAGGGCTACTACACCCGCCCGCTCCACGGGGATCCGACGGGCGGCGGGCGGGTCACCGAGCTCGTGGCCCGCCCGGTGCTCGAGCTCCTCTTCCCCGAGCTCGGCGTGGGTGCGCCAGCCGTTGGCCGGCGAGACGGCGGCCCACCGCTGGGTCTTCGAGAAGCTCGGCTTCGCCGGCGGCTACGGCGTCGAGCTCGGGCTGCTCATCGACCTGGCCCAGCACCTCGGCGCCGACCGCCTGGCCCAGGTCGACCTCGGCGAGCGCATCCACCGCAACCGGCCCCTGCACGAGCTGCGCCCCCAGGCCGTCGACGTGCTCCGGGCGGCGCTGGAGAGGGTTCCCCCGTCGTCCCTCCCCCACCCGTCGTGAGCGGCTCATGAGCGGCACCATCGTCGTCTCCAACCGCGGCCCCCTCACCTTCCGCACCGACGCCGACGGCGCGCTCGTGCCCGTGCCCGCCGGAGGGGGTCTGGCCTCTTCCCTGCAGCGGCTCCTCGCGGGCAGCGGCACGACGTGGGCCTCGGTGACGATGGGGGCGGCGGACCGCGAGGCGGTGGCCCAGGGCCTCATGAGCGACCCCGGGCTCGACCTCGTCCCGGTCGTGCTCGACGACGACACGTACCGCCAGGCCTACGACGTCGTGGCCAACACGACGCTCTGGTACTGCCACCACCACCTCTTCGACCTGCCGCATCGCCCCCGCTTCGACCGCCACTGGCGGGCGGCGTGGGAGGGGTACCGGGCCTACAACCGGGCCGTGGCCGACGTGGTGGCGGAGCGGGCCGCCGAGGGCGACACCGTGCTCGTGCAGGACTACCACTTCTCGCTGCTGGGGCACATGCTGGCCGAGCGCCGACCGGACCTGCGATCGGTGCACTTCTTGCACACGCCGTTCGCGGCGCCCGCCATGCTCGGCGTGCTGCCCGACGCCGTGGTCACCGAGCTCCTCGACGGCATGGCCGGGTACTCGGCCTGCGGGTTCCACTGCCACCAGTGGGAGGCGGAGTTTCAGGCCTGCTACGCGGCGGCCGGGCGCGCCGCGCCGGCGACGTTCGTGGCCCCGCTCGGGCCCGACGCCGGCGTGCTGGAGGAGGAGGCCGCCTCCCCCGCCTGCGCCGCGGCCGCCGACGCGTTGCGCGCCGAGGTCGGGGGCCGGCGCATCATCGCCCGGGCGGACCGCATGGAGCCCTCGAAGAACATCGTGCGGGGGATGCTGGCCTTCGAGGAGCTGCTCGAGGCCCACCCCGAGTGGCGCGGCGAGGTGGTGCACGTCGCGTTCGCCTATCCCAGCCGGCAGGGGCTGGCGGAGTATCTCGCCTACGGGGCCGACGTGGTGCACACCGCCGAGCGGATCAACCACGCCTACGCGTCGGCCGCCGACGGCTGGACGCCCATCCTCCTCTCGGTCGAGGACGACCGGGCGCGTTCTCTGGCCGCGCTCACGCTGTCCGACGTCCTGCTGGTCAACCCGGTGCGCGACGGGCTCAACCTGGTGGCCAAGGAGGGCCCGCTGCTCAACACGGCCGACGGCGTGCTCGTGCTGTCGCGCCAGGCCGGGGCGTGGGAGGAGCTGTCGCTCGGCGGCCGCGGCGCGCTCGGCGTCAATCCCTTCGACGTGTCCGGCACGGCCGACGCGCTCCACGCCGCGCTCACCATGGGCGGGCCGGAACGGGCCGAGCGGGCCACCGCGCTGCGGGCGGCGGTGCGCGGGCGGACGTCGGCGGACTGGTGGGCCGACCAGCTGGCGGCGGCCGACCGCGCTCAGGGCTGAGGCGCGGCCCCCGCGGAGGGGGAGGCCGACGCCGCGTCGGCCAGCACGCGCAGCAACGCGACGGCCCCGGCCGCTCCCTGCACGGTCAGATCGGCGTGGGCGGCCACCTCGGCCGGGCTCTCGTCATCGACGGCCGCGACCCGGACCGCGCGGAGCGGGCGTCCCTCGGCGTCGACCAGCTCCCCCACTGCCGCGAAGGCGGGCAGGTCACCCATGTCGTCCCCGAACGCCGCGGCGGCGCGCAGGCGCGCCGCGTGCTCGGCCGCCAGCGCCCGCACGACCGTCCCCTTGTCCACGGGCAGCGGGGGACGCAGCTCGCGCTCGTGGCGCCCTTCGTGCACGGCCAGGCCGCGCTGCTCGTGCTGGCGCTCGGCGAAAGCGACGACCCAGCCCCGCTGCTCGGGAGCGTGGCGCCAGTGCAAGGTCACCGTGAGCCCCTTGGGCTCGACGTAGACACCTTCGGGCGCCTCGGCCCTGGCCTCGGCCACGACGTCGTCGATCAACGCAGCCCAGGTGGCGTGCTCGGCGCCCTGCAGGGCGCGCTCGAGCCCGTACAGGCCGGCCAGCGTGACGCCCGCCGGGGCGCCCAGCACCTCGGCCAGGAAGGCGGTGGGCCGGCCCGAGACCACCGCGACCAGTGCGAAGGACGTGGCGAGGTCGGCCAGCAGGGCGGGGACACCGGGGAGCGGCCGCGCCCCGGTGGGGTCCTCGACGATGGCGGCGAGCGTCCCGTCGAAGTCGAGGAACAGGGCGCTGCGTGCGGGCTCGGCGGCCAGCGGGCGCAAGAGGAGCGGGGAGCGCAGGCAGGTCGGGGGCCGCCGGCACACCTGCGGCGGGCTCGCCGGCGCGCTCGCCTTCGCCCGGCAACGTCAGGAGTTTGCGGCCGAGGCGAGGTCCTGCCCGATGACCACGACGACATCGGTGCCGGTGGCCCCGGTGACGGGGATGGCGGTCGTGAGCGGTTGCACCTGGCTCGGCTTCACGCCGATGGTGGCGGCGACGGCCTCGGCCGCGGCCTGCATCCCGGCCGCGTAGTACACGGTCGAGGTCGTCTGGGCGGCCGACGCGTCGAGGGGCGTCTTCATCATGTAGCCCTTGGCGCCGATGACGGTCGAGTAGTGGGCCGCCAGGCCATTGGAGCTCGTCCCGTTGGCCACCACGACGCTGACGGTGCTCGGGGCCGTGGTGGTCGTCGTGGTGACGGCGCCCCGGTGCCCGCGCCGCGTGGTGGTCGTCGTCGATGCGGCCGTGGAAGCGGTGGTCGACGACCCGGCCGCACCGGCCGCGGTAGTCGGCGTCGTGGTCGGCACCGTGGTCGGGGCGGTGCTCGGCGTCACGCTGACGCTGGGGCGGGTGCCGACGGCGACCAGGAGCGCCACGGCGGCCGCGAAGAGGACCAGGACAGCGGCCGCCTTGACCACGGACAGAGAACCGGACATACCAGTCTTCGGCTGCTCCTCATCCATTCGGCGTCCAGCCTGCCCCGCCCCCTCACGCGAAGCAAGCCTTTCCGCTGGTCGGCCCGGGGATCACGGCAACGGGCCTGTAGTCTGGGGCGCAGCGCCCGAGTAGCTCAGTTGGTAGAGCACTTCACTTGTAATGAAGATGTCGCGGGTTCGATTCCTGCCTCGGGCTCCCTTTCCCGCCGTGCCGTGCGGGCCCGCACCGGCGGGTGCAGTCGCCCTGAGGTAAAGAGTCGGTGTGGTGGGGTAAAGAGCCGGTGCACCGCGCCGTGCGTCACCGATGACCAGCTGGGAGGCCTCGATGTTCTCGGAGTTCAAGAAGTTCGTCCTGCGGGGCAACGTCGTCGATCTGGCGGTGGCGGTGGTGGTCGGCGTCGCCTTCACGGCGATGATCACGGCGTTCGTCGCCGACATCATCACGCCGCTGATCGCCGCCATCTTCGGCAAGCCGAACTTCGGAGGCCTGCACTTCACGGTGCATCACTCGCTGTTCAAGTACGGCTCGTTCCTCAACGCACTGCTGTCGTTCCTGATCGTGGCGACCGTCGTCTTCTTCGCCATCGTGGTGCCGCTCGGCGCGTTGATGAAGCGGTTGAACCTGGTACCGAAGGTGGAGCCCAAGCCCGAGACGCAGCCGTGCCCCGAGTGCCTGAGCGACATCCCGGTGGCGGCGCGTCGCTGCGCGTTCTGCACGTCCGAGGTGGCGGCGGCGGCCTAGAGATCAGGCGGCTGGGGCGCGACGTCAGTCGGCGCTGGGCGCAATGTCAATCGGCGCTGTCGCGGTCCGGGCGCGGCTCGGGCGGCTGTGGCGCGCTGGCGTGCCACCTCGAAGCAGGCCACCGCGCCGGCCACGCCGACGTTGAGGGACGGCAGCGCGCCGTGCTGGGGGATGGCGACGACCGCATCGCAGCGCCGTCGCACGAGCGGCGCCAGTCCCTTCTCCTCGCTGCCCACGACCAGGGCGACGG
This sequence comes from uncultured Acidimicrobiaceae bacterium, assembly GCA_963740535.1. Taxonomy (GTDB): domain Bacteria; phylum Actinomycetota; class Acidimicrobiia; order Acidimicrobiales; family RAAP-2; genus Bog-473. The sequence goes on from CAVUEI010000004.1 coordinate 27,652, forward strand.
GACCCTCGCCCAGTGGAAGGTCGTAGAGGGACTCCTTCACCTCCCCGGCGAGCCCGATCGACCACACCCCGAGCTCGCGGAGCTCGCTGAGGGCGGCGGGCACGCCGCCCACCACTGCGAAGGGCAAGTGCTCAATCGCCCCGGCCGCCGTCTTGGCCACCGTCGGCGACAGCCGGGCCGAGCGGTGACGCGGCAGGACGACCCCCGTGACGCCGGCGCACTCGGCGCTGCGCAGCAACGCGCCCAGGTTCCGGGGATCGGTGATACCGGCTGCCACCAGGAGGAACGGCGCCGTGCCGTGCTTGTCCGGCGTGGCCAGATCCGCCAGTGGCACCGGTTCGAGCGGGCGGGCCAGGGCCAGCACGCCCTGGTGCGCCTCGGTGCGGGCCTGGGCGTTGAGCCGGGCCCAGGGCACCGTCTCGACCGGGACCCGCATCCGTCCCGCCAGCTGCTCAATCCGGTCCAGCTGCGGCGAGGCGTCCTGCTCGTCTGCGAGGAGGACGCGGCGCACCGTGCGGCGCCCGACCGCCAACAGCTCGAGGACCGCCCGGCGGCCCTCCACCTGGTCGCCGCCCAGCTCGCTGCGGACCTCGGGCCGCGATCGGGGTGACCGTGGTGAACGGGCCGGCCCGGCCGACCGCGCTGACCCGCCACCCTCTGTCCGGCGCGGCACCGGGCGCGGTGGGCGGCGGCTCACGCCTGCTCCATCAGGACGACGGCGAGGCAGGCGATGCCCTCGGCGCGGCCGAGCGCCCCGAGACCCTCCGCCCGGGTCGCCTTGACCGACACCGGCGCACCGAGCACGCCGCTCAGCCGGTCCACCATGGCCGCGGTGTGGGGCGCCAGGCGGGGCGAGTCGGCGATGATCGTGCAGTCCGCGTTGGCGCAGGCGAACCCCTGCCCGGCCGCCATGCGGACCACCTCGGTGAGGAGTGCGACGCTGTCGGCGCCCTCCCACACCGGGTCCGTGTCGGGGAAGTGCCGGCCGAGGTCGCCCAACCCCACGGCGCCGAGCACGGCATCGGCCAGCGCGTGGCACACGGCGTCGGCGTCGCTGTGTCCGCCCAGCCCCCGGGCGCCCTCGATCTCGACGCCACCGAGGACGAGGGGGCGGTGCGGGTCTTCGGAGAAGCGGTGCACGTCGATTCCCTGGCCGATGCGCACGGTCAACCGCACCGCGAGGCCAGCAGGCGCTCGGCCGCACCCAGGTCTTCTGGCGCGGTGATCTTCAGGTTGGCGGGGTCACCGGGCACGACCCGGACCGTCGCGCCCAGTGCCTCCACGAGCATGGCGTCGTCGGTCGCATCCGGCCCCGCACCGTCGTGGGCCCGGCGCAGCACGACGGCCCGGAAGGCCTGCGGCGTCTGGACGGCGACGAGCTCACTGCGCGGTCAGCGTGCTCGTGACGTTGCCGGCGGCGTCCACGGCTTTGATGGTGTCATCGGGCGGGACGCCGGGCACGGCTCCGTCGGCTCCGCCCTCGGTCACGGCCGCGATCACGGCGTCGAAGAGTCCGGGCGACGCCAGCGGGCGGGCCGCGTCGTGCACCACGATCACCTCCGCATCGGGAGGGATCGCCGCCAGCCCACAGCGGACCGATTCGGCTCGGGTGGCGCCACCCGGCACGACGGCGTCGGCTCCGTAGCGGTCCTGGGCGTCGAGTCCGGCCGGCAGCACCAGGACCACGCCGGCGGAGGAGGGCCGGCACGCCTCGACGGCCCACGCCAGCACCGGCCGCCCGCCGAGCGTGGAGAACTGCTTCATGTCGCCGAAGCGCCGTCCCGCGCCACCGGCCACGACGATGGACCACACCTTCGACGCCTTCGACATCGTCTCGCCACGGCCGGTCCGGCCGGGCGATCAGGGCAGCGCCTCGTTCAGACGCACTTCGGCCGTCTCCTCGTCCACGTTGAGGGCGAAGGTCAGCTCGGACACCAGGATCTGGCGCGCCCGCTGCAGCATGCGCTTCTCGCCGGCGGAGAGACCCTTGTCCTTGTCCCGGATGGAGAGGTTCCGCACCACCTCGGCCACCTGGTAGATGTCTCCCGAGCGCAGCTTCTCGGAGTGGTTCTTGTAGCGCCGGGACCAGTTGGTCGGCATCCGCGCTTCCTTCTTGCGCAGCACGGCGAAGACCTCTTCGACCTCTTCGTCGTTGATCACCTCGCGCAGGCCGACACCCTCGGTGTTGTCGGCCGGGACGTTCAGGATCAGGTCGCCGTAGGCCAGGCGCAGGACCAGGTACTCCTGCTTCTCGCCGAAGGCGACCTTGGTCTCGCGCTTCTCAATGACTGCGGCCCCGTGGTGGGGGTAGACGACTTTGTCTCCGACCTTGAAGGACACAGGCTCAGGACTCCCTTGGGTGGATCGGGTGCCCGCACGGGCACACGGACGTGCGGGCGCTGCTGTTCAAAAGATTGCCGAAACGGGCCCGGACCGTCCGACGGTGACTGACCATTTTACCAGATCGAACCGGTTATTCGTATCGCTCGAAGATGCTCGCCTCGACCAGGCGGGCCAGGCCGTCGCGGATGTGGCGGGCCGTGGCGGCGCCAATACCCTCGACGGACTCGAGTTCGGCCGCCGAAGCGGAGAGGATCTCGGGGAGTGAGCCGAAGCGCTGGACCAGGCGCTGAATCAGCGTCTCGGAGAGCTGCTGGGGCAGCCGGTGCAGGAGGCGGTACCCGTGCGGCGCCAGCTCGTTGTGCAGCTGGACGTCGGCCGTGGGCAGGTCGAGGGCCGCCACCACCTTGGGCAGGTCCATGAGGGCGTCGGGTGAGAGCGAGCGCAGCCGCGCGATCCCCTTCTCGTCGGTGTAGTCGAGCAGGACGAGGACGAGGCTCTCCTCGACGCCGGCGTTGAGCTCCTCGGTCTGGAGGTGGATCAGCCGGCCGTCGGACCCGAGCTCGACGAGGTGGCCCTCGATCTCCTCGGCAATGCGGCGGACCATCTCGCCGGGCTGCAGCACCGAGACGACGTCGCGGACCGAGACCGAGTCCTCCATCTCGAGGCGGGTCAGGGTGGAGAGCGCGTCGTCGTAGCGCGCCCGGAACCGCTGCAACGTCGAGAGCGCCTGGCTCGAGCGGTCGATCAGCCAGCCGGCCGACTGCGTCGTGTGCTTGCGGTCGTTGCGGTAGACGGCGATGGTCGCCATCGCCTCGGAGACCGCGATCACCGGCACGTCGATCGAGCGGGCCACGCGCTCGGCCGTCCGGTGTCTGGTGCCCGTCTCGTTGGTGGGGATGGTGGCCTTGGGCACGAGGTGTACGTTGGCCCGCGCAATCCGGGAGGCGTCAGTGGCCAGGATGATGGCCCCGTCCATCTTGGCCAGCTCGGAGAGGCGTTGGGGGGTGTACTCCGCGTCGAGCAGGAAGCCGCCGGTGCACACCGAGAGGACGGCCGGGTCGTCGCCCACGAGGATCAAGGCCCCGTGCTTCGCCTGCAGGATGCGGTCCAGACCTTCGCGGAGCGCGGTGCCCGGCGCGATCAGCGCCAGCGCGTCGTTCAGCGGTTGGCTGCCGCCGGCACCGTCGACCACCCCGGCATCGTACCCGCCGCGGTCTTCGACCCGGCCTCCGCCGCGGGCACCGAATCCGCTCTGTCCAGCGCCTCGGCCAGCGTGCGCACCCCGTGGACCACCATGCCCGAGGCGGCGGCGGCCGCCGCGGCCGCGATGCCCTCGACCGCCGAGGCGGGCACCAATGCCCTGGTGAACCCGGCGCGGTGCGCCTCGGCCAGGCGGCGGTCCACGCCGGGGACCGTGCGCACCTCCCCGGCCAGGCCGAGCTCGCCGAACACGACGAGGTCCGCCGGCACCGGTCGGCGGCGGACGACCGAGGCCATGGCGAGCGCGACCGCGAGGTCGGCCGCGGGCTCGGTGACGCTGATGCCGCCGACGGCGGCGACGAAGAACTCGGCCGGCACGGGCACCTCGACCGCGGTGCGGCACGCGAGGACCGCCTTGAGCAGGTTCGCCCGGGCGGCGTCGATGCCGAGGGTGTGCGGGCGCGACGCCACTGCGCTGCCGGCGCCGGCGGCACCGGTCCCGGGCCCGAGCAGCGCCTGCACCTCGACGAGCAAGGGTCGGCGGCCTTGCAGAACCGGCACGACGACGCTGCCCGGGACGCCTGCCATGCGGTCCCCGAGCATGAGCGGGCCCGGGTCGGGAACGGCGCGCAGGCCGTCGTCGCGCATCTCGAAGATGCCCACCTCGCCCGTCGGCCCGAAGCGGTGCTTGACCGAGGTCAGGACCCGCAGCGCGTGGTGGCGGTCGCCGTCGAAGGAGAGCACCGTGTCGACGAGGTGCTCCACGGCCCGCGGGCCGGCCAGGTCGCCGTCCTTGGTCACGTGCCCCACCAGGAGGATCGGGACCCCGCTGGACTTCGCCAGGCGGGTCAGACGCTCGACGCAGGCGCGCACCTGGGCCAGGCTGCCCGCGGGCTGGGGGAGCTCCGGGTCGCTCACCGACTGGAGCGAGTCGACCACGACGATGGCCGGGTCGTGGTGCTCGATCGCCTCCTCGATCGCCCCGATGTCGGGACCCTCGAGCGCCAGGAGATGGCGCGGCACCGGTCCGATGCGCGCCGCGCGCCCGCCGACCTGCGTCAGGGACTCCTCGGCCGAAGCGAGGAGTACCTCCACGCCGGTGGCGGCCACCGACAACAGCACCTGGAACAGCAGGGTGGACTTGCCGATACCCGGGGGCCCGAAGAGGAGCGTGACCGACCCCTTGACGACGCCGCCGCCCATGACGCGGTCGAGCTCGCTGACGCCCGTGGGCAGCGGGCGTGCCGCGTCGGTCGAGACGTCGCACAGCGCGCGGGCGGGAGCGGTGGCGCCGGTCGCCGCGGGCCGGCGGGTCCGAGCCAGCGCCGTCGCGAGCGTGTTCCACTCGCCGCAGCTGGGGCAGCGCCCGACCCAGCGCAAGGACGTGGTGCCACAGGCTGAGCAGAGGTAGCCCGCGCTGCGCTCCGTCGGATGGGCGCGGGAACGCTCTCGGGGGGCCATGCCGGCACCCTACGGAAGGGCTGTCACACCCCGGTGTGGTGACGGTCGGCCCTGTCGGGTGCGCCCTCGAAGGGCGGCCCGCAGGCGAGAGGCGCCGAGGCCACATGGTTTCGAAAACTCTACGCAGTGCTGTTTATAGTTTTCAGAGAGACACCCGCTGCTCGCTCGGACCGACGGCCCGACCGGACGGGAGCTACTCGGCGTCGGCGCCCGCTCCGGCCAGCTCCAGCGGCGGGGGTTGGATCCCCTCGATCGCCGTGAAGCTCAGCTGCGGCCCCTCGCCGTCGATGGGCGACTCCTCCACGTCGACGACGATCGTCTCGCCGACCCGGAACTCCTTCCACAGGATGCGCTCCGAGAGCGGGTCCTCGACCAGCTGCTGGATCGCACGGCGCAGCGGCCGGGCCCCGAGCTGCGGGTCGTAGCCCTTCTCGGCCAGCAGCGTCCGGGCGGCGGGCGTCAGCTCCAGGCCGATGCCCTGGTCCGACAGCTGCTTGACGGTGCGGGACATGAGGAGGTCGACGATCTCGGTGACCTCGGCCCGCGAGAGCTCGTGGAACACGATGACCTCGTCGATCCGGTTGAGGAACTCGGGCCGGAAGTGCGCCTTGAGCGCCTCGTCCACCTTGGCCTTCATGCGCTCGTAGGTCACGGCCTCCGACGTCTTGGCGAAGCCCATGTTCGACTTGCGCAGGTCGGCCGTCCCGAGGTTCGACGTCATGATCAGCACGGTGTTCTTGAAGTCGACCGAGCGACCCTGGGCGTCGGTCAGGCGACCGTCCTCGAGGATCTGCAACAGCGTGTTGAACACGTCGGGGTGCGCCTTCTCCACCTCGTCGAAGAGCACCACCGAGAACGGCTTGCGCCGGACGGCCTCGGTCAGCTGGCCGCCTTCCTCGTACCCGACGTAGCCGGGGGGCGAGCCGACCAGGCGGCTCACGGTGTGCTTCTCCATGTACTCGGACATGTCGAGTTGAATCAGCGCGTCCTCGTCGTCGAAGAGGAACTCGGCCAGTGTCTTGGCGAGCTCGGTCTTCCCGACGCCGGTGGGGCCGAGGAAGATGAACGAACCGCTGGGGCGCTTGGGGTCCTTGAGGCCGGCCCGCGTGCGCCGGATGGCCCGCGACAGCGCCTTGAGCGCCTCTTCCTGGCCGATGACCCGCTTGTGGAGCTCTTCCTCCATGCGCAGGAGCTTGGCGGTCTCCTCCTCGGTGAGCCGGTAGACGGGGATCCCCGTCCAGGCGGCCAGCACCTCGGCGATGACCTCCTCGTCGACGACGTCGAAGGGGTCCACGCCCTCGGCGCGCAGCTCGGCCTCCTGGCTCTCCTTGCGGTCGAGGCGCTCCTTCTCCTGCTCGGCCAACTTCTTGGCCTGCTCGAAGGCGCCCTTCTCGATGGCGGCCTCTTTGTCGGCCCGCAGGCGCGCGATCTCCTCGTCGAGCTTCTTCGCGCTCGGCGGGACGCTCATGCGCCGGATGCGCAGGCGGCTGCCGGCCTCGTCGATGAGGTCGATCGCCTTGTCCGGGAGGTAGCGGTCGGCGAGGTAGCGGTCGGCCAGGTTGGCCGCGGCAACCAGCGCCTGGTCGGTGATGCTGACGGCGTGGTGCGACTCGTAGCGGTCGCGCAGGCCCTTGAGGATGTCGATGGTGAGCGCCACCGTGGGCTGGTCCACCTTGACGGGCTGGAAGCGCCGCTCCAGGGCGGCGTCCTTCTCGAGGTGCTTGCGGTACTCGTCGATCGTCGTGGCGCCGACGGTCTGCAGCTCGCCGCGGGCCAGCATCGGCTTGAGGATGGAGGCAGCGTCGATGGCCCCCTCGGCGGCGCCCGCGCCGACGAGCGTGTGGATCTCGTCGATGAACAGGACGATGTCGCCCCGGGTGCGGATCTCCTTGAGGACCTTCTTCAGCCGCTCCTCGAAGTCGCCGCGGTAGCGGCTGCCCGCCACCAGCGCGCCGAGGTCCAGCGTGTAGAGCTGCTTGCCCGTCAGCGTCTCGGGCACCTCGTTGGCGACGATCTGCTGGGCCAGGCCCTCGACGATGGCCGTCTTGCCGACGCCGGGCTCACCGATCAGGACGGGGTTGTTCTTGGTGCGGCGCGACAACACCTGCATGACGCGTTCGATCTCTTTTGCACGTCCGATGACCGGGTCGAGCTTGCCGTCGCGCGCGAGCTGGGTGAGGTTGCGCCCGAACTGGTCGAGCACCGGAGAGCCCGACGGGCTGTCGCCCGAGCTGGCGCCCTGGCTCGCGCCGACCGACTCCTTGCCCTGGTTGCCCGACATGAGCTGGATGACCTGCTGGCGCACCCGTCCGAGGTCGGCCCCGAGGCTGACGAGGACGGTGGCCGCCACACCTTCGCCCTCGCGGACGAGACCGAGGAGCATGTGCTCGGTGCCGATGTAGCTGTGGCCGAGCTGCAGCGCCTCGCGGAGCGAGAGCTCGAGGACCTTCTTGGCCCGGGGGGTGAACGGCGGGGACCCGCTGGGCGCGGTCCCGGCCATGCCGATCGTCTCTTCGACCTTCTCGCGAACGGCCTCGAGGGAGATCCCCAGGGACTCGAGCGCCTTGGCGGCGACCCCTTCGCCCTCGTGGATCAGCCCGAGGAGGATGTGCTCGGTTCCGATGAAGCTGTGGTTGAGCAGGCGCGCTTCCTCCTGCGCCAGCACCAGCACCCTCCGTGCCCGGTCGGTGAAACGTTCGAACACCCTGACCGCCTCTCCTTGTTCCTCTTTGCTTCTCGGTCCAGTGTACCTGTGGCCTTAGTCCATCACGCCGCCACCCCCGGCAGCCGCCACCTGGGGAGGAAACCCCTCCACGGCCGTTTTCCTGCGCACCCGCCACCAGGCGGTTGTCGCATTTCGGTGCCCGTGCCCTAACGTTTGAGGGAGTGAACCCGACCGAGGCCCTCGGCCTCCCCCGCCTGCAAGAGGGCCTGCGGCGCGTGGAGCCCCTGCTCACCGCCTCGGTGGTGACGGGCGACGCGTTCCTCGACGAGGTCACGACCCACCTGATCGCGGCCGGCGGGAAGCGGCTGCGCCCCCTGCTCGCCCTGGCGGTCGCCACCGGTGGCGACCGGGACCCGACCGAGGACGACCTCATGGGGGCGGTGGCGGTGGAGCTGGTCCACCTGGCGTCGCTCTACCACGACGACGTCATCGACGAGGCGACGATCCGGCGCAACGTGGAGAGCGTCAACAGCCGGTTCGGCAACCTCGTGGCCATCGTGGCGGGCGACTACCTGCTGGCCCGCAGTGCGGCCATCGCGGCCGGCCTCGGGACCGAGATCGCCGCGCTCCTCGCCGACACCCTCGGCCGCCTCTGCCAGGGCCAGGTGACCGAGGTGCGCTCGGCCTTCCAGGTCGGCCGCAGCCGGGAGGACTACGTCGCGTCCATCAGCGGCAAGACCGCGGCGCTGACGGCGACGTCGTGCCGGATCGGCGCGCTCACCGGCGGACTCCCGGCGCCGGAGGTCGACGCGTGCACCGAGTTCGGACGCTGCTTCGGCATGGTGTTCCAGATCCGCGACGACATCCTCGACATCACCGCCACCGACGGCCAGTTGCAGAAGCCGGCGGGCCAGGACCTCGCCGAGGGCATCTACACCCTGCCGGCCCTGATCGCGCTCGATGATCCCGACGCGGGGCCCGACCTGCGTGCGCTGCTCGGGCAACCCCTGGCCCAGCCCGAGCGGGACAAGGCCCGGTCCATCGTCATGACGTCGCGCGGGATCGCCGAGTCGGTCGAGGAGGCCCGGTCCTACGTCGATGACGCGAAGCAGGCCGCCTCCGGGATCACCCGGCCCGACTTGCGGGCGGGGCTCTCCCGGCTGGCGGCCGAACTCCTGAGCGACCTTCCGGACTAGCCGACGGTCGAGCCGGTGGTGCCGGTCGTGCCGGCGGTACCGCACTTGGCGTCGATCTTGGCCAGCCGCGCGTTCAGCTTGGTCTCCCGGTTCTGCACCTTGGTGATGCGGTTGCCGATGAAGGTCGCCAGCTTGGTGTGACCGGCCGCCTTCGCCTTGGCCTCGCGGGCCTCGGCCTTGGGCAGGCGGGCGTTGACCTTCGACTCCCAGGTGTGGATGCGCGTCTCCACCTTGGCCGCCTTGGCGCACTGCGCCGCCGTCGGCGTGCCGCCGGTGGCGGTGTTGGTGGTCGCAGCGCCGGCGATGCCGGCCATACCCAGGGTCAGAACCCCCGCGACCGCGGTCCCTGCGATGACTTTGCGAAACATGGTGTCCTCCTTGGACTGCGGTGCGCTCCGTTTGCGCCCCGGCCGCCTCCTGGCGACATCACTCACTCTGAAGCCCAGATGTGAGGAACCTGTAAGGGCGGTGTGAAGGATGCAACTGAAGTGTAAGAAGGGCCGAAGAACAGGGCGGGAACCCCGGCCGGTCAGCCCCGGTCCGGGCGCAGCGTCGGGAAGGCGATGACCTCGCGGATGTTCGACACGTCGCCCAGGAGCATCAGCAGCCGGTCGACCCCGAGCCCGAAGCCCGACGTCGGGGGCAACCCGTACTCGAGCGCGCGGAGATACTCCTCGTCGACGTCCGCCGACTCCTCGTCGTCGCCGGCCCGGGCCTTGGCCGCCTGCTCCTCGAAGCGGGCGCGCTGGTCGTCGGGGTCGATGAGCTCGGTGAAGCCGTTGCCCAGCTCGCGCCCGGCCACCACCGGCTCGTAGCGCTCGACGAGCTCGGGCCCGTCGCGGTGTCGCCTCGCCAGCGGCGAGACCTCGGCGGGGTAGTCGATCACGAACACGGGGCCCCACAATCCGGGCTCGGTCGTCTTCTCGTAGATCTCGAGCAGGATCTTGCCGGGACCCCACGACTCCTCGACGTGGATGCCGACCTCTTGGGCGGCGGTGACCAGCTCCGCACGCGGTGAGCGCACGTCGAGCGTGAGGCCGGTCGCCTCGGCCACGAGCTCGGCCATCGGCGCGCGGCGCCACGGCGTCGCCAGGTCGAGATCCCGCCCTCCGTAGCTGAGCTGCGTCGTGCCGAGCACGTCGGTGGCCAGGCCGGCCACGAGCTCCTCGAAGACGACCATGGTGTCGGTGTAGTCGGCGTAGGCCTGGTAGAGCTCGAGCGTCGTGAACTCGGGATTGTGGCGGGGCGAGATGCCCTCGTTGCGGAAGCTGCGTCCGATCTCGAACACCTTGTCGAAGCCGCCGACGACGAGGCGCTTGAGGTAGAGCTCGGGGGCCACCCGGAGGAAGAGGTCGATGTCGAGTGTGTTGTGGTGCGTGACGAACGGGCGCGCCGTGGCGCCGCCCGCGATCGGGTGCAGGAGCGGCGTCTCGACCTCGACGAAGCCCCGGTCCCACAGGCGCTGGCGCATGTGGCGCACGACGTCGCTCCGCAGCCGCAGCAGCTGGCGGCTGCGCTCGTTGGCCCACAGGTCGACCTCACGCTGGCGGTACCGCGTCTCGATGTCGCTCACGCCGCGCCACTTGTCGCCGAAATTCCGGCGCGCCTCGGCCAGCAGCTGCCACTCCTTCACCTTGACCGAGAGCTCGCCGCGTCGGGTCCGTAGGACTTCACCCACCACGCCGACCCAGTCGCCGAGGTTCAGCTTCACGAGCTCGTCGAAGCGCTCCGTCTCCGCGGCGCGCGCGAACAGCTGCACCGAGCCCGACGCGTCGCGCAGCTCGGCGAAGGCCGCTTTGCCCTGATCGCGCAGGAGCATGACCCGGCCGGCCACCCCGACGGTGACGCCGGACTCCTCCCCGGGGGCGAGCGACGACCACGCGTCGACCACGGCCGCGGCGTCGTGGGTGCGCTCGAAGCGGTACGGGACGTCCCGGGTGGAGTCGGTCATGGCAGGCTCGGTCGTCGATCCTCGGTCAGGAATCGACGTTGCGCTCGTACACGATGCGCAGGCCGTGCAGGGTCAGCCAGGGCTCCACATGCTCAATCGTGTCCGAATACGGCGCGATGAGCGAACTGAACCCGCCGGTGGCGACCACGGTGGACGGGCCGAGCTCCTCCATGAAGCGCCGCGCCAGCGCGTCGACCAGTCCGGCGAAGCCGTAGAGCGTGCCCGACTCAATCGACTCCACCGTCGACCGACCGATCACGCTGCGGGGCTCGACGAGCTCGACCCTGCGCAGGGCGGCGGCCTGCTTGTAGAGGGCCTCGAGGCTGATGGCCACGCCGGGCGTGATGGCGCCGCCGAGATACTCGCCCTTCGCGCTGACCGCCTCCACGGTCGTCGCCGTCCCCATGTCGACGACCACGCAGGGGCCGCCGTAGAGGTCGTACGCCCCGACGGCGTCGGCGATGCGGTCCGCCCCGACCTCCTTGGGGTTGTCGTAGAGGATGGGCATCCCGCTCTTGGTGCCGGGCCCGAGCACCACGCAGGGCACCGAGGCGAACCAGCGGCTCGCCATTTGGCGCAGCTCGCCCGTCACGTGGGGCACCGACGAGCTGACGGCGATGCCCGACACCGACGACGCGATGTCGAGGCCCTCGAGGTCGAGCAGCTGGGTGAGCAGGACGGCGTGCTCGTCGGGGGTGCGGGTCGGAACGGTGGAGAGGCGCCAGTGGTGGGTGAGGCCGCGGGGCGCGGTGGGGTCGTGCTCCGTCCCGATCCCCACCCCGACGTTCTCGTCGGGCGACGGCACCTCGCCGTCGTCGCGGGCGTAGAGCCCGATCACCGTCTCGGTGTTGCCGACGTCAATGGCGAGGAGCACTACGCACCTCTCCCCGCGGCGCGGCGTCCCCGCCGGCTCCGCTCCAGATCAGATCGAGCCCGAGGTCGAGCGCCGGGGCCGAGTGGGTCAGGGCGCCGACGGAAATCCGGTCCGGGCCCGCCGCCGCGTAGGCGCCGATGGTGGAGAGCGTCACGCCGCCGGAGACCTCGGTCAGGATCGGGCCCGCCGCATCCAGGTGCGCCACGGCGATGGCCTCGACGACCGTCCCCGGGTCCATGTTGTCCAGCAGGACGGCGTCGGCGCCGGCCCGGGCCGCCTCGGCCACCTGGTCGAGGCTGTCGCACTCGATCTCGACCATGCGCCCCGGCCACAGGGCGCGGGCCCGGTCCACCGCCTCGGTGATGCTCGTGCCGGCCAGGTGGTTGTCCTTGACCAGGACCGCGTCGGAGAGGCCGGCGCGGTGGCTGGTGCCGCCGCCGGCCCGCACCGCCGCCTTCTCCAGGACCCGCAGTCCCGGGGTGGTCTTGCGGGTGTCGAGGACCTGGATCGACGGGTTGCTCTCGTGCGCCGCGGCCACGAACTGCGCGGTCAGCGTCGCGATCCCCGACAGCCGGCCGAGGAAGTTCAGCGCCGTCCGCTCGGCGGTGAGGATGGGCCGCAGCGCCCCGGTCACCTCCATGATCGTCTGCCCCGCCGACACCTCGGTGCCGTCGACGGCGTGCCACACCAGCGTGAGGCTGGGGTCGATGCGCCGGTAGGCCTCCGTCGCGCACTCGCTCCCGGCGATGACGCCGCCGTGACGGGCGCGCAACGCAAAGTGCGCCGTGGCGCCGGGCGGCACGAGCGCCGCCGTCAGGTCACCATCGGGACCGAGGTCCTCGGCCAGCGCGCGGTCCACGGCGTCGGCCACGGCCCGGGAGTACGCACTCGCCTCGTCGGGCGCTCCCTCGTTCACCGACCGCTCCGCGCCGGAACGCCGCCGTGGACGAGGCGCCGGCGCCACGACGGGTCCGTGTCGGGGTACTCGCGCCACGCGTGGGCGCCCCGACTCTCGGTGCGCGCCAGCGCGGAAGCCAGCAGGGCGCCGGCCAGCTCCAGCAGGTTGGCCAGCTCGCCGGCCGCGGCGGAGGTGGACCCACCGCCCAGGAGCGCCGCGACGTCGTCGACGACAGCGCGGGCGCCGTCCAGCGACTCGGCGTCGCGCACGACCCCCGCGCCCCGGGTCATGGCCCGCTGCAGAATGTCGCGTTGCTTGGTCACGTCGACGTCGGCCAGCCGGTCCCGCCCCGGCTGCCGGGCCGGGCGCCGCTCCAGCACCGTGCAGCCGATGCCGTCGATCGCCTCCGTGCCGAGCACCGCCCGCAACGCGCCGCTCGGCTCCGCCGCTCCCACGCCCGACGAAATCCGCTCGGCCAGACGCGCCCCGAAGACCATCCCCTCGAGGAGCGAGTTGGAGGCCAGCCGGTTGGCCCCGTGCACACCGGTGCAGGCCACCTCGCCCACCGCCCACAGCCCCGGGAGGGCCGTCGCCCCCCACAGATCGGTGACGACCCCGCCCGAGAGGTGGTGCGCCGCCGGCGCGATGGGGAGCCAGTCGTGCTGGGGGTCGAGCCCGATGGAGGACAGCGATGCCGCGATGGTCGGGAAGCGCTGGGAGAACCGCTCCAGGCGGGTGGCGTCCAGCCAGAGGTGCTCGACGCCCTGCTCGGCCATGCGGGCCGCCATGGCCCGGCTGACCACGTCGCGGGGAAGCAGCTCGTCGACGAAGCGCTCGCCGTCGCGGTCGCGCAGGATGGCGCCGTGGCCGCGCAGCGCCTCGGAGAGCAGCGGCCGGGGCATGGCCGGATGGTGCAGGGCCGTCGGATGGAACTGGACGAACTCCACGTCGGCCGTCGGCACCCCGGCGCGCAGCGCCATCGCGACGCCGTCGCCGGTGGACTCGTGGGGGTTGGTCGTCACCGAGAAGAGCTGGCCGGCCCCGCCCGTGGCGAGCACCACGTGATCGGCCCGCACCGCCACCGGTTCCGAGCCCGCTCCGGGCGGGAGCGCGGTCACGCCGACACAGCGCCCGCCCTCGGTGAGCAGGTCGAGGGCGAACCAACCCTCGAGCACGGCGCTGGCGGAGCTGTAGGTGGCGTCGACGAGGGCGCGCTCGACCTCGGCGCCCGTCGCGGCGCCGCCCGCGTGCACCACCCGCGGGCGGGAGTGGCCACCCTCGCGAGCGAGCGCCAGGAGCCCGCTGGCCTCGCGATCGAACTCGACACCGAGCGCGATCAGCTCGTGCACCCGTCCGGGGCCCTCCCCGACCAGGATGCGCACCGCCTCCTCGTCGCAGAGGCCCGCGCCGGCGGCCAGCGTGTCGGCGAGATGCAGGTCCGTCGAGTCCTCGTCGCCCCCGAGCACGGCGGCCACGCCTCCCTGGGCCCAGCGCGTCGCCGACTGTGACAGCGCGCCCTTGGTGAGGACGCCGAGCGACCGGGTCGGCGCGCCGGGCCCGGCCAGACGCACCGCGGCCGACAGGCCGGCCACGCCGCTGCCCAGGACCAGGACGTCGAAGGGTCCCGGCGCGCCTCCGCTCACGCCGGTTCGGTCAGCGTGAGCTCGGCGTCGAGGCGCGCGGAGGATTCGTCGATCACGCGGTTGCGCCCGTCGACGTGCACGACGCGGGGCACGTAGGCGTCGAGCTCCTCTCGCTCGTAGTCCGCGTACGTGATGATGATCACCTTGTCTCCCGGCGCCACCAGCCGCGCCGCGGCACCGTTCAGGCAGATCTGCCCCCGCTCACCCTCAATGGCGTACGTCTCGAAGCGCGCACCGTTGTCGATGTCGAGGACGGCCACCTGCTCGTAGGGGAGGATGTCGGCCAGGGCCATCAGCTCGGTGTCGATGGAGACGGAACCGACGTAATTGAGGTTGGCCCCGGTCACCGTGGCCCGGTGGATCTTCGACTTCATCATGCGGCGGCGCATCGCTCAACCGATCCTTTCGAGTTGGCGGACCCGTCGGGCCCCGGGTGCGGCACGGTCGTGGTCGACCGCTTCCGCGGCGACACTGTTGTCGATGAGGCGGACGGGCCCCACCTGGCCCGCGATCAGCAGGCGGACGGCCGCCGGGTCCTCCAGATCGCCCACTTCCTCCAGGGTGATGGCGTCGACCGCGACGGCGTAGTCGAGCCCGACCAGGGGCTCGGTGGCGACGACGGCTCGCATGGCCCGTGCGACGGCGGCTCCGGAACGCTCCCCCGCGTCAACGGCGCCACGGCCGGCGGCCAGGGCCCGCGAGAGCACGGTCGCCGCCGCCCGCTCGCCGGGCGCCAGCCGGACGTTGCGGCTGGAGAGCGCCAGGCCATCGGCCTCCCGCACGATCGGGCAACCCACCACCTCGACCGGGAGCGCCAGGTCGAGCACCATCTGCCGCACGACGGCGAGCTGCTGGAAATCCTTCAGCCCGAAGTAGGCCCGGCAGGGGCCGGCGATGGAGAACAGCTTCGAGACCACGGTCGCGACCCCGTCGAAGTGGCCCGGGCGAGACGCGCCCTCCCAGTTCTCGCTGACGCCGCGCACCGACACCGTGGTGGGCGGCGGGGCGGGCCAGGACGGGTACATCTCGGCCACCGTCGGGACGAAGACGACATCGGCGCCGGCCTCGGCGCAGACGAGCAGGTCGCGCTCGAGGGTCCTCGGGTAGCGGGCGATGTCTTCGGGATCGCCGAACTGCAGCGGGTTCACGAAGATGCTGACCGCGACCACGTCGCACTCGCTGCGGGCCCGGGCCACCAGCGAGATGTGCCCGTCGTGCAGCGCACCCATCGTGGGCACCAGCCCCACGGTGCGACCCGCCGCACGTGCCTTCTCCAGCGTGTCGCGGCAGGCGGCCGTCGTGTCGATGACGTCCACGATCCCCCTCACACCGCCGCCGACACGGTCGACGCGGCCGGTACCGCCGGAACGGGAGACGAAAGAGCGGGGCCGGCGGGATCGGCGCCGCTCGCGGGAACGGAGGCGCCAGCGGGAACTGTGTCGTCGGAACCGGCCAGCCGGGTCGCCAGTGCGGCACCGGCCTGGTAGCCCGGGCGCTCATCCTCGGGCAGCGAGTCGAGGTGCCGGCTGAGCGTCGCCCAGTCCCCGCGCCGGGCCGGACCGGTCAGGGCGGCCCGCGTCCCGAGCGAGGCCACGTCGTCGACGGCGGCGCGGGTCAGGGGCAGGAAGGAGTCGAGATCGAGACCGACCGACGCCGCGACGCGCTCGACCTGGCCCAGCAGCGCCACGACGTGGTTGGCCGCAATGCAGGCTGCGGCGTGGTACGCCGCCCGGTCGTCGTCGTCGACCTCGACCACCCGTCCGCCGAGGGACTGGGCGATCTCGCGGGCGACCGGCGCGCCGGCGACGGCGAAGGTGACGCCCGAGCAGAGGCGGGCCGCACCCACCTCGCCATTGGGCAGCGGCACCAGCGGGTGGAACGCGGCGCGCACGGGGTGCGGCGCCAGCGCGTCCAGCCCGAGGGAGCCGGAGAGGTGGACGACCGTGGTGCCCGGTGCAGGCACGACCGCCGCCGCGACCTCCGCGACGGCGTCGTCGGGGGTGGCGATGACGAGGACGTCCACGCCTTGCGCGGCGCGCGACACGTCGTCGTGGTGCCCGACGAACCCGGCGAACTCCCAGCCGCGCGCCGAGAGCGCGGCGGCAAGGGACGTGCCGGCCCGACCGGGACCGATGATCCGGATGGAGTGCATCTGACCTCCTTCGGCGTTCCAGCCCCTGACGGGTGCCGTTCGCCTACAGTCGATCTGAGAAACGTCCCCTACAGACTACCCATACGGACGACGTCCCCACCAGCGGCCTCGATCTGCCCGGGCGTCACCAGATCGGGCGCCAGGTCGGCGAGCGGCTGCACCACGAACCGGCGCTCCCACAGGCGGGGGTGCGGGACCGTGAGGTCGGCCTCGGCCACCCGCCACCCGTCGACCAGGAGGACGTCGGCATCGAGGCTGCGGGGGCCCCAGCGCACCGTGCGCACGCGGCCGGCCGCCGCCTCCTGCGCCTGGCAGCGCTCCAGGAGCTGGCGCGGTCCATCGGCAGTCGAGAGCTCGACCACCACGTTCAGATAGGGACCCTGGTCCCCTGGCCCGCCCACGGGCTCGGTCTCGTAGAGGGGCGAGACCCCGACCACGTCGCCGGCCAAGCGCAGACCCTCTACGGCCGCCCGCAACAGGGCCCGGCGGTCGCCCAGATTGGAGCCGAGGCCGATGAAGGCGCGCCACGGCGGGGGCTGCGCTGGGGCCATCAGCGGGCGCGTCGCACCCGCACCCCCGTCGAGCCCACGTCGAGCGCCAGCGGCGGCCGCAGCTTGCGGACGGTCACCTCGATCGCCTCCAGGCGGGGGTCCAGAATCAGGAGTGCGCTGGCCAGCCGGCCGGCGAGGGCCTCGAGCAGCCGGTAGGACCGCCCGCCGACGACGTCGGCCGCCGCCTGGGCCAGCTCGCCGTAGTCCACCGTGTCGGCCAGGTCGTCGCTCTGCTGTGCGGCTTCCATGTCCACCCAGGCGACGATGTCGAGCGAGAAGGGTTGCGCCCGTTCGCGCTCTTCTGGGAGCACGCCGTGGGTCCCCGTCACCCGCAGGTCACGGATCTCGATGCGGTCGCTCACGTCACCTGGCCGCGCGTCGGCATGCCCTCCAGCTCCCCCAGCAGCTCGCGGCCCGGCTCACCCATGGCGTGCCCGACCACGTGCTCGACCAGCGCCACGGCCTGGGGCTGGTTGGCGATGCGGTTCGACCAGACCAGGTACCCGGCGACCACCCCCATGACCCGATCACCCAGCTCGTCCTGGTGGACCAGGATGCGCAGGCCGCCGGCCAGCGAATCGTCGATGTCCTGGTAACACGCCGCCAGGACGGGGCGGGGGTCCCCGGTGCGCTCCAGCGGGTAGTGCGCCCAAGCCAGGCCCTCCTCCTCGTAGGCGGCCAGGTTGTGGGGGGAGGAGAGCAGCGAGATCACGCGGCCGAACCCCTGGACCCGCAGCCAGATGATCTCTTCCTGCCGCCGCACCCGGCGGTGGTTCACCGAGAACCCGCCGGGCCGCTCGCTGATCCCCAGGTGGTCCTTGATGACCCACGTGAAGTTGCGGGGCGGGATGCCGGCGGCCCACTTGCCCTTCATGCGGCAGGACCATACAGCCGGGCCACCTGGACCGTCGCCGCCACGTCGTGGACCCGGACCATGCCCACCCCCGCCACCATCGCCGCCGCGGCCGTGGCCAGCGATCCCTCCAACCGCTCCGAGACCGGCGCGGGGTCTGCCTGGTCCTTCGCGCCGGCCGCCAGAACGCCGAGGAAGCGCTTCCGGCTGGCCCCCACCAGGACCCCGGCGCACCCGGCGGCGGCCGCGTCGCCGACCAAGTCGGGCAGGTGGTGGAGCAGTGAGAGGTTGTGGGCCATCGTCTTGCCGAAGCCGATGCCGGGGTCGACCCACACCTCGGCCACCCCGGCCGCCCGGGCCCGCCGGGCCCGCTCCAGCACGAAGGCGCGCACCTCGGCCACCACGTCGTCGTAGCGCGGGTCCTCCTGCATGGTGCGGGGCAGGCCCTGCATGTGCATGGCCACCCAGCCGGCGCCGGTTGCCGCGGCCACCTCCCACAACGAGGCGGAGATGTCGTTGACGAGGCTGGCACCGGCGGCCACCGCCGCCTCCGCCACCTCGCGCTTGACGGTGTCGACCGAGACCCGGACGGACCGCCCGCCGGCACCGCCGGCACCTGCCGCGCGCCAGCGCCTCGACCACCGGGACGACGCGGCCCAGCTCGACTTCGGTGGGGACGGGCTCGGCCCCGGGGCGCGACGACTCGCCGCCGACGTCGATCACGTCGGCGCCCTCCTCCATCATCTCGATGCCCCGGGCCGTCGCCTGCTCGAAGGTGTCGTAGAGCCCCCCGTCGGAGAAGGAGTCCGGCGTGACGTTGAGGACCCCCATCACGAGCGGCCTCCCGGAAGCGGGGGGCGGCCCCACCTCCGTCAGTGGCCCCGGATGAACTGCATCGCCTCCGCTCGTGTGGCGACGTCGGTGCGGAACAGCCCGCGCACCGACGAGGTGACCGTGACGGTCCCGGGCTTCTTCACGCCGCGCATCGACATGCAGAGGTGCTCGGCCTCGAGCACCACCAGCACGCCGCGGGGCGAGAGGACCTCGGCGATGGCGTCGGCGATCTGGGTCGTCATGCGCTCCTGCACCTGCAGGCGCCGGGCGTACCCGTCCACGAGGCGGGCCAGCTTCGACAGGCCGGTGATGCGCCCGTCCTCGGCCGGGATGTAGGCGACGTGCGCCTTGCCGAGGAACGGCACCAGGTGGTGCTCGCACAGCGAGGCGAACGGGATGTCGCGCACCATCACCATCTCGTCGTGCTCGGCCGCGAACGTGACCTCCAGGTGGCGGGCCGGGTCGTCGTGCAGCCCCGAGAAGAGCTCCTCGTACATGGCGGCCACGCGGACCGGCGTGGCGACGAGCCCGTCGCGGGTCGGGATCCTCGCCGATGGCTTCCAAAAGCTCGGCCACCGCGGCCCGCACCCGTTCGACGTCGACGCTCATCGGCCCGTCCTCATTTGCCACGTCCTCATTTGCCACGTCCTCATGTGGATGACTCTCTTTCGAATTTTCGACGACGCTCACTGGAGCGTCCCGGTGTAGCGGTGGACCCCGGCCAGGTTGCGGTAGCGCTCGGCGACGTCGAGGCCGTAGCCCACCACGAAGTCGGGCGGGATCATGAAGCCGACGTAGCGCAGGTCGAGATCGACCCGCTGCTCGCCCTCCTTGACGAGGAGCGCGCACACCTCGACGCTCTTGGGCTGGCGGGCGTTGAGGTAGCGCCGCAGGTAGTTGAGCGTGAGGCCGCTGTCGATGATGTCCTCGACGACGAGCACGTGGCGCCCGTCCAGCTCGCTGTCGAGGTCCTTGACGATGCGCACCACGCCGGAGGTCTTGGTCGCGCTGCCGTAGGAGGACACGGCCATGAAGTCGACGTCGACCGGGAGGGCGATGGAGCGGCACAGGTCGCTCATGAACAGCATGGCGCCCTTCAGCACGGCCACCAGCAGGGGGGGCTCGTCGGCGTAGTCGGCGGTGATCTCGGCACCCAGCTCGGCCACCCTGGCCGCCAGGCGCTTCGGCGTCGACCAGGGCGGGACCCACGTCGGGCTCGGCCCAGGTCGGCACGCCATCTCCGGCCTCGTCGGTCACCGGCGTGACACTACCGGGGGAGCGACCCGGCTCCACCCTGAGGCGGCCACGCGTGCGGCGCACCCGGCGCCCGCCCGCGATCTGGGTCCCGAGCGCCTCCCCACGCGCCACGGCGAGGGTGCGGTCGACCTCGCCCAGCGACGGCGGCAGGTCACCGCCGCCCGCCTCCCGCAGCCACCGGCGCACGGCGCGGCGCGCCAGCGGCCGGGCGGTGCGCGCCACGGCGCGGGCGTCGCTGGGGTCGGGCAGCGCGGCCAGCGCCAGGGACTCCATGAGGGCGACCTCGTCGCGCAGCACCCCGGCCTGGCGGGCGAGCAGGGGGACGGGGTCGCGCCCCGCCACGTCCGCGCAGAGCGGCAGCAGCTCGTGGCGGACGCGGTTGCGCACGAAGGCGGGATCGCGGTTGCTGGCGTCGCACACGGGCACGAGGCCCGATCGGGCGCACAGCTCGTGGGTCTCGCTCCGGCGCAGGCCCAAGAGCGGGTGCCGGAAGCCGGGCTCCATCCCCGCCAGCCCGTCGGAGCCCGCCCCCCGCAGCAGGTTGAGCAGGATCGTCTCGGCCTGGTCGTCCATGGTGTGGCCCGTCGCCACCCCGTCGGGCAGCACGGCGAAGCGCGCCGCCCGTGCCCGCGCCTCGAGGTTCGGGCCGGGGTCGAGCGACACCCGGCGGCTCTCGAAGCGGGCCCCCAGGCGCTCGGCCGCCTCCGCCACCACACCCGCCTCCGCCGACGACCCGGCGCGCAGGCCGTGGTCGACGTGGATCGCGGTCACGTCGCACCCCGCCGCGGTGGCCAGGACGAGCAGCGCGAGCGAGTCGGCACCGCCCGACACCGCACACGGCAGTGCGGCGCCGGCGGGCGGAAAGGTGCACCGGGCTAGGAGATCGAGGACAGGGAGGTCGGGGACGGGGGAGGCGGGTCGGGCTCCTTCCCCCTCACCCACCGGCTCGGGCCACCCAGACGGTCGGGATCGCGGATCTCCTCGAGGGTGGGCAGCCACTCGGGGCCCTCCCACACCCGGGCGAGCAACGTCGGCCCGCCGGCTTCCTCCACCGATTCGACGAAGCGCTCCCCCTCGGCGTACTGGCGCATCTTGGCATCGAGCCCGAGCAGCTTCGACATCAGCCGGGTCAGGCCCTTGGCCTGGGTGCGGCGCTCGTGCAGCACCCGGGAGAAGTGCGCCGCGCCCGGCACCTCGGCCGCACCGGCCCGGTCCATCGTCACGTCGCCGTGACCCTCGAGCAGGCTCATCATGCCGGAGATCTTCGACAACGCCAGCCGCTGCTCGGGGGTGGCGAGCATGCCGACGACGCCGGCCTCGCGGGCGGGGTTGCGCCCGGACCGCAGCTCCGTGGCGACCCGGCCCAGCATCTCGGCGAAGCCGGCCGGGTCACCCGAGAGGGGCCCGAGCAGCTCGGTGACCAGTCCGACGAAGTGGTCGCGCAGCCACGGGACGGCGGTGAACTGCAGGCGGTGGGTGACCTCGTGCAGGGCGAGCCAGAGGCGGAACTGGCTCGGCGCGAAGCCGTACTGCTCCTCGACGGCCACGATGTTGGGCCCCACGTAGGAGACGAGATCCTGGTCCTCGGGCGCCTCGTCGTTGATGAGGAGGTCGTACTGCCCGAGCACCCGCGTGGCCATGTAGGCCAGCATCAGACCGAGCTGCGTCCCCGCCACCGCCCGGCCCACCGCGAGCGACGGCCCGCCGAGCTTGCCCGCCCGCTTGGCCTGCAGCTCCATCAGCGCGGGACCGACGAGCCGCTCAATGGAGCGCACGTTGGCGGCGGCCCAGCCCGGCCGGTCGGTCACCTTGGCCCGCGCCGACCCGTGGGCCGAGTGCAGTCCGGTGGCCTCGCTCACGAGCGACTCGGCACGCGCCGTCAGCTCGTCGAACTGCCCCTGCAGGTTCGAGGATCGGTAGGACGCGGGCGCGGGCTTGAGGATCAGCGCGCCGGCGGCCACCCGGCGGGCCAGCGCCCAGTCGACCATGGCCGGAGCGTCCAGCGGCACCTCCGGGATCGCCGGGGAGACGTCAGTGGTCGCCGTGGTGCTGCCGGCTTTCTTCGTCGATCGCCTCGGCCACCCGCCGGATGAGGCTGTCGGGCACCCGGTCCTTGCAGCGGTTGGCGATCACCTTGCGCAGCTCGGCCTCGAAGTCGGCGGCCCCGCCGCAGGGCCCGCACCAGTCCAGGTGGACCCGGATCTCCTCGCGCCGCTCCTCGGTGAGCTCGCCGTCGAGATAGTGGTACAGCTCGTGCACCGCCTCCTCGCAGTCGACCGAAGGACCGAAGAGCGCGCTGGCGTCCACCGCGGTGCTGCTCTCGGTCTCCTTGCCGCTGCCCACGTCCTCACTCATTCCCATGACCCCCGGGCACGCTCCCCACGAGACCCCGCGCCTCTGCCACATCGTGCAACGCCTTCTGGAGCGCCTTTCTTCCCCGATGGATGCGGCTCATGACCGTCCCGATCGGGACGTCGGTGATCTCGGAGATCTCCTTGTAGCTGAAGCCCTCCACGTCGGCGAGCAGGACGGCCATGCGAAAGGCATCCGGCAACGCCTCCAGCGCGCTCTTCACGTCGTCGTCGGTGAAGCGGTCCAATGCCTCGTCCTCGGCCGAGCGGCCGGGGTCGCTGACCCCCGAGCCGGCCAGGCGCTTGTAGAGGTAGAGGTCCTCGACGTCCTCGACGTCCGTCGTCTCGGGCCGCCGCTGGGCGGCCCGGTAGGAGTTGATGTAGGTGTTGGTGAGGATGCGGTACAGCCAGGCCCGCAGGTTGGTCCCCTCGGTGAAGGACCCGTAGGACCGGTAGGCCTTGAGGTAGGTCTCCTGCACGAGGTCCTCGGCGTCCGCCCGGTTGCGCGTCATCCTCAGGGCGGCCGAGTACAGCCCGGGCATGAACTCCATGGCGACGTCGGTGAAGGTCGCCTGGTCTGCCATGGACCCACCCTATCCACCCGGCGATATCGTCTCCGCCGTGACCACCGCACCCCAGGCTCTCGGGATCGACCTGATGAGCGGGGCGTTCTTCGGTCGGGAGCCCCACGACGCCTTCGCCTGGATGCGGGCCAACGCCCCCGTCTACTACGACGAGCCCAACGACCTGTGGGCGGCGGCCAGCTATGCCGCCGTCAAGCAGGCCTCGGTCGACACCGAATCCTTCTCCAACGCCGGCGGCATCCGGCCCCAATTCCCGCCGCTGCCGATGATGATCGACTTCGACGCGCCCGAGCACGTGCGGCGGCGGCGCCTGG
Source organism: uncultured Acidimicrobiaceae bacterium (assembly GCA_963740535.1). Taxonomy (GTDB): domain Bacteria; phylum Actinomycetota; class Acidimicrobiia; order Acidimicrobiales; family RAAP-2; genus Bog-473. The sequence continues at coordinate 50,779 of CAVUEI010000004.1, forward strand.
TCTCGGAGGGCTTCACCCCCAAGAGGGTGCGCGCGCTCGAGGACAAGCTGCGCTCCGTGTGCGACTCCCTCATCGACCAGGTCTGTGCGGACGGCCACTGCGACTTCGTCCGGGACATCGCGGCGCCGCTGCCCATCATCATGATCGGCGACATGCTCGGCGTCGCCCCCGAGGATCGCGCCGACCTCCTGCGGTGGTCCGACGACATGCTCAAGGGCCAGGGGGCACCCGACCCCTCGCTGCTCGAGAACGCCGCGACCGCGTTCGTGGAGTACTCCGCCTACATCCACCCCGTCTTCGACGAGCGGCGGGCATCGCACAACACCGAGGACCTCGTCGGTGTGCTCTGCCACGCCGAGATCGACGGCGACTCCCTCGACGACGACTCGCTCGTGCACGAGACGCTCCTGATCCTGATCGGGGGCGACGAGACCACCCGGCACGTCATCAGCGGTGGCGTCGAGGAGCTCCTGGCCCACCCCGAGCAGGTGGCCCGGTTGTCCGCCGACCCGGCGGGGCTCATGCCGGGCGCGGTCGAGGAGATGCTGCGCTGGGTGTCGCCCATAAAGAACATGGCCCGGACGGCGACACGCGACGTCGAGCTGGCCGGCGCCTCCATCCGCGCCGGCCAGGAGGTCCTGCTGCTCTACCCGTCGGCGAACCGTGACGAGGCGGTCTTCGAGCAGGCCGACACCTTCGACATTGCGCGCCAGCCCAACCCGCACATCGCCTTCGGGTTCGGGGCCCACTTCTGCCTGGGCAACCAGCTGGCCCGGCTGGAGCTGCGCGTGATGGTCGAGCGCGTGCTCGCCCGCATGCCGGACCTGCGCCTGGCCACCGACCGCGCCGCGCTGCCGCGCCGGCCGGCCAACTTCATCTCCGGCCTCGAAGCCATGCCCGTCGAGTTCACCCCGAGCGCGCCCGTGGGCGCGGGCCCCGTCTGATGGCGGCCGACGGCGCTGGGCGCGACGCCATCGCGGGCTGGTCCATCCTGGTCACCGGCGGCGGCAGCGGCATCGGCCTGGCGACGGCCGAGCGCCTGGCGGCCGACGGCGCCCACGTCACCATCTGCGGGCGGACCGAGCAGAAGCTCGCGGAGGCCACCGCCCGCATCACCGCCGCCGGCGCGGCCGGCGCCACCGCGCGCTACGTGGTGGCCGACGTCACGGTCGAGGAGCAGGTGGCCGCCGCGGTCGCCGTCGCCGCCGAGGCCACGGGGCGGCTCGACGGCCTGTTCGCCTGCGCCGGGGGATCGCTGCACCTCGGGTCCGTCCTCAGCGCGGACGTGGCCGCCGTGCGCGCCACGATCGACCTCAACCTGATGGGCTCGGTGATCTGCGTCAAGCAGGGCGCCGCCGCGATGCAGGACACCGGCGGCGGCTCCATCGTCCTCATGTCCTCGGGGGCCGGGCGCTTCCCCCACCCGCACCTGTGGGCCTACGGGGTGTCGAAGGCGGGCATCTGCTTCCTGGCCGAGACGGCCGCCGAGGAGCTCGGGCCACTCGGCATCCGGGTCAACGCGGTGGCCCCGGGCATCATCGACGACGAGCTGATGTCCTTCATCACCGCCGGGGGCCCGCTGCTCGACGACTACCTGGCCCAAATGCCCCTCGGGCGCGTCGGCACCGTCGAGGACGTCGCCGCGGCCGTCCGCTACCTGATCGGGCCGGGGTCCTCCTTCGTGACCGGCGAGACGCTGGGCGTCGACGGCGGGCACCACCTGCGCCGGGGCGCCGACTACTCCCTGCTGTTCGGCTGACCCCGGCCCGTCCGTCGGGTCTCCTCCGGGCTGCCGCCGCCCGTCCTTGTGCTGGTCGTGTGGCCGTCTCGCCTGCCCCGGGGGGCGGGAGGGGAGACGTTGTTTCGCGAACTCTCAACGGAACCGTAGAGAGCTGTCAGAACATCCCCGGTCCGGAGACAACCGGGCCCGACCAGCGCCCTTGTGGGCACTAATCAAAATGATTACCGTTACGGTTATGGAGCTCCCGCCGCCGCCTGCTCCGTCCCCTCACGCTGCTGGCGGGCGCACTCGGCCTCGCCCTCGCCAGCCTCCCCGTGGTCACCGAGGCGGGCGCCGGCGCCGCGACGGCCGCGGCCGCCCCGGCGGTCGTCCACGTGGTGGCGGCCGAGAACTTCTGGGGCAACATCGCGAGCCAGCTGGGCGGGCACGACGTCCGGGTGACGTCGCTGATCACCGACCCCAACGCCGACCCCCACCTCTTCGAGACAGACGCCGTCGACGCCGCCACGCTGGCCCAGGCCCAGGTCGTCATCGAGAACGGTGCGGGCTACGACACCTGGATGCGGTCCCTCCTCGGCGCGGACGCCGGGCACCCGAGGATCGTGGTCGCCGCCTCGGTGCTCCACGTCGGCGGCAGCGACCCCAACCCCCACCTCTGGTACGACATCCCGCGCGTGCCCGCCGTGGCCGCCGCGATCGCCGCCGCGCTGGCCAAGGCGGCGCCGCAGGACGCGCCGGCGTTCCGCGCCAACCTGGCCCGCTTCGACGCCTCCCTGCTCCCGCTGAACGCGACGCTCGCCACCATCAAGAAGCAGTTCCACAACGTGTCGGTCGCCTACACCGAGCGGGTGCCGGGCTACGTCCTGGCCGCGGCCGACCTCGACGTGAAGACGCCACCGGGTTTCGCGCGCTCGATCGAGGAAGGCGTCGACCCCGGTCCGGCGGACACCCTCGCCATGCAGCAGCTCATCACCAAGCACGACATCAACGTGCTGCTCTACAACGTGCAGACCGTCACGCCGGTCACGGCCCAGATGCGCACCCTGGCGACGCAGCACGCCATCCCCGTGGTCGGCGTGTCCGAGACCATGCCGGCGAGCGCGGCCACCTACCAACGGTGGCAGCAGTCCCAGCTGACCCGCCTGCTGCACGCCCTCCAGTCGAGCCGGAGCCCGTGACGGCACCGCCCGTCGAACTGGAAGGGGCGTCGGTCCGCCTGGGCCAGCGGACGCTGTGGTCCGGGCTCAATCTGGCCGTGTCCGAGGGCGAGTTCCTCGCCGTGCTCGGTCCGAACGGCACGGGCAAGACCACGCTGCTCAAGGTGCTGCTCGGCCTCGTCCCCCTCGACGAGGGCACGGTGCGGGTCAACGGGGCGCCGCCGCGCCGCGGCAACCCCGCGCTGGGCTACGTGCCCCAGCAGCAGGCCTTCGACCGCACGCTGCCGGTCCGCGGGCGCGACCTGGTGCGCTTCGGCGTGGACGGCCACCGCTGGGGCCCGCCGCGCCATGCCCGCGCCACCAAGCGGCGGGTCGACGCAGCACTCCAGGCGGTGGGTGCGGCCGACTACGCCGACGCCCCGGTCGGCCTGCTCTCGGGCGGCGAGCAGCAACGGCTGCGCATCGCCCAGGCCCTGCTCGGCGACCCGACCGTCCTGCTGTGCGACGAGCCGCTGCTGGCGCTCGACCTGGCCAGCCAGCGCGCCGTCACCCGGCTCATCGACGAGCGCCGCCGCGCCGCCGGCACACCCGTCATCTTCGTCACCCACGAGGTCAACCCGGTCCTGCCCTACGTGGACCGCATCCTGTACCTGGTGCGCGGGCGCTTCGCGATCGGCACCCCCGCCGAGATCCTGACCAGCGAGCGGCTCAGCAGCCTCTACGGGATCGAGGTCGACGTCGTCAAGGTGCGCGACCGCTACCTCGTCGTCAGCGCCGAGGACGAGCTGCCCACCGAGCCCGGCGCCCATGCGCACCACTCTCACGACCACGACGCCGGGCACGGTCACTGATGGGCATCGGCTTCTACCTCCAGTTCCCCTTCGCCCAGCACGCGCTCGAGGCGGCCTTCCTCGTGGCGATCAGCTGCGGTCTGATCGGTCCGTTCGTCATCACGCGGACGATGTCCTTCGCCGTCCACGGCACGAGCGAGCTCGCCTTCACCGGCGCCGTCGCCGGGCTCCTGGTGGCCGACAACCCGCTCGCCGGCGCGCTGGTCGGCGCGCTGGTGGTGGCGTCACTCATCGGGCTTCTCGGCCAGCGCGCCTCGGAGCGCGACTCGACCATCGGCGTGATCCTGGCCGCCGGGCTGGGCCTCGGTGTCTTCCTCCTCGGCTACTACCACGGCTTCGCCAGCGAGGCGCTGAACATCCTCTTCGGCAACATCTTCGGCATCAGCTCGAACCAGATCCTCCTGCTCGGCCTCATCGCGATCGCGGTGGCGGTCGTCCTCGCCGCCATCTGGCGTCCGCTGCTCTTCGCCTCCGTCGACCCCGATGTCGCCCAGGCGCAGCGGCGTGCGCACCGGGCTCCTCGGCATCGTCTTCCTCTTCGTGCTCGCGGTGACGGTGACCGAAGCGGCGCAGATCGTGGGCACGCTGCTCGTGCTCAGCCTGGCCATCACGCCGGCCGCGGCGGCGCAGCGCCTCAGCGCCAACCCGTTCGTCGTGACCGCCCTGTCCATCGCGATGGCGGTGGCGGCGGCCGACGGGGGGCTGCTGCTCAGCTTCGAGTTCCCCACGGTCAAGCCCAGCGTGCTGATCGTCGCCCTCAGCTTCGCCTTCTACCTGGTGGCCCGCGTCGTCGGGCCCGCCGTGACGTCGGCGCGGCGGCGCCGGCCAGCCGGCCCGGACCTGGCAGAGTTGGGCCGTGGCTGAGCTCGGCCAGCAGATGGGCCGCACGTCGCGCCGGACCCGGCAGGGTGAGGCGGTGCTCAACGTCGTGCTCGGGTCGGACAACTTCCGCAGCGCGCAGGACATCCACGCCGAGCTCCGGGCCTCCGGCGAGGCGGTCGGGCTGACCACCGTCTACCGCCACCTGGCGCTGCTCACCGACGAGGGCCGGCTCGATGCGCTCCAGACCGCCGACGGCGAGCTCGTCTACCGCCGCTGCCACAGCGAGGCCCACCACCACCACGTCGTGTGCCGCGTCTGCGGCCGCGGCACCGAAGTGGAGCTCCCGGACCTGGAGCGTTGGGCCGACGCGACCGCGAAGGCGCTCGGCTACAGCGACGTCACCCACACCGTCGAGATCTTCGGCGTGTGCGCGGACTGCCGCGCCTGAGGACGGGCGACCCGGCTCAGGCCAGCCGGAACAGCCCGGCGTCGATCACCGTCTCGCCGCGCTGCGTCTCGGTCCGGAAGCGGTAGGCGCCCGCGGCGCTCTCGTCGATGTCCCACACCGAGATGGTCAGGGTGTCACCGGGCAGGGTCGGCTTGGAGAAGCGGGCCCGCATGGCGCCGAAGCGCGCCGGGTCCGAGCCGCACACCATGTGGAGCAGCGCGCGCCCGGTGAAGCCGTAGGTGCACAGGCCGTGGAGGATGGGACGGTCGAACCCGGCCCGCTTGGCGAACGTCGGGTCCGAGTGCAGCGGGTTGCGGTCCCCGTTCAGCCGGTAGAGCAGGGCCTGGTCGGGACGCGGTCGCGTAGGACAGCACTTCGTCCGGCTCGCGCGTCGGCAGCGGCTCGGAGGCCAGCGCGCTCTCCTCGTCCCCCTCGGGGCTGCGGGGCCCACCGAAGCCGCCCGCGCCGCGGATGAAGAGGGTGGTGCGGTTGGTGAAGGCCAGCTCCCCGCTGCCGGCATGGCGCGACTCGCTCTCGAGCACGACGAGGCCCGCCGACCCCTTGTCGTACATGCCGGCCACCTTGGTGACGATCGACACCGTGCCCTCCGGGGGGACCTCCCCGTGCAGCTGGATCGCCTGCTCGCCGTGCACGAGCATGGCCGGGTCGTAGTCGCCGATCGACTCCCGGCGCCGCCCCCCTGGCCCACGATGGTGGTGAAGGTCGGCAGGACCCGTTGGGCGATCCCGACCGAGTTCTCCGTCGTCAGGTCGAGCTCGAACCCCGTCGGATCGAGCGCCCCCGCCCCCACGCCCAGGGCGTAGAGGAGCGCGTCCTTGTGGTGCCACGATCGCTCGACGGGCTCGGAGATGGCGCCCACGGCAGCGGGGTTCAGTCCCATCGTTCGTACCTCTCTTCCGGTCCCGTCGCCGGGACTGTCGGTCCATCCTTGACGGGTTTTGATGTTACATATGTTGATGTTATGATTGTCAAGTGGGAGCGAACGTCCAGGCCGGGATCACCATCGACGAGCTGGCGGCGCTGACCGGCACCACCAGCAGGCGGATCCGTTCCTTCCAGACCCTCGGGCTGCTCCCCCACCCCGAGCTGCGAGGGCGCACCGGCCTCTACGGGCCCGACCACCGCGCCCGGGTCGCTGCGATCGTCCGCCTGCAGGACCGAGGCTTCTCGCTCGAGTCGCTGGGCGAGCTGTTCCGCGCCCTGGAGGAGGGCCGCTCTCTGGCCGACGTCCTCGGGATCACCGGGACCCCGAGAGCGGACGGCGACGGTCGCGGCCGACACGGCCGAGCTGTACGGCTTCGCCGAGCTCCAACCAGCCGGGGCGCCGACGCGTCGGGGGCGGGCCCGTCCCCTGCTCTCCGTCGTCCCCACGACGGTGTGGGACGAGAGCGAGGCGTCCTAGCCGAGGCGTCAGATCTGTAGTCCCGACGGGCGCTCGATATGGTCGCGAGCCGTGTCCGCGGCCGATGTCATTCCCCTGCTCTGCTGGGAGGAGGCCGGCTCCTTCGGGGCGGCTGTCTCAGTGACCACCCGGCACGGCGGGGTCTCGGTGGCGCCCTACGACACGCTCAATCTGGGGCTCCACGTGGGCGACCGACCCGAGGACGTGGCGGCCAACCGGGCGCGGGCGGCGGCGGCCTTCGGCGTCGGACTCGACACGATGGTCTTCGCCCGCCAGGTGCACGGGTCCGCCGTCTCGGTCGTGGTCCCCGCCGACCGCGGTCGCGGCACGCAGCGCGAACGACGACGCCGTCCCCGCCACCGACGTCCTGGTGACGGCCGCGCCGGGCGTCACGCTCGTGATCCTGGTGGCCGACTGCCTCCCCATCGCCCTCGTCGATCCGTCCGCCCGGGTCCTCGCCGTCGTGCACGCGGGCTGGCGGGGCACCGCAGCCGGGGCGGTCTCCGCCGCCGTGCGCGCCCTGGAGGAGCACGGGGCGCGGCCCGAGCGGCTGCGGGCCTTCCTCGGCCCGGCCGTCGCCCCGGACCGCTACCAGGTCGGGGCCGAGGTGTGCGATGCCCTGGCGCGACGCGGCGCGCCCCGACGCGCTCGACCCGGGCGTGACGCGACCCGACGGGCCCGGGCACTGGCTGGTGGACCTCGTCGCCGCCAACCGCCAGCAACTGCTGCGCAGCGGCCTCACCCCCGCACACATCGCCCACTGCGGCCTCACCACGGCCGACGAGGACTTCTTCAGCGACCGGGCCGAGCGGCCCTGCGGGCGCTTCGGCCTCCTGGCACGGCTGCTGGACTGAAGACTCGTCGGGCCGCCGGCCCGCCCGCCGCCCCGTAGCATGGGGTTGCCCGGCGTCCGGGCGACCGCCCACCCGCATGCCTCCTCCCGACCAATTCCGCCACGACGGCTTCGTCATTGACGCGGGACTGTCGTCGGTGACCTGCCACTACTCCACCGCCGCCCACGCCTTCACGGAGCGCTTCACGTTCGAGCCCGGCGGGGACTGGGACGACCCCGCGGTCCGCGCCGCCGTGCGCATCCTGTACCTGCTGGCGGGTGTGTCGTACTACAAGACGACCGCCGCGCCGGTCGTCGACCTGGGCGAGCTCCCCACCACGGCGGCGGAGCGGGCCTTCCTCACGGGACTACTACGTGCACGGGCTCGCGGAGTTCGCCTACCGCAACGGCATCGACCTGCGCGGCCTTCAGGTGACGGGTCCCGACGCCGCTCCAACGGGTGCGGTGCCTTACGAGCCCGAGCCGGGCCGGCCGCTGATCCCCTTCGGAGGCGGGATCGACTCCATCGTGACGGTCGAGTCCCTCTCGGGCGACCACCCCCAGAGCGCCCTGTTCGTGGTCCACCCTCCGGGCGATCGCTTCGCCGCCATTGAGGACGCGGCGGCGGTGACCGGGCTGCCCGTGGTGCGGGTCGCCCGCGCCATCGACCCGCAGGTGCGCCGCTCGGACGAGTTGGGCTTCCTGAACGGGCATGTGCCGGTGACCGCGGTGATCACCGCTGCCGCTGTCGTGGCCGCGGTGCTCGACCGGCGCGACGCCGTCGTGCTCTCCAACGAGTGGTCGGCCTCGGCCCCGACGCTGGTGGTCGACGGCCACCCGGTGAACCATCAGTGGTCCAAGGGCGATGAGTTCGAGCGCGGCTTCGCCGACCTCGTCCTCGCCGCGCTGGGCCCCGGTCTCTCGGTGTTCTCCTACCTCCGCCCGCGCACGGAGCTGTGGGTCTCGAGGGAATTCGCCCGACTCGACCGCTACCACCACGCCTTCCGCAGTTGCAACCGCGCCTTCCACCAGGATCCGGCCCAGCGCCTCGACCACTGGTGCGGGCGGTGTGACAAGTGCTGCTTCATCGACCTCATGTTGGCTCCCTTCATGGAGCGATCCGACCTGGCGACGGTGTTCGGCGGTGACGAACCCCTGGAGAACCGGGACAACGAGCAGCGCTTCCGGTCGCTGGTGGGCCTGGGAGCCGGACAGCAAGCCCTTCGAGTGCGTCGGCGACCTCGACGAGTGCCGGGCCGCCGCACTCGTCGCCGGGCAGCGGCTCGACCGGACGGGCAGCGCGCTGCTGCGGAAGCTGCGCGACCAGCTGACCAGGGCCATGCCCGGAGCGAGCATCGACGCCGCCGCCCTGCTCCAACCGCGGGGAGCCCACTCCATCCCGGATCGCTATGTACCCGCCGATCTCCTGGTCCGCGCTCGCTGACGCGCCGGTCGGCGTCTGGGGCCTGGGCGTCGAGGGACAGGCCAGCGTCCGTCGCCTCCAGCGCCATGGGCTGCGTGCCCGTGCTGGTCGACGACGCGCCTGCCGCGCCCGCCGTCGACGGGCTCGAGGTCCTGGCGACCGGGTCGGGGGGGCTCGACGCGCTGCTCCGTTGCGACGTCGTCGTGAAGAGCCCGGGGATCAGCCGCTACCGGCCGGATGTGGCACAGCTCGAGGCCGCGGGGATCGCCGTGTGCGGGGGCCTCGGCCTCTACATGGCCGAGGCCGACCCGGCCCGCGTCGCGTGCATCACGGGGACCAAGGGCAAGAGCACGACGACGGCGCTGGCCGTGCACCTCCTCACCGGGCTGGGCTACCGCGCCCGGGCCGGTGGGAACATCGGCCAGCCGCCGTGGGATCCGACGCCCGAGCCGGAACCCGACTATTGGGTGATCGAGACGTCGAGCTTCCAGGTCCCCGATCTACCACCGGCGCCCCGCGTCGTCGCCATCACCTCGCTGGCACCTGATCACCTCGACTGGCACGGAACCGTCGAGCGCTACTACGCCGACAAGCTCTCGCTGTGCACCAAGCCCGGGCGTCGCGCGCTGGCCGACGGCTCCGACGAGACGCTCCGGGCACAGGTGGCCCAGCTCGGTCCGCACCTGCACTGGGTCGGCGCGTCCGATGTCAGCGACGACGCGGCCTGGTCACAGGCGCTCGGGCTGCCCGGGCCGCCACAACCGCGCGCAACGCCGTCCATCGCCCGCGCCGTGCTGGTCGCCATGGGGATCACCGAGGCGAGCGACGACGCACTCATTGCCGGTGCCGCCGCGGGATTCGGCGGGCTGCCCAGTCGCTGTCATTCCCTGGGCGCGGTCGAGCGGGGTCGAGTTCGTCGACGACGGCCTCTCCACCAACGTGCTGCCGGCACAGGCCGCGCTGCGAGGCCTTCGAGGGACGGCCGATCGCGTTGCTGGTCGGTGGCCACGACCGCGGCGTCGACTACACGCCCCTCGGCGAGACCGTCGCCCGCCGGAGGGCACCCACCTTCGTCGTCACCATGCCCGACAACGGCCCGCGCATCGGTGCGGCCATGCGCGACGCCAGCGGGGGTGGGGTGGAGGTGCTGGACGCCGCGGACCTCGACGCCAGCGGTCAAGGCCGCGTTCGGGTGGGCCGCAGCCGGGGCGGTCGTGCTGCTCTCCCCGGCCGCGCCCAGCTTCGGGCGCTTCGCCGACTACCGGGAGCGTTCGGCCGCCTTCGCGGCGGCGGCCGCCCGTTGCGGTCCGCTCAGCTGAGCGGGGTCAACGGGGCGCGACGGCGGGTGCCAGCTCCTCGCGCTCGCTGAGGAACAGCCACCACGAGTCGGCGGACACCAGCGCCGCGACCTGCACGACGTCGGGATCGGCCCCCATGTCCGGCCAGTGCCTCCACCGACCAACCGGCGTGCGCCACCTCCTGGGTGCGGTGCACGTCCCAGAATCGGGTGCCCTCCGCGTCCATGCCGTAGTGGCGGCGCAGCCCGTCGGACTTCGAGGCCGCGATGTCGGCCGCCTGGACCTCGTAGGCGGCGACCATGGCCAGCGCCGTCGCGGGGTCGATGGCCGCCGCCGTGCGCACGAGCGCCAGCAGGGCCGCCGTCGACGGGGTCGCGGGGACGTCGTCCGCGGCACCGGCCGCCTGGGCGAAGGACTCGAAGAGCTCCGCGTGGGGCTCGGGTGCACGCGAGCTCGTCGGCGAGGTTGGCCTCCACCAGTTGGCGCGCCGGGCCCGGGGGCAGGGCGTCCGCGATGGCTGCCAGCGTGACCGGGAGCTCGCGCTCAATGTGCCGATACTGCTCCGCGTAGGCGGCCAGCTCACCCTCGCAGAGGGTGCCGGCCTCCCAGCGAAGGTAGAAGGGGTGCGTGAGCAAATGACGCCCGACAATCGCCTCTGTCAGCACCTCGTGGATCCGTTGAGTGTGCATGCCGCACCTTATCTTCTCCGGCTGCCCGGTCGCCGAGGCGGCCGGGTCGCCGCGGGCGGGGCACAATCAGGGTCGTGCTCAGCCTGGTCTGCTTCCTGGTGGGCGGGCTTGTCGGCTGGGGTGCGGCACAGGGTGGGACAGGCGTCCAGCGCGCCTGGCCCATTGCCCTGCGTGCCCAGATCCTGGTCACGTCCGCTTCGCTCTCGCTGGTGGCCGCCTGGCGGCTGACGTCGGTCCGCGAGCTGGTCGGCCCGATCGCCTTGTCGGCCGGGCTGTGGCTCATGCTGGCAGCCGCCCTGGTCACCCGGCGCCGGCGCAGCGCCGGCATGGGATCGCTCGAGGCCTGGGCGGTCAGCCCCAACAGCGGGTTCTGGGTCGTCCCGGCCGCCACCGCCTTCGCCGGATCGACCGGGACGATGATCGCCGTCCTGGCCAACGTGATCACGACGGCGTGGACCACCGTGGCGGTGCACCTGATGCGCCGCGACGCGCCGATCCGCCAGCGCCGGGCCACTTCCTGGGTCGACCAGTCCCCGGTCCTGGCGTCGCTCCTGGGCCTCCTCCTCCATGTCGTCGGGCCCGCCCCGGGGTGGACGGCCGACGTGCTGCTCCTGGCCGGACCCCTGCTCGCCTTCTCCGGGGCCGCGCTGTTCACCGGGTCGGTGATCCACCCCCACAACCTGTCCGTGCCCCGCTCCGAGCACGCCGTACGGCGCTGGACGTGGCTGACCGCGGTCAGGGTCGCGTACTTCGTGCTGATGGCGTTGGCGGCGGGCCTCGCGGGTCGACCCCGTTGGCCGTGGTGGCGGTCCTCAGCGGCCTCAGTGCGCCGTCGTTCCAGCCGATCCAGTTGGCGGTGCTCTACGGCTACCGGTCCGAGGTCGTGGTGGCGGCGGTGCGCTGGGGCTGGATCCTGGCCCCCCTGGGGCTCGTCGCGGCGGCGGTCGTCCGCTAGCGCGTCAAGGGAGGCGTGACGCCATCTCGTCGACCGATGCGTCGCGGCGGGGTGCCACGAACGGCCCGGACCCGTCCAGCTCCACGACGCGGACGATCTTGGTGCTGCGGGTCGGATAGGGGTCGGGGAAGTCGACGACCCGGACCCGGCCCGTCGGGCGGAAGCGCCCGCTCTCAATCACCTCACGAGGGACGTACGGGTCACGGCCCATGCTGCGGAACAAGCGTGCCGTCGGCTCCCAGATGGTCACCCGCTCGTGCCAGCGCAGGCGATCGAGCTTGCGCAAGAGGATCATGAAGGTGACCAGCGTTCCCGTGAGCACCCCGACCACCAGCACGCCGAGGACCGTGCCACCGGGCAGGACGGCCAGCAACCCGACCAGCAGGACCAGCAGGAGGAGCAGACCGCTCCATTCAATGACGGACAGCGCCTGCCCGGTAGCCGCCTCGATGGGCAGCGCGATCGGCGCTCTTGGCGATGCACAACGCGACCAGCTCCTTGTAGACGCCCTCCTGCTGGGGCCCCTCGGGATCGAGGGCGTAGACGGCGTCGGTGAGCTCGAGGTAGGACGACGTCGCCTGGTGATAGTCGACGAGCCGGTAGTCGATCTGGTCGGTCAAGTGGCCGTCGACCAACTCGCGGACGCGGCGCCGATCCTGCTCGCCGAACACCGACAGCATCTGGTGGATCGACAGCAGCGCTCCCGGAAAGACGCGATGGCGTCCATCAACTGCGGCACATCGCGGTGCCACGCGCGCGTTCCGCGTGGCGACGTCGTCCAGTGCGAGCCTCCCCACCGTGTCGACGACGCAGAGCCGGACCGTGGGGTTCACGGGTCGACGGTGATGGAGACGACCCGGTCGGCACCCGCTCGACGCGAGCGGAGATTGCGGTTCTTGATGCGGTTACCGCAGACGGCCATGTCGCACCAGGCTCCTCTGCCTGCATGAGAGCGGTCGTAGTAGGCCCACCGACAGTCCGGGTTCCGGCACGCCTTGAGCCGTTGCCACGACCCGTCGCGTTGCGCGTCGCGGATGATGAGGAGGAGCGTGGCCAGACCGCTTGTCCCGTCGTCGGTCTCGGGCCGTAGCTCCACGCTGCCCCCGGCGAGGATCACCGGGCGCAGGCGGCAGCGCTCGGCGAGCGCAGCCAAGGCATCGAGTGCGGATGTGTCCGGGTCGTCGCCTCCGCCGTTGCGGACAAGCAGGGCGCGGATGGCCTCCCGCAGTTCCCGGGCCAAGTCGAGCTCCGCGTCCTCGAGGTCGGAGTCGCCGAGCAGGCCGGCCGCGCGCAGCCACGCGCCTGCCGACGCGGGATCGGCGAGCACGTCGGTGCCGGAGTCACCCTCGCAGGTGTTCACGAAGCACTGCACCACGAGCAGCGGCATGGGCGCGGGCTTGGTCTCGTCGTCGGGGACCCAGGTCGGGAGTGCCACGAAACCATGGTAGCGCAGGGTGACCAATAAAGGGGCTTGACCGGTCTTGCCATGACGGTCATACTGCGATTTGGTGGTCACGCCTAGGCACGACGGACGGCGAGGATGATCGTTCTGCTCGAGCACGACGCCCGGCTGGCCCTGCGGCGAGTCCGACTGCGAGAGCGCCTGCGGGCTCGCCTGCGGGCGGTAGAGCTCGACGCGGCGCTGGCGGCAGGCGCCTCTCCCGAGTCGGACGTCGCGCTGGCGCTCCACGCGTGCCGCCTCTGCCGGCCGGCGCAACGGCGGCTCCTGGCGCGCAGCCTCAGCCGCCTCGCTGCGGCCGCAGATGCACCCACGTCGCCACGGCTCGCGGTGCCCGTGTGCCGCCCGGCCGTCCACCGCGCCTGGGCCGATCTGCAGGCCGTCGTCGAGCGCCTCGGCGACGGGCCGGTCGACGTGCGCGGCGTGGCCCGGATCAGAGTCCTTGTCGCCGACGGGACCGGGCCGCTCTACCAGGAGTCCACGCCGGACCGGCTCCGCGACGAGCTCCGGGCGGCACTCACGACCATGGACCCCTTCGTCTGACGCCGGGCAAAGGTCAGGCGGCGGCCATCCCGACCACGGGCTTGTTGAGCGGGAGCGAGCCAGCCGACCCCTGGAAGGGTGCGTCCCCGTAGACGAAGATCCCGCCGTCGCTGGCCACCAACCAGTAGCCGCCGCCGTCCCGGGTGGCCGCCATCCCGACCACGGGCCGGTTGAGCGGGATGGAGCCGGCGGAGCCGTGGAACACCGCGTCGCCGTAATTGAAGATGCCTCCGTCGCTGGCCACCAACCAGTAGCCGCCGCCGTCGGGTGTCGGGGCCATGCCCACCACGGGCCGATTGAGCGGGATGGAACCGGCGGAGCCGTGGAACACCGCGTCGCCGTAATTGAAGATGCCGCCGTCGCTGGCCACCAACCAGTAGCCGCCACCGTCGGCCGTCGGTGCCATCCCGACGATGGGCCGGTTCAGATGGATGCTCCCCGAGGAGCCGAAGAAGCTCGCGTCGCCGTACGTGAAGATGCCCCCGTCCGACGCGACGAGCCAGTAGCCCCTGCCGTCGGGCGTGGCCGCCATGCCCACGATCGGCTGGTTGAGCGGGAGGGACCCGGCGGACCCGTAGAACCCTGCGTCCCCGTAATTGAAGATGCCCCCGTCGGACGCGACGAACCAGTAGCCGCCCCCGTCATGGGTGACGGCCATCCCGACCACCGCCTTGTTCAGGGGATTGCCTCCCATCGACCCGCAGAATGGCAGGTTGCCGTAGTTGAAGACGCCGCCGTCCGACGCCGCCATGTAGTAGCCCGACGGTCCCGACGGCGCGTTGCAGGGGACCTGTCCGGTGACGCTGGGCAAGCTGATCGGGGCCACGAAGAGCTGTCGGGCGGCGCCGCACCCGTAGCTGGTGCATCCGGGCGACCCGCCCTGCCACGCGGCGTAGTCGAGCCACCAGTTCCCGCCGGCGTCGGAAAACAGTGACCCGCCGCCCGGGCCGAGGACGGACCCGTACGAGCCCAGGATCTGGCTCTGCGGACCGCAGGGTCCGAGAGGCCCGCTGCAGGTGGCGATGCCCTCGGAGTACCCGTTGCTCGTGTACACGCCGGCGGAGAACGCGAGGTAGAAGCCTCCGCCCGCCGCCTTCATGGATGGGTCCTCGACCGTCGCTTCCCACGGATAGCTGACCGTGTTGTTGGTGAGCAGGACCGTTGCCGAGGAACCGGGAGCGAATCCGGTTCCGCTCCCGTTGAGCTGTTGGGCCCAGAGGTACGCCGGTGCCGACGAGCCCCCGTCGTTTTGCTTCCAGACGAGGTACGCGGTCCCCGTGCCGGGGTCGACGTAGGGCTCGGGATCGATGGACCCTGTGGGCTGGCATTCGATCGGGTTGTTGGACAGATCGTTGAATTGCACGTTGGTCGGAGAGATGGCGGCGGAGGTCGCCACGGCGAGGCAGTCGAAGCCGCTGTCCGACGAATGCCCCGCTTGGGCCGCGTCGTAGAACATCACCCAGTGGCCGCCGTACTCGAAGACGCCGGGCGACGTCTGGGTGTTCGGCTGCTCCCAAGGCGAAGGGTTCGGCAACGCCGACGAGCCGTAGCAGGCATGCGTGGATTGCGTATAGGGGCCGTAGCCCGAGTTGGGTGACGACGACACCAGCGCAGCGATGTGGTTCCCGAGCGCGTTCCCCGTCGAGAATGCATAGTAGGTACCGCCCGAGAAGACGACCTGGGGATCGGCCGCGTCGCCACTTCCCGCAAAGTTGTAGGCCGGGGTGCCGGTGCCACAGCTCGGGGGAAGGAACGCCGGCGTGGGGCTCGGGCTCACGACGACGGCGTGCGGCGCGGCGCCCGCTGCGGAGGGCACCTCCGGCGTGACCGCCAACACACCCACCAGGAGCAACAGGCCGACCCATGATCCCCGCGCGACCTTTGTCCCCCTCATCTTCCCCCTCAGCCGGATCACCGAACCCACGGTGGCACCCTCTCCTCCATCGGCGCCCAACACCGCCTTGTTGAGTGAATTGCCGTTGCTCGTCTGTACCCGCGACCCCTGGAGGTTCTATGTCGGCGCGACTGCGGTTCCCGCGTCACGACGCTGAGGCCTGAGGGGAGCTTCAAACCCCTGACCTGCGCAGACGCTAGGGTCCACCCGATCTTCCCCGTCCCCGGGGCGTCTTGCTCGGTCGCGATCGGTCCTCGCCCGACGGTCAGGCCGTCGAGGGCAACTGGTTCAGTGCGTCAATCATCACCTGCGTGGCTTCCGGGATGCGGGTCGGGCACTGGTACTGGGCCGCCAGGATGATGGCGAGATAGGCCTCATAGACAGTGAGGCTCCGAGCTTGGAGGGCGGCGACAATCTGGTCGTACTGCTTCTTCTTCGCCAGGTCGGTGCAGGCCGTTGCCGCCGACGAGACGAGGGCGGCGTCGTTCGCGGTCGGCGACACGCCTGCCAAGTGCAGCACCTTGAGGTAGGCAGCCTGGGGGACCTTCGGGAGAGACGGGTCCCCGTAGTAAACCTCGGCCGCGGCAAGCGCCGCCGCTGGCTCTCGTGCAGCCAGGTGTGGGAGCTCTCCGGGTGGGAAGGCGATGAGGTCGACATACAGCCGGCGTTGCGCGCTGTTGCCCGTCTGGCCGGGGGCCAGACCGTGGTGGACCATCCAGACGATGGAGCCGGTCTGGTAGAACTCCTCGCCGCCGGGCCCCTGGTCGCCCACCCCGTCGGAGCGGGAGGCCACCCAGGCATGGTCGAGCGGCTTGGTACAGGGACCGACCACCGACTCGCAACGGGCGATCCCGATGCCGTATGTCTTGTGCCCCCAGAGGCTGCCGGAGTAGAAGAGCCAGAAATGGTCGTGGTCCTCGATCATCGACGGGGCCTCGACGAGACGGTCCTCCCACGGCTGTGTGGCCCCCAGGAGCCGGTGGGCCGGCCCGACGGTCGAGAGCCCATCGGGCGACAACTGCTGTGAGTAGATGTAGGTCGGCTCGTCGCAGCAGTCGCCGTCGCTCTTCCACAGGAGCCACGGTGTCCCCTTCGCATCGACGAACACGCTCGGGTCAATGGCTCCGCCCTCGTCGATGGGGCAGATGAAGGCCGAAGTCGAGTTGTCGACAAAGGGACCGGTCGGATTGGTCGCAGTGGCGCGAGAGACGCACTCTGCGTTTGTCCACCCTCCGACGGTCTTGACGCAGCCGTTGGCCGGGGGCTTGGCGAGACATCCCAGCGGCACGGTGGCGGGCGTGGAGTAGTACATGACGTACGTGCCGTCCGGACGTGCCCACACGTCTGGGCCCCACTGGTACCCCGACACCGACCAGGTGGGCACCTTAGGCAAGGCGTCGCCGGTGAAACGACCGGAGAAGCCTGCCCCCGCGACAGCGCGATCACCGGCACATTGGCACCGTGGTCGTACATGGAGGGCTGACTGCTCGACGCGTAGAAGTACAGCGTGCTCTTGTCCGGGAGAGCGGTCGGGTCAGCGAAGTCTCCGTCGTAAATCGGCTCGTCGCGTTCCAACCCCGAGAGGATGTTCAAGGGTAGGCCGGCTTCCACCGACGGATTCGACCCGATCGGACCCTTGGTGGCGGACCGACCCGATGGAACGTAAATCTGCGCAGTCCGGACGGACGAGGGTTTGAGGACAGGCCCGAGGCCGGGTGCAGTGGAGGAGGTCGTCGATGGTGCAGTGGATCCGCTGCTCGACTTCGGACCGGTGGCCTGGCTGCAGCCGGCCAAGATGACCGCCGCCAACAACGCGCACGCGACTCCCCACTTCGCCTGGTCTCTTCGCGCGCGTCGCCGCCCTACACGCATTGCAGGAGCGTAAGACAGATTGCGCGAACCATGCCGGGTCGGGTCACGACACCGGTCTTTGGGGACCCGGCCATCTGGGCCCAAGGAGCCCCCGAAGTGGAGCCTGAGAGGAGATTCGAACTCCTGACCTGCGCATTATGAGGGAGATCTGCAGATTCTCTCTTGAACCCGCATGGTTTCGATCTGTCCTCTGGGTCCTGGTTGGCGGCCTAAGGGTCCAGACCGGGGTTATGCGGGAAGGGCGGGAGGCTCAAGGATGCAACTTGTTGGGGCAGCGCTGGACCGATCAGACAGTTCTGAGGGTCAGGGCCTTCGCGTTCTTGGAAGTCGCTCCGTTTTCGGGTAGCTGGACCGAACAGTTCATGACTGCGCAAGCGAATCGATCCAGCGGCCGAGCCGTCGGCTCTCGCGGACCATCAGCGTCGGATCACCGAGTGTGTTGCTCAACAATGCGGCGCCTTGGTACGTCGCGATGAGCGTCACCGCCAGTTCGTTTGCATCTCGACGCCCCATCAGCCGAAACTGGTCTTCGACCCACGCGAGCGGGACACGCATGAGATCCGCCGCGAAGTGGTCGCTGCCAGAGCCGCGCTTGTTCACCTCGGAGCAGAGAGACCCTTGCGGGCAGCCATACTCGACGATGGCGTCTTGCTCCCCCACCAAGAACTTCACGAGCGCCTTCAGACGAGCCTTCGGCGTACGGTGGTTCGCTTCGATTGCATCGAGCGTCGCCCGAATGATGTGCAGGTGGGACTGGACGACGGCGTCGATGATCTCGTCTTTGGTCTTGAAGTAGTAGTAGACGTTGCCCAGGGGCACCTTCGCCGCTCCGGCGATGTCGGCGAGGGTCGTTGTCTCGATGCCCTGTCGGTAGATCAACTCGGTTGCGGCGTCGACGAGCCGGTCCCGCTTGCTCTGTGGCTGATCGACCGCTGTGTCAGCTTCGTTTGTGCCTAAGTCAGTCATCTCACTTTCAGTCTAGACGGCGGGCTGCTTCGCTCCTATACTAAGTCAGGCAACTAACTCTGGCAAGGAGCCGCCCCCATGACCACAACCTCTCCCGAGGCGTCCGTGCTCGCGACGCGCCGCGGCAAGCTCACCTTGCTGTTCGTCTGCGCTATCGCCTTTCTCGACTTCGTCGACGCGTCGATCGTCAACGTCGCGTTGCCCTCGATCCGGCACGACCTGGATTTCTCGGTGCAGAACCTCCAATGGGTCCTGAGCGGCTATCTGCTGACCTACGGCGGGTTCTTGCTTCTCGGCGGTCGTTCGGCGGACCTGCTCGGCCGGCGAAGGGTCCTCGTGGCCGGGATCTCGATCTTCGCCCTGTCATCGCTGATGGGTGGCCTGGCTTCCAGTTCGGCGTCCTGATCGGTGCGCGCCTCGCCCAGGGGTTCGGTGCCGCGCTGATGCTGCCGGCGGCGCTCTCCATTCTCACCACGACGTTCAATGAGGGGACCGACCGACTGAAGGCGCTCGGCGTCTGGGGCGCCGTCGCCGGCATCGCCTCGGCCGTCGGGGTCTTGCTCGGGGGGATCCTGTCGCAGGAGCTCGGATGGAGATGGGTGCTCTTCGTCAACCTCCCGCTCTGCGTCATTCTCCTCATCGCTTCCTTCCGGATCGTGACCGGGGAGAGGCGAACCGCATCGTTGGCGCACTTCGACGTTCTCGGTGCCGCGACCGTGACGGGTGGCATGCTCCTCCTGATCTACACCCTCATTCGGGTCACGGAGGTCGGATGGGGGAACGCGCGCACGATCGGCGGACTGGCTGGGTCAGCAGCCTTACTCGTCGCCTTCCTCCTCAACGAGCAGAGGCATCCCAGGCCGCTCCTCCCGCTGTCCATCTTCCGGATCAAGGGGCTCGGCGCCGCCGATGCAACACAAGTCATCTCCATGGCGGGCTTCTATTCGATGTTCTTTTTCGTCACGCTGTACATGCAGAACGTCCTGCACTTCTCTCCGATCCGTGCGGGGGTGTCCTACGTACCCGTGACCCTCGGAGTTGCCGTGTCGGCCGGCATCTCGTCGAAGCTGTTCGAGCGGGTTGGAACGAGGCCGATCATCGTGGGAGGCGCTCTCGTGGCCGCCTCGGGCGTGTACTGGCTGTCGCAAATCCCGGTCGATGGGACCTATCTCTCCAACCTTCTTCCCGGGCTGATGGTCATGTCGATCGGACTCGGCGCTGTCTTCACGGGAGTGACCACCGCCGCCAATGCCGGAGTCCCGCCCGACAAGGCGGGTCTCGCCGCGGGGCTGGTGAACACCTCTCAATGGTTCGGCGCTGCCCTCGGTCTGGCGATCTTCTCTTCGATTGCCACCAACCGGACGAACCAACTGGTGACCAGCCATGTCGCCGCACCTTTGGCACTGACCCAGGGTTTCCATCGGGCGCTTCTGGCCAGCAGCATCTTCTTGCTGGGAGCGGCAGTGATCGCGCTGAGGGCGACGAACACACGCGGTGAACCGGTACAGCCGGTCGAGGAAGCAGAGGCATGCGACGAGTCGTGGGAGCCGATCCTTGAGCCCGAGGGAGCTTGATACCGAAGTTGTCGGAGTGCAGCGCCCTGACCAGGAGAAGCTGGAGCCTGAGAGGAGATTCGAACTCCTGACCTGCGCATTACGAGTGCGCCGAACGGCCCGCAAACTCGCAGGTCAGAGCGTAGCAGATCCCGCCGTAACTAGGTTGTGACTAGCAGAGCGGCTACGCTGGCACGTCATGACGAACACGACGAGCACGAACACGGCAGGCGGATCACTGAAGGAGGTCCGGCCCGGCGTGTGGCGTAGCCGCGTCCTGACTGGCTACGTCGACGAATGCCCGACCGCATCCAACACACCGAGACGTACGGCGGCCGAGACGTAGCAAGGTGACGAAGCGCGAGGCGCAGCAGCGTCACGCCGCCCACGTCGCCGCGGTCGGCGCCGGCAAGGTGTCGACGGCGGCCGGCACGCTCGGTGAGTACCTGTCTCGCTGGCTCGACTCACGCTCGGCGACCTGGGCGGCGACGACGGCCCGCCGTAACGCCACCATCGTTCGCCAGCTGCCCGAGAGCCTGACCGCGATCCGCCTGCGCGACCTCACCCGCGGCGACGTGCAGCGGTACGTCGACAGCCTGACGGCGACCTCGACGCCGGCCGGCGTGCGCCGCGTTCATGCGGTCCTGACGGGCGCCCTCGGCGACGCCGTGCGCAACGGCGACGAAGGGCTCGCCGCCAATCCGGCGGCCGGCGTGCGGCTGCCCAGCGACCACCGTCCCCGAGGCGACGCCGCCGACCGACGACGAGCTGCAGCGGATACTCGGGCAGGCTGGCCTCCGGGGCGAGCTGTGGGCCGACCTCTACACCTTCGCTGCGTTCACGGGTCTGCGCCGTGGCGAGCTGGCTGCGCTTCGCTGGGCCGATGTCGACGGCCTCGACGCCGTGAAGGTGTCGGGCAGCGTGGCGACCGGCACGAAGGCCGACGACTGGCGCCACCTGGGCGCCTGAAGGGCACGAAGACTCATGCGACGCGGCCGGTCCCCGCTGGCGGCGCAAGCGCGGCGTGCGGTCGCCAAGTCGTCGGGCAGCAGCAGGCGACAGGCCGGACGCTGCCGCCTTCGTCTTCAGCGAGGCCGACGACGGGATCGCGGCCGGTCCACCCGGACCACGTCTCGAAGGTCTTCGCCGAGCTGGCCGAAGCGGCCGGCGCTCCCGGCAGTGAACTTGAAGGATCTCCGCTGCTATGCGGCCACGGTGCTCGCCAGCTCGTGCCGGGCTGAAGGTGCCGCAGCAGTTCGCTCGGCCACCGCTACGTGACGACGACTGCCCGGCACTACGCCGGCAGCCGTGAGCCGATGCTGTCGCTGCCGGCCTGGCGGCGCTCGACGTGATCGACTGAGCCGCCCGCGGAGCTGACCGCGTAAAGCTCCTGGTCAGTTTTTGGACAACCGTTCGGGCGTCCGGCCACGCACAAAGAGGTTCAAACTTCTTCGCTAGCTGGGCGCACACAACGGTTCAGAAACCGATGCTCAGAGGCTGTCACCTGGGATTCTCAAAGTGCTGACACGTTTTGTGCTGAGATGGAATCACAGCGCGGGATAATTACTGCGCAGGGATAGCCGCTATCACACCACGCTGTCCACGCTTCCCCATCCCCACGAAGGACGGACCCCATGACCACCACCGCAGCACCCGATCGTGAGCATCGCCCGGCGTCCGACGTCGAGACCCTCGAATGGGCGGCCGACTTCTACGGCATCAGCAAGGCCGGCGCCTATCGGCTCGCTCAGGCGGGGAAGCTCGTAGGCGCTTTCAAGGTGGGCAGCCAATGGCGCATCTCCGTCCGTGGCGATGGCCGTGGCGCACGGTGAGCCGGCGTGAGCACGCAGCAACTCGCTGCGGCTGCCTGTAGACGTGACGCCGACCTCGTCGACAATCCGAACCCGTCGCCGGCCGAGCTGCGGCACGCCCTGGCGCGTGATCGAGAACAGCCGGGATTCCGATAGCACGCTCGAAGACGCGGTGCGCCGCCTCGACGTGTCCGAGTGTGGCCGCCCCATCTTCGACGCCAGACATACCGCATGGGTCGCCAACTTCAGCGACTCGCCGGGCCGCCTCCGGCGCGCTTTCCATCATTGCGCTGGTCGCTGACAGCGACGGCAGGGGCGCAACGGTCGACGATCTAGTCCGAATGGCGGGGCTCGGCCGCAATCTCGCTCGCCAGCACGCCGCAGAGCTGTGCGAAGCCGGATATGCCCGATGGGACACAGACGGCCTGCACGTCGTCTGCCCTGTCACGCGGGACGTTCTGATGGGTCTCGGATGCGAGCGCGCCTACCTGATGGGCTCGAAAGCGCGCTCACCGCACCGGGCGATCGGCGGATACATCGCCAGCTTCATCGCCGACGAATCGCCCGACATTGCGACCTACGTCGGCATCGACCGCCTGACGCTCATGACGAGGCGCTGGCGGAGCGACGTCAGCGAGTCCATCAAGTACCTCGAAGGGCTCGGCGAAATCACGGTCGAGAAGCGGCCGGGCCGCACCAGCCTGTACCGGATCGTTTGGGCAGCTCTTGAATGGCGGACGCCAACGAAGCCCGACGAGAAGCACGATCTAGCGTTCGAAGGCCGGCGCCCTTGTCGCCGGCCTGGTGGGAATCGACATAAAAGGGTCGACGGTCTCACCGGTCAGGTCTGGTGATGGTTCCCGAATAGCGGGGACGAATGGGAACCGCCGTAAGTCGACGGTCTCACCGGTCAGGGGTCGACGGTCTCACCGGTCAGGGGTCGACGGTCTCACCGGTCACGAACCCCATGTGACCCCACGGGAACATGGGGCGCCTTCGGCTGGCCGCCGGCTGGCGCCGTCGTCCGCCTCGTCGCCAGCAAAGCCGGACGGATCATTCGGGACAGTCCACGACCCTGACATGCCGCAGGCGACGATCGTCCGACGCGTCGACGGCAAGCCTGCGTGTTCCTTCTGCCGACGCAATCGGAAGTGCTACTTATTCGGGCGGCATTGAAGCGGGGCGAGTTCACGGTTGACGAGGCCGGGCTCCTATGAGCGACACCCCACGCCGCCGCGGCTCTGTCGGCGAAGGGCAAATCGAAATCGCACCGGCCGAAGGCTGGCCCGCCGCGGCGCCAACGGATCAGCAAGAGACGACAAAAGGCCGCCGACGAGCGGCGAAGCCCGATCGAAGGAGCAATACATGGACCCTGTCCGAGTGAAGGATTTGACCGGGAGCGCCAGCGGGAGTGAGATCGAGTACGTGTGCGACGGGGGCGCTGGCCGAGCTGCTCGGCGGCGGCGCGCCGATCGACTTCGCCGCCACCGCCGCGGCCGTCGAAGCGGCGCAGACGCCGCGAGCGCCTGCACCTGCTCGCCGAGTCAGGGCACGTCTGGCGACACGCCGAAACCGGCACCGCAGGGCGACTATCGCGAGCATAGCGCAGCAACGGTTGGAGTCGATGTCACCCGAACAGATCGCCGAGGCGACAGCCCAAGGTGATCTTCAAATACCAGTTGCTCGGACGATCGAGCAAGTAACCCGAAACAGCCGGGCGACGTTGCCCGGCACGAACGCAAGGAGCTACCAAATGCAACACGATCACCGTTCAACGCGTCCACCGGCGTGCCAGATCACCTATTAAACGACCAGTTGCCCGAGCTGCGCCAGCAGGTTGCCGATACTTCACGAGGCCGAGTTCAAGGTCGAGATCACTTGCCGACCGCGTCGACGTCGCCAGGCGTGCCGTCCAAGAGGCGAAGCTCAACAGACGCCCAGGCGATCAAGGACGCCGTAGCAGCCGGCAAGGAAGTACCGAAGGTCTTCGACAAGCACGGCCCGCGCGGCGTTGAACGAAATAGAGCGATGCAAGCTGGCGCACCCGTCCCGCTCCTGACGCCCTGCTCGATGCCAGGCGACCCGTTATCCGTGCCCTACACGCCGCCATGCCTGCCATCGAGAAGAAGGTCGGCACTCTCCGCAGTTCAGCTGGGAGAGCAATACCGGGATGCGCTCACCGAGGCGCTACGACTGCGGGGTGAATACACCGAGGCGATGCAAGAATGGTCAGACGCACTCGTCGAGCTGGGCATCCAGCGCCACCGCGTAGAGCATCCTGAGCGTGCCGGCAATATCGAGGACGTCGATGTCTGGACGCCCCGCATCGGCGACAACATCGACCCGGTGCAAAACGCCACGGCCGCTCTGACGTCGCTGCTCAGAAACGACGTCGACAGGCATGTGCGGCCGGTCAAGCGATCGGCGAGCGAGCAGGAGCAAGCGATTGGCGAGGAGTTCGAAGCCACAGCGATGTCTGGCGGCAAGACGATGCGCGTCTATGTTCGATGACCCCGCCGCCCTGGAGATCATTCGACAGTTCACGATCGCAGGGTCGCCATTTGTCGCAGACCGTGAACATAAGCTTTACGATCGAGCCGGCGAGGCGCTGTCTTCGAATCAGATCGGTGAATCGGCGTCGACGAAGCTCGGTTACCTGGTCGAAGAGCACCGCTACACGTGGGCTCGAGCAGCCATCTCGGCACGGCACGTGGTCATCAGACTGGGACGGGGATTCGCATCAGCGCCGATGCACGCAGTCGTCCATTGGAATGGCGCTCTGCGGTGCACTGCCAGTGACCGCTGTGACCCGGTCGACGTTATGCGACGGGAGCATATGGCTCCCCATCGACGACTGTCGTCTCCCCGCACAACGGAGGCGCGGCCGACTATCGAGGACAGATGGCTGATCCGTTGCTGACGACACATAATGGCGCTAGCAGCGCGGCCGCCTCTACGGTCTACAGGTCGGCGTGGCCGCCTCCTTGGTACGAGATTGGCTGGGATGGTTGGAAGCCGAACTACCCAATGCGTCGGCTTTTGATGCAAGATTCTCCGCATCGTGTCGCCGCGCCTGCTGTCGTTGGCGCAAGCGATTGCGATGCGGACGTCGTCGGTCGGCTGGGCTCCTTGCCGTCGCCGACGACAGCGGCCGAGCTGGCGATGGTGTGGGCCGTGCGACCCGCCATCGTCGGCCGGTCGCATCGGTGGTGATGCCGCTACAGCGAGCGCCTGCGACGCCGACGAGGCCACTCGTTCACCACCGCACTCAGCACGAGGATCGCGCCGAAAGCGATCACCACCAACGGCTCGGTGTGCCAGACGTGCTGTGCGATCATCGCAAGCTCGTGGCTCGGGCTCGGTGGCTTGCTGGTTGCGTTCGGTGCCATGCCGGCCACGATGACAGGACGTTGTGACACCGGGGGGGGGTAACCCCGACGAGGTACTGCGCCGGCTCCCGCCCCGTATAGGGGCTGCCAGTCCGGCTACGTAGCGACTCTGATTTTTGAAACGATCCGACCACCGAAAGCAGGGCTGAAATGGGAAGACCCCGCACGCCAAACGAGCTAAGCGCCGCCGGAAAGGCACTCTGGAAGGTCGTCTTCGACGGCTTTTCGACCGAAGACCCCCGCGAAATCCACGCAATCCGCCAGGCTTGCCGCCTCGAAGACGACATCGTTCGCCTCCGGGCCGAGCTGGACGACGTGCCGCTCGTGACGAAGGGCAGCACCGGGCAACCCGTCGAGTCGCCGCTGCTGGGGTCGGTGCGCAACGCTGTCTCGCGCTGCAGTCGAAGCTCCTCGGCGGCCTGGCGCTCGACGATGGCGTCAGCGCTTCGACCGCCGGCCGGCGGCTCGTGTCGTCGAGGTACAGCTGATGGGGCGCCTGACACGGGGGGAAGCCGGTCCCCGACGACCTTGCCACCTATGACCCTGACCGATGGGCGCAGAAGGCGGCTATCGGCGAGTCCGGCGGAAGCCTGGCCTACTACCGCGCTCTGCAGCGAGCCGGCGTCCGCAATGACATCGCACACCACCTGCGTCGCCCAAGCATGCGTGATCGACCTGCGAGGCGAACTCGCCAGCAGCCTGACGGAGAAGACACCATGAGCCGCACCGTCCCAAAGGCCGATCCGTGGTCACGCCTGAACTACCTCGAACGGCGCACCGCCGCCGTAGAGCGCGTGCTCAGAGTGGCGGCTGGATGCTTGCAGAAGTTTTCGCCGACGAGGCCACGGGTTCGACAACATACGTCGACCTCGCGACGCCCGGCCCGTCTGTGAGTGTGACGATCGGAGCAAGTGGGCAGGCTCGAATCACCGTTAATGCCGTGGTCTCCATCCCCGGCGGCACGGGTGGCACGCAGCAGTCGGCGGGCCTTGTCGGCGTGTTCATGGATGGCGCGCTATTTGCCGACGAGATGATCTATTTCGCGAACACAGTCGTCGGCGCCGATCCGGTCGGCATGGCGGCGAATAACAGCGCCACGTTCACGTTCAGCGACATCCCCCCCGGCCTTCACACCTTTTCGCTGAAGTACAAGATGGCCGGGCCGGGAACGGTGAACTTCAGTCTCCGGATGGTGCAAGTGCGCCCGCTGTGAGCATGCTCGCAAGCATGGGGCTCGACGACCCGCCATACAGGCACCCGGCGGGCCGTCACAGCCTACGGACAAGATACGAACGTATGTTCGTCATTTGTCCCCGCTCACAATCCCCCCTGGTCGCGCAACCGGTCAGTACGGTTTCACCCGATGGCATCCGTCTTCCGTCGCAATGTGACAGTGAGCTTCTACATTGCCGAGCCGGTAGACCCGCCCACTTGGTCGGACAACTTCCCCAGCGACGAGGTTCTGTCAAAAATCCGGGGCCTGGACTTGGCGAGCGGCGATTACCACGTCAAGACGGGGCTCTTTGCGACGGAACTGTTCTGCATGGTTCACAACGTACTGCTTCCGTTGGTTGGTGCGTATTCCAAGGACATGTGGAATGCCGTCCTGACGGAGCTGAAGGGCGTGATCGAAGAAGTAGAGATGCGCGAGGGCGAAGGTGTCGTGGATGGCGCCTACGCGGCCTTCTTTCCGAACAGCGTTGTCGGGGATCGTTCGGTCCTCGGTCAAGGCGCCCGGATCGGCGGCGCTCGCACAATGGCCTTAGTCTTTTCGGAGGTCACCCGCTGTACCTCTCTTGGCGCTTCCCAAGGCCGACGCCCTAGCGGGACTGCAAGAGACCTCCCGAAGACATCATCGGTGCGTCTTTTCGAGTAAAGAAGAATCTTCTTCCCGGGATATGAGTTGTCAGGAAGGATGTGGCTTTCTCATCATCGAGGCTGGCATCTCAGGTGGGGGGCT
This sequence comes from uncultured Acidimicrobiaceae bacterium, assembly GCA_963740535.1. Lineage (GTDB taxonomy): Bacteria > Actinomycetota > Acidimicrobiia > Acidimicrobiales > RAAP-2 > Bog-473. The sequence continues at coordinate 77,865 of CAVUEI010000004.1, forward strand.
CGACAAAGATTGGATTCACACTAAGCACCGCGGGCACAAGAAGGAGCGACCGAACTGGTGGCCGCCGGTGCGCGAAGCAATCAGCGATCTCGCCGAGGCAGAACTACTGGCCGAATTCGAATCGGCGACCGTCAACATCTACAAGGGGCATGCACGTAAACCTGAAAGATGCTTACGTGGTTGACGAGCAGTCCGTCCAAATCCAGAATACGAAGGCGAATCAGCAGTTCCACACGGCCGAGGCACTAGCGGGTACATACAGTGAGCTTGAAGTAAGTCTTATCAATCCGTCCGTCGAGGCATGGAGAAAGGAGCCACCGCGCCAACTACCAGACAGGTGCCGACACGCTCACAGAGGGCGATTCGGGGGTGGGTTAATCACCCGGCATTCGACTACGCGGTAACGGCAGTCGCGATCGCCATTGCAGTCGTTATTCGGGTTGGCGGAGTCCACCCCCTTCATGGATTGACCGCGAGTGGACGAAGCAACCTGGCTGGCAAACGCTCGTCGGGGTCAGTGCCGCACTTCTCGGTCTTCAAAATTGCGGCGCTGAGCATCTTCTACGCTGTGACACCCGGCCCACGGCTACATGACGAGCGCTCGCCGCGGTTGGAAAAGATCTGACCTATCTATTTATGTCTTGCCTCGCGATGCTGTGCGCGCTCTGGTACGGCACTGCTTGTATCAGCGATGCCGTACTTCGATTCAAAGCCAGTTAGCGGACTTGGAATAGCAATCCTAGGGGTCTGCGTCATGGTGGCTATACGAACAGCACGGCTTCTATGGCTCTTTTGGAAACTGCTGCTTGTCTTCGCTCAGGAAGCACAAGACGACGAGCAAAAGGACGATCCTCCCGAAACATGGACGGCTGTCGACCGTAACGGAGATGGACTACGCGATCCCCACCCGATCTTTCCGTGGGGCTGAGAAGTGAGCCGTCGCTCACCCATCTTCGACGCCTCGGGGCGCTACTGGCGAGGGTGCGGCACCCTGCTGGCCGGCTGGGCGATCCAGAGTGCCCGGCGGAGACGCCGGCACTCGTGGATCATTCTCGCCGGCCCGGTGACGTGGTGCCTGATCGCATTTCTGTATGCCTTCGCCGCCATGATCTACGTCGCGATCATGCTCGGGTTCGTACTCGCTCTGGCGATCGTCGGCGGGCCGCTGTCGGCTGCTGGCGCAATCGACCAAGTGCGCGTCGCGGTCCTGACGCGGCGGGGGGCATCTATACCCTGACGCGCCAGTAGCCGCCTGCTTCTGACGATGGTCATACCTTGGGCGGCTACTGGTTCTCATTTTCACCTAGTGGTGTTTCCGCTCTGAGTGTCTAGGCGTCTCTTTGAAACTCGGCGGTTATGCCGCGAGATGGGGAGCAACTAATCGACTTCACAGATTGTCCGTTGCGCTTCGCCAGGTATGAAAGAGCGACGTAGCCAAGAAGAACTATCGGAAGCGGAATGATTAGACAGATGACCAGCACGATTTCCGTGCCGGTCATTGGGTTCTAGACCCTGCCCTCCACTTTCACGGGTATGGAGTGTTTCAATAGCCCTCCTTTCTCCCAGCGCCGGCCTTCGGAGCTGTGGTGATGCAGGCTCCATTGTATTTGAGGCTAACTACACACCTGTAGGTTGGGGGCGACTCGGTCAGCCTTCCGCCCACCAGTGGGCGCCGATCAGCTCGAAGCCGTCCCGGCCGAACGCTCTCAGGTCCGCAACGTCCTGACCGAGATCCTCGGCGAGCGCGTCGAGCCCGGCGGAGCGGAGCCGATCGACGACGAGCTGCCCGTACTCGGCGGCGACGACCGGCTCGCTGGTGTCGAGTCCGACCGCCCGATACTGCTCGACGGCCGCCTCGCCGATCTCGATTGCCTGCGCCAGCCTGATGTCGTCTCTCGCCGTGTCCATATCGGCATCGTGCGCCTGATCGACGGAGCCGTCAAATAGGCGATGCCTATCGCCGTTCGTGACTATAGGCGTTACTAGAAACCGTGCCTAGCGTCGCGTAATCCCTGGTAAAGATGATTAACCGTGACTATACGGTGAACAGGTCACCAGAGGGTAAAACATGCTTCTGACCAGGGAGCCTGAGAGGAGATTCGAACTCCTGACCTGCGCATTACGAGTGCGCTGCTCTACCGACTGAGCTACCCAGGCGAAAAATGGCCGTCGGGCCGGAGCACGAACGTGATCCCGGCGACCGGCGGACGGGGTGCAATCGTAGGCGCTCGCCAGCGCCCCGACAGCAAACGAGCTGGATCCTCGAGCCCGACCGGGGCGATCAGGCGGAGGCCAGATCCCAGCTCGGGGGGTCGATCACCCCCAGGCTCGCGAAGAGGTTGTCGGACCGGGACTGGTCGTCGGCCCCGGGCGAACGGTCGGCGAGCGGGGCGAGGGCGACCCGGATGCGCAGGCCGCAGGCCAGGTCGAAGAGGTAGCCCGCCACCTCGGCCTCGTTGATGGACCCGCTGACCACCTCGAGCGCGCGCGCTCCACCTCGCCCGCCCGGGCCAGTGCGACCGCCTTCATCCGCGCCAGCGGGTACGCCAGGTACGGGTCACCCTCGCGGGCGTCGATGTCCGCCGACACCCGCTCGACGTCGGCCACGTCGTCGCGACCTGCGCGCGTCCTCAGCCGCAACTCGAGCATGGAGAGCTCGCATTCGGAGAGGTAGTAGCGCGAGTCCATCTCCTCGAACTGCCCCCGGGCGTCGACGAACCTGGTGTCCGCCCGATCGAAGTCACCGGCTCGCAACGCGGCACGACCCAGGTTGAGGGTCGCCACGCCCACCCCGAAGGGGTAGGGCAGCCCCGCCCAACTCGCACGCAGCTCCTCCAGCAGCTCTTCGGCCTCGCCGACCTTTCCCTGGTCGATGAAGATCTCGGCCATGTTGTTCTGCGGCTGGCCCTTGCGCAGCGTGTCGCCGGCACGCCCGCACACCTCGGCCGCCCTCTGGTACAGGTCGAGCGCCTCCAGCCACTGGCCCTGGTAGAAGGCGGCCGTCCCCAGGTTGTTGAGCACGTTGGACTGCCCGATCAGATCTCCCAGTTCCTCGAAGATGGCCAGGGCCCGATGCCCGAAGGCCCCGTTGTTCTCCTCGATGGAAATGGCACAGAGGTCGAGAAGCTGGAGCGCGTGCCCGAGCCCGGCCCGGTGCCCCGACGCCTCCGCCTCCTTGCGGGCCAGCGCAGCCCGCGCCATGCACTCGCGGTACTTGCCCTGCCGGAAGCGAACGCCGGCATAAGCCACTTCGATCTCCGCCAGCTCGGGGTCGACGGCGATGCCCGCATCGGTGAGGAGACGGCGGGCCCGGCCGTACAGCCGGAGTGCCGAGGAATACTTGCTCCGGTGCTCGTAGAGGACGCCCGCCTTGCGCCATAGGCGCGCCCGCGTGCGCGGGTCTGCGGGTGCGAAGGAGCGTGCATCTCCATAGGCGGCCGCGGCGCGATCGTGATCACCCGAACGCTCGCAGATGTCGCCCAGCGACTCCGCCACGCGTTCCTTGTCCTCGGGCGCGAGCTCGGGCAGGTGGCCCGCGTGACCGAGGGCCTGTTCGAAGAACGTCGTGGCCTCGACGTTGGCGTAGAGCCGTTCGGCGTGCTCACCCGCCACGACCAGATACTTCCAGGCGGGCTCGTGTGCCTCGGCCAGGTCGTAGTGCATCGCAAGGAGCGCCGCCTGCTCCTTGGTGTCGACCCGGGTCTCGAGCAGGTCACCGATGCGGATGTGCAGTTCGCGGCGGCGGCGGAACGACACCCCCTCGTAGATCGTCTGGCGGAAGAGGTCGTGTCCGAAACGGAAGACCCCGGGGGCGACGGGCCGCACCAGCGAGGACAGGCGGTCCCACCTGGACTCCTCGGCGGCGGCCTCGCCGAGGACCGATCCCAGCAAGGAGAGGTCGATGTCCATGCCGAAGACCGAGGCATCCTGGACCAGGACGCGATCGGCCGGCGAGAACGCATCGAGGCGGGCGGTGAGGAGGGCCTCGACGGTGTCGGGGATGGTGTCGAGCGCACCACTCTCGCTGGCCGCCATGAGCTCCACGACGAAGAGCGCGTTCCCGTGGGCCCGGTCCAGCAGGTTCGTCATCACCCCGGCGTCCATCGCCTTCCCCGCCGGCGTGGAGAGGGCCAGGGACGCGGCGTCCCCCGCATCGAGTGGCTGGAGGTCGATCCGCTGCGCCTCTGCCACCGAGGGGTCGGGGCCATGACTCGTCGCGCAGAGCAGCCAGGGTCGCTGTCGCCCCTCGGCGGCCAGGACGCCGAAGAGATCGAGCGAGGCCTCGTCCGCCCACTGCGTGTCCTCGAGGACGATCAGCTGGGGTTGCGTGACGACAGCGGCGAGGAAGGTCGCCACCGCCTCGTGGGCCCGGGCCCGGCGGAACGAGGGCACGATCTCGTCGCTCTCGCGTGTCGGCTCGACGTCGGCCGCGAAGGGACCGGCGATGAGCGGCAACCAGGGCGACAGCTCGGGCGCATGGACCGCCACGAGGTCCGCTAGAGCCGTCCCGACCTCTGCCCGCGGGAGGTCGTGGGGCAGGCCGAGCGTCCGCCGCAGCAGGGGCTCCATGACGCCGTAGGGCTTGGACTGCGAGAACGGCTGGCACGACCAGCGCGAGACGGCCATCCCCATGCCGTCGCAGATGAGCCGCAGCTCGGCCGCCAGACGGGTCTTGCCGGTCCCGACCGAGCCGATGATCTCCACCGCCCCGCCGCCTCCCGCGATGGCGCCGCGGGCCTGCTCGAGCAGTTGGGCCAGCTCGGCGTCCCGCCCGATGAGGGGAAAGGGGCGGTCGATCTCGTCGACCGCCTCGTCGGTGACCTCGTGCACGATGGCGGCCTCGATCATCGCCTCCTTCCCCTTGACGAGGAAGGGCTCGAGCCTGGTAAGCGAGAGACGCGACCGGCAGCGCGCCAGGACCGACTGGCTCACGACCATCTCCTGGGGCCCGGCGCGTTGCATCAGCCGTGCCGCCAGGTTCACGGCGTCGCCCATGACCGTGTACGTCCGGCGCGCCTCGGACCCGAGGTTCCCGGCGAAGACGACGCCACGGTTGACGCCGGCGCGGAGCTCCAGACCCGTGGTCGAATCGATGATGTCGCGCACGGCGCGCACCAGGTGCTCGTCGTCGTTGACCCCGGCCACGGGGACGCCGCCCGCCAGGATGAGCTTGCCGCCGTCGCCGTAGACGTCGCTGGAGAGCCAGTGCACGCCGTGGCGCGCCACCGCGCCGGCCGTGGCATCGGCCAGATCCTGGAGGAGCGATCCGACCCGCTCGATCCCGTCGCGGTCGATCATCTCGTCGGTGTGCTTGAAGCAGACGAACGCGATCGTCGCCTGGCGGTGCTCGCCGACGCCCTGCGCCTCGATGCCGAGCCGTTGCTCCAGAGGGATGAGCCGCTCGAGGTCCGCCCGGTCCCAGTCCGGTTCCACCGGCGCCGGCGTGCCGGCCGGCGGCTTCGGGGTTGCGGCGGAGCAGGAACCCGCCCTCGACCGGGGCACCGACGACCCGCGCCGGCACCTGCTCGGCGACCGAGGCGCTCATCTGGATCTCGCCCGCCTCGGCGTCGGACTCACGCTGCAGGGTGACCGAGACGTCGGGTCCCGTCAGCAGGAGCTCGCGATGGACGCCATGGGGCAAGAAGACCGGGAACTCACCCCGGTGCACCCCGATGGAGATGCCGAGCCGCACGGACCCCCCGTCGCGCTGCTGGACCGGCTTGGCGATGATGGCCCGCATGGCGTGCGAGGCCCGGCAGGCCCGAATCGCGTCGCCGTCCCCGGTGAACAGCACGAGGAGCGCGTCACCGCCGAACTTGATGATGTCGCCCCCCTCCGCCACGCAGGTGCGGATCATGGAGTCGAAGCACGAGTTGAGGACGTCGGTCAGCTCCTCCGCGCCGCGCCGGCCCATGGAGGAGAGCCGCTCGGCGAGGCGGGTGAAACCCGAGATGTCGGCGGACACGAGGGTCCCGGGCACCAGGCGGGCCGTCTCGTCGGCCCGCGTGGCGATCCACTCCGCAGCCAGGCGGGGCACGTAGGGGCGCAGTGCACCCGGCGTGCCCACCTTGGCGTCGGGAGGATCGTCTCGCAGCGTCAGGGTGCTTCCTTCCTTGCCGTCAATTCTGCGTGAAGCTCAGCGCATGGGTGACCGGGTCCCCGGTGATGGAGACGTTCAGCACGTGAGCTGCCCTTGGCCAGACCCTGGGATACCAGGGTGTATTTGTACACCTTCGGACCCGGGTCCCACGGAACGTGGGCTTGGGAGTGGGCTTGACCACCGTGGTGCCGTCGATGTTGAGCGCCGTGATCGTCACGGGCGCGAGCCCCGACGTTGGCCCCGCTGTAGTTGCAAAGCGTGACGGAGAACAGGGCGGAGGCACCCTTCGGCACAGACGGCCCGACGAAGTTGCAGATCTTGTAGGTGACCACGTAGCTGTAGGTCAACGTCGTGACCCCGCCCGTGGTTGACGTCGCCGTCACCGTGATCGTGTGCGGACCGACCTGGTTCGTCGGCAGCGTGGCCCCGCTCGGGATGGTCGCCGGCGCGGGGGGATGGGCCGGCGGCGCGGGCGTGGGCGTGGGCATCGGGCCGATCACGGCGCTGCACGACGCGACCCCTGAGAGCACATTGGCACAACTGTAGGTAGCCACCTCGGGTTGGTTCAACGTGAACACGGCGTTGTTGGTCGGGTTCGTGATGGAGATGGTGGGAGCCGAGTTGTCGATCATGACGTGCGTGATCGGTCCCGCGGTGGCGCAGTTGCCCACCTTGTCGCAGACCTGCACCGTATTGGTCATGTCGTTTCCGTTCCCAGTGCCCGCAGCAACCGGCAGCGAGGTGAGCGTGATGCTGGACTGGCTGGCAGTGCCCAGACCCGAACCGGAGTCGCTCGCCGTGCAGGTGAACGTGACAGTGCCCGTGTGCCACTTGATGTCTGCGCTCGGGCAGCTGATGGCCGGGGCAGCCTTGTCGACCATGAAGCCCTGCTGGGGCGGGATCGGCGTGCAGTTCACCGTGTTGTCACAGATCTGACCCGCCGCCGTGGAGGCGTTGGCCGTCGAGGATCCCGCCGGCACCGACGTCGAGAGCGTCACCGTGCCGGTGGTCGACGTCCCGCCGGCGATGGCGGACTGCGTGTCGGTGCCCGTGCACACGGCGCTCTGGTCGGTGGCATGCCACTTCCCGTCCGAGCCGGTGCAGGTCACGCTGGGCGCAGTCGTGTCGACCTTGGTCGACACGATCGCCGAGTTGGTGTTCCCGACGAAGTCGGTGGCCGTCAGCGTGTAGCTCGTGGTGCCCGCCGGCACGGTGATCGGGCCCGTGACCGCGGCCGCCGAGCCGCCGCCGGCCTGGTAGGTCAGCGAGGCCACGCCGGACCCGGTGTCGGACGCCGAGACGTTCAGGAGAGTTCCCACACCCGACCACCCGTTGCCCGAGTGCGGCGCGCTGATGGAGCTCGAGATCGTCGGCCCACTGGTGTCGATCGGCACCGCCTGGATGAGCTGGTTGCCGGTGTCCGACGCCGTGACGAAGTGCGTCCCGTCGCCGAGCACGGTGATCGATCCCTGGCCGGTGCCAAGACCGAGAGAAACGGTGTGCGAGCTGCCGCCGTCCACCTGGTAGGTGACGAGGGCGCCCGGGTCACCGGTGAAGGTCAGGACGACCGGACCGTTGAAGAAGCCGTGGGTCTGCGTCACGGCACTCGTCGCCGGCGACAGCGCGGCGTGCAGACCCGCGCCGAGTCCGGTGCTCTGGACCTGGTTGGCCGGCACCTGGTTGAACGCGATGCCCTTGTTCGAGTTCATGGAGACGTTGCCGTCCCCGTCGACCGCCTGGACGATGTAGGAGATCACTCCCGCTGGCAGGGGCCGGTGCCCCACCGGTCCAGGCGCCACTGGCCCCCAGGGTCAGCCAGACCGGCGTCCACGTGCCGGGACTGGCGGAGTCGGTGAAGAGGACGAGCACCTCCTTGACCGGGCTGCCGCCGGGAGCCGGGGTGGCCACGACGTTGAAGTTGGCCGACGAATTGCCCGTGGTCACCACGATGCCGCTGGCCTGGCTGATCGTGGGCGGCGCGAACTTGGTGTCGGACGGCGGCGTGTACTCCACGGTCGAGGAGAGGCCGGTGAACAGCCGCTGGTTGCCCTTCCCGGGGTTTTCGGGGTCGGGGACGAACTGGCCCGTGATGAGGTCGACCGCCTGGTGCGTGACCGGTGCCCCGGTGGCGCCGAAGAGCTGGTAGGTCGCCACCCGCTGCAGCGTGGCCGGGAACGAGGTCTCGTACTGGGAGATCTGGTTCTCGGAACCCGAGGAGTCGCTGCTGGCCTCAGCGATCGACGGCGTGAAGTTGCCCACGTCGGTCGAGGTCAGGCCGGTGATGAGCGCGCCGTGGGCCACCGAGCCGAGATTGCCGTTCGCGCCGGGGATGGTGACGTCGATGCTGCTCAGCGGCTCAATGGGGAACCCGGCCGTCGTCTGCTCCAGCGTGGAGTTGTTGACCTCGTAGTAGGTGCCACCCTCGGGCGGGGTCACGGTGCCCAGCTGGTTCGGGTTGGGGCCGACGGTCTGGTTGAGGCCGATGGAGGCCGTCTGCAGCCCCGTGGTCGGGTCGTGCCCGAGGGTCAGCTGCGGGGCGGCCGCAGCCGAGTTGGTGCTCGGGTGCGCCAGGCCGCTCAACGTGTAGTTCGGCATGCCGTAGTAGGTCGACTCCATGTCGGCCTTCAGGTCGAACGGGTCGAGCACGCCCGTCTGCGCCGCGTAGAGCTGCTTCGCCTGGGACAGCGCGTCACCGATCGACACCGAGCCGTTGAGGCTCTGGGCGACGAGGCCCATCAGCTTCGCCGAGTAGGAGATGTACTGGTCGTTGGCGTAGCCGTAGCCGGTGTTGCCGACCCAGATCGCTCCCTCGTCGGCGAAGGTCGAGGCCCACGAGTCGACGCCGCCAGGGACGTCGTTGGAGATTTCGTTGGTCGGGATCTGGAGCCCCGAGTGGCAGCCCAGCGAGAAGAGCAGTCGCTCCTGGGAGATCTGGTTGCTGACATCGGCGTTACGCACGTCGGTCGGTGGAGAGGATCTCGCTGTTGAACCCGCTCGTGTTGCCGAGCGCCGAGAGGGCGCGACCGAAGTCGAAGTGCGCGTTGATCGAAGCGACGGTCGGCGCCTGGGACGGATTGGTGGGCGTCCCGCCGTCGATGGCGTTGAGCAGGTCGGACTTCGACCACGAGTCGCCGATCAGCGTCTTCACGTTGGCCGCGCCGAGCGGACCGCTCAACGACGCCGCGATGGCGTTGGCACCCTGGGTCAGGAAGTCGTACCCGGTGGAGAGCCCCGAGGTCGCGTTGAGCAGCCCGTTGCTGGACTGGAAGCGCGCCAGCGCGTTGTCGATCTGGGTCGGCGTCTCGACCAGGCGCCCGATGGCCAGCGACGGTGTGTAGAGGTTCTGACCGCCCACGCCGAGCGGGTTCGGCGAGGCGATCGGGTCGTCGCTGAAGAAGTAGCCCTGGCTGAGCGCCGACGACAGCTGGTCGTTGATCCCCGGCAGCGTGCTTGCGGCGTAGTCGCTCTCGTTGTCCGAGACGGTCGTGTCGGGCACGCGGGCCATCGGGACCTGGTCGTCCGCCCCGACGACGACGATGTTGCTGATGGTCGGGTAAGTGGCCTCCAGGCTGCGCACGGTGGCGCTGATGTCGCTGACCACCTTGTTGGCCGCCGGGACCGAGCACGGGCTGGCGTCCCAGGCGGTGTAGTCGGCGGCTGTCTGCGCGGCGCCCTCGACGGGGACGATGGCCCCGACCATGCCGCCGGCGCCGCTGTTGATCGTCGTCGTGAGCTGGTGCAGGACGTCGTTGACGCCGGGATGGCCACCACTGGAGGACTGTCCATAGGCGTCGAACAGGCGGTCCGGGTTGACCAGGAAGAGTGTGTTGACGCCGGCGGGGGCCGACTGCAGCGTCCACGCCGGAGCCGTTCCAGCTCTCGACGAGGGGTTGGCCGGCTGCCGGCACGGCCACGTGTCTGTGTGAGCGCGTCGTTGGCGTACGTCGCGGGCACCGAGCACGAGGGCGAGGTGGCCGTCTGGATCAGCTGGGACCGCAGGGCGTAGGGCGCGGTCGTGCTGTAGGCGCCGTTGAACCCGGTCGACCTGCACCAGGTAGGTGCCGCCGCTGAGCGCCGGGGTCGTGATCTGCTCGGGCGTCAGGCCGCGGCTCGACGAGACCGCCTGCACAGGAAGGCCGGCGAGGATGGGCAGGGCGCCTTGGGCGGGCGCGCTCTGCTGTCCGTCGGAGGTCTGGTTCGCCGGTGGCGTGTCGGTCACCCCGGCCGTGGTCTGCTGCGGGGTGTTCGACAGCTGGGTGGTCGGCGGCCCGTAGAGGACCATGTCGTAGTCGGCCGGGAGGTTCGACAGGTCGAGCGATAGCTCGTCACCGGCGGGCACGTTGATGTCCCAGTAGGCCGAGGCGTTGGGCGCAGTGAGGAAGGACACGTTCAGCGAGTTGGGCTGCAGGGTCGACGGCGTGGTCGATGATCCGTTGCCGGCGAAGGGGTCGGTGATGTTGACGGAGGCGGCGGCCGACTGGGTCCCCCCGCTGGGGATGGAGGCGGTCACGCTGAGCAGCTGGTCGCCCAGGATCTCGTTCGGCCTGACCTCCACCGTGTAGGTCTCGGACCCGGTTGCGCCGGTGAGGTTCGCTGTCAGCAGGTTCCCCGAGACGGTCGGGTCTGGAGAGGGTTGGCCGCCGAAGAGTGCGGAGCCCGGTACGAGCGAGAAGCCAGCAGGGAGGGTGAAGACCTCGGTGAGGTCGACGGGGCCGTTGGTCACCGACGTCGTCGCGCGCAGCGTGACCTCGCCACCGCCCGTCGAGGCCGCGGCCAATCCCGGCGTGGTCAGGTCCACGTTCTGCCATGGGAAGCTGGACTGGGGCACGAGGCCCGAGAGCAGGTCGCCCAGGAATAGGCCGTTGAACGCGGACGGGTCGCTGGCGGCGATCTGATCGATGAGCTCCCCGATGGTCGTGCCCGAGTCGGTCAGCTCGGCCCCGAGGAGGTCAGCCAGCGTGGTGCCGTCGGTGGTCGTGAGCGCTCCTTCGATGTCGGCGACGGTCGTCGTGGGGTCCGAGCCCGACACGTCGGAGAGCACGGCCACAGCGAAGGCCTGGGCGAAGGTCGTGTCGGAGGCGGCCAGCGCGACAAGGTCGTCCAGGGTGGTCTGGTCCGGGAGGCCGGTGTCGCCGGAGTCCGAGCCGTCGACATCGGCCAGGGTCGTCGCGTCCCAGCCCGGGTTGGGCTCGGTGATGCCCAACTGCAGGGTCTGCAGGTCGGCTCCGGGCTGAATGGCGCCGGCCGCCTCGGCGTCGGCCAACGTGTCGGCGGGGTTGGTGCAGACGTCGCGGCATCTTGGAGCAGTCGACGATGCTGCTCAGGTTCGAGAGCGAGCTGAGCAGAATGGTGCCCATCGGGATGGCGCCCATCTTGATGGCGCCGATCTTGATGGCACCCATCTTGATGGCGCCCATCTTGATGGCGCCGATCTTGATGGCGCCCATCTTGGTCCCCTGCATCGGGATGGCGCCCATCTTGAGGGTGCCGAGGTTGATGGCGCCCATCTTGATCTCGTCGAGCGGGATGGCGCCCATCTTGATGGCACCCATCTTCACTTCGTCGATGGGGATGGCGCCCATCTTGATGGCGCCCATCTTGATGGCGCCGATCTTGATCGTGCCGAGCCCGGTGTCGTTGAGGTTGGTCCCCGCGAGGTCGAGCCCGGCGACGGGTGACAGGTCGACCGTCCCTGCCTGGAGCGGGAATGGTGTTCAGCGAGATGGAGGAGAGGGGGACGCCGGCGATCCCGAGTGAGAGCACCGTCACGCTCGCCGCGTCGGCGGTGTCCGTGTTGCTCGTAATGCCGAAGTCGCTGCAGGGCCAGTGCACGCCGTTCAGGGCGTTGCACCAGTCGGTGAGCGTCTGGACCTGGTCGCCGACGTCGCCGGGGTTGAGCGGGATGTCGGCGATGGACGTCCCGCCCAGGGCGTAGGCGGCGACCGGGAGCGCGCCGAGCGTGGACCCGTCGATGTTGATGTCCGACAGCGGCAGCCCGTTGAGGCGGGCTGCGGGGTTGGAGTTGTCGGGCGCGTCGGAGCCGGTCGTGGTGAGGACGTCCTCGAGGCTGACCGACTGCAGCGGCAGGCCGGCGTACTTGGAGCCGGCAAGGATGCCCTTCCAATTGGTGCAGGTCGATCCCGCGCACCCGTGCGGGTAGGTCACGCCGATGTTGGAGAGCAGGGCGCCCGAGAGGGTCGTTGATGTCCTGGCTCTGGGCCCGGAGCGCGATGGCGCCCATCTTGATGGCGCCCATCTTGATGGCGCCCATCTTGATGGCGCCGATCTTGATCGACCCGATCTTGATGGCGCCCATCTTCGTGGAGGCCACGGCGGCGTTCGGGCTCCCGCTCACGGGTCCGGACCCGTTCTGCTGGGTGACCGTGGGCAGGCTCCCGTTGTTGTCGAGGAGGACCGTGCCGATGCCGGCGGGAGTGGTGGTCAACGACGGGTTCGACGGTCGCGGTGGCGCTGAGCGTCACCGACGAGAGCGACGGTGGGTGTCGCCACCGTCCCGTTGTCAGAGGCGTTCGCCGGGTTGCCGTCGTTGGAGGAGACGGTGACCGAACTGACCAACGGTGTCCCGGTTTCGAGGTCCGCGACCGTGGCCGGCAGCGACACCGGGGGCAGGGTCGTTCCCGCGGCGATCGGGAGCGCCGGCATAGGTGCACGTCACGATCTGCCGCGGCCGTCGAGCACGACCACGCCCGGTCGCCGTGGCCGATCCGGGCGTCACCCCGGACGGCAGCGTCGCCGTCATGGTGATCGGGTCGTTCTCGTCGCCACCGCCGGCACGTCACGCCTGCCTGCAGGGTGTAGTCGACCGAACCGCCGGCGGGAAGCTGTCCGTTGTCGCTGTCGGTGATGGCCGCGCTGAGCACGGGGACCGGTTGCAAGGTCGTGACCGACGACGTTCGAGACCTCGTGGACGTCCGTGACGGCCCCGGTCGACCCCACCCAGCCGAAGCCGAGCTGGTAGGGGATCCCCGTCGTCGGATTGATCCAGCCCTCTGGGTACAGGCCGCTCGGGATGCCGCCGTTCGTGGTGCTGGGCAGCGGGCCCACGTAGAACTCGGGCGATCCGTCGAGCGGGACCCACGCCACCCCGTAGTCACCGGCGGGCACGCTGTCGGGGACACCGTCCGTGGTGAACTGCGAGCCGCTCATGGGCACGGCTGCCGACGTGGTGTTGAGCACGACCTCGACCGGCACCACCGAATCGGACCTGCTCGAACCGTGCAGATTTTGCGTCCCTCCCCGCTCGTTGGCCGAGCTGTCGACGAGGCAGTATCCGACGCCGGCGTTGCCGGGACCCCGGACGACGACCTGCCCGGGATTGGCGCCGGCCCACGAAGGGTCGGAGCACCCGGTGCCGTCGAAGCTCGGTGCTGGAGTAGTTGCCGAAGACGTCCAGGCCGACACCGAGGTAGCCGTCGGCAAAGCCCACGTTCCCGAAGTCCCCGTGCCGCCCGAGTAGCCAAGGTCGCCGCCCGGCTGGCCGAGCTGTGTCGGGGCGTCGGGATTGCTCGGGTCCTCGGCCGCGATCACGAAGCCGATCCCGTCGGCACCGCCGCCGCCGTACTGGTAACTGTTGAAGGTGGCGTCCAGGCCGTTGCTGGCCGGCACGCTGAGGCTCGTCAGTGCCCCGCCCTCTTCACTGCCTACGTTGTCGGTCAGCCGGAGCACCCCGTTGCCGTCCGCGGCGCCGTCTGAGGAGCAGTCCGGGATCGGCGTCTGGGACGTGTTGTTGCCCGCGGTCAGACACGCCGAAGTTCGGGACCGTCGCCCGGTGCCGGGCGGCCTCACCCACGAGCTCGGCGACGTGACGTTGGCGTTCTGGAACGTCTCGGCGATGACGGCCGTCCCCGCCGCTCCCGCAGGCGCCGTCTCGACGGCGAGGCCGATGGCAACGCCGAACGACGCGCCGACAAGCGTCATGGCGCTGAGGGCCCCGAAGGCCCGCACGGCGCGACGGCGCTGGTGGCCCCCGGATCGGCTCACTCGTCGTGCTCCACCTCGAGCAGTCGCCATGTTTCCCCTTCCTCATCCATCCCCGGGCATGCCCGGGCACAGGTCACCACCTACCGGCGCATGCGACCCCATCGAAGTCTCCACAGGGGGGCGCATCGCCAACGCCGGATACCCCTTGTATACAGCCCTTTCTCCATTTTGGCGAGCCGTTGTTGCCTTTGTGTGACAGCCGGCTGAACGCAGAGCGGGATCGGGGAGCGACGGGAGTGTAGGGCACGACCTCGTGCTGGGCACGGCGCCCACAATTTGCTCAGGTCAGATTCAGGGCACGCCGTGACTTTCCCCAAGCCGGTGACCGCAGGCACGATTTTGCGGGCCCGCACGCCACGGTGGTGCAACGCCGTTGCCAACCGGGCCGGGCATAGTTGGCGAGGGTGCGACGTGCACCTTTCCCGAGCGCCCCCGGCGAGCCTCAGGCAGCGTACGGTGGCGACCGGTCACTACGGAGGAGCGGGGGTTCGACATGCTCAGAGAGAGCGCTGGTGGCGGCCGGCTCGGGTCCGAGACGCTGCACGGGGTGCCCTGGTTCGCCGCCTGCACCGAGGACCAGCTGCAGGAGGTGGCTCGACTCGCCGAGCGCCTCCAGGTCCACGCGGACGAGGTGATCCTGCGGGAGGGCCGCCTCGGCCGCGAGCTCTTCGTCATCCTCTCCGGCACGGCGACGGTGACCCGGGCCGGACGGGTCGTGAACCTCCTCGGTCCGGGCGACTATTTCGGCGAGATGGGGGCCATCGAGGCGGCGCCGCGCACGGCCACCGTGACCGCCACCACCGACCTCGACGTCCTGATCATCGGACCGCGCGAGTTCGAGGCCATCATGGAGATCCCCGGGTTCCGCAACACGCTCTTCACCGCCATGAGCCGCCGCATCCGTGAAGCCGACGACCGGCTGGCGGTCTACGCGGAGCACGACGAGGCCCGGGTCCGGGAGGAAGACACCCGCACCAACTGACGCCGCTCAGCCCGGGTCGGCCGCCATCCGGGCCAGGCGGTGCAGGCCCATGCGCAGGGCGGACTCCTCACCGCTGCGCAGCAGCACCGCCACCCGCTCCCCCTCGTCGCCCCGCCCGCGTCGGCGCAGTGCCCGCGCCAGCTCCACCTCTGCCGCGGCCACGAAGGGGGCCGAGCGCATGCGGAAACTCAGTCGCAACGCGGCTTCGAAGTGCACCTGCGAGAGCGCCAGGTCGTCCGAGGTCATGGCCAGGAGGCCCAGGTAGAAGTCCGCCGGCCCCAGGCACGCCATGGACGGTGGGCGGATCACCACAGCCGTGCCCGCGTAGGGTCGCAGCCCCTCGTAAATCTGCAGCGCCATGTCCCGGGCGCGTCGGCCGATCCCACCACAGGTCGCGGCCGCCAGGGCCAGCGTCACACTCTCGCTCCGGTGGCTGATGTGGTCCCATCCGATGTCTGCCAGCGCGTGCAGGCGCTCCAGCGCCGCCTCCGCCTCACCAGCCTCCGCATGGACCAGGGCCTGCGCCGCCCACACCTGGGGCGCGTCGGCCGGGCTCTGCGCGATCACCTCTCCGAGGGCGATGCCCGAGGAGAGGTCGCCGCGCTGCCACCATGTCCACACCATCAGGGCGGCGTGGAACACGTGGCCCAGCTGGTGGTGGGGCGGTGCCACCTCGAGGGAGCGCCGTCCCAGCGCTTCTCCCGTCTCGATATCGCCGGCGACGAGCGCCATCATGGCCTCGACGTTGTACCCGTACGAGGGGTCGAACGGATGGCTCGGACCGCCGCCTCGTGCGGCGTAGCGAGCGATCTCGTCGTTGACGGCATCGACGTTGCCCTGCGTCAGCAGCTCGCGGACCCGCCACATGTACCCGTGCAAGGCGAGGAACCCGTCTCCGACATCGTCGGCGATCTCCCCGAGCTCGTTGGCGATGGCCAGGCGTTCGGGCGCCGGCTCAATGCCCCACAGCCCATGGAGCCGGGCGTTCAGCGCGGAGCCGAGCGCGCTGCGGTCGCCGAGTCGGCGCGCCATCGCGACGGCCTCGGTGTTGAGATCGAGCGACCGTTCCAGCAGTTCCGGCGCGGGCAGGCGCGTCGTATAGAGCATGACCAGTCCGAGCCGGGCCGTCACCATGGCACGCAGGTGCGAGTCCTCATCGGGCAGCTTGGCCCGCGCCTCTTCCAGCAGCTGCACCTGGTTCTCGCTGGGACCTCCGATGCGATCACTCAGTGGACTTCCGCCCAACGCGGCGGTAGCCAGGCGCTCGGGGTCGCCGATCGCGCGCGCCAGAGAGACTGCCCGCTCGGAGTTGGCCTCAGCCTGGGCCACCTCACCGGCCCGGACCTGCGCCTCTGCGAGCGCGATCAACGAATCGCAGCGCGCCCCCTTGTCCGGGGAACCGAACTGCTCGGCCACCTCGAGACTGCGGGTGAAATGGCCCACGGCCTCCTCGAAAGCCAGCAGGCGCAGTGCTCGTTCGCCTGCGGCGCTGCAGTAGTGGACCGCCTTGTCGGCGTCCGCCAGCGCCGCCCCCAGGGAGTAGTGGTGGGCCAGGTCGTTGACGAAGGTGTCCAGCTCCTCTGCGTGGACCCGCTCCGTCGCCACGGCGATCTTGTGGTGGTAGCGCACGCGGCGTCCCCGCAGCAGTTCGCCGTAAATCGCGTCCCGCACCAGCGCGTGGGTGAACGCATAGCGGTCGCTGACCTCATCCCCTACCCGGCGCAGGAGGCGCGACTCCACGGCGCGGTCGAAGGCATCGAGTCTCTGGTCGGGCGACAGCTCCGCCGCCTCGGCCACAATGGCCGCCTCGCACTCCGGACCCGCCACCGCCGCCGCCTGCAACAGGTAGATCACGTCCTCGGGCAGCCGGGAGACCCGCCGCCCCACCAGCTCGCGAATGGCCTCCGTCGGGCTGAGGTCGGGGGGCACCGGGGCATCGCCCTCATCCCCCCGCTCGCCTTCGCGGTAGCGCAGCTGCCGGAGCATCTCGTCGAGGAAGAGGGGATTGCCGTCGGTGAGCCGGTACAGCTCCGGGCCGAGGTTGGGCGAGCCCGTCTGCCAGCCGCGCGCCAGCTCGTCCACCGCGGCCGGGCTCAGTCCCTGCAGGTGGACGGTCTCGACCGGCACGACGGCGCGGAAGTCAGCCACCATGGAGCGCAGCCGGTGGTCGGGCGGCACCTCCGTGTCGTTGTACATCCCGATGATCCCGAGTCTGGCGGCGTCGGTGCTCCGCAGGACGTGGCGGAGGAGGAGCAGGGTCGGCTGGTCGGCCCAGTGCAGGTCGTCGACGACCAGGAGGACGGTGCCTCCCGACGACAGCTCGTTCAGCGTGGCGGTGACCGCCTCGAAGAAGCGGTAGCGCTCGTTCTCGGCGTCGCCGGTCTCCTCCTCGAGCTGCGGCGCGTACTCGCGCAGGCGCAGCACAAGGCGGGAGAGCTCCGTGAGCTGCCAGTCCGGCATCTGGGAGATCCGGTCGGCCGAGAGCGACTGGAAGTAGCGGCCGAGCGCCTCGGCGAGGGGCTGGAAGGGCATCACCGGCCCCTCGTCACAACGGCCCCAGAGCACGAGCGCGCCCTCCGCCTCGACGTTGCGGGCCAGCTCGGCCACCAGGCGCGTCTTCCCGATTCCGGGGTCCCCGTCGATGAGGAGGAGACGCCCGTCGCCGTCGCGTGCCGACGCCCACCAGCTGCGCAGCCGGGCCGACTCCCTCGCACGGCCGACGAGCCGCCCCTCGTTGGGCGACGTGGGCACACGGACGCGGTAACCGGCGCTCGACCTGACCACCGGGGCCCGGATCGTGTCGCCCGGGTCCCGCTCCGTGGGCGCGACGAAGTCGAGCGCCGGCTCCTGGGTGAGGATGGCGTGCTCCATCCAGGTCACGTCGTGCCCGGGGTCGATGCCCAGCTCGGCGACGAGGATGGACCGCAGGTCCTGGAAGACGCGCAACGCCTCGGCCTGACGACCACAGCGGTAGAGGGCCAGCATGCGCTGCGACCACAGCCGCTCCCGCATGGGATGCGAACCGGTCAGCGTCTCCAGCTCGCCGACGAGGGCCTGGTGCCGTCCCACGGTCAGCTCGGCATCGAGGCGCGTCTCGGTGGCCGCGAGCCGGAGCTCCTCCAGTCGGCGGGCCTCGGCCCGGGCGTAGGGCTCGTCCCGCACCTCGCTGTAGGCCGGCCCGCGCCAGATCCCGTCCGCCTCCGCGAGCAGGCGGGCGGCATCACGGGGCCGGCGGCGGGCCAGTTGCAGCGGCCCTCGTTCACCAGCTGCTCGAACCGGTGGGCATCGGTCACCTGCGCCGGGACGTCGAGGAGGTAGCCCGGCGCACGGGTCACGATGAGGTACTCGGGTGCCCCGGCGTCGCGCAGGCGCTTGCGCAGGCGCGACATGGTCGAGCGCAGCGCGATTTCGGCGCCTTCCCCATCGTGCTCCCCCCACAGTGCATCCACCAGTCGGTCCACCGAGACGACGAGGCCGCGATCGATCAGGAGGCGGGCGAAGAGCGCCCGTGCCTTCAAGCCCCCGACGTCGGCGACCAGACCGTCGCACGCGATCTCCAGCGAACCGAGCACGCGGATCTCGAGTCGCGACGGAGCCGACGTGCTCGCCGTGGCGCGTCCCGCGAAATCACCAGCCGACATGCCGACCCTCACGACCTCTCCGTCGCACCCATGCTAGGCACCCTCCGAAACAGCGCTGGGATGGGACCACTGCGGCACGACGCGCCGGCCCCGCCGGAGGCAGCTACCCGGCGCCCTGCTCGACCACCTGGTGCGGATGGTCCTGGCGGAAGGCCCGCACGGTGTACCCGGTCACGACGGTGTCCTCCAGCGCACGCACGGACGCACTCCGCGGCAGGTTCAGGATGGGGCCGAGCTCACCCACATAGTTCCCGGGCTCGATGCGGGCCAGGGACTCTTCGGTCCCGTCGGCCAACTCCCGGTACACCTCCAGAAGCCCAGAGTCGAGGCGGTAGATCAGCTCGCCACGCTCTCCCTGCCGGAAGAGGACTTCGCCGGCAGCGAGCTTCGACTCTTCGGGCGGACGGTCCGCGTCGGTGAAGTGCGGGGCCATCTCGACGACCCGGTCGGCGAGCTGCGTGACGCGGTCGTCGTGCGTCGCCACCACGACGATGCGGCCCGGGCTGGCCAGCTCGCGCAGGAGGCGCAGGATGCCCTCGACCTGGATGTGGTCGAGGTGGGCCGTGGGCTCGTCGGCCACGATCAGCGGGGGGTCGTGCACCAGCGCACGTGCAATGGCCACCCGCTGCTGTTGGCCGCCCGACAACTGGGCCGGACGGTGGTGGCCGCGCTCACCGAGGCCGACCCGCTCCAGCAGCTCGTCGGCCCGTGCCTTGGCCTTCGCGCGCGGCATGCGGGCGATGCGCATGGGGACCATCACGTTGCCCCGTGCCGACAGGCTGGGGATGAGGTTGAACGCCTGGAACACGACGCCAACCGTCGAGCGCCGGTAGTCCGAGAGCACTGGCCCCCGCATGTCGTTGACGACCAGTGCGCCGTAGCGGACGTTCCCCGAGGCGGGCGTCAACAACCCGGCGATGCACGACAGCAGTGTGGTCTTGCCACAGCCCGATGGCCCCAGCAGGACGACCAGCTCGCCGTCCTCGGCCTCGAAGCTCAGCCCGTCCAGCGGCTTGATGACATAGCCCCCGGAATCGAAGGCCACGGTGAGCTGGTCGACGACGAGGCGGTCGTTCATCCGAACGCCGCCGCGGGATCGGCGCCGGTCACCCGGCGCAGTGCGCTCACGCTGGCCACGACGCCCACCACCAGCGCCACGATGGGTAAGGCGAGGCGCGCGTCGAGCGTGATGTCGAGTGGCTGCGCGAACGTCGGCGTCAGCAGCGAGGCAAGGACCTCCGCCAGCACGGCCGCCAACAGCGTGACGATGACGGCTTCGAGGACGAGGCTCAGGAACAGCGCCCGCGACGACGAGCCGAGCGCCTTGAGCACGGCGAAGTCCCGCTTGCGCTCCAGGGCTGCCACATAGAGCATGGCGGCGACGATGACCGCGGCGATGATCCACATCAGCGAGCGCGTGTTGTCGATCGAGGCGACCGCCGTCTTCAGCTGGCCCATGGTGTCGGAGACCACCGTCGACGACGACAGTACGACGAGCCCGTGCGGCACGTTGGCGGGTGTGCCCTGCACGGCGATCGCGGTGGCGAGCGGCCTGCCGCCCGTGACGGCCTGCTGCACGGTGGCGATCGGCATGTACACGAGCGCCTGCCCTCCGAGCATGGTTGCGTTGTCGACGGTTCCCACCACCTTGTACGGGTGGCCGCCGAGCAGGATGGTGCTGCCGACGTGCGAGGTCACCTTGGAGTCCACGACCGCTTGCCCGGGTCCCGACAACCCGTGACCCGACGCGACCTGCGGTGCACCCAGGCCCCCTGGCACGACGCCGACCAGGTTCACGGTCTGCGGCGACGTCGAGCCGTCGACCTGCACGACCTGCGACGGGGCGAACATCATGGGGGAGGCCCGGCGCACGCCCGGCTCACGGGCGACGGCGGCGGCATCGGCCGCCGGGAAGGCGGCGAAAGCGGTGACCCGCCCCTGCGCCGCGGGCGACATGACCCACGAGGAGGCACCCACCTTGTCGACGAAGTTCTCCACCTCGGCGTGGAACCCGTCGGCCAGCCCGGTCACGGCGAGCGCCAGGGCCAGGACGAGGCCTACCCCGACGATGGCGATCAAGAACTGGCGGGCACGGAACCACAGGTCCGCGAGTGTCACCAACAGCATGTATCCACCCCCGAACCCTCCGTGGAATCTACAAAGCAGGTGGGCGTGACTCTATGTCACCCAGATTGCAGGCGCGCCGTCCTGGCGGCGAATTCGGCCCTTTCAGGCCGCCAGCGCGGCCAGCCGGACGAAGAGCGACTGGAGGAGCAGTGTCTCGTTCGGGTTCCGCGGCAGGGCCTCCGCCGCCTTCGTGATCAGGCCCACGGCGGTGGCGGCACTCCGCACCTCCTGGTCGGCCACCGCAACCGTGCCCGCCTGGGCCGCCGCCGCGACCCGCCCCCGGTAGGCCCGGGCCAGCACGCCGAGCCCCGCCCGCAGGGCGTCGGTGCGGAAACGGCGCTCCTCGCGCTGGTGCTGCTCCACGATCTCCTTGCGGCCGGGCAGCCCGCGCTCGCCCATCACCTTGGCCGCGTCGGCGAGCGTGTCGATCTCGCGGGCATGGGCGGCCCGGAGGGGCTCGACGGCGCGATCCGACGAGTCGAGCACGCGCCGGGCCAGCGCGGCCGCCGTCACGCCCGAGAGGCTCAGCTCGTCGGGCACCGACGCCCACAGCGCGACCCGCGCCGACACGTCGGGGTCGTCGATCATGACCCGCGCCCGTTCGACGTTGCCGCTGCTGCTGTCCGCCACCACGGCCGCCGTGTCCGACGGCACCCCCGACCCGGTGAGCCAGCGCACCAGCACGTCGCGCGGCACCGGCGGGAACTCGATCTCGACCGAGCGGCTGGCCACCGTCACCAGTTCGGGGATCACCTCGTCGGCGAGGAGGATGAAGACCGTTTCGCCGGGTGGCTCCTCGAGCGTCTTGAGCAGCACGGGTGCACGATCCTGCACGAGGTGCATGTCGGGGACCACGATCACCTGGCGTTGTGCGTGCAGCGGCCGCCGCTGGGCCAGCGAGACGACCTGGCGGATCGTGTCCTTGGACACCGACGCGCCGCTGCGGCGGATCACGTGCAGGTCGGGGTCGGTCCCGGCCAGCGCGGCGCGGCAGGTGGCGCACGTGCCGCACCCGCCGTCGGGACACAGCAGCGCGGCGGCGAACCCGTAGGCAGCAGCCAGGCCGCCGTTGCCGGCGGGGCCACGGAACAGGTAGGCGTGGACGGGGCTGGCCGCCGCCGCCCGCAGGGCGGCCACCGCCTTCTCCTGGCCCACCACGCCGGCGAAGAGCTCGGGGGCCGGCCGCTCCCCGCTCACCGGTCTCCGCCCGGTCCGTCACCAAGTCGCGACCGCACGGAGGCCACGATATGGGCGGTCACCGCCTCGGCGTCCGCGTCGCCGTCGACGACGAGCCAGTGCTCGGGGTCCCCGGCGGCCTGGGCGAGAAAGCCCTCCCGGACCCGGGCCGCGAATTCCGGGCCGAGCTGCTCCATGCGGTCCGCCCGTCGGCCACCGGCGCCGGCGAGCCGCGCCGCAGCGACGTCGACGGGCACGTCCACGAGGACCGACAGGTCCGCCTGCAACCCGTCGGCGGCCCAGGCCACCAGAGCGGCCAGGCCGGCCGGGTCCAGCCCCCGGCCGTAGCCCTGGTAGGCGATGGTCGACGCCGAGTAGCGGTCGCTGACCACCCACGCCCCGGCCGCCAGCGCGGGCGCAATGACGAGCGCCACGTGCTCCGCCCGGTCGGCCGCCATGAGAAGGGCCTCGGCCCGCGGCGACGGCGCGGGTGACTCGGGCGCGAGGAGCAGTTGGCGCAGGAGGGCGCCGACCGGCGTCGCCCCGGGCTCGTGGGTGAGCTGGGCGCCGAGCGCGGTTGCCAGTGCTCGGGCCTGGGTGGACTTCCCGCACCCGTCAATGCCCTCGAGCGCGATCAGGCGACCCCGGGCCGGCATGTCAGAACGGATTGCTCGGCGTTGCCTTCAATGCGGCGTCGTCCGCCGGCCCGGCCGTCCCCGCCTCGGTCGCCCCGCTGGCCTTCACGGCACCGGCCTTCTTGGCGGCACCGGCCTTCTTCGCCGTTCCCGTCTTCTTGGCGGCGGCCTTCTTCTTGGCCGGAGCGGCCTTCTTGGCTGCCTTCTTCTTGCGCGTCGACGGGCCCGCCGCCCGGCGCTCGGCGAGCAGCTCGGAAGCCCGGCCGATGTCGATCGACTCGACCGTGTCGCCCTTGCGCAGACTGGCGTTCGTGGTGCCGTCGGTCGCGTAGGGACCGAAGCGGCCCTCCTTCACGACCACCGGCAGGTTCGTCGTCGGGTCGGTGCCCAGCTCGCGCAGCGGTGCCGCGGCCTGGCGCCCCCGGCGCTGCTTGGGCTGCGCGAAGAGCGCCTGCGCCTCGTCGAGCGTCACGTTCAGGAGCTGGTCCTCGCTCGTGAGACTCGCGCGTGTCGGTCCCGCGCTTGAGATACGGCCCGAACTTCCCGTTGTGGGCCACCACGTCCTCACCCGTCGCGGGGTCGGTCCCCACCGTGCGCGGGATGCGCAACAACTCGAGCGCCTGTTCGAGCGTCAGGGTGGCCGGCTCCATGGACGAGAACAGCGACGCGGTGCGCGGCTTCTCGGCGCCCTCGGTGAGCTCGCCCACCTGGACATAGGGCCCGAACCGCCCCGCCTTGAGCATGATCTCGAGCCCGCTCTCGGGGTCGGTGCCGAGCACCCGGTCGTTGGAGGGCGCCGCCAGGATCTCCTCGGCGCGCTCGATGGTCAGCTCGTCGGGCGCCATGTCCTCGGGGATGGAAGCCCGATCCTCCCCGCGTTGGAGGTAGGGCCCGTAGCGCCCGACCCGGGCGACGATCTGCTGGCCGTCAGTGCCCTCGCCCAGCGGGATGGAGTTGATCTCCCGGGCGTCGATTTCGCTCAGGTGCGAGGCCACCGTGGCCTTGAGCCCCACCGTCTCGACATGGTCCCCGTTCCCGCCGCCCGCGCCCGGCACCGCGGTGCCGAAGTAGAACCGGGTCAACCAGGGCAGCGACTTCCTCGCGCCCGGCGGCGATCTCGTCGAGGTCGTCCTCCATCGACGCGGTGAAGCCGTAGTCCACCAGGTCCCCGAAGTAGCGCTCCAGGAGGCCGACGACGGCGAAGGCGGTGAAGCTGGGCACGAGCGCCGTCCCCTTCTTCCACACGTAGCCGCGGTCGAGGATGGTGGCGATGACGCTGGCGTAGGTGCTCGGGCGACCCACGCCCAGCTCCTCCATCGCCTTGACGAGCGAGGCCTCGGTGTAGCGCGCCGGCGGCTCGGTGGCGTGTGACTTGGCATCGAAGGAGTCGCCCTGCACCCGGTCGCCCTCGGCCAGCGCGGGCAGCACCACGTCGCGGTCGGCCAGTTCGGCCTCCGGGTCGTCCGAGCCCTCGACATAGGCGCGCCGGAACCCCGGGAAGGTAATGATGCGCCCGCTGGCCGAGAACTCCGCGAGCTCCCCGGCCGCCACGCCCTCGGTCACGGCCGCGGTCAGGCGGATCTGCGCGCTGGTGCCGACGGCGTCGTTCATCTGGGAGGCCACCGTGCGCTTCCAGATCAGCTCGTACAGGCGGAGCTCGTCCCCTGACAGCTCCCGGGCCGCCGCCTCGGGCGTGCGGAAGGTCTCGCCTGACGGGCGGATGGCCTCGTGGGCCTCCTGCGCGTTCTTCACCTTGCGCTCGTAGCGGCGCGGGGCGTCGGGCACGTATTCGGGGCCGTACATCTCACGGGCCTGGGTACGCGCCGCGGTGAGCGCCTCGTCGGACAGCGTCGTCGAGTCGGTCCGCATGTAGGTGATGAAGCCCTGCTCGTAGAGGCGCTGGGCCACCTGCATGGCCCGCTGGGCGCTGAAGCGGAGCTGGCGGCCGGCCTCTTGCTGCAGCGTCGAGGTCATGAACGGGGCGGCGGGGGACCGGCGGTACGGCCGCTCGGTCACGCTGCTCACGGTGAACGCCGTGCCGGCCAGGGCGGAGGCCACGGAGGTCGCGATCTCCTCGTCCAGGACGCGCACATTGCCCTTCGCGCTCTGCTCCCCCTGGTCGTCGAAGTCCTTGCCCGTGGCGACGGCCGTGCCGCCGAGCGAGACGAGCGCGGCCCCGAATCCCGACGAGCCGGCGGTGGTGGTGGTGCTGAACGTGCCCTCGATGCCCCACCAAGTGGCGGAGCGGAACTGCATCCGGGCCCGCTCGCGCTCGACCACCATCCTGGTGGCGACGCTCTGGACCCGTCCGGCCGAGAGCCGGGGCATGACCTTGCGCCACAGCACGGGCGACACCTCGTACCCGTAGAGGCGGTCGAGGATGCGCCGGGCCTCCTGCGCGTCGACGAGGCGGCGGTCGAGGTCGCGCCACTCGTCGACGGCACGGGCGATGGCGGCCGGGGTGATCTCGTGGAACACCATGCGCTTGACGGGCACGGTCGGCGACAGCACCTCGGAGAGGTGCCACGCGATGGACTCGCCCTCGCGGTCCTCGTCGGTGGCGAGGTAGAGCTCGTCGGCGCCCTTCAGGAGCTTCTTGAGGTTGGCCACCACGGACTTCTTGGGCGACGAGACCACGTAGAGCGGCTTGAACCCGTTGTCGACGTCCACCCCGAGGCGGGCCCACGACTCGCCCTTGTAGGCGGCGGGCACCTCGTCGGCCCCGCGGGGCAGGTCGCGGATGTGGCCGACCGACGACTCCACGATGAAATCGGGACCCAACATGCCGCCGATGGTGCGCGCCTTGGCGGGCGACTCGACGATGACGAGCGCCTTACCCACGGCAGACACCGCGGGCCATGGACGGGACGGGTGAAGGGGTGGGCATGGTCACGTCAGACTGAGGGGCCGTCACCCTGCCTGTCAAGGGCGGGGTGCGGCGGAGGTGCCGCTGGTGAACGGGTCCCTAGGCTTCTGAGCAGGTCAATCGGCCGACGCAACAGCTGCTTCGGCCCGGCTGGTTTCGGCTGCCTCGGCGTCCATCGGCTCGGGCGCCCGCTTCGAGAAGGCCAGGGCGCCGAGCAGGATCACCAGCGACACGCCGGCGATGGCGAGGCGGGCGCCGGTGTCGTGCCGCAGCGCGATGACCGCGGGGAGGATGAGCAGCGAGACCAGGTTCATCACCTTGATCATGGGGTTCAGCGCCGGCCCCGCGGTGTCCTTGAACGGGTCGCCGACGGTGTCGCCGATGACGGCGGCCTTGTGCGCCTCCGAGCCCTTGCCTCCCTCGTTGCCGTCCTCGATGTACTTCTTGGCGTTGTCCCACGCCCCACCGGAGTTGGACAGCGTGTTGGCCAGGAGCTGCCCGGTGAGGATGGTGCCGGCCAGGAAGGCGCCCAGCGCGAAGTAGTTGATGCCGAAGCCGATGATGACCGGGGAGAGGATGGCCAGGAGCGCCGGCGTCGCCAGCTCGCGCTGGGCGGCGGTGGTGCAGATGCTGATGACGCGGCCGTACTCGGGCTTCTCCGTGTAGTCCATGATCCCCGGATGTTCTCGGAATTGCCGCCGCACCTCGAGCACGACGGTGCCGGCTGAACGGCCGACGGCACGGATGGCCAGCGAGGAGAAGAGGAACCCGATCGACCCGCCGATGAGCAGGCCGATGAAGGTCTTCGGGTTGGACACGTTGATCTGGGTGAACGGCGACACCAGCAGCTGGTTGGCGTGCAGGTGCAGGTTCAGCTGCGAGTTGATCGTCTCAATGAAGGCGGAGAACAACGCCACGGAAGCGATGACGGCCGACCCGATCGCCACGCCCTTGGTGATGGCCTTGGTCGTGTTCCCCACGGCGTCGAGGCTCACCATGACCCGCTCGGCCTCACCGGTGAACTCACCCGACATCTCGGCGATGCCGGCCGCGTTGTCCGACACCGGCCCGAAGCTGTCCTCGGACACGACCATGCCCGCCGTGGCGAGCAACCCGATGCCGATGAGGGCGATCAGGTAGAAGGTCAGCTCAATGTTGCCGTCCCCCAGCCCGATGGCCACGCCGAGCGCGATGGCGATGGCCACGATGGCCCAGACGGACGACTCCAGCCCGATGGAGAAGCCCGAGAGCACCGTGGTGGCCGGACCGGTGCGGGCCGACGCCGCGATCTCCTTGACCGGCCCGCGCTCGGTGGAGGTGAACTGCTCGGTGATCTGGCTGGCCACCAACGAGAGGACGACGCCGGTCAGCACCGCCCAGAAGACCTTGAGGTCGTGCACGTAGTACTGCGCCACCAGGAAGGCACCGACGACCGTCAACAGTGCGGCGAGCCAGAAGCCCCGGTTGATCGGTGCCATCGCGTTGCGGTCCTTGTTGCGCGCCCGCACCACGAGGACGCCGATGACGGAGGCGAAGATGCCGATGGCCGGGACGATCAGGGGGAAGAGGACGGCGGGCGTCGGGTTCTTGTGGATGGAGGTGAAGGCCGAGTAGCCGAGAATCAACGACGAGATGATGGTGATCTCGTAGGACTCGAAGAGGTCGGCCGCCATGCCGGCGCAGTCGCCGACGTTGTCGCCCACGTTGTCGGCGATGGTGGCCGCGTTGCGCGGGTCGTCCTCGGGGATGCCGGCCTCCACCTTGCCGACCAGGTCGGCACCGACGTCGGCCGCCTTGGTGAAGATGCCGCCGCCGACACGCATGAAGAGGGCGATCAGTGAGGCCCCGAAGGCGAAGCCGATGAGCACCGCCGTGGCCGAGTTCTGGAAGATGAGGACGATGGCGGTCGCCCCCACCAGCCCGAGGCCGACGCAGAGCATGCCGGTCACGGCCCCGGTGCGGAACGCGACCCGCAGGGCGGCGGCCATGCCGCCGCCTTTCGAGGCCGCGGCGGCGGTGCGGACGTTGCCCCGGACCGCGATGCTCATGCCGATGAAGCCGGTCAGGCCCGAGAAGGCGGCCCCGAAGAGGAAGCAGACGACGCGGTAGATGCCGTCTTGCTGGAAGGTCAGCGCGACCCCCCCGTCGGGCCGCACCACCTTGGTGGCGGTGAAGAAGATGAGGATGGCCAGGGGGATGATGATCATGGCGATGGCCCGGAACTGGCGGCCGAGAAACGCCTGGGCCCCCTCCTGGATCGCCTGGGCGATCTCCTTCATCTTCGCCGTGCCCTGGTCGAAGGAGAGCACGTTGCGGGCGAGCAGGAGGCCGGCGGCGATGCCGACGATGCCGGCGACCAGGCAGATGTACAGCCAGGTCTTGTCCGCCCCGCTGAGGTGGAAGGCCTGGTAGCCGCCCTCAGATGCGAGGAGATTGATCATTCCTGGTGTGCCCTTTCTGTTCCTGTCGTCTGGCGAGGAGGTGTGTCGGCGCCCTTGTCCGAGCGCAGCGGCGGCGCTCGGCACCACGGCGGTCGACGTCATCGCCCCGAGCCGAGGGGCGCGCCGGGGAGGCCGCACCCGGCCCCGGGCCGTCGGGCACGTTAGCTACTGGCGACCGGACGGGCAATTTCGGCCGACCCGTGCGTGATCCACTCCCGCCGGCACCCTCAATCGGGCGGCTGCAGCTCGGCGCTGGCCTGCACCAGCTCGTACGCGGGGTTGAGAATGGCCTGCCGGCGGGACCAGTCGCCGACCATGCCCTCGACCACGAGACGGGCCCCGGGCTCAATGCCCGCGATCTGGCGCCGGCCCTGGAACACCAACAGGATCTTGCCGGTGCCGTCGGCCAGGACGCACTCGAGGTTCGCGGTGCCGGCGCGGGGCTGGGTCCGCACCGACTTGATCCGGCCGGCGATCCGCACCCGCTGGCGCCACTCCACCTGCCCGATGGGCGTGGTCGCCCCGGTCTTGCCCCCGAAGGCCACCTTCTCGAAGGAGTCGTCCGCCGCCCGTCGGTCGGCGGCCCGTCGTGCCGCCCGGTCCAGTGAGCGGTCGGAACGGGTCCCGGGCAGCGCGGTGGCCTTCCCATTGCTGGGCGTCGTGACCGCCACGGGCCCGCCGATGCGAGAACCACCCTCCGGTGAGCTGATAGGGCACGACGGTGGCACTCACGTGCTGGAGCTGCGCCACCCCGGCGGCAATCCGGTCGGCCGTGCCGTCGTGGAGCAGGCGCTGCCAGCCGGTGGCGAATCCCCGTCGCGGCAGCAGGATGGTCAGCTCGGTCTCCTGGTCGGCCACCGTCTCGGCCGCCAGTTCGAGAACGGCCCGGCCCAGCCGCCGGTCTTCACATTCCTCGACGTCGAGCGGCAGGCGAGCCAGCCCGAGCCGGCTCCACTCGGCCACGAGCTCCGCGGACACCCGGCTGTCGAGCGTGAAGTGCACCGCGCGCAGCTCGTCGGGGTTGAGCGTCCGGGCGTACTGGAGGGCCCGGGCCGTGGCCATGTCCAGGCGGTCGACCAGCACGATGACGACGTGCCGGTTGAGCACCGGCGCCGCTGCCGCCTCGGCCGCGCCCTCTTCGAGCTGGTGCTCCTCGTCCGCGTACTGGCGATGGAGCCGCAGGAGGACGAGCACACCGAGCGGGAGGATGATCAGGATGACCCAGGCCCCCTGGCTGAACTTGGCCACCGCGATGATCACCAGCACGATGGCCGAGAGCACCGAGGCGGTGCCGTTGATGGCCAGTCGCCGCCTCCAATGTTCCTCCCGGTGGCGCAGGTGGTACTTCGCCATCCCCGCCCCGGCCATGGTGAAGCCGGTGAACACGCCGATGGCGTAGAGCGGGATCAGGCTGTCCACCCGGGCCCGGGTGATGAGGAGCAACAGGATGGACACGACGGTGAGCACCATGATCCCGGTCGAGAAGACCAGGCGGTGCCCGCGCTTGGTCAGCTGGCGCGGCAGGTACGAGTCCTCGGCCGCGAAGCTGGCGAGGAAGGGGAACCCGGTGAAGCTCGTGTTGGCCGCCAGGATCAGGATCAGCGTCGTCCCGATCTGGAGCATGGCGTAGAGCACCCCGCCGAGCCCCTGGGTCCCGTAGACGTACTTGGCCACCTGGGAGATCACCGTCGGGGTGCCCGAGACGTAGGGCACGGGATGGGTGATGGAGGCCAGTGCGGAGACCCCGAGGACGAGTGACCCCAGGATCGTGGCCATCAAGACCATGGTGATCCGGGCGTTGCGCGACTCGGGCTTGCGGAAGACGCTCACGCCGTTGGAGATGGCCTCGGTCCCGGTGAGGGCCGAACCGCCCGAGGCGAACGCCTTGAGCAGCACGAACACGGTGGCTCCGTAGAGGAGGCCGCTCGCCGGCGACCCGATGGGGACCGAGCCCGGGTGCCCGGTGATCGGGTGGGCATGCAGGGTCCCGGCGACATCCTTGTAGATGCCCCAGGCGATGAGCAGCACCATGTTGGCGATGAAGAAGTAGGTGGGGACGGCGAACGTGCGGCCGGCCTCGCGGATGCCGCGCAGGTTCCCGTAGGCGAGGAGGATGACCAGGCCGATGGCGATCCACGTCGTGTAGGGAGAGAGGCTCGGGACCACGGAGGTGATCGCGGCGACGCCGGCCGCCACCGACACCGCCACCGTCAGGGTGTAGTCGATGAGCAACGACATGGCGGCCACCTGCGCCACGTTGAGGCCGAAGTTCTCGCGGGCCACCACGTAGGCCCCGCCGGCCTTGGTGTACACCTTGACCACCTCGAGGTACGAGAGGGTCACGAAGAGAAGGACGAAGATCACCGCGAGGCTGATCGGGATGACCAACGAGAACGCGGCGACGCCGATGATCGGGATCAGGGGAATGAGCATCTGCTCGGTGGCGTAGGCCGATGACGAGATGACGTCGGAGGACAAGACGGCCAGGGCGGTGGGCTTGCCCAGGCGCTCGCTCGACTGGCGCTCGGTGGAGATGGGAGGCCCGAGCAACCGGTTCTTGATGCGGTAGCGGAGCGTCTCGGGGAGATCGAGCTGGGTCAGGGTGGACGCGGCGGGCTTCATGCGTGCGTCTGCGTGGGGAGTCACCGGTGCGGGCGGGACACCCACCCCCGTCCCGGGTGGCTCCGCCACATCGGCGCCGCTGGCGGCCGCTTCCTTCACCCGCTCAGTAAATCATGGGCCGCCTGCATGCCCTTCGTCCGCCCGGCGGGCCGGCGGGATCGGGCGCCGGGAGGCGGCACAGGGTCGGGGCCGGCCAACTTTTGCAAGACCCGACCTGGCGTGTTGCACTGTGGCGTGCATGTGATCGTCGTCGGGTGCGGCCGCGTGGGTTCGGGTCTCGCCATCTCGTTGAGCGCGGAGGGCCACTCCGTCTCCGTGATCGACAAGAACTCCCGGGCCTTCCGCCGCCTCAAGGAGTGGAACGGCCCCTGCATCGTGGGATCGGGGTTCGACCGCGACGACCTGGAGAAGGCGGGGGCGCTCGACGCCGACGCGCTGGCCGCGGTCACCAGCGGCGACAACACCAACATCCTGACCGTGCGGATCGCCCGGGAGACCTACAAGATCCCCAACGTCGTGGCCCGCATTTACGACCCGCGCCGGGCCGAGATCTACCAACGCCTCGGCATCCCCACCGTCGCGACCGTCACGTGGACGATCGACCAGGTCCGCCGGCGCCTGCTGCCCGACGAGGACGTCGGCGACTGGTCCGACCCGACGGGGCGCCTGACCCTGATCGACCGCTCGCTGCCCGAGTCCTGGGCGGGCAAGGCGCTCGGTGACCTGGAGCAGCCCGGACGACTCACCCTCGTCGCGGTGACCCGCGCCGGCGTGCCCCGGCTGGACGCGTCCGATCTCGTCGGCCAGGAGGGCGACGTCCTGCACATCGCCGTGCTCGACGACGCCCGGCGCGAGCTCGAAGAGAGCCTCGCGCCCGGCGACGGTCCGGGCGGGGAAGGCCGGTCGTGAAGGTCGCCATCGCCGGGGCCGGGAGCGTGGGCACCGCCATCGCGGCGGACCTGCACGCCAACGGGCACGATGTGCTCGTCCTGGAGCAGGACCCCGAGCTGGTCGAGCGGCTGCGTCCGACGCTCGACGTCACGTGGGTGGCGGCCGACGCCTGCGAGGTGTCGTCGCTCGACGCGGCGGGCCTGGCCACCGTCGACGTCGTGGTCGCCGCCACCGGGGACGACGAGGACAACCTCGTGATCTCGCTCTTGGCCAAGCAGGAGTTCGCCGTCCCCCGCGTCGTGGCCCGGGTCAACCACCCCAAGAACCAGTGGCTCTTCAACGAGAGCTGGGGGGTCGACGTCTCGGTCTCCACCCCGCAGCTCCTCACCGCGTTGGTGGAGGAGGCGGTCTCGGTCGGCGCGCTGGTGCGCCTCCTGCAGTTCCACGGCGGCGCCGCCCATCTGGTCGAGATCACGCTGGCCGAAGACTCGCCGGCCAACGACATCGCGATCGCCGACCTCGACTTCCCCCGCGACGCCGTCGTCGTCGCCGTCGTCCGGGCCGATCGCCTCATCGTTCCCCGCGGGGACACGACGCTCCAGTCCGGTGACGAGGTGCTCGTGCTGGTCGATGCCGAGGCGGAGGAGAGCGTGCACACGCTCTTCATCGCCAACCAGGTGGCCTGAGCGCAACCGGTCGGCAACCCCCGCGACATCCCAGCTCACACGCTCCGAACGTTCACCGCCTCGTCGCCCGGCCGTCACGAGTGCTCAAGGTGGGGCACCGGGCACCCGTACCATTAGAGGTATGGAGGCGGCCTTCTTCGACCTCGACAAGACGGTCATCGACCGCGCCTCCATCGCCGCCTTCGGCCGGCCCTTCCTCAAGGGGGGGCTGATCAACCGCCGGCTGGTGGCGCGGGCCGCCATCTCCCAGCTGATCTACCTCTACTTCGGCGCCGACGAGGATCGCCTCGTACGGGTGCGCGAGTCGATGCTGGCCGTCACCAAGGGCTGGGACCACGCGCAGGTGCGCCAGATCGTGCGCGAGACGATGCTGCAGACGATGGAGCCGATCATGTACGCCGAGGCGCTCGAGCTGATGGAGCTGCACCGCGCCGCCGGCCACCGCGTCTACCTGGTCTCCGCCTCGCCCGAGGAGATCGTGCTGCCCCTCGCCGACCTGCTCGGCGTCGACGGGGCCATCTGCTCCCGGGGCGAGGTCGACGAGCAGGGTCGCTACACCGGGCACATGGCGTTCTACGCCTACGGCGAGTCGAAGGCCACCGCGATGGTCGAGCTGGCGGAGCGCACCGGCATCGACCTGGCGGCGAGCAGCGCCTATTCGGACTCGGCGACCGACCTGCCGATGCTCGAGGCGGTCGGGCGGCCGGTGGCGGTCAACCCGGATCGCGCCCTGGCCAAGATCGCACGCGAGCGGGGCTGGGAGGTGCGCAACTTCATCAAGCCGATCCGGCTGCGCGACCGCGTCGGGCGCACGACGCCGGTGGTGACGACCAGCCTCGCGGTGGCCGGCGCGGCGCTCATCCTGTGGCGGCGCGGCCACCGTGGCCGTCACGTGCCCGGGCCGACGCGCAGCCTGGCGCGGTCCGGCGCCTAACCGGGTCCGGCGCCGAGCGCTGGAGCGCGCTCGGGCGCCCGGCGTTGCCTTAGCTGTTCTGCAGGCGCTTGGCGGCGATGACGCCGATGGCAACGAGGATGGCGAGAATGAGGAGCTTCTTCATGGCCTGAGAGCCTATGCGACTAGACGGTCAGGAGATCACGGGCGCCGGTGTCCGAGGACGGGTGGCGCAGCTTGGACATGGCCCGGGCCTCGATCTGGCGGATCCGCTCCCGGGTGAGGTTGAAGTGCTCGCCCACCTCCTCGAGCGTGCGGGGCTCACCCCGGTCCAGGCCGAAGCGCAGCCGCAGGATCTCACGCTCGCGCTCGTCGAGCGGCGACAGGAGCCGGCCGATCTCGTCGGGCAGCAGCGACACGGCGGCGACCTCGAAGGGCGACTCGGCGGAGCGGTCCTCGACGACGTCGCCCAGCTCGGCATCCCCGTCCTCGCGCAGCGGCTCCGACAGGGACAGCGGCTCGGCCCTGAAGCGCAGGGCCTCGACGAGCTTGTCCTCGGGCATCTCGACCTCGATGCCGAGCTCGGCCAGCGTGGCGGGCCGGCCCAGCTTCAGCTCGAGCCTCGCCTGCGCCTTCTGCACCCGGGCCAGCGTGTCGCCGGCGTGGACGGGAAGGCGGATGGTGCGCCCGGTGTTGGCGATGCCGCGGGTGATGGCCTGGCGGATCCACCACGTGGCGTAGGTGGAGAACTTGAAGCCCTTGCGCCAGTCGAACTTCTCGACGGCGTGCATCAGGCCGAGGTTGCCCTCCTGGATCAGGTCGAGCAGGGGCAGGCCGGAGGCCTGGTACTTCTTGGCGATCGAGACGACCAGGCGGAGGTTCGACTGCACGAACGTCTGCTGGGCCTGCTCACCCTCCATGACGGCCCGGCGGAGCTCCCGCTTCTTGGCGGTCGTGATCCCCTTGGGCGCCTTGGCCACGTCGCCCTCGGCGGCCCGGCCGGCTTCGATGGCCTGGGCCAGGCGCACCTCGTCGTCCTTGGTCAGCAGGGGGTACTGTCCGATGTCTGTCAGGTAGAGCCGGACGAGATCCTCGTCGTCGCGCTCGATTCGTTCCTTCGCCAAGATCGTCGCCAAACCTTCCGTCCCATGGCCTCGGAGGGGGGACCCAGCCGGGCTGTCGCGCTCGATATGAAGCAGTCGGCGCCCGTTCCTGGCGCACGTGGTCTGCTCAGACAGTGTAATGGCGCTGTCAAGATGCCCGTACAGCAGGGAAAATCCGCGTCGTATCAAACGCCCGTTCGATGTCCGCCCGCAGTTGTGACCCCCTCTTCGAGGCCCCCGCAAGGCCCGGGAGGGCACCGCCGCCCCGGATCTCCCCGGCCAATTCCCGGCGGGCTCGCACCAGGATCTCCAGGACGGGCCCCTCGCTGACGGCCGCCGCGGTCGCCTCGTGGGCCTCGTAGACCCGGCCCAGGCAGGGAAGCACCGTCTCGACGAGGGCGCTGACCCGTACGAGGCCGTCCGGCTCGGACGCCAGGGCGTCGAGCGCACCGGCCAAGGGCCCGTCGGGTGCGCGCACCAGCGCGAGGGGGTCGACCGCGGCCCGCACCGGTAGGCGTCGGGCCCAGGACTCGGCCCGCGCGCCGTGGCGCCGGGACAG
The DNA here is from genome assembly GCA_963740535.1 of uncultured Acidimicrobiaceae bacterium. GTDB lineage: Bacteria > Actinomycetota > Acidimicrobiia > Acidimicrobiales > RAAP-2 > Bog-473. The sequence goes on from CAVUEI010000004.1 coordinate 112,587, forward strand.
CGCGGCGCAAAAAACGCTCAGCTCGCCGGCCGCCGACGGGTCCTCGGCGGTGCCGGGCGCAGACGCCCAGGCGCCGGTGAGCTCGAAGATCCGATGCTCGAGCCAGCAGTAGGCGCCGACCAGCTCGGCCAACTCGCCGATGTCCCGCCAGCGGGGGGTGGCGCCGGAGGCGGCCTCAGCCACCCCCGGACTCCTCGAGGGCCGAGGAGCGGTAGCGGTTGGTGATGGGCATGCGACGGTCCTTGCCGAAGGCCTTGGTGGTGATGCGCACTCCGGGCGGCATCTGGCGCCGCTTGTACTCGGCGCCGTCGACGAGGCGCACGACCCGGTCCACCACCGCCGGGTCGAATCCCTCCGCCACGAGGTCCGCTGCGGTGCGGTCACCCTCCACGTAGCCCTGCAGCACGGGGTCGAGCTCCTCGTAGGGGGGGAGCGACTGGTCGTCGCGCTGGTCGGGGCGCAGCTCGGCCGACGGCGGCTTGTCGAGCACGCTGTCGGGGATCGGACCGACGAGGCCTTCGAGCACGGCCTGCGTGTTGCGGTAGCGGCACAGGTCGTACACCAGGGTCTTGGGCACGTCCTTGATCACCGCGAACCCGCCCGCCGAGTCCCCGTAGAGCGTGGAGTAGCCGGTCGCCATTTCGCTCTTGTTGCCCGTCGTGAGCACGATCCATCCCTTGGCGTTCGACACGGCCATGAGCAGGACGCCGCGCAGGCGCGACTGCAGGTTCTCGTCGGTCAGTCCCGAGGGCTCGCGCCCGAGCACGGGCGCCAGCATGGAGGCGAAGGCGACGTGCGCCTCCTCGATGGGCACGACCTTGAGATCGATGCCCAGGCGCTCGGCCAGGACCCCGGCGTCGTCGGCGCGACCCTTCGCTGGAGTAGCGCGACGGCATGGAGAGGCCGTGCACACGCTCGGCGCCGATGGCGTCGACCGCGACCGTGGCCACGAGGGAGGAGTCGATGCCTCCCGACAGGCCGATGACGGCCTCGGTGAAGCCGTTCTTGCCCAGGTAGTCACGGGTCCCGAGGACGAGCGCGGCGTACACCTCGGCGTGATCGATCAGCGCGGGGCGCAGCGGCGCGGCCACCAGGTCCGGCCGTCCGGCGCGACGGGGCTCGCTGACCACGATCCTCGGCAGCAGCTCGGTGACGGCGTGCGGCCGGTGCGGCCCGATCGGGAGGTCGACCACGACCAGGTCGGTGGCGAACTGCGCGCCCGACGCCAGCAGCGTCCCGTCGGCGGCCACGACCAGCGAGTCGCCGTCGAAGACCAGCTCGTCCTGACCGCCCACCTGGTTGACGTAGGCGACGGCACAGCCCGCCTCGGCCACGCGGCCGCGCAACATGGCGAGGCGTTGGGTGCGCCGGCCCCGGTTGTAGGGCGACGCGTTGAGGTTGACCACGACGTCGGCACCGGCGCGCCCGGCTGGGCCACCGGTCCGTCGTCGAACCAGACGTCCTCGCAGATGGAGACGCCGACCCAGGCGCCGGCGACGCCGAAGAGCGCGGGCGGCTCGTCGCTGGGCAGGAACCACCGCTGCTCGTCGAAGACGCCGTAGTTGGGCAGGAAGTGCTTGCGGTACACCCCGTGCACCCGGCCGCCGGCGCACACCGCCGCCGCGTTGGCCAGCCCGCCGCCGCCCGGAGCGGCGCCCACGAAGCCGACGACGACCGCGCACTGCCCGGTTGCGGCCGCGACCTTCTCGAGCGCGGCGACGTTGTCCGCCACGAACCCGGGCTTGAGGAGCAGGTCCTCGGGCGGGTAGCCCGGGATGGCCAGTTCGGGCACGACGCAGATGTCCGCCCCCGCCGCCTCGGCGGCGGCCAGGGCGCTGAGCACCCGCTCCACGTTGCCCGAGAGGTCACCGACGACGGTGTTCAGCTGCGCGGCGGCGAGGCGCAGGTGCGGCATCGACCCAGATTACCGGTGGTCCACGCGATCCCGATGGGGGCCCCGGGAAGGGGGCCGGCGGAAGAGGGGGGTCGGCCGGCATGCAAAGCTTGGGCGGTGCAGAGCCAGCGCGACTACGTGCTCCGGACCGTGGAGGAGCGGGGCATCCGTTTCGTCCAGCTGTGGTTCACCGACGTGCTCGGGACGCCCAAGGGGTTCAACATCACCTCGGCCGAGCTGGAGAACGCCCTCGACGAGGGGATGACCTTCGACGGCTCGGCCATCGACGGGTTCAGCCGGGTGCAGGAGGCCGACGTGCTGGCCCGCCCCGACCCCAAGACCTTCCAACTGCTGCCCGTGGCACCACGACGACGCCCAGGTGGCCCGGGTGTTCTGCGACATCGCCAACCTCGACGGCACGCCCTTCGAGGGCGACCCCCGCCACGCCCTGCGGCGCACCCTGGAGCGGGCCCGGGCGCTCGGCTACACCTTCTTCGCCTCGCCCGAGGTCGAGTACTTCTACTTCGCCGACGCCGACCCCGAGCGGGGCCCGGTGACCCTCGACTCGGGCTCCTACTTCGACCTCTCCGTCGCCGACCTGACGAGCAACCTGCGGCGGCGCTCGGTCCTCATGCTCGAGGAGATGGGCATCCCCGTCGAGCACACCCAGCACGAGGACGCCCGGAGCCAGCACGAGATCGACCTGCGCTACACCGACGCGCTGACCATGGCGGACACGGTCATGACGACCCGGATGGTGATCAAGGAGATGGCGCGCCAGGAGGGCGTCTTCGCGTCCTTCATGCCCAAGCCGCTCGGGGGCGTGCAGGGATCGGGCATGCACACCCACATCTCGCTGTGGGAGGGCGAGCGCAACGCCTTCGTCGACGAGAGCGACCCTACGGGCTCTCCGAGGTGGCGCGCCGCTTCATCGCCGGCCTCCTGCACCATGCCCGCGAGATCACCGCCGTCACCAACCAGTGGGTCAACTCCTACAAGCGCCTCATCGGGGGCTACGAGGCCCCGGTCCACGTCAGCTGGGCCCGCAACAACCGCTCGGCGCTGGTGCGCGTCCCCGTGGTCAAGATGGGCAAGGCCGAGTCCACCCGCCTGGAGTACCGGGCACCCGACAGCGCCTGCAATCCCTACCTCTCCTTCGCGGTCATCCTCGCCGCGGGACTGCGCGGCATCGCCGAGGACTACCCGTTGCCGCCCGAAGCGGACGACAACCTCTTCACGCTCACGCCGAAGGAACTGGCCAAGAAGGGGATCGAGCGCCTTCCGTCCAGCCTGCACGACGCCGTCAACGAGATGGAGGGCTCCGAGCTGCTGGCCGACACCCTGGGCGACCACGTCTTCGAGTGGTTCATCCGCAACAAGCGCGAGGAATGGGACGACTACCAGGTCCAGGTGACCCAGTTCGAGCTGGAGCGCTACCTGCCTCTGCTCTGAGGCCGACCACCATGGACCCTCTCCTCTGCTTCCCCGTCGACCTGCCCGCCGAGGTGACCCTCGCGCTCCAGAGCGCCGGCCTCGGACATCACGGCGTCACGGGGCCGGACGAGGTCGCGGCGAGCGCGGCCCGACGGACGCACCCTGGGCTACTCGGGCGCGCTGGTCGTCGCCGGCGACGACATGACCGCGGCCGTGGCGTTCTGCCGCCATCTCCGTCTGCGCGAGGTGCCCATGACGCCGCTGCTCCTCGCCATCGCGTCGGATCAGGTGGGGGACCTGCTCCTGCGCGACGACCTCTACGACGACTTCTGCGTCCTGCCCGCCCGACCCGAGGAGCTCGTGGCGCGCCTGCAGCACCTCTTCTGGCGCACCGGCCAGAGCATGCGGCCCGACATCATCGAGTACGGGCCGCTGATGCTCAACCTCGAGACCTACCAGGCCGCCGTGTCGGGCCGGGTCCTCGACCTCACCTACATGGAGTACGAGCTGCTGCGCTTCCTGGCCGGCCACCCGGCCAAGGTCTTCACCCGGGAGACGCTGCTGAGCCGGGTCTGGGGCTACGAGTACTACGGCGGCGCGCGCACCGTCGACGTCCACATCCGGCGGCTACGCGCCAAGCTCGGCGAGGAGCACGCCCACCTGATCCAGACCGTTCGCTCGGTCGGCTACCGCTTCGGGCAGGTCGCGTGGCACCCGGGCGCGGCCCAGCGCAACGGCGCCACCGGTGCGCAGGCCCCGGCTGCGCCCGCGGGGGCGAGCTCCCTCCGGCCCAGTCCCCCCAGCCGCAGTCCCCCTCGGCCCAGTCCCCTCAGACAACCGGCGCGTAGGCCCAGGCCTCGACCTCGACCCGGGCCCCGATCGGCAACGCCGCCACGGCCACCGCCGACCTGGTCGGCCGGTTGTCGGTGAAGTACTCCACCCAGACTTCGTTCACGGCCGCGAAGTCACCCATGTCGACGAGGTAGAGCGTCGTCTTGACGACGTCGGACAAGCGTCGCTCCCTCGACGGCGAGCACCTCGGCGACGTTGCGCAGCGCCTGATGGAGCTCGGGGACGGTGCCCGCCCGGCACGAGGGCCGGCGCGCCGGAGCCGTCGGTGGCGAGGCCGACCTGCCCCGACGTGATCACCCACTCGCCGGCCCGGCGAACAGGGGAGTACGGACCAACGGCAGGGCTCATCGTTTCTCCTCTCGGCCGCCAGATGGTGCCACGTCACGCCGCGGGGTGCGGATGGCGGCGCGCCGGGTGGGCCAGCGGGCCGGGAGACCCTCGGCGATCCAGGCCGCCGCCAGCGTGGCGACGAACACGGCGTCGGAGCCGTTGACCGGCCAGCCCTCTTCCTCATGCACCCGGACGACGACGTCGGGCATGTCGCGCGCGGCCAGGATGCCGAAGGAGCGGATCGTCAGGTCGACCGGCTGCCCGGCGTCCCCGACTGCGATGCCCTCGCTCCACACCAGGCCGAGCGCCTGGTGCACGGCGCCCAGCGCATAGGAGCGCAGCGTCACGGGGCAGAGCACCTCCCCCGCCCGGACGTCGACCTCGACGCGGCCGCGCGGACCGGCGTCGAGATCCAGATCGACGGTGGCGGTCCCCGCGCCGGGCACACTGACCTCGGCCCGGCCCGTTCCCGCCCGGCCCGGGGCCGCGCCGAGCGCGTGCAGCGCCGCCAACGCCTCGGCCCAGCCCGCGCCGCGCAGGTCGGCCGACACGCTCGGACCGGGCACCTCGACCTCCTCGACGCGCAGGCCCGGGCACAGCGCACGCACCCGCGCCACCATGGGTTCCAGGTCGCACGAGCCCGCGCTGCGGCCGACGCGCAGGATGCCCGAGCCGTCCGCGCGCAGGGCCAGCGCGAGCGGCGGGCGCTTCGGTCCGCGGCGCACGACGTCCTCCCGGCTCCACAGGACCCGGACGGCCTGGCCGGCCTCGTCCGCCCGCTCGCGGGCGCGGGCGGGCACCGGGCTCTGCTGCTTGCCTCCGAACGCGCCGCCGTTGGCCAGCGGCGACGCCGGGACCGCGCCGGGCCGGCACCAGCTGGCGTCGGGCTCCACGTAGGCGGGCTCGACCCAGGTGGTCTGCAAGGTGAGCGCCCAGTCGCCCGGCGGCACCGCGACCGGGTGCGACAACGGCACGGTGCTGTTGCGGCCCTGGACCCGGCCGCGCTCGGCCCGCGCGGCGCGCACCGTCGGGGCGGGAGTCGCATCGGCGCCGAGTTGGACGAGCGCGTCGGCCGGCGCCGTGTCGTCGGCGAATCCACCGCCGCCGAGCACCACGTCGGGTCCCGAGGACTGGAAGGCCGGGCCCTCGACCTGGGACCGCCATGCAGCCAGCAGTGGATCGCGGGGATCGTCGCGAGAGGCGGGCGGGGCGGTTCGTCGATCGCCGAGCACGTCCCCGGCAGCCTCGACGATCGACTGCCAGCCGGTGCAGCGGCACAGGTGCGCCCGCAGCGCGCCCTCGACGTCGCGTCCGCGAGGGCGAGCCGTCGGGCTCACTCCCGTCGAGCGCGGCCAGGCGCATGAGGATCCCCGGCGTGCAGAAGCCGCATTGGCTCGCCCCGCGCGGTGAAGGCGGAGGACCACCGTTCGCGCTGATCGAGCGGGAGTCCCTCGACCGTCGTCACGTTGCGCCCGGCGACGCGGCGCACCGGCGTGACGCACGCCACCCGGGGCGCACCGTCGACCCAGATGGTGCAGCACCCGCACTGGCCCTGCGGGCTGCAGCCATCCTTGAGCGAGCGACATCCGAGCTCCTCGCGCAGCGCATCGAGCAGGGAGACGCCGTCGGCGACGGCCACGGCGCTGCCGTTGAGGTGGAAGTGGACGCTCGCCTGATCGACCGCGTCGGCGGCGGCGGGACCGCGGCGGTCCCCTTCGGGTGTGGTGCCGGTGCCGCTCAGGGGGCCGGGTGCCCGGACGGACTTGGGCTCAGCTGAACGAGGAGCCGCACCCGCAGGTGCGGGTGGCGTTGGGGTTGGAGATGTGGAAACCGGTGTCCTGCAGCCCGTCGCTGAAGTCGAGGGTCGACCCGGTCAACAGCTCGGCGCTCGCAGAGTCCACCACGACCTTGACCACACCGAACTCGCGCACGACGTCGTCGGGCATGAGCTCGGTGTCGAAGAACATGTCGTAGCTGTAGCCCGAGCACCCACCCGGCTTGACCGCCACGCGCAGGGCGAGGTTGTCGCCCTCCTCCTGGGCCAGCAGCTCGGAGACCTTCGCCACGGCGGCATCGCTCAGAGTCACCGGTGCCGGCTTCTTCCCGATGTTGACAGTCGTCGAGATCGTCGTCACTGTTTCCTCCTCGTTGCGCCGTGTGCCCTGGCGGCCCGTCGCCCACGGTGCACCATGCGCCGCTGACGCCACCATGTTACCGGCGCCGCCCGCCCCGTGGCACCGGGAGCCGGTGGCGGCCGGAATTGGGTGCCGCACCGGTAGAATTGCACGTCATGGCACCCGAATCCCCCCCGCTGGCCCCGCCGCCGGCGGTCTCGGAGGACGGCGGGGCAGGAGAGGGGTCCCGCGAGGCCGAGGTGCTGGAGAGCCTGCGCTCCGTGGTCGACCCCGAGTTGGGCGACACCATCGTCGACCTGGGGATGGTGCGCGCGGTCGCTGTGGCCGGGGGTGACGTCGTCGTCGACGTGGCGCTGACCATCGCCTCGTGCCCCCTGCGCAGCCAGATCGAGCGCGACGTGGTCGGCCACGTGCAGTCCCTCGACTGGGTGCGCTCCGTCGACGTGCACGTCGCCGCGATGGACGCCGACGAGCGGGCGGCCGTGATGGCCCGGGCCCGCTGGAAGGCGCGGGAGGACGCCCCCGAGACCGCGGTGTCGGCCACGACGAGGGTCCTGGCCATCGCGTCGGGCAAGGGCGGCGTCGGCAAGTCGTCGGTGACCGCGAACCTCGCCGTGGCGCTGGCGGCCCGCGGCCTCGTGGTCGGGGTGCTCGACGCCGACATCTGGGGCTTCTCGGTCCCCGCCTGCTCGGCATGGAGGGTGACGTCGAGGCACGCGAGGGCAAGATGGTCCCGCTCGAGCGCGCCGTCGGGCCCGGCACCTTGCGGGTCCTCTCCATGGGGTTCCTCGCCGACGAGGAGCAGGCGATCATGTGGCGCGGCCTGGTGCTGAACCGTGCCGTGCAGCAGTTCCTCCAGGACGCCCACTGGGGCGATCTCGACTACCTCCTGATCGACCTGCCTCCGGGGACGGGCGACATCCAGATGGGGCTGGCCCGGCTGCTGCCGCGCACCGAGCTCCTCGTGGTCACCACCCCGCCCGTGGCCGCCCAGAAGGTGGCGGCGAGGGCGGCGGACATGGCGCGCAAGGGCTACCTGCGGGTGGCCGGCGTGATCGAGAACATGAGCGACTTCACCTGCGAGCACGGCACGACGTACGCGCTCTTCGGTTCGGGCGGAGGCGAGCGACTGGCCCACGGGCTCGGGGTCCCGCTGGTCGGCTCCATCCCGCTGCACCCGGACGTGGCCGCGGGCGGTGACGCGGGGGTCCCGGTGGCGATGGGCACCGGCGAGCTGTCCGCCGTGTTCGAGGAGATCGCCCGGGTGATCGCCGAAGACGTGGCCCCGCTCGTGGACGTGCAGGGGTGCTCGGCCCGGCTCATGGAGCGGGTGGAGGCGGCGGTGGCCGGGGGAGGCCGACCCGGGCTGACCCGCCGGGGGCCTACGCGGCGGCCCAGCGGGACTCGATGCTGTCCTCGCTCTCGGGCGTCCCGACCACGATGGCCCGGCCCTCATCGCCGAGAGCCCGCAGATGGGCCCACAGGGAGAAGCGGGCCACCGGGAGCTGCTGCTCGGTGACGTCGCCGTAGGCGTCGGGCAACAACTCGTCGACGGTCCCCTCGCCGCGCCGGGCCAGCGCGGCGGCGATCCGCTCGTGGCGGCCGAGCCGATGGGCAATGAGCGCATCGACGACCTCGGGCACGTGATCCATCACGCGTCCGTGGCCGGGGGCGAGGCGGCGCAGGGGAGGGTCGGTGCTGCGCAGCCGGGCCAGGCTGGACAGGTACTGGTGCAGGTCGCCGTCGGGCGGCCGGATCACCACGGTCGACCCGTGCATGACGTGGTCGCCCGTGAGCAGGGTGGCGTGCTCCTCGAGGAGCCAGCACAGGTGGTCCGAGGCGTGTCCCGGCGTGTGCAGCGCGCGCAGCGTGAGGTCCCCCGCCGGGGCCGGGCAGGCCAGTGACCAGCCCTCTCCCACGCACTCGTCGGGTTCGAAGCCCTCGGCGGGGCCGAAACCGATGACGGGCGCCCCGGTCGCCGCGGCTCAGGGCCGCGGCCCCGGGCGCGTGGTCGACGTGGGTGTGGGTCACCAGGACGGCGCGGACCCGGCCCAGCGGCGCCGCGGCCGCCACGATGGCGTCGGTATGGGACTCGTCGGCCGGGCCCGGGTCCACCACGACCGGGTCCGCCTGCCCGACCAGGTAGGTGTTGGTGCCCGGCCCGGTCATGAGCCCCGGATTGGGGGCGGTGAGCCGGCGCAGGCCCGGCGCCAGCTCGTCGACCCGTCCCGGCAGCGGGCGCGGGCCCGATGCCGAAGTCGGGCACCGCCGGGATCACGGCTCGCCCGGGACGCGGTCCGGGGGCGCGGTCGGGGCCCTCCTGGTTCGCCTTCATGGACACCGCACGCACCGCCTCGTTGAAGTCGCCCAGAGACTCGCCGTCGCCGGGGTCGGGGACGGGCGCCCGCTCGTAGCCGGGGTCCCCTGGGAGCACGATGCGCATCCCGTTGCCGTCGGGGACCACCCGGGGCTCAATGGCCGGGACGGCGCTCGAGGCCCGCTCGGCCGCCTCGAGGAGCCCGGCGCTCGTGGCGAACCTCCCGATGGCCTGGAGGTTGCGGATGGTGGGAAAGATGATCTCGATCTCACCGGCCCGGTGGCGGGCCAGGGCATCGTCGGGCGAGATCCACACCTCTGCGATCGTCTCGCCGGCGTCGTGCGCGGCGATCTGGCCCGGCGGTGCGGCGGCCACGAAGAAGCGGGTGTCGTAGCGGCGCGGCGCGCCGCGGGGGGTGATCCAATGCGCGAAGTAGTGGATGTCGCCCACGCCGAGGCGCAGGCGCTCGTCCCGGCACAAGTCGAGGAAGCGCCGGGTGCCGGCATTGACGGCGGCCCGCGCGGCGGCGAAGCGGGCTTCTTCCGCGGCGTCACCCGCCAGCAGGTCGGGGCCGGCCTCGCGCCGCGCCAGCAGCAGCCCCGCCTCCTCGAAGGTCTCGCGCACGACCGCCACCCAGTAGGCCAGGCCGCCCGATCCCACGCCCAGCAGCGCGCTCGCCCCGGCGTCGCTGCGCCCCGTGCAGAGCGCCTCTGCCTCGGGCCCGCCGTCGAGGGGATCGACGGCGCCACCGGGGAACACGTAGGCGCCCCCGACGAAGTCCGAGCGCAGGTTGCGCCGCACCATGAGGACCTCGAGCTCGGTCCCACCCGACGGGGTCGGAGCGTCGCGCACGAGCATGACCGTGGCTGCGGGCCGGATCCGCAACGAGGCCGGGTCGGCTGCGGCGCTCGGCGGGGGGAGCGGATGGGGGCACGTCGCAGAGGGTACCGGCCGGAGGGGCGGCGCCCCCGGAGCGGGGGCACCCCTTGACTAACCTGACCCAACCCCATGAGCCAGCCCGCCTCCGAGCCTGCGCCGGCCCCGGCGCCCGCGCCCACCCTGCGCCAGATACCGCGTCGCTACCTGGCTCTCGGGCTGATCATCGTGGCCATCGTCCTGCTCGGCACGCTCGTGCTCGTCCGGGACAATTCGGGGCCGGGGACGACCTCCTCGACCGTGGAGACCTTCACCCCGGCGTCGTCCTCTCTGCTCTCCGCCATGGCTTCGGTGCCCGCCTCGGTCTTCGACGCCGTCGGGGTGACGCGCCCACCATTCCGGTCGCGCCGCTGCAGCCGGCGGGCGCGGCGGGAGCGCCGGCCTGGCTCGCCACGGTCAACGGGGGTCCGCCGCTCCCGGTGGTCTTCTTCTACGGCGCCGAGTTCGCGCCCTACCCCGCCGTCCAGCGCTGGCCCCTGGTCCTGGCCCTCTCGCGCTTCGGGACCTTCCACCAGCTCGGGATCATGCAGTCGAGCCCGACGACCGCGTTCGCCAACCTCTCGACCTACACCTTCTGGAAGGTCTCGTATACGAGCCCCTACGTGATCCTCGAGTCGGTGGAGCGCTACAGCTCGTTGAACCCGAGCGGCGGGCGGTATCTCGGCCTCGAGACCCCCGACGCCCGGCAGGCCGCGGCCATCGCCAGCTACGGATCGGGGGCCAACGGCTTCGCGCTGCTCGACGTCGCCAACCGTTACACGCTGAACGCCAGCAGCTTCTCGCCGGCCGTTCTCGCCGGCCTCACCCAGGACCAGATCGCCGGCTACCTCGACCTCCCCGGCGAGCCCGCTGACACAGGCGGTGGTCACGGCGGCCAACGAGATCAGCGCCGCCATCTGCTCGGCCGACGGTGACAAGCCCGGCGCCGTGTGCGACTCGCGTGGCGTGCTGGCGGCCGACGCATTGCTGAAGATCACTGCACCAGCTTGACCACCGGCGCCGGTGTTGTCGCCCGGCGCCGAGGATTCAGCTGGCGCGGCGGTCGATCATGAGCTTGCGCTCGACCTCGTTCAGCCCGCCCCAGATTCCATGGGGCTCGCGGATCCTGATCGCGTAGTCGAGGCACTCGCCCCGGACGCGGCACTGGTCGCAGATGGCCTTGGCGCGGATCTCCCGGGAGGCCTTCTCTTCCTTGCGCTCGGCGTGGGATGGGGGGAAGAAAACCGCAGCCTGCGGTCCCCGGCACGCTGCTTTCAACTGCCACATATCTGTTCCCTGGTGCATCAAACCCCCCGATAGGGCATCCTCAGAAACCCCCTCTGGCGCCAAGCTAGTGCTGAGGACGCTCCACGTTCAAGGGTCTTGACCAGGATCTTTGAACGGCCCTCGATCTGCGGCGTGGGCACGGCAACTACGCTCGGCCCGGACATGGACGTGGGTACCTTCTGCGCACAGAGCCACGTCCTCGTCGTCGCCGGCAAGGGCGGCGTGGGCAAGACCACGATGAGCGCGGCGCTGGCCCGGATGGCTGCCGACGCGGGCAGATCGGTGCTCATCGTGGAGCTGGAGGGCAAGTCCGGGATCACCGCCGCCTTCGGGTTGGCACGAGGACCTCGGTTACGAAGAAGCCCTGCTCGCACCCGCCGGAACCGGGGGTCCGGCGGGGCAGCGGGGGCAGATCCGGGCCAGGAGGCTGACGCCCGACGACGCGCTCATGGAGTATCTCGAGGACCACGGCCTTCGACGGGTGTCCAAGCGGCTCGCCCGCTCGGGGGTCCTCGACGTGGTGTCCACGGCCATCCCCGGGATCCGGGACGTGCTGGTCCTCGGCAAGATCAAGCAGCTGGAGCGCCAGGGCCTGGCCGACCTCATCCTGGTCGACGCCCCGGCCACCGGCCACGCCATCACCTTCTTGACCTCGGCGAGCGGGATGGTCAACGCCGCCCGCGGCGGGCCCCTGCGCACCCAGGCCCAGGACGTCGTCGAGCTGCTGTCCGACCCCACCCGCTGCCGGGTCATCCTCGTCACGCTGCCCGAGGAGCTCCCCGTGTCGGAGACGATCGAGTCGGCCTACACCCTGGAGGACAAGGCCGGCGTCCAGCTCGGTCCCGTGATCGTCAACGCCTGCGACCCCGAACCCGTCGGGTTGGACCGGCCGACCTCGGTGGTGGCCGCGGCCGCCGGGGCGACCCTTGACGCAGGGGCACCTGGCCGCGCTGGAGGAGGCCCGGTGCTTTCGACTGGCCCGCCACGAGGTCTCGGCGGAGCAGGTCGACCGACTACGCCGGGAGCTGCCCCTGCCGCACCTGCTCGTCCCGGCGCTCGACGCCGCATCCATCGGGCCGGCGGAGACGCAGGCCCTGGCCGACGCGCTGGCCGCGGCGGTGACCGAGCTGCCGGTGGAGGCGGCACGGTGAGCTCGGTGGCGGAGGCGGGTGACGGTGAGGACGCGGGTGACGGGACGGTCGCGGAGCTGGCGCGGAGATAGGCGGGGAGCCGGGTGGCGTGCCCGGTCCGGCCACCTTGCCGGAACTGGTGGCCGAGCGCGCCGTCATCGTGTGTTGCGGGTCGGGCGGCGTCGGCAAGACGACGGTGTCGGCCACCTTCGCGCTGGCGGCGGCCCGGGCGGGCCGGCGTTCCTGCGTCGTCACCGTGGACCCGGCCCGGCGCCTGGCCGATGCACTGGGGGTGGAGTCCCTGCCCAACACGCCGACCGAGGTGGAGGGTGACTGGAGCGGACACCTGCACGCGCTGATGTTGGACTCGCAGGGGACGTTCGACGACCTCGTCCAGCGCTACGCCCGCACGCCGGAGCAGGCGGAATCGATCCTGGCCAACCGGCTCTACCAGAACCTCGCCGGCGCCCTGTCGGGCACGCAGGAGTACATGGCCATGGAGAAGCTCTACGAGCTCGTGAACTCCAAGGAGTTCGACGTGGTCGTGGTCGACACGCCCCCCACCCGCAACGCCCTCGACCTCCTGGACGCACCCCGGCGCCTCACCCGGTTCCTCGAGAACCGCCTGTTCCGCGCCATCCTGGTCCCCACCCGGATGTCGCTGCGGGCCGTCGGCGTCGCCACACAGGCGCTGCTGCGCACCATCGCGAAGGTGGCGGGCGCCGAGATCGTGCAGGACGCCGTGTCCTTCTTCCAGGCCTTCGAGGGCATGGAAGACGGCTTCCGGAGCCGGGCCAGCGCCGTCCACGAGCTGCTGGCGGACCCCGCCACCGCCTACGTCCTCGTCACGACCGCACGGCCGGACGCCCTCGCCGAGGCGGGATTCTTCGCCGAGAAGCTGGGCGAGCGCGAGGTGGCGGTGGCCGCGCTCGTGGTCAACCGGATCGCGCCGTCGTTCGGCCCCGCCGCGGCAGAGGACGATGCGGACGCGGCCGGTACCGACCAGGCGCAGCCGGCGCCGGGGATGGAGGCGCTGGAAGCGAACCTGGCCGCCTTGAACACCGTGGCGGCGAGGGAGGAACGGGCCTTTGCCGGACTGGCGGCACAGGTCGCTCCGGCACCCGTCGGGCGGATCCCACTCTTCGGCCATGACGTGCACGAGCTGGACGGGCTGCGCCGCGCCGCGGACCACCTCTTCGCCGCGGCCGATCCGCACGGCTGACGCGAGCGCAGCTGGACATCCAGCTGCAGGACGGCCCAGCGGGCAACGGACGAGTCGTGAACCGCCTCCGGCCCAGGTGAGCGGCGGCCCAGCCGGGCGCAACCAGATCAGTTGGCACCACCGGACAGGACGGAGTGCCCGGCTCGGTGGCAATCGCACGCTTCCGCACCCGATTGACGGCGAAAGGTCGCGGGGGAAAGGACGTTTCCCCGTGGAGAGAACAGCCTTTTGCTGACCTCGTCCTCCGACCGAGGGCGAGGTTGGGGTGGGAGGAAGGATCGTGGATCACCAAGTCGGCGGTGGTGTTTGGTGAACGCCGGGACGTTGGTGCTGGGCCTGCTCAACGGCCTGACCATCGGTCTGCTCGCCGTCGGCGTGGTCCTGGTCTACAAGTCCAACCGCTTCTTGAACCTGGCGCAGGGCCAGATGGGGACGCTGTCCGCCCTGCTCCTCGCCAAGTGGGTGCTCGACTGGGGGTGGGATTGGTGGGTGGCCTTCCTCTTGGCCATCGCCGTCGGTGTCACCACCGGAATCGTCATCGAGCGGTTCCTGGTCGCACCGGTTCGTCGGCGGTCGAAGTCACCGATCCGGCTGCTGCTGGTGTCGCTGGCTGCGTCCCAGGTGCTGTTGGCCTTGACCTACTTCCCGGCCTTGAATCCCGATCCGGGCCGATCGTCGGTCTACCCGCAACCGTTCGCGTCGCACGTGCAAGTGGGCGGCGTTCTGTTGAACGGTATGTGGATTCTCACCGCGGTGCTGGTGCCGCTGCTCGTGATCGGCTTGGCGGTGTTCATGAGGTATTCCGTCCTGGGCAAGCAGATCCGGGCGGCAGCCAACAATCCCGACGCGGCCCGCCTGTGCGGAATCTCGGTCAATCGTGTCAGCGTCATCTCCTGGGTGCTGGCCGGCGGCCTCTCCGCGATCGCCGCAGTGCTCGTGGCACCGACCCAGGCGAATTTCAATGTGGCCGCGTTGGGGCCGTATCTGCTCATGGTGACGCTTGGCGCGGCGGCACTGGGTGCGTTCGTAAGCCTGCCGGCGGCCCTAGGCGGGGGCGTGCTCCTGGGCCTCGTCAGCCAGATCGTCGGAGCGACGACGTCGAACGGGACCGACGGCGAGCTGGCGGTATTCGCGGCCGTGATGTTGATCGTCTTCGTCAGAGGGCGAGCCATTGGTCAGGCCTTCACAGTCGCCGGCGCAGCGGTCGAAGACCGACCCCTGCTGCGCGTCCCGCGTGGTCTTCGCTCCTCACCTCTCGTGCGCTACCAATGGGCAGGGTTGGCAGCCGTCGGTCTGACCTTGGCCGCCATCTGGCCGCAGCTCCCGTATTTCCACACCTCGGCGAACGAGTTCACCCTTTCGCTCGTTCTCATCTACGCCGTCGTCGGGGTGGGCTTGACCATGTTGCTCGGGTGGGGCGGTCAGATCAGCCTCGGGCAGTTCGCACTGGTCGGTTTCGGCGCGTATCTCGACCGCCCGCTGGGTCGGACACGGTTGGTCTCTTCCTGCGCTGCTCCTCGTCGTGGGCGGGACGTGCGCCCTGGTCCTGGTCATCGTCGGACTACCTGCCCTGCGGGTTCCCGGCCTGACGTTGGCGGTGACCACGCTCGGGTTCGCGGTCATCAGTGACGACTGGCTGTTCCACCAGTCTTTCTTGGGCTCTTCGCAGGCCTACGGAGTCACGATGTCATCGCCGCCGTGGGGCCCGCAGCTGGGGACGCCGCATTCGGCGCTTGCGGTCTATTACGTGGCCCTTGTGGTTCTGATCCTCGCCTTGGGGACGGGAGCAGCACTGCGGCGCTCTGTACCGGGGCGGGCGATCGTTGCCGTTCGGGACAACGAGCGCGCCAGTGCGGCCTTCGGCCTCAGTCCGGCCTCGGTGAAACTGGCCACTTTGGCGCTGTCCGGATTCTTCGCCGGCACAGCAGGTGTCCTGTGGGCGGACGCCTGGAAGACGGTGGCACCAACGCAGTTCCCCGCCGACCTTTCGCTGGGTCTGATCGCCATCCCGGTGATCGGCGGCCTGGGCTCGCTGGGAGGCGCCGCCGTGGCGGCAGTCCTCATCTACGGCTTGGCGTTCTTCGTCGGCCCTTCGGTCTCCGGCGTGTTCGGCAGCTTCGGCCAGAGCCTGGCCTTCAGCCTCCTCCTCGCCGGCGTCGGTCAACTCGTCGTGTTGCTGCAAATGCCCTCGGGACTTGCTGGAGTTGGGCAGTCACTGTGGCAGCGGTTCCTCGATCGGCGAGCACGCCAATACGCCGTCTCAGCCCCCGTCGTCCCCGAGCCGACAGCCAGCATCACGCCAAGTCCCGTCGTGGCAAGGCGCAACGATGCGCCCGCGGCCGAACCTGTTGGAGACGCCGAGTCGCCGGTGGTGCTCGAAGTCACGGGTGTCCACGTGCACTTCGGCGGCGTGGTGGCGCTGGATGGACCCGACATTTGCGTGAGAGCCGGCGAGAAAGTGGGGCTCATCGGGACCAACGGCGCGGGCAAGACCACTCTCATGAACGTCATCTCGGGCGTGCTCCAGCCGGACCGAGGATCGGTCAAGGTCTTCGGCCAAGAGGTGGCCGACCTGCCTCCTGACTTTCGAGCCGCTTACGGAGTGGCCCGCAGTTTCCAGGACGCCACCCTGTTCCCCGGGCTGACCGTGATCGAGACCATTCAGGTGGCGCTCGGGCGGCGCAACCGGGTCGGGATGGTGTCCGCCATGCTCGCCGCGCCCTGGGTGCGCACGTCGGAACGACAGGTGCTTCGAGAGGCCCGGCAGATCGCGGAGCGGTTCGGTCTCGGTCCCTGGGCCGATGTGCAGACCTCGCAGCTCTCCACCGGGACCAGACGCATTTGTGACCTGGCGGCGCAGGTGGCGACCAGACCGAAGCTGCTGCTCCTCGACGAGCCCACGGCGGGCGTCGCCCAGCGCGAAGCCGAGGCATTCGGACCTCTTGTGGCGCACATCCGCGACGAGCTCGACTGCGCCATTTTGATCGTCGAGCACGACATGCCTCTCCTCATGGGCCTGTGTGACCGCATGTACGCACTCGAGACGGGCGCCGTCATCGCAGAAGGCACACCGGAGGAGATCCGCCATGACCCCCGCGTGGTGGCCAGCTATCTGGGAACCGAAGAGGCGGCCATCTCCCGCTCCGGTGGGCTCGACACCGTGAGTGCGACAGTTCGGGGGGGGACCTGACGATGCCCCTACCCCGCACGACGAACGAAGAGAACAAAGAGTGGTGGAGGAAGCGCCGATGACACCGTTCCAGGTTTTCCGCCGTTGGTTCCGCCGGGCCCCTGTGCTGCAGAAGGTGTCCTCCGTCGTGGCCGCGGCCCTGGCGCTCTGCGCCCTGATGTGGGCTGTCGTCCCCGCCAGCTCGCCGACCAACAGCTTCGGCCTGGGCACCGGGCCCGTCAGTGGGTCGGGCGCGGCTGCCGGCGGCGTCAGCAGAGCGTCGTCTACCACCTCGACCACGGTCGCCGCCTCGGTTTCGAACGCCGCTGCCTCGGGCGCCACTGCCGCCGGCGCGAGCGGCCAACCTGCGGGCGCTGCGGCGAGCGGTCCTTCGGCAACGAGCACCGCCCATGCGGCATGCCAGCCACCTCCGAGCAGCGCACGAGGCGTGACGGCCACGCAGATCAACATCGCGGTGATGATCGTCAACATCGCCGGACCGGCCGCCGACAGCACGTTCGGCATCGCGTCGCCGGCAGACCAACAAGCCGCCTTCCAGGCCGTGATCAACAACATCAACGCCAGCGGAGGCGTGGCGTGCAGAAAGCTCGTGCCCCAGTACTACTCCGAAAACCCAGTTGACCAGACCAGCCTTCAACAGGCGTGCCTCACCATCACCCAGTCCAACGCCTTCGCTGTGCTCGACCCCGGCGCCTACGCCAACTACGCAGCCGGGCTCGACTGCTACGCGCAGAACCACATGCCCTACTTCGAGGGGTACCAGCTCGATGGCCCTCAGATCGCGCACGACTACCCGTTCCTCTTCGCCGTCGGCAACCTGACGCAGACCTACAAAGACTCGGTCTTTGGGTTACAGAAGGCCGGCTTCTTCAGCCCGGCTAACGGATTCAAGAAACTCGGGCTCATCTACCGTGACTGCTACCCCGATCTCGTGAGCGGCGAGCTGTCCTGGCTCAACCAGGTCGGAGTCACGTCGTCCGACATCTCGAGCTATGACATGGGCTGCCCTTCAGCGTTCGCGAGTCCGAGCGATCTGGAGAACGCCATTGTCCAGTTCAAGTCGGCCGGTGTCACCAACATGACCGAGGTCTTCGAGCTCGGTGACATGGCCAACTTCACCACGATCGCCCAACAGCAGGGGTTCGATCCCAAGTGGGGACTGGCCGACGACGCGTTGTTCGAGATCAACAACGGCAGCGAGGCGCCGAACCCCCAGAACCTCAACGGCGCCGTCGGCATCGCCGCCAATCGTGACGGCGAGAACAACACGTCTTCCCTCAGCTCCAATCCGACCCCCGGGACCGTGAAGTGCAACACAATCCTGCAGACCGCGGGCCTTTCGGTCTACGGCGCGGCCGCCATCGGCAATGCCTGCGATCAGCTCTGGATGTTCCAGGCGGCGGTGGCCAACGCCCCCCAGCTGGCGCAGGAGGCGCTGGCGGCCGGCTTGCAAAAGGCGGGGTCCATCGACTTCTCCTTTCCGCAGGGCCCGAACAACTTCGCGGCCGGCGCGACCTACGGCGGCCAGGCCTGGCGGCAGGATCAGTACACGACTGCGTGCAACTGCTGGCAGGTCGTCAACCCGAATTGGTCTCCGAGCTACTGATGACCATCTTCGACGAGACAGCACGCATGGAACTCGGCGAGGACAGCGCTGGTGCCGCGGGGGCCGGAGACGTGCTGCTCAGTATTGAGGACCTCGACTTCGCCTACGGCCAGCTCCAGGTGCTCTTCGGCATCTCAATGGAGGTGCACCAGGGTGAATCGCTGGCTGTGCTGGGGACCAACGGGGCAGGCAAGTCCACCTTGCTCCGGGTCGTCGCAGGCCTGGAGCGGCCCAGCAGGGGCTCCATCGTCTTCGGGGGAAGAAGCATCGCCGGAACCTCTGCCGAGGTCCTCAGTAGACAGGGGCTCGTGCTGATCCCGGGAGGCCGGGCCATTTTCACTGACATGACCGTCGAGGAGAACCTCGAGATGCAGGGACTTGCCCTCCGGCGGCAACGGCAGGTGTACCTGGAGCGAAGAGAGCGGGCCCTCGCCACGTTCCCCGCTTTGGCGCGCTCGCTGCGGAGACAGGCCGGGCGCCTGTCCGGCGGCGAACAGCAACAGCTGGCTGTGGCCAAGGCCCTGCTGCTTGAGCCGCGGCTCCTCTGTGTCGACGAGCTGTCGCTCGGGCTGGCTCCGGTGGTGGTGGGGGAGCTCCTCGACATCGTGCAGCGCCTCAACGAGAGTGGGATCACGACCGTGGTGGTGGAGCAGAGCCTCAACATCGCGTGCAAGCTCTGCGAGCGGGCAGTCTTCATCGAAAAGGGCGAGATCCGCTTCGAAGGCCGCACGGCAGAGCTCTTGGAGCGCGACGACATCGCAAGGGCCGTCTTCTTCGGGGGTGGTGACCGATGAGGCGCCTCGCTCGGTCCCTCTTCCTCTCGACCGCGCTCGGGGCCTGCGCGGCCGTGGCAGGGGTGGGAGCGAACCCGGCGGGGGCGACAGTCCCGGACCAGCAAGGGTGGTGGACGACCCTCAACCAGGGCTCGGCGCCCGAAGTGGGAACACCCATGTCAGCGCCGACCCCTCCCGATGTCCCCGCCAAGGGCCTGCTCGTCGAGGGTCCGTCTGGCGCTGCGGGGCCCTTTAGCGCTCCCGTCGCCTACGCCGGCCTCGTGTACTACCTGCCCGTCGGCGCGACCGCGGGCACGCTCACGTTGACAGTTGCCGCCAACTCGGCCACCACGCCGAAGGCCACGCTGCAGCTCTGCCCACTGGTGAACCCTGTCCTGAATCCCGAGCACGGAGGTCCCAGTTCGGACGCCCCTCCCTACGATTGCACCCACAACGTCAGCGCCGCTCCAAACGCCGCTGGGAGTGCGTATGCGTTCGCGGTTTCGCAACTCGTCACGGATGGGTCCCTGGCCGTGGCGATCCTCCCGACCAGTCCGACGGATCGAGTGGTCTTCGACCAACCTGACGCCGACTCCCTGGCCCTGCAGTCACCCCCAGCCAGCTCGCTCCCCCTGACGCAGAGTCCTTCGCCCGGGCCCACGCCGATCTCGGCGACGGGGATACCGATACCCGAGGCCCTGCCAACATTCGGGATATCGCAGTTCGGTATCACGCCGAGTCCCGCTCCCGCCGCTGCCCCCCCAGCGCCCGCCCCGCCCACTCCTTCCACGACCGCCGCCGCCTCGCCACGGACCTACAGCGCCATCCCGGCGTTTGGAGTGTTCAACGGCGACGACGCATCCCCCCTGACCGTGGCGCTCGTCCTCGCCGGTTTGTCGGGTGGCGCCGCCCTGTGGTTCATCACGGGGAGGAGACGGCCCGATGAGGGTGGGGTAGCCCTCACCGATTGAACCGCTGGTCACCAGGACGTCGGCTTTCCGCTGACGCTCTCGGGAGACCACACCGAGCCGACCACGGCGCGACGACAGCTACCGAACCCGCACACCGATCCGATAGTGTCCTGTCGGTGCAGACCATCCTGGTCGCCAGCGACGCACCCACACTCCGCCGGGAGGTCGAGGCCGTGATCAGCGGGCCCGACGTCGAGGTGCGGTCCGTGACCTCTGGCCCCGAAGCTGTCGCGTTCGTGGGGGAAGAGTCACCCGATTTGGTCATCGTCGACATGCAGATGGGCAACATGGGCGGCATGGCGGTGTGCCTGGAGCTGCGGCTCGAGGAGTCCTACGACGCGATCGACCACACGCCGGTGCTCATGCTGCTCGATCGCCGGCCCGACGTCTTCCTCGCTCGGCGCTCCGGGGCCGAAGGCTGGCTGGTGAAGCCGCTCGACCCGTTACGCCTGCGCCGTGCCGTCAACGCGCTCTTGGACGACGGGACCTTCTACGACGACTCGTTCGCACCCGTGCCCGTGCTGGTGGGCGCCGGATCCCAGCTGCAGGCGGGACCCGAGCCCAGATCCTGACCCGGCGGCGCCATGTCGACCCAGCGGGAGCCTCCCGACGCATCGTCAGCGAGGCGGCCGCGGCTGCGCTGGCGCCGGACACCGGGGGGTACCGACGGTACGGCCGCAGCGGGGCGGGCGGGGGAAGCCCTGCAGTCGGAGGCCACCGAGCAGGAGCGCATCATCACCGAGGCACTGGCCGACCTGCGCGACATGGACGTGCGGGAGGTGATGACGCCGCGCGTCGACGTCACCTACCTGACCATCCCGGTGCACGCCGAGGACATCGCGAGGGCCGTGCGGACCTCGGGGCACAGCTGCTTCCCGGTGGTGCACGACGACCTCGACGATCTGATCGGCATCCTCTTCGTCAACGACATCTTCCGCACCGGCGGCCGACCGGGGCACGGGCGCGGCGTCGGCGAAGAGGACGGTGGCATTGGCGAGCCGAGGGACAGGGACGCCACCGACCCCAGCCCGCTCGAGATCTCGCGCAAGGTCCGCCAGCCCTACCTCCTGCCCGAAACCCTGGGAGTGCTCGAGGCCCTGGCCGACATGCGCAAGCACCACCGGGCGGTGGCCGTCGTGGTCGACGAGTACGGCGGGGTCGCCGGCATGCTCACCGTCAAGGATCTCCTCGAACCTCTCGTGGGCGACCTCCACGACGAATTCGACGAGGAGGAGGAGGCGCACATCGTCCGGGTCGACAACACCCGGTGGCTCATTGACGGGCAGACGAACGTCGACGACGTGCGAGATCGGCTGGGCATCGAGATCCCCGACGGGGAGTACGTGACATTGGGCGGGCTCCTGTTCGAGCGGTTCGGCCATATCCCGACCGAGGGTGAGGACGTCAGGGTCGGCGATTGGGACCTGAAGGTGGCCGAGATGGACAAGCGCCGGGTGGCACAGGTGGTGGCAACGTTCGCGGGCGATGCGGCGGCCCGCGGGAGGGCGGAAGCGGCCGAACACGTGGGTCCCGCCAGCCGCAGCGCAGCCGCCGGCACCGGGGAAGCATCGGGTTGACGCCGCGGTAGTGTGGCGGGCTGCCTCCCTCGGGAGGCGGACGGGCTGTGGCGCAGCTTGGTTAGCGCGCTGCGTTCGGGACGCAGAGGTCCCCGGTTCAAATCCGGGCAGCCCGACTCGAAAGTCCCTGTTCAGGGAGCCACCGGTAGCGGATGCTCCGAAGACACTCCGAGCAATTGCGGCGCGGAGGCCGCAGCACGACGATCCTCAGGCCCCCGGGGCAATCAGTCGCTCAGCAACGCCACGTCATTGGCCTCATCGCCTCACGACGTCACGGACAGGCGTAGTCGGCGTCGAACCCACCGGAGGGATATTGCGTCAGGGCCACCCGCCCGCCAGTGAACGATGTCGAGCTGCACCCTGCTTGAGCGACACTCAATGTCCGGAATCCGGCGACCCAGTCTGGCGATGCCACGAACCTCGATCCTGTTCCACCGAGGATCGAGGTCCACTGCGACCCGGTCGAGTAGAAACCGACCGTGCCAACCCCCTTGCTGGCCAGGTAGGCGACTGCGCCCTGTAGATCGGCCTGGTCGTTGGCATCTGAGGTGGCCGTCGCCCATAGGCGGGCTCCAAGGTCTCCCAACTGTTGCCGGTCTCGACGTCGAGCCACCACGGTGCAGCGGCCGCCGTCGTCGTGGGCGAGGCCGATCCGTCGGCCTGTGCAGTCGGCGACCTGCGTCGGCAAAGGAGTTCTGCGCGCCGTTCCAGCCGTAGTCATAGGAGCAGGCCGAGGAAATTCGATCCGTCGCACACCTCTGGGGACTGTTGGCCTGTCGGCCAGTGAGACGAGTAGGCCGGTCCGGGGTCTGCGGTGTTTGCGTAGAAGGCGGGAGCGCGATTCTGAGCCGCCTCGGCCCAGGCCAGCTCGCTCGCTGCGCACGGGTTGGCCGAGAAGACGATTCCGTCATTGACCCCGACGATGCCGAAGGTCACCGAAGTCGGGTAGGACCTTCCACATTGGGGGTAGCTGATGTCGTAGCCAGTAGGCACCGCGCCCTTGCTGGGCTTTGCCGCCACCGGAGCCGCGGCCGTGACGAGAACGCCTAGGACTGCGACCACCACCGTGCTTGCGGCGGCCAGGCGGTGCCGTGTCACGATCAGCATGCTATTCGACTGCGAGCGATATCACTGGGTGAAACTCTGGGACTCGATGACCGCTGCTTCGGTCACCTGCCCGGGCAACCTGAGTAACCGGACCCAGAGATCCCCGATTCAAATCTGTGAGCTCGACTCGTCGGTCCCCCTGCTTCGGAACGCAACGGTCGTGCCGGCACCGCGGCGTACACCCGTCTCTGCACTCGGAGCGCACGATCCCCCGGGCGGCTGCTCGCGCCGCCGCCGGGATGCGATACTGCGTGCCGTCCAGCGAGGAGGGAGCCGACCGAGCTCCTGCGCTGAACGAGTCGGCCGGAACCCGGGGGTGGATCATGCGTCACATGGCACGGAAACACATAGGCAGGTTGGGAGTGGCTGCGCTCGCCATGGCGCCGGTGATCGGAGTGACCGCCATCACCGGTGGATCCGCCGGTGCCGCCGCATCGGGCGCACCGATCACGCTGGCCATGATCTCCTCGCTGACCGGTCCCGGCGCTTCGCAGTTCAGCCAGGCGCCCGTCGGATTCAATCGCGCGCATCGCGCTGCAGAACGCCGAGGGAGGGGTCAACGGCCACAAGATCAAGGGGCTCGTCATCGACGACCAGACCAGTCCCACGGCGGTGGCGACCGGGGTCCAGGACGCCCTCTCGAAGGGGGCCTTCGGCCTGGTCTCGACCAGCCCCCTCTTCTTCCTGGCCGCCAAGGCTCCCGAACCAACAGGGCGTGCCCGTCACGGGCGGGTTCTTCGACGGGCCCGAGTGGGGCGAGCAGCCGTACACGAACATGTTCGCGGCCGACGTCGGGAGCGTCGACCAGAAGTACCCCGTCAACACGGCAGATCGGATCCTTCATGAAGGCACACGGTGGGACTGTCCTCTGCTCCTACGGGTACAGCATCTCGCCTTCGTCGACCCGGTCGGCGGTCGGCACCGTGATGTCGTTCGAGCATGCCGGCGGCAAGGAGGGGATCCTCGACACCTCGGTCCCGTTCGGCGGAGTCGAATTCACGACGGCCGCGCTCGCTGGCCAAGCAGAAGGGGTGCGACGCCTTCTATGCCGGCCTGGACGACAACTCCAACGTCGCGTTGGCCAGCGCCCTCCATGCGGCCGGTGTCAAGCCAAAGGTGGTCGTCTTCCCGACGGGATTCGAGTCCAGCCTCGTCAAGTCTCCAGCCTGGAAGACCGTGCAGGGCGGCTACTTCGACACGGTGTTCCGCCCGTTCCAGCTGCCCAACGTCGGAACGCAGCAGATGCAGGCGGCTCTCATGAAGTACGCCCACTTCAAGGCCGGGCAGTTCCCGAACTTCAGCCAGTACGAGTCATGGCTGGGCGCGGACCTCATGATCAAGGGCCTGGAGCTGGCGGGCAAGAACCCGACGCGTGCCGGCGTCATCCAGGCACTGCGCAACCTCAAGAGCTACAACGGCAACGGGCTCCTGCCCACGACCACCAACTACTCGACCAACTTCGGACATGACCCGGCGAAGGCGTGCGGGTGGTACATGATCGCCCAGAAGAACGGGTTCGCGCCCTCCTCCAGTCAGCCCTGGTGCGGGACGGACCTGCCCGGCACGACCACCGTGCAGTAGCCGGCCGGGCGCAGCGCAGGCACCCGAGCGCCGACCGGCGGCGCGACCTACGAGACGGCTGCCGACGGAGCGCGGGCCGCCGTCCCTGCGGCTGCCTCACCAGGAGCACGCCGGCGATCAGCATGACGGCGAGGAAGCCGACGTAGGCGCCCCATCCGACGACGAGCCAGCCCTTGCCGTGGTAGCTGGAGAAGGTGACGCCGATCCAGACGGCCAGGGCGTTGAACGCGGCAACGACCAGGCACAGCCACCCGAGCCAGGGCCTGGCGATCACCCCGGCCACCATGGCCAATCCGAATGCGGCCAGGAACACCGCCGTCATGACCGAGGTCGCGGCGAAGAAGATCGTGTTCAGGTCCCCCAGCATGCGAACGAGCGACAAATCGCTGATCCCCCCGGGCTGGGCGTCCATGAAGGCGAGCACCACCGTCGGCAGTGCCGCCAGTGCCGTCGTGACGGCCACACCGATGCCGGCCCCGAGCGCGATCGGCGACAGTGACTCCCCGGCGCCTCCCGCCTGCCGCAGCGGCGCGAGAGGTACCCCGCGAACCAGACGAGGATCCCCGCGGCGAAGAAGTCGAACACCATGCCTGCCTGCAAGGCGGCCCGGTGGTCGCTGACCCACGCCAGCGTTGCGGCGGGCGCGGCGTCCACACGAGGCTGCTGCGGGTAGATGAAGCCCGAGAGCACCGCCAGCACCACGAAGGCGAGACCGCTCCACGGGCCGACACGATCGAACGTGCGGTCGTTCATGACGGGTTCCCCCTTTCGTCCTGGAAGGACGCGGTCAATATACGACCGCGGTCGCCCGAAGACGAGCATCAGCCGGCGCCGAGGGTGGAGTGCGGCCGGCGGATCACCCGCCCGGCGTCGTGAGGTCCCGGTCGACGGGCGGCTGCGGGTGGCGGGCGTGCCGACGCCGCTCCTCACGTTTCGTGGTGTACATGGCCTCGTCGGCGAGTTGCCTGGTCCGCTCGACGTCGCCGTTCTTCCCGCAACAGGCATACCCGATGCTCACGCTCGCCCGCACTCCTTGGGCGTTGATGCGCGAGACCGCGTCTTCGATGCGCTCGACGACCCGGCGCGGATCGGCATCGTCCGCCCCGGCGACCACCGCGACGAACTCGTCGCCGCCGATGCGGGCGAGCAGGTCGCCGCCTCGCAGCACGACCGACGCCGCACGCGCCACCCCGACGAGGATCTTGTCCCCCACGTCGTGCCCGTGGGCGTCGTTGATGGCCTTGAGGCCGTCGATGTCCATCACGAGGATCCCCATGGCGTCCATCCGCCGGTCGCCCTCGAGGAAGAGGGCGAGGCCGCGGCGGTTGGCCACACCGGTCAACGGATCGGAGTTGGCCTGGATCTCGAGCTCCTGATGCGCGAGGGCGTTGCCGAGAGCGAGTTCCAAGACGTTGGCGAGGGCCCGGCACCGAGCGACGACCTCGCCGGAGAGGGGCGTGCCCCGTGTCTCGAGGGCGACGATGCCGTGCAGCTGCCCGCTGGGCGCAACCGGGATGAAGGCCGCGTGCGTGCTTCCCACCTCGTCCACGATGGAGCGCATGGTGGGCCCCATGACGGCGCGGTCGAGCTCGGTGACCAAGGGCTTCTTGGTCTCCATGACCGCGCTCACGTAGGGATCGTCCCTGAGGAGCGAGCTCGAGGGCATGGACCCCCTGTCGTCGGCAACCGCCTCCTGCGTGATGACGCCGTCGCGCACCCGCAGGTACGCGGCCCGGTAGACCGCGGGCCCGGCGAGCTCGGACATCACCTTCGTGCCCTCGTCGATCACGTCCTTCGGGTCGCGCAGCGACGTCAACGACTGGGTGGCTCCGTTCATCAGGCGGCCGAGCCGTGCGAGCTCAGCGGAGTCCCGCACTTCGCTCTCGAGGTTGTGCCGCAACCGGTGGATGGTGATCGCGACCACGGCGGACACGGCGGCCCACAAGAAGATGCGGCGGATGTTGTTGGCCGCGCTGAGCTGGGCCACGATGCCCGCCACGGCCAAGGCGACCGAAGAGGCCGCGATCACGACAACGGCGTAGGTGCCGGGGTAGTACAGGGCGACGGCGAGAACGGCGAGCAGCACCAGCGCCGAGAGCCCTCCTGCCGTGCTCTGGACATTCGGGTTGGTCCCACCGGAGATCAACAGGAGGCAGACCGAGACCAGATAGCCCAGGATCGGGACGAGGATGGCCCACTCGGGCAACCGCTGCAGGGGCAGGAACACGCACAACGCGGCGGCGACGAAGACGGCCAGGCTCGCCCAGTAGAAGGTGACGTTGTTCGGTCCCGGGGGCAGCGCCGCGCTCGGCTTGGGCGACCGCGGCAAGGGCGATGAAGACCGAAGCCCGCACGAGGAATTGGCGCCGCTGCCATGTGCTCTGCGCTTCCGCCTCGTGACCTGACATACGTCCCCCGATGTGGGGCCGAGTCCTCAGTCTCGCCCTCGGCCTGCCCTGCGACTCTCCCCTGTAAGAGCCGAAGGTACCAAATGGAGGGCGTCGGCACGCACGACACGCTCGGGATGTCGCCCGGGCTCCGTCGGGCCGCCGCCCCTGTCAGGGCCCCTCGGAGTACGGACCGGACTCAGGCGGAAGGGCCGCCACCAGCCGGTCCAAGAACGGCACCTGGCCCTTGAGGAGCCTGGCCCGGGCCAGGCCGAGGCTGCACCACTCGACCCGGTCCACTTCGGGGAACTCCCGGAGCCGGCCCGATCCCTTCGGCCATTCGAGCTCGAAGGTGTTGCTCACCGCCTGCGCGACGTCGAGGTCCGACGCGAGAGCCCAGACGGAGACCAGCTTCCCGCCCGGTTGCTTCACCTCGCCGAGACTGACCGGGAGGCCCACCGGCACGGCGAGACCGACCTCTTCGCGGAATTCGCGGTAGGCCGCGTCCAAGGGGTCCTCCTCGGGGTCGTACTCCCCCTTGGGAATCGACCATGCGCCGGCGTCCCTGCGGGCCCAGAAGGGGCCGCCCGGGTGGGCGATCAGCACCTCGACGACGCCCCCCGGAGCCATCCGGTGCAACAGGAGCCCTGCGCTCCGCACGGCCATGCGACCGGTCCTATCTCACGCCGAGGGTGCCGCGCCCGATGGCGACGTCGACGGGCCAGGTGCGACGGGACGGCCGGCACGGTGGAGCGCCTCGCTGAGGAGGCGCGCCACCTGGTCGTCGGCCGCCGAGTAGTAGGCGAAGGTCCCCTGGCGGCGGACCGTGACCAGCCTCGGCCCAACGCAGCTTGGAGAGGTGCTGCGACACCGCGGTCGGTGAGGCGCCGACCAGCTCGGCCAGGCCCGAAACCGAGGACTCGCCCTGGAGCAGGGCCCACAGCAGCCTGATCCGGGTCGGATCCGAGAGCAGCCGGAAGGCATCGCTGGCCGCAGACACCTGGGCGCCGGTCGGCATCTCGAACCCCTTCGTACCTTCGCTCATACGAAGGTATCGATCCTAGAGCGGCAATGGCCCCTGGCCAGCGACCGGCGTACCCCGCCCCGGTGACCGAAGTCGCCGGCTCCCGGTCGCTAGGCTCTCCCCTGTTCCCGCCGTCCAGGCTGGAGCTATTTCGGGGGCACTTGCGTCGACCAGATCGAACGGCCGCGCGTCGAACACACCACAGCGCCATGAGCCCTCCTGACCCCGGAAATGATCCCGTCTCGAAGGGCCTGCACGAGCTGGGTCGGCAGATCGACGGGGTCGACCCCGAGCCTCCGGCCGAGCAGCCCGCCGATTTGGCCAAGGAGCCTGTCGACCCGGCCGAGCAGCCTGTCGACCCGGCCGAGAACCCCGTCGAGAAGGGCCTGCACGAGCTGGGCCGGCAGATCGACGACGCGCACCGCTCGAGACGGCGGGGCCCGGCCCACGCCGCCCCGAAGAGACGCTCGGGGCGACGGACCGTGGCCTGGGTCACCGGCAGCCTGTTGCTGGTGCTGGTGCTCATCGCCGGCGCGGCCGCGGGCTACGGCTGGTACCTGAACCACGAGATCCACCGCATCGACCTGCACAACCTCACCTCGGCGCCGGTGAAGGGGGCCGACGCCGGCACGGAGAACATCTTGATGATCGGCTCGACCGATCGCTGCGCCCTCAAGGTGCAGAACCCCGCCTACGGGCTGTGCTCGCAGGGCGTCAACGGCGTGAACAGCGACGTCGTGATGATCCTGCACCTCAACCCGACGAACAACACGCTCTCCATCCTCTCCATCCCCCGTGACCTCTTCGTGCCCAACGCACGGTCCGACGGGGCCAACAAGATTGATGCCGCGCTCTACCAGGGGCCCGATCAACTCATCAACGCCATAGAAGAGGACCTCGGGATCCCGATTCAGCACTTCGTCGAGCTGAACTTCGACAGCTTCATCAACGTGGTCAACGCCCTCGGGGGGATCAAGATGTACTTCCCCCAGCCGGTGTTCGACGCCTACTCGGGGCTCAACATCCAGACGACGGGCTGCATCGCGCTGAACGGGACCCAGGCGCTCCAGGTCGTGCGGGCGCGCCACCTCCAGTACAAGGGTCCCGGCGTCACGACGACCAACCCCAACTACTGGCCCGCCGAGGGCGAGAGCGACCTGGCACGGATCCGCCGTGACCACGAGTTCCTGCGCGTCCTCGCCGCCGCCGTCAAGGCCAAGGGCCTGAGCGACCCGATCACCGACCAGCAGCTGGTGGCCGGCGTCGTCGGGCAGCTGACCGTCGACTCGGGCTTCTCGGCCAGCGACATGATCAGCCTGGTCCTCGGCTTCCACAACGTCAACGTGAACCGCGCGCCGCAGCTGACGGTCCCGGTGCAGGTGGACCAGTTCGGCAGCTACACCTACAAGGGCGGCAGCTACGGGAACATCGAGTTCCCCGCCCAACCGGACGACCGCGCCAGCATCGACCGCTTCCTCGGGATCACCTCGGGCAACGAGGACACCTACTCGGGGGCGCGCTGCCGGCGCCGTCAAAGGTGACCGTCTCGGTGCTGAACGGATCCGGCGCGTACAACCAGGCCAGCGACACGGCGCAGAGCCTGCAGGCGCTCGGCTTCCACATCGGGACGATCGGCGACAGCCCGCCCGTCGGCCGAGAGGCCGAGACGGTCGTCTACTACTCAGCCAAGACCCCCGCCCAGCTGGCGGCGGCCCAGGACGTCGCCAACTCCATGACCGGCGCCGTGATCATGGCCGACGACCCCACCCAGGTGAAGCCGGGCTCCCAGGTCACCGTCGTGACCGGAACCGACTTCACGGTCAACGCACCCGCCACCAAGGGCACGTCCACCACCGTCGGCGTCCAGGCGACGACAGCGGCCGGTGCGAGCACGACGACAACCACGTCGGCCGCGCAGTCCAACGGCCCGTTCGCGCCGCCGACGGCGACGGTCGAGCCGTTGCAGCCCTGGGACCCTCGCGCCTGCACAGCGAGCGGTGGCGAGGGCGCCTGAGCCGTCACAGATACTGGCCGACGCGCTCCGCCGTGCCGCGGGCGCGGAGGGGCTGCGTCCCCTCCCGGAGCGCCACCAGCTCGGCCAAGGTGTAGCCGCCCTGCGGCCGCTGCGGGAGATCGCGCCCGAGCCAAGAGCGCGCCTCGGCGTCGCCGAGCAGCCCCACCTCGATCTGCGCGATGCACCGGCCCGGCCGGGCGATCGCCGGGTGGAGGGAGGCCAGGGGCTCGTTGGTGGTGATCGCGACGAGGAGCGACAGTCCCTGGCCGAGCAGGCCGTCGGTGAGGTTGAGCAGCCGCGCCAATCCCTGTCCGCTGCGGTCCTTGGCCGTCGAGGCGATCAGCTCGTCACAATCTTCCAGGATGAGCAGGCGCGCCCGGCCGCTCTCGCCCTCGTCCCGCTCGCCCAGGGCGATGTCGAGGAGGTAGGCCGAGTTGTCGAAGAGCCGGTCGGGGTCGAGCACGTAGTCGAACTGGCACCACGAGCGCCACGCATCGGCCAGCGCGCGAGCGCCGTCGTCTTGCCGGTGCCGGGGGGGCCGTGCAGCAGCAACAGCTTGCCCGGGAGCGCGCCGCACGACATCGTCATGAGCCCGTCCAGGGCTTTGGCCGTACCGGACGCGTAATTGGCGCCGGTGACGCTCAGGCGAAGATCTCGCCGCCGTTGGTATCGAGCGCCTGCCCCGTCATGGCGCGGGAGAGGTCCGAGGCCAGATAGACGATGGAGCCGGCGACGTCCTCGTCGCTGGGGATGCGGCCCAGCGGGACCCGGGCGTTGAGCTCGTCCACCACGACTTGCGGCGCCACGCCCCGCCCGCTCGACGTCATCTCGATGTAGATGTCGACGGAGGGGCCGGCCATCCAGCCGGGGACCACGGCGTTGACCCGGACGCCGGACGGGCCGAGCTCGTCGGCCAGCACCCGCGTGGCGGTCAGGAGCGCCCCCTTGGAGATCGCATAGCCACCCTGCCCCGGCTGGGGCTGGCGGGCCACCATGGAGGCCACCATCACCACGGAGCCGCCGCCCCGCCGGCGCATGAAGGGCAGCGCGGCCCGGGTCATCTGCAGCGACCCGAAAACGTTGACGTCGATGATCTTGCGCCACACGGTGAGATCGACGTCCTCGAAGCTCTGGAAGACGTCGGGCCGGAAGGCGTTGTTCACCAAGACGTCGATGCCGCCGAACTCCTCCGCAGCGGCCGTCATGAGGCGGGCGCAGGCGTCAGGGTCCACGATGTTGGTCGGCACGGTGATGGCGCGGGCGCCGAGGTCCTCGACCTCGGCCAGGACGTCGTCGAGGGTCGATTGGCGCCGCGCGGCCAGGACCAGGTCGGCCCCGTGGGCGGCGAGCGCTCGAGCCGCCTGGCGGCCCAACCCCGGGCCGACGCCCGACACCACGCACACCTTGCCCGACAACAGCCCGCTCGCGGCCATTCCGGTGCCGGTCACATCACTCCCCGCAGTCGTCATTACCGCAGCGTAGGGCAGACGAGCGTGGTGGGGGCCGGGCCATCCGCGCCGATGTCACATGATCCTGAGATGATCGGCAACAGGGTTGAGCAAAGGAGGGTCATGGCCATTTGTTCGCACTGTGGCGGCGAGATGACCGACGGGATCAGCTGCCTGACCGACCCCGTCCTCATCGCCGGAAAGGCCTACGCTCCCGTCCGCTGGGGTCAAGAACCCAGGCCGAGGCACCGCTACGAGCCCGAGGAGTGCCGTGACTGCGGGACGCCGCTCGGCGGCGTGCACCATCCGGGTTGCTGCATGGAGCGCTGCCCGGCGTGCCACGGCCAGGCCATCGGGTGCGGCTGCGCGGGTGAGCCCGGGTGCAGCTTCGAAGGCTCTCGGACCGACCGTTGCCGGTCGCACGAGCTCCGGCGGGTCGGCTGGCGCTGACGCAGGCCGACGGGCCGTTCAGCCTGCCTCCTGATCGAGCCGCGAGGATGCCAGGAGCACCTGGTCACACTCGAGGAGTTGAGCCCTTTCCTCGACGGCAATGGCCGACGCGCGGCCAGGCTCAGGACCGTGGGCCCCATGCAGCGCTGTCGCAAGCAAAAGACTGCTCCAATTGCAACGTCATCGGTGGAGGTGAAGGTGTCACGTTCCCGGGTTTCTGGGACGGCATGTTCAAGATTCTGGGACACCGATGACAAGGGGTGTCCGCCGTGGATCTGGCCCATTACGCCGTCAACGCCGTGCTGGTCGAGGGTCGTTCCGTGCGGGCCGTCGCCCGGCCACCGGGACGTCGAAGTCCTGGGTACAGCGTCATGTCCAGCTGTTTCGAGTCGGCGGCGCCGAGGCCCTCGAGCCCCGGCGGCGGGGTCCGAGACGTCCTCCCGCCCTCACGGCGCCCGAGGTCGAAGACGAGATCGTCTGGTGGCGCAAGCACCTCGCTGACGCCGGCTTCGAGCGGGGGCGCGGACTATCCGCTACCACTTGAGCCAGGCCCACCACAGCGTGCCGTCGCTCTCGACCGTGCATCGGGTGCTCCGGCGCCGAGGCCTCGTGGTGGACCAACCCCAAAAGCGGCCCCGCTCGAGCTGGGTCCGCTTCGAGGCCGCGCTAGGCCAACGAGTGCTGGCAGAGCGACATGACCCATTGGCACGTGGGCGAGGAGAAGGTCGAGATCCTCCACTTCATCGACGACTGCTCCCGGGCGTCCTCTCCTCGAAGGTCCTTCGAACGGCGACGGCGCCCGACACCATCGAGCTCTTCTACGCCACCGCTGCGACCTGGGGTTTGCCCGCTTGTGTGCTCTTGACAATGGCGCCATCTACACCGCCACCTATCGCGGGGCGGCGACCGGCCTCGAGATCGATCTCGCTGCGCTCGGCATCGGCTTCAAGCACGGCAAGCCCTACCATCCCCAGACCCAGGGCAAGATCGAGCGCTACCACAAGACCCTCAAGAAGTGGCTCTGTGCCAACAATGAGTTCGATTCCCTCGACGCTCTCCAGCGCGGCGTCGACTTCTTCGCCGGCTACTACAACGAGATCCGTCCCCACCAAGCGCACGGCCGTCACCCCTCTGCGTCTACAAGGAGCGGGACAAGGCCTCGCCGAGCATCGAGGGCCAGGCGGTCTACCGAGCACCAAGGTTCGCCGGGACCGGGTGGACACCAACGGGACGGTGACCTTGCGCCACCGCTCCAAGCTCCATCACATCGGGGTGGGCCGGGCCCACAAGAACGAGCGGGTGCTCATGCTCGTCGCCGACTCGACGTGCGCATCCTCGACACGGAGGGGACCGTCTTGCGGCACCTGAACCTCGATCCAGCAAAGGACTATCAGCCCATCAGGCGAAAGCTACGGTGGGGTTCAGACGTCCCAGAAACTCTGAGACATCACAGGGTGGAGGTGAAGGGACTCGAACCCTCGGCCTACGGCTTGCAAAGCCGCCGCTCTTCCAGCTGAGCTACACCCCCGGGGGAAATGAAGGCGAACGACACATCCGTGGCGCCGTGTCACCGGGAAGGGCAATTGTAGGCAACGCCGGCGCCCCCCGGGTCCTGCCCGTTTGTGAGCGAGTCGTCGGGCGCCATTAGCGTTCGCCCCCGTGGATGCCAAGACCTTCCTGGGCATGGAGCCGGACGGAGACGACCTGCACTGGCGCATGCGTGTCACACCCCAACTGACGACACCGGGGAACTTCCTCTTCGGTGGATGCGGGCTCGGGGCCGCCCTGGTCGCGCTCGAGGCCGCATCGGGCCGACCGACGGTGTGGGCCACTGGCCAGTACCTGTCCTACGCGCTCACCGACTCCGAGTTGTGCTGGGAGGTCACCCTCGCCGCCGTGGGCGGCCATGTGACGCAGGGTCGGGCCGTGGGTCGGGTCGACGGCCGCGAGATCCTGACGGTCAACGCCGCTCTCGGCAAGGACGAGTTGGACGCGGGTGGCGTCTGGGTCGAACCGCCCGACGTCCCGCCGCCCGACGAATGCGCGCCGCGGTTCCTGCCCAAGATGTTCCGCAACACCATCATGGACAGCATCGAGGTCCGCAACGCCAAGGGGCTGACCTTCGAAGACATGGACGGCACACCGGGAAGCCCGGACTCCGCCATGTGGGCCAGGGTGCCGGGCCATCTCACCCCGTCGGCCGCCACCCTCGGCATCGTCGGTGACTACGTCTCGGGGGCGGTCTCGCAGCCCCTGGGGCGGCGGGCGATGGGCCGGAGCCTCGACAACACGATCCGCATGGTCCAGGTGAAGCCGACCGAGTGGGTGCTCTGCGACATCCGCATCCACGCGTTGGTCGGCGGGTACGGCCAGGGGATCGCGTTCTTGTGGTCCGAGGACGGCGACCTGCTGGCGACGGCCAGCCAGTCGATCGCGGTTCGCCTGTGGCCGGAGGATGCCGTCCTGCCCGGGTAGAACGGGGGTGCGGCACTCGTCGCTGCCTCGCGCGGCGAGACTGGTTGCATGCCTCCCGACGCCAGGGCCGAAGGGCGGCGGTGGCGACCGTCACGCTCGATGGTGCTGGTCGGCGTCGCCGTCGTGGCGGCACTCGCCGCGGTCACTGCCGTGGTCGTCGTCGACACGTCGGCCACGGACACGTCGGCGAACCGGTTGAACGACGCCGCACGGCCGCCCAGGACGTCGACCACGACGACCCCGTCGGCCACGAGCACGACCGCCCCTCCGGTGACGACGACGACGACGACGACCCGCCCGGGCCCGGGTTCATCGCCGGCCGGGCGACGGCCGTCGGCGACTCGGTGATGATCGACTACCAAGACCCGCTCAGATACTTCATCCCCGGCATCGCCGTGGACGCCACCGTCAGCCGCCAGTGGGGCGACGGCGAATCGATCCTTGGTGCGCTGAAGGCAGGCGGGCAGCTCGGCGCGTTGGTCATCGTCGGATTGGGCACGAACGGCCCGATCACAGCGGCCGACTTCGACTCCATGATGTCGATCCTGAGCGGCGCCTCCCGCGTCGTGTTCGTGAATGTGCACGTCGACCGCCCGTGGCAGGACACCAACAACGCGGTCATCGCCGACGGTGCCACCAGGTATCCCCACGTCGTGGTGGCCGACTGGGCCACGCTCGCAGCACAGAACCCCCAGTGGTTCGGCGGCGACGGAACCCATCTGGGCATCGACGGCCCCGGAGCGATCGCCCTGGCGGGCCTCATCGCGACGAAGCTCGCCAACGGGTGAGGCCGGCCGGGAACTGCGACCTGGGCTGGGGATCGATCCGGACCGTGGTGTAGCCTCGACCCTCCTCAGAGGAGCTGTCGGACATCGGGGGCTATAGCTCAGTCGGTTAGAGCGCAGCACTGATAATGCTGAGGTCGCTGGTTCGATTCCAGCTAGCCCCACCCATCACCACATCCACCTCACTGCCCGTCCGAGCAGGCTGCGCGCGGCGACGCTGACTACGGCGACGGAGAAGCCCTCCGCCTGGGCCGCGGCAGCCCGGGATCTCGCTGGCCGGCTGGAGTTCGGATCCGGAGGGCAGCGGGAAGCGACTCGAATCTGAGCGGTGGCTCGAGCCGAATGGCCTCTCCGTCCAACCCGACGTCGATCGTGGCCCCGGAGTCGATCTCGAAGCGAAACGTGGTCCATTCCCGCCAGCGGCGCAACGGCGGTCCGCCGGGCACTACCACGACGCCGAGCGTCCCTCCGTCAATTGCCCCCCGGGTGCCCCCTGCGCCGAGCGGGTCGAGCTGATAGGGATTATTGGAGACCATGACGAGCTGTGCGGTCTCGTATTCCGCGCCGCCAGGGTCGGTGAAGCGCAGGTCGAAGGGCACCGCGCCGGGGCCAAGCAGGTCGGGCAGCATGTCGATGACCGTGCGCAGCTTGGCGTCGCGGTACTCCGGCGATTGAACGACCTTCCCGTAGAAGCCGATCGAGGCGTTGTTCACGAAGACCCGGTCGTTCACCAGGGCCAAGTCGATTCGGCGCTCGGAACCGTGGTGGAAGGCGTCCAGGGCGCCGATCACATCGTCCCGATCCACGCCGATGTCCAGAGCGAAGTGGTTGCGCGTGCCGGCGGGTATGCAGACGTACGGAATGTCGTGCCTGGATGCGACGGCCGCCACGATCGCTTGGGAACCGTCTCCGCCGGCCATGCCGATGATGTCAGCTCCCGACGACACGGCAGCAGCGGCCAGTGTCGCCAGGTCGTCACCCTCGTTCATCACGACCGACTCGATCCCGCGGGCTCGGCACTGACCGACGAGGTCGTGGCGCTGCGCCTTACCGCCGCCTGACCTCGGGTTGACGAAGAGGACCGGGTGCACCGGCCTGGTCTCCACTGGGTCCGTCATCTCACCTCTCCCTCTCGGGGCGTTCATCGACAGGTTGACCACCGCTTCACCTCTAGCCCCGATTGGATGACTGGCTGAGAGAGGCCCCTCCGCTCCCTTGACGGGGCGCAGCGCGCCCGAGCCCAGCCGCACCCGGGTTGTGTGCGTGCGATCGCCAGGGTCACCACAACTTTCCGACAAGTTTCCACCGTTCGGGGGGTTTCCAGGGGGAGCAACAGGGGTACTGCACCGCCCACATTGCGGGGTCCCAAGCGGAGGGAGAGCGGGAATGGCGGAACCGAAGCACGCGTCGGCCGGTCACCGGCGTGCGCCGGGTCACACCCGGGCGCACGGCGGGAACGCTGGCCGGCGTGGTGATCCTCATCTCCGTGGCGATCGCAGTGATCAGCACCCCGGGTTCGAGCTCGCCGCACCTGGCCCCGATCCAGGCCCAGGACGAGAGCTTCCAGCCGCGCGGCGGCGGCCCCGTCCTGCAACCTTGGCGTGATCGGCGAGCTGCTCGGAATCTGCGGCGCACCCACCTCCGGCGTCTCGGCGACGCAGAGCAGCGACTGCACCCCTTGGCAACAGATGCTGGGCATGTGCGGCGTCCCCGGGGACGTCTGACACTCCCCCGCCGTGGGCCGCGCACGGAAGCCCCACCACCACGACGAGCTGCTCCGGCGACCACGACGACCACCACGACGACGACGCCCACGACGACGGAACCTGCGAGTACGTCCGGGATCCGGGCCATGCGCCGGGACGTCGCCCCCGATCGCGCCGCCGAGCGGAGCGTGGTCGTGCACCTTCGACGACGAGTTCAACGGCGCCTCCCTCGACACCAGCAAGTGGCAGCCGGTGCTGACCCGCACCAGCGGGTACACGACGGGCCCCTTCGGCTCCCAGGTCTGCTACGTCGACAACCCCGACACCATCTCCGAGTCGGGAGGCTCGCTCAGCCTCAGCGTCGCCCAGGTGCCGTATTTCGCCTGCAACCAGCCCGGTGTTTTGGCGCTCGGCACCGAGTATGAGGGCGGCATGGTCGAATCGTACGGGCTCTTCAGTCAGGAATACGGCTACTTCCAGGTCCGCGCCGAGATGCCGCCGTCGACCGTGCCCGGACTCCAGGAGACGTTGTGGCTGTACCCCGAGAACGAGACCCTCTACGGTCCCTGGCCCAACAGCGGGGAGATCGACTACGGCGAGTTCTACTCGAACTACCCCGACAACGACGTGTCCGCCGTGCACTACCCCGGCTCGGGCAACGATCCGAACTCGACCGCGGGTGGCCGTTGCGCCGGCGCCTCCACCGCGGGGCAGTTCAACACCTATGGCCTCTCGTGGACCCCCACCACCATCACGACGTACTTCAACGGGGTGCCGTGCATCACCGATGTGTACGCGCCCTACGTGATGTGGCCCGACGCGGCGCCTGCACCCTTCAACCAGCCGTTCTTCCTCGCCTTCACCCAGGCCCTGGGCATGGACAGCTCCGACTCGTTCCAACCCGGCACGACGCAGCTCCCCGCCACGACGAAGATCGACTGGGTCAGGGTCTGGCAGTACTGACCGTCGCCGGCGGGGAGCCGGCGGCCTACCCTTCCTCCGTGGAGTTCAGCAAGGAACTGCACGACGACATCGCCGGGGGCGACATCACGCGTCTCCTTCCGGCTCTGGCGCCGGCCCCAGGCCAAGGTGGGCGGCCGCTACCGGGTCGGTCGGGTCGAGATCCTCGTCGACGACATGGAGCTGACGCGGTTCGCCGACATCCCCGACGCCGACGTCCGGCGCGCCGGCGAGCCCGACCGCGAGGCACTGCGCCGGCGCGCCGCCCACGCCGGGCCGATCGTCGACGACACGCTCCTGTACCGGATTGCGTTCCACGTGGTCGGGTAGTAGACGGAAAGTGGGTGCCCGGACTGCGGCCCGCCGCGCCCGACGCCGCGCCACCACGAGGAGGCCCACATGCAGCAGCGTCCCATCGGAAACCGCACGGTGAGCGCCATCGGGCTCGGCGAAATGCCGCTCTCCATTGAGGGCCGTCCGGACCGGTCGCAGGCGATCGCCACCATTCACGCCTCGCTCGACGCCGGGGTCACCATCATCGACACCGCCGACGCGTACTCGCTGGGCGTCCACGAGCACGGGCACGGCGAGGTGCTGGTGGCCGAGGCCCTGGCCGCCTACGGCGGGCCCGTCGACGACGTCCTGGTCGCGACGAAGGGCGGGCACCGGCGCCCCGGGGACGGCAGCTGGACCGTGCACGGCGACCCGGGCTACATCAAGGAGGCCTGCGAGGGCTCGCTCAAGCGGCTCGGGGTGGACGCGATCGGCCTCTACCAGTACCACCGGCCCGACCCCACCGTCCCCTGGGCCGAGTCGGTGGGCGCGCTCGCCGACCTCCTCGACGAGGGCAAGATCCTGATGGCCGGCGTGTCCAACGCGACGGTGGCCCAGATCGACGAGGCGCAGCGGGTGCTCGGCGGCCGGCTGGCCAGCGTGCAGAACGAGTTCTCGCCGCGCTTTCGCTCCTCGGAGGGGGAGCTCCGGCACTGCGACGAGCTCGGCATCGTCTTCATCCCCTGGAGCCCGCTCGGGGGCATCGGCCGCTCCGACCGCATTGAGCAGACGCACCCCGCCTTCGCCGAGGTCGCCGCCGAGGTGGGGGCCAGCCCCCAGCAGGTGACGCTGGCCTGGATGCTGGCCAAGGGACCGCGGGTGATCCCGATCCCGGGCAGCAGCCGGCCCGAGACCGCCGTCGCATCGCCCGCCGCGGCCGACATCACCCTGACGCCCGAGCAGGTCGGGCGCCTCGACGCGTCCTGACCAGGGGGTCGCGCCGTGACCGGCGGAACAGAAGCAGCCGCCACGCGTGTTGCACAGGTGTCGTCGATGTGCCCGGACGGCCCGGCCCCGTAGGGGCTGGGCGACGGGAGCGTCGCGAGCATCGCACCAGAGAGAGCTGCGCCACAGAGAGTGAGGCCCCCATGCCTGCAGTGACCGTCCCCGACAACCTCGTCCTCCCCCGCGTCCCGACGCCGGAGACGGCGAGCCTGCGCCCGGTCAAGAGCGTCACCGACGCGCCGGCCGGCTACGAGGGCGAGGGCTTCCCCGTCCGCCGGGCCTTCGCCGGCGTGCCCATCGCCGACCTCGACCCGTTCATCCACATGGACCAGATGGGCGAGGTGGAGTACGCCCCCGGCGAGCCCAAGGGCACCGCATGGCACCCCCACCGGGGCTTCGAGACGGTGACCTACATGATCGACGGCACCTTCCAACACCAGGACTCCATCGGGGGCGGCGGCCTCATCACCAACGGCTCGACCCAGTGGATGACCGCGGGCGGGGGGATCCTGCACATCGAGCGGCCGCCGGACCAGCTGATCGCCAGCGGCGGCCTGTTCCACGGCATTCAGCTCTGGGTGAACCTGCCCGCCGCCGACAAGATGATCGACCCGCGCTACCAGGACCTCGAAGCCGGTGACGTGGTGCTGCTCACCTCGCCCGACGGCGGAGCGCTGGTGCGGGTGATCGCCGGCGACGTCGCCGGGCAGCGGGGGCCCGGGCAGACCCACACGCCGATGGCGATGGTCCACGCCACCATTTCGCCCGGGGCGCAGCTCGTCCTGCCCTGGCCGGCGGACTTCAACGCGCTGGTCTACGTGCTCTCGGGCCGCGGCAGCGTGGGCCCCGAGGCCAGGCCGGTGCACACCGGCCAGATGGCGGTGCTCGGCGGCGGTGACGCGCTCGAGGTGCGGGCGGACGAGGCGCAGGAGTCGCGCCATCCGGCCCTCGACGTGCTGATCCTCGGTGGCCGGCCCATCGGCGAACCCGTCTACGCGCACGGCCCCTTCGTCATGAACACCCGGGCCGAGATCATTCAGGCCTTCGAGGACTTCGAGGCCGGCAAGCTGGGCACGGTCCCGGCCGACCACATCGGCCACGCATGAGCGGCCACACATGAGCCACGTTCCGGGCGGCGAGGCGACGGGCAGCGCCACCTGGAGCACGGCCGACATCGGTGACCTGACGGGACGGGTGGCGCTCGTCACGGGGGCCAACAGCGGCATCGGCTACGAGACGGCGCGCGCGCTCGCCGACCACGGGGCGCACGTGATCCTGGCCTGCCGCAACGAGGAGCGGGCGCGCCAGGCCCGCGACAAGCTGGAGAGCGAGCTCGACCGCTGCTCGCTCGGCCTCCTGCAGCTCGACCTGGCCGACCTGGTCTCGGTGCGCCGGGCCGCCGAAGTCGTCCTCGCCGAGCACGCGCGGCTCGACATCCTCGTCAACAACGCCGGCGTCATGGGCACCCCCTACCGGCTCACCGCCGACGGGTTCGAGTTGCAGATGGCGACGAACCATCTGGGCCACTTCGCGTTCACGGGGCTGCTGCTCGACCGGATCGTCACCACCGAGCGCGCCGCGTCGTCACCGTCTCGTCGCACCTGCACCGCCTGGGCCACCTCCGGATCGACGACGTCGCCGGCGTCTCGTCGCGCAACACCTGG
Source organism: uncultured Acidimicrobiaceae bacterium (assembly GCA_963740535.1). GTDB lineage: Bacteria > Actinomycetota > Acidimicrobiia > Acidimicrobiales > RAAP-2 > Bog-473. The sequence continues at coordinate 153,099 of CAVUEI010000004.1, forward strand.
CAGAGCTACGGCACGTCCAAGCTCGCCAACCTGCTCTTCAGCGCGGAGCTGAGCCGGCGCCTCCAGGCCGCCGGCCTGACGACGCTCGCCGTGGCCGCCCACCCCGGCTGGACGCGCAGCAACCTCACCGGGAACGGCGCCGCCCTCGGTACCAGCCGCCTGCGGCGGAAGCTCGGGCGGGCCGCCGGGACGACGCTCGGCCAGTCAACGGCGGCGGGCGCCCTGTCCGTCCTGTGCGCGGCCACCTCGACGTCCGTCTCGTCGGGGCAGTACATCGGTCCGGCGCGCCTGTTCGGGCTGGCCGGGCCGCCGAAGGTCACCCGACCCACGAGGCGGGCCCGTGACGTGGCGGCCGCCGGCGACCTGTGGCGGGCATCGGAAGAACTGACCGGCGTGCAGTACTCGGTGGGCGCCCCGGTGTAGACCGTAGCCATGACGGGCACCGCGACCACCGGTGGAGCCGACACGCGGCGCCCGGTGCACGACCTGGCCCGCTCACCGGCCCGCACGGACACCACGGTCGCGGCGAACCTCCCCGAGAGCCGCCGCTACCGGGTCAAGCGCATCTTGCTCGGGCCGCCACTGGTCAGCGACGAGCTGCACGGCCAACGGCTCGGGCAAGCCGACGGCCCTGGCCGTGCTGTCCTCCGACGTCATGTCCTCCTCGGCCTACGCCACCGAGGAGATGCTGCGCATCCTCGTCCCCATCGCCGGGCTGGCCGCCTTCTCCATCGTGACGCCCATGACGGCAGCGATCCTCGCCGTCCTCGCCGTCGTCACCATCTGCTACCGGGACGTGGTGCGCTCCTATCCCAAGGCCGGCGGCTCCTACGTGGTGAGCCGGGACAACTTCGGGCCCAACCTGGCGCAGATCGCCGGCGCCGCGCTGCTGATCAGCTACACGATCACCGTCGCCGTCTCCGTCGCGGCGGGGGCCGACGCCATCATCTCGGCCGCGCCCGCGTTGGGCGGGAACGCCTGGGTGCCCGTGGCGATGTCCGTCACCTTCGTGCTGATCCTCGCCTACGGCAACCTGCGCGGCATCCGCGAGGCCGGGCGCGTCTTCGCCATCCCGACCTACTTCTTCATCGCCAACATGGCCCTGCTCATCGTGGTCGGCCTGGCCCGCTCCGCGGCCGGGACCCTGCCCGACCAGCCGCAGAGCTCGGGCAGCCTGCCGCTCGGCCACGCCAGCGGCGGCCTCATCCTCGGGGTGTCCGCCTTCTTCCTCCTGCGCGCCTTCGCCAACGGCAGCTCCGCCATGACGGGAACCGAGGCGATCTCCAACGGCGTGAGCATCTTCCGGGCGCCGCAGGCCCGCAACGCCCGCACGACGCTCGTGCTGATGAGCACCATCCTCGGCGTGATGTTCCTCGGCGTGTCGGTGCTGGCGGCACTGACCCACAGCGTGCCCTTCGTCTCGGGGACCCCCACGGTGGTCTCCGAGATCGGCCACCTCGTCTACGGCACCTCGCCGGCCGGCCGGGCGCTCTTCTACTCGCTCCAGGCGGCCACCGCGCTCATCCTCATCCTCGCCGCCAACACCAGCTTCACCGGGTTCCCCTTCCTGGTCAGCTTCGTCGCCGACGACTCCTTCCTCCCCCGCAAGCTGACGATCCGGGGCCACCGGCTGGTCTTCTCCAACGGGATCCTGCTGCTGGCCGGCGCCTCCATCGTGCTCCTGCTGGCCACCGAGGCCAAGGTGGCGGCGCTCATCCCGATGTACGCCATCGGGGTCTTCACGGGCTTCACCATGGCCGGCGCGGGCATGGCCATCCACCACCTGCGCCACCGCGACGAGCACTGGCGGCGCTCCGTCGCGGTCAACGCCTTCGCCGCCGTCGTCTGCGCCGTCGTGGTCGTGGTCTTCGCCGTCGCCGAGTTCACCCAGGGGGCCTGGGTCGTGGTGATCGTCATGCCCCTGATCGTCTACGCCCTGGTGACCATGAACCGCGAGTACCGCTCCGAGGACGCGGTGCTCGAGGAGGGCGCCGCGGTGGAGGCCTGCGAAGCCAAGGTCCTGCGCCGCCACGTCGTCGTCGTGCTGGTGGACCGCATCGACCTGGCGACCGCCCGGGCGATCCAGTACGCGCGCACGCTGACCCCCGACGACCTGCACGCCGTGCACTTCAACATCGACCACACGCGGGCCGACCTGCTGATCGAGCGCTGGCAGCGCCTGGGACTGTCGCGCCTTCCCCTCGACGTCGTCGACTGCCCGGATCGCCGCCTCGGCCGCGCCGCGCTCGAGCTGGCGGCGGAGCTGGCCGACGGCGAGACCGAGGTGACGATGATCATGCCCCGGCGCTCCTACGGGAGGACGTGGCGGCGCATCCTCCACGACCAGACCGCCGATCGCATCGTCGACGTCGTGAGCCAGCTCCCCCACGTCAACGCCACCATCATCCCCTTCCACGTGGCGGCCGGGATGCGCCAGGCCGAACTGGAGCTCGAGCTCGCGGAAGCGGCCGAAGGAGCCGGGCACCGCCCGCGCCGGTCGAACGGCGAGGCTGCCCCGGTGGCCCCGCACGCGCCGCCGGAGCCCAAGCGGGACACCCGCCTGCCGGTCATGCCGGCGGTGCCCGGCGCCCAGCCCATCGCGTCGCTGCAGTGGCGGACCCGGACCCGCGTCGGCGGGCGGGTGAAGTCGATCCGCGTCCAGCCGCTCTCGGACGTGCCGACGGTCGAGTGCGTGATCGCCGACGCCAGCGGTGAGGCGGTCACGCTGGTCTTCCTCGGACGGCGCTCCCTGGCCGGCGATCCACAGCGGCACGCTGGTCTCGGCCGAGGGCATGGTCGGCAAGCACAAGGGCCGGCTGGCCATGATCAACCCGTCCTACGAGGTGCTGTCCCCGGCGCCGAGCCAGGCGGGCCCGTGACGGCGGCGCACACGCCGGCGCCGGACCGGCCGCCCCGCGCCTCCCTCCTGACGGGGGCCGCCGTCCAGTGGTCCCTGGCCGTGCTGGCCCCGATCGCCGTCGCCCTCCTGCTCGTCCCCGCCCGCGGCCACCTCACCAGCGCCGACGACGCCCTCGTGCTCGTCGTGGTCACCGTGGCCATCGCGTCCGGGGGGAGCCGGGCGCGGGCGTTCGTCGCCGCGCTGGTCGCCGCCGCCTCCTTCGACTTCCTCCTCACCCGGCCCTACGGGTCCTTCCGCATCAGCCGCCAGGCCGACGTGACCACCGAGATCCTCTTCGTGGTGGTGGGGCTGCTCGTCGGCGAGCTGGCCGCCCGCGGCCGGAGCCACCGGGAGGCCGCCGCGATGGGGCGCCACGAGATCGCCCGGCTGCACGACCTGAGCCAGCGCATCGCCGAGGGGGAGGATCCCGACTTCGTCCTCTTCGCGGTGGCCGCGGAGCTGCGCGAGCTCCTCAGCCTCCAGGACTGCCGGTTCGTGCGCGAGCAGCCCTCGGGCAAGGGCGCCTGGATCGCCGGCGACGGCTCGGTCCACCTCAACCCGCTGCGCTGGCCGGCGGCGTCGGTGGGCCTGCCCACCCGCCACGTCGAGCTCCCCGTGCGCGGCGGCGGCGCGATCGTGGGCACCTTCATCCTCACGCCGACGCCGACGACGCCCATCTCCCACGAGCAGTGCGTCGTCGCCGTGGCCCTGGCCGACCAGCTCGGCGCCAGCATGGCCACCCAGGCGCCCGATCACTGAGCGGCGGGGCGGCGGGGACCTGCTGGGGTCCTCTGCGTCTCGGCCGGTTGGCTTTTCAAACTCTAAACATGGATGCGGATTTTGAGAAGTTCCCGGAGAACCGCCCCGAACTGCCCGGTCCCGGCCAGACCGGCCAGGAACTCGGCGTGCACCGGCACGCGGTCGGGCCGGAGCACCCGGCCCAGCGGGACGATCAGCGTCGCCCGCGCCCCGGCCAGGCGCAGGGCGCACGCCGCGCTCTGGGCGCGGGCGCCACTGACGTAGGTGTCGTCGAGGAGGACGACGCGCGTGCGGGCCAGCGCGGACCGAGCCGCGGCGTCGACGCCGAATGCGGCGGCGTCGGGCCGCATGTGGCCGAGGCGACCGGTCCCCGCCCCCGCCCGCTGCAGGAGTCGCGGGCGCCCATGCAGCTCCCGACAGCAGCGCGGCCACGTCGGCGCCCAGTCCCTCGACCCGGGCCAGGGGTGGCGCACCGGGCCGGCTCGATGACGGGACCGGCAGCACCAGGTCCACGGTCCCCCCGGCCGCGGCCCGCACGGCGCTGCCGTGGGCGAGCAGGAACTCACAGAAGAGCGTGCGCACCATGGACGAGAAGCGGAGGCGCGCCTCGCGCACGGGGGACTCCTTGTACCCCATCAAGACGGTGTAGAGCGGCCCCGGCAGCGGGCACAGGCGCACCGGCAGGACGGGGGCCAGGGGGAGTCCGAGGCGGCGGGCGACGCAGCGGCACGAGAAGCAGACGCCGTGCGCCGCGCCCGAGGGCCCGCGGCAGACGCGGCACACCCCCGGGCCCACCGGCGGGACGCCGAAGGGATCAGGCGGAGGCGGCGGGCCCCTGGTCGGGGGCGGGGTCGGGTCGATGCAGGAGAAAGGTCCCCGTGGCCCGGCTGATCAGCAGGCCGTCGGCGGCGCGGACCGTGGCCTCCCCGTAGGCGATCTGCTTCGCCATCCGCACGACCTCACCGCGCAGCTCGAACTGCTCGCCCTTCAGGGCGGGCCGCATGCACTCGGTCTTCATCTCGAGCGTGCCCCGGGTGCGTGCCTTGCCCACGAGGGCGGCGTTGATGGCGAAGTTCATGGCCGCATCGAGCAGGAGGGAGTGGACGCCGGCCTGGGTGATCCCATGCGGGTTGCAGGCCATGTCGGTGGGCGTGAAGGTGCCGACCACCCAGCCCAGGTCCTCCCCGTCGACCCCGTAGCCGGTGAAGGCGCCCCCGACGACGTCGATGATCGGCATGCCCCCGTCGCCCAGCCAGCGGTCCATGTCCTTGCCGGTGCGCGCCATCGGGCCAGACCCTACCGGGCGTCCGCCGGGCCGCCCGGGCCCAAATGGCCTTCCGGGGCGCTCCGGGTAGGATGTCCGCCGATCTGATGCGGCCCGGCGGCGAAGGCCCGGCGGGTTGAGAGGAGACATCATGACCACTGCCGTCATCGTCGACGCCGTCCGCACCCCTGGCGGGAAGCGCAACGGGAAGCTCCGGAACTGGCACGCCGTGGACCTGGCCTCCGAGGCCCTGATGGCACTGGCCGAGCGCAACCAGCTGGACCCCGCCCTCGTCGACGACGTGATCATGGGCTGCGTGATGCAGGTCTCCGAGCAGTCGCTCAACATCGGCCGCAACGCCGTGCTGGCCGCCGGCTGGCCCGAGTCGGTCCCCGCCACCACCATCGACCGCCAGTGCGGCTCCTCGCAGCAGGCGGTCCACTTCGCCGCCCAGGGCGTCATGGCGGGGGCCTACGACATCGCCGTCGCCGCCGGGGTCGAGAGCATGACCCACACGCCCATGGGCGCCTCGGTCGTGCGCGACTTCGGGTTCCCCTTCGGCCCCCGCATGATGGCTCGATACGCCGAGCGCGGCGGCCTGAAGGGCCAGGGCATCGGGGCCGAGATGATCGCCGACCAGTGGGGCATCTCGCGCGAGGAGCTCGACGCCTTCTCGGTGCAGAGCCACCAGCGGGCGGCCCGCGCCACGGCCGAGGGGCGGTTCGAGAACGAGATCGTCCCCGTCGCCGTCCACGACGACGAGGGCAAGGACACCGACGAGATCTTCGCCGCCGACGAGGGCATCCGCCCGGACTCCACCGTCGAGGCGCTGGCCAACCTGAAGCCGGCCTTCAAGGAGGACGGCAAGGTCACGGCGGGGAACTCCTCGCAGATCACCGACGGCGCCTCGGCCGTGCTCATCATGAGCGAGGAGAAGGCGAACGCGCTCGGGCTGCGGCCGCGGGCCCGCTTCCACGCCTTCGCCCTGGCGGGCGTCGACCCGGTGACCATGCTGACGGGGCCGATCCCGGCCACCACGAGCGTGCTGGAGCGCGCCAAGCTCACCATGGACGACATCGACGCGGTCGAGATCAACGAGGCCTTCGCCTCGGTCGTGCTGGCCTGGGAGAAGGAGCACCACCCCAACATGGAGGTCGTGAACCCCAACGGCGGGGCCATCGCCCTCGGTCACCCGCTGGGCGCCTCGGGCGGCAAGCTCACGGCCACGCTCCTCAACGAGCTGGAGCGCACCAACGGCCGCTACGGGCTGCTCACCATGTGCGAGGGCGGCGGGCTGGCCAACGCCACCATCATCGAGCGGCTGGGCTGATCCACCGGCCCGGCCGGTGCCGGGCGCCCGATCGCCAGGCACGTGGGCTCAGGGGCGGGTCAGTGATAGCGCGTCGCCATCAGGAACCCGGCGAAGATCATGACCAGGCCGATGACGAGCCCCCACGGGGAGCCGTGCGCCATGAAGGGCAGGTGGGCGAGATAGTTCACCGTGATGACCGCCACGCCCCCGATGAGCAGCACCAGGACGAGGACGCCGAACCACGGCGGGCTGTGCCGCACGCTCTTGGGGATCGGGCGCGGTGTAGCGGCCGCTCTCCTCCGCCGTCTTGTAGCGGCCGACCTTCGAGGCGCGCCCCGAGGCCGACTTGCCCTTGCGGGAGGCGCCGCCGGGACCCTTGGTGCTGGTTGCCACGGGGTGAGAGGTTAGTCACTGCCGGCCGGCGCCCCCGGGCGACCCGGGTACGATCGTCGCCCCATGGGACCGCGGGTGCTGGTCGTCGACAACTACGACTCCTTCGTCTACAACCTGGTCCAGGAGCTGGGCGAGCTCGGCGCCGAGCCGGTCGTGTTCCGCAACGACGCCATCGACGTCGACGGCATCCGGGCCGAGCGTCCCGACGCCGTGCTGATCTCGCCGGGGCCGGGGCGGCCCGAGGACGGCGGGGTGAGCCTCGAGGTCATCCGCAGCCTGGCGGGCGAGATCCCCCTCCTCGGCGTGTGCCTCGGGCACCAGTGCATCGGCGAGGCCTACGGCGGCGAGATCGTGGCCGCCCCGCACCTCATGCACGGGAAGACCTCGGAGATCCACCACGACGGGCAGGGGCTCTTCGCCGGCCTGCCCAACCCGTTCGTGGCCACGCGCTACCACTCGCTGGTGGTGCGCCCCGAGTCGGTGCCCGCTGAGCTGGAGGTGACCGCCACCTCCAGCGACGGCGTCGTGATGGGCCTGCGGCACCGCTCGCTGGCCGTCGAGGGCGTGCAGTTCCACCCCGAGTCGGTCCTGACCGCGTCGGGACCGGCGCTGCTGGCCAACTTCTTGGAACGACTCGGTTCCCCTTCGGGGGCCGCCCCCGCCTGAGCCACACCGATCCGGCGGCCGGAGCCGCTCCGCCGGGCCGAAGGCCCGGACCGGAGCCCGCCGGTGCTCAGGGTCCTCGAGGCCACCGGGTTTCGTCGTCGTGGTCGTCGAGCTCGTCGTCGTGGTCGGGCTGTTGGTCGTCGTGGTCGCCGCCGCCTGGCAGACCGAGATGTTGACCGTGGTCCCGCCGGACACCTGCGCGCCCTGGGCCGGGTCCTGGCCGTCGACGGTGCCGGGTTGGGCATTGTTGGCGCAACCGGTGTCGAAGGTCGTGTTGGCGACGAGGCCCGCACTCGTGATCGCCGACTGCGCGGCGTTGGACGACTGGCCGACCACGTTGGGGACCGAGACACAGGGGCCGTTCGAGATGACGAGGTTCACCGGGACGTTCGGCTGGACCGTGGCGCCGGCGGCGGGGCTCTGCGACGACACCAGCCCCTGCTGCGGGACCTGGTTCGAGCACGCGTTGCTCTGGCTCCCGACGTTCAACCCGGCCTGCGTCAGCACGGAGCCGGCCGAGGCCGGCGACTGCCCGATCACGCTCGGCACCGAGACCGACGTCTGCGTGCCCGAGACGGTCAGCACCACGGGGACGGTCGCCCTCACCTTGGAGCCACCGGCCGGGTTCTGGTCGAGAACCGTGCCGACGGGCTGGGTGCTCCCCACGTTCTTGACCGTGTAGGTCAGGCCGGCGGCCTGGATCAGCTGGATCGCCGTCGCCAGCTGCTTGCCCTTGACCGAGGGAACGGTCACGATCGGCACGTTGGGGCCGTTGCTGACCACGAGGTTCACGGCGGAGTTCTTCCCCACCGACGCGCCGGCGGCCGGGTTGGTCGACAGGACGATTCCCTTGGCCGAGCGGCTGACCTGGAAGGTGGTCGTGCCCACGGCCAGGTTGTCGTTCTTCAGCGTCTGGGCCGCGAGGGTGGCCGGCTGGCCCACCACGTTGGGGACGGTGACGTTGCCCCCGAGGGAGCGCAGCAGGAAGAAGGCGATCACGCCCAGGGCGACGAGCAGCAGGATGAGCAGGACGATGAGCCGGCGCGTCCGCTTCTGGCGCTCGAGGTCGTCCTGGTTGGCGAAGGCGGGGCCGCCGCCGGCCGGGACGGCCATGGTGCGGCCCGTCGTCGTCGGGACGGCCTGGGTGGCGCCGACGGCGGCCATCATGGAGGTGACGCCGGGGTCGGCCGCCTCCACCGGGCGCCCCTCTGCGAAACGCAGGAGGTCCGCCCGGAGCTCCTCGGCCGTGGCGTAGCGGCCGTCGGGATCCTTGCTCATCGCCTTCATGACGACGGCTTCGAGCGCGGCCGGCACCGCCGGGTTCGCTGCTCGGGGCAGGACGGGGTCGTCGCGCACGTGCTTCGAGGCCACCGCGACCGGCGAGTCGCCCGTGAAGGGCGGCTTGCCGACCGCCATCTCGTAGAGCACGACGCCGAGCGAGTAGATGTCGCTGCGGGAGTCGACGCTCTTCCCCTCGGCCTGCTCGGGGGAGAAGTAGGCCGCCGTGCCCATCACGGCGCCGGTCTGGGTCAGGCTCTCCTCGGTGTTCACGGCCCGGGCGATGCCGAAGTCGGTCACCTTGACGTCACCCTCGGGCGTGATCAGGACGTTGCCCGGCTTGACGTCACGGTGGATCACGCCGTGGCGGTGGGCGAAGGCGAGCGCGGCGGCCACGGCGGCCCCGATCGTGGCGATCTGGCGCGATGGCACGGGCTGGGGGTCGCGGAGGACGGCGGAGAGCGGGCGGCCCTCGATGTACTCCATCACGATGAAGTAGCTGCCGTCGTCCTCACCCCAGTCGAAGACCGGGACGATGTTGGGATGGGAGAGGTTCGCCGCCGCCTGCGCCTCCCGGCGGAACCGCTCGACGAAGGTGCGGTCGACGGAGAGCTCGGGGAACAGCACCTTCAGCGCGACGGGCCGGTCGAGCTGGAGGTCCATGGCGCGGTACACCTGAGCCATGCCGCCCCGGGCGATCAGGTGCGTCAGCTCATAGCGGCCCGAGTAGACGCGTGGCTCGTCGACGGGTTGCATGGCGCCAGAGCCTACGCTGGGTGCCTTCGGCGGCGGGGTACAAGGGCGCCGGTCACGGCACGCTCGTCGTAGTGGTCGTCGTGGCTCCCGGCTGCGTCGTCGTGGTGGCGCCCTGCGCACCCGGTGCGGTCGTGGTCGTGGTCGTCGTGGTGGTGGTGGTGGTCGTGACGCTGGTGATGTAGCCCCGGGCGGCCTTCAACGAGGACTCCTGTACCCCGGCGCGGATGGGCGCGACGGCGACCGGGTTGATGTCACTCGTCGTGAACCCCGACCGGTCGACGACCTTCGGGTGGAACCACAGGACACCCCCCGGCTGGCCCTGCTTGACCACGATCTGGTTGCCCTGCAGGGTCACCACCCAGTTGTCGTAGGCGTACCAGCGCAGCACGAAGTAGGCGGCCACCGGGACGGCGGCGATCAGCAGGATGAACCCGATCACCCGGGGCGTGATGCGACGCGGGATGCCCATGCGCCGGCGGCGGGCCCCGCGGCTCTCCTTCTTGCCGGACTTCCCGCTGCGATCCCTCGCTGCGCTCGGCGGTGCCGGCGTGGGCGGCACCCGCGTCGTCGATCGGGACACCGGGACCGACGCGGCCCCCATGAAGAACTCGTCGCTGCGCGGGCCCTCCTCGGCCAGCGTCGACTGCTCGTCACCGAAGCCGAGCTGGACGCCCGGGGCGAGCGTGTCGTCGCTCAGGGCGGCACCCGCCGCACCCGCGCCCGTGGCGGCGAGCAAGCCGGTGGGCTCCTCCGTGGGCGCAGCATCCGGCGCACCGTCCCGCGTCGACGTCGCACCCGCGACCGGGGCGACCATCGACGTGGCCGCCGTTGCGGAAGCGCCGAGCCCTGCTGCACCGAGGCTCAACCGCTTGACCTTGGGCGCACCGTCGGGACCCCCTTCCCCCACCTGGACGTCGACGATGACCACCGTGATGTTGTCGGCCCCCCCGTGCTCGTTGGCCACGTCCACGAGCCTCTGTGCGGCTTCATCGGGGTCGTCGACGCTGCCCAGGATCTCGGCCATCTCGTCGGCCGCGACCTCGTTGGACAAGCCGTCGGAGCAGATCAGGACCCGGTCCCCCGAATGCAGGTCGAGCTCCCACATGTCCGTGTCGACCTCTGACGCCACGCCGAGGGCACGGGTCAGGATGTGCCGTTGGGGGTGGACGGCCGCCTCCTCCTCGGTCATCTCGCCGTGCCGCATCCGCTCCTCGGCGAGGCTGTGATCGGCCGTGACCTGGGCCATCTCCCCGTCTGAGAACACGTAGGCACGGGAGTCCCCGACGTTGGCCAGTGCGAGGAGGTCCCGGCCTTCGTCGCCCCCGACCAGCGCCATGGCGGTCAACGTCGTCCCCATGCCGCGCAGGTCGGCATTGGACTGGCTCTCGTGCCAGACCGCGGCGTTGGCCTCCGAGAAGGCCTCGCGCAGCCCGGCCACCGTCGGCGCCCGCTCGAACGCCTGCTCGAGCGTCTCGACCGCCACCCGCGCCGCGACCTCTCCGCCGACGTGACCGCCCATGCCGTCGGCCACCGCGAAGAGATTCGATCGCTCCAGCGGCATGTCCTGGTTGATCGTCCGGACCCGCCCGACGTCGCTCGCCGAGCCGGACCGCAGCACCGTCAACGGGAGACCTCGAAGACCGTGGACCCGATCTGCAGCAGATCGCCCTTGCCCAGTCGCATCGCCCCCGTGATCTGCTCCGCGTTGACGAACGTGCCGTTGGTGGAGCCGAGGTCCTCGACCCAGAGCTGGTCGTTGCGCCGGAAGAGGCGGGCATGGAGTGTCGACGTGTAGATGTCGTCGGGCATGGCCACCCCGCAACCCGGCGAGCGCCCGATCGTCAACTCGTCGTCGAGGTCGTAGGACTGCCCGGCGTGCTCGGGCGGCTGGACCACCTTGAGGTAGAGCTGGCGGCGGCGGGTCTCCTTGGGGCGCTCGGGCGGGCGGGCCGCGGCACGCTCCTCGCGCCGCTCGGTGCGCCGCTCCGTGCGTGACTTGCGGATGGTGGCCGGGCTCATCTCGACCCAGACGGCCCGGATCACCCGCAGGAAGAACAGGAAGATCAAGACGATGACCGCCCACTGCATGACGCGGAGGACCGCGTTGAGGTTTTGCGTGGCGACGAGGACCGCCTCCGCAGCGGGTGCCGTCACGACATTTCGAAGATGAGCTTCGTCGACCCCACGCTGACCTCGTCCCCGCTGGCGAGCAGCTGCTCCCTGACCGGGGCTCCGTTGACCCTGGTCCCGTTGGTGGACCCGAGGTCCGTGACGAACACGCCGTCGTCCTTCCGGCGAAACTCGGCGTGGCGCCGGCTCACGTTCGAGTCGGGCAGGACCACGCCGCACTCCGGAAGGCGTCCGACGACCAGGGGCTCCGAGCCGAGGGCGATCCGCCTGCCATCGGGCAGGACGACCTCGGCCAGGAAGCCGCCGTCCTCGCTCTCGTGGACCTCAGCGGTGACGGTGAACCGTCCCGCCTTGAGGCTCGACCCCTCGAAGATCTCGACCTCGACGGGGCCGACGAAGGAATAGCCCTCAATGCGGGCGTGCTCCCGGGCGGCGTCGGAGAGCTCGCGCGACAGGGCGTCGATGAAATTGGAGAAGCGGGCGACGTCGGTCGGCGACAGCGTGACGGCGAAGGCGTTGGGCGCGATGAGGCCGCGCACGCCTACCCGCCGGTGCAGGTCCATCTCCCGCGTCAAGCGCCGCCCGATCTCGACCGGCTGGAGGTTGCTTCGAAATGGCTTGGCCAACGTGCCCTCCACCAGACGCTCGAGTCGCTCCTCAAACTGCTGGAGTCCCATGGTCTCCCAGAGAATACCGGCCCGGTGCGCTCAGCAGGGATTCGACAGGCGTCTGACCTGGTCACCTGTGCTCCCAATGGAGTTCCGGGGGGTCCGGCAACCGGCCAGCCAGCGACTACTCTTGTCCGGTCACTCGGGCGAGTGGCGGAATTGGCAGACGCGGAGGATTCAGGTTCCTGTGTCCGAAAGGATGTGGGGGTTCAAGTCCCCCCTCGCCCACGCAAGAAACGGGCCGATGCCCGGACCCGAGACCGGCCCTGCGCCCTCTCTCCGGGTCCCGGCCTCCGGCCAGGGGAGCAGCAACCGGCCCAGGCGGGGGTCGGTGGGTGCAGAAAGGAACGGAGGGTCGTGAGCGTGATCCCGGTCGAGTTCGACCTGTCCTTCACCGAACACGGCCACCGACTCGTCTACGACGTCTACGGCACGTCCCACAGCCCGGTCGTGGTCTACCTGCACGGCCTGCTCCTCGACGCCGAGCTCAACCGGGGCATCGCCCAGGCCCTGGCCGAGCAGGGTTACCGGGTGGTCCTCCTGGACCTGCTCGGCCACGGGCGGAGCGACAAGCCGACCCACGCCTCGACGTACCGCATCGACAGCTACGCGGACCAGGTCATCGCGCTGTTGGACCACCTCGGGGTGGAAGAAGCGGTGCTCGGAGGGCTCTCCCTCGGCGCCAACGTCAGCCTGTTCGCGGCCACCCAGCACCCGCGGCGTGTCCGGGCCCTGATCCTGGAGATGCCCGTGCTCGAACGGGCCGTCCCGGCGGCGGCCATGGTGTTCGTGCCGATGGTCCTGGCCGCCCACTACGGGCGGAGCGTGCTGAACCTGACATCGGGCCTCCTGCGCCGGCTCCCCCGGACGCGCTTCGGCCCGCTCAACAGCGTGTTGAACGCCGGATCCATGCCACCCGACGCGACGTCCGCCGTGCTCCACGGCGTGCTGGTCGGTCCCGTCGCCCCCACTCAGGAGCAGCGGCGCGCCCTCACGGTCCCGACGCTCGTGCTGGCCCACCGCAACGACTTCATCCACCCCTTCGACGACGCGGTCGGCCTCGTGGAGCGGATGCCGAACGGCGTGCTCGTCCGGGCCCGGTCGCCCCTGGAGCTGCGGCTGCGGCCGAAGCGGCTCACCAAGGAGATCGTGGCGTTCCTGGCCGGCCTCGACCTGACGCCGGCGCACCGCGGCACCCATCGATCCGCCTGAGATCCACCGGTCGCGACGTGCGCGCGCCGCGCGCCGCTGGCCGCCCGTTCAGCCTCGCTCGTCGTCGGATCACGACACTGAGATCAAGACGTCCTCCCCGGCAACGACCAGTTGCTGCCATCCGGACGGGATGCGGTGCGACCGGTTCGGGATCATGCGGCGCAGCCGATGCGACGCCAGGAGCCGGCCCCCCTGCGTGACGTCGAGGCGCGGACGGTCCAGGAAGGCGCGGGTGCGCACCAAAACGGGCCGGTCGCTCTGCGGTCCCACCTCGACGATGTTCGGCACCACCCAGTGCAACGGGTCGGCGACGCGCACCACGACGGGCGCGACCACTGGCGCCGACGATGGCCCGCCGCCGAGGAGGAAGGCGGCAGCGGCGCGGCCGACCTCCAGGGCGCGGCTGGCCGCGACGTCGGCCGTCTCGACGGGATGCACGAGGTTGCCGGCGACGAAGACCCCCTCGACGCTCGTCGTGCCGTCGGCCCCGGAGGCGGGGCCGCGGGTGCCCGGGTCGATGGAGAGCCCGGCCAGTCGGGCGAGCTCGCTGTCGGGGATGAAGTCCCCGCTGAACACCACCGTGTCGACGGGGACCTCGCGCTCCTCGCCGTCGGGCCCCCGCAGGAGCACCCGGTCCACCCGGTCACGGCCGTAGATGCCGGCCACCGTGGTGCCGGTCCACACGGGGACCCGCAGGCCGACGTGGGTCACGAGATCGAAGAGGCGGAAGGTCTGCGAGCGCGGCGAGGTCGGTGACGAGCGCCACCGGGCGCACGCCGGCCTCGCGCAGGGTCAGCACCGCGCTGTACGAGACGTGCTCCGCGCCCACCACGACGGCGCGCCGGCCCACCGGGAGCTTCTCCCGGTGGACCATCTGCTGCAGCTGGCCGGTCGTGAAGATCCCCGCGGGCCGCGTGCCCGGCACGAGGCGGGCGGCGCGCGAGCGTTCCCGGGCGCCGGTCGCCAGCACGACCGCACAGGCATCGACCCGGAGCAGGCCGGCCGGCCCGGTCAGCTCGGCCCGGCCGGGCGCCGCCCAGCCGGTCACCATGGTGCGGGTCCGGATGTCCGCGCCCGACGCGATCGCCCGGTCGACCCAGCGGCGCGCGTAGGCCGGGCCGTTCATGACGCGGTGCAGATCGCGCAACCCGAAGCCGGTGTGCTCGCACAGACGCGGCACCCCGCCCGCCTCGTCCTCGCGCTCCACCACCACGACGCGGCCGACGCCCGCGTCCTTCAGCGCGGTGGCCGCGGCGAGGCCGGCCGGGCCGGCACCGACGACCAACGCGTCCACCGCCAGCACGTCACGCGTCACGGTCGGGTCACCCCCTTGCGTCATCACGGCGCTGCCGCGGTGAGCCGGGCCGCGATGGCTGCTCCGCACGAGAACCCCTGACAGCGCCCGTTCGTCACCCGCGTGCGTCGGCGCAGTCCCCCGAGGTCCACCGCCGGGAGCGCGGAGCGGAGCGCGTCGCGCACCTCGCCCTCGGTGACCCGCTCGCAGAAACACACGACGTGGCCGTAGGCCGGGTCGGCCTGAATCCGGGCGGCGTCCTGGTACGGCCTCATCCCGAACTCCGCCAGCTCTGGCATGCGGGGGACGGCCGGCTCGCTCTTCGCATCGACCAAGGCGAGCCCGGCCGCGCCCATCTCGGCTACGACGTGCTCGGCGATGGCCAGCGACGCGGTGAGGCCGGTCGACCGGATCCCCCCGACGCAGGCGTAGCGCGACTCGTCGTGCACGCTGATCTGGTAGTCGCGGTGCTCGGTGGCGGCGCGCAGCCCTGCATAGACCGCCGTCACCTCTTCGTCGACGAGGTCGGGGAGGATGCGGCGCCCCGCCTGGAGCAGGCCGCGCAGCCCTTCGGCGGTGGTCGCCGTGTCGCCCCTGTCGTCGATGTCCTCGGCGGTCGGACCGAGCAGCACGTTGCCGTAGACCGTCGGCGCGACGAGGACGCCCTTGGTCCGCTCGGTCGGCACCGGGAGCAGGATCGACGAGAGGAGCGGGCTGGCCAGCTTGTCGAAGACCATCAGCTGTCCCCGGCGGGGCGTGATCGTGAACCCGTCGTGGCCGAAGAGACGGTCGAGGCGGTCGGAGCCCAGCCCGGCGGCGTTGACGACCCACCCGGCCCGCACCGGACCCCCGGTCGTCGACAGCAGCCAGGCGCCCCCCTGGCGCGCCGTGCCCGTCACCTCGACACCCAGCCGCAGCTCGACCCCGGCCCCCATCGCCTCGGTGGCGAAGGCGATGCTCGGGCTCCACGGGCAGACGACGGCCTCGTCGGGGATGGCCACCGCCCCCGCGGCCCCGGGGGCGAGATTCGGCTCGCGCCGGTAGAGATCCTCCAGCGCGATCCGCTCGGCCGCCAGGTACCCGTTGGCCCGGGACTTGGCCAGGACCTCGTCGAGCCGGCCCTCCTGCTCGCCGTTCCAGGCCACGAGCACCGCGCCGGTCCGCTGCAGGGCGATGCCCGACTCGGCTGCGTAGCGCGACAGCAGCTCGTGGCCGCGCCGGACCAGGGTCGACTCGAGGCTGCCGGGCTGGCTGTCGAATCCCGTGTGCACAATCGCGGTGTTCGCCTTGGAGGTCCCGGTGCCGACGTCGTTGGACCGTTCCAGCAGGACGGCGCGCAGCCGGTAGCGGGCCAGCTGCCGCCCGATGGCGGTGCCGACCACGCCGGCACCGATGACCGCCACGTCGTAGACGTCGGCGCGTTGCTCCGCGCGGTGGTCGTCGGTCACGACACCGCCTCGCCCTGCGCGTCCACCAGTCGCGCCACCGCGCGCTCGAAACGTTCCAGGCGTTCGTCGGCCTCGGCGGCCCCGATCCCGGGCTCGTAGCGCGCCGCCGGCGCGGCCCGCTTCACGACATCGTCGAGCGTCGCGCCCTTTCCGCCACCGAGACGCGCCAACGCGGCGACGCCGGCCGCGGTGGCATGCGGCGAGGGGGCCACCTCCACCGGGATCTGCAACAGGTCGGCCTGCGTCTGCATGAGCACGCGGGAGCGGGTCAGGCCCCCGTCGACCTTGAGCACGCTGAGGGGGCGACCGAGGTCGGCGGTGGCGGCGCGGGCCAGAAGCGCGACTTGCGCGGCCATGGCTTCGACCGTCGCCCGGACCACGTGGGCGGGTTCGCTGCCTGGTCCGATCCCTTCCACGGTGGCCAGCGCGTCGGGTCGCCACCACGGCGCGCCGAGCCCACTGAACGCCGGCACGACGGTGACGCCTCCGCCGTCGCGCACCGACCCCGCCACGGTGTCGAGGTCCTCCGCCCGGGACAGGAGGCCCCAGCGGACCAGCCACGCCAGGGCGGCGCCGGCCGCATAGACCTGCCCGTCGACGCAGTACGCGGCGCGCTCGCCGAGCTGCCAGGCGACCGACACGGCCAGGCCGGCGGCGGAGGCGATCGGGCGGGGACCGGCATTGGCCAGCAGGAAGGCGCCCGTCCCGTAGGTGCACTTCGACGTCCCCGCCTCCAGGCAGTGCTGTCCGACGAGCGCCGCCTGCTGGTCCACGCTCAGCCCGGTCACGGCGAGGGAGGGGCCGAAGGCGTCCGTCCGGCCGATCTCCTGCGCACAGCCGACGACGGTGGGGAGTTCGTCGCGTTCCAGCCCGAAGAGGGCGCAGGCTTCCTCCGACCAGGTCCGCCGCTCCAGGTCGAGCAGCAACGTCCTCGAGGCGGTGGTGACGTCGGTGACGTAGGCCCCGGCGAGCCGGTACAAGAGCCACGAGTCGGTGGTGGTCACGACGCCCGCTCGCGTGGCGTTGCGCCGTAGCCACGTCATCTTTGGTGCGGCGAAGTAGGGATCGAGCGGAAGTCCAGTGGTGCGGGTCAGCTGCGCGGCCTGCGGCGCTAGTTCGGCGCAGATCGCCGCCGCGCGCCGGTCCTGCCAGGAGATGGCGGTGCTGAGAGGATCGCCCGTGGCGCGATCCCAGGCCAGCACGGTCTCCCCCTGGTTGGCGAAGGCGACGGCGTCCACGCCTCCGCCGGACTCCTCCATCGCCTGGCGGCCCGAGCGGCAGACCGAGTCCCACAGTTGCTCGGGGTCCTGCTCGACACCCCCGCCCGCGACGGCTCGTGGGGTCACCGCAACCTCCACCAAGGCCACCGTCTCCCCGTCGTCGCCGAACACGACCGCCTTGGTCGCGGAGGTCCCCTGGTCGATGGCGAGAACCCTCACCGGGGACGCGCGAACCGATGAGGATCAGCTCGGCGAGGATTGCGTTGCTCGAAAGCTGGGAGCGACAATCCGGCGGATCGCACGCGCTCATCCTGCCAGGTCAGTTGGGGGACGGCTCCGTCCATCTCGGTCTGCGTTCAGGCGACACGACGCCCGGATCCGAAGTCGACAGCTCCCGCGTCTCTTCCATTTCGGCTCGACAGGAGTGAACCGCAACTAATCCCGTCACGCGGCGACGGGACTTGCTAGGTTGCCCGCAATACCAGATGCGACCTTGGTCCCCGGGGCCGCCGGCAGCAAAGGGGAGCACATGCCTGAAGGCACTTTGGAGGAGGTCCCGGAGGCCCCCACGCTGACCGCGGACGAGAAGCATCTCGCCCAGATGGGCTACAAGCAGGAGCTGAACCGCTCCTGGTCCGGATTCTCCAACTTCGCCATCAGCTTCTCCATCATCTCCATCCTGGCCGGGTGCTTCACCACCTTCTCCAGCGGGTGGAACGGCGGCGGCCCGGCCGCCATCGCCTGGGGCTGGCCGGTGCTGGCCGCCCTCATCCTCTGTATCGGGCTCTGCCTGTCCGAACTGGTCTCCGCCTTCCCGACCTCGGGCGGCATCTACTGGTGGGCCTCCAAGTTCGGTGGCGTGAAGGCCGGGTACTACACGGGGTGGCTGAACCTCATCGGCCTCCTCGCCATCGTCGCCTCGGTCGCGTACGGCTGCGCCACCTTCCTCGACCTCACGCTCGGCTTCCTCTTCCCGGGAAGCTGGCATTCGGGGAGCCTCGACACGATCTTCTTGTTCTTCCTCGGCATCCTCGTGCTCGCCGCCCTGGTGAACATCTTCTCCAGCCACCTGCTCGGGATCGTCAACAACGTCTCTGTCTGGTGGCACGTGGTCGGCGCCACTGCGATCATCCTCATCCTGATCTTCCTGCCCCACCACCACGCCAGCGCCAGCACGGTCTTCACCTCGACGGTCAACAACACCGGCTTCTTCGGCGGCGCGACGCACGGGTGGGGCTTTATCTTCATCATCTTGCCCATCGGCGCCCTGCTCACGCAGTACACGATCACCGGGTACGACGCCTCCGCCCACCTCTCCGAGGAGACCCACTCCGCGGCTGACTCGGCCGCGAAGGGCATCTGGCGGTCGATCTTCTACTCGGCCATCGGTGGCTGGCTCCTCCTCCTCGCCTTCCTCTTCGCCGTGCAGAACGAAGGCGACGTGACCAAGGGCGGCGGTGGCGTGGCCGTGATCTTCTCCCAGGCCCTCACGTCACGGTGGGGCGGGACGGTCCTCCTCATCGCCACCGTCGGTCAGTTCTTCTGCACCATGGCCTGCATGACGAGTTGCGCCCGCATGCTCTTCGCGTTCAGCCGGGACGGTGCGGTCCCGGCGGCCAGCGTGTGGTCCAGGCTCAGCTCGAAGCGGGTCCCGGTGTTCGGCGTGATCCTCGTCGCCGTCGTCTCCCTCATCCTCACGTCGCCGGCGCTCATCCCCGTCGATATCAACGGCGTACCGGTACCGATCGCCTTCTTGGCCGTGGTGTCCATCGGTGTCATCGGCCTCTACTGGGCCTTTGCCATCCCGATCTGGCACCGGTGGCGGTTGGGCGACAAGTTCGAGCCCGGCGCCTGGACCCTCGGGCCCAAGTACAAGTGGCTCGCCGTCATCGCCCTGCTCGACGTCGTGCTCGTGACCTTCATGGCCTTCATGCCGACCTCGAACCTCGGCGTGCCGTGGACCACCGGGTTCTCCATGAAGTACGTCAACTACACGATCATCGTGTTCCCGGCCTTCCTGATCTTCCTGTGGATCTACTGGCACGTGTCGGTCAAGAACTGGTTCACCGGCCCGAAGCAGAACATCGAGAAGGAGACCGCCGAGCTGCTCGGGGGCGTCGACTACCCCGCCTCGTCCCTGCCCTGAACAGACCCGATCGTCTGCGGCGGTGAGCGGCGGCGGCGGCGGGGACCTCGACCCGGCCCTCCTGGAACGGATCGAGGTGCTCCGGGGCCGGCCGCGCACGGTCGAGCCCCTGCCCGGTGGCCTCACGAACCGGAACTACAAGATCACGACACCCGACGGGACCTACGTGCTCCGCCACTCGAACCCCTCCTCGGCCGACGAGCTGGCCGTCGACCGCCGGGCCGAGTACGAGAACAGCGTCCGCGCCGCGGCCAGCGGTGCCGGTGCGCCCGTCGTCGACTTCCTGCCCGACGACGGCGTCCTCGTCATCGGGTTCCTCGATGGGGAGACGCTGACCGACGAGCACCTGCAACGGCCCGGGCATCCTGCCGCGGGTGGCGGTGGCCTGCCGGCGGCTCCACGCCGGCGAGCCCTTCGTCAACCGCTTCGACATGTTCGAGCTCCAGGCCGACTACCTCGGGCGGGTCCAGCGCCGCGGCTTCCGCCTCCCGCCGGGCTACCTGGACCACGCCGGGACCGTCGCCCGCATCCGGGACGCCCTGGCGCTGCGGCCCGAGGCGCCCCGGCCGTGCAACAACGACTTGCTCGCCGCCAACTTCATCGACGACGGGCGGACCGTCTCGATCATCGACTACGAGTACTCCGGCAACAACGACCCGTACTTCGAACTCGGCAACATCTGGAGCGAGTGCCACCTGACCCTCGACCAGCTCGAGGAGCTGATCGCCGCGTACGACGGTGCCCCCTCGGAGCGGCACGTGGCGCGGGCCCGCCTGTGGGGTCTCATGTCCCAGTACGGCTGGACGCTGTGGGCGTCCATCCAGGACGCCACCAGCCAGATCGACTTCGACTTCTGGAGCTGGGGCATGGAGAAGTACGAGCGGGCCGAGGCGACCTTCGCCGGTCCCGACCTCGAGCGGCTCCTGGCCGGCGTGGCGCGGGCAGACTGAGCCGGACCTGGCGAGGGAGGACGACCGTGGAGCACGCAGCGACCGGGGGCGACCTGCCCGAGCGCGCCCGCGTCGTGGTCATCGGCGGTGGCGTGATCGGGACCTCGACCGCGTACCACCTGGCCCGTCTCGGGTGGACCGACGTCCTCCTGCTGGAGCAGGGACAGCTCTCGTGCGGCACGACGTGGCACGCCGCGGGCCTCCTCGGGCAGCTCCGGGCGACCGAGTCCGGCACCCGCCTCGTGCAGTACTCCGTCCGCCTGTACGGCGAGCTGGAGGCGGAGACTGGGCTCGCCACCGGTCTCAAGCGTTGCGGTGGCGTCACCGTGGCGCGCACGCCCGAGCGGATGGTCCAGCTGCGCCGGACGGCGGCCACCGCTGCGGCCTACGACCTGGAGTGCGAGCTCCTCACCCCACGCGAGGCCCTGGAGCGCTACCCCATCCTCGAGACGGGCGATCTGCTCGGCGCCCTCTGGCTGCCCGGCGACGCCACCGTCAACCCGGTCGACGTGACCGCGTCCCTCGCCCGCGGCGCCCGGCTGCGGGGCGTCCGCATTGCGGAGCACACCCGGGTGACGGGCGTCACGGTGCGCAACGGCCGGGTCGCCGGCGTCGAGACCGACCGGGGTGCGGTCGAGGCCGAGGTGGTCGTGAACTGCGCGGGCCAGTGGGCCAAGGCCGTCGGCCTCCTCTGCGGCGTCGACGTCCCCCTCCATTCGGCCGAGCACTTCTACGTGGTGACCGAGGCCATCGAGGGCGTCCATCCGCTGCTCCCCATTTTGCGTGACCCCGACGGATACACCTACGTCAAGGAGGAGGTGGGCGGCCTCGTCGTCGGCGGGTTCGAGCCGGCGGCGAAGCCGTGGGTCGCCCCCGACGCGCTGCCGTACCCGTTCGAGTTCCAACTCCTCGAGGAGGACTGGGACCACTTCGGCATCCTCATGGAATCGGCACTGCACCGGATCCCCGTCCTCGCGCAGACCGGGCTCAAGAAGCTCTACAACGGCCCGGAGAGCTTCACGCCGGACAACCAGTTCGTCCTGGGCGAGGCACCCAACGTGGCGGGCTTCTTCGTCGGGGCCGGATTCAACTCGGTCGGGATCGCCTCGGGCGGCGGCGCCGGCCGGGCCCTCGCCGAGTGGATCGTCGAGGGTGAGCCGACGAGCGACCTCGTGGCCGTCGACATCCGGCGCTTCGCATCGTTCAACGCCAACAACCGGTGGTTGCGCGACCGCGTCGGTGAGGTGCTCGGGCTCCACTACGCCGTGCCCTGGCCCAACCGGGAGCTGGCGACGGCCCGCCCGTTCCGGCGGTCGCCCCTCCATCACCTGCTGGCCGCCAAGGGCGCCGTCTTCGGTTCGAAGATGGGGTGGGAGCGGCCCAATGTCTTCGCCCCCGCCGGTCGACCTGCCGAGCTGGACTACACCTGGGACCGGCCCGGCTGGCTCGACTGGTCGGCCGCCGAGCAGACGGCCACCCGCGAGCGCGTGGCCGTCTTCGACGAGACCTCCTTCGGCAAGCTCCTCGTGGTCGGCCGGGACGCCGAGTCGGTGCTGCAGCGCCTGTGCACGGCCGACGTCGCCGTCGAGCCCGGCCGGGCCGTCTACACGGGCATGCTCAACGAGCGCGCCGGCTACGAGGCCGATGTCACCGTGACGCGTCTGGCGCGGGACCGCTACCTCCTGGTGACCAGCGCGGCGTCGCCGGTGCGCGACGCGGCGTGGATCGAGCGGCACCTCGACGCCGGCGAGCACGTCAGCGTGGTCGACGTCTCCTCGGCCTACGCCGTCCTCGGCGTGATGGGTCCCGCCTCGCGGCAGCTGCTCGGCCGGCTCGGCTCGGCCGACCTGTCCGACGGGGCCTTCCCGTTCTCGACGAGCCGGGAGATCGCCCTCGGCTACGCCACCGTGCGGGCCACCCGGATCACCTATGTCGGCGAGCTCGGCTGGGAGCTCTACGTCCCGACCGAATTCGCGGTGGGCGTCTACGAGGACCTGGTCACGGCGGGCGCGGACCTCGGCCTGGTCGACGCCGGGTACTACGCCATCAACAGCCTGCGTCTGGACAAGGGGTACCGGGCCTTCGGCTCCGACCTCACCCCGGACCACACCCCGCTGGAGGCCGGCCTGCGCTTCACCTGCAAGCTCGCGTCCCCGATCGACTTCGTGGGGCGGACCGCCCTCGAGTCGGCCATCGCGGCCGGGGCCGCGGCGGCGCCTCGTCTCGCTCAAGGTGGCCGACCCCGACCCCATGCTCTGGGGCGGGGAGCTCGTCCTCCACGACGGTGCGCCGGCCGGCCAGGTGACCTCGGCGGCGTGGTCGGCCACGTGCGGCGCGGCCGTCGGGCTCGCCTACGTGTGGCGGACCGACCGCGGTCCGGTCGGTGCCGACGACCTGAGGACCGGAACCTGGGAGGTGACGGTGGGCGGCACCGTGGCCCCGATTGAGGTGCGGACCGGGGCGTTCTACGACCCGAAGTCGGCCCGGGTCCGGGGGTAGGCCGGCCCACGAACGGCTGGCACCCACCTCCGAAGAGGAGGTGCCAGCCGTTGCGAGCCCAGAGTGCGCTGTGGGACTACGGGTGGAACAGCGGGTTCATGGAGGGCACCACGGAGTCGCCAGCGTGCGCGAGCGGCGGCAATCCGAAAGCCGCCTCGTAGGAACGCAGGAGCGAGTAGTGGTTGTAGGCGGTGCCGTCCGTGATCGGGTAGCGAGCCCTTGTTGGTGATGACGATGGTCACGACATGTCCGCCGCCAGGGTCGGCGCCGCAGCAACCGGTGCCGGGAGCTCCCGAGTCGGAGAAGTCGTCCTCGTCCCAGGTGACGACGATGGCGTTGCGGCCGTGCGTCCACGCGCTGGAGGACATGATGTCCGACACCGTGTTGCCCACGTAGGTGTCGCCGGCGGCGATCAACCCGTTCTCGTTGCCACAGCCGCCCGTGCCGTGCATGTCATGGCACTGGTCGGGGACGACGAGGCTGAAGTTGGGCAACGTGTTGTCCGCCAGGTCCGTGGCGAGCTGGGTGTCGGGCACCATGTTGGCGATCGCTCCCTGCGAGTCCGTGAAGTTCACGAACGGGTTGTGCTTGGAGGCGTAGAGCGCGACGGCGTTGCTCGGGTACTTGAACGTGTAGGGCCCATTGGCATTGGGACCGGTCATGATGAGGCTGCCCGGTGCAGGCGTGGGGGGAAGGCTCTGGAAGTAGCCCTTCCACGTCATCCCCGCCGCGCTCAATTGACCAGACAAGCTCGGTGCACTGATGGTGTGGTCGACGGTCGTGCCGGCACAGTTGGGATCGGTCGTGGACATCGCAGGAGTGCAATAGAACTGGTTGTCGTCCTGGATCCCGAAGAAATCACCACCGATGTTGGCCACGTAGTTCGGCTCGCTCGGGTGGGTGACCCCGAAGTAGTTGGTGGCAAGGCCGTACTGGTTGGCCAACGCGTTGATGTTCGGTGCGAGCGGGTTGTCGATGATCGTTCCGTAACTCGTGTTCTCCATCATGATCTCGACGACGTGCTGGTAGTGGGGGATGCTCTTCTGCGGAGTGCCCGCGGTACTCGCAGAGCTGACTCCCGCCAGACCTACCCCGGTGAATGCCGCCAGCGCGAACGCGCTCGCGGCAATTGGCTTCAGCTTCACAGTTGTCGCTCCTTCGGTGGGTTGCGTTGGGTGCGTTGATACCTGGCACGCACCGGCCCACATGGGGCCCGCCGCGCACTGTAACGATCGACCCTGAACGCTCAGCTACCGGTTCTCGACGCGCAGGCAAACATTCGCGAGGACCTCGCGATCACTGTGTGACCGACAGGTAAAACACGCACACCGCCGCAACAGCCGGTGCCGTCAGAGGCGGTAGAGCTTCGACGCGTTCTCGCCGAGGATCTTGCGCTGCACCTCGGGTGTGAGCGCGGACATCTTCTCCGCCACAGTGTCGAGTGGCTTGGGATAGAGACACGTCGGGTGCGGGAAGTCCGTCTCGAAGAGGATGCTGTCCGCGCCGACCGACTCGACGAGCGCCGGGATGTTGTTCTTCTCGAACCAGAACGTGGCGAACAGGTTCCGTCGGAAGTACTCCGAGGGCAGCATCGACATGTGCGCCAGCTGCTTGGGGGCATTCTCGGACATCTCGTAGTCGAGCGCCTCGAGGATGAAGGGGATCCAGCCGACACCGCTCTCGACCGACACCATCTGGAGCTTCGGGTAGCGGTCGAGCATGCCGCTCAGGATGATGTTGGTGACGACGCGGGCGTTGCCGATGAACAGCAGCGTGCCTCCGATGGCAAGTTTCGTGTCCTCGTCCTGGGATTCCCAGGGGTAGGTGCCGAAATACGTCATGGTCGTGAGGCTGGCGCCGATGTGGAAGTGGACGGGCAGGTGCATGTCCGAGCACACCTCCCACAGCGGGTCCCAGGCCCGGTTGGCCAGGTCTGGCCCGCCGACGTCGTTGGGGTCCGACGTGATGTTCACGCCACGCAGGTCCAGGGACGCGACCCGCCTGGCCTCGGTCACGGCGGCATCGACGTCCCAGGCCGGGAGCACCGGCATGGGCAAGAGACGGCCGCCCGATTCCGCCTGCACCTCGGCCATGGCGTCGTTGTAGATCTGCACGCAGAGCAGCCGCAGCTCGGGGTCTTTCACCACGTCGGAGATCCCCTGGCCGCCCAGGCCGATGGAGTTGGGGAAGCAGACCTGTGCATAGACGCCCGAATCGTCCATCACCTCGATCCGCGCCTTGACGTCGAAGGCGCCGAGGTGGATCTGGTCCTGCGTCCACTCGAAGAGCGCCTCGGCGGCGCGGCCTTTGCCGCCCTGGCGGTCGATGACCCCGCCGCCGCCGGCGAAGCCGAGCTCCGCGCCGTCGACGTACCACATGGGCCTGCCGTCGACGTCGATGACGTGGGGCACCCGGTCCTTGTACTTGGCGGGGGCGCGGCTGGTCCACAGGTCGTGGGCCTCGGTGAGATGGGTGTCAGCGTCAATCACCCGCAACCCCTCCAATGCAAGAGCCATCGTCCCTCCCTGGTTCGCTGCGTCGTTCAGCGACGTGGTTCAGCTGCGCCGTTCAGCGACGTCGGACAACCCTACGGCCTAGGGTACGGCCGTGCCGGTGGCCGACATTGAGGGGGTGCGGGTCGCCTACGACGTGGTCGGTGAAGGTGATCCCTGGGTGATCACCCCCGGGGGCCGCTTCAGCAAGGACACACCGGGCGTGCGCGAGCTGGCTGCCGCCTTGGCCGAGACCGGGAAACGGGTCCTGGTGTGGGATCGGCCGAACACGGGGGCTTCCGACGTCTGCTTCGAAGGTAGCTCCGAGTCGGCCATGCAGGCCGACGTCCTGGCGGCGCTGTTGCGGGAGCTGGACCTCACGCCTGCCGTCATCGCCGGCGGCTCCGGTGGGTCGCGGGTCTCCTTGCTCACGGCGGCGCGTCATCGCGACGTGGCGCGGGGACTGGCGCTGTGGTGGATCAGCGGCGGACCCTACGGGTTGCTCTCGCTGGCGCACCCACTACTGCGGGGACTCCATCGCCGCCGCCTGGACGGGTGGCATGGCGGCGGTGCTCGAACTGCCGGAATGGGCCGAGGTCCTTGAGCGCAACCCGGCCAACCGGGAACGCTTCCTGGCCCAGGAACCCGGGGTATTCATCGCCACGCTGGAGCAGTGGATGCTCGCCTACTGCCCTCGGCCCGGTGAGCTCGTCCCGGGCGTGCGTGACGACGAGGTGCGTGCGCTCGACCTGCCGGCGCTGGTGTTCCGCAGCGGGGCGAGCGACCCCCACCACACGAGGGCGACCTCCGAGCAGCTGGCCTCCCTGCTCCCCGGAGCCGAGCTGGTCGAGCCGCCCTGGGGCGACCGCGAGTGGACCGACCGGATGGGCGCCGCAGCCACCGGCGAGGGCCTGTTCGCCCGCTGGCCGCTGCTGGCCCCCCAGCTGGTCGACTGGTCCGGCGCGCTCTCCTAGCTAACTGGACCCGACAGGCTCGGGCTCCAAGGCGGCCAGCTTGGCCAGCTCCTCGGTGACCATGCGATCGTGCTCGGCGAGATCGCGCCGTGCCGCACGCGGGCTCCATCGCCCACGCATGAAGAAGACGAGGATGGCGAACACCAGCATGCCGATGAGGCAGACGGTCCACCACCGCTTCCACTCATTGGGCGAGGCCTTCTGGGCCGGCACGAGCTTCTGTTCGGCCACGAGCAGGCTCGCCAGGTTCTGCGAGTGCACGCCGACCTTCGACTGGATCTCGGCCTGGCTCACCGGCTGGCCCTTCTGAATGGCGGTCGCCAGTGGGGAGTACGCGAGCAGGCCCTGCACCTGGGGGTTGGACAGGCCGCCGGCCGCCGTCAGCGCCTGGCCGAGGTTGTGCGTCGAGTTGCACGTGGCGAGGACGGTGGCCAGCGTCTGCGGCCCGGCCTCCTTCGTGGCCTGGAGCCCGCTGACCACCGAGGCGGGCGCCGCGGTGGCGTTGCACGCGGGTGGTGTCGTGGTCGGCGCATAGGGCTGCGCGGCCTGGATCGTCTGCAACGTGGCCCCCGCCGTCTGGTTGTCCACCAGCACCGTCGAGGTGGTGATGACGTGGGGCAGCACGAGGAAGGACAGCGCGACGGTGATGCGCAGGATCCAGCCCCAAATGGCCAGGCCGCTGGCGGTCAACGCCGGGTTGTGGGACTCGACCTGCTCGGTGTAGTTGGCCATCCACGGCGCGTAGGCGAGGGCGATCGAGAGCGCCAGCAACACGATGACGAGGACGTTGGAGTAGTAGCCCGTGTTGGGGTGGCCGGTCTGGATGATGAGGAAGACCATCATCACCATGGCGCAGATCGCCCCGGCGAGCATGAACGGCTTGCGGACCCGCGCCCAGTCCGACAACGCCCCGGCGACCACCAGCCCGATCGAGAGGGAGGCGGCGAGCCACACGTTGATGCCGTTGGCCTGCGGGGTCGTCCGGTTGAACGTCACCACCCAGTAGATCGTGAGCACGCTGACCGACGCGTAATAGAACAGGAGGAAGACCGAGATCGCGATGGACGAGGCGATCAGGTCGATCTTCATCATGGACCGGATCGGGTGGACCGTTGCCTTCGCGACGTCGATCCCCTTGGCGCGTGCCTCGATCAGCACCCGCTCGCGCTCGGAGACCATCTACTGGTCGCGGAGCTGCGGGGAGAGCTCCCGTAGGAAGAAGAACGCGATCACGACGACGACCAGGCAGATGATCCCCGAGATGATGAACTGGTCCTGCCACGGCGTCAGGTGGTCGAGCGTGTGCGTGGCCACGAGGCTGGCGCACAGGGCACCCATCGTCGGCCCGAGGGCCCAGAAGCCCATCGCCACGCCGCGTCCCATCTGCGGCGAGAAGTCGCGCATCAGCGCCGGCGTCGAGACGAGGATGACGCCCTCCACGAACCCGATCACGCAGTACGACGCGGCGAACCAGAACTTCTCGGTGATGTGGGGGATGGCGAACAGCTGAACCAGCGCGACGACGAGCGTCCCGTAGATGGTGAGGTTGGCCCGACCGATCTTGTCGGAGAGGCCGCCGAGGAACGCGCCGAAGGCGCCGATCGCGTTGGACACCACGAGGAGGTACAAGAAGTACTGGAACGACATGTGGTAGTAGGGCAGCAGCAGCGGGGTGACCGTGCCCTCCACGTAGTAGAGGTAGTAGAGCATGATCGTGGTGAGCACCACGATGGAGAGGTAGCCGATCCGCGGCCACGTGTCCGGGTACTTGTAGAGCTGGCGCCGCCCCAGGGCGTTCTTCCAGCCGGTCCGGGCGGGAACCACCCCTATCGCCGCTGTCGAGGTCATGGTCGGTCCCCTTTCCCGCGTGTGCGGCTGCGTCCCCACGGTCCAAGCCCCCCCGGACAGGCCACGGCGTCGAGCCAATTGCCGATGCTAGGTCCAACGCCAGGGACTCTGAAGGGTCCAAAGACACTTCGTCCGGTCTGGGTGCCGCCGGTCCGGGCCCGCTGACAGCCGATTGGGGACTTCCGGCTCTATGCCCTGCGCCGGACTGATCCCAGAATCGCGCTGAAAGGGGCGTGTGATGGCAGATCCCAGCACCGGCACCAGGAACGTCGACACCATGAGCGGCTCGGATGCGCTGCTGTGGACGATCGGAGCCGATCCCGTGATGCGCCCGACCATCGTCGCCGTCGTGGTCCTGGACCAGACGCCCGATTGGGGGGTGGTCCGGGAGCGCATCGCCGGCCTCACCGAGGCGGTGCCGCGCCTGCGGGCCCGGGCGGTGACCCGCGCCCCGGGCCGGGGAAGGCCGCAGTTCGTGCCCGACGACGGCTTCGAGCTCGACACGCACCTGCGCCGCATGCGTCTGCCCGGGAGTGGCAGCCTGCGGGACGTCCTCGACCTGGCCCAGACGATGGCGACGAGCGGCTTCGACGCCGCGTTGCCGCTGTGGGAGGCCACCCTCGTCGAGGGGGTCGACGGGGACGGGGCCGCCCTGGTGATGAAGGTGCACCACGCGCTCATCGACGGGGTGGGCGGGCTCGCCGTGCTGGCCGGCCTCTTCGACGCACCGCAGACCGCGCGCCGTAACCCGTCGCCGCGACCCGGGCCCGAGCCCACTCCCGGACCCGGGGCGCCGCGGTCGCCTCTGCCCCTGCTGGGGGACCTTCCGAATCCGGGCCGTCTCGCCGGCGCCGCGCTGGAGGCGGTGGCGCACCCGTTCCGCACGATCGGCCAGGCGGCCGCCGTGGGCACTTCGGTGGCCCGCCTCATGGCCCCGGCCGGAAAACCACTCTCACCGATCATGTCCGGGCGCGGCTTCCGCCGCCGCGTGGAGGTCATCGACCTCGACCTGACGTCGCTCAAGGATGCGGCGCGGGGCTGGGGGGGCACGGTGAACGACGTCTTCGTGGCGTCAGTGGTGCGCGGCCTCAGCCTCTATCACGAGCAGCACGGCGTGGTCAGCACGGGGTTCCGCATCCTCATGCCGGTGAACGTGCGCGACGGGGGGGACCGCGTCGGCGGCAACCACTTCGTGCCGGCCCGGTTCGTCGTCGCGGTGCACCCCGACGTGGCGGACTGCGTGGCGGAGGTGAAGAGGATCGCCGCCGAATGGAAGACGGCACCCGGGCCTCGCCTTCAGCGACGTCCTCGCCACCGCATTGAGCGCGCTCCCGCCCGGAGTCGCCCGTGGCCTGTGGGGCTCCATGCTCCTGGGCGACGACTTCTGCATCACCAACGTCCCTGGGCCGCCGCTCCGGGCCTTCGTGTCCGGCGCCGGCGTCGAGGCCATCTACGCCGTGTCGCCCCCGTCGGGGGCGGCGTTCAACGTCTCGCTGGTCTCCGCCGGCGACCGGGCCTGCATCACCCTCACCATCGATGCCGCAGCCGTCTCCGACGGCGCGAAGCTGGCCGGCTGCATCGAGGACGGCTTCGCCGAGGTCTGCTCCGTGCGTCGGAGCGATCCGCCGGGGGCGACGTGACGGTCCCCGGCGAGACTCTGACGCCGCTCGATGCGTCGTTCCTCTACATGGAGTCGGACCACACGCCGATGCACATGGGCTTCATCGGGGTCTTCGAGGGCGGCGCCCCTGCACGACGCCAGTGGCCGCCTGCGTCTCGACGACGTGCGGGCCGAGGTGGCGAGCCGCCTGCACCTCGTGCCGAAGCTGCGCAAGCGGGTACGGCTCCCGCTGGTCGGCGAGTCCGCCCCGGTGTGGGTGGACGACGACGAGTTCGACATCGCCAACCACGTGCACCAGGCGGCACTGCCCGAACCGGGCGACGACGCCCAGCTGTTGGAGCTCTGCGCGCACCTCATGTCGTTCCCGCTCGACCGCAGCCACCCTCTCTGGGACCTCTGGCTGATCGACGGGCTCGAGGGCGGCCGCGTCGGTTTGCTCGAGATGCTCCACCACTCGGTTGCCGACGGGTTGGCAGGCGTCGAATTGGCCACCGTGCTCCTCGACCTGGAGCCCAGGACGCCCGCCCGTCACATGGCGGCGCCATGGCAGCCCGCCGCTGCCCCCGGCCGGCTCCCGCTCAGCGCGGAGTGGCTGGCGCGCTTCGGCGCGCTCGCCGTGGAGCTCGCGGCCGACGGGTGGCGCGCGGTGCGCCACCCGTCGCGGACGGGCCAGGTGGTGTCCCACTACAGCTCGGCGTTCGCCAGCCTGCTGTCTCGCCCTGCCGCAACGGTGCACTGCTCCTTGAACATCCCGGTCGGTTTCGACCGCCGCGCCGAGGTGATCCAACAACCGATGGACGACCTGCGCCGGGCCGAGCGCCACTTCGGGGTCACGCTGAACGATCTCCTGTTGACGGCGATCGCCAGCGGCGTGCACGACCTCCTCTCGCTCCGGGGCGAGGTCATGGAGGGCCGCATGCTCCAGGTGCTCGTCCCGGTCGGGGCGGACCACCACGGCGACCGGGAGCTCGGGAACGACGTCTCGGCCATGATCGTCGGCCTTCCGATCGGCGCGGCACCCCCGACGGAGCGCCTGCGCGCCGTGGCCGACGCCGAGCGGGGCAGCAAGGAGCACGACCAGGCCCTGGCGACGCACCTGCTCGTGCACGCCGCTGGGTGCTCTGCCGCCTGCTGCGCTGTCGGCGGCCAGCCACCTGGTGCACCACCAGCCCTTCGTCAACCTGGTCGTGACGAACGTGCCGGGGCCCGGCATCCCGCTCTATGTGCTCGGGGCCCGCCTGCTCCAGGCGATCCCCCTCGTGCCGCTCGGGGGCAACCTGAGCCTGGGCGTCGCCGCACTCTCCTACGACGGTCAGCTGAACATCGGCATCCTCGCCGACCCTGCCGCCTGCCCCGACGCCGGCGTCCTCGTCGAGGGCATCCGCCGGTGCTTCGCGGCGCTGGTCCGGGCGTCGACGCCGCGCCCGGAGCCCGCGACGAGCGTGCCGGCTTAGGACCCGGCCGGCCCGAAGCTCTCGTCGACCTTGGCGAGTGGCACGTGCCAGGTGAGCCGGGTGCCGCCCTCCCGGGACGTGCCGAGCTCCACGCTGCCGCCGAGGCGGGCGGCGCGCTGGCGGATGTTGCGCAGCCCCAGGCCCGCCGTAGGCTCCTCGCCCATCCCGTCACCGTCGTCGGCCACCACGATGCGCAGCTCGTCACCGGCGGCGATGGTGACGACGACCTGGGTCGCGTGCGCGTGCTTGCCCACGTTGGTCAGCGCCTCGCGCAGGACGGCGAGCACCTCTTCGGACAGCTGACCGGTGACGACGTGGTCGACCGGGCCGCTGAAGGAGACCTGGGGGTGGATCCCGAGGACGGGCCGCAGCTCGTGGAGGAGGTCGAGGACCTTGGGGTGCAGGCCCTCCTTGTTGATGGTGAGCTCAATGTCGAAGATGGCCTTGCGGAGCTGCCGGATGGTCTCGTCGATCTTGTCGATCGCCTCGCCGATGCGCATGACCGCCTCGGGCCGCTCGACGAGGCGGGCCGTGCCCTGCAGCGAGAGCCCGATCGCGAAGAGCCGCTGGATCACCGAGTCGTGGAGGTCCCGGGCGATGCGGTCCCGGTCCTCGGTGAGGGCGCGGTCGCGCACGAGCGAGTGGAGCCGTGCGTTCTCGATGGCGATGCCGGCCGCCATGGCCAGTGCGACGACCAGCTCCTCGTCGTCCTCGGAGAACTCGCCCGCGCTTCTCTTGTTGGTCAGGTAGAGGTTGCCGTAGACCTCGCCGTGCACCCGGACCGGGACCCCGAGGAACGAGGTCATGCCCGGGTGGTGGGGCGGGGTCCCCAGGCTGTCGGAGCTGGCGGCGATGTCGGCCAGCCGGACGCGGCTTGTCGTCGGCGATGAGGGTGCCGAGGACCCCTTGGCCGGTTGGACGGGGCCCGATGGCCTGCTCCGCCTCCGGGTCGAGCCCCACCGTGAGGAACTGGTCGAGGACCCGCCCGTCCTCGCTCAGGACGCCCAACGCGCCGTACTGCGCGTCGACCAGGTCACAGGCCTCCTCGATGATCCTGCGCAGGACCACCGACAGGTTCAGCTCGGCGTCGAGGATCAGGATCGCCTGCACGAGCCGGCGCAGCTTCACCGGATCGTCGATCCTGTCGAAGGGCTGCACGCCGACAGGATAGAGGCGGCTGCAACCAGGGCGCGGCGTACCGGCGCACCCCTCCGGTCGTGCCGGCCGGCCCTCCCGTGGCAAGATTGCCCAGATGGCGATTCGGGTGTTCGTCCTCGACGATCATGAGCTGGTGCGGACGGGCTTGCGGACGCTGCTCGAATCTGAAGAGGACATGGATGTCGTCGGCGAGGCCGGCACCGCGGTGCAGGGCCTCAAGATGATCCTCGACCTCGTGCCCGACGTGGCCATCCTGGACGTCCGCCTCCCCGACGGGAACGGGATCGAGATCTGTCGGGAGATCCAGTCGTCCACTCCCCAGGTGCGCTGCCTCATGCTCACGTCGTACTCCGACGACGACGCCCTGTTCTCCTCCATCATGGCGGGGGCCTCGGGGTATGTCCTCAAGGAGGTCGGCAGCGGGGACCTGCTGGGCGACATCAGGCGGGTCAGCGAGGGCATGTCACTGTTGGACCCGGCACTGACCCAGGAGCTCTTCGACCGCCTCCGCAAGGACCAGGAAGCCGAGTCCCGCCTGACGGTGCTCACGCCGCAAGAGCGGAGGGTCCTGGAGCTGATCGCCTTGGGGCAGTCCAACCGCCAGATCGCTGAGCAGCTCTTCCTGGCCGAGGCGACGGTCAAGAACTACGTGTCCAGCCTGCTCTCCAAGCTCGGGATGCGCCGCCGCACCGAGGCGGCCGTGTACGCCGCCGTCCTGGCCGAGCGCAAGGGGACCACGACCCCCAGGTCCTGAACAGGCGCCTGGGAGCGCTAGGCGACCCTCGTCCGGCGGTTGTCGTCGAGGGTCCGGAAGTCGACCCCCGCCGCTCGCAACTGAGCCTCCAGACGGGCCCGCTCGTCCAGCGGGTTGGCGAAGCGGGACGGATCGCTCTCAATGCCGAGGGCCGTGCACAGCCGCAGCAGCATGCGGTCGTGGTCCAGCTCGAGCGCGAGGTCCTCGGCCATGATGTGCCCCCCCTCGTCGCCGTGCCCATTGAGCCGGCGCCGGCACTGCAGGAGCACCACGACCAGCTCGTCGCGGGAGGGGGGCAGCGGCAAAGGGTCCACGTCCGCACACAGGCCCGAGAGCAGTTCGCTGTACATCGACATCGCACCGTCAGTTTTTGCCCAATTGGGCCGGTCCAGTAGAGCCAATCCACCCTTTCGCGATAGAGCCGATACTCCTACGCGCGCGGTCGACCCAACGCGCGTTGGGGGCCTCGTCCGGGGGGTCCTCCGACCACCACGACGGGGGTAGAGTCGGCTCGTCGGTTGGGGGGGGTTCGGGGGAGCATGATGCGACCAGCAGGCGCGTCGCGGATGGGCGGGGCGGGTGACGAGCAGTGCTGCGTGGCGCGGCCTGACCCCCGTCGGCCGGTGTGACCTCCACCGCCCGGGTCGTCGGCTCCGCGCCCGCCCCCGGGGCCGGCGCGCGTCGACGGGCGGTTCGAGCTCGTCACGCTCCTCAAGCGGGGCAACGGCATCGACACCTACGCCGGCATCGACCACCACCACGGGTCCGGCGTCATCATCAAGATGGTGGACACGGCGAGCATGCCGACCGCCGTGTACATGCGGCTCGAGCACGTCGCCCGCCTGCTGGAGCGCCTGGACCTGGGGACCCGCCGCAGGGTGCTCTGGTGCGGGCAGCGGGACCGCTTCTTCTATCTCGTGCAGCCGCGCCTCGACGGCGAGCCTCTCGACGTCGTGATCGCCCGCGGCCCGCTCCCGGTCGGAGACGTCCTCCAGCTCGCCACCGACGTCCTGGCGACACTCGAGGAGGTGCACGCCCTCGGCGTGCTCCACCGCGACATCAAGCCGCCGAACATCATCGTGCGGCGTGACGGCGGGGTCCTGACCGCCGAGCTGGTCGACTTCGGCCTGTCCCGCGGCGGCGACCTCGACGGGCCCTCTCCCGGCGGGCCGACCGGGACCGTCCGCTACATCGCGCCCGAGGCGGCGGGCCTGATCACCGCGGTCGTCGACCAGCGGGCCGACCTGTACTCGCTGGGCGTCGTCCTCTTCGAATGCCTGGCGGGCCGCCCCCCGTTCGGTGGCGACACCGTGGGCGAGGTGCTCCGCCAGCACCTCAACACCGCCGCACCACAGCTCCGGTCCATGGGTATCGCCGTCCCCCGTTCGCTGGAGGGGGTCCTCCAGCGGCTCTTGGCCAAGGACCCCGGCGGTCGGTACCAGTCGGCCGCGGCGGCGCTCGAGGACGTGAGCGAAATCGCCGCCGCCGTTGCGGCCGGGACCGAGCCCTCCGTCACCGCGGGCGCCAGCGACCGCCGGCACACGCTGGCCGAGCCCGCGTTCGTCGGGCGGGACCAGGAGCTCGGCGAGCTCATCGGCGTGCTGGAACAGGAGGCGGGACCTCTCCGCCGCCTCATCGTGGTCGAGGCCGAGTCCGGCGCCGGCAAGACGCGCCTCCTCGACGAGCTCTCCCTCTACGCCACCGGGCGCAACACGCTCGTCCTGCGAGGGCAGGGTGTCGACCAGGCCGCCCCACAACCGTTCCAGATGCTGGCGGGGATCGCGGAGGGCATCGTCGAGACGGACGTCGACCTGGCGGTCCCCGGCGGCCTGCGGGCACAGCTGGGCGACTGGGCCGGCGCCACCGCGGCGACCCTGCCGGCGCTGACGGGCCTCCTCGGCCCCGTCGAGACCGCCGGGCTCGGGCCCGAGGAGTACGGCAAGACCCGCAGCATCGACGCCCTCCTCGCCCTGCTCGAGGCCCTGGGCCGGGCGCCCGAACCGGTGCTCATCCTCCTCGACGACTGCCAGTGGGCCGACGCCATGACCCTGACGCTGCTGGACCGCTGGCAGGCCCGCGAGGCGCCCGAGGGCGGGTGCAGCGTCGTGATCGTGGCCTCGTTCCGCTCCGAGGAGGTGCCCGAGGGCCATCCCCTCCGGTCGGTGGACCCGACCGCGAAGGTCTCGCTGCGTCCCTTCGACGGTGCTGACGTGGAGGCGCTGTGCGAGTCGATGGCCGGACCCCTCCCGCCCGAAGCGATCAGCTCTGTGGTGCAGCTCGCCGACGGGAGCCCCTTTATGGCGTCCGCCGTCCTGCGGGGGATGGTCGAGACCGGCGCGCTGCGCGACACCCCCGAGGGCTGGCAGGTCGACCCGGGCCCCATGGAGGACGTGCAGACCTCCCGGCACGCCGCGCTGATCCTGTCCCGCCGCTTCGACCTCCTCCCACCCGAGGCGCAGAGCTTCCTGGTCGTCGGCGCCGTCCTGGGCAAGGAGTTCGACCTGGACCTGGCGGTCGCGCTGGCCGGCCAGCAGGCCTCCGACGTCTCCCCGATCCTCGACGACGCCCGGCGGCGGCGCATCCTCTGGGTGCACGAGGCCGAGGGCCGCTGCTCGTTCACCCACGACAAGCTGCGCGAGAACCTCCTCGAGGGGCTGCACCCGGCGGAGCGGCGGCTGCTCCACCTGGCCGCCGCCGAGAGGATCGAATCGGTCGACCCCGCCCGGTCGTTCGATCTCGCCTATCACTTCGACGCGGCCGGCGAATCGCCCCGGGCACTCCCCTACGCGCTGAAGGCGGCGGACGAGGCCCGTTCCCGCTACGCGCTCGACGTCGCCGCCACCCACTATCGGATCGCCGAACGGCGGCGGGCGACGACGTGGCCGTCCTGGCCCGGGTGGCCGAGGCGCTGGGTGACGTGCTGATGCTCCAGGGCGACTACCCCGGGGCGACGGCCCATCTGGAGCGAGGCTCTGGCGCTCAGTCACGACGGGGTGCGACGGGCCGAGCTCAACGGGAAGCTCGGCGACGTCGCCTTCAAGCGGGGCGACCAGGTCAGCGCGGCCCGCTCGCTGGAGGGCGCGCTGCGCGCCCTCGGGGCGGTGGGTGCCCCGTTGGCGCGTCAGCCTGCTCGTCGCCGCCCTCTTCGAGGGCCTCGTCCAGTGCCTGCACTCCGTGGCCCCCCGGTTCTTCGTGGCCCGCCGGAGCTCCGACGGCGCCGAACGCGAATTCATGGCGATCCGCATGTACAGCCGGCTCGCGCATGTCTACTGGTTCAGCGCCGGGAAGGTCCCGTGCCTGTGGACCCACCTGCGCGAGATGAACCTGGCCGAGCGGTATCCGCCGTCACCCGAGCTCGCCCAGGCCTATTCCGAGCACGCCCCCGTGATGACGGTGCTGTCGT
Organism: uncultured Acidimicrobiaceae bacterium; assembly: GCA_963740535.1. Lineage (GTDB taxonomy): Bacteria > Actinomycetota > Acidimicrobiia > Acidimicrobiales > RAAP-2 > Bog-473. The sequence goes on from CAVUEI010000004.1 coordinate 189,697, forward strand.
GGTACGGGCGTGGCCTCGCCTATGCGCGGCGGTCGCTCGAATCCGGCGCGAGGCCGGCGACGTCTGGGGGCAGGGACAGTCGTTGAGCTTCGTCGCCACCGTCTTGTACGCCTCCTCGCGCTACCGCGAATGCATCGACGCCTGCCGGGAGTCGATCGGACTGCTGGAGCGGACGGGCGGGCGGTGGGATCAGAACACCTCCATCTGGCACGAGGCCTTCGCGCACTACCGGTTGGGGGAGCTCGATGTGGCAGTCGAGATGTCGCGCGACCTCTACTACCGGGCGAGCGCCATCGGCGACGCCACCGCGGCGGGGATCGCGCTGAGCGGGTGGGCACGGGCCGGCCTCGGGCAGGTGCCCGAGGCCTTCGTCACCATGGAGATCGGGCGCAACCTCGGCGATGCCCACACCGCGACCGAGGTGCACGTGGCCGACGGCGTGCGCCTGCTCTACGACGGGCAGGCCGGGCTCGCCGTCGAGCGGTTCACCGAGGCGCTCGCGATCGTGTCGGCGGCCGGGCTGCGCGCCGAATACTTCGCACCCGTCCGGCCGTGGTTGGCCACGGCGCTGCGCCAACAGGCCGAGGGGATCGACCCGGGCGAGCGGCGCGTGCGCACCCGGCTGCTGCGCCACGCCGACCACGCCGCCCGGCGCGCCCATCGCCTCGCTCGCTCCTACCCGAACAACCTCCCCCACGCGCTGCGCGAGCGTGCGCTCGTCGCCGCGCTGCGGTCACGGCCGCGCCGTGCCGCCTCCCGCTTCGCGCACAGCTTGCGGGTGAGCGAGGAGCAGGATGCGGCCTACGAGTCCGCTCTCACCCGGGCCGCCATGGCCCGCTTCGCGCTGGCGCAGGGACGGCCCGAGGCCGGAGAGGAACTGTCCCAGGCCGAGGTCGAGCAGGTGCGCCTCGAACCGCAGGCGCCCGACGCCCCGCACACGACCTACTCGCTGGCCGACCGCTTCGAGGTGCTGCTCGACGTCGGACGCCGGCTCGGTGCCGCCGTGTCACCGGCGGTCGTCTACCAGGAGGTCCATGACGCCGCGCTGCAGATGCTGCGGGGCGATCACTGCAACGTCGTCCTCCTGGGCGACGAGGGGGCCGTCCCGATGATCACCGACTCCGGCAGCATGGTGCCCGACATCAGCCGCACCCTGATGGAGCAGGCAATTGAGCACCGGTCCCCTGTGGTGTCGAGCGCGCTGAGCGACACGGACACCACCGACGGCATGCTCCTCGCCGACCTGCGATCCATCCTGTGCGCGCCCATCGTGTCGGAGGGCCAGGTGGTCGCCTGCTTCAACGTGACGCACCACCGCGTGAACGGCCTCTTCGGCGATGTCGAGGTGCAGCTGGCCGAGTTCATCGCCACGCTGGCGGGGGCGGCCCTCGAACGGGTGGCGGGCAGCGAGGCGCACTTCCGCTCCCTGGCCCAGAAGTCGTCCGACGTGACCACGGTCATCGACCGTCAGGGCCGGATCACCTACCAGAGCTCGTCGGTCGAGCAGGTCTTCGGCTTCACCCCCGAGGAGCTGGTGGGCCGGGATCTCGTGTCGTGGGTGCACCCCGAGGACGCGCAGGACCTGCTCGCCTACCTCGATCCCGACGGGCCCGGCGAGGACGACCGCGGCCTGGTCCAGGCCCGGATGCGGCACCGCGACGGCTCCTGGCGCGTGGGCGAGTCGGCCGTGCGCAGCCTGTTCGACGACCCCAGCGTCGAGGGCCTGGTCCTCAACACCCGCGACGCCAGCGACCGCGTCGCCCTCGAGGCCGAGCTGCGCACGCGGGCGTCCCACGACCCGCTGACCCGCCTGGCCAACCGATCCCTCTTCGTCGACCGGGTCGCCGAGGCCTTCGCACGCCGCGTCACCGACGGGCACGCGCTGGCCGTGATCTTCCTCGACCTCGACGACTTCAAGTCCATCAACGACACGCTGGGCCACGTCGTGGGCGACGAGCTGCTGGAACTGACGAGCTCCCGCCTGGAGCAGTGCGTCCGGCCGGGTGACACCGTGGCCCGCTGGGGCGGCGACGAGTTCGCCCTGCTCCTGGAGAACGCCGACGCGGAGGCCACCGAGGCGATCGTCAAGAGGATCGTCGCCGTGCTCGGCCACCCGTACCGGATCAACGACCAGGAGATCCTCTCGCGGGCCAGCGTCGGTGTCGCGGTGGCGGACGCGCAGGACACGGCGGAAGACGTCCTGCTCGGCGCGGACGTCGCCATGTACGTCGCCAAGTCCCGCGGGAAGTCGCGGTACCAGTTCTTCGAGGCCGCCATGCGCGACGCCGCCATCGAACGCTCGGCGTTGCGCACCGACCTCGAATGGGCCCTCCAACGTGGCGAGCTGGAGGTGCGCTACCAGCCGATCATCGAGCTGGGGACGGGGACCCTGCGTGGCTTCGAGGCGCTGCTGCGGTGGAACCACCCCACCCGGGGCATGCTGCATCCCGAACAGTGGATCAAGCTGGCCGAGGGCAGCGGCATGATCATCGCCATCGGGCGCTGGGTGCTACGGGACGCCTGCCGCCAGGTCGCGCTGTGGCAGCGGTCCGGGGCGGAGCCCCTGTTCATGGCGGTCAACGTGTCGGCCCGCCAGCTGCAGGACCCGGGTCTCGTGGACGAGATCGCGGCGGCGCTGCGCGAATCGGGGCTCGACCCGGGCTCCTTGGTGCTCGAAATGACGGAGAGCGCCACGGCCGACGACCCCGAGACCGCGCTCACCCAACTGCAGCACCTGCGCGCGCTCGGTGTCGAGCTCTCCATCGACGACTTCGGCACCGGCTACTCGTCGCTCAGCTACCTGCGTCGCTACCCGGTCCAACACCTGAAGGTCGACCGTTCCTTCATCGCCGAGGTCGACACGAACCCCGAGGACCACGCCATCGTGTCCAGCGTGATCAACCTGGCCCATTCCCTCGGCTTGCTGGTCGTCGGGGAGGGCGTCGAGACCGCGGACCAGCTCCACGCGCTGCGCGGGATGGGCTGCGACCTCGGGCAGGGTTACCTGTGGCGGGTGCCCGCGGGTGCGGACGACGTCAGCGAATGGCTCCGGACGCTGCGAGCCGGCCGGAACGTCGGTGCGACGGGGCCCCTCGTCGTCGAGCCGTGACGGTGCGCGCGGGCCGGGTCGGGCCGCTCCGTGCGCACCCCTCCCGTGTAGAGTGCACCGTGCCCATCGGGCCCGCCCCAGAGGGGTCCGTCGCTCGGCACCGGGGGCGATGAGATCGACACGCGTGGACCAGACGACGTTCGACGTGATGCCCGGGCGATCGGCCGTCCTCGTCAAGGCGCGTTCGAGCGTCGGGCCGATTTCGTTCGCCACCAGCGACGTACGCGGACAGATCGGCGCGGGCGTCGAGGCGGACACGATCGGCACCGGCGCACCCGTCACGGGACAGCTCACGGTGTCGTTGACGTCGCTCACGTCGGGCAACGGCCTCTATGACACCGAGCTGAAGCGGAGGATCGACGCACGGCGCTACCCCGACGCCTTCTTGGAGCTCGAGCATGCCGTGAGGGCGGGCGGGACGAACCGCTACGACCTGACGGCTCGCCTCGAGATCCACGACATCGTCCGCCCCCTGGTCGGGTTCGTCACCGTGGAGCCCCTCCGGCGTGACGTCCTGGTCGTGCGCGGGCAACAGACGCTCGACATCAGGGAATTCGACCTGGACGTCCCCATGACGCTGGCCCTGAAGATCCAACCGGAGGTGTCGGTCGAGATGCACCTGGAAGCGCAGGCCCGCCCGCCCGGCGGCCGGGACGGGTAGGAGGGAACGAGCGTGGGACTGGTCCTGGCCTTCATCGCCGGCTACGTCATCGGCGCCCGCGACGGCAGCGACGCGCTCGACGAGGTGATCGACGCGGCCAAGGCCGTGGCCGCCTCGCAGGAATTCGACGACCTGGTCCGCGCGCTGCGCTCGCACGCCGGACACGTGCTCCAAGAGGTGGGGAAGCGGCTGGAGGGCTCCTCCGTCGAGGAGATGTCGATGAGCACGATCCTCGGGCGGGCCCGGGACATCGTGCAGCGCTCGGCTACAGGGAGCGAATCCTGAGGTAGCGGGCGACGTCGGGCAACGACCGCACCGCCAGCGCGGTGGCGCCGACGATGAGCACCCATCGGATCACCCTGATCACGGCGCTCCCTGGCTCAGCGCTTGTTGACGCGCGTGGAGCGGTCGGCTCGCGCCAGGAGGTCCTCCGCCGCCTCGCCGTCCTGGGCCACGGCGACGCCGAGCGAGGAATGGAGGCGGATGTCCTTGCCGCCCACGACGACCGGCTCGTCGATGGTGCGCTGGATCCGCTTCATCAGCGGCCCCACCGCCTGCTCGTCGGTCACCGTGACGGCGACCACGAGCTCGCTGCCCCCCACCCGGCCCACCGTGTCCTCGTCCCGCAGGACCGAGGTGAGGCGGCGGGACGTCTCGACGAGGACGTCGTTGCCCGTGGTGTACCCGAGGTCGAGGTTGATCTCCCCGAGGTTGTCCAGGTCGATGTGGCACACCACCACCTCGCCGCCGTGTCGGCGCCGGCGCACCAGCGCCTGGGTGAGGCGGTCGAGCAGCAAGAGCTGGTTGGCCAGCCCGGTGTGCGGGTCGGCCATGGAGAGCTGCCACAGCTGGTCGTACTTGCCCGCCCGGGGCGCCCGGCTCGCCGGGACGGCCTCGCCGCCACCGGAGCTGAACTCCTTGAACATCGACTCGACGCTCTTGTCGGAGCCGCTCATCGGGGTCGCCGAGCCCCGCTCGCCCCGCTCGGCACCCTGGTCGGGACCCGCGTCTTCGTCACGATCGTGTCCGCCAAGTTTCCTCTTGGCCTTCTTCACAGTGTCCCCCTCCGAACAATGTCCGGCCGACACGGACCTTTCACTCTTACCGAACGGCTGCGGGCGGAAACAGAGCCGGAAGTCATGAGATCGGTCGCAGGCTGGTTGCAAGCGCAACGCCTAGCCGAACGTCTGCTGGAACGGCCGTTTCTATGGCTCCAGTTTACCCGTCGCCGTGGGGCCGACGACCGCCGCGGTAATCTCGCTGGAGGCCTTGTCCCATCCCCTTTCTCCTGCCGCGATGACGAGCGTGCCCGACCGTGGTGGTCCCGCCACGATGCGATGGCCGTGACCGCCGACGGAGCGCCGCCGCCCGTGGTGGTCGACGCCGGAGCGCTGGAGGAGCTCGTCGCCGAGGTCGCCGCCGAGGAGTACTACGGGTTCGACACCGAGTTCCACACCGAGAAGACGTACGTCCCCGACCTGGCGCTGATCCAGATCGCCTGGGCCGACAAGGTGGCCCTCGTCGACCCCCTCGCCGTCGATCCGGCTCCCCTGGCCGAGGTCTTCGGCGGGACCGGCATCGCGGTGGCGCACGCCGCGTCGCAGGACCTCGACGTGTTGACCGCGGCCTGCGGCGCCATCCCGACCACCGTCTTCGACACCCAGATCGTCGCCGGGTTCCTCGGGATGTCCACGCCCTCGCTGTCCCGCCTGGTGGATTCGATGCTCGGCGTCTCCCTCCCCAAGGCCGACCGGCTGTCGGACTGGCTGGAGCGGCCGATGTCGGCCCGCCAGCTCACCTACGCCGTCAGCGACGTGGCGCACCTGCTGGAGCTGCGGGCGGTGCTGAGCGACCGGCTCCGGGTGCTGGGCCGTTTGGAGTGGGCGCTCAGCGAATGCGACCAGGTCCTCGGGGACCGCACCCCGGCGCGCGTCCCCGAAGAGGCCTGGTGGAAGCTCGGGGACATCCGGAGCATGTCGCGGCGCAGCCGCGGTGTCGCCCAGGAGGTCGCCGCCTGGCGCGAGCGCACCGCGGCCGAGACCAACCGGCCCCGCCGCATGGTGCTCTCGGATCTCGGGCTGCTGGCGATCTCGCAACGGCCGCCCGCCAACGGCGACGAGCTGCGGCGCAGCCGCGGGGTCGACGGCCGGCACCTGGCCCAGGGCCGCGCCGCGGAGATCCTCGAGGCCGTGCGCCGCGGCCAGGAGCTCCCGGCGAACCGCATCCGGATGCCCTCGGAGGGCCGGGACGCGGTGGCACCGGCGGCAGCCGTTGCCGTGTGCTCGGGCGTCGTGCGCCAGATCGCCGACGACCTCGACTTCGACCAGGGGCTCCTGGCCACCAGGGCGGACATCGCCCAGCTCCTCAGCGGGGAACCCAGCCGGCTCGACAGCGGCTGGCGTCGCTCCATCGTCGGTGACCCGCTGCGCCGGCTCATCGCCGGCGATGTCGCCACCGCCTTCGACCGGCGCGGCCACCTGGTCCTGGAGGAGCGGTCCCACCGGCCGATCGCCGACCTCGGGAGCGCGACGCCCGCCTAGTTGACCGACTTCTGGCGCCCATCCCAGTAGGGCTGGCGCAACTTGTACTTCTGCAGCTTCCCCGTCGCCGTGCGGTCGAGCGCGTCGCGCAGCTCGACGCTGGTCGGCGCCTTGAAGTGGGCGAGCCGTTCGCGGCAGTGGGCGATGAGCTCGACTTCGGTCACCGTGGTGCCCTCGCGCACCACGACGAGCGCCTTGATCGTCTCGCCCCACTTCTCGTCGGGCACCCCGATCACCGCCACCTCGGCCACGGCCGCGTGCTGGTACAGGCAGTCCTCGACCTCGATCGACGACACGTTCTCGCCGCCCGTGATGATGACGTCCTTCTTGCGGTCCGAGATCACCAGGTGGGCGTCGTCGAGGTACCCGCCGTCGCCCGTGTGGAACCAGCCCCCCTCGAGCGCCTTGGCCGTCTCCTCGGGCTGCTCCCAGTAGCCGGCGAAGACGTGATTCGAGCGCGCCAGCACCTCGCCGTCGACGTCGACGTCGATCTGGACGCCGATCGCCGGCGTGCCGGCCCGGGCCAGCAGCACCGAGCGGGCGCCGGCATCGAGGTCGTCCCACTCCGAGGGCGCCCGGTTGATGGTCAGCAGCGGAGCTGTCTCGGTCAGCCCGTAGATCTGAATGAACTCCCAGCCGAGCTCGGCCTCCACCCGCTCGATCGTCTTGGAGGGCGGCGGCGCCCCGGCCACCACGATGCGCACGGTGCCGCGCCCCGGCACCTCACGGCCCTCGGCCGCCCGCGCCTCGGCCGCGCCGAGGATGGCCGCCACGACGGCGGGCGCGCCGCACAGCAGCGTGACGCCGTGCCGCTCGATGCGGGCCAGGATCTCCTCGCCGTCGACCTTGCGCAGGACGATGTGGGTGCCGCCCATACCGGTCACCGCGTAGGGCATCCCCCAGCCGTTGCAGTGGAACATCGGCAGCGTGTGGAGCAGCACGTCCCGGTCGCTCACCCCGGTGTGCCATCCGAAGGTGGCCGCGTTGAGCCAGCAGTTGCGGTGGGTCAGCTGGACTCCCTTGGGCCGCGCCGTCGTGCCCGACGTGTAGTTGACCGAGCACGTGGCGTCCTCGTCGGGCTCCCAGGCCGCTGGCATCGCCCCGGCGGGCGCCGGATCGAAGAGCGCTGCGTCGTCGGAACCGTCCAGGCGGAAGCGGTGGCTCACCTTGATGGTGTCCACCTCGTCGGTGAGGTCGGGGTCGTACAGGAGGACGGACGCCCCGGAATGCTCGACGACATAGGCGATCTCGTCGGCGGTCAGGCGGAAGTTGATGGGCACCAGGATGCGGCCGAAGCCGCTGACGCCGAAGAACGCGGTGAGGAACCGCCCCGAGTTCGGGCTGACGATGGCCACCCGCTCGCCGTGCGCGACCCCGAGGTCGTCCAGGGCGAGCGCCAGCCCGCGTGCCCTCGCCCCGACCTCCGCGTAGGTCTGCGTCCCGAGCGAGCCCGGCACGGCCGGTTCGTCCACCACCGCGGTGCGGTGCCCGTAGACCAGCTCCGCCCGGTTGAGGAAGTCGGCCACTGTCAGCGCGACTCGCATGCCACCCCCGATCTCCGATGCCTGGTTGCCACCGGTGAGCGACCCTAGTGGACCACCCGCTCGTTCTCCTTAGAAGTGCCCGAGGACGGGGTGCGGCACGTAGGGCTTCTCCAGCTGGGTGATCTCGTCTTCGGTCAAGGTGAGACTCTCCGCCTCCAACGCATCCTTGAGGTGCTTCTTCTTGGTCGCCCCGACGATGGGCGCCGTCACCCCCGGCTTGGACAACAGCCAGGCCAGCGCCACCTGTGCCGGCGGCACGTCACGCGCCGCAGCGACCTCGCCGACGGCATCGACCACGTCGAAGTCGGTGGGCTGGTCGTAGAGGTAGTCGGTGAAGGGGTCCGTGCTCGAGCGTGTCGTGTGCCGGGCCCCGTCGCGGCTGCGCGTCCCCGCCAGGACGCCCCGCGCCAGCGGGCTCCAGGGGATGCAGCCCACTCCCTGGTCGAGGCAGAACGGGATCATCTCGCGTTCTTCCTCTCGGTAGATCAGGTTGTAGTGGTTCTGCATGGACACGAACTTCGTCCACCCGTGCTGCTCGGCGGTGTGCTGGGCCTTGGCGAACTGCCAGACGAACATGCTGCTGGCCCCGATGTAGCGCGCCTTGCCCGCCCGGACGACGTCGTGCAGCGCGCCCATCGTCTCCTCTATCGGCGTCCGGGGGTCCCAACGGTGGATCTGGTACAGATCGACGTAGTCCATGTCGAGGCGGCGCAGTGAGGCGTCGATCCCCGAGAGGATGTGCTTGCGGCCCAGTCCGCCACCGTTCTCCCCCGGGGTGACGGGCATGAACACCTTGGTGGCGATGACGACCTCGTCGCGGCTCAAGAACTTCGGGACCAGGCGCCCGGTCGCCACCTCGCTGGCGCCGCCCGAGTAGGTGTCGGCCGTGTCGAAGAAGGTGACTCCGCCCTCCGCGGCGGCCCGCACGATCGGCTCGGCGGCATTCTCGTCAATGACCCAGGGCCGCTCGCTGTCGTTCCCGAACCCCATCATCCCGAGGCACACCCTCGAGACGCGCAGGCCGGACGTTCCCAGGTTCGTGTAGTTCATGGCTGACCTCGCTCGCTCCCGCCCTCGACCGGGGCGGCGTCACCATGCTTATCAGTGGTGCCCGGCACCCCGTGCCGGGCGGGGGCGGTGGTAGGGTGGGGAGGGGTGCGGTGGTGGCGCGGTCACCACGGGGATCGGCGCGACGGGAGCTGCGGGGCCGACGACGCTGTGGCCGGGCCCGTTGCCGTTGGCCTGGCCGTTGCCGTTCCCGTTGCCGTTGCCGTTGCCGTTGCCGTGTTCCCGTTGCCATTGCCGTTCCCGTTCGCGCGTGTCCGTTCCCGTGGCCAGGCCCATTGGCGGTCCCGCCCGACGTGGGCGCGGGTGGCGCGGTGGTGGTCGCGCCGTTCCCCGCAGGAGGAGCAACGACGAGGTCGGTCAGCGATGCAGTCGGTGTCCCACTTCCCCCGTTAGCGGACCCGGTGCCCACCACCTGCGATCCACTGCCGGAGGGCGGCGCAGCGTTCGACGAGGCGCCCGAGCCGGTGGTTCCGCTCACCGGGCTCCCGGTGCCCGGTGCCCCTGCGGGAGACGGGGCCGGCGTGCTCGACGGGCTTGGCACGGCGGGCCCGTCCGCGCTCCGCGCTGATCACAGGAGGCATCCCGGGGCCGGTCCCGAACGTCAGGGCCGCGACGACCGAGAGCACCGCCGCGGCCGCGGCGAAGGTCCCGATGACGCGGTTGCGGTCCGGATTGGGACCCGTGGCGACGACGGCTGCGACCGGTGCGGCGACAACGGGTGCGTCAGGGACGTACTTTCCGAAGGTGCCAGAGGTAAAGACCTCTTCGAGAGTCGCGTAGTCCTCGGTCGTGGCCCAGTTGGGCCTCGATCCCTCCATGGTCCTCCACAAGGATCATCCGTCTGGGAGGGCAAGGCCACCCGGAGCACAACGACTCCGAGAATTACTGCGCGTTACCCCCTCCACTGCCACCATATAACTGCCCCGGCGTCTTGAGAACCAGGTCACAGGAATGTGCCGACATTGTGTTCGACCCGTTGTCAGGACGGCACAAAACGCAAGTCCGCTACGGGCGTGTTTGCAGCAATGATGCGGCTTGTTCGTCCGTTGTCAGGTTGTCGCCGAGTTGATGCTTTGGCCGACGACCGCTGCCGTCACGCCCGTGCCTGCCAGCATCGAGGCGACGGGGCTGAGGGAAGGCACAGAGCTCGTGAGCTGGCTCGCAGTGCTGGTGGCCGTGCTGCCCACCGTGGTCACGGTGTTGCCGACGGTCACGACGACCGGCGCGAGCGGATCCGACCCCGACGTCGTGGGCGGCGTGGGAGAGGTGCCGGTCCCGCTGCCCGACCCGCCGCCGGTCGACGTGCTTGTGCTCGTGCCGCTGGCCGGTGGCGTCGTGACCACGGTGACGCTCGTCCCCGCCGGCACCTCGACAGTGACCGGAGGCGGTGACCCCGTCCGCGTCACGGCGGCCACGGTGGCAAAGGTCGGCGCGCCGCTCGTCCCGCCGGCGCCCACGATCGGCGCGGAGGAACCCTGGATCGGCGAGCTCGAAGACGGGCTGGTGAGGCCGACCGAGCTTTGTGGGGATCCCGTACTGGTTCCCTTGCCCTGTGCGGACACGAGCTGGTGCCCGCCGGGGTGGCCCCCACCCGAAGCGAGGCCGGCGACGACCAGTGCTGCTGCCGCGACGCCACTCACCGCGGCGATCGCACGATGCTGCAGGTTGCCTCTGGGCACGGCGGCGGCGGCCGGCCACAGCGCGGCGGCAGCCGCGGCGAAGTGCGGCTCCAGCGACGGGAGGGCACGCAGGTGAGCTGTCGTCCCCCCTCGCTGCGCCAGCCCTCGCCAACCGGTCGTCGAGGGGTGCCTCGGCGCCTCCAACGGCGATGCGGCGGGCCGGGGCGCGACCGAACTCCCGGGAGAGGAAAACCTCCTCCAGGTCCGTGATCACGCCTGTTTCCTGCTCGTCGGACATCGATCCCCCTTCCTCCATCGGATCCGTCCTGTGAGGGTAACGCCGCTCGGGGCCGCTACCTACCCCCGAAATGGCGGCTGCCTAACCCCGAGATCACGGCTGCCCAGCCACGCTGCGCCGGTCCCGCCGGCGCGCCGACCGGCTGACGAAGAGGCCCAGCAGCAACGCCCCGGCGCCGATGAGCAGCTCCAGCAGGAGCGACGCACCCGTGGTGGCCAGGGTCCCCGTCGCGGGGGCCGGGGTGGCGGCGCTGGCTGCGGCGGTCGGCGCCGTCGAGGCCAGGCTCACCGGCACTGTCGGTGGCCGGGGTGGGTGCCGTGGAGGGCGAGGTGACGGGCGGGGTGGAGGTGGTCGTCGGCTGCGGGCACGAAGAGTCCGCAGTCCCACCGAGTGCGGCCTCAATCCCGCAGATGGTGATGGGGAGGGTCACTCCGGTCCCCGGAGTGCCCGGCGTGCCGATCGGGGGCGTCGTCGAGCCGGGGCCCGTGCACGTCCCGGTCGCGTTGCCGTCGAGTGCCGCGGTCACCGCGCAGACGGTCACCGGGACGTTCACCGGGACCGACCCGGTGGGGGTCGTCGACAGGTGGGTGGGCTCGCAGGAGTTCGAGGCCGTCCCGGCGATCGCGACCACGACGCTGCACACGTTGATCGGCAGCACGCCGTCGATGGGTGCGCTCTGCGTCACGTCGTTGGTGGGCAGGTCGTTGACGAGCGGGAAGCCCGTGTCGGGCATGCACATCCCGGTCGCCGTGCCGTTGACCACGGCGATGACACCGCAGACGGTGGCCGGCGCGTACAGGTCGGCCAGCTGGCCGGACTGGTTGACCGTGTCGGGCTCCTGCGGGCAGTTGGCCGTGCTGTTCCCGTCGATCTCGGCGATCACGTCGCACACGGTGACCGGCACCGCGGCGTCGATGACTCCGGTCTGCGTCGTGGTCCCGTTGGTCCCGGTCAGATTGCAGTCACTCGCGGTGTTCCCCACGAGGCCGACATTGATGGCGCAGATGCTCACCGGTGCGTAGAGGTTGATGGCACCGTTCTGCGTGGTGGAGGCGGGCGACTGGCCCGTGGTCAGCCCCAGAGCCGAGGCGTCCTGGGTGAACAGTCCGATCGCGTTGTCCTGCGCGGTGATCGGGACGTTGATGGTGCCGATGGCGCCGAGCTGGTCGAGGCCGACAGAGGTGGTCGAGCAGCTGCTCTCGGCATTCGCGAAGAGGCCGATGGAGATTGAGCACGCATTGATGGGTGCATCCGCGTTGATGAGCGGCGACGTCTGGGTGGTCGTGTTGGTCCCCGTCGACGAGTCCTGGTCGGGAAACAGGTTGCTCCCGATCTCGTTGTTCAGCAGCGTGATCGGGATGGAGATCGACACCGGCAGCGCCGTGAGTGGCGCTGTTGGGTTACTCGACGGGGTGCTCGATGGGACCGCCGCCGGAGCCGCCGCCGGAGTGGCTGCGGGGGCCGAACCGGTCGCCTGCGCGACCGCGGCAGACGTGGCGCTCTCCACGCTTTGTACGGTGGACTGCACCGCCGCCGACACGGGGTCGGGTGGTGCATCTGCGCCCGCAGGCGTGAAGCCCGCCAGCGCGCCGGCGGCCAGGATCAGCCCTGACGACGCCACGACGATGGAAGTGATGCGATTCCGCCTCAAGATCTTGCTCCTTCTCTGTGTAGGCAACACAGACCCGCTCTGAAAGCCTGCAACGCGCGGGTTATACCCAACAGGAGAACCGCAAAACCGCCTGGCTCATGCGGTGCAACTTCACAAATGTCATTGCACGGCTGCTGAAATCCACCGAATTACTGCGAAGGGGCCTTGCGCAGGGGGTCGCCTCACCCGTCTTCGGGTGGGACCAAACGCTCGTCGGCTACCGCGTGCGACGAAAGTACCGACTCAGGGTCTCTTCCTGCTGTTGGTAGGAGGACCCGATCCCGCTGCCGTAGAGCGAGGTCGGCTCCTCCAGCATGCGCTCGAAGGTCAGCTTGCACACCGCCTGCCCGTTCTCGACCATGAAGGGGACATCGTGCGCGCGCACCTCGAGCGCGGCCCGCGAGCCCCGGAACCCTCCGGTGGGGTCGAACCCGAACCCGGGGTCGAAGAAGCCGGCGTAGTGGGTCCGCAACTCGCCGCTCGTGGGGTCGTACGCCGTCATCTCCGCGGCGAGGTTCGGCGGGATGCTCACCGCCTCGTGGGACATCAGGAGGTAGAAGCGTTTCGGCGACAGGACGAGCCGGTCGCCCTCCTCCCGGAAGACGGGGTCCCAGAAGGGCGCCGGGTCCGCCTCGGCGCCGGTGGTGAGGTCGAGGAGGGGCGCGCTGTCGCGGGTGCTGTGGCCCACCTGGCCCCGCTCGTCGCCGTGCAGGTCGAGCCCGAGGAAGAGGCCGTTGGAGAGGGCAAGCTCGTCGACGGGCACCGGCTCTCCCGCCTTGAACAGCATCGGCGCCGCAAGGTGCGTCTGGCGCACCTCGTCGTCACTCAAGGTGGGGCGGCCCATGGACAGCCGCAGTTGGTTGAGTGTCAGGTCCTCCTTGACCCGGACTGCGAAGGACAGCGGCACGACCTCGAGGAACAACGGGCCGTGGTAGCCCGGCGCCACTTCGTCGAAGCGGTCGCTGTTGTCCGTGATGATCCGGGTGAACACGTCGATGCGCCCCGTCGAGCTCTTGGGGTTCGCCTTGCCCTGCAGGCCCGCCGGAAGGTCGAGACGCTCCTTGAGCTCAATCAGGTACGGGCAGCGGGCCTCGAGCATCGCGCCGTCGCCCCGGAGGTCGATTTCGTCGAGGACGTAGTCCTTCAGCTTGCGCTCGACCGAGTCGGCCCCGGGGAGGAAGCTGCAGCGGATGCGCAGGGCGCGCTCCCCCAGGCGCAGGTCGAGGCTGGCCGGTTGCACATTGGCCTCGGGGATCTTGAAGCGCCCGGCATCGATGTACCCGGCCCGGATGGCCCGCTCCAGCAGCTGCCCGGGGAGCACGCCTTCTGCGGTCGGTTGGAGGCTCAGCACCAAGGGTGCCGCCAGGAACGTCGGGCTCTCGATGCCTGCACGCTCAGAGCAAAGCACGCGCGGCCGCCATGCGGAAGAGCCACCGTGGGGATTGCGTCGGGCACAGGCTGTGGATGACTTGGGGATGACCTTGTCCGGAATAGGGGTTGAGCAGGAACAGGCGCATTGTCCACAGGTCCCGTCGGAAAATCCGACGTCCACCTCGGGCGGGTACCGGCGTGCTAAAAGTGACGAACGACCGTCGTCCCCCGGCCTCGCTCTCGGGGCGCGACTCGGCGGAAGAGGTGGAGTTGCGCGGTGCCATTGACCCAGGCACACCTTTACGAGACTGACGGGACCGGCCTCGATGCCCTCGTGCGGGGCGAAGGCCCGATCTTCCTGGCGGACGTCGACCAGGTCCTGGAGGAGTCCAAGTGCGCAGGCCATGCCTGCGCGACGGCCGTCCGATCCTGGCGCGAGGACCTGACCCTTGCCCGGGAGTGCCTCGCCTACGCCCGGTCGGTGCTCACCTCTGACGTCGGGATCCTCCGCCACTGCCTGGCCGACTCCGGGTCGGGACCCGAGACCATCCTCGCCGACCTCCCCGCCGCGATGGCCTCAGGCGAGTCCGGCGACGGCGGATCCGATGGCGGGGCGTCCGAACTGTCCTCGACGATGCTCCACCAGGTGTTCGCCCGCTCCGATGCCCTCATGTCGGCCCACGACGAGATGGCACGCACGGATCTGACGTCGCCCGAGGAGGTCAGGCGGCTGCTCGAGGCCATCCACGACCAGATCAACGGTCTGGAGCAGCGGCAGGTCGCCGTGGCGGCGCGGCTGCAACAGCTGCGGGCCGCCATCATCCGGCTGTACCACGAGGGCAGCCTCCCGACCCCGGACCGCCGGGGCTGAGCGACAGCTGCACCACCGGGCCCGGGGGTGACCCGGCGCGTCGACGGTAAGCTGACGGGCCGTCAGATTCCGGCCGCCCGCGGCCGCGCCGAACGCCCCCGGAGGTCCTCCATGCTCGACTACGTCATCCGATCCGGCACGCTCATCGACGGCACGGGCGAGGCGGGTCGCGTGGCCGACGTCGGGATCCGGGACGGCCGGGTGGTGGCAGTCGGCCGGGTCGACGAGCCCGCGACGACCGAGCTCGACGCCACGGGTCTGATGGTGGCGCCCGGCGTGGTCGACCCGCACACGCACTACGACGCCCAGCTCTTCTGGGACCCGTCGGCCTCGCCCTCCAACGTGCACGGGGTGACCACCGTGATCGGGGGCAACTGCGGGTTCACCCTGGCCCCGATCAACGCCGAGGACGCGGACTACATCCGCCAGATGATGGCCAAGGTCGAGGGCATGCCGCTGGCGGCGCTGGAGAACGGTGTCCCGTGGACCTGGTCGAGCTTCGCCGAGTACCTGGACGCGCTCGACGGCCACCTGGGCGTCAATGCGGGGTTCCTGGTCGGGCACTGCGCACTGCGCCGGAAGGTCATGGGGGCGCAGCGCGGCGGCGAGGTCGCCACCGACGACGAGATCGCCGCGATGCGGGCGCTGCTGGCCGAGTCGCTCGACGCGGGCGGGCTGGGCTTCTCCTCCTCCCAGTCGCGCACCCACTCCGACGGTGACGGTCAGCCCATCAGCTCACGGCACGCCGACCGGCGCGAGATGCTCGCCTTCTGCGAGGAGGTGGCTGCGCACGAGGGCACCACGCTCGAGTACATCACCAACGGGTGCCTCGACTCGTTCACTCCCGAGGAAGTCGACCTGATGACCGCCATGAGCGTCACCGCTCAGCGGCCGCTCAACTGGAACGTTCTCACCGTCGACGCCCGATCGGCGGACCGCATAGAGCACCAGCTCTCTGCGTCGTCGGCCGCGGCCGCGGCGGGCGGGCAGATCGTGGCCCTGACGATGCCGACCCTCGTCCCGATGAACATGAGCTTCCGCACCCATTGCGCGCTCTTCCTGATCCCCGGCTGGGGCGACGTGATGGGCCTGCCCGAGGCGGAGCGCATGCAGCAACTGGCCGAGCCGTCCGTCCGCACAATGCTGGACGAGCGGGCCAGGAGCAAGGAGGCCGGCGTGTTCCGCGGGCTCTCGCGTTGGGGCACCTACGTCATCGGCGACACCTACGCGCCCGAGAACGACGGCTGTGCGTTCCGCGCGGTAGCCGACATCGCCGCCGAGCGCGGCACGTCCCCGTTCGACACCCTGCTCGACATCGTGCTGGCCGACGATCTGCGCACCGTCCTGTGGCCCAACACCGACGACGGCGACGAGAGCACGTGGACCATGCGGGCCGCCATCTGGAGCGACCCCCGAGCCATGGTCGGAGGCTCCGACGCGGGCGCGCACCTCGACCGGATGTGCGGTTCCAGCTACCCGACCGCCTTCCTGGCGGACTGCCTGCGCGGCCGCAAGCTGGTGTCCGTCGAGAAGGCCGTGCACATGATGACGGGACAACCCGCCGGTCTCTTCGGCCTCCGTCGAGCGCGGGCTCGTCCGCGAGGGCTTCGCCGCAGACCTGTTCGTGTTCGATCCGGCCACGGTGGACTCGGAGCCCGCGCGCCTCGTGCACGACCTGCCCGGCGACACCCCGCGGCTCTACGCCGGTTCGCACGGGGTGGTCCGCGTCCTCGTCAACGGCGTCGAGACGGTGCGCGACGGCGCCCCGACGGGGGCGGTCCCGGGCGCGCTCCTGCGCTCGGGCCGCGACACCGCCTCGGTTGTCCCGGCCCCGGCTTGAGCCCGACCCGAGTCCCACCTGGTTCCATCGGCGTCTAGCCTTGCCCCCGGTGACGCCCGATCCGACCGACCCGGCGCTCGCCGTCGACGAGCCCCCAGCCGGAAGCCCACCGGGGGCCGATGCCCCACCCATGCCCCCCCAGCAGCCCGAGCAGCCCCCCGCACCGCCCTCGTCGGGCGGCCGCTGGCTCCGGGAAGGCGTCATCGTGGTCGTGGTCGCCGTCCTGGTGGCCGTGCTCCTGCCGCGCCTTCGTCGTCCAGACCTTCTACATCCCCTCGGGTTCGATGGAGCCCACGCTCCAGATCGGCGACCGAATCCTCGTCAACAAACTGAGCTACCACCTCCACGGTGTCGACCGCGGCAACATCGTCGTGTTCTCGCGGCCCCCGACGGAGAGCTGCGGCGGTCCCGAGGTCAACGACCTCGTCAAGCGGGTCATCGGGATGCCCGGCGACGTGCTGACGCTCTCGGGCGGCCACGTCTACGTCGACGGGAAGCGCCTGAACGAGACCTGGCTCCCCTCCTCCGAGCAGGGCGTCACCTCCGCCGGTCCGCAGGGCAGCAACTGGAACCTCTCCCGTCCCTACCGCGTCCCGGCCAACAACTACTTCGTCATGGGTGACAACCGCACCGACTCGTGCGACAGCCGCTACTGGGGTCCGATCGCGAAGTCGCTGATCGTCGGCAAGGTCGAGGTGCGGGTCTGGCCCATCTCGTCCCTGCGGATCTTCTGATCCGGCCCCTCGCCTGAATCGCCCGGCCGCGCGCGAGGCGCGTCGAGTGGCTTCGGCGGGAAGCTCAGTCCTCGTCGGTCTCGGCGGACACCCGCGCCACGGCGGCCACCGTCTGACCCTCGTCGAGGTTCATGACCCGCACCCCGGTGGCGTCGCGGCCCTGCGAAGCGATCTCGCGGGCCTGGGTCCGGATGACCACGCCGCCGGAGGAGACGAGGAGGATCTCCTCGTCGAGGGCGATCATGAACGCCGCCACGACCGTGCCCGCGGGTGCCGGTCAGCCGGATCCCGCGCACGCCCTGGCCCCCGCGGGCCTGGCGGTTGAACCGCTCGAGCTTGGTCCGCTTGCCGTAGCCGGCGTCGGTGACGATCAGGATGTCGGTGTCGTCGGCGGCCACGTCGCAGCGACACCACGGCGTCGTCCTGGCGCAGGCGGATGCCCCGCACGCCGGCGGCGTCGCGGCCCATGGCCCGCACGTCCTCCTCGTTGAAACGGATCGTCATGCCGTTCCGCGTCACCTCGAAGAGGTCGTCGTGTCCCGAGGTGGCGACCACCCGAACCAGCTCGTCCCCGTCGCGCAAGTTGATGGCGATGAACCCCTCGCGGCGGGACTTGTCGTACTCGCTCAACGCGGTCTTCTTGACCTGGCCCTGCGCCGTGGCGAAGAAGAGGTACTGGTCGGGCGAGAACTCGCGCGTGGCGATGATGGCCGTGATCGACTCGCTGGGGGCGAGGGGGACCAGGTTGACCGCGGCGGTGCCGCGCGCGGTGCGGTCCTTCATCGGGATCTCGTGGCCGCGCAGCCGGTAGACCTTGCCTTGGTTCGAGAAGAGCAGCAGGTAGGCATGGGCCGAACTGTGCACGACCTGACTGACCAGGTCCTCTTCCTTCAGCCGGGCCCCCTGCACGCCGCGGCCTCCCGGCCCTGGGTCCGGAAGGCGGCCGCGGCCACCGACTTGATGTAGCCGGCCCGCGTCATCGTGACGACGATCTCCTCGTCGTCGATGAGATCCTCCACGCCCATCTCTCCGGGGTCGTGCGTGATGACGCTGCGCCGTGGGTTGGCGTGCTTGTCGCGGATCTCGGTCATCTCGGTCTCGATGACCGCGCGCAGCTTGCCGTCGTCGGACAGGATCGCCTCGAGCTCGGCGATGGTGCGCCGCAGCTGCTCCATCTCCTCTTCGAGCTCGCTGCGGCCCAGCCGGGTGAGCCGACCGAGGGTCATGTCGAGGATGTGGGTCGCCTGCACCTCGGTGAAGGAGAAGGGCTCCGCCATCAGCGCCGTCCGGGCCTCGGGGCGGTCGGCCGACGCCCGGATGGTCGCGATGACCGCGTCGAGCATGTCGATCGCCCGCAGGAGACCCTCGACGATGTGGGCGCGGTTGCGCGCCTTCTCCAGCCGGTACTCGGACCGGCGCCGGATCACCTCGATCTGGTGGTCGATGTAGTGGCCCAGCGCCTGCGCCAGGTTCAGCGTCCGCGGCACACTGTCGACGAGCGCCAGCATGTTCACGCCGAAGCTGGTCTGCAGCGGCGTCTGCTTGTAGAGATTGTTCAGGACGACGTTGGCGTTGGCGTCGCGCTTGAGCTCAATGACGAGCCGCGGCTGCTGGTTGGCCGAGGCGTTGCGCATGCCGCTGATGCCGTCGAGGTCGCCGGAGCGCACCAGGTCGGTGATCTTCTGCTCAATGACCTCCACCGAGGTCTGGTACGGGAGCTCGGTGACGACGATGGTGTCGCCCGTGCGTCCCTCCTCGATCTCGGCGACGGCCCGCATCTTGATGGAGCCCCGGCCCGTCCGGTAGGCGTCGAGGATCCCCTGGCGGCCCAGGATCTGGGCACCGGTCGGGAAGTCGGGGCCCTTGACGAACTCCATCAGCTCGTCGGGCGTCGCCTCGGGATGGTGCAGCACGTGAATGGCGGCGTCGATCACCTCGCCCATGTTGTGGGGCGGGACATTGGTCGCCATGCCCACCGCGATGCCCTGGGACCCGTTGACGAGCAGGTTCGGGAAGCGCGCCGGGAGCACGGTCGGCTCCTGGGCCGAGCCGTCGTAGTTGGCCACCATGTCGACGGTTTCCTCGTCGATGTCCGCCATGAGCTCCAAGGCCAGCGGGGCCAGCCGGCACTCCGTGTAGCGCATGGCGGCCGCGCCGTCGTCGGGTCCGCGGCCCCCGAAGCTGCCGTGGCCGTCGATCAGGGGGTAGCGGAGCGAGAACTCCTGCACCATCCGGGCCAGCGCCTCGTAAATGGCCGAGTCGCCGTGCGGGTGGTAGGTCCCCATGACCTCGCCGACAACCTTGGCGCACTTGTTGTGCGGCCGGTCGGGGCGCAGCCCGTTGTCGAACATGGAGTAGAGGATCCGGCGGTGCACCGGCTTGAGGCCGTCGCGCACGTCGGGGAGGGCGCGGCGCCACGATGACCGACATGGAGTACTCGAGGAACGAGCGCTCCATCTCCTCTTGGATCTCAATGGGCTCGATGGAGCCACTTACCGGCTCGTCCCCTGTCGGTGGGATGTCGCTCCCCCCGCCCGAGCCTGCTCCACCGCGGCCCGAACCGCGCGTCGACTGACGTGGCATGTACTCCCTACTTCCCGTCCGCTCGCTCAGATGTCAAGGAACCGGACGTCTTTCGCGTTGGTCTGGATGAAGTGGCGCCGCAGCTCCACGTCGTCGCCCATCAAGATGGAGCACACCTCGTCCGCCGTGGCCGCCTGCTCGACGTTGATCTGCAGCAGCGACCGCTTGCCGGGGTCCATCGTCGTGTCGCGCAACTCGGCGAAGTCCATCTCGCCGAGGCCCTTCAAGCGGTTGAAGTCGTGCTTGTGGTCCGGGTGCTCGGCCAGGAAGGCCGCCCGGGCCGTGTCGTCCTTGAGGTACACCTTCTCCTTGCCCACCAACGTCGAGTACAGCGGCGGCTGCGCGACGTAGACGAAGCCACCTTCCACCAGCGGCTTCATCTGGCGGTAGAAGAAGGTCAGCAGCAGCGTGCGGATGTGGCTGCCGTCGACGTCTGCGTCGGCCAGCAGGATCACCTTGTGGTAGCGGATCTTGGCGACGTCGAATTCCTCGGCCAGGCCGGCGCCGATGGCGGAGATCAGCGCCTGGATCTCCGTGTTCTTCAGCATCTTGTCGATCCGGGCCCGCTCGACGTTGAGGATCTTGCCGCGGATGGGCAGGATCGCCTGCGTGTGCGGGTTGCGCGCGTCCTTGGCCGAGCCGCCGGCCGAGTTGCCCTCGACGATGAAGAGCTCCGACTCCCGCGGGTCGCGCGACGAGCAGTCGGCGAGCTTGCCGGGGAGGCCGGCGCCGTCGAGGGCCGACTTGCGCCGGGTCAGGTCGCGCGCGCCCTGGGCAGCCAGGCGGGCGCGGGCGGCCTGGGTCGACTTCTGCACGATCTGGCTCGCCTCGCGCGGGTTCTCTTCCAGCCACTCGGTGAGCTTCTGGTTGGTCGTGCGCTCGGTCAGCGAGCGGATCGACTGGTTGCCCAGCTTCGCCTTGGTCTGGCCCTCGAACTGCGGGTCGCGCAGACGGACCGAGATGATGGCCGTGAGCCCCTCACGGATGTCCTCACCCTTGAGGTTCTCTTCCTTCTCCTTCAGCAGGTTCCGGGCGCGGGCATAACGGTTGACCACGTTCGTCAGGGCCTTGGAGAACCCTTCGACGTGCATCCCTCCCTCAATGGTGGAGATGCCGTTGGCGAAGGAGTGGATGGACTCGTGGTAGCCCGCGTTCCACTGCAGCGCGACCTCGACCTCCTGACCGTCTTCCGCCTGCTCGAAGTCCGCCACCTTGCGGAAGAGGGATTCCTTCGACGCGTTGAGGTGCTTCACGAAGTCGACGATGCCGCCGTTGTACTTGAACGTCGTCTTGGTCACCGGCTCGGCCCGCTCGTCCGCGAAGCGGATCTCGAGGCCCTTGTTCAAGAAGGCCATGATCTGCATGCGCTCGACGATCGTCTGGGCGCGGAACTCGGTCTCGTCGAAGACACCGCTGTCGGGCCAGAAGGTCACCGTGGTGCCGGTCCTGGGCTCGCCGGTGCTCCTGTCCTTGGGGGCCGGGCCCGTCGCCGTCACCTTGCGCTTGACCTTGCCGCCCTTCTCGAACTCGGCCTCCCAGTGTTGGCCGTCGCGGTCGACCTCGAGCACGAGCCGGGTGGAGAGGGCGTTGACGACCGAGATCCCGACGCCGTGGAGGCCGCCGGAGACCTGGTAGCCCTTCCCGCCGAACTTGCCCCCGGCGTGCAGCGTGGTCAGGACGATCTCGGCCGTCGAGACCTTGGGGTTCTTCGGGTGCGGGCCGACCGGGATCCCCGCCCCGTCGTCGGCGACGCGGCACCCGCCGTCGGCCAGCAGGGTCACGTCGATCCGGGTGGCTCGGCCGGCCATGGCCTCGTCGACGGAGTTGTCGACGACCTCCCAGACCAGGTGGTGCAGGCCGGTCGGACCCGTGGAACCGATGTACATGCCGGGTCGCTTGCGGACCGCCTCCAGGCCCTCGAGGACGGTGATGTCGGCCTCGGTGTAGGAAGCACCGGCCCCACCTGATCTCTCGTCAACCTTCACTGCCACAGGCGCGTCCTTTCAGAACGACGGTCTTTCGCGGTGCGTATCGAATCCCCGAACGGAGCACCTCCGGCCTTTCGATGCGAACGCACCATTCTACCCGATCGACGTGCCAATTCGGCCATCATGAACGGTCCGCGGCCGGGTCGGCGACGCCGCACTCAGGGACGCTCGACGACCACTTCCAGACGCTCGACCGGGGTCTCTCCGAGCTCCCGCAACCGGGCCAGAATTGGGCCCGATTCCATGCGCGCCCGGGTGGCCCAGGCGGGGTGGTCCACGGCGACGACGAGGGCGTGGCCATCGACGCGCACCGGTCGCAGGTGCGCGCCGAGCTCGGGGCCAACGACCTCCTCCCAGCGGGTGAAGAGGGCCTCCATGGTGGCCGGCGTCGAGGGGGCACCCAGGCGGTCGAGCAGCCGGGGCATCGACTCCCCGACGCGGCGGGGACCACCCCCGCGCCGGCGGGTCACCCCTCCTCCAGGGTCTCGATGGAGAGGACGCGCGCGACGTCGATCCCCTGGGGCAGGGGGGCCGCCGTCGTCAGGATCGACTGGCCGTCCGGCAGCTCGGCGACGAGGGCCCGGCTGCGGGCAGGATCGAGCTCGGAGAACACGTCGTCGAGGAGCAGTGTCGGCACGAGGACCGTCCTGGCTCGGACCAGCTCGTGCACGCCCAGGCGCAGGGCGAGGGCCAGGCAGCGCTGCTCGCCCTGGGAGCCGTGGGTGCGCGCCTCGCGTCCATCGATGGCCAGGAACAGGTCGTCGCGGTGGGGGCCCACCGTGTTGACCCCGCGTCGGAGGTCCGCCGTCCGGCTGGCCCCGAGCGCGTCGAGGAGGTCGCCCTCCCAGCTGCGGGCGTAGCGCTGCTGGATCACGATCCGTTCGCCGACCCCCGCCAGGCGGCTGTAGGTCGCGCCGACCAGTGGCTCCAGGTCGGCCGAGAGCCGCTCGCGGGCCGCCACCAGGACCTTGCCGGCGTCGGCGAGCCGTTGGTCCCACACGTCGAGGGTCGCCGCCACGTCCCCGCCGGCCCGGCCCCCGGACTGGCGCAGCAGCGCAGCCCTTTGGCGCAACACCCGGTCGGTCTCGTCGGCCGCCCTCGCCCCCTCGGGGTCGAGCAGGGCCAAGGCGTCGTCGAGCACCTCGCGCCGGCCCTTGGGGCCGCCACTGATGATCACGAGGTCCTCGGGCGAGAAGATCGTGCAGGGCGCGGCGACGGCCAGGTCCTTGCGCCCGGCCACCGACTTGCGGTTGACCTGCGTGCGACTGCGTCCGGCGGGGAGGATCTCCGCCTCGACCAGCGTGGGGCTGTCGACCTTGTCGAGCTCGGCGCGCACGATGGCGCGCTCGGTGCCGGTGCGCACCATCGCCTCGGGCGGTGCGCCGCGGAAGGAGCGGCGAGTCCCGAGATAGGCGAGTGCCTCCAGCACGCTGGTCTTGCCGGTTCCGTTCGGCCCGGTGATGACCGTGGTCCCCTGCGCTTCGGGCGCGACGTGCGCGAAGCGGAAGATGCGGAAGTCGGCCAGCTCGAGCTGCCGGACGCTCACCGCGGCAGCGGTCCGTTCAGGAGACCCGCACCGGCATGAGGAGGTAGCGGAACCCGTCGTCCTCGGCGCCGCGGACGGTCGCGGCGCGCGATGCGTCGGCCGTCTCGACGATGACCTCGTCGCCCGCCACGGCCTCCACGCCGTCGATGAGGTACGAGGGGTTGAACGCGATGACCAGATCTTCCCCGCCGTAGTCGCCGTCCACGGCCTCCGCCGCGTCACCGACGTCCTGGCTCTGCACGCTCAGATCGACCCCGCCCTGGCGCATGGCCAGCCGGACAGGCGTCGTGTTGTCCCGCACGAGCAGCTGCACGCGGCGCAATGCGGCGAGGAAGGTCTCCTTCCCCAGGTGCAGGCGGTTCGGGTAGTGGTCGGGGATCAGCTGCTTGTAGTCCGGGTAGCGCCCCTCCAACAACCTGGTGCTGATCTGGACGTTTCCCTGCCAGAAGGTGATCTCGTTGCTGCTGGCGGCCACCCCCACCCGGTTCGTCTCGGATCCCTCCGAGATGGTCCCGGTCGGCAGGCGCTGCAGTTCCGAAAGGGCCCGGGCCGGCACCAGGAGGTCCTCCTCGCCCGGGATGGTGTTCGTTCCCGGGAGGTCGCGCATGGCCATGCGGTACGAGTCGGTCGCGACCATGCGGATGGAGCCCTCGGTTCGGGCCACCAGGACGCCCGTGAGCAACGGCCGGCTGTCGTCGTGTGACGCGGCTCGCACCACCTGGCGCACCGCGTCCCCGAGCGTCGACTCAGAGAGTTGGGTGGTGGGCTCGCTCGTCTTGCCCACCGGCGGGAACTCCACGACGGGATACGTCTGGAGCTTGAAGGTCGAGCGCGCGGCGGAGATCGTGATGTGATCGCCGTCGTCCGCGAATGTCACGGCTCCGGGCTCCAGCCGGCGCACGATGTCGGTGGAGAGGCGGGCCGGAATGACACAACTTCCGTCGTCGATGCCGATCACCTCGTCGGTGACCTGGATGGTCAGGTCGAGGTCGGTTCCCGTCACGGCCAAGGAGTTGCCCTCGCAATGCAAGAGCAGGCCCAAGAGGACCGGGGACGAGCCTCCCCGCGCGCCGACGGCACGGCTCGCGGTCGCCAGCATCTCGACCAGTGCATCGCGCTCGGATCTGAACTTCACCGACGATTGTCCTTTCGGGAGGTTCCCCAGCCCTTCATCGTGGAGGGAGAGGTATATGTGTCTTGTAAAGGTAATAAGGGGTGTGGATTGTGGACGACTCGGCGTCGTCCCTGTTGGCCGGGGACATCGCTGTCCCCATGCGACCGTGGGCGGGAGGTTATAACCACGCGGCGCCGGAGGGCGTGAAGCCAAGCCTGGGGACAAGGTCGACGGTGGTCCCCAGGTCCAGAGGGGCCTGCCCACAGCCTTTGCCCGGTGCAAACCACAATTTGAAGGACGTCGAGCCGGGGATCGGGAACGTCAGGCTGAGCCCGCACGGATCTTCTGGATCAGCTCGGTGACCTGCTCGTAGATCTGCCGGCGCTCTTGCATCTGGCCGGTGATCTTGTCCACGGCGTGGATGACGGTGGTGTGGTCACGCTTGCCGAAGACGCGCCCGATGGCGGGATAGCTGTAGTCGGTGAGCTCACGGGTGAGGTACATGGCGACCTGGCGTGCGGTGACGAGCGGGCGGGTCCGGCTCGGCCCGCAGATGGCCTCCACGGAGAAGCCGTAGCTGGCGGCGGTGGCGTCGAGGATCATCTGGGGCGAGATGCGCCGCGGCTCGCCGGCCTGGACGAGGTCCGAGAGGACCTGTTCGGCCTGGGCCAGGGAGATGGGCTCGTTGTTGAGCTTGGCGAAGGCGCAGATGCGGGTGAGGGCGCCCTCGAGCTCCCGGATGTTGTCCTTCACGTGTGAGGCGATGAACTCGAGGACGTCGTCGGGGACGTCCTGGTGCTCGCTCAGGCACTTGGACCGCAGGATGGCCAGGCGGGTCTCGAGGTCGGGTGGGTCGATCTCGGTGATCAACCCGGAGAGGAAGCGGCTGCGGAGGCGGTCCTCGAGGGTCTCGATGGACTTGGGCGGGCGGTCCGAGGTCAGGACGATCTGCTTGGAGGCGCCCTTGAGGTCGTTATAGGTGTGGAAGAACTCCTCCTGGAGGCCCTCTTTGCGCTCCATGAACTGGACGTCGTCGATGAGCAGGACGTCGCAGTCGCGGTAGCGGCGCTTGAAGGTCAGGGTCGTCGAGGTGCGCAACGAGTCCACGAAGTCGTTCATGAACGTCTCGGTGGTGACGTAGAGCACCTTGCGCCGGGGGTAGTTCTCGGTCACGTAGTTCCCGATGGCGTGGAGGAGGTGCGTCTTGCCGAGACCCGAGTCGCCGTAAATGAACAAGGGGTTGTAGGAGCGGCCGGGCGTCTCGGCCACGGCCTGGGCGGCCGCGTGGGCCAGCCGGTTCGACGAGGCGGCCACGAAGGTCTCGAAGGTGAACTTCGAATCGAGCTGGACGGCGGGCGACTCGCGGCCCGGCCGGTTCAGCTGACCCGGGTCGGCGGCGGGCTCGGGCTGGGTAGGCAGTCCGAGGACCTCGTCGGGTCCGGTCTGGGCCGCGGGCACGTCCGGCTCCTGGACCTCGAGACGGCCTCGCACGGGGGAGCCCACCTCGTTGGCCAGGGTGTCCTCGATCATCGGGAGGTAGCGGGACTCCACCCTCTCCCTGATCAGCCCGTTGGGGACGGACAGCACGAAGATGCCGTCGGCGAAGGCGACGGGCTCGATACCCGACAACCAGAGCTGCCAGGTGCTCTCGGACACCTGGTCGCGCAGGGATCCGGTGCACTTCGTCCAGAGATCTCCAGCTTGGTCCACCGTCAGCGCCGAACGCCCCTTCTCCCCCCTCGGTGTCCAGCCATGATGTTCGGCACGATCCTCGGTACGGGTAATTGGTCGAACGTACACCGTGCCGGCCGATGCGACTAGAGCCCATGTCCAAATCGCGCCTAACATGGGCGGACTCGCCGCCGCCGGCCGGACTCCATTCGAAGGCCGAGGCATGAACCCTGCGACGAACCGGCTCCGGATGCCGCCGGGGCGCCGCGAAAGGCTGAATTGACGTGAAGCGCACCTACCAACCCAATACCCGGAAGCGGGCCCGCACCCACGGGTTCCGCAAGCGCATGTCGACGCGCGCGGGTCGGGCCATCTTGAAGTCGCG
Organism: uncultured Acidimicrobiaceae bacterium; assembly: GCA_963740535.1. Classification (GTDB taxonomy): domain Bacteria; phylum Actinomycetota; class Acidimicrobiia; order Acidimicrobiales; family RAAP-2; genus Bog-473. Next base: position 216,290 of record CAVUEI010000004.1, read on the forward strand.
GCGGCTCAAGGGGCGCCACCGTCTCACGGTCTGAGGGCCGGCCATGCCTGCTCGGACGGTCGGACGGATCACCAGCCGTGCTGTCTTCGCGGATCTGCAGCGGGCCCGAGCTCGCGGGACGAGCGGCCCCGTGCGGGCCACCTTCCTGCCCGCCAAAGAGGGTGCGCCGGGCGTATTTCCCCAGGTGGGATACGCAATTGGGCGGAACTGCGGCGGGGCCGTGGTCCGCAACTCGCTCCGGCGTCGGGCCCGCGAGGTCGTGCGATCGGAAGCGCCGAACCTGCCCCGAGGGTGCTATCTGCTGCGCCTGGAGCCGGCTGCCGCCACGCTGGATCGGGCTGGGCTCAGGGTCGATGTGGCGACGGCCCTGCGCCGGGCGGGACGAGAGGCAGTGACCGCGTGAGCGACGCCGATCCCCGCCTCAGCGCTCCGGTCCGCGTCGCCGTGGCCCTGGTCACGGCCTACCAGGGCGCCGCCTCAGGGCGTATCTCGCCCTGCCGCTTCTACCCCAGCTGCTCCAGCTACGCGGTCGAGGCGTTCACGACGCACGGGTTCTGGCGGGGCCTGGCCCTGACGGTCCGGCGCTTGGTGCGCTGCCGGCCCTTCGGCCCCCACGGGGTTGACCTGGTGCCGGTCCCCGTGCACGCCCACGAGGGAGGCCGGCCGTGCTGAGCCACCCGCTCCTGGCCGAGAACTCCCTGTTCAAGCTGGTCGGCGAGATCTTCCACCCCGTCTTCGAGCTCTTCGGGCTGATCCTGGCCGGCCTCTACGCCGTCTGGCCCAACTACGGCTTCGCCATCACCGGCCTGACCATCATCATCATGCTGGCCCTGACCCCGGTGACGGTGAAGAGCACCAAGTCGATGCTGGCCATGCAGCGGCTGCAGCCCGAGATGAAGAAGCTCCAGGCCAAGTACAAGGGAGCGGAGAACCGGGAGCAGCTCAACGCCGAGATGATGCGGCTCTACAAGGAGAACGGCACCAGCCCGTTCGGGGCCTGCCTGCCCAGCCTGCTGCAAATGCCGTTCCTCATCGTCCTCTATTCGCTCATCCGGGGTCTCTCAAACACGGTCAAGTTTGGCGCTCAATACGTCAACGCCGCAGGCGTCACTACGACCTGCAAAGAAAAGGTGTGTGGAGCGCCCCGTTATATCCCGACTAGTTCCCAAATGCACGCGGCCCTTGTCCACAGCAAAGGCCAAATGCAGTGGTGGTTCGGGATGGATTTGTCGCTGTCCCCGAAGAACATCTTCCACGATGGCGCCAAGCTCATCCCCTACCTGGTGCTCATCGCGGCGGCCATGTTCCTGCAGTACTACCAGATGAAGCAGATGAACAGCCGTAATCCGCAGGCTGCTGCGGCCAATCCGCAGATGCAGGCGATGCAGAAGTTTTTCCCATTGATCTTCGGGTTCATTTACCTAAATGTGCCCGCCGGAGCAACCATATACATGGTTGTGTCTTCAGCAATGCGGATCGGAACACAAGAGGTGATGTTCCGGACGGGGATGGTCACGCCAGTCGTGCACGAGCGCGAGATCGGTGCCACCAAGGAAGACAAACCGGAGAAGGCCCCGCCCAAACCGAGCCCGAAGCCGGCCAAGAAGCAGTCCAGCGCGACCGACGGCACGTCGGCCGCCAAGGCGACGCTTCCGCCGAGCAAGGGTGGCTCGAGCGGAAACGGGCGGTCCCCGACCAACGGAAAGAAGCCGCCGGCGGGGAAGCGGACGACGAACGGCGCCGCGGCATCGGGCGACGAGACGCAGGATGCGGCCCCCAAGCCGCACCCACGCTCGCGCTCGAAGCGGAGCAGAAAGGCTCGATAGCGACGTGGAGTGGGTCGAAGTGGCGGGAAAGACAGTCGAAGAGGCCACCGAGCAGGCATTGGACCAGCTCGGCGTGGCCGTCGGCGATGCCGAGGTCATCGTGGTCAGCGAGCCCAAGACCGGGCTGTTCGGCCGCATGCGGGTCGAGGCCCGGGTGCGGGCCCGGGTGCGCCCGGTGGGCGCCCGGCCCCGCCGCGAGCGTCCCCGCCGAGGGGGCCGGAGCAGTCAGGGCCAGAGCAAGGGCGGCCAGCGTTCCAGCTCGGGCGGGACTTCGGCGAGCCGCGACGGCTCCGGTGGGGCACCGAACGCTCCCAGCGGCGCCGGCGAGGGAACGAGCACGGCGACAGCGGGGACGGGCACGGGGACCAGTCGCTCGGCCCGCCGCCGGCGCAACCGGAGCAAGTCGGCCACGGCCGGCGCAGGATCGCGGGAAGGCTCGAGGAATGGCTCCTCGGCGGAGCCGTCCGCCGAGAGGGCTCCCCAGCGGAGCACCCAACCGAAGGAGACAGAGGACATGGCCGAAGGAATGACGCTCGAAGAGCAAGGTGAGGCCGGTCGGGTCTTCGTGGCCGGCCTCCTGAGTGAGTTCGGCCTGGAGGGGACCGTGGAGACCCGGCTGCTCGACGAGGAGACGGTCGAGATCGCCGCCTCGGGCGAGGACCTGGGCATCCTGGTCGGACCCCGGGGATCCACGCTGAGCGCCCTGCAGGACCTCACGCGGGCGGTCGTGCAGCGCCAGTGCCCGTCGCGGACGGACCGCATCCTCGTCGACGTGGCCGGGTACCGGGAGCGGCGCTCGGCGGCGCTCAAGCGGTTCAGTGTCCAGATCGCCGAGGAGGTCCTGGCCTCGGGGCAGGAGAAGGCGCTCGAGGCCATGAGCCCGGCCGACCGCAAGTCGGTGCACGACGCCATCAACGAGATGCCCGGTGTCGTGACCCGCTCCGAGGGCGAGGACCCCAACCGCCACATCGTCATCGCTCCCGGGAGCTGACGCGGCGTCGGTGCCAGGCGCCGACGAGGGGACCCGCTCCCCCACCCTTCTGCCCGAGATCCTGGCCGAGGCACGCCAGGCGGGATTCCTGGGGCCCGGCCCCATCGAGCCGCAGCTCCGCCACGCCGAGGGCTTCGCCACCGTGGCGCGCCGCCTGGCGGCCGGCGGCCCACCCCACCCTCGCCTGGTCGACCTGGGGTCAGGCGGCGGCCTCCCGGGCCTCGTCGTGGCGGTCCGCTGGCCCGAGGCCACGATGGACCTGCTGGAGGCCGGCGGCCCGGCGCGCCGCGTTCCTGAGCGGAGCCGTGAGCCGCCTGGGGCTCTCGGACCGGGTCACGGTGCTCCACCAGCGGGCCGAGCTCAGCGGGCGCCAGGAGGGCCTCAGGGGCGCCTTCGACGGGGCGCTGGCCCGCTCCTTCGGGCGGCCCGCCGTGGTGGCCGAGTGCGCCGCCCCCTTGCTCAGGGTGGAGGGCTGGCTCGTCGTCTCCGAGCCTCCGGCGGGGGACCCGGTCGGGTCCGACTCCGAGCGGGCCCGCTGGCCCGCCGACTCGTTGGCTCAATTCGGACTGGTACCCACCGACGTCGTCCACGAGGAGTTCGAGTACCAGACCCTCCGGCAGGGCAGCCCCTGTCCCGAACGCTTCCCCCGCCGCAACGGGGTCCCGGGCAAGAAGCCGTTGTTCTGATCCGCCCGGCCGGGGGGCCCGAGCCGCCGCGGGCCGCTCGGGCACCGTGTTCCACGTGGAACAGGCCGTTGCCACGGCCGGAGGGTGGAACCGGGGGTTCCACGTGAAACATTCCTCAACCCTTGACCTCGCGCTCCCGGCAGGCCAGGATAGGCGCCGTGCGGCGGCGACTCGGAGAACCTGCTTGATGCGCATCAGGCGCCGGGACAGGGAAGCCCCCGAGTCACCACATGCAGCTGAAGAGTCCGAGTTCTACGACCAGGACCCGCCGCCCGTCTCGGAGCACCCCACCTCCATGGACCCCGTCAAGAGCCTGATCGCCGAACCCGACCCGGTGCCCGCGCCGTCGCCGGCTCCCCCGCCCGACCGCCGGGACCGGACCGACGACTCCCCCGGCTCCGGCCGCCCCGGAACCCGCCGCCCAGACCGCGCGCCAGACGGCACAGACCACGGCCCAGACGGCGACTCTCCCCGGTCCCAGCCGAGGCAGCGGCCGAGGCCCCGGCCGAGGCCACAGCTGCCGCCGAGCCGGCCGTCGTGGCGGCTCCCGAGCCGGCTCCGGACCCCGAGCCCCAGGGCGAGGTCGCCCCGGCGCCGTCCGCCAAGGCGGCGCCCAAGACGGGGTCCAAGACCGAATCCAAGACCGCGTCCAAGACGATGGCGAAGGCGGCGGCGAAGGCTGGGGCGAGCGCGGAGGCGGAGCACACCATGCGGGCCCCCGCCATCCGCCAGGAGGCCTCCGATCTGCTCAACGGCTCCAAGCCGGCGGCGCGCGAGCTGCCCCGCATCATCGCGGTGGCCAACCAGAAGGGCGGCGTGGGCAAGACGACCACCACGGTCAACCTGGGGGCGGCGCTGGCCGAGCAGGGCTACCGGGTCCTCGTCGTCGACCTCGACCCCCAGGGCAACGCCACCACCGGTCTGGGCGTCGAGGCCCGGAACTTCGAGCTCTCCATGTACGACGTGATCATGCGGGACCAGCCGCTGGAGGACTGCATCGAGCCGACGAGCGTCAAGAACCTCTTCGTGGCCCCGGCCACCATCGACCTGGCCGGGGTCGAGATCGAGCTCGTCCCCGCCTTCAGCCGGGAGCTCAAGCTCAAGAAGGCCATCGACACGGTGGTGGACGACTTCGACTTCGTCCTCATCGACTGCCCGCCCTCGCTCGGCCTCATCACCGTCAACGGCCTGGCCGCGGCCGACGAGGTGCTGGTGCCGATCCAGTGCGAGTACTACGCCCTCGAGGGCCTGAGCCAGCTCATGCGCAACGTCAACCTGGTCTCGACCAACCTCAACGCCACCCTCGAGGTCACCACCATCGTCCTGACCATGTTCGACGCCCGGACCCGGCTCTCCGTCGACGTGGCCAACGAGGTGCGCGAGCACTTCGCCGAGCGGGTCTGCCGGGTGGTCATCCCCCGCACGGTCCGCCTCTCCGAGGCGCCCTCGTTCGGGCAGCCCATCACGACGTTCGATCCAGCCTCGCGTGGCGCCGTCGCCTACCGCGAGCTGGCCAAGGAGGTGAGCAATGGCGCGCCGCAGCGGACTCGGTAAGGGGCTGAGCGCTCTGATCCCGAGCGAAGCGATGGGGGAGTCGGACTCCCTCCTCAGGGTGGTGCCGATCTCGCACATCCGCCCCAACGTCTTCCAGCCCCGCAGTCACTTCGACGAGGAGTCCATGGCATCGCTGGCGGCCTCCATCAAGGCGGTCGGGCTGCTCCAGCCCGTGCTGGTGCGCGAGCTGCACGACGAGGCGGAGACCTACGAGCTGATCGCCGGGGAGCGGCGCTGGCGGGCGGCCCGGCGGGCCGGCCTCCAGACGATCCCCGTCCTGGTCCAGGTGGCCGACGACGTGGCCAGCCTGGAGCAGGCGCTGGTGGAGAACCTGCACCGCGCAGGACCTCAACGTGCTGGAGGAGGCGGCGGCCTACCAGCAGCTCATCGACGAGTTCGGCCTGACCCACGAGCAGGTGGCCACGCGCATGGGCAAGGGGCGGGCGACCGTCACCAACACCCTGCGCCTGCTGCAGCTGCCGGCGGGGGCCCAGCGGCCCTGGCCGAGCGGTCGATCTCGGCGGGCCACGCCCGCGCCCTGCTCGGCACCCCCGACCGGGCGCTCCAGGAGAAGCTGGTGGAGCGCATCATCGATGAAGGGTTGACGGTACGCGCCGTCGAGGATCTCGTCCGCCAGGGCGGCGCCGAGCTACGCGTCGTGCCGGCCGAGCCCGAGCCGGCCGTGGCCGAGCCGGAGCGGGGTACGACTCGAGGTGCGACCGAGACCGCCCCCGGCCGCCGGGCCGCGGTGCGCAAGCTGCCCGAACCCGGCGTGGTCGAGCTCGAGGAGCTCTTGTCGACCTACCTCAACACCAGGGTCAAGGTCGACATCCAGAACCGGAGGGGCAGGTTGGTGGTCGAATTCGCCACCCTCGAGGACCTCGAGCGCATCTACCGCGCCATGGTCGGTGACGGAGGCGTCGCGTAGTTCACGCAACTGTCAAGGGTCGGTTCAGCTTCATCCACAACCTGTGCATGATGTTGTGGATTGTCACTTGGTTAATCTTCCGGAGGCTTTGATCGCGCAAGCGTCGCATGGGACGCGGGGATGCCACTCAAACGTCCGTCGGCCGCCTCACCTGGGGGATTACCAGTAAGCGGTTGGAGGGCCCGGTCAGTCCCAGGAGGCGTCGGCCCAGCGTCCCAGCGCGGCGGAGATGGCCGCCGGCGAGGGTGGAAGCCCGCTCGACCACGGAGCTGGCGGGGCCCACCTCGATCAGGACGGCGGGCATCTGGGTCTCGCGCAGGATGGGCAGGGCCATGCCGTGCACGCCGGCGTCGGCCACGCCGAGCGCCTCGGGCAGGGCGCACTGGACCAGCTCGGCCAGCAGCCGGCCGCCGGGGGACTCGTCGTGGGTGCCCGCCCAGAAGGCCGTGCGGCACGACGAGGCGGAGGGGTTCAGCCGCAGGGCGACGAAGACGTCCACCGCCAGCTCGTTGGCCTCCTTGGCCTGCACGGCGTCGTCGGGGTGGTGCAGCTCGGTGACCCGGGTCCCGCCCAGGGTGAGCCGGCGGCGCAGGGCGCCGGTCACGCTCCCGAGGCCGCCGCTCTCGCCGACGGCCACGTGGCGGCCCCGCAGGGTGGGCGGCGCGTCGCGCAGCTCGGCGCGGGCACGGACGGAGGAGACCAGCGCGGCGTCGTGGTGGCGGCTCTCGAGTCTCAACAACTCCTGGAGGGTGGCGCCGCCGACGATCCCGTCGACGGGGAGGCCGGCGTTGCGCTGGAACTCGCCCAGCGCCCGCACGGTGGCGTCGCCGAAGATGCCGTCGACCGCGGCCCGTGTCGAACCCGAGCGTGCACAGGCGCTGTTGGAGCTCGGCGACGTCGTCACCCCGCAGCATGGGGGTCCGGCGGTACACGAAGCGGTCGCCCAGCCGAAAACCGGCCTCCACCAGGGTGTTCCAGGTCTGCGTCCCGCAGACGCCGTCGACGCGCAGGCCCCGCAGGCGCTGGAACGCCTCGAGGGCGGCCCGCGTCGCCGGGCCGAAGATGCCATCGCGCGTCGACCGGCGCGCCGGGCAGGATGGCGCTGAGGCGGTGCTGGACGTCGGAGACGGCGTCGCCGCGGTCGCCGGGGCGCAGCGGCAGTCCGAGGGGCAGGCCTACAGGTAGGCCGCGATCTCCTCGAGCAGCTGGCCCTTGGGCTTGGCCCCGATCAGGCGCATCTGCGGCTCGCCGTCCTTGAACAGGATCAGCGTCGGGATGCTCATCACGTCGAAGCGACGGGTCACGTCCAGGTTGTCGTCGATGTTCAGCTTGCCGATCTGGATCTTGCCGGCCTGCTCCTCGGCGATCTCCTCGAGGACCGGGGAGATCATCTTGCACGGGCCACACCACTCGGCCCAGAAGTCCACCAGGACGGGGACGTCCGAAGCCTTGACATGCTCGTCAAAGGTAGCGTCGCTCAGGGTCACGACATGCTCGCTCATCAACTCTCCTTGTCACGGGTGCAACGCCGCCAGCCCCGGGTTCTGTTCCCGACCTACTCGCCCCGCTCCTCCAGCCAGCGCTCGGCGTCGATGGCGGCCATGCAGCCCGAGCCGGCGGAGGTGACGGCCTGGCGGTAGTAGTTGTCCTGCACGTCGCCGCAGGCGAAGACCCCGTCGACGCTGGTGCGGGTGGTCCCGCCGAACGTCTTGACGTAGCCGTTGTCCTCCAGCTCGAGCTGGCCCTTGAGCAGGGAACTGTTGGGCTCGTGGCCGATGGCGACGAAGAGCCCGGTCGCATCGAGCTCGGACGTCCTCGCCGCTGACGGTGTCGCGCAGGACGGAGCCCGCTCACCTTGGTGTCGCCCAGGATGTCGGTGACGACCGAGTTCCAGGCGAAGTCGATCTTGGGGTTGGCGAAGGCGCGCTGCTGCATGATCTTGGAGGCGCGCAGCTCGTCGCGCCGGTGGATCACGGTGACCTTGGAGCCGAAGCGGGTGAGGAAGAGGGCCTCCTCGAGCGCGGAGTCGCCGCCGCCGGCCACGGCGATGTGCTGCTCGCGGAAGAAGAAGCCGTCGCAGGTGGCGCAGGTCGAGACGCCGTAGCCGAGCAGCCGGTCCTCGTTGGGCACGCCCAGCATGAGGGCGCGGGCGCCGGTGGCGACAATGAGCGTGTCGGCCAGCACGGTCGGCTCGTCGGCCTCCGGGTCGCCCACCCACACCTCGAAGGGCCACGGCGCGACCTCGATGCGGCTGACCTTGGCCGTGCGCAGCTCCGCCTCGAAGCGCAGCGCCTGCGCCCGCATCATCCCCATGAGCTCGGGGCCCATGACGCCGTCGACGAAGCCGGGGTAGTTCTCCACGTCGGTCGTCAACATGAGCTGGCCGCCGGGCTGGTCGCTGGTGGAGGAGGGCTCGCCCTCGATCACGAGCGGCTCGAGCTGGGCCCGGGCGCTGTAGAGCGCGGCCGTCAGGCCGGCCGGCCCGCTCCCGATGATGACGACCTTGCGGCGCTCAGGCATCGGGCCATCAAGCGTCGGGCGGCACGCCGCGCGCGAGTACAGCAGCGCACCGGCGCCGCAGAACAGGAGGCCGAGCACCAGGTACGAGGCCCAGATCCTGTGGCCGGCGATCGTCGTCAGGCGGATGAACATCACGCAGAAGAGGACGACGACCGTGATCCCGATCACCGAGATGACCACCCCGAACACGATGCCGCGGGCGGCCACGATGGCCGGGCGGACGGCCTTGTCGTTGACGGTGGCGACCACCGTGTCGACCGTGTCGAGCGCACGCCCGGTCAGCGCGTCGGAGATGTCGTTCTCTGCCACGGCGTGAGACTACCCGGCGGTCCCGGTCGTCTTGGCCGTCTGGGCCGTCCTGGCAGGCACGATGTAGGCGACCCCGACCGTGTTGGGCCCGGCGTGGGTGCCGACGACGGGCCCGAGGTCGGCGGCCACCAGGGGGTGCCCGGTGGCGATGTCCTTCATGCTGGCCAGCACGTCGGCGAAGTCGTCGCAGGCGCCGTCGGCCACGGCGAGCCGCTCCAGCGGGGCGTCCTCGGCCACCTTGGCCATCATGTAGGCCAGCGCGCGGGACCGGGTCCGCTGCTTGGACTCCTCGGCGACCTCGCCGTCCTTGATCTGGATCACCGGCTTGATGTTCAACAGCGAACCGAGCAGCGCCCGGGCGTTCCCGATGCGGCCACCGCGCTGGAGGTGCTCCAGCCCGCCCAGCACGCCGTAGACGTGGGTGCGGCCGACGCGGTCCTCGGTGCTGGCCACGAGCTCGTCCAGCCCGGCGCCGGCGGCGGCCTCCTCGGCCGCCGCGAGCACGAGCAGGCCCTGCCCCAGGGTGAGCGAGAAGGTGTCGACGACGCGCACGGGCACCGAGGTGAACGTGTCGGCGGCGGTCGTCGCCGAGCCGTAGGTCCCCGAGACCTTCGACGAGATGGTGAGGCAGAGCACCGCGCTCGCGCCCTCGTCGGCCGCCTGCTGGAACGCCGCCTGGAAGGCGCCGGGGGAGGGGGCCGCGGTCGCGGGGAGGGCGCCCCCGGCGCTGCAGCGGTGCCAGAACTCGGCCGGGCTGAGCTGGACGCGGTCCTCGAACTCCTCCTCGCCGAAGCGGATGGTGAGCGGCACGACGATGACGTTGTGCTCCTTGACGAGCTGGTCGCTCAGGTCGCAGGCGCTGTCGGTGACGATGTGGACCCCGGGCATGCAGGGAGTCTGCCACGGGCGGCCCCGGGGAGGGAGGCAACGGCCGGTGACGACGGCCGGTGCGTCGAACCCGGCCGACCGCCGGGCCGGCCGGCTCAGATCCCCGCGAGGCGCCGAGGGGGCCGAAGGGGCTGGGCGGACGCTCGGGCGGCGGGCGCCGGCGCGCGTCGTGGCGCCGGCCCAGCCAGATCACCACGGCGCCGAACGTCAGCACGCCGGCCACCGTCGCGCCCAGCACCCGGGCCAGCAGGGCCGCGGGGGTCGTCGAGCCCGAGAGGTTGGACACGACCAGCACGACGACGCCCATGGGGACCGAGGCGATCACGACGCGCCACAGCGGCGCCCACGTCTCGCGCTCGGCCAGGCGCCCGATCCACTGGTGGAACACCGCCAGGGCGAGCACGGCGGACACGGTGTAGGCGATGGAGAAGGACAGGGCGAGGCCGCGGACGCCGAGCGGGTGCACCAGCACCAGGGCCAGCGCGATGTTCAGCGCGTTCTCGACCAGGTAGAGGTAGAAGGCGACCTTGGTCCGCTGCATCGACTGCAGCACGCGGACGAGGTAGAGGTAGGCGCAGAACCCGGGCAGGCCGAGCGCGAACATGGCCAGGGCGGCGCCGGTGGTGGCCGTCTCGGCCGGGGTGCTGTGCCCGAACCCGAGCAGCAGCGCGACGAGGGGGCGGGCCAGGAGGAGCATCCCGACGGCCGAGGGGATGATCAGCGCCAGGACGGCGCGCAGGCCGCCCGACATCCGGTGCAAGAAGGCCTCGCGCTGCCCGGTCGACCAGCGGTCGGCCAGGTCGGGGGTGACCACCGACATGACCGTGACCGCGATCACGCCGTAGGGGAGCTGCATGAAGGCGTAGGCGTAGATGTAGGACGAGACCGGGTCGGGCCCCGGGACGCTGCCGGCCAGCACGGTGACGACGAAGAGGGCGATCTGGTTCGCCACCACGAAGCCGAAGGTCCAGCCGCCCAGGCGGGCCACGGTGGCCAGCGCCTCGTCGCGGGGGTTCCAGTTCCAGCGCAGGAGGCCGAGGTTGGCGCGGCGCAGGCTCGGGACCAGCGCGACGCCCTGGAGCACGACGCCGAGCGAGGTGCCCAACCCGAGCAGGACGAGCTGGCCCCGGTGCGCCTCGACGCTGGCCAGCGAGGCGCCGTGGCCGGCCCACAGCCCGAACCAGATCAGGATGCCGATGCACACGAGGTTGTTGACGATGGGCGCCCAGGCGACGGCGACGAACTTGCGGCGCGTGTTGAGCAGGGCGCCGCCCAGGGCGAACAGGCCGTAGGCGGCGATCTGGATCACGAACCAGCGCAGGAACGTGGTGGCCACCGCCCGCTCCTGCACGACGCGGTTGATCTCGTTGGGGTGGGCATGGGTATCGAGCGCCGTCAGGGCGTTGATGAGGAAGGGCGCCGCCAGCAGCGCGGCCAGGGTGGTGACCGCCAGGACGACGACGGAGACGGAGACGATGGCGGAGATCGACTCGAACGCCTCCTCCTCGTCCTTCCGGGCCAACCGGTCGACGAAGACCGTGATGAACGTGGCCGAGAGGACCCCGCCCAGCACGACGTCGTAGAGCATGTTCGGCGTCGTGTTGGCCAGGTTGTAGGAGTCGGCGAGGGGCGTCTGGCCGAGCGCCCAGGCCAGCGCCACGAAGCGGAGCAGCCCGGTGACCCGCGAGACGCCGGTCCCGGCCGCGACGTAGGCGGCCGAGGTCCGCAGCGACAGGGTGCGCGACTGCGGGAGGACGGCCACGTCAGTGCGCCCGGGGCCGCGCCCGGCGCGAGCGGCGCCACGTGCGCACCCACCAGACCAACAGGACCGCCCCGGCCAGGACGGTGAGGGCCACCCCGACGAAGGAGATGGCGGTCGACTGCACGGTGAGCACCGTGCGGGCCAGGGTCAGCTGGCCGTCGGAGGTGTGCAGCGTGACCTCAATGGGGAGGCGGTCGCCCGAGGTGCGCGCCTGCGCCGTCACCCGCACCGACGTGGTCGGGCGGTTGAGCGTGAGCGGCTGCGAGTTGCCGTCGGGGAAGGTGAACTTGTCGCTGGCCAGCGTCACGACCACGTGCACCGTGTAGGGGGCGGCCGAGAGCACCGTGATGGGGATCGGTGCCCGCTGCGACGTGAACGTCACCGTGCGCTCGGTGGCCAGCGTGATCTTGCCCGTCTCGCCGTCGAACGCCTTCCCGTAGGCGGTCAGCGCCACGGCCCGCCCGCCCGTGCTGAGGCCCTTGGCCTCGGTGGTGAGCAATGCGTCGGCCAGCGCGGTGATCTCGGGCGGGTGCCCGCTCACCGCCGCGCTCCAGGCGCCGAGCGCCTGGCGGGACTCGGCGATGCGCACCGCCGCACTGCGCGTGATGCCGTGGCCGGCCGGCCCGGCCTGGAGGCGCCGGGTCGACGGCTCGCGGTTGCCCCCCGACGGGCACCTGCGCGAACAGCTGGCTGAGGGTGACCGCGCTGAGGGCCGGGTTGCCACTGAGGCCGCCGAGGAGCGTCTCCATGAAGGCGCCCGAGGCCCGCCAGCCGGGCGGGGGGTCCACCACGACGCCGCGGGCCGCCGCCAGGGCCGCATTCTCGAAGTGGACGAAGGACAGCGCGGCGAGCAGCTGCTCGGCCCCGAGCACCGGGTTGCGCGGGGTGGCGGTGAAGCGCGCGCTCAGCGTGCTGTTCGACACGGCGGCGGGCAGGGTGGACCCGTGCCCGAGGTCGAGCGTGAAGGGCTGGGCGAAGGTGAGGTTGCTCACGGCGCCCGAGGCCAGGTTGTCGTCGCCGAGCACGAGCTGGGGGGACCGGGCCGTCTGCAGCCCCGCGGCGAGGTTGGTGGCATCGCCCTGCGTGAACGTGGAGGACGCGTCGACCCACGGGCCGCCCGCGGGCTTGAGCCCGGCGGAGTGCAACAGCTCGTCCCCCCGCTGCAGCTGCGCGGTGATTTCGCCGGTCAGCTTCGCCCCCGAGAGGGCGGCCAGGTTGACGGGGACGTAGGGCTGGTCGAGGACCTCGTCGCCGCTCAACGAGGCCAGCTCGTTCAGCGCGCGCAGGCCGTCGCGCGAGCGGCCCTGCTGCATGGCGCCCACGGCGAGCGGGCTCACCGCCAGCGTCGTGGCCACGTCCCCGTGGTCCGACAGCGCGCCCGCCATGGCGACCGCGCCGGTGCCCGTGGTGACCGGCACCACGACCCCGACCCGCAGCTGGCCGCCCGTGCCGATCGATCCGGGGGCGCCGGCCTCCTGGTAGGTGACGAAGGTGGTGAAGTGCGCCAGCGGGGCGGTCGACCCCTGGCGCAGCAACGAGACGGCGACGGGGTACACGTCGCCGCAGCGGCCCGTGTCCGGCGTGCAGTCGAGGTAGAGGGTCCGGTCGCCGGCGGCGCACGCCCCGGGGACGGCCGCGGGTGCGCTGGCGGAGGTGTCGGGCAGCACCGTCACACACGACGCCGCCGTGAGCCCGCCCGCGCCCGCTGCTGACGGGGACGTCGGGGATGCGCAGCAGCACGGCCGCCTGGGGCGTGCCGCTGACGGACTGCTGGAATTGGGACTCGTCGTCCATGCGCGAATAGAAGGTCAGGCTGACATGGAGCCCCGCCGCCGGTGCCTCCGACGGCCCGACGGCGAGCGCGAGGTTGAACCAGGGCGCGCTGGGGGTGACGAACGACGTCTGCGAGGTCAGCGCGAGCGGCGGGGCGTCCACTGCGGCGCGCACCGACGTGCTGCGGGCGCCCGCGCCGGCCGTACCGAGAAGGGTTGCGGCAGCCACGGCGAGCGTGCAGAGGGCGGTCCCGGCCCAGCGCGTCGACACAGGGAGAGGCTAGATGCAGGCACTACCGTGGGCGGGTGCAGTCCACGTCGGTGCCTGAGCGGTTCCGCCCTCTCGTCAGCGCCACCGAGGAGCTGGCGCGCCGCTTCGCGGGCGCCGGGCGGACGCTCTATCTGGTGGGCGGAACCGTGCGTGACGCGCTGTTCTCCGCCGGGGCCGAGCCGGCCGGTGACTTCGACCTGACGACCGACGCCCGCCCCGACGAGACCGAGCGCCTGGTGCGCGGCTGGGCGGACGACATCTGGCTGCAGGGGGCACGCTTCGGCACGATCGGCGCCCGCAAGGGCACCCGGGTCTACGAGATCACGACGCACCGGGCCGAGGTCTACGTGCCCGAGTCGCGGCAAGCCCGAGGTGAGCTTCGGGGACAGCATCGAGGTGGACCTGTCGCGGCGGGACTTCACCATCAACGCGCTGGCGCTGCGCCTGCCCGACATGGAGCTCATCGACCCCTTCAACGGGCTGGGCGACCTGGCGGCGGGGCGGCTGCGCACGCCGCTCGACCCGGAGATCTCGTTCGGGGACGACCCGCTGCGCATGCTGCGCGCGGCGCGCTTCGCGGCGCGCTTCGCGCTCGAGCCGGACCCGGCCTTGGTGGCCGCGGTGGAGCGCATGCACGGGCGGCTCTCCATCGTCTCGGCCGAGCGGATCCGCGACGAGCTGGACAAGATCGTCATGGTCGACGTGCCGTCGCAGGCGCTGTGGTTCGTCGTGCGCACGGGCCTGGCCGAGGACTTCCTGCCCGAGCTGCCCGGGCTCGCACTGGAACAGGATCCGATCCACCGCCACAAGGACGTCCTGGCGCACACCCTCGCCGTCGTCGACAAGACGTCGGCGGACCGGCTGCTGCGCCTGGCCGCGCTGTTCCACGACGTGGGCAAGCCGCGCACGCGGGCCATCACCGAGGGCGGCGTGAGCTTCCACCACCACGAGGTCGTCGGGGCGCGGATGACGAGGACCCGCATGGAGGCGCTGCGCTACCCCGCGGCGGAGGTGACCACGGTGGTGCGCCTCGTCGAGCTGCACCTGCGCTTCCACACCTACCGGCTCGGCTGGACCGACAAGGCGGTGCGCCGCTACGTGCGCGACGCCGGCCCGCTGCTGGACCAGCTCAACGAGCTCACCCGCTGCGACTGCACCACCCGCAACGCCGCCAAGGCGCGGGCCCTGGCCCGGCGCATGGACGAGCTGGAGGCCCGCATCGCCGTAGCTGCGCGAGCAGGAGGAGCTCGATTCGCTCCGCCCGGACCTCGACGGGAACCAGGTCATGGAGCTGCTCGGCATCGGGCCGGGCCGCGCCGTCGGGGAGGCGCTGACGTTCCTCATGGAGCTGCGCCTCGACGAGGGCCCGCTCGGGCCCGAGGTCGCCGCGGCGCGCCTGCGGGAGTGGTGGGCGGCCCAGCAGGGGTGAGCCGATCGGTTCCGCCGGGACGATTCCGGCGGCCGGACCCGGCGGCCCCGACCGGAAGGCGCCTAGACCAGGATGCGCTCGGCGGGCGCGCGCACCCCGACCACGGCCAGCGCGCGGCCCATCCCGAGGAACATGCCGCAGCAGATGGTGAGGTCCGCCAGCTCCTCGTCGGAGTACGCCGCGTGCAGGCGGCCCCACAGCTCGTCGTCCATGGCCAGGTGGTCGAGGGCGAAGCGCTCCGCGAACTCGGCCGCCAGGCGCTCCCGGTCGCTCAGCCCCGTGGCGGCGCGCCAGTCGGACACCTCGGCGTAGAACGGCTCGCCGGCCCCCGCCTCGGCCCCGTCTTTGGCCCGCGTGTCGCGGCACACCGCGGAGTCGTTGATCAGCGCGATGGTCCAGCGCGCCGCCTCGCGCTCGCGCACCGGGAGCTGTGAGTTGCCGTACACCGCCTCGGACAGCTTCCCCATGCCCGCCGCCATCTTCGGGCGCAGCAGCGCCCAGTCGATGTGCTCGCCCATGCCGCTCTCGGGTGCCGTGATCCTGGTCATGCCTCCGACGGTAGTCCGGCGGGGCGGAACGGGGTCGTCCCGGGGCAACGGGGTCGGCCGGGCGCAACGGGGTCGGCCCGGGCGAATGGGGTCGGCCCGTCTCCGCCGGCGGCGATTCTGCAAACTCTAAACACGACCGTGGAGAGTCCCGCGAGGGCCGTGTTCTGCCGGCGCGGTCGGAGCGCTGCGGCTCAGTCGGCCGGCCAGCTCTCCTGGGGCTCGCCGGCGGCGAAGGACTCGACGATCTGGTGCGCGACGTCGTCGTGGTACTGCACCGGGGGCGACTTCATGAAGTAGGCCGAGGGGCCGAGCAGGGGGCCGCCGATGCCGCGGTCGAGCGCCAGCTTGGCGCAGCGCACGGCGTCGATGATGACGCCGGCGGAGTTGGGCGAGTCCCACACCTCGAGCTTGAGCTCCAGGTTCAGCGGCACGTCGCCGAAGTTGCGGCCCTCCATGCGGATGTAGGCCCACTTGCGGTCCTTCAGCCACGGGACGTGGTCGGACGGGCCGACGTGGACGTCGTCGGCATCGAGCACGTTGTCCTCGAACTGGCTGGTGACGGCCTGGGTCTTCGAGATCTTCTTGGACTCGAGGCGCTCGCGCTCGAGCATGTTCTTGAAGTCCATGTTGCCGCCGAAGTTGAGCTGGTAGGTGTGGTCGAGGGCCAGGCCGCGGTCCTCGAAGAGGCGGGTCAGGATGCGGTGGACGATGGTCGAGCCCACCTGGCTCTTGATGTCGTCGCCGACGATGGGGACGCCGGCGTCGCGGAACTTGCGGGCCCACACGGGGTCCGAGGCGATGAAGACGGGGATGGCGTTGACGAAGGCGACACCGGCATCGAGGCAGGCCTGGGCGTAGTGGCGCTGGGCCTGCTCGGAGCCGACCGGTAGGTAGGAGACGAGCACGTCGGCCCGGGCGTCACGCAGGGCCTGGGCGACGTCGACGGGCGCGACGGGCGACTCCTCGACCGTCTCGCGCGTAGTACTTGCCCAGGCCGTCGAAGGTCGGCCCGCGCTGGACCGTCGATGCCGAGCTCGCCCACCTCGGCGAAGCGGATCGTGTTGTTCTGCCCGGCGTGGATCGCCTTGCCCAGGTCGGTGCCGACCTTGGCGTGGTCCACGTCGAAGGCCGCCACCGGCACGACGTCGCGGACGTGGTAGCCGCCGAGCTCGACGTGCATGAGGCCGGGCACGACGTCGGCGGGGTCCGCGTCGCGGTAGTACGTGACCCCCTGGACGAGAGAACTGGCGCAGTTGCCGACGCCGGCGATCGCGAGGCGGATGGGGGTGGGCATGGAACTGTCTCCTTCTTCGGTATCGATGCTGCGGGCGTTGTTCATGTGACCGGCTCGGTGTCCGCGGTGGCGGTGGCGGTGGTGCCGGCGGTGGCCGGCTCGGTGCCGGCGGTGGCGAGGGCGGCGCGCTCGGACGCGATGAGGGTGTCGAGCCAGCTGATGTCGCGGGCCACGCCGTCGGCGGTGTGCTGGACCACCGAGCGGGCGTAGACGTCGAGGTCGGCGCGGGCGGCCTCGGCCTCGCCGAGGCGCTGCACGAGCAGGGCGCGCCGGCGCTCGAGCAGCGCCAGCCGGGCCTGGGGGGCGAGGTGGCGGGCGAAGGCCAGGCGCAGCCCGAAGCTGCGGGCGTCGTCCGCGCCGCCCGCCGCCGAGGAGCTCGACGAAGAGCTGCCGGCCGGCGTCGGTGATCCGGTAGACCTTCTTGCCCCGCCGGGCCCGGGTCGGCGAGTGGCGCCGGGAGCGCAGCACGGCCAGCTCCCCGCTGAGCGAGCCGGTGGGGGGCGCCGGCGCGGCCGGCGGGGTGCCCTCGGGGCCCCCTCCCTCGGTCGCCTCGACGGCGCCGGACTTCTCCAGGCGGGTCAGGGCGGGGTAGATGGAGCCGAAGGAGACGTTGGCCAGCAGGCCCAGGTGTTCGCGCAGCTGGCGCCGGATCTCGTAGCCGTGCAGGTCGCGTTCTTCGAGGAGGCCCAGAATGGCCAGATCCAACATGACGGATGAGTATATCGAATCGATATAGCGCTGTACAGCTTTCTGTCACGCAACGGTCACGGGCGTGCCTGATTTGGCGCCTTTTGGGCGCCCGGGGCGAAGACCTGGGGGGTAGCCTGGCGGCCGTGTCCGTCACCTCGGAGCCGAGGTCGTCCTCCCGAGCGGTGAGCCCTGACGTCACCGCCCAGGTCGAGTACCGGATTGTGCGCAACGGCCTGGTCCGCGAGGTCGAGCGGGGCAAGGTGCTGCGGACCGACGTCTGCGACGCCCACCCCGAGTTGCTGCGGGCCGCCCGCAACGTGGGGCGGCCGACCAAGGAGGTCTGCCCGATCTGCGACGAGGGCCGGCTGGTGACCGTCACCTTCGTCTTCGGGGCCAAGCTGCCGGCCGGCGGGCGCTGCCCGGGCACGGCGGCGGAGCTCAAGGCCCTGTGCCGGCGCCCCGAACCGGTGCTCTGCTACGAGGTCGAGGTGTGCCCGTCGTGCGCCTGGCACCACCTGATGCGCAAGTATCCCGCCGGCGGCCGCAAGCCGCGCCCCAAGAAGGCGGCGCCGGCGCCGTGAGCGAGGTCCCGTCACCGTTCCCGCGCTGCGGGCGCGCAAACGGCGCAACGGTGACACCCCGATCGTCATGGTCACCGCCTACGACGAGCCCGGGGCCCGCATCGTCTCGGAGGCGGGCGTCGACATCATCCTGGTCGGCGACTCGGTGGCCAACAACGTGCTCGGCTACGAGGACACGCTGCACGTCGACATCGACGTCATGGCCCACCACACCGCGGCGGTGGCCCGGGCCAAGCCGCGGCTGCCTGATCCTGGGCGACATGCCCTGGATGAGCTACCACCTCTCCCCCGAGGACGCGGTGCGCAACGCCGCCACCCTCGTCCGCGCCGGCGCGCACGCCGTCAAGCTCGAGGGCGGGCGGGCCCGCCTGCCGGTCATCGAGGCGATCATCCGGGCCGAGATCCCGGTGATGGGCCACCTCGGGCTGACCCCCCAGTCGGTGCTCGCCATGGGCGGCTTCCGGGTCCAGGGCAAGACCGCCGACGCGGCGACGGCCCTGCTCGACGCGGCCAAGGCGCTGGCCGCGGCCGGGTGCTTCGCCTTCGTGATCGAGGGGGTGCCCGACATCGTCGGCGCCGCCGTGACCGAGGCCGTCGACGTCCCGACCATCGGCATCGGCGCCGGAGCGGCCTGCGACGGCCAGGTCCTGGTCTTCCACGACCTGCTCGGCCTCGGGAAGGGCACGCCGCCCAAGTTCGTCCGCCGCTACGCGGAGGTGGGGCGGATCGCCACCGAGGCCATCGCCGCCTTCGCCGAGGACGTGCGCAGCGGGAACTTCCCGAGCGACGCCGAGAGCTACCACGTCGCCGGAGGGCCTGGGCGACGTCCTGGCCTGAGGGCGGCTAGCATGATCGCCCGCAACAGACCCTGCTCCTGACCGTCAGGGGCCCGGGCACGCCCGGTCCAGAGGGAGGTACGCCGCACATGCGGCCCTACGAAGTCATGGCCATCTTCGAGGCCACCACCGAGCCCACCGTGATCCAGGGTGTGCTCGACCACGCCCTGGAGGTCATCCGCACCACAGGGGGCACCCCGGGCGCCATCGACCGCTGGGGCAAGCGGACCTTCGCCTACGAGGTCAACCACAAGCGCGAGGGCTACTACGTCGTGGTCGAGTTCACGGCCGAGCCCGAGACGGTGGCCGAGCTCGACCGCATGCTGGGCCTGGCCGACGAGGTGGTGCGCCACAAGGTGGTGCGTCTCCCCGACGAGCGTCGCCGGCAGCGGCGACGGCCGGCTGACCGGTCAGGAGAGGAGCAGACATGGCGTCAGACAACAGCGTCACGCTCGTGGGGAACGTCACCCGCGACCCCGAGCTGCGCTTCACCAACACCGGCCAGGCCAACGTCACCTTCGGGCTGGCGGTCAACCGGCGCTGGCAGAACCGCCAGACCCAGGAGTGGGAGGAGGCGACCTCCTTCTTCGACGTCGTGTGCTGGCGCGAGATGGCCGAGAACGTGAGCGAGACCATCACCCGCGGCGCGCGGGTCATGGTGGCGGGCCGGCTCGAGCAGCGCAGCTGGGAGACCCAGGAGGGCGACAGGCGCTCCAAGGTGGAGGTGGTGGCGGACGAGATCGGGCCGTCGCTGCGCTGGGCCACCGCCCAGATCACCAAGAACGAGCGCCGCGGGCCGTCCGACGGCTCGCGGGGCGGCGGACGCCAGGCGGCGCCTGCGCCCGCACCGGCACCACAGGCACAACCCGCCGGCGATGCCGGCGCCGGCTACGGATTCGACGAGGAGCCCTTCTGATGGCACGCAACAACCAACGCGGCGGGACCGCAGCGCGGCGCTCGACCCCCAAGGATCTCGGCCGCCGGGTCAAGAAGAAGCCCTGCGCGCTCTGCCGGGACAAGGTCGAGTGGGTCGACTACAAGGACGTCCCCATGCTGCGCAAGTACATGAGCGACCGCGGCAAGATCCGCTCGCGCCGGGTGACGGGCAACTGCGCCCAGCACCAGCGGGCGCTGGCCATGGCCATCAAGACGGCGCGCGAGCTCGTCCTGCTGCCCTACACGCAGCGCACCGTGACCGAGCGCCCCGGTGGGCGCGGCGGCGGGCGTGACCGCGGCGAGCGGACGCTGGGCGACTCCATGCCGGCCGAGGCGCCGCGGCAGCGCCCGGTGGACACCGAGGTCCGGTGGCGGACGCGGCGCCTGCTGCGCCGGCCGAGCCGGAGTCCGAGTCCGACGTCCGCCGAGGCCGAGGTCACGGCCCAGCCCGAGGTCGCGGCCGAGTCGCCGAGGCCTGGCCGCGTCAACGCGGCGGTGGCCGATGCCGAGGCGGGGGCCGTGGTCGAGGTCGTCGTCGAACCCGGCGAGGCGGGAGCCGAGGCATGAAGGTCCTGCTGAGGGACGACGTCGCCGGCGTGGGCCGCCGGGGGGACATCGTGAAGGTGGCGGGCGGCTTCGCCCGTAACTTCCTGCTGCCCGAGGGGCGGGCCATCGTGGCCAGCGACGGCGTCGAGGGCCAGGCCCAGATGATGCGCCGCGGCCGCGACCTGCGCGAGGCCCAGGACCGGACCGCGGCCGAGGCGCAGGCCACCGTGCTCGCCGGTGCGGTCATCCCGATCAGCGCCCGGGCCGCGGGCGGCGGGCGGCTCTTCGGCTCCATCGGCCCGGCCGACGTGGCCGACGCCATCCGGGCGGCCAAGGGGATCGAGGTGGACCGCAAGCACGTCGTGCTGCCGGACCACATCAAGGAGACCGGGACCTTCGACGTGACCGTGGAGCTGTTCCGCGACGTGGCGACGGTGGTGACGGTGGAGGTCAGCGCCGCCAGCTGAGCGCGCCGCATCCGGGCGCACAGCGGCGCGGCATCCGGCGCCCTGTCACACCCCTTGCCCATCATGGCGGGATGCCGATCCCGGTCCTGCCAGACCCACTGCGGGCAACCGCTCGTCCACGGCTTATCCACAGCGACCGCGGGCCTTACCCACACGTGGACGGGCCTTACCCACACTATTGGGGACTTACCGTCCCCAGGGCGCGACGGTCAGAGTAGGGGAGCCGTGGTCCAAGCCTTCGACGACACCCGCCCCCGGCCGCTGCGCGCGGCCCCGCCGACCGGTCCTTCCGGCGCGCGCCTCCCGCCGCACGACCTCGAGGCCGAGGAGTCGTTGCTCGGCGCCATGCTGCTGTCGAACGACGCGGCGTCGGTCGGGATCGAGAAGTGCTCGGGGGCCGACTTCTACAAGCCGGCCCACGGGCACATCTTCGGGGCGATCCGGATCCTCATGGAGCGGGGCGAGGCCATCGACGCCGTCACCGTCACCGACGAGCTCAAGCGCTCCGGGGTGCTCGAGCAGGTGGGCGACCCGTCGATCTTCATCTCGCTGCAGGCCAACACGCCGTCGATCGCCAACGCCCGGCACTACGCCGCCATCGTCGAGGAGCACGCGCTGCTGCGCAAGCTCATCGGGGTGGCCGGCGAGATCGCCGACATCGGCTACTCGGTCCCCGAGGACGTCAAGGCGGCCGTCGACCAGGCCGAGCAGCTGGTCTTCGACGTGGGCGAGCGCCGCACGGCCGACACGATGCGGCCGCTGCACGAGCTGCTCGGCGCCGGGCTCGACCGCATCGAGGAGCTGGGCCAGCGGGGCGACACCATCACCGGCGTGGCCACCGGCTACCACGAGCTGGACAAGATCCTCCTCGGCTTCCAGCCCTCCTCGCTCAACATCGTCGGGGCCCGCCCGGGCATGGGCAAGACGAGCTTCGCGCTCGGGGTCCTGGCCAACGTGGGCCTCAACGTCGGGCGCCCGGCCCTGCTCTTCTCGCTCGAGATGGGCCACCTGGAGCTGACCCAGCGCCTCTTGGCCTCCGAGGCGGAGGTGAACGGGCAGAGCCTGCAGACGGGGCGGATCCGCACCCAGGACTGGAGCAAGATCGGGATGGCCGTCACCCGGCTGTCCAGCGCGCCCATCTTCATCGACGACAACCCGAACGTGACGGTGATGGACATCCGCGCCCGGGCCCGCCGGCTCAAGAAGACCGAGGGCGACCTGGGCCTCGTCGTGGTCGACTACCTGCAGCTGATGACGGGCCGGGGCCGGGCGGAGAACCGCCAGACCGAGGTGGCCGAGATCAGCCGCGGCCTCAAGATCCTCGCCCGCGAGCTCGAGGTGCCCGTCGTCGCCCTCTCCCAGCTCTCCCGCAACCTCGAGTCCCGCCAGGACAAGACGCCCCAGCTGTCCGACCTGCGCGAGTCGGGCTCGCTCGAGCAGGACGCCGACGTCGTCCTCTTCATCTACCGCGAGTCCGAGTACAACGACGAGGTGCCGATCGACCGGGCCGACGACGCCCTGATCGAAGTGGCCAAGCACCGCAACGGCCCCACCGGGAAGGCCAACCTGCTCTTCCTCAAGCAGTACGCGCGCTTCGAGAACCACCGGGGCGTGTAAGCCGGCCCGAGCGGGTCGCCCACCACGCGACCGCCCCGGCGAGGGCCGCCAGGACCAGGGCGACCCAGGGCGAGACGAGGGCGGCCAGGGCGACGGCCGCGGCCACGTCGACCGTGACGACCACGCCGGCCATGACCGGCCCGAGCTCGGTGAAGCGCCGATGGAAGGCGGCGAGGGCGGCGGCGCTCGTGATGCCGCGCCCGAGGAGCACGGCCAGACCGCGCCCCAGACCGAACAGCAGCCCGATCGACAGCGCCAGAGGTGGGTCGGCGGTCAGCGCGGCGAGGACGATCATCAGGTAGACGGCCGACGTCTTGATGTAGGTGACGAGGCCGGTCCCGATCTGCCAGCCGAACCCGGCGCCGTAGACCCAGGGGCGGAACTGGTCCAGCCACTGCTCGTTGACCTGGCGGCGGTGGTAGGGGAGGCGGAAGCCCGCGACGTGGGCGTCGGCGGCCGCGGCGACCGCCGCGGCGCCGCACGCGATGGTCACCAGCGTGGTGCCCGACGCTCCGGTCGCGCCGACCACGGCGGCGAGCGCCGCCAGGCCCAGCCCCAGGGTGGCGCCGCCCACGGTGGCACCCAGCACGAACCACGCCGCGGTCGAGCGGTACCGGTGGCCGCGGGCCTGCTCGGCGAGCGGCGTGATGCTGGCCAGCATGGAGAGGCCGCACGGGGACCACGTCGAACGGGCGGCCCCGACGACGGCGACGGCCGCGGCGCAGACGGCGATGACTGCGGTCATGGCTGCTCCTTCCCTCTCACGCCGGTGAACCCAAGAACGGCGCGCCGCCGAAGGCGAAGACGCCCCCGTCGCGGGCGACCAGCCAGTAGCCGGCGTCGTTGCCGAAGGGGGCCAGCCCGACGACCGGCATGTTCAAGTGGATGCCGCCGGTGGACCCGTCGAAGGCGGCGTCCCCGTAGGCGAAGATGCCGCCGTCGGCGGCGGCCAGCCAGTAGCCGCGACCCGAGGGGGTGGCCGCCATGCCCACGATGGGGGCGTTGAGGTGCCGCCCGCCCATGGAGCCGAGGAAACCGGCGTCCCCGAAGGTGAAGATGCCGCCGTCGGCGGCGGCCAGCCAGTAGCCGCGGCCCGAGGGGGTGGCGGCCATGCCCACGACGGGGGCGTTCAGGTGCCGCCCGCCCATGGAGCCGAAGTAGGGGGCGTCGCCGAAGTCGAAGATGCCGCCGTCGGCCGCGGCGAGCCAGTAGCCGCGCCCCGTGGGGGTGGCGGCCATGCCGACCACCGGCGCGTTCAGGTGCCGCCCGCCCATGGAGCCGAGGAAGGGGGCGCCGCCGTAGTCGAAGACGCCGCCGTCGGCGGCGGCCAGGAAGTAGCCCCCGCCATGACACAGGGCGACGGCGACGATCGGCGCGTCGAGCTGCAGCTCGGACGCATCGCCTTCGGACGGGAAGTCGCCGTAGGCGAACAGCCTCCCGAGCGAGGTGAGCACGGCGTACCCCTTGCCGTCCGCGCTCGCCGCCAGCCCCACCACCTGGCAGTTAGTCGCCTGCGACCCGCACGGGGGCATCGGGGGCGCCGGCGTCCAGCAGGGCTCGTTCTGCTCGGCCGTCCCGTTGTCCACCGCGACGGCGGTCGTGCAGGAGGGATCCACCTGCCACGGCGGGACGCAGGCGACGACGCGGCACACGATGCGGCCCATGCACGGCACGTTCTGGTTGCACTGGCCGTAGCGGAACTGGAGGCAGCCGGTCAGGTAGGAGTCGCAGCCCTGCGCGCCGCAGCCGCACCCGGTGTGGTCGCAGCCCGTCTCGCAGAAGGGGAAGCCGCCGCTGCACCCGGTGTCGCAGGTACAGGTGGAGTTGCAGTCCATGTAGTAGCGCGGCCCGCCGCAGTACGAGGAGTTGTCCGCCATCCACCACCCACCCATGACGGTGTTCTCGGGGCAGTAGTTGAACCCGCTGACCGCGCAGCAGAACTCGGAGAACCCCGAACAGCACGTGCTGCCGCAGCCGCAGCCGGTGTTCCCGCACTCGCAGATCGCGCCGTAGGCGGAACCGGGTCTGAGCGCGAGATCCATGCCGGCGCCGATCGCCACCGCGCTGCCCACGAAGGCGGAGCGGTTGATGAGGCTGCGCCGGGAGAGTCGGCCGTCGAGGAACGCAGAGGTGCGGACGGCCAGCGCCTTCGTCACGCTCACGACGGGGCCGCCCGGCTGGTGTCCGGTGCGCGGAGGAGCCGCCGCGCCCCCTCCAACGCCGCCAGGGGCGAGAGCGCCACGACGGTCAGCCAGAGACCGGTCGCGCTCACGAACAGCAACGGCAGCCCGGCCCAGGGCTGGTGGGCCAGGAGCGAGGCGAGGGAGCCGGCCGGGGAGGAAGCGGCGGCGACAACCGCGGCCGTCGCGGCCAGGAGGAGATTGATCGCCAGGTGGAGCCCTGTCGCCGGCGTGTCGGCCCGGCCGAAGCAGCCACAGGTCGACAGCGGCCCGCCCCGCGCCCGGGCGTAGGCGACCACGCCGACGAAGAGCGCGTAGGACAGGGCGACCAGCGCGGCGGTCACCGGGCGGGGGAAGGCCAAGGCGGCGAGTCCGACTGCAATCTCCGCGACGGCGCCGCCCCGGACGATCCGGCGCAGCACCGCGTGCGACGGCGCGCGCCGGCCCGGGAACAAGGCGCCGATCGCGCGGGCGGTGTCGCCGGGCCGCACGGCCTTGGCGGTGCCGGCGGCCACGAGGAGGCCGGCGGCGATCAGGTAGAGGCCGATCAATTCCACTGCGGCCTCGCCCCGGGCACTTCGGCCGTGGCCGGGACCAGCGCGAACGACGTCACGAGCGCGTTGACCCGGGGCACCAGCACGGCGCGGCGCTGGTGGCTGCCGAGCACGGCGTAGAACGAGAACGGACGGCCCGCCTCGGTGAAGAACCACTGCGTGCCGGACTGGCCCACCAGCCCCCGCCGCAGCACGATGGGGGAGAAGTCACCCGGCGAGAACGCCGGGGGTCTCCCCTGCCGGGCGAACAGGGCGGTGCCGAGGCTCTCCGGCCCGTACTCGAACAAAGAGGCGAAGACGTCGTCGGGACCCATGAGCGTGACGGCCCCGCTGCCGAAGTCGCCGATGTCGTCGGGCAGGGGGAAGGTGCCGAACTGCGCCACCGGGTACGTCGCGCCGAGGGCCGGGGGCGCACGAAGATCCGCCCTTCGAAGCCGTCGGGGAGCCGTGCCGCGATGCCGTGGGCGACGATGGTGCTCACGAGTCGGTTCCGGAGGGGAACACGTCCTCGAGCGTCCGCGGGTACAGGCTGGGATCGCCGGGGAGGACCCCGGCGCTCCGGAGCACGTCATCGGCCGCCGCCTCGCGGGCCGGGCCGCCGAGGGCGGTCGGCTGCGGACGACGCCGCGTCCGCTCGGGCGCACGCTCGTGCTCGGCGCGCCGGACGAGCTCGGACAGTTGACCGACGCTGCTGGCCACCCCCTGCCCAACCTTGTGACCGGTCGCGCCGTCGACGAGAACGAAGAACGGCGAGCCGGGCACCTGGTAGTCGACCCAGGCGTCGGTGGACATCACCACCGGGATGCGCCCCGTCGTCCGCGCCTGCACCTCACCGGGCACCTCGCGGTCCTGCCCCTTGGTCACGATGACGATCCGCGTCCCGTCGGGCACCGCCAAGCCCTGCGGCGCCTGGAGGGCCTCCCAGAACGGCGTGCAGGTGACACACCCAGAGGAGAGGAAGCCGAGCAACGTGAGATGGTCGCCGTTCCCCACGGCAACGGCCCGCGCGTCGCCGGCGGGCGTGACGCCGCTCACGGTCGGAGCCGGCCCCAGGGCCGGGCCCCCCGCGGCCGTCGGCCCCAAGGTCACGGCGGCGGCCGCGGCGACCGGACTGTGGTCCCCGGTCGGGGCGGGGTCCCCGACACCCACCCCGAGCTCGTGGAGCGAGCGCAGGATGTCGGCGTGGCTGCGCAGGAGGCCGGTGACCAGGATGCTGAACACGAGGACCACGAACGTCGACACCACAACGAGAGCAATCACGCCGCCTCCTTTTCGGATACGACCCAGTATCTATCCGGGCCGGGCACGCGGAGGGGACGGTCACGGGGAATCTCGGGCATACTCCGGACGTGCAGCGCGCACTCGCCGACGACCTCTTCCTGCCCGAGCCCGAGCCCCGGGCGGTGCGCTACACCGTGATCTCGGTCGACGACCACGTGGTCGAGCCCGCCGCACACCTTCGAGGGGCGCCTGCCGGCGGCGCTTGCAGGACCGGGCGCCCCGGATCGTCGAGACCCCGGAGGGCCACCAGGTGTGGGAGTTCGAGGGCGGGCGCTACACGCAGGTCGGCATGAACGCCGTCGCCGGGCGGCGGCCCGAGACGGTCGGGTCGAGCCGTTCCGCTTCGACCAGATGCGGCCCGGCTGCTACGACATCGACGCCCGGGTGCGCGACATGGACATCAACGGGGTGTGGGCCTCGGTCAACTTCCCGTCCATGATCACCGGGTTCTGCGGCCGGGTGTTCTTCGACGCCAAGGACCGCGAGCTCGGGCTGGCCTGCGTCCGGGCCTGGAACGACTGGCTCTTCGAGGAGTGGTACTCGCGCCACCCCGAACGCATCGTCCCGCTCGGCATCACCTATCTCGCCGATCCCGACCTGGCCGTGGCCGAGATCCGCCGCAACGCGGACGCGGGGCTTCACGTCGGTGACCTTCCCCGAGCGCCCGCACGAGATCGGGCTGCCCTCGCTGTGGGACCGGGCGCACTGGGACCCCATCATGGAGGCCTTCGTCGAGACGGACACCGTCGTCTCGCTGCACGTCGGCAGCTCGGGCATGACCCCGCCCCCGCCCGGGGCCGGCATGGATCCCTGCAGCTCGGCGCCACGCTGTTCGGCCAGCTGTCGCTGATCGCCTGCGCCGAGTGGCTGTGGTCCGGGTACCCGGCGCGCCTCCCGACGCTCAAGATCGCCATGAGCGAGGGCGGCATCGGCTGGGTGGCCATGCTCCTCGACCGGCTCGACAACATCGTCGACCGCTCCGGCTACGGCGTCGGCTGGGACATGCGGCCCGCCGAGGTGCTGCGGCGCAACTTCTGGTTCTGCACCATCGACGACCCCTCGACCATCGACACCCGCCACCGCATCGGCGTCGACCACATCATGGTCGAGGTCGACTACCCGCACGGCGACAGCACCTGGCCCGACACCCAGGCCGTGATCGAGAGGTGCTGGGGCCACATCCCCGCCGACGAGCTGCGCGCCATGTGCTGCGAGAACGCGGCCGCGCCTCTACCGCCACCCGCTCCCCGAGACCGTGCTGCCGGCCCGGACTGAGAGAGCGAACCGTGTTCACCCCGACCGCCGACAAGCTCCTGCCCGACCTCACGCCGCGCGAGGAGCTCGTGGTCCTGGCCCGCGCCCTGTGGCGGGAGGGCTACAACGACCACCTGGCCGGGCACATCACGGTCAACCTGGGCGACGGGACGCTGCTGTGCAACCCGTGGCTCCTGACCTGGGCCGAGCTGCGGCCCGTCGCAGGTGATCCGCATCGACCTCGACGGCCGCGTGGTGGAGGGCGACTGGCCGGTCCCGCTCGGCATCCCGCTCCACCTGGAGCTGCACAAGCGCGCGTCCGACGTGGGCTGGGCCGTGCACAACCACCCGCTCTTCGGCACCGTCTGGGCCGACCTGGCCGAGGTGCCGCCCGATCCTCGACCAGAGCTCGGCCCTCGGCGGCGGCACCCTCGTTCTGGTCGACGAGTACGAGGGCCCGGTCAACGACCCGGCCAGCGCGGGCCGGGCGGTGGCGCAGATGGGCGACGCGGCGATGGCGCTGCTGGCCGGCCACGGCGTGTTCGTCCTCGGCGGCTCGGCGCGGGCCGTGCACCAGCGCGCCGTGGCGCTCGAGCAGCGCTGCCAGCACGCCTGGTACGCCCGTGCCGCCGGCGGCTCGGGCGAGTCCCAGGTGCCGCAGGCCTTCATCGACCTCGTGGCCAAGAGCGACGGCGAGGGGTTCCTCGGCTTCTGGGAGGCCGCCGTCCGGGCCGAGCTGGCGGCCGACCCGGACCTGCTCGACTGAGTCAGACGGTCGGTCCCAGCCGCCGCTCACGACGTGCCGAAGACCTTGGCCAGCTCGTAGGGGACCGGCGTGTCCAGCTGTTCGTAGGTGCACGACGCCGGGTCGCGGTCGGGGCGCCAGCGCACGAACGAGGTGGCGTGGCGGAAGCGGTTCTCCTGCAGGTGGTCGTAGGACACCTCGCACACCCGCTCGGCGCGCACCGGCTCCCAGGTCATGTCCTTGCCGGCGTTCCAGCGGTTCCGGCCCCCAGGCATGCGGCTGCCCTCCCCCTCGGGGGCCCAGCCCGCCCACGGGTGGCCGTCGAGGCCCCCGGCCCGGAGGGGCTCGAGCTCGTCGACCAGCTCGCGGCGCCGGGCCACGCTGAAGCCCGAGGCGACGCCGACGTGGTGGAGGGTGCCGCTGTCGTCGAACAGCCCGAGCAGCATGGAGCCGACGCCCGCGCCGTCCTTGTGGGTGCGGAAGCCGGCGACGACGCAGTCCGCCGTCCGCTGGTGCTTGACCTTGACCATGGCCCGCTTGTCGGGCAGGTAGAGCAGCGACCCGTCCTTGACGACGACGCCGTCGAGGCCGGCGCCCTCGAAGCGGGAGAACCAGTCGTTCGCCGTGTCCGGGTCGTCGGTGCACGGGGTGAGGTGGACCGGGTGGGCGCGCCTTCTTGAGGAGCTTCTCCAATGCGCTGCGGCGCTCGGCATAGGGCGTGTCCATGTAGGAGCGGTCGCCGCGGGCGAGCAGGTCGAAGGCGACGAACGACGCCGGCGTCTGTTCGGCCAGCAAGCGGATGCGCTTCTCGGCCGGGTGGATGCGCTGGGAGAGCGCGTCGAACTCGAGGCCGTCGGGCCCCGCGATGACGATCTCGCCGTCGAGCACGCAGGGTTCGGGCAGCTCGCGGGCCAGGGCCTCGACGAGCTCGGGGAAGTAGCGGGTCAGCGGCTTCTCGTTGCGGCTGCCCAGCTCGACCCCGTCCTCGTCGGAGAAGACGATGCAACGGAAGCCGTCCCACTTCGGCTCGTAGAAGAGGCCGGGCCCGCGCGGGAGCTCGCGGGCCAGCTTGGCCAGCATGGGGGCCACCGGGGGGCGGACGGCGAGGGTCACGGGCGATCAGCCACCGTGCGACGCCGCCCAGGCCAGCAGGCCGTCGGCCGACTCCCGGTTCACGATCCGCCCGGCGTCGAGCCCGACGTCGACCGCCTTGGCGCAGCCGCGGCCGAGCCATTCGAGCTGTCCCGGTGCGTGGGCGTCGGTGTCGATGGCGAAGGAGCAGCCGAGCTCGGCCGCCTGGCGCAACAGGTCCTGGGGCGGGTCCTGGCGCTCGGGACGGGAGTTGATCTCCACCGCCGTGCCGGTGCGGGCGCAGGCGGAGAACACCGCCTCGGTGTCGAAGGACGACTGGGGCCGGCCGCGCCCGGTGATGAGGCGGCCGGTGCAGTGGCCCAGGATGTCGGTGTGGGGGCTCTCGATGGCGGCGAGCATACGGGCGGTCATCTGGGCCGAGTCCATGCGCAGCTTGGAGTGGACGCTGGCCACCACCACGTCGAGCTCGGCCAGGAGGTCGAGCTCCTGGTCCAGGGAGCCGTCCTCCAGGATGTCCACTTCGATCCCGGTCAGGATCCGGAAGGGGGCCAGCTGCTCGTTGAGCTCGGCCACCACGTCGAGCTGGTTGCGGAGGCGCTCGGCGTTGAGCCCGTGGGCCACGGTGAGGCGCGCGCTGTGGTCGGTGAGGACCAGGTACTCGTGGCCGAGGTCGCGGGCCGCCTCGGCCATCTCGAGGATCGGGCTGCCGCCGTCGGACCAGTCGGAGTGCGAGTGGCAGTCGCCGCGCAGCGACTCGAGGAGCGCCTGGGCGTCCGCGTCGAGCTGCAGGTCGTCGGGGCCGCCCTCGGCCTCCAGCTTGGCCAGGTAGTCGGGGACGCCGCCCCCCAATGCCTGCTCGATCACCTGGGCCGTCGACTTGCCCACGCCGGGGATGCTCTGCAGCCGGTGCGCGTCGGCCAGCGCCGCCAGCTCGTCGGCCGGCATCGCCTCGAGCGCGGTGGCGGCGTGGCGGAAGGCGCGCACCTTGTAGGTGTCGGCACCGCCGCGCTCGAGGAGGAAGGCGATCCGGCGCAGCGCCTCGAGCGGCGTCCACGCCTAGGCCTCCTTCTTGGCCCGGCTGGGCGCGACCCGGGTCGGCTCGTCGGGCATCTTGGGGTACTGGGGGGGCCACGGTGCGTCCTGCAGCCCGGCCGCCTTGTCGCGCTCGGCCAGGGCCAGCAGCGGCTCGAGCGACTGCGGCGCGTGCCGCGATGTCGGCCCACGGGTCGCCCCGCCGGCGCACCAGGTCGGGCACGGTGAAGATGGTCAGCTCGTCGGAGGATGACCGTCTCGACCTCGTCCCAGGTGAGCGGTGTCGAGACCTGCCCGCCCGTGCGGGGCCGGGCGAACCACGCCCCGAACACGGTCTTGTGCGGCGCGTTCTGGTTGAAGTCGACGAAGACGCGGCTGCCGCGCTCCTCCTTCCACCAGTTGGCGGTGATCTGCTCGGGGTGCCGGCGCTCGAGCTCGCGGGCCAAGGCCACGGCGGCGGCGCGCACGGCGAAGGAGTCCCAGCGCGGCTC
Organism: uncultured Acidimicrobiaceae bacterium; assembly: GCA_963740535.1. Taxonomy (GTDB): domain Bacteria; phylum Actinomycetota; class Acidimicrobiia; order Acidimicrobiales; family RAAP-2; genus Bog-473. The sequence continues at coordinate 247,370 of CAVUEI010000004.1, forward strand.
GAGCCGGAGGTAGATGTGGAGGCCGCTGCTGCCCGTGGTCTTGGGGTAGCCCTGCAGGCCGAGCTCGACGAGCAGGTCGCGGCAGAGCAGCGCGGCGGCGCGCACCTCGTCGAAGCCGATGCCGGTCGTGGGGTCGAGGTCGATGCGCAGCTCGTCGGCGTGGTCGGGGTCGGCGGCGAGATACGGCCACAGGTGCAGGCCGAGGCAGCCGATGTTGACCGCCCACACGACGTGCGCGATGTCGGCGACGACGAGCGCGTTGGACGTGGTGCCGTTGGGGGTCGAGACGGTGGTCGACTGCAGCCAGTCGGGGGCGCCGGCCGGGATCCGCTTCTGGTAGAAGGACTTGCCGGTGGCGCCGTCGGGGAAGCGCTGGAGCATGGCCGGCCGGCCCCCGGCGGTGTTGAGCAGGTGCGCACCGATGTCGAGGTAGTACGACACCAGGTCGAACTTGGTGGCGCCCAACCCCGGGAAGTACACCTTGTCGGGCCTGGAGATGCGCAGCTCACGGCCGCCGACCTCCACCGAGCGCTCGTCGTCCGCTGCCACCGCGTCGACTCTACCGAGGCCAGGGCCAGCGCCCCCGCGGCGTCGCCTGAGGACTCAGTTCGCCCCTGACCGGGTTTCAGATTCCCCCTTGCGCCCCCACTCGTGGGGCCCCCAAGATGGGGCATGGAGAGCGGAGTGCACGGCGCACGCCGCGAGTGTCGGCCGTCGCCGAGGGGCGCCGCCATGGACGTCGGTACCCAGCAGCTCGAGATCGTGGTCCAGGAGGGGGACGGCGCGACGCGGGTGCTCCTGCGCGGCGAGCTCGACGTGGCCACGGCGGCCGCCTTGATGCAGCGCCTGGCCGCCGTGAACCGGACCGGCGTCCGCGAGCTGACCCTCGACTTGGCGGAGCTGACCTACATCGACCCGGCGGGCCTGTCGCCCCTCGCCGTGGAGCAGCAGCGCGCCACCGCGTCGGGCATCAGGTTCCGGATTGATGCACCGACGGCGTTCGTCGCGCGACCTGCTCACCCGCACGGGACTGATCGACGTCCTGACGGTGTCCCCCGAGAGCGCCGCCGCCTGAGGGCTCAGTCAGCCGCGCGGGGGTGCGCCTGTCTTAGACGGGCTGCGCCTTGCGGTCCTCTTCGGCGGCGACCGCGACGCCCCGCGCCGCGAGCTCGCGCTCCAGCCGGGCTCGTTCGCCGACGGGGTGAGCGAAACGCTCCGGCGTGGTCGGCACCCGCAGGGACTCACAGAGCCGGATCAGGGCCCCGTCGTAGGAGAGCTCCCGGGCCAGCGCTTCCGCGACGGGGGCCGCCAAGCGCCCGTCTGCTTCGCGAAGTCTGGCCCGGGAGTGAACGAGGTCGGCGAGCAGCAAGTCCATCGACTCGTGCTCCTCCGTCCCCGCGCCAAGGGCCCGTGTGAGGAGGTCTACGTACATGACCACACAGCGATGGTGACGGGTGCGACGGGCGCGACGGTAGGGCAGAACGTCCCCTCTTGACACGATTCTGCTGGGAATGCCCATGTGGAAGCCGGGAATGGAGGTCCTGAGCCGGCGGCTGCCCCCCGATTCGGGGTGCCGCACGGTGCCCAGGGTGAGGGGGACGGGTGGCGCGATGACGCGGCGCGGTGAGGCGGAGGTGATCCACGTTTCAAAAGGATTTCGGGACGGTGAACTCTGGCCCGATGCCCTTGCGTCCGGGGGCGGTCCGGCCGACAATCGACGCAGAGGACCCCGATCGCACGAAGGAGGGTGCATCGAGAGGCCGGACGCCGTCGACCACCCCCGGCGACGGCGGCACGTTTCAACGGCGGCACCTCAGCGGTCACTGGGGCCACGCAGACGACCCGCTCGATCCCCCCCGGGCGGGTCGTCTCGCGGTACGGCTCAGATGAAGTCGGCCAGCGCCTCCCACCCCTCCGGGGGCGGTGCCAGGCGCCAGAACTGCTCGGGGACCCGGCCGTCCATGCGCGCGGTCAGCGCGTGGTCGCGCTCGAGCGGCGGGATCTGCGAGGTGTAGCTCCAGATGGCGCGGCGCTTGCGCTCCTCGTCGGGGATGTGGGGGACGATGGCCGGGGTCGGCCACGGGTGCGACCGCAGCAGCTTGGCCACCCGCCAGGCGAGCAGGCCCGGGATGTGCTTGTAGCCGTGGTCCTCGTAGCAGAACCACGCGCGATCGGGCTGCGCCTCGCGCACCAGGAGGCTGGCCTCGTGCACCATCACGTGGTCGGGGTTGCCGAGGCCCATGGGCACGAAGACCGCGGTCGGGTCCAGCTCGGCGATGGTCTCCCCGAGGACGGGCGCCACGTCGGCCGGCGTGGGGCGGTCCTCCGGGCTCAGGTACTGGTGGTCGGGGAAGTCGAGCCAGCGGTAGCCGGACTCGAGGACCGACATGGCGGCGACGTCCTCCTGGCGCCGCACCGCGACGACGTCGTCGCCGGCGACGAACCCGCCCAGGGCGTCCCACTCCGAGGGCTCTTCGGGGTAGGCCGGCGGCCACCCCGCCAGCACGGTGACGACGGTGGTGTTGTCGTAGCTGGCGATGAGATGCCCGGCCCCCATCGCGGCATCGTCGAAGTGCGGGGAGACCACGACGATGCGGGCGAACGCCTGGGGCTCCACCTCGCCCCAGGTCGGCTCGGCGTAGGTGTCGGACACCCGGCGGATCATACGGGCACGTCGTCGACCTCGCCCGCCGTGTAGTGGCGGAACGCGGGCATGAGCGCGCCGATGACGGCGGCGCCGACGATGCAGGCGAGCCCACCGGAGACCACGGAGAACTCCACGCTGGTCAGTGTCGCCACCGCGCCCGACTCCAGGTCGCCCACGCGCGGGCCGCCCTGCACGACCGCCATCTGAATCGACGACATGCGGCTGCGGAAGCGTTCGGGAACGGTGCTCTGGAGCATGGTGTTGCGCAGGACCGCCGAGATGACGTCGGCCCACCCGGCGACCGCCAGCAGGACGAGGCCGACCCAGAGCACGTCGACCAATCCGAACAGCGCAATGGCGGCGCCCCAGATCGAGACGGCGACGATCACGGCCCAGCCCTGCCGGCGCAGGTTGGCCACCCACCCCGTCGTCAGCGGCGCCGACGAGCGCGCCCGCACCCGGCGCGGCGTACAGGAACCCGAGAGCCACGGTGCCGCCGCCGAAGGTCGAGCTCACCATGGCGGGGAAGAGCGCCCGCGGCATGCCGAACACCATGGCGTTGACGTCGATCAGGTAGACGCCCTGCAGGGCCTGACGGGTGCGCAGGTAGCGCAGGCCCTCCCTGGTCGACTGCCAGAGGGAGAGACCGCCCGGCTCCCACCGCGGGTGGGATGGGCGCCAGCATGGCGGAGGTGACGAGGGCCACCACGAAGGAGATCGCGTCGAGCGAGTACACCAGCGGCAGGCCGATGCCGAGCAGGATTCCCGAGAGCGCCGGCCCGACGACGGTGCCGACCTGGATGATGATCTGCATCAGGGCGAACGCGGCGGCCAGGTGGTGGCGCTCGACCATGCCGGGCACCGAGGCCATGCGGGCGGTGCTGGAGAACCCCATGAAGCCGGCCGCGAGCGAGCTCACGACGTAGAGCACGGCCAGCGAGGGGTGGGGCACCGCCGCGTTGACCGCCATGGCGGCGCTGGTGAGCGGTCATGGCGGCGGCCGTCCACACCATGATGCGGCGCCGGTCGACCGCGTCGCCGATCGGGCCGCCCGACAGGGACCCGGCGAGGAAGGGGATCAGCTGGGCCAGGCTGATGGCGCCCACCTGCAGCGAAGAGTGGGTCATGGAGTACACCTGGTACGGGATGGCCACCACGGTGAGCTGCGTGCCCAGCATGGAGACGAGCTGGCCCGTGAACAGGAGCCGGAAGTCGCGGCTCTCCCGCAGCGGGGTGGTGTCCACCAGGATCCGTCCCGGCATGGCAGAAGCCTACGGTCGGCCCTGGCGGGCGGGGCCCGGCGCTCCGAGTGTCAGGACAGCTGCGAGCCGAGGTCGCGCACCGAGATGTCCCAGGCGGCGGGCCAGTCCCGGGTGCGCAGGAGGGCGTCGCTCCCGCCGTCGCAGAACAGCACCGACCCGCAGAAGAACGAGCCGTCGGGCCCGAGCAGGAACTCCACCAGCCGCGGCGATCTCCTCGGGCCGGCCGGGACGACCGAGCGGGATGGGGAGCATGTCGAGCAGCGGCCCCGTCTCGGGGTCGGCCCGCATGGCCGCCACCATCGGGGTGTCGATCAGGCCGGGTGCGATGGCGTTGAGCCGGAGCCCGGACCCGGCCCAGACGGCCCCGTCGCCTGGCGCCGGACCCAGTGCGCCACGGCCAGCTTCGTGGCCGGGTAGGCCACCAGGGAGCCGCAGGCGTCGGCGATCTCCGCGCTCCGGGCTTCGTCGTGGTCCAGGCACGCCTCCACCAGGTCGGCCGGGATGGCCGGCTGCACGGTGGTCGAGTTCGAGCTGATGGCCACGGCGGCGCCCCCGGGGGCGAGCAACGGGCGCAGTCCGTCGAGCACGTCCACGGTGCCGAAGTAGTTCACCGCGGCGAGCAGCGAGCCCGGCGCGGTCCGGCGTGCCCGGCCAGCCCGGCGCAGGTGACGATGCCGGCCAATGTACCCCCGGCAGCGCTCGGTCGCCTCGCGCGACGGCACTTCGCGCCCGGCGGTGCGTCGAGAGGTCGGCGACCACGTCGGCCTCCGCCTGGTCGACGCCGATCGACAGCCACCCGGCGGCGGCGAGCCGCGCGGCGGTGGCGGCGCCGATCCCCGACGCCGCGCCCGTGATGACGACGGCGCGCTCAGGCAGCGGGGCGCGCCTTCAGGACGGCGAGTGCCTTGTCGGCGTGCGCGCCCATCGAGACCTCGGTGTGGATGACGTCGAGCACGGTGCGGTCGGTGTCGATGACGAAGGTGATCCGCTTGTTGGGCAGGAAGCTGGCCCCGCGCTTCGCGCCGAGCTCCGAGGCCACGACGCGGTCGGGGTCCGACAGCAGGGGGTAGCCCAGGGACTCCTTCTCGTCGAACTGCTTCTGCTTGTCGACCGAGTCGGCGCTGATGCCGACCCGCTGCGCGCCCACCGCGGCGAACTCGGCCGCCATGTCACGGAAGTGGCAGCTCTCCTTCGTGCAGCCGTACGTCATGGCGGCGGGGTAGAAGAAGAGGACCACCGGGCCGGACGCCAGGAAGTCGCTGAGCTTGCGGGGGGTGCCCGTCTGGTCGGGCAGCTCGAAATCGGGGACTACGTCGCCTTTGCGCATCCGCCCAATGTAGGGCGAGAGCGCTCTCGCCGTGCCCGATCAGCCCTCGAAGCGGAACCCCACGCCTCGCACGGTCACCAGGTGGCGGGGGTTGGCCGGATCCGGCTCGATCTTCCGGCGCAGGCGCTTGATGTGGGTGTCGAGCGTCCGGGTGTCGGTGAGCTCCTGGTCCCACCAGAGCCGGTCGATGCACCAGTCACGGGTCACCACCTGGCCGCTGTGGGACATCAGCAGGGCGAGGAGGTCGAACTCCTTGCGCGACAGCTCCACGGGGGCCTCGTCGACCGTCACCTCGCGGCGGCCGGCATCGAGGCGGACGGGGCCGACGGCGAGGACCTCTTCGTGGTGCTCGGCGACCGCCACACCGCGCCGCAGCACGGCCCGCATGCGCGCCACCAGCTCGCGCAGGCGGAAGGGCTTGGCCACGTAGTCGCTGGCGCCCAGCTCCAGACCCAGCACGATGTCGACCTCGGAGTCGCGGGCGGTCACCATGATGATCGGCACCGGCTTGAGGCTCCGCATCTGCTGGCAGATCTCTATCCCGGACTGGTCCGGCAGCATGACGTCGAGGAGGACCAGGTCGGGATGGACGCGGTGGAAGAGCCGCAGGGCCTCGTGCCCGTCACCGGCGCTCTCGACGGTGAAGCCCTCGCGGGTCAGGCCCGACGCCAGGGCCTGGCGGTAGGACTCCTCGTCGTCGACGACGAGCACGAGGGGGCGGTTGTCCCGCGGCGGGCCGTTCTGCGGGGACCGGCCGGAAGTGACCGGTGCGTGGGCGACCGCCATGTTCTGCTCGACCTCAGGCAGCGTCGTGGGGGACCCTGGGCGGAAGCAGCGGACGAGGGGCAGGCGACGACGGCCGATGGGGGGTGGATCGAACCGACGTCGCCTGGGCACGCGGGGAGGCGAACACCCGCGCCATGGTGACCAGTGATCCGAGCACGCCGCGGTGTGAGCGCGCCGGCCGGATCATGATGACCTCGGCCAGGGAGCCCTGGCCGCGATGACGGCCGGCGGCGGGACCGGAACGGGGATCCCGGCCGCCGTGATCGAGACGCTGATCGACGGTCGTCATCGGGCATCACGCTACGAAGCCGAGGTGAACGTGCTGTGAAACGGGTGCAACCAACAAGTGTGCTGCAGATGAACTCTTACGGCGACGTCCCTGCTCACCGGCGGTACGCTCGCTGCCACGCAAGAGGGAGGTGCCCGATGACCGAGGCCATGGGCCACGGCGTGAACCAGCGCAAGGCCATACAGATGACGCCCGAGGAGGTCGACGCGTTCCTCGCCGAACGGCGCGCCATGACGATGTGCTCCCTGTCCGCCGACGGATCCATCCACGCGGTGGCGATGTGGTACGGGTTCCTCGACGGGTGCATCACCGTGGAGACCAAGGCCAAGTCGCAGAAGGTGCAGAACCTGCGCCGCGACCCGCGGCTCACGCTCCTCTTCGAGGACGGCGACTACTACGAGGAGCTGCGCGGCGTGGAGCTGGTCGGGAAGGCAGAGATCATCGACGACCCGGATCAGCTGTGGAAGCTCGGGGTCAGCGTCTTCGAGCGCTACTACGGCGCGTACACCGACGAGCTCAAGCCGTTCCTCGAGACCATGTTGCACAAGCGCGTGGCGGTGAAGCTCAATGCGGAGCGGACGGTCAGCTGGGACCACCGCAAGCTGGGGCTGCCCCCGACGCGTCCCGACAGCGCGTGAAGTTCGCGTTCGCGCAGGCCGTCGCGGTCGCGCCGGCGCGGGCCGTGGCGGCCTACGGCACGCCCGCGTTCTACGCCGGGCGGCCCGGGAGAGACGACATCGTCGTCCTCGAGGTGGTCGACCACGACGACCAGGGCGACCGGATCATCATTGAGGTGCGCTTCGCGTTCACGGGCTCGGTGTCGCCGGCGGTGCGGGCGGTGATCGATCCCGCCAAGATGTCGTGGATCACCCGGACCGAGGTGCGCCTGGCCGAGGCCACCACGAGCTGGGTGGTCCATCCCGATCACTACCGCGACCGGCTGACCGCGGCCGGCGGCTACCGCTTCGAACAGGGACCCGAGGGGCCCGACAGCACCGTCGTCAACGTGGAGGGCGACCTCAAGGTGCACGTGCCGATCGTCGGGCGCTCCGTGGAGCGCGTCATCGTGTCGGACCTGCGCGCGTACATCGCCGACGAGGTGACGAGCATCCCGGACCTGGCGGGGTGACGCTCAGGTCGCCGGCTGTTCCGTGAGTCAGGTCGCCGGCTGCTCCGTGACCTTGAGCATCTGGGTCATCCCGTCCTCGATCCCGCCGGCGAGGATGTCGATGTCGGGCGTCGAGTCGTAGTCACCGGTGATGCCGAAGTTGACCTCGCCGTCGTAGGAGAAGATCGCGATCCCGAGACGGATCTGCCCGCCCAGCGGCACGTAGGGGAAGGCCCGGATCATGCGGCGCCCCGCGGCGTACAGCGGGAACTGCGGCCCGGGGACGTTCGTCGTGACCGTGTTGACGTTGCGCTGGCCGGCTCGGGTCGCCAGGCGCATGCCCGCGGCGAGGAGCATCGGCGGGGCGAACCCCGACATGGAGGTGAGGGCCTCTCCGGCCACGGCCTGCTTGGAGTCCTTGAGGTCCTTCATCTGCTCGGTGATGGCGTGCAGCCGTAGGACCGGGTCTTCGATGTCGACCGGGAGCTCGGCGAACATGGCGGAGACCTTGTTCTCGAACGTGCCGTCGCCCACCGCCTTGCCCTGACGCGTCACGGGGCCGGACCGACACCGGCACCAGGGTGCGCACCACGCGCTCGACGTCCTCGTCACGCGACAGCAGCAGCTCGCGGAAGCCGTTGGTGATGCTGGCCAGCACCACGTCGTTGAAGGTGCCGCCGAGCGCCTTGCGCACGCGCTTGATGTCGTCGACCGACGTCGAGGCCCAGGCGTAGCGCCGGTGCGGGCCGATCGGCCCGTTGAGGCTGGAGAGCGGCATGGGTCGCACCAGCCCGGACAGTGCGAACAGTCCGCCGGCGACCTCCAGGGCGTAGCCGGCCATGCGGCGGACCATGCGGGTCTGGGCCCGGGCGGCCCGCAGTTGTTCGTAGGGCGAGCGGACGATGTTCTCGAGCGCGTCCGCCACGAGCTGGAGGCTCGACGGCGCGGGTCGGGGCACCCAATCGGAGTGCACTTCGGGGCGCTCGGCGTCGGGGCTGAGGTCCATGATCACGGCGAGCAGGTCGGTCCCCGCGACGCCGTCGACGAGCGCGTGGTGGGTCTTGGACAGCATGGCCCAGCGGCCGTCCTCCAGCCCCTCGACGACCCAGATCTCCCACAGCGGCTTGGAACGGTCCAGCTGCTGGGCCATGACGCGGCCGACCAGCTTGCGCAGCTCGCTCTCGCCGCCCGGTGATGGCAGCGCGGTGTGGCGCAGGTGGTACTCGATGTTGAAGTGGGGGTCGTCGACCCACACCGGCCGGCCCAGCTCCAGCGGGACGGTCTTGACCTTCTGTCGGTAGCGCGGGACCAGGTCGAGCTTGGCGTCGACCATCGCCAGGACGTCACCGAACGGAGGCGGGGGGCCCTCGAAGATGGCGACGGAGGCGATGTGCATGTGGGACACGTGGTCCTCGATGTGGAGGAACGACGCATCCAGGGGGCTCAACCGGTCAGGGGCCATCGATTCTCCCTTCAGGGGAACGTCCGTGCTCGAACGCTACTCCCCGCAGCGGAGGCGGGACCCCGGGCGTCAGCCGGCGGTCGCGGTGGCGGCGGACCCGCCGAGGGAGGCGAGGAACGGGGTGGTCGCGATCCTCTGCCGGGTCTCCTCGTAGGCGGTCTCGATGACACGGGGGCTCCGGTCCTCCGCCATGGCCCGCAGCCCCATGGCCCGCCGGGATTCGGCCCCCGGCTCCAGGCTGATCACGGCGGTGCCCGCCGCATGCAGCCGGGCGATCTCGCGCTCCATGCGGCGGTGCACGGTCCGGCGCAGCAGGCCGTCGGCGCCGTTGGCGCTGCCCCGGGCGGCCGACATGGACGAGACGATGACGACGACGTCGAGGTGCTCGGAGCGGAGCACGTCGGCGTTGGTGACCGAGTGGATGCCGCCGTCGACGTACTCGGTGTCCTCAATGGTGACGGGCCGGAAGTAGCCGGGGATGGCGCACGAGGCCAGGACGGCGGGGGCCAGCCGGGCGGGCGGGGCGCCCGGGCGGCCGAAGACGACCCGGGCACCGTCGGAGCGGCGGACGGCGCAGATGCGCAGGCCCTCGGGCCAGCGGTCGCCGATGTGCTCGTCGAGCCCACGGGCCCGCTCCGAGATGTCGACCTGCCCGCGCGGCACGAGGGTCATCGCCGCCACGTCGGGCCGGAAGGCCAGCGGTCGGCGCGCCACCCTCGTGATCAAGGCCGGGGAGGGCAGGTTCCAGGGGCGCAGCAGCGAGCGCAGCGACGGGCTCGGCAGCGGCTCGGCGTCGGTCGGGGAGGATGCGGCGGAGGATCGCGCCACCGCGCGCGCGAGGTCGGCACGCCGTAGAGCGATGCCGCCAGGTCGGTGGCCGGGACCCCGACGCGCAGTGCGGCGCCGGTGACGGAGCCGGCCGAGGTGCCGACGATGATGGACGCGTCGCGGGGGTCCCACCCCGCCTCGCGTTGCAGCGCGGCCAGCACGCCGGCCTGATAGGCCTGGCCGACCACGCCCCCGGCACCGAGGACGAGGCCCACGGAGGGCCCTCTCCGGTGCCCGAATCCCCCACGGATCACCCTCATCACCCACCCTTTCTACCCGCCGGAGCGCCGACGTATCGGAATTAGTCGACGGGGCCGATCCGGTCCCCGGTTTTGTGGCAACCCCGCGGCGAAAGGCCGCGCGGGTTGGCGGGCTCTCTAAGGTGGGCCCGATCAGGGCCGATCGGGGAGGCGCATGACGGAGACCCTCAGGATCGTGGCCGCTGTCGGCGGCGCCGTCCTCATCGTGGCGATGTTGAGCGACGCGGTGGCGACCCTGATCGTCACCCAGGGCGAGAGCGGATTGTGGCGTCCGACCCGCATCTTCTACGCCGCCACCTGGCGTGGCGCGCGGGCGCTGGCGAAGCATCTCCCTGACCGCTCGGGAAACTACGTGCTGAACGTCTACCCGGCGCTGTCCCTTCTGGGCCTCCTGGTGCTGTGGCTGGCCGGGCTGATGGTCGGCTGGTCGCTCGTCTATTGGGGGCTCGACCAGCACATCGACGGGACGCGGGACTACGGGACTGTCCTGTACTACGCAGGCGCGTCGCTCGTGACACCGGTGTTCGGCTCGGCGCACGGAGCCACGGTCCGCATGCTGACCCTGCTCGAGACCCTGACCGGGATCGTGACGATCGCCCTGATGATCTCGTACCTCCCTGCGCTCTACGGGGCCTACAGCCGGCGCGAGGCGCGATTGCTGACCCTGGACGACCCGCAGGGCGGGCGCATCACGCCGGTGCGCGTCATCGCGCTGGCCGCGCCGGGCGGCGACGTCGAGATGCTGTACCGCTCGTTGGGCGATTGGCAGCTCTGGACAGCGGACCTCCTGGAGAGCCATGTGTCCTTTCCGATGCTGGCGCTCTTCCGGTCCCAGCACCCCGGGCAGTCCTGGGTCACGGCGCTCGGCGTGGTGACCGACGCCGCCACCTTGACCTCGGCCTGTGTCGAGGGGGCGGCAAACCGGGAGCCCTACTTCCTGTACCGGCGCGGGCGCCGGGCCATCATGGAGATCTCCGGCCGGCTCCACGTTCCCGCCACGTCGGTGCCGAGCTCCTGGCTCGTCGAGGACAACTTCGAGACGGCCTGGCGCATGCTCGTCGACACCGGCCTCCCCCTGCGCGACAAGGCCGCGGCATGGGCGGATCTGCAGGCGATGCGCGCCACCTACGGGGACGAGCTGGAACGCCTGATCGAGTTCCTGGTGGCACCGCACGGCTTCTGGGGCCACTCGGCGGAGGACACGGTGGCCGACGAGGTGGCCCTGGCGGCGGTCGAGGCGGAGCGCCACGCCCGCACCCGCTAACTGCACCACCCCGGGACCGCCGCCGGTACTCTCCCAGCTGCATGGGCACGACCCGAGACGACCTGCACCGGCTGGCGGCGCACGTCCTCGGCCGCCGCCGCTTCGCCGTGAGCGGCCACTTCGGCCTGCGCGCCAGCCCCCGCGGCGTAGCCACCCCGGCCTTCGGGCCCGAACCCGAGGTCCTGCGCCTGTCCGGACCGCTGCTCATCCGCGAGGTCGGAGCCGAGAGCCGCTGCATGCCGCTCGACGGGTCGACGCTGGCCGAGCTGGCCGCGTTCGCCGGAGCCGACCTGGGCGACGGCTTTCGCGGCGGGCCCCGGGACGCCGGCGTTGGGTCCGACCGACGAGCCGTTGCGCCTGGCCACGGCCGAGCTCGACGCGCTCTACGGATGGTTCGATCTCGGCTGGCGGGTGCTCGATGCCGTCACGGCGGACGCGGCGGGCCGGACGACGGCGCAGCTGTGGCCCGAGCACTTCGACGTCGGCAGCACCGTCGACCTCTCCCCGGGCCTGCAGGTGAACCTGGGCTTCTCGGCCGGCGACGCCTTCTCGGAGGAGCCCTACGCCTATGTGGGGCCGTGGACGGCCGATCGCCCCGGCGACCCCGGCTACTGGAACGCGCCCTTCGGGGCATTCGCGCCGCGCTCACGCGCCGGTGACGAGGAGTCCTGCGCAGCCTTCCTCCGTTCGGGCCTCGCCTTGCTCTCGGAGGGATAGTCCCCGTGCCCATCCCGCTCCCCACCGCCGAGACCGTCAACCTGCTTCCGCCCGATGCCGCCGAGACCCAGGTGATGGCGGACGGCATCGCGTCGGCCGTCGCCGACAGCACCGGGCTGCGTCCGGTCCAACGCTCTCTCATCGAGGCGCTCTTCCCCGCGATGACGGGCCACGACGTGACAGTGGCCGATCAGCCCACCATGACGCGCGGCGGAGTTCGCCCGCGCCATGGCGCGGCGCGATCTCGGGTTTCGCTCCCGCATGGTGCAGGTCATGCTCCTGTGCGCGCTCGTGGTCCATCCCCTCTCCGATGCGGTGGCCGAACGCGTGTCCGGCTTCGCCGATGAGCTCGGTGTGGAGGAGGGCATGGTCGCCGTGGCGCGCGATTTCGCCGCCGGCTCGCTCGGCCTCGCCTCGGTCGACTTCCGACGGAATGGGTACGAGGGGACGTGGAACGAGGAGACGTCCTCCGCCGCCCTGCACTCGACCCGGGTCCTGCACGACGCCTGGGAGTTCTCCCTCGCCGACCCCGACCTTGCGGCGCGCTGGGCGGCCCTCGGGCGCCCTGCCGGGTGACACCATCGGCCGCAAAGTGTGGGAGATGTACCAGGCGCGCGGGTTCACCTTCCCGGGCACACAGGGGTCGGCCCCGCCGCTCCTGGCCCAGCACGACTGGGTGCACGTGCTGGCCGACTACGGGACCACCGTGGAGTCGGAGGTCGAGGCGTTCGGGTTCATCGCGCGGGCCAACGACGACCTGCACGCGTTCTCCCTCCTGGCCATGGTGATCTCGCTCTTCGAGACCGGGCTACCTGGCCACGGGAGCAGGGCTGTTCGAGTCTTCGCCGGGCCACTTCTCGTCGAGCCCCGACATGGCCGTCCGCCTCTCGGACGCCATGCGGCGCGGCGCGCTGTGCCACGACGAGGTCACCGGCTCGGACAGCATCGACTTCCTCCGCCTGGACTGGTTCGCGGTCGCCCACCTCACGTGTGAGGAGGTGCGGGCGCGGTTCCACCTCGTACCCAAGTCGGAGCGAGCGGTGCGCGCGGGGTCGGTCGGGCCCTGGGAGAAGGGCGGGATCAGCCCCTTCCAGATGAACACCGGCCGGCAGTTGGCCGAGTCGTGTGGGCTGCCCTACGACGCGCACGGCGCCTCCGTCTGACGGTCACGACTCCAAGAAGCGCAGCACCGCCAGCACCCGGCGGTGGTCGTTCTCCGAGACGGGGAGGTCCAGCTTGGCGAAGATGTTGGCGACGTGCTTCTCGACGGCGCCCTCGCTGACGACCAGCGCCTGGGCGATGGCGGCGTTCGACCGGCCCTCGGCCATCAGGGAGAGCACCTCGCGTTCCCGTGCCGTGAGCACCGAGAGGGTGTCGCCGCGCCGGGTGGCGCCGAGGAGTTGGGTCACCACTTCGGGGTCCAATGCCGTGCCTCCTATGGCGACGCGCTCGAGCGCCTCGACGAAGTCGCTGACGTCCGCCACGCGGTCCTTGAGCAGGTAGCCGATGCCGGCGGCGTCGTCGGCCAGGAGGTCGGCGGCGTAGCGCGTCTCGATGTACTGGGAGAACAGCAGGATCCCGAGCCCTTCGTGGTTGGCCCGCAGCTCCAGGGCCAGGCGCAGCCCCTCGTCGGTGAAGGTCGGTGGCATGCGGATGTCGATCACCGCCACGTCGGGTGGGTGCTGGGCGACGGAGCTGCGCAGCGCCGCGGGATCCCCGACGGCGCCGGTGATGGTGAAGCCGCGGTCGACGAGGAGCTGGACCAGGCCGTCGCGCAGGATGGCGGAGTCCTCGGCGATGGCGACCCGGAGTGCGCCGACCATCAGGCCGAGAGGGGCAGGTCGACGGTGACCACGGTCGGTCCGCCGGGGGGCTCACCAGGTTCAGCTGCCCGTCCACCGCGCGCACCCGGTCCATGAGCCCGGCCAGGCCACTCGAGGAGGAGCCGACCGTGGTGAGGCGGGCGCCGCCGCGGCCGTCGTCGCGCACCACCAGGCGCAGCCACGTGCCCTGCTCGGCGCAGGAGACCGACGCCCGCGAGGCCTGGGCGTGCTGGGCCACGTTGGCCAGGAGCTCGGCCACGCAGAAGTAGGCGATGGCCTCAATGGCCGGAGTGGGCCGCGTCCGCAGGCCCACGGAGATCTCGGTGGGGACGGCGCTGCGGGCGGCCAGGGTGGCCAGCGCGCCCTCCAGGCCGATGTCGAGGGCGGGAGGGTGGATCCCCCGGGCGATGTCGCGCAGCTCGGCGATGGCTTCCTTGGCGCCGCGGTGGGCCTCGTCGACGAGCTCGCGCACCCGGTCGAGGTCGATGTCGTCGGCGTCCGCCAGCTTCTCCTTGGCCATGCCGAGCCGCATGGCCAGCGCCACCAGCTGAGCCTGGGTGCCGTCGTGCAGGTCGCGCTCGATGCGGCGCAGGGTGGCCGCCGACGCGTCGACGGTGTGCGACCGGGCCTCTTCGAGCGAGCGCACCCGCGCCGCCATCGGGTCGGGGCCCAGCAGGCCGCGGATGAGCAGGCGGTCGACGTTGACGAAGGCGCGCATCGCCCAGGGCGCGGCGAAGAGGAAGACGGCGCCGAGGATGAGGATGGCCACGCCATGCGGGAAGCCACTGGCATTGTCGGAGAAGCCCGGGAACACGTTGCGCACCAGACCGAAGGCCGGCACGGTGCCGTTGCCCGGTGAGAGGAACGGATGGGTGAGGCAGACGAAGGCGTCCCACCAGAGGCTGAACGCCACGTAGAAGCCGAGGATCGTCCAGGGCACCTTCAGGGCCAGGTAGCCGACCGCCCGCCAGCCGACACGGTCGCGCAGCGACGACTGCAGCCAGCCCAGGAAGCCCGGGCGGCCGACGAAGGGCTGGGGGTCCTCCACCAGCTCGCCCAGGAGGGAGCGGGCCAGGCCGCGCTGCAGTCCCCCGATCCCGCGCGCGCTGCGGATGGACAGCGCGAGCACGGCCAGGCCGAAGAAGGTGATGGCCAGCACCACGCCGGTCACCATGGTGACGCCCACGAACGCGAGGCCGATCACGGCGAGCCCACCCGACACGAAGTAGAACGCGAGCTCGGTCCAGGGGCGCTTGGTGAAGGGTTCGCGGAAGATGCGCCGGGCGATCTCCCGGATCCGGGCCGCCTGCTCCTCCGTGATGGCGAAGGACACCTCCCTCCCTCCGACGCGCACCGGGGTCTCGCTCTCCTCCACCTGCTCGGTGGTCATGCCTGGTGGGTGGTGGCGCTCATGGGTGCTCCTTCCGATGCACGGGCACAGAACCCGGTCCATCCGCTCCCCAGCATGATGCCCGCTCCACCCCTTTGGAATGCCGCTACCGGGCGTCTGGTACTGGTGCCAGCACCAGCCCCGCTCAGCCGGCCGCCGCCGCCGGCGACCCGGGCCACGCCGGGTACGACGGTGCCTGGTCGGGCGGTGAGGGGTAGCTGGTGACCGAGCCCGGCAGCGAGAACATCGGGACCGCTCCGGCCGGCACGACTCCCGACTTGAAGCGGGACCCCCCGTGGACGTAGCGCATGAGGCCGGTGCCCACGGTGCCCTCCTCGTCGGGCCCCTTGGCGGTGGCGTCGTACCAGAGGAAGGTGTAGTCGGCGGGGGACGAGTAGCTCGGCAGCGGCGCCGCGCCCTGGTAGCCGTAGGCCTGGAGCGGGGTTGTCGGCCCCCCTCCCGCCGGCGGGGCGCGGAACAGGCCGGTGGTGAAGTTCGACGGCGTGAGGTTGGCCCCGGCCAGCTGCACGCCCGTGAAGAACTGCACGATGGGGGGGATGAGCGCCGGCGCCGCCAGCGAGGCCGGCGAGGTACCCGCGCCGTACCACCAGTGGTAGAGGTGCAGGGCGTCGCCGGCCGCCACAGGGACCGGCACGGCCAGGCTGGTGACGCCGAAGGCGTGCGCCCACTCGTGCTGGTCGTAGTAGCGGCCGAGCGCGGCCGTATCGGTGAGCACGATTCCGGTGATGATCCACTCGGGGAAGTACCCGATGTTGGCGCACGCCTTGGTCAGGTAGATCGGCATGATCGGGTCGCCGGCGAACACGACGCTGGTGGCGCCCGAGGACTTCAGCTTCTCGGCCACGGTGGCGGCCTGGCTGGGCAGGGTGGTCAGGTTGAGCGTGTAGGTGAGGTCGGTCGGCGACGCCATGTTGACCCGGCCCGCCCGCAACTTCTTGGTCAGAGACGCCGTGCAGCTCGGCGTAGCCCGGCGCGGGCGGCTCCGATGTCTCGCTCACCACGATGAACTTGCGCTTCTGGGTGTGCAAGGTGGCGTCACCGGCCCAGATGGCGTCTTTTCCGCTCAACTTGGCGACGAGGTAATCGATCGTCTCGTTGAGCGACGTGTTGGCGCTGGGCAGGTTGGCCCACTGGTAGGGCGCGTTGCGTTGGATCTCGCCGTAGGTGGACGAGTCGCCGCAGGCCATGCAGAACACGTGCTCCCGGGCGAGCTCCTCCTCGTACGCGGAGGTCAAACCCGGGCCGTTGATGGAGGCGAAAGCGTGGAGCTGCTGCGCGACGGTCACGGCGTCGGCGTGGGCCGCTACCGGATCGGCGTCTGCTCCCGACGCGGTGTAGGGGATGAGGTTCACGTGGCGGCCGTAGAGCTCGTAGGTCTTGTTGAACATGGCCACGTAGGCCTGGGCGGTGGCGAGCGCCTGGGCGTTGGTGCCGGCCGCGGCCGAGATCGTGGAAGCCAGCCCGCCCGGCTGGGGCTGGTAGTAGACGACGTTGATCGTGTTGTCCGTCACCCCGCTGGAGGTGGCGCCGCCGTTGCTCCCGCTCGGAACGGGCACGCACGGTGGCGCGAAGACGGTCGGCATCTTGATGCGACCGGTCTTGTGGTCGCACTCGCTGCCCCAGTCGTAGGCGCCGGTCTTCCCGAGCTTGGCGGCGGCGGCATAGGTGAGGGGCACGCCCGAGCGGGCGCTCGGCGCGGCACTGCCCGCACTCGTTGTCGTCGTCGTGGTGGAGCCGTTCGTGCTGGTCTCGTGGACGGTGGCCGTGATGCCCGCGGCCACCAGCGCGGCGACGATGAGGACGACCGGTGCCGCGATGCGCAGCCGGCTCACCCGCGGCCAGGGCCGTTCGGCCGGTCGCGGGTCGGCGTCGCTGTCGCTCATGCGGGGTCCCCCTCCGTGGTCGTGGCCGTGGCGGCCGTCGTGGTGGCCCGCGCCGACGAGGGTCCCGAGCGCGACACGGCCAGCGCGCCGGAACCGAGGAAGGCCTCGCCGACCTCATCCGACTCGAGGACGGCCTGCGGTGCGCCGCTCGTGAGCACGGTGCCGCGATCCATGGCCACCAGGCGGTCGGCCAGCTCGGCAATGAAGGCGATGTCGTGCTCGACGATGAGCATGGTGGCATCGAGCCGGTCCCGCACGTTGCGCAGCAACTCGACCATGGCCTCCACCTCGCGCTGGGCGACGCCCGAGGACGGCTCGTCGAGGAGGACCACCGTCGGCTGGTGGGCCACGACGGCTGCCAGGTCGACCAGCCGGCGGGAGCCCGTCGACAGCTCGCTGACCAGGCTGTCGCCGTAGCGCTCCAGGCCGAAGAGCTCCAGGAGCTCGTCCACCCGGTGCATGACGGCGGCCTCGGTCCGCACCTGGACCGGCAGGCGCAGGACGGCGTTGAACGGGTCGCTCACGTCGGTGAAGCGCTCGAGCGAGACGGCCAGCGCATCGCGCACCGTCAGCCCGGAGAAGAGCCGCGAGTCCTGGAACGAGCGCCCCAGCCCGAGGCGGGCGCGGGCCGACGCCGTGCGCCCGGTCACGTCGACCCCGGCCAGCTCGACGCGCCCGGAGTCGGCGCGCAGGAACCCCGAGATGACGTCGAACAGCGTGGTCTTGCCGGCGCCGTTGGGCCCGATGATCCCGACGACCTCCCCGTGGGCGGCGTGCAGCGACACGTCATGGAGCGCCGCGTTGCCGCCGAAGGCGAGCGAGATCCCCCGGACCTCCAGCTCGTGGCGCCCGTCTGTTCCGGCGCGGCAGCGACGGCGGATTGCGACCCGAGGGACTCGGACGCCTTCTGGAGGTAGATCGACCACAGGAGCTCGGGGTGGGCCGCGAGCTCCTCGGACGTGCCGGAGAAGCGCACGGCCCCGGACTCCATCACGTAGACGCGGTCGGCCACCGCCACGGCCACGTTCATCGACTGCTCCACCAACAGGATGGCGGTGCCCGCCTGGCGCATCGACTCGACGGCGCCGAGCAGCTGTTCGACGACGAGGGGCGCGAGCCCGAGCGAGAGCTCGTCAATCAGGAACAGCTTGGGGCGGGTGATGGTCGCCATGGCGAGGGCGAGCATCTGCTGCTCGCCGCCCGAGAGGTTCCCGGCCCGCTCGCCGCGGCGCGAAGCCAAGGTGGGAAACGCAGTGAGTGCCTCGGAGATCATGTCGGCGTCGCGCTCGCCCCGTCGCCTCCCCTGCCAGGCCGCGGCGCGCAGGTTCTCCTCCACGCGCAGGTTGGGGAAGATCCCCTCGCCGCCGGGGACCTGGGCGATGCCGAGGCGGGCGATCTCGTCGGGCGGCAGGTGGGTGATGTCGCGGCCGTCGAAGACGATGGCGCCGCCGTCGGCCTCCACCACGCCGCCGATGGCCCGCAGCAGCGTCGACTTGCCCGCTCCGTTGGTGCCGACCAGCGCGACGATCTCGCCCTCGCCGACCTCGATCTCCACGTCGGGGAGCACGGTGACGCCGTCGTAGCCCGCGCTCAGTGCGCGTACGGCAAGGAGCGGCAGCCGCCCGGCATGGCGGTCCCGCAGCATCTGGGTCCGGGTCCGCATGGAGGTCCACACGTTGGCGACGTCGCGCGTGATGAGACTGCCCACGCTGGCCACGATGAGGCCGCCGATGATGAAGATCGGGACCAGGATGAGCAGTCCGTAGCGGAACCCGATCGCGTCGCCCACCGCCCCGACGATCGGGAGCACGAGGAACCCCGGCAGGACGAAGAGCGCCCCGATGGAGAAGCCGACCGAGCGCACCCGGGCCGGGATGGCCAGGGAGAGCGAGGCCAGCACGCCCGGGCCCACGATGGCCAGCGACATGACGATGCCGGCGTTGCCGATGAAGGCCACGGGGACGTCGGGGGCCAGCGCGAAGAGGACGGCGAAGGCCGCCGCGATGACCGAGGCCACGGCGAGCATGCGGAAGACGAGGCTGATGTCGCGCTTGGCCAGCCGGGTGGCGATGACGGCGCCCACGGCGAGGCCGAGGAGGTCGAAGACCTGGATCGGTGCGATGAGGAAGGCGCGCTGGACCGCATCGAGGTGGAACGTCTGCTGGTACTGCAAGGAGGCCAGGGACGTGAAGCCGGCGATGGCGGCCGCGAGGAACGGCAGCGCAATGAAGATGCGGCGCAACGCGCTGATCTTCCATACCGTCCGCCAGGCTTCGCCGAGCGACGGCGGGGGCTCGACCGGGATGTCGAGCGTTTCACCCGGCGCCGGCTCGGGGGCGGTGACGTCGCCCAACAGGACCGGCTCGCCCCGTTCCGAGGCGAGCATCTGCTCGGCCAGTTCGACCTGCTCGTGGCGCCCACGGGGCGGCTCGCGGAGGCGCAGCCCGATGAGGACGACGACGGCGATCGGGATGGCGAAGAAGAAGAACGGGGCGCGCCAGCTCCAGATGGCCGCCAGTCCGGCGCCGAGGAGGACGCCGACGATGGCGCCGATGCTGATGCCCGAACGGTGGGCCGAATAGATCGCGCGGGCGGGCCGGAACCGGGTAGTAGTCGGCCAGCAGGGAGTTGTGGGTGGGGAAGATCACCGCCTGCCCCATGGAGACGCCGACCAGCATGATGGTCACCATCACCGCCGTCTGGGAGGCACCGAGACCGACGGAGAACGCGGCGCCCACTGCGGCACCGATGAGCGCAATGCGCACCCGGTTGCTGCGGTCGGCCAGCACCGCGACCGGCAGCGTGCACAGGAGCCCCGCGGCGCCCGCGATGGCCACGATCAGCAGGATGCCCGCGTTGGTGAGCCCGAACGCGTCGCGGATGTTCGGCGTCAGGACGTTGAAGGCGCTCTGGGTGGCCTGGTCCAGGAGCTCAATCGCGAAGAGCACCCCGAGGGGGAACAAGGACACGCCTGCGCCGAGCTCGGAGAGACGGTGCTTCATGGCGCCAGCGCCGGATCGACGGGTCCCCGCGCGCCGGGCACGGCG
The DNA here is from genome assembly GCA_963740535.1 of uncultured Acidimicrobiaceae bacterium. GTDB lineage: Bacteria > Actinomycetota > Acidimicrobiia > Acidimicrobiales > RAAP-2 > Bog-473. The sequence goes on from CAVUEI010000004.1 coordinate 267,484, forward strand.
GCCTCCTTGTGCCGGGTCAGCGCGTCGACGACCCAGGCGCGCAGGTCGTAACACAGCCCGGCCAGCCCGCGGGGGAACAGGATGAGCACGAGGAGCACGCCGATCCCGGCGGGGAAGAGCTGCCAGCTCGGAGGCAGGTAGATCGTGCTGCCCTCGACGACTGCGGCGCCGAGGATCGCCCCGAGGGCCGACCCGAGCCCGCCGACGGCCGTTGCGGTGAACACGAGGAGGCTGACCGGCACCAGGAACGAGGTCTCCTCGTAGGACTGGTTCACCACGAGGAAGAGGCAGCCGCCCAGCCCCGCGATGAAGCCCGAGATCGCGAAGGCGGTGAGCTTGGCCCACACGACGCGCACCCCGTAGCCCGACGCCGCCTGCTGGTTGGTGGGCAGGGTCCGCAGGACGCGGCCCGTTCGGCTGTGCCGCAGGCCGGTCATGGCGACGAGCACGAGCACGAGGACCCCGAGGCACAACTCGAACACCGACGCCTGCGAGGTGACGGAGAGCCCGAAGAGGTAGGGGGTTCCGAGCTGGCCCTGGGGGATCCAGGAGAACTCCGCCCGGACCAGGAGGTAACCCGAGGCGGCCAGGGCGAAGGCGAGGGTCGTGACGGCGGCGAACATGCCGTCGAGGCGCAGGGTCGGGAGGCCCACCACGGCGGCCACCACCGCCGCCGCGGCGCCGGCCAGGAGGAGCGAGAGGCTCAGGTCCCAGTGCCAGTCGATCAGCGCGACCGCGCCTACGGCGGCGCCGACGGCGGCGAAGGACATCTGGCCGAGACTCACCTGGCCCGACCACCCGGTCAGCACGACCACCGAGCAACCGACGATGGCGACCACGACGAGGGCCGAGGTGCGGATGAGCTCGCCCGGGCCCATCCAGAGCGGCAGGGTGCAGGCGGCGCCGAACGCGAGCAGCGTCAGCGCCGGCGTCCCGACCCTGACCTCGGTGAGGTCGCGGGCGGAGGCGGGCAGGTCGCGCACGCTGCCGGCCAGCGCCAGGGTCGTCGCCGCCTCACGGTCGGTGTGGCGCGCCAGTAGCTGGCGCACGACGATGGCTGCGAAGACCACCGCGGCGAGCACGGCGAGACCGAGAGCGGGGTTGGTGGGGTTGTCCCAGGCGACCCCCTGTTCGAGGACGCCCAGCGCCACCGCGGAGGCGGCAATGGTGGGCAGCTCGGTGAAGTTGCCCAGCGCGAGCGCGGCCAGGGCCGTGACGAGCGCGGTCAGCCCGTAGGTCGGGTCGAGCGGGAGGCCAAGGATCGTCGCCTGGAAGAAGATGCTCACGAAGGACAGGACGCCGGCCACCACCCAGGTGATCGACTGCAGCCGCCCGACGGGGATGCCGAGCATGGAGGCACGGTCCCGGCGGTCTCCCGCCGCCTGGACCGCCACCCCGACGTCGCTGCGGGTGAACCAGGCCCACACGGCGGCCAGGCTGGCGACCGAGACGATGACCGCGACCAGGTCGTTGGCGTCGAAGACGATCGGCGCGATGTGCCAGTGGAATTGCCACGGGAACGACACGACGGCGCTGCCGATGGGCGCCTGCCCCCAGATGCGCGGGATGACGAGGCTGAGCACGACCAGGACCTGCGCGAGACCGATGGTCGCCACGGTCAGGATGAGGCGGGGCGAGCGACGGAACCGCCGGATCACGACGAACTCGCAGGAGAAGGTCAGCAGCACCACCGCGACGAGTCCGGTGGCGAGACCGAGGAAGTAGTTGACACCGGAGAGGGCAATCAGCCCGACCGCCAGGACGGCCGGTGCCGTGCCGAGGTCGCCCTGGGCGAAGTTGATCACCTTGTTCAGCCGGTAGGTCAACCCCAGCCCGACCGCCATGAGGGAGCCGAGCAGGCCGAGCACGAGGCCTTGAATCCACACGCCGGTTGGCATCGGGAAGAAGAGCAATTGGACGGCGAGGACCGCCACGACCGATGTCACGGACGCAACGGCGGTCGCGCTGCGCCCGGGCAGCCGGAGGTTGGTCCTCAGCGACTCAGACCCTTCTCATGGCGAACTCGCCCCCCCGGGTGGCTCACATGCGTACGTGGCATCTGCTGGTCGTGCTCGTGCGCGCCTCAGGGTATCGGTCCCGGTTGTATCGTGCCGGTGAAGGCGGGCAACACGGGAACGGAGGGCGCGACGCTCCCGGCCGGCCTCCCCCTACCGACGAATCGAGGCACCGTGGCGCTCACCGACCAGGCATCGACCGCACAACGCTCGTCCTCCCCGGCCGCGCACGCCGTCGAGCTGCGCAAGACCTACGGCAGCGGGCAGGCGACGGTCCACGCCCTCGCCGGCATCGACGTGACGTTCCAGCGGGGCGAGTTCACCGCGGTCATGGGGCCCTCGGGTTCGGGCAAGTCCACCCTGATGCACTGCATGGCCGGTCTCGACCGGCCGACGTCGGGGCAGACGTACGTCGGCGACCTCGACATCGGCGCCCTGGACGACAAGGGCCTCACCCAGCTGCGGCGGGACCGCATCGGGTTCGTGTTCCAGTCTTTCAACCTGGTGCCCACGCTCACCGCCGGCGAGAACATCACCCTGCCGGCCGACCTGGCCGGGAGGAAGGTCGACAAGGAGTGGTTCGACTTCCTGGTCGCCCAGCTGGGCATCACGGACCGGCTGTCGCATCGGCCGAGCGAGATGTCGGGTGGCCAGCAGCAGCGCTGCGCCTGCGCCCGGGCCCTCATGAACCGGCCCGACCTGATCTTCGCGGACGAGCCCACCGGGAACCTCGACTCGAACTCCTCCGCCGAGATGCTGGCCTTCCTGCGCCGCTCGGTGACCGAGTTCGGGCAGTCCATCGCCATGGTGACCCACGACCCCCGCGGGGCCGCCTATGCCGACCGGGTGATCTTCCTCGCCGACGGCGCCGTCGTCGACGAGCTGTCGCAGCCGACGGCCGACTCGGTCCTGGAGCGCATCCGGACGCTGGGCGCCTGACATGTGGCGGGTCACCGTCAAGGGGCTCCTGGCCCACAAGCTGCGCCTCGTCCTGACGGCGCTGGCCATCGTGCTCGGCGTGACCTTCATTGCCGGCACATTCGTCCTCACCGACACGCTGAACAAGACGTTCAACACGCTGTTCGGCAACATCTACCAGAACATCGATTTCCAAGTGCGTGGCGTGGCCCAGTTCGGCAACGGTGGCACGGCAACCCGCAACCCCGTGCCCGAGTCGCTCCTCGCCAAGGTGCAGGCGGTCCCCGGCGTGCAGGCCGCCAACGGATCGGTCACGGGCTACGCGCAGTTCATCGCCCCCGACGGCAAGGCAATTACCACCGGCGGGGCGCCCACCCTTGGGGTGGAGTTCGACCCCAACCCGGAGATCTCCGCGCTGCACATCGCGTCGGGTCGGCCGCCGACGACCCCAAATGACGTCGTCATGGACCTCGGCACGGCCGAGAAGTACCACTTCAAGGTCGGCGAGAAGGTGCGCATCTTGTTGCAGGGCCCGACCCGCACCTTCACCATCACCGGCCTGTCACGCTTCGGCACGGCCAACAACCTGGCCGGCGCCACCTTGGCCGCCTTCGACGTCCGGACCGCGCAGGCGATTCTGGGCGAGGTCGGCAAGTTCGACAACATCAACATTGTCAGCGCTCCCGGAGCGAACAAAGCGGTCGTTCAGCGCGATATCGCGCACGTGCTGCCCCACGGGGTCGAGGTGGTGACCGGTCAGACGGTCATCAACGAGGCGTCGAGCGCCATCAGCCAGGCGCTCGGCTTCTTCAATACGGCCTTGCTGGTCTTCGGCTTCATCGCGCTGTTCGTGGGCGGCTTCACCATCTTGAACACGTTCTCCATCACGGTGGGCCAGCGCACGCGGGAACTGGCGCTGCTGCGCATCGTCGGGGCAAGCCGGCGCCAGGTGTTCCGTTCCGTGTTGGGCGAGGCGTTCATCGTCGGCCTGCTCTCGTCGCTCATCGGCCTCGGGCTCGGTGTGCTGGCCGCCGTCGGGCTGGAGAAGTTGTTGAGCGGGTTCGGGGTCACGCTGCCGACAGGCTCCCTCGTGTTCGAGACCCGCACCGTGATCGTGTGTCTCGTCGTCGGCATCGGCGTGACGATGGTCTCGGCCATCAGCCCGGCCCGCCGCGCCGTCCGGATCGCCCCTGTGGCGGCGGTCTCCGAACGGCAGACCGAGGCCGAGATCCCGCTGCGCCGCCGCTTCGTGAGGGGTGGCATCATCACTCTGATCGGGGTGGTGCTGCTCGCCGTCGGGCTGACCAAACCGGCCATCCAATTTGTCGGGCTCGGCGCCGTTCTGATCTTTGTCGGCGTCGCCCTGTTGGCGCCCGCGGTGGCGCGGCCCATGGCGAGCGTCATCGGTCGCCCGCTCGCTCGCCTGTTGGGCACCTCGGGCCGGCTCGGCCGGGAGAATTCCATGCGGAGCCCCCGCCGCACTGCGCAGACCGCCTCGGCGCTGATGGTCGGCTTGGCTCTCGTCTCGGCCATCGCGGTGTTCGGCGCCTCACTCTCGAAGTCGGCCACGAGCAGCGTGGACAACGCGATCAGCGCCGACCTGATCGTCTCCATCCCGAACAACCAACAGGGCGGGTTCAGCCAGGCGGTCGCGCCGGCCGCCGCAGCCGCTCCGGGGGTGACGGCGGAGTCGACCGTCTACCAGGACCAGTTCGAGATCCAGGGGGTGATCAACAGCCTGACCGCGGTGTCGACCGCCCACGTCAACGACACGGTGATCCTGAACATGACGGAAGGCACGTCTGCCGCGCTGGCCGCGGGCGAGCTTCTGATCGACACCACGACGGCCGACTCCAAGCACCTGGCGGTGGGCGACGTCGTGCCGGTGAAGTTCGCCAAGACCGGGCGCTCGACCATGCGCATCGGCGGTGTCTTCAAGGCCAACGCGCTCATCGGCAAGTACCTCGTCGGCGACGGCTTCTTCCGCACCCATTTCGACAGCAACGAGCTGCCCGTGGCCGTGCTGTTGAAGACGGACGGAAGCCCCGCCGCCGAGCAGAACGTCAAGAATGCGTTGACGGCCTACCCGAACCTGAAGATCCAAACCCGGGCCCAGTTCGAAGCGTCCCAGACGGCGCAGATCAATCAGTTGCTCGGAATCATCTACGTCCTGCTCGGCCTCGCCGTGATCATCGCCCTGATCGGCATCGTCAACACGCTCATGCTGTCGGTCTTCGAACGCACGCACGAGATCGGCTTGCTGCGCGCCGTCGGCATGAAGCGGCGGCAGATCCGCGCCATGATCCGTTCCGAGTCGGTGATCCTGTCCGTCTTCGGGGCAATCATCGGCATCATCGTGGGAACCGGACTCGGCATCGCGTTGGCGTCGTCGCTCAAGTCCCAGGGCTTCACCGACATCGTCGTGCCCTACACGAACCTCGTGATCTTCCTGATCCTGGCCGCGCTGCTCGGTCTGCTCGCTGCGAGCTGGCCGGCCCGCCGTGCGGCCCGGCTCGATGTGCTGGCCGCCATCGCGGCGGACTGACTATCGAGGCCTCCGTCCGGGCCGCGGCTACTCGTTGATGCGCCAGCGGATGGTGACCCGGTCGTAGGGCCGGTCGACGGCAGTCGCGATGCGCTTGCGCAAGGCCGGGTCGAGGTCCTCGAGGATCTCGGTGTTCGACGCCGTGTAGACGTCGACGAAGAGGACGCCGCCCCAACCCAGGGTGGCGACGACCTGGCGGACCCGCAGGCGGTCGTCGACGGCCGTGACCTCGTCGACCGCGTCGCGCGCCGCTCGCTGGATCGCGGCATCGGAGAGCAGCGGCGTGGTCTTGGCGGAGCCGTCCCGCGGGCGGTGCGGCCGGCCTGCCGAGCACGGTGCGCGCCCGCGCGCGTCGGTCACGCCTGAAGCGGGCACTACAACCACGAGGACACGCCTTTCGTCAGTGAAGCCTGATCGATCATGTCGGCAGGTGCACCGGTGCCCTTTCGCAGAGTTGTGCCCGAATTGGGCATCCGGGGGACCGGGATGACGCCTCGCACGCACGAACCACGGGCCCCTCACCGTGGGGTGCGTTTCACTACAGTACGCCATATGACGACGACGGCCGCGGCTGGCCCGACGCCGGGCGCCTTCCGCCTCCCCGGTTACCAGGTGGCCGTGGGCCCGTTCACCCACGTGGCTGCCGAGCGGGACCGGCTGGCCGCGCTGCAATGGCGCAGCTTCGATGCCCACCAGATCGGTGCGACGGTCGGGGCCGAGATCGCCGGGGTCGACCTCACCGTGGAGTTGCCGGACGAGGTCGTCGCGGAGCTGCGCCAGGCCCTCCACGAGTACAAGGTGATCTTCTTCCGGGACCAGCCGCTCACCCCGGACCGGCACGTGGCCTTCGCCCGCCGCTTCGGCGACCTGGAGATCCATCCCTTCCTGGCCTCCAACACGGGGGAGCCCGAGCTGGTCCGCTTCGAGAAGACGGCGGAGGTCAGCGGCTACGAGAACTCGTGGCACCACGACGTCACCTGGCGGGAGTGCCCCTCCATGGGCGCCATCCTGCACGCCCTGTCGGTTCCCGAGCACGGCGGCGACACGCTGTTTGCCGACATGTACGCCGCCTACGACGCGCTCGACGCGGCGACCAAGGAGGAGATCGACGCGCTGGATGCGGTGCACGACTTCACCCAGACCTTCGGGCACACCATGACGGCGGAGCAGCGGCGCGAGGCCCAGGAGAAATACCCCCCGGTTCGCCACCCCGTGGTCTGCACCCACCCGGCGACGGGGAAGCTGCACCTGTACGTGAACCGCCCCTTCGTCAGCCACATCGAGGGTCTCGACCACGAGGCCAGCCTGCTGCTGCTCGACCGCCTGTGCCGCCAGGCCGACGCTCCCGAGCACCAGTGCCGCTTCACCTGGACGAAGGACGCGGTGGCCTTCTGGGACAACCGTGCCGTGCAGCACTACGCGTCGAGCGACTACTGGCCGCACCGGCGCATCATGGAGCGGGCCTCGGTGATCGGGACCCGCCCGGCCCGCACGAGGGGCTGAAGGACTCAGGGACCGCGCCGCCTCTGGACGCCGCCGGACTGAGCCCGGCCGAGGGTCCGCCGACTCCTTTGCGGGGGCGGTCGTATCCTCACCGTCATGGCTGGGATCGGCCCGTTCTCCCGCCGGCAGCGCGATCGGCACGACGACCACCTGCCGCTCGCGGCCGGGCCCGTCTCCAACGGCGAGTTCGTCCCGGCCGGCGGCGGGCCGGCGGGACCGGGCGGTCAACGAGCTCATCCGGTCCTCCATCGACGACTCGGCCCGGCGGCTCGGTGTCGACCGCCGCCGCTTCCTGCAGGGCGCCGGGGCCGTGGCCGCGTCGCTGGCGGTGTTCGAGCTGGCCGGGTGCGCCTCGCCGACCGCCCCGCACAGGAGCGGAGCGTCCAAGCCCCGGGGCGGGCACTTCACCACGCCCCCACCGACGGACGCGGCGGCCTGCCAGGACGCGCTGACCGGTTCGGACTTCATCTTCGACGTCCACACCCACCACGTGATCCCGGCGGGTCCCTGGGTCCAGAACTCCCCGGAGACCACGGGACTCGTGCTCTCCATGCTCCCGCCGGGCTGCACCGACAACCCCCGGCTCGACTGCGTCGACCGGGCGACCTACCTGCACGACCTCTTCCTGGCCAGCGATACGACGATGGCGGTGCTGACCGACGTCCCCAACTCGGGCCCGTCCAACGCCCCCATCCCGTTCCCCGAGGCCCTGAGCACCAAGGAGATCACCGCCGGCCTGACCGGCGGCGGCGCCAGTCGGGTGTTGGTGGAGAACGTCATCGCCCCCAACGTCGGGACCGTGGCGGCCACCCTCGACGAGATGTCGAGCGCGGTGGCGGCGGGCCCGCCCGCCGCGTTCAAGGTGTACACCGCGTGGAGCCCGAGCGGCCAGGGGTTCTCGTTGGAGGACCCCGCCGTTGGCCTCCCCGTGATCCAGCACGCGCACGACCTCGGCGTGAAGGTCTTCGTGGCCCACAAGGGCCTCCCGCTGGTCAACTTCGACCCGGCCTTCAACCATCCCGACGACATCGTGGCGGTCTCTCGCCAGTTCCCCGACATGCAATTCGTCGTGTACCACGCCGCCTGGGACCCCTCACACGTCGAGGGCCCCTACGACCCGAACGCGACGATCGGCACCGACTCGATGCTGGCCGCCCTCGACCGCCACGGCGTCCCGCCGAACGACAACGTCTGGGTCGACGTCGCCACCCTGTGGCGCCAACTGCTCACGACGCCGGACCAGGCGGCCCACACGCTCGGGAAGCTGCTGAGCCGGGTGGGTGCGCAGCGCGTTCTCTGGGGCACCGACGCCATCTGGTACGGGAGCCCGGAGGCACAGATCATGGCGATGCGCTCCTTCCAGATCACCCCCGAGTTCCAGGACCTCTACAAGTACCCCGCACTGACGGACGAGGTGAAGGCGGACCTCTTCGGCCTCAACGCCGCCACGCTGTTCGGCGTCGACCCGACGGCCACCCGGTGTGGCCTCACCACCGACCCGCTGACGGCGAACATCTCCGAGGCGGCCTACCTCCGCGAGGAGGGCTGGCTGCCCTCGGCCTGGCAACCGCACGGGCCGACGACCCGGCGCCAGGTGCTGGACTGGCTCGCCTCTCCTCTCACCAACTGGATGCCGTCG
>CAVUEI010000005.1:0-383292 GCA_963740535.1 uncultured Acidimicrobiaceae bacterium
CAACCATTTGCCGATCTTATTCGGTCACCCTCACCAGCGCCTCGGGGGACTTCATCGTCACCGGCGGGCCACAGCCGGCAACACCCCCTCCACCGTCGCCGCCACCCGTCACACACGGATACTGGCTGGTCGGCTCCGACGGCGGCATCTTCACCTTCGGTTCGGCGAACTTCTACGGGTCCACCGGGAGCCTCACGCTCCAACGTCCGGTGGTCGGCATCACTCCGACAAGTGACCGTGCCGGCTACTGGCTGGTCGCCGTCCGACGGTGGGACCTTTGCCTTCGGCGATGCCGGCTTCTACGGCTCCATCCCGGGCCTCGGGCTCGCACCGGCGGGCTCTGGTCTCCCGCACAGCCTCAACGCACCGATTGTCGCGATGGTGCCGGCGGCGAACGGCCAGGGCTACTTCGTGGTGGCCTCCGACGGGGGCGTCTTCGCCTTCGGACCGGGCGCCAGCTTCGCCGGCTCGTGCCCCGGTATCGGTGGCTGCTCGGGACCAGCAGTCTCCGTGATCCCCGACTCGACCGGGAACGGCTACTGGCTCTTCACCGCCACGGGCAACGTCTACTCCTTCGGTGACGCGCCGTCCCTCGGATCCCCGGGCAACGTGGGGTCTCCCATCACCTCCGCCGTCCGCACCCCGGACGGCAAGGGCTACTGGGTCCTCGTCGCCAACGGCACCGTCTACCGCTACGGCGACGCCGCCGACTACGGCAGCCCTGGTGGCCAGTTCGGCGGCTTCAATCCGGCGACGGCCATCTTCAGCACCTCGGACGGAGGCGGGTACTGGGTGGCCAGCGCCGTCGGGGCCGTCGACCCTTACGGTGACGCTCCGAACGACGGAGGCATGGCCGGCACGCACCTCAACGGCTCGATCATCGCCGCCACGGGCTTCTGATCGCTCGCCGCGACCGACGTCAGGCTGAGAAACCCAGGATCATCAGGGTGCGCACGCGACGACGCTCACCGTCGATCGGCGCCCGGTCGTGTTTCGTTCCAGCCGAACATCGCTGAACCCGTGTGCGCGGCAGCGATCTGCGAAGCCCGAGGCTTGCTCGTCGGTCCACCCGTGGCTCTGGTGGCCCCGGGCCCCTGGCTGGGCCATCTTCTCCATGGCGACCAGTCGTCCACCGGAAAGGAGCACACGGCGTATTTCTCGAAGCCCGGCGTCGATGTCGGACCAGTGGTGGACAGTGGCAATTGACCACACGACCGAAGCGGATTCCTCGGGACGGGGATCACCTCGGCAGACCCTTCGAGGTACCGCACTGCTGCCGAAGACCGGGTCAGGAGCCGGGCGACCCGCAACATCACCGGCGCCGGGTCGATCCCGGTTGACGGTGCACCGTTCGGGCTGCGTAGCGGACTGCTGGCTCCGGGACCACACCCCAGGTCCACGACCGTGTCGCCCGATCCCAGCCCGCTCAGTCGGGCTGCGAGCCTGGGCGTCGCCTTGGCGACCGAACGCCATGCTGAGGGCGGCGACGAGCCCGGCCACCCGGCAAAGCCGGGGTAGTCAGCGTGGTGATTGGGCGGTGCGTGTTGTGGCTCCACGCCTGCACCTTGACAGTTGAACCTGACTTCAAGTCAAGTGGGGAGGTGCCTGAGCCTCTGCTGACGATCGGGGAGGTCGCCGAACGAGCGGGCGTCACCACCTCCACGATCCGCTACTACGAGCGCCTCAACCTGCTCGTCGCCGATACCCGGCAGTCCGGACAGCGCCGCTACCGCCTCGAAACCCTTCGAAGGCTCGTGTTCATCGGCATGTTGCAAGACGCGGGGCTCGCTCTCGTCGACATCGCCGGAATCCTGGACGCAGCGGACGTCGGCGAGTGGAAGGCCATTGCCGCGCGCCGGCTCGAGGCGCTCGATGAGGAGATTGCCACTCTGCATCAGGCCCGCGCGTATCTTTCCGGCGCGCTGCTCTGCCGCTACGACCACCCGGTGACGGACTGCAAGATCATGGGTGCGGAGATCGATCGCCGACTCTCGGATCGGCCGTGACGTGTGAGGACGACCCCGGCGTGTGATGCGGTCCAGCCTCGCTCCGACGGCTCAGGTCGAGGTTCTGCAGGGTCCCGCGAAGAACGAGAGAACGATGCGGGTCGTCTTCCGCTGTCCATTGACTCGCACGTCGAGGGGGACGCAACCCCGTTGCCGGCCGTCGATGAACCGGAAGCTCTGGGGAAAGAATCCAGGCTTGTGCGCACAGGCCCGGTACGTGACCGACTGGCTCCCTCGGCGCGGTGACGATGGGTTCTGCTGCACGACGTAGGACCGCGCCCCACGGGCGATCGTGATCGTCACCGTCGCTCCGGGGTTGACCACGGGAGGCATCTTGTATCCGGTGCGGCGAGCCAGGTCGCCCGCGTGCGGCGGGTTCATGTTGGCCACCAGGCGCGCCTGAGGGAAATACCCCGCGCCGAAACTGATGTCGTGTGGTCCGGCGGGGGCCACGGTTCCGGTGAATTGCGTCGCCTCCTCGGCACAGGTCAGGAGCTGGGGGTGCGCAGGAGTGCCGACGGCGCTGGGTGAACCGCTAGCGCTTGAACTGCCGGACAGGCCGTTGACGAGGAGGACGGCGGCCACCAGGGCAGAGGCTCGAACGCCCCACTTCTCGGCGAGCGAACGGTCGTGCGCGTGACTCAACCAGTTTGTGTCCTGGCGCATGGGTCCTCATCCTGTAGTCGCCGGACGCATGGTGCCACACGGGTGAAAGGTTGATCCGCTGCGTGCCCGGAGCGGTGTCACGTTCCCGGGTTTCTGGGACGGCATGTTTCAAGATTCTGGGACACCGATGACAAGGGGTGTCCGCCGTGGATCTGGCCCATTACGCCGTCAACGCCGTGCTGGTCGAGGGTCGTTCCGTGCGGGCCGTCGCCGCGGCCACCGGGACGTCGAAGTCCTGGGTGCAGCGCCACGTCCAGCTGTTCCGAGACGGCGGCGCCGAGGCCCTCGAGCCCCGGCGACGGGGTCCGAGACGTCCCCCCGCCCTCACGGCGCCCGAGGTCGAAGACGAGATCGTCTGGTGGCGCAAGCACCTCGCTGACGCCGGCTTCGATGCGGGGGCGCGGACCATCCGCTACCACTTGAGCCAGGCCCACCACAGCGTGCCGTCGCTCTCGACAGTGCACCGGGTGCTCCGGCGCCGAGGCCTCGTGGTGGACCAACCCCAAAAGCGGCCCCGCTCGAGCTGGGTCCGCTTCGAGGCCGCGCTGGCCAACGAGTGCTGGCAGAGCGACATGACCCATTGGCACGTGGGCGAGGAGAAGGTCGAGATCCTCCACTTCATCGACGACTGCTCACGGGCTGTCCTCTCCTCGAAGGTCCTTCGAACGGCGACGGCGCCCGACACCATCGAGCTCTTCTACGCCACCGCTGCGACCTGGGGTTTGCCCGCTAGTGTGCTCTCTGACAATGGCGCCATCTACACCGCCGCCTATCGCGGGGCGGCGACCGGCCTCGAGATCGATCTCGCTGCGCTCGGCATCAGCTTCAAGCACGGCAAGCCCTACCATCCCCAGACCCAGGGCAAGATCGAGCGCTACCACCAGACCCTCAAGAAGTGGCTCTGTGCCAACAATGCGTTCGACTCCCTCGACGCTCTCCAGCGCGGCGTCGACTTCTTCGCCGGCTACTACAACGAGATCCGTCCCCACCAAGCGCATGGCCGTCCACCCCTCTGCGTCTACAAGGAGCGGGACAAGGCCTCACCGAGCATCGAGGGCCAGGTGGTCTCACCGAGCACCAAAGTTCGCCGGGACCGGGTCGACACCAACGGCACGGTGACCTTGCGCCACCGCTCCAAACTCCATCACATCGGGGTGGGCCGGGCCCACAAGAACGAGCGGGTCCTCATGCTCGTCGCCGATCTCGACGTCCGCATCCTCGACACGGAGGGGACCGTCTTGCGGCACCTGACCCTCGATCCAGCGAAGGACTATCAGCCCATCAGGTGAAGCTACGGTCTGTGGGTTCAGACGTCCCAGAATCTCTGAGACATCACAGCGTGCCCGGAGCGGGACTTGAACCCGCACGTCCTTTCGGACAACGGCTTTTGAGGCCGCCGCGTCTGCCGATTCCGCCATCCGGGCGGGAACGCCCGATCGTACAAGCTCCGACCTACGGTGGAGGGGTGGGTGCCCGTTCCCGATGAAGCTCGCCGGAGTGGAGCTGGTCCGGGTCGACGTCCCGTTCCGTCGTGACATCGGGACCGCCGCGGGCGTACACCGGATGCGACCTCTCCTCTTCGTCCGGGTCGTGGGGGATTCGGGCGAGGGGTGGGGCGAGTGTGCCGCCCTGGCCGATGCGACCTCGGTCGACCCCGCACTCCAGGAGGTGGAGCTGGCGGTGGTCGAGCGCGGCGTGCCCCGACTCCAGGCGGCCTGCGCCACGCGGGACGGGCAGCTGCCGGCAGCGGCGCTCGTGCCCCAGCTCTTCGCGAGCACGGCGGTGGACCGGATGGTGGCGGCGACCTTCGAGATGGCGGTGTCCGACGCCGAACTGCGTGCCGAGGGTCGTTCGATGACGGAGTCCCTCGGGACGGGTGCTGGGTTCGAGGCGCTGCCGGTGGGTGCGGTCGTCGGCATTCCGCCGGGTCACGATCTGGCCACGCTGCGAGCCGACGTCGACGCCGCGGTGCGTGCTGGGGCGGCGCGGGTGCGCGTGAAGATCGAGCCCGGTTGGGAGCACGACCCGGTGCGCGCGGTGCGCGCCGATCATCCCGACCTCGTGCTCCAGGTCGACGCGAACGGGTCCTTCGGAGCAGGGGAGGAGGACGTCGCCGTCTTGAGCCGCTTGGCGGACTATGACGTCCTGTGCATTGAGCAACCGCTGCCGCCGGCCGACCTCGTCGCCCACGCCCAGCTGGCCCGCGTCCTTCCCGTGCCGATCTGCCTCGACGAGTCGCTCAGCACGCCACGCCGGGTGCGCGACGCGCTCCGCAACGGCGCCTGCGCAATGGCCTGCCTCAAGCCCGCCCGCCTCGGTGGCGTGCGCGCCACCCGGGCCGCCCATGCCGCCTGCCGCGGAGGCAGGCGTGCCGGTGTTCGTGGGCGGCTTCTTCGAGGCGGGGCTCGGGCGCGCCTCCAACCTCGCTCTGGCGGCCCGGCTGAACGAGGACGCGACGGGCCTGGTCAGCGACCTCGGCGACCCCACGGACTACCTGTCCACCGACCCGTGTGGCTACCCCCCGGTGGCCGGCGGCTGGGTCCGTGTTCCCACCGGCCCCGGGGTGGGGAACTGGCCCGACGAGGCCGTCCTGGACAGCCTGGACGTTCGGCGTCGTTGGTTCCCCGCCACGTACACTTGACGCTCCATGCATCGCGCCCTGCTGGAACGGCGGATCAGAGACGTCCACGCCCGCCTCGTGCGGGCGCGGGAGGAGTTGGCCGTGCTCGACGAGCAGCTCGCCGTCGTCCAGGAGTCGGCTGACGAGGCGCGCGTGCGGGCCCTCGTCTCGGAGACCCCGCTCGCCACTCAGGAGCACAACGAGGCGGTGCGCCACGCCGATGCCATGGTCCGGGCCCGCGAGGCGCTGCTGAAGACGGTGGTCGACCTCGAGCATCGCCAGGACGAGCTCCTCGGCCACGTCGCCTCGGGCACGCAGTGACGGCGCGGGGCGGGGAGGCGGTGCTGGGCACGGACGGGTCGGGCCCGGCCCGAGTGGTGATCGCCGAGGACGAGGCCATCGTGCGCCTCGACCTCAAGGAGATTCTCGTGTCGGCCGGCTACGAAGTCGTCGGCGAGACCGGACGCGGCGACGAGGCGGTGCAGCTCGTCGAGGAGCACCAGCCGGACCTGGCCATCCTCGACGTGAAGATGCCCGGGATGGACGGCCTGCGGGCCGCCCGCGAAATCACCTCGCGCCATCAGGCGGTGGTCCTGCTGCTCACGGCGTTCAGCCAGCGCGACCTCATTGAAGAGGCCAGGGACTCGGGTGTCTCCGCCTACCTCGTGAAGCCCTTCCAGCCGCGGGAGCTGCTCCCGGCCATCGCCGACGTGCTGACCAAGGCCCGGCAGGACCGGGCGATCGAGGCCGAGCACCCGGCCGACGGGGCCGAGGACAAGATCGCCACCCGCCGCCTGGTCGACGAGGCCAAGCAGATCCTGATGGACCGTGACGATCTCCCCGAAACAGAGGCATTCGGCTTCATCCAGCGCACGGCCATGCAGACACGGGCGCGGATGCGCGACGTCGCGCAACAGGTCGTCGACGGCACCCTGACCCCGTAGTCTCGACCCCATGGCGACGCCGCAGGAGCGACCGGGACCGTTGCTGCTGCTCGACGGGATGTCACTCGCCTTCCGGGCCTACTTCGCGCTGCCCGACACCCTGGCCACCTCCACCGGCGTCGTCACCAACGCCGTGCACGGGTTCACCTCCATGCTGGTGTACCTCATCCGTGAGCAGCACCCCTCGGCACTGGTCGTGGCCTTCGATGCTCCCGGGGCGACCTTCCGTGACGAGATCCTGGAGGACTACAAGGCCGGGCGGGCGGAGACGCCCTGGTTGCTCCCGCCCCAGTTCGACATGATCCGTGAGGTCATGGCCGCGCTGGCCATCCCCGTGGTCGAGGCCCCCGGCTTCGAGGCGGACGACGTCATCGCCACGCTGGCCACCGAGGCCGCGGCGCGCCAGTCCGACGTCGTCATCGTCACCGGCGACCGCGACAGCTTCCAGCTGGTGCGCGATCCCCACATCCGGGTGCTCTACAACAAGCGGGGCGTGAGCGACTACAGCCTCTACGACGAGGCGGGCATCGTGGACCGCACCGGCGTGCCCCCCTCGCAGTACGTCCTGCTGGCCTCGCTGCGGGGCGACCCCTCGGACAACCTCCCCGGCGTGCCCGGGGTGGGGGAGAAGACCGCGGCCAAGCTCCTCACCAAGTACGGCGACCTCGACGGCATCTTCTCCCACCTCGACGAGCAGACGCCCAAGCTGCGCGAGAACCTGGCGGCGAACGAGGAGCTCGCCCGGTCGAACGCCCGCATCATCCCGCTCGTCTGCGACGTGCCGCTCGACGTCGACGTGGCCCACATTGCGCTCGGCGGCTGGGATCGCGGCACGGCGGAGGCCACGTTCGAGCGCTACGAGATGAAGACCGTCTGGCAGCGCATGGAGGAGCTCCTCGACGCCGGGGCGCTGGGAGAGCCGGCGCCCGGCAGCGCCGGGCCCGCGCCGAAGGCATCCTGGCCGCTGCAGGCGGAAGTCGAGAGCGCGGCGGCCGAACCGGCACTGGAGCTGCGCGACATGGCGGTGCCCGCGACGGCGGCGGAGTTGGCCAAGGCCCTCGACGAGCTCGGGAAGGGCCCGGTCGCGCTGGCCGCCCGCTGGAGCGGCATGCCCGGCCGCAGCCCGCTGGTGGGGCTGGTCCTGGTCGCCACCGAGGGCGAGGAGGCGGGCATCGGGGTCATGGCGCCGGGCGACCTCCTCGACGCCGCCGCGGTGGCCAAGAAGCTCAATGCCGTCCTGGCTCGGCCCGTCCTCGGCCACCACGTGAAGGAGGCCATGCGGTCCCTCCTCCCCCTCGGCGTCGACCTGACGGGGCTGCAGATGGACACCGCGGTGGCGGCCTACCTCCTCGACGCCTCGACGGGGGAGTACGGGATGGAGCAGCTGCGGGAGCAGACGGGGCAGCTGACCCTCGACATTGCCGAGCCGGGCACCGGGGCCCTCGACGTGGCCCGGGAGGCCGCCGGCGAGGCGGCCGACATCGTCGCCATGGCGAATGGGTTCCGCCGGCGCCTGCAGTCCGAGGACATGGTGATGCTGCACGACGACATCGAGACGCCGCTGGTGCGCGTGCTGGCCCGCATGGAGGTGGCCGGCATCGGCGTCGACCGCGCCGAGCTGCAGGCGATCGCCGACTCCCTCGCCACCTCCGTCGCCACCCTCCAGGCCGAGGTGCAGGAGTGCGCCGGCCACGAGTTCAACGTGAATTCGACCCGCAGCTCCGCACGGTCCTCTACGACGAGCTCGGGCTCACACCGGGCAAGAAGACCAAGACCGGGTTCTCCACCGACGCGCAGACCCTCGAGACCCTGCGCGGGGAGCACCCGATCATCGAGGCGCTGCTCTCCTATCGCGAGGTCGAGAAGCTGCGCTCGACCTACGGGGAGAGCCTGCTGGCCGAGGTGCAGCCCGACGGCCGCATCCATGCGTCGTTCGGCCAGACGGTGGCCCGCACCGGGCGCATCTCGTCGGACCGCCCGAACCTGCACAACATCCCCGTGCGCACAGAGCTGGGCAAGCAGTTCCGGCGTGCCTTCGTCCCGTCGCACGGCTGCAGCTTCCTGGTGGCCGACTACGACCAGGTCGAGCTGCGCTGCATCGCGCACCTCTCCGGAGACCAGGGGCTGATCGACGCACTGTCGTCGGGCTCCGACGTGCACCGCACGGTCGCAGCCGCCGTGTACGGCATCAGCCCCGAGGAGGTCACGCACACCCAGCGCGAGTTCTCCAAAATGGTGTCCTACGGCCTCGCCTACGGCATGGAGGCCTACGGCCTCAGCCAGCGGCTCGGCGTCGCGGTGGAGGAAGCGGCCGCCATCATGGAGAGCTACTTCGGGGCCTTCCCGCGGGTCAAGCAGTACATGGACGAGACGGTTGCCGAGGCCACGCTGCGCGGCTACACCCGCACCATGTTCGGCCGCGTCCGGCCGCTGCCCGACCTCAACGCGTCGAACTACCGCCTGCGCCAGGCGGCCGAGCGCCAGGCCATGAACGCGGGCATCCAGGGGCTGGCCGCCGACATCTTCAAGCTGGCCCTCGTCCGCCTCGATGCGGACCTCGAGGCGAAGAAGCTGGAGAGCCGGCTGGTGCTCCAGGTGCACGACGAGGTCATCGTCGAGATGACGCCGGGGGAGGAGGACGACGTGCGCCGCCTCACCGAGTCCGCCCTGACCGGCGCGGCGGACCTCAAGGTCCCCCTGACCATCTCGGTGGCGAGCGGACCGAGCTGGGCCGGGGCAAAGGGCTGACGGCGAGGGGCTGACCGGCCTACTTGGCGTGGGACGCGCGGCCCCGGCGGGCCGAGCGCAGGCCGCTGCGGATGCCGAGGTCGTAGGCCAGGGCGAAGACCACGAAGCGCGGACGGCCCAGGCGGCGCGCGCCGCCCATGCCGCGCCGGAGGCATCGGTGCAGTGCCCGTGGGCGAGCGGGCCCCGGTCCCGAGTGGATGGCGGGGCCGCGGCCGACCCAGCGGGCGTTCTCCCAGACCTCGTGCAGTGTGCTCGGGTTGTGGTGCAACAGGCGGGCCCCGGCCACCGCGTCCGCCTTGACGCGCAGCTTCGGGGCCAGCGTCATGTCCTCGCCGTAGCCGACGTCGTCGTACCCGCCGGCGCGCAGGAAGTCCTCCCGGCGGACGGCGCGGAAGTTGTCCCACTGCGCCGGGAGCTGGCGGGGGAAGTGCACGCCCCGGGCGGCACCGCGGTTGTAGGTCCAGCAGTCGGCCCAGGGGTTGTCGGGGTTGCCCACCCTGATCTCCGGGGTGTAGGTCCCGAGCGAGCGGCCCTCGAGGATGGGCCGGCAGAGCGCCTCGACGGCGTCGGGCTCGGCCACCAGGTCGGCGTCGAAGAAGACCAGGACGTCGCCCCGCGCCGCCGCCGCGCCGGCGTTCTTGGCCGCCGCGGGTCCCCCGTGCGGGAGGTGGAGCACCGGCACGTGCCGGGCCTGCGCCACGGCCGCCGTGCCGTCGGTCGATCCGTCGTCGACGACGAGGACCTCGAGCGGGAGCCCGACTTGGGCCAGCAGGGAGTCGACGCACGCGCCGAGGACCCGCTCCTCGTTGTAGGCGGGCACGATCACCGAGACGGTCGGCGCCGGGTCAGCACAGGGCCGCGGGGGCGTCGGCACCACCGCGGGTGCAGCCGGGCCCTCCCGCAGCCCGGCCCGGAAACCCCGCCGCCGGGCCGCCATGGCCGCCACGGTGAGGGGGAGCACGGCCACGCAGCGGGCCAGGAGGCGGGGCCGGTGGCGCGCCATGGTCGCCACACAGCGCCACCCGAGCACGAAGGGCATCTGCGGGCCGCCCCGCAGCGGCACGAAGTAGCGCGCCAGGTCGCTCGTGCCGCAGAGGCGGCCGACGCCATGGCCCTGTTCCCGCTGCTCGGCCAGCACCGTGCGCAGGCGGCGGGCGTTCACGTGGAAGACCCTGATGGCGGCGTCGAACCACACGACGTGTCCCGCCCGGACCAGCGCGTCGTTGAAGGCGGTGTCCTCGCCCGCCACCGACGACTCGTCCCAGCGGTTCGTCAGGGCCGCGCGTGCGTAGGAGAGGTGGAACAGGGGTCCGGGGCCCTCCCCCCGCGCCCGGTGCAGACCCTGCATGCCCCAGAATTTCGCGAAGTACTGCGCCCACCCGGCGCAGGTGCTCGGCGTGGCGGCGTCGACGAAGCCACCGACGAGCGGATGCCCGCGGCGGTGCGCCTCCACCCGCCGACGCAGCCAGTCGGGCGCCGGGATGCAGTCGGCGGCGAGGAAGGCGATCACCTCGCGGCCGGTCGCGGCGTCCACCCCGGCGTTGCGGGCCGCGCCGGGCGTGAGGCGGTCGGGTGAGTGCAGCAGCACGGTGCCCGGGTGGCCGCGCCGAGACGATGTCCTCGTGGCGTCGGTGCCGGATGCGACGACGATCACCTCGTAGGGCTCAGCCAGGTCCTGTTGCTCCAGCGCATGGAGCACGGCGCCGATCGTGGCCGGCGTCGGCGAAGGCCGGGACGACCACGCTGGCCACGGGCTGCGAGGCGCGCCCGGCTGGGGCTGGCGCTCGGGCTGGGCGCGGTCGGGGAGGCCTCCGATCGGGATCCTGGTGGTCTCCGGGTCGGGCGG
Source organism: uncultured Acidimicrobiaceae bacterium (assembly GCA_963740535.1). Lineage (GTDB taxonomy): Bacteria > Actinomycetota > Acidimicrobiia > Acidimicrobiales > RAAP-2 > Bog-473. The sequence continues at coordinate 10,831 of CAVUEI010000005.1, forward strand.
CGGCTCGCGTCGCCGTCGCCGGGCCCAGGCCGCGGGCCGAACTCCTCCGGGGGGAGCGGCGGCGGCGTCACCGCGCCGCCGGTGTCGTCGTAGGTCAGGGGCACCCGCTCAATGTCGTCGTAGCTGAAGGGCACGTCGCCGCCCTCGGGGTGCGTGCGGATGATCCACCAGACGCCGCCGCCGAGGATCACGATGCCGAGGCCCAGCAGGAGCAGCCACAGCCACAGCAGGTCGTCGGACGACCCGCCACCCATCGGGACGTGCGGCGAGGGGGCCTCGGTCGGCGGCGTGGAGCCCGCGTTCGGGGTGGACGGCGAGGACGGCGTGGACGGAGGGGACTGGGGCGGCGGGCTCGGGGCGGGCGGAGGCGTCGAGGCCACGGTGAAGGGTGACCCGGCGCTGTAGGTGCTGTTGTCGTAGCTGAAGTACGGCGTCACGGTGAGCGGGCTGGCCCAGGGCGCCCGCCCGTCGACCATCACCATGGTCGTGGTCAAGGGCGAGGAGAACAGGCACTCGGGCGCCCCGCCCGGACCGCCCGTCGGGTTGGCGGTCCCCCCGGCGCCGCAGGTGATGCCGGCGACGTTGCCGGCGACCGACGGTGGGAATTGCAGCGCGAAGACATAGACCGGGGCGCCCTGCGGCGACGTCAGCGTGACGTGCAGCGTCGAGCCCGAGATGCTGCCCTCGGTTCCCTGCGCGCCGGCCGGGAGGGCGGCCTGATCCGAGGACCGCCCAGTCCAGCACGCCGGCGAACGCGAGCAGACCCGCTCGTGCCACCGGCAGCCGCCCCCGTCGGCGCCTAGCCACCGAGCGCCCCGCAGTCCGTGAAGTAGTGGTAGCGCCCGTCGATCAGGGCGAAGTGGAGGTGCACGACGCCCGCGGCCGGGTCCTGCACCGTGAACTCGGTCACGTCGGGCACCACGGTGGAGTGCCCGCTCGTGGTGAACCGGTAGTTCCCGGTCCGTCCCACCGCCAGGAGGCGCTCGCCGGCGAGCGGGTGGAGGTTGGCGACGGCGGCCCGGCACTCGGCGGTCCCGAAGCGGGCGATGACGGCCGGGTCGAGCCGGTCGAACAGGTAGGTGTGATTGCCCGCCGCCAATGCGGCGAGGAACGCAGCGAAGAAGGCCTGCGGCGACTCGGACGTGGGTACGGTCGACGCGGGGGCGGCGGACGACGCCGGCGAGGTCGTCGTCGTCGATCCCCACCCGAGGCCGATGCCGAGGAGCCCGACGACGATCAGGGCACCGCCAACCACGACGGCGGCGGGCCCGAACGGACCCCTGGGCGCGCCTTGCGCCACTGTTGGCACTCATGCGATGACTAGCACAGGACCCACTGCCCCTTCACGGGGATTGAGGCCTCCCACCTGCGGAACGGGGAGGTCGGGCACACCCAGCGCGAGTTCTCCAAGATGGTCTCCTACGGTCTCGCCTAGAACATGGAGGCCTACGGACTGAGCCAACGTCTCGGCGTCGCCGTCGAGTTTCCGCATTGTGCCGGTCAGCGTCGACTCTCGGCGACCCGACGACCGTTCTCCACGTGTTTCTCGGGTGTCCATACGGCTCGGGTCTATGGATTGGGTATCCCAGTGCCGAGACCCAGCGCGTATAGGCGGCGGGGATAGCGGGATGCCGCGCCGAAAGGGCGAGCAGGGCGCGCATCGGCGAGCGTCGCGGGCCGCCGCCCGGCGACGGTTGGACCGGCGTCTGGACGGCCTCGAAGACCGGGTCGGGCCGGTGCCGCCGGCCGGGTGGATCAGGACCGTTCGGGACGCACTCGGCATGTCGACGTTCGACCTGGCAGGGCGGTTGGGTGTGACGGGGGATCGGGTGTGCCAGTTCGAACGGGCCGAGCTGCGGCGATCGATTCCACTCTCGACATTGGATCGAGTGGCAGCCGTGCTCCACTGCCAGGTCTGTTACGTCCTCGTGCCCGCAGAACCGCTGGAGGACCTCGTCCGGCGGCAGGCGTTCGAGCGCGCGGCTCGAGCACTCGCCGGCTCGCCCCGGGAGGCGGGCAGCGGCGAGGAGCGGGCTGGGGAGGATCTCGACGACGAGGAGACAGCCGCGCGGATCGAGGCGCTCGCGTACGACTGGATCGACCGGCGTGGGCTCTGGAGCCAGCGTGTCAGGCCGACGCCGACAGAATGCCCCTGAGCAGGTGGTACGCTAGATCCCCTTGCCCGCCGGCACCGGCGGCGGCGCAACCCATATCCGACGAGATCTGACCCCGGCGCGGTCCTGCGGGTGCAAGTCGCACCCGCCGCAAGGAGCTTCAACATGGCTGACGCACCCACCTCCCTCCTCTCGCCCGAAGCGATGGGCAGCTTCGACGCCGAGGGGAACTACACCCCTCGCACCATCGTCGACGACGACCTGGGGGATTCCGATCTCGAACAGGCGATGGGGGACTCCATCATCGAGTTCGACGACGGCGACGTGATCGAGGGGACGGTCGTCAAGATCGACCGCGACGAGGTCCTGCTCGATATCGGCTTCAAGTCCGAAGGCGTCATCCCCGCCCGCGAGCTGTCCATCCGCAACGACGCGAACCCCGAGGACATCGTGTCGCTCGGCGAGCACATCGAAGCGCTGGTCCTTCAGAAGGAGGACAAGGAGGGACGGCTCGTCCTCTCCAAGAAGCGGGCCCAGTACGAGCGCGCCTGGACCACCATCGAAGAGAAGAAGAACAGCGGCGAAATGGTCTCCGGCCCGGTCATCGAGGTCGTGAAGGGCGGGCTGATCGTCGACATCGGCCTGCGCGGCTTCCTGCCCGCCTCGCTGGTGGAGCTGCGCCGCGTGCGCGAGCTCCAGCCCTATGTCGGCAAGGTGATCGAGGCCAAGATCATTGAGCTCGACCGCAACCGCAACAACGTCGTGCTCTCCCGCCGGGCCTGGCTCGAGGAGGCCCAGAAGGAGCAGCGAGGTGACTTCCTGGCGAACCTGAAGCCGGGCGAGCGCCGCAAGGGCGTCGTCTCCTCGGTCGTCAACTTCGGCGCCTTCGTGGACCTCGGCGGCATGGACGGGCTCGTCCACGTCTCCGAGCTCAGCTGGAAGCACGTCGACCACCCGTCCTCCGTCGTCAACGTCGGCGACGAGATAGAGGTCGAGGTCCTCGACGTGGACCTGGAGAAGGAGCGCATCAGCCTCTCGCTCAAGGCCACCCAGTCCGACCCGTGGCAGGAGTTCGCCGACAGCCACGCCGTGGGGCAGCTCGTCTACGGCCGCATCACCAAGCTGGTGCCCTTCGGTTCCTTCGTGCAGGTGGGCGACGGGATCGAGGGCCTGGTGCACATCTCCGAGATGGCGGCGCACCACGTCGACCTGCCCGAGCAGGTCGTCACCCCGGGCGAGGAGCTGTGGGTCAAGATCATCGACATCGACCTGCAACGCCGGCGCATCAGCCTCTCCATCAAGCAGGCGGCAGAGGGCGGCGAGGTCTCCGAGGAGTACCGCGAGGCCTTCGGCGAGCACGCCTACGACGAGGAGGGTAACTACATCGGCTTCGACTACGCCGAGGGCGAGTTCACCCCCGAGACGGAGGCGCAGGCCGCGTGGGCCGACTTCGCCGAGGAGATCGGCACGCCGGTCGTCGTGCCCGAGGGTGAAGCGGGTGGGGCCCCCGTGGCCGAAGGTGCTGTGGCCGAGGGCACGGAAGCCGCCGCCGCGCCGGTCGCCGAAACTGCGGCCGAGCCCGCTGCGCCGGTCGCCGAAGCTGTGGCCGAGCCCGCCGCGCCGGTCGCCGAAGCTCCTGTCGAGGCCGCCGAGCCTGTTGCCGAAGCCTCGGAGGAGGCGGCACCGGCCGGAGAGTGACCGGCAGGGCTCGGTGAAGCCCGCTCGCTGAAGAGACGGCCTCTCTCGCTATCAGCCGCTGGGTCGCAGGGGTCCCACCGGCTCTTGTCGCGGTTGCGTCGACGAGGAGCTGCGCGAGCTCTCGGGGTCGGCTCAGGAACGGCGAGTGCGACGCATCGATCGCCAGGGGTTCGACTCCGAGGCGCCGGGCGGTGACGTCGGCGAGCCACCGTGGTTGGGCGCGGTCCTGCAGGCACACGATGAAGCTGCGCGGGAGTGCGGCCTCCCAGAAGCGCGGGACCGACACCGGCGTCGTTGCGGTGTCGCCCGCCTTCTCGGGCGTCAGCTGCTCGAAGGCCCAGCGGACGGTCGCGTCGTCACAGTCATGGTAGAAGAGCGCCTGCGCGCCCTCGGCGTCGGCGATCGCCATTGAGCCGTCCTCGCCGATGCGCAGGTGCTGCAGGATCCCGCCCACGTCGTAGTCGGCCTCCGTCACACCGTCGTCGCGGTAGACCAGGGATTCTTGCATGAGGCGGCCTTCGAGCGGCAACGCTGCCGCGAGGTAGACCAGGTGGCCGACCTGCTCCGGCGCGGCATCGGCGGCGCGGGTGATCTCCAGGCCACCACCGGAGTGCCCCACCAGCACGTCGCCGGGCCGCAGCACTTCGAGCACTGCGTCGAGGCGGCCGGACATGGTGGCCTCTTCGTGCACGCGCGCACCGTGGCCGGGTATGTCGATGGCCACGGCCTCGTGGCCGAGGGACTCGAGCTCGGGAATGGTGCGGCCCCAGCACCAGGCGCCGTGGAAGCCGCCATGCACCAGAACGAATCGCACGCCCTGTACCCCCTCCTCCACGCTGCCCTGTCGGGGCCAAGCTAGCCGCGCGCCTCGACGCAGCGGTCTACGCCAGCTTCGCCGACCACCCTCCGTCGACCGGGATCACCGCGCCGGTCACGTACGACGCCCGGTCCGAGGCGAGGAATGCACCGACTTCGGCGACCTCGTGCGGTTGCCCTGGTCGATTGAGGGCCGCCTTGGCCGCGATGTCCGGGATGAAGTCCTCCGCGCCGACCGCCATGATCTCCGTCAGGACGAAGCCGGGGCAGATCACGTTGGCCCGGATGCCCTGGGTGCCGTACTCAATGGCGGCGACCTTGGTGGCGCCGATGATCCCGTGCTTGGCAGCCGAGTAGACGCTCACCCCGGCCGACCCGTTGAGCCCACCGACGGAGGACCAGTTGACGATGGAGCCGCCCCCGGTCGGGAGCATGCAGCGGATGCCGTGCTTCATCCCGAGCATCACGCCCCGCAGGTCCACGTCCATGATGCGGTCGTAGAGCGCCATGTCGAGATCGGCCAGCATGCCGCCGTCGGCGATGCCGGCGACGTTGAGCACCGCGTCGACTCGTCCGAACTCGGCGACGGCCCGTGCCATCATCGACTCGACCTCGGCCTCCTTCGTCACGTCGCAGTGGACGGGCACCACATCCCCTCCGACCTCCCGGGCGGTGTCCTCCTCGGCGCCGCTGATGTCGCCCGCGACGACCTTGGCGCCCTCGCGGACGAAGACCTTGACCGACGCCTTCGCCATGCCCGAGCCCGCCCCGGTGATGACTGCGACCTTCCCGTCCAACTCGCCCATCGGGCACCTCCCTTGCTTCACGGACGATATTTCGTGTCGGACTATGCCACGAATATTGGGTCATTGCCGGGTGGGCATCGGGGGGTCGCTCGGTTGCCCGGCCTCAATCCCACAGCGCCAGGATGGTGCGCAGCACCTCCTCGGCTGCGCCGAGCCCGCCGAGATGGCTCTCGCCGGGCCGCACGTAGAGCTGGGCATTGGGGATGAGCTCGGCGACATGTTCTCCGTGCGCGAAGGGGACGATGTGGTCGGCATCGCCATGCCACCACCGGACCGGGACGGTGATCTCGCGGACGTCGAAGCCCCAGGGCCGTAGGAAGAGGATGAGGTCGTTGAGCGGCGCCTCCAGGCCGTGCCGGCTGTTCGAGATGAGATCGTCGAGGAACATGGCCTTGATCTCCTCTCGGCGGAGCACGACGCGGTCACCCTCCGGAGAGATCCGGGCGAAGAGGTCGAGCGCCTGCGGACCGACCGGCCCGAGGGCGGCGACAAGAGCCTGGAACACGAGCGCCAGGGGATGGCGGAGCCAGGGGAGCGCGACGCGGGTGCCGGCCAGGGAGCCCACGAGGCCGCCGTCAATGTGGCCTTCGCCCGCGTTCGGCGCCACCCCGCCGAGGATCCCGGCCGCAGTGACCCGATCCGGAAAGGCGTGGGCGGTGGCCAGGGCATAGGGGCCGCCGCCGGAGAGCCCGACCACGGCGAAACGATCCACCTCCAACTGGTCGAGCACGAGCGCGACGTCTGGCACGGAGTCGTAAATGGACGAATAGAGGTGCGGGGTGGAGAGCCCGATTCCGGGCCGGTCGATCCCGATGATCCGGAGGTCGTCGGTTCCCGCCATAACTCGGGCATCCTCGGGGATCTGCCGGCGGGCCCCGGGCGTGCCGTGGAACCACACGACGGCCCGGCCCTTCGCCGATCCGAACTCGGCCACGCCGAGTTTCCGTCCCTCCCGCACGACCACGGTCCTCTCGACACGGGGCGGGGTGAGGGCGTACATGGGCCGAAATGGTAGGCACGCAACGGCACCCCCATTGGGAACCGGAGGGCTTGTCTTTCGGGACGCTCGCGGTCCATCTGAGAAGACGGCTCTCAAAGCCTCAGTGAAGCGGGACCGAGCCGCTCCCAATCTTGGCGTACGGGATACCGGCTCTTACGCGTAGCGGGTGAGGGCGGACCTCAGGAAGATGTCGATGTATGTCCTTCCACGACTACGAGTTGTCAACGAGTTCGGCAATCTCCAGATAGGTCACAGTGGGCGATACCCCGTACAACCCAGACACCTTCTCTCGAAGCTCGTCGGTGAAGAAAGCTTCCGCCGCCTCTTGCGAGTCCCACACGTAGAAGTTCATCGCCCGCTGCTCCTTTTCGTCCACCGTGAAGAACTTGAAGCGAAGACCCGGCAGGCCCTCGAACATCTTCCGCGCATTCTTGGCCACCTCAACCACCCGCGAGCGATCGAAATTGCCGTCGTAGTCGAATACAACGCTGACACCAATCACGGTGCCTCCTCTCCTCGGGTAGGCGGGCCTTCAGACCCGTCTGACTTGCCGACATCGAGATTTTCACATCCTTCGTGGGTGCGCCACCGGTGGCGACTCGGCGGCAATGCGCTACCCAATGACAGTGGATCGTGGTGTGGCCGTACTCATTTCCGGGGCAGTCGAATGTCGTTCAACCGAAGAACCCACGAATGATGTGGATGAGGGCAGCACCGACGGTGACGATGAGGACCACACCGCCCGCTCCTATGCCGAGGCCAATCGCCAGAGCGAGCACGTCCTCGAGGATGATGGCGAGCGCGACGAACACGGCGCCCAACGCTGGGAAGGTGTCAAGACCGGAGAACGGGGGGGCGACCGCAGAAGCGATCGCCAAACCCGCGAAGACGACGCCGAGGATCCTGAGGAACCACCGCCGGTGGAACAACGAGGCCGCCCGAGGCTTGGAGAATCGCTCCAGCCAGCGAATTCGCCGCATCATGAACGGGATTGCCTTTTTCGTTGTCGTCGCTCCGAGAGCACGATCCTTCCAACGCGTCGGCAGCCAGATCGACCGGGCCCCGATCATCATCTCGACGGCCAGAAGAACGACGATCACCTCGAAGACGTGGGTGACACCCCCCGTCGGCAACGGCAGAGCCGGGACGAACATCAAGAACAGGATCGTGACCGCGAAGCTCTTTTCAGAGAAGACGCGGCCGAGGTCGCCGATCGTCTTGGGGCCGTCTGCACTCAGCCAGGCCTCGAGCTGATCGCTGAAGGGCACGTCTGTCGTCATCTGTCGCCACCTTGCCGACCTGTGCGTTGGTTCCCATTCGGCATTGCGTCCGCCGATCATGGCATCCCCCGACTGAGTGGATTCGTCGCAGGGGTCACAGGCCTCTGAGCTCCGCTGGGATAGAAGTAATCGTAATAGATTATTGGTGGAGGCCTTGCGCCTGGGATGATGTCGTCATGCCGAGCGTCAGAGTCTCGCCTTGTGAGGACGGCGTGGTCACCATCACGTTGGACCGGCCGCAAAAGAAGAACGCCCTCTCCGTCGCCCTTCGCGACGAACTCGTGGACGCGCTCGAGCGCCTTCGTGCGGACGAATCGGCCTGTTGCGCCGTTGTGACCGGCGCGGGTGACACGTTCAGCGCGGGGTTCGACCTGAGCGAGTTCGCCATTGCGGATGCGGCGTTCCAGAGGCAGTTGTGGGACTCGAGTGACAGATTCCATCAAGCGGTGCTCCGATTTCCGCTTCCGCTGATCGCCGCGGTGAACGGGCCGGCGCTGGCGGGCGGATTCGACCTCGCCGTCCTCTGCGACCTGCGGATTGCGTCGACTTCGGCCCGCTTCAGCCATCCCGAGCGATCCTTCGGCGACGTCGTCTACGGACCCTTGCACGATCTGGTCGGCGGTGCGGTCGCCCGAGACCTCTGCCTGACAGGTCGGGCCATCGACGCACATGAAGCTCATGCACTCGGGCTCGTCTCTCGAGTCGTTGCACCAGCGGAGTTGATGACGGTTGTGGGGGAGGTCGCAAGGAGCATCGCCGCATTCCCTCGAGAGCTGTCACTTCGCACCAAGGCAAAGTTCATTGCCCGCATGTCGATCGATCCGAGTACGAAAACGCTGGACCTCTGAAGCGAGTGGATTGATGACGCCAGGCCGGAGGCCGCTGGCAGAGGGGACGGCGATAGCCTCGCCGGGTGCGGCTTACGGCTCAGTTGACGGCGGGCGTTCTGGGTGCGTTGTCCGTACTCCATGTGGCGTGGGGAGTCGGCTCGTCCTTCCCCTTCCGCAGCCGTGCTGAGCTGGCGGACGCCGTGATTGGCACCTCCGCCGTCCCACCGCCACCGGCCTGTTTTGCCGTTGCGGGGGCACTTGCCGCTGGGGCAGCGCTGGTCGCCGACGTGGTCCCAGTTTCGCCGACGCTGCGACGATCCGGTGTCCGCGGCGTGGCCTCCGTGTTGGGACTGCGGGGTGCCCTCGGCCTGGTGGGCAAGACGGAACGCCTTGCCCCTGGGAGCAACTCGGAGAGGTTCGTGCACTTGGATCGCCGGCTCTACGCTCCGCTTTGCCTGGCTCTGTCGGTCGGATGCCTCTCCTCTTTGATGAAAGGCGCCTCGAAGGGGCAGTGTCCACGAGGCGGCACCTTTCGGGGTTACCCGGGACGTCGCGGCGTCGTTCTCAGGACAGTAAACGACAATCGTTACAGTTCAAAAACATCCCGCCGAAGGAGACCGGGGCGGCGGGCGGCACCCGCACCGGGCTCAGCACGCCTCCAGCAGCCCCACGAGGACCCGGGCGAACCGATGCGCCGCCTCCGGGGCGTGCACGAAGAAGAGGACGGGGTCGAGCAGCTCGAGCTCGAGCAGCGCGGGAGACCCGTCGTCCAGCGTCACCATGTCCACGCGGGCGTACGCCGTCGGCCCGAGCCGCGTCTCGGCGACCTCGAGCGACAGGCGGGCCAGCCGGAGCTCCGCGGCGGTCGGCGTCGCTGACCTCGTCACCTGGTTCTCCACCAGGCTCTCGCTCGCGCCCACGCCGCGCCGGATCATGGGGTCCTTGTGGATGGCGTGGCTGAAGACGCCGCCGAGGAAGACGAGCCCCCGCTCGCCCACGTCGTCGACCGACCGCACGTAGGGCTGGACCATGACGGTGCGGCCGGACGCAGCCAGCCCGGCGATGTGCGCCCGCGCCTCGTCGAGCTCGTGGGGCTGGTAGCGGGCCGTCTGGAAGCCGCCGCCCGAGACCGAGGGCTTCACGACGACCTCGCCGCTTCCGACGACATGGGGTGCGAACGGATCAGGTCGGTCGTCCGGGCCGGTCCCGTCAGGCTCGATCCAATGCGTGGGCACCGTCCGGACCCCGCCGGCCTCCAGGTCGCGCAGGTAGCGCTTGTCGATGTTCCAGCGCAGGATGGCGGGGGCATTGACCGTCGGCACACCGGCGGCCTCCAGCGCCGCCACCCAGGCCAGGAAGTCCGCCGTCCGGTGGATGTTGTCCCAGGCGCCGTTGGCCACCACCAGGTCGAAGGACGCCCAGTCCACGTCGGGGTCGCTCCAGACCGCGGCGCGGCCATCCACACCGAACTCGCCCAGCGCGGCGCGCAACAGCGGCCAGTCGTCGTGGAGGTCGGGGAAGCGGGGCGACGCCGCCACGGCGACCAGCGGGCGGCGGCCGGACGCGGGCTCCGGCACTGCCATCACCCCGGGGCGAGCGTGTCGAAGATGAGCGACGCCACCGCGTTGATGGTGCCCTCGCCGTAGACCTCGTCGGGGTTGCCGTCGGTCAGGATGGCGAAGACGTAGTTGCGTCCCGCCCCCGAGACGTAGCCGATGCTGTTCACCTGCGCACCGGACTCCGGCGTGATGAAGCCCGTCTTCAGGGCGACGCTGCCCGGCGGCGCATTCGCCGGCACGCCCCACACCTGGTCCGCCCGCACGTTGTGCATGAGGGAGAGGCCGTAGGCGCGTGAGGAGTCGTTCAGGATCGCGTTGGGGAAGGCGAAGGCGTTGACGACCCTGACCATGTCGTCGGCGGTGGTCGTCGTGTAGGCCCAGCCCAGGTTGTCCGACGTGATCGGGCCGGGGTAGGGCGAGGTCGACTGCAGGCCGAGCACCTGGTCGAACGCGCTGAGGCCCGGCGCGCCGCCGATGGCACCCCACATCGCGTTGGCCGCGTCGTTGTCGCTCACCTCGATCATCGGCGCCAGGAGCGCGGCCTGCTGCGGCGGGATGCCCCCCGACTGTTGGTCGGCCGAGAGCGCCGCCGCCATGACGTCGACCTTGACGATGCTCGCGGTCACCTGGACGCGGTCCGGGTTCAGGTCCCAGGTGGTGCCCGTGGCGGCGTCGTAGACCGCGATGGTGGCGTCGCCGGCTCGCTGGGCCAGGTAGGCCCGGACGGCGGGGCCGAAGGGCGCGTCGTCGCCGTAGGCCACCCGGTAGCCCGACCCGGGCGAGCTGCCGCCGGCACCGATGCCGACGGCGGGCACGTCCCGGGCGCTCAGCGCGGAGCCGTCGAACGGGGCGTCCCCGAAGTTGAAGACCCCCCCGTCGCGGGCCACGAGCCAGTAGCCGCCACCGCCCGGCGTGGCCGCCATGGCGACGATGGGCTGGTTCAGCGGTTGCCCGCCCTCGGAGCCCGCGAAGGCCGCCCCGCCGAAGCTGAAGATCCCGCCGTCGCTGGCCACCAGCCAGTAGCCGCCACCGCCGGCCGCCATCCCGACCACCGGTGCGTTCAGCGGCTGCCCACCCTCGGAGCCGTCGAAGGCGGCGGTCCCGAAGCTGAACACGCCACCGTCGCGGGCCACGAGCCAGTAGCCGCCGCCGTCCGGCGTGGCCGCCATGCCGACGATGGGCTGGTTCAGCGGTTGCCCGCCCTCGGAGCCGTCGAACGGGGCGCCGTAGGCGAAGATCCCGCCGTCGCTGGCCACGAGCCAGTACCCGCCCGTGGCCGGGTCCTCGGCCATGCCCACGATGGGCTGGTTCAGCGCGATGCCGCCGGCCGACCCGGAGAAGACGGCGTCGCCGAAGGTGAAGACGCCCCCGTCGGGGGACACCATCCAGTAGCCGCCGCCGTCCGCGGTGGTGGCCATCCCGATGGCGGGCCGGTTGAGTGACGCCGCCGAGAGGTCGCCGAAGGAGGAGGTGCCGAAGGCCTGCACCGATTCAGGGAGGACCGCTCCCGCGTCGGCGGCCGCCGGTCCCGGTGGCTGGGCCAGGGCGAGAGCGCACCCCGCCGCGAGCAGCGCCACGACGAGCGCGGCCAGCGCCGCGGCCCGCGTGCGTCTCGGTCCGGTCGCCCCGCGTGGCCGGCCGGCGCTCAACTCCCGATCGGGAAGTGACAGGCCACCTGGTGGCCGGGGGCGAACTCGCGCATCTCGGGCACCTCCTCGGCGCACCGGGCCTCCGCCCGCGGGCAGCGGGTGCGGAAGCGGCAGCCCGAGGGCGGGTTGATCGGGCTGGGAGGCTCGCCCATCAGGGGGATCGAGGCCCGGGTGGACTCGGGGTCGGGCTCCACCGCGGAGGCCAGCAGCGCCGCCGTGTAGTGGTGGGCCGGCGCCTCGTAGAGCACGTCGGAGGGGGCGATCTCGCACAGGCGGCCCAGGTACATCACCGCCACCCGGTCGCTCACGTTCTTGACCACGGCCAGGTCGTGGGCGATGAAGAGGACGGTCAGGTGGTACTCGGACTTCAGGTCCTCCAAGAGGTTGAGGATCTGGGCCTGGACGGACACGTCGAGGGCCGAGACGACCTCGTCGCACACGAGCAGCTTCGGCTTGAGCACCAGGGCGCGGGCGATGCTGATGCGCTGGCACTGCCCCCCGGAGAACTCGCGGGGCCGCCGGCTCCCATTGAGGTAGGGGTCGATCCCGACCTGCTCGAGCATCGCGTTGGCGGTCTCGCGGCGTTCCGCCTTGCTCCCGATCTTCCAGATGGTGAGGGGCTCCGCCACGATCTCGTTCACCCGCCGCCGCGGGTTGAGGGACGAAATGGGGTCCTGGAAGATCATCTGCACCTGCGTGCGCAGGGTGCGCAGGTCGCCGCGGTTGAGCGCGGTGAGCTCGGTGTCGCCGAAGCGGATCCGGCCCGACGTGGCCTTTTCCACCTGCACGATGGCGCGGCCGGTCGTCGTCTTCCCGCAGCCGGACTCCCCGACGAGGCCGAGCGTCTCGCCCTGGCGCATGGTGAAGGTGACGCCCGCCACCGCCTGCACGGTCGTCTTGCCCTTCTGGAAGGAGACGTGGAGGTCCTCGACCGAGAGCAGCGGGTCGGTCGAGAGGGCGGTGTCGGTCACACCAGCACCGCCTCGGAGCGGTCGAGTGTGGGGAGGGGGAACCAGCACGCGTAGCTGTGCCCGGGTGCCGCCTCCACCAGCGGCGGCTTCTCGCGGTGGCACCGCTCCTGCGCGTAGGGGCAGCGGGGGGAGAACGGGCAGCCGGCCGGGGGGTGCAGCAGGTCGGGCGGCCGCCCCTCAATGGCGGTCAGCCGGGTGTGGCTCGGGTTGGCGATGCGGGGCATCGACTTGAGCAGCGCCTCCGTGTAGGGCATGGCCATGCTCTTGAAGAGGACGTTGGTCGGGGCGCGCTCGACCACGTTGCCCGCGTACATGACGATGATCTCGTCGGTCCGCGTCGCCACCACGCCGAGGTCGTGGGTCACGAGGACCATCGCCATCTGGCGGTCGTGCTGCAGCTGGCTCAGCAGGTCGAGGATCTGGGCCTGCACGGTCACGTCGAGCCCGGTGGTGGGCTCGTCGGCCATGAGGAGCCGGGGGGCGCAGGCGAGCGCGATGGCGATCATGACGCGCTGGCGCATGCCGCCCGACAGTTGGGCCGGGTAGGCCTCGTAGCGCTCGACGGGGGAGGGGATGCCCACCTGCATGAGGAGGGAGAGCGCCGTCTCCTTGGCTTCGCTCTTGGACAGGTTCAGGTGGATCTTGAGGGGCTCGGTGATCTGGTTGCCGATGCGCTGCACCGGGTTGAGCGAGGTCATGGGGTCCTGGAACACCATGGCGATGTGGGTGCTCCAGAGCTTGCGCAGCTCGTCGTTGGGTGCGTTGAGGATCTCGGTGCCGTTGTAGCGGACCGACCCCGTCTGGGTCGTCGACGTCGGGGGCAGCAGGCCCATGATCGCCCGCGACAGGACCGTCTTCCCCGAGCCCGACTCGCCCACGATGCCGAGCGTCTTGCCCTGCCCGAGCGTGAGCGACACGTCCTGCACGGCGCGCAACGAGCCCCGGGACGTGGCAAAGGAGACGTTGAGGTGCTCGACCTCCAGCAACGCCGGGCTCACAACTTGATCTCGGTGACGTCGAAGTAGGCGCGCAGCTTGTCCGCCACCACGTTGAGGCTGATGAGGAGCAGGAACATGGCACTGGCCGGGAAGATGACCAGCCACGGGTTGGTCTGCCCCTTGGCGCCGGTCAGGAGGGTGGAGCCTTCGTTGAGCATGTTGCCCCAGCTCGGCGTCGGCGGCGACACCGACAGGCCCAGGAAGGCGAGCGAGCCCTCCAGCACGATGATGGTCGCCACCGCGATGAGCCCGAAGGACACGATGGTCGGCATGATGTTGGGCAGGATCTCCCGGGCCAGGATGCGCCGGTCGCTGGCGCCGAGCGCCTTGGCCGCCAGCACGAAGTCCCGGGTGGCATACGAGAGGGTCGAGGCGCGGACGACGCGGAAGATGAGCGGCGCCGCGAAGAGGCCGATGACGAGGGTGATCTTGAAGAGCGACTTGCCCCAGAAGGAGACGATCGCGATGACCGCGATGATGGCGGGGAAGGCCAGCACGACGTAGGAGCCGGTGTTGAGGGCGGTGTCGACCCGTCCCCTCCGATAGGCCGAGAACATGGCGGGGATGCCGCCCACCAACAGCCCGATGAGCGCGCCGCCGAAGCCGACCACGAGCGAGACGCGGGCCCCGTAGATGAGGCGGCTGAAGATGTCGCGGTAGAGGTCGTCGGTGCCGAGGATGTGGCCCCAGCCCGGCCCGCCGTTCTGCACGCTGTTGTAGTTCCCGAGACTGGGGTTGGGCAGCGGCAGCAGGCTGGCGAAGGTCGCCATCACGGCGACGAGGACGATCCACCCGGCGCAGATCCAGAAGAGGGGGCCGAGCCGCTTCTTGGTCGGATCGGCCTCGGCCTCGGCCGAGATCTCCTCCTTGATGTCGGCGAACGCCTCGTTGGTGGGGTGGGTCAGGCTGACGCTACTCACGGGCAATCCTCGGGTCGACGATCGTGAACAGGAAGTCGAAGATGAAGTTGATCAGGACGATGGCCACGGCGACGAACAGGGTGATGCCCTGCACGACCGTGTAGTCGTCCTGGTTGACGCTCGAGATCAGCTGATAGCCCAGCCCGGGCATCTGCAGCAGGAGCTCGACGATGAAGGTCCCGGCGATCAGGCTGCCGATGGTGACGCCCGCCGAGGCGAGGAGCGAGATGGACGAGGGCCGCAGGGCGTGGCGCCACATGATGCGCCGGTCCGACAGGCCCTTCGACCGGGCCATCGTGATGAAGTCCTCCTGCAGGGTGGAGATGAGGTCGTTCCGCAGCAGCCGGAAGTACACGACGATGGAGCCGAGGGCGAGCACAATCGACGGCAGCATCATGGTGTGGATGTTGGACCAGGCGTTCTGCGAGAAGGGGACGTAGGAGGCCGGTCCGGGGAAGACGTGCCAGTGCACGGCGAAGATGAGCACCAGGACGGGCGCGATCACGAAGGGCGGCAGGGCCAGCATGGCGAACGTCCCGCTGTTGGAGGCCTGGTCGAACAGCCTGTTGGGCTTGCGCGCCGCGTGCATGGCCATCGGGAAGGCGATGGCGAAGGCCAGGATCTGGGAGAGGATGATCAGCTCCAGGTCGATCGGGAAGGACTGGGTGATGATGCTCCTCGTCGACTGGTGCGTCGTGTAGGACTCGCCCAGGTTGCCCTGCAGGACGTGTCCCATCCAGATGAAGTACTGCTCGTAGAGGGGCTTGTTGAGGCCCAGCTGGCGGTTGACCGTCGCCACGTTCTGGGGGGTGGAGTTGGGCCCGAGGATGGTGTCCGTGGGGTTCCCCGGGAGGAGATGGACCAGGAAGAACGACGCGACAGAGACGAAGAGGATGATGATGATGAGCAGCACCACCCGCTTGGCGATGTAACGAGTCACCTCGCCCTCAGCCCCCTTCCGTTGCCTCGGTCCCCCGCGGTCACGCCGGTTCCCACCCGGCGGCGGATGATCCTAGACCGCGACCCTCTTGTCCTACCATGCGCCCCATGCCCGAGGAGGTTCCTGCTCTCACTGGACGTACGCGCCTCGTGGTCGGAGTGGGGGTGGGCGCTGGTCCTGGCCGCCGCCTTGGTCCTCCGCTTCTGGACCCGCTCGGGCCTGTGGCTCGACGAGGCGCTCACCGTCGACATCGCCCGCCTCCCGTTGCACGAGATCCCCAACGCGCTGAAGCACGACGGCGCCCCGCCGCTCTACTACTACCTCCTGCACTTCTGGATCGCCCTCTTCGGGCAGTCCAACGTCGCCGTGCGCTCGCTCTCGGGCGTGATCGCCGTCCTCACCCTCCCGGTCGCCTGGCTCTGCGGCAAGCGCTTCGGCGGCCGGGCCCTGGCCTGGACGTTGCTGGTGCTCCTGGCCAGCGCGCCCTTCGCCGTGTACTACGCCACGGAGTCCCGCATGTACGCGCTGGTCATCCTGCTGACCGGCTGCGGGATCCTCGCCCTGCAACGGGCGATCACGGCGCCGCGCCCGGGCAACCTGATCGCGGTCGCCGTCGTCACGGCGGCGCTCCTCTACGCCCAGTACTGGTCCATCTACCTCGTCGGCATGGTCGGCATCTGGCTGGTGGTGTCCGTCGTGCGCACCCGCCGGCAGGGGCACCCCGAGGCGTCGCCCTGGGCCGCGCTCATCGCGGTGGCCGTCGGCGGCTTGCTCTTCGTGCCCTGGGTGCCGACCTTCCTCTACCAGACGCAGCACACGGGGACCCCGTGGGCCGCGCCGCCGAACTTCTCGGCCGTGATCAACGCGGTGACCGGCTTCACCGACAACCAGGGCTCGACGCTCATGACGGCCACCAACCAGGGCCGGCTGCTGGCCGTCATCTACTTCTCCATGCTGGCGCTGGCCGTGTTCGGCGTCGGCCTCAGCGGCCGCATCATCGAGCTGGACCTGCGCACCCGCCCCCGCGCCCGGGGCGTGGGCTTCGTCGTGATCGGGACGCTGTTCGCCGCCATCGCCGGCGGCATCGCGACCTCGAGCGCGTTCTCCTCGCGCTACGCGGCCGTCGTCTTCCTCCCTTTTCTCCTGCTGGTCGCCCTCGGCACGACGACGCTGCTCAACCCCAGGGTGCGGGTGATCATCGTCGGGCTGGCGGTGGCGGCGGGCCTCGTGTCGTCCTTCCAGAACGTGACGACGCAGCGCACGCAGGCCAACGCGGTCGCCAGGGCCCTCAACGCGCAGGCCCGCCCCGGTGACGTCATCGCCTTCTGCCCCGACCAGCTGGGGCCGTCGGTCGTCCGGCAGCTGGACCACCCCTCGCAGTACCACATGGTCACGTTCCCCCGTCGCACCGCGCCCCAGATCGTGGACTGGGTGGACTATTCGGACACCGTCGGCGCCGCCAACGCCACCGACTTCGCCGACGCCGTGTTCCACAGCGCCGGGGGCACCCATCACATCTGGCTCGTGTGGTACCCGATGTACCAGACCTTCGGGACCAAGTGCGAGGCGATCGCGTCGACCCTGCTGGCGGCGGCCACCACGGCGGGTGGCGGTGGGCGCAACGTGGTCACGGGCCGCCAGCGCCTCTACTACGAGCCGATGAGCCTCACCGAGTACGCGAAGGGTCCCTGATCGGTGGCCGAGGTGACCGATCCGGTCCGGGCGACGCAGCCGGCGGGTCCGTCGCCTGTGCCCGCGGCGCCTGCGCCCGCAGGGCCGGGCACCGCCGGAGCCGCGGCGCGCTGGTGGCAGCGCCTGCCCGCGTCGCTGCGGGCGGCCCTGCTTCCCTTCGCCGTCGCCCGGGTGGTGGTGCTCGGTGCCCTCGGCCTGGCGCACTTCATCGTCGATCGGACCCATCCGGCCGCCCCCGCAGTGGCGGCCCGGGTGCACGCGGGGCTGCTCGGGTGGGACGCCGGCTGGTACGAGACCATCGCGCGGGACGGCTACGGGCCGCTCGGGCGCGAGTCGCTGCGCTTCTTCCCGGCCGTCCCGCTGCTCACCCACGCCCTGGCCTGGGTGCCGGGGCTCGGCGACGGTCCGGCGCTCGTCCTCCTGGCCAATGCGGCGGCCCTGGCCGCCACCGCCATGCTCTTCACCCTCGTCCGCCGGGAGGCCGGCACCGCCGTCGCCCGGCGGACGGTGTGGATCTTCAGCCTCCTGCCGGCCGCCTTCGTGCTGGTCATGGGCTATGCCGAGCCGGTCCTGCTCGTCTTCGCCGTCGGCTGCTTCCTGGCCCTGCGCCCGCCCCCGGGCGCCGGCGCCCGGCCCCACTTCGTCCTGGCCGGCGCGCTGGCCTTCGCGGGCGCCCTCACCCGGCCCATCGGCGTGCTGCTCGCCCTCGCCGTCGTTGCCGAGCTGGTGCGCTGGTGGCCCCGGCTCGGGCGGGCCGAGCGGGTGGCCGGCATCGGCGCCACCGCGGCCCCCTTCGTCGCCGTGGTCGCGTTCTTGGCCTGGGCCAAGCACGTGGTGGGGGACTGGTGGGCCCCCCTGCGCGTGCAGCTCCAGGGCTCGCACCACGGGGGCCTCTCGGACCCCTTCACCACGATGTACCACGACGCCCGGGGGGTGCTGCACCATCACGTCGGCACGGCCCTGCACCTGCCCTGGGTGCTGGTGGCCCTGGCCCTGCTGATCGTCTGCTGGCGCCGCCTCCCTGCCCCCTACACCCTCTTTGCCGCCGCCGTCCTGGCCACCGCCGTGGCCGGCTCGAACCTCGATTCGTTCGAGCGCTACGCCCTCAGCGCCTTCCCGCTGTCGATCGCCGCCGCGCTCGGTGCTCCGGCAGTCCCAGCTGGAGCGGGCGGTGCTGTCGCTCCTGGCCGCCGGGCTCGCCGGCTACGCGCTGCTCGCCTTCCTGAACATCTCGGTCCCGTAGGCCGCCGCGAACGGCTCGGTCCCGTGGCCCGCGGCGGCCGCGCAATGGCCGTTGTGGCCCTGCAACCCCTCCCCAAGGCCGCACGAGGGGTCAACTAACCTGCCTTACCCGTGGCCGCACCCGAGAAAGCCCCCGTCGTCATCGCCGGCGCGGGGCCCGGGCGGCCTGACCGCGGCCTACCTGCTGACGCAACGGGGGGAGCAACCGCTCGTGCTCGAGGCGGACGACGTCGTCGGCGGCATCAGCCGGACCGTGGTGCGCGACGGCTGGCGCTTCGACCTGGGCGGCCACCGCTTCTTCACCAAGGTGCCCGAGGTGGAGGCCCTGTGGCACGAGATCCTGCCCGAGGGCGACTTCATGCTGCGCCCCCGCATGAGCCGCATCTACTACCGGGGCAAGTTCTACGACTACCCGCTCAAGGCGCTCAACGCCCTGCGCAACCTGGGCCTGTGGGAGGCGATCCTGTGCGGCTTCTCCTACGTGTGGGCCCGCATCCGCCCGCCCAAGGACGAGTCGAACTACGAGAACTGGCTCGTGGCCAGGTTCGGCTGGCGCCTGTACCGCACCTTCTTCAAGACCTACACCGAGAAGGTGTGGGGGGTGCCCGTCACCGACATGCCCGCCGACTGGGCGGCCCAACGCGTGAAGAACCTCGACCTGCGCAAGGCGGTCATGAACGCGATCCTGCCCAAGCGCAACCAGACGGACATCACGACCCTCATTGAGGAGTTCCAGTACCCCAAGTACGGGCCGGGGATGATGTGGGAGGTCTGCGCAGAGAAGGTGCAGGCCGCCGGGGGGACCCTGGAGATGGGGGCGCGGCTGACCCGCATCGGCGTCGACGGGCGGCCGCGCGGTGTCCGTGACGTACACCCAGGGCGGCAGTGAGCACACGGTCCCGGCCTCGCACGTGATCTCGACCATGCCGATGCGCGAGCTGGTCCATACGATCACGCCGCCTCCTCCCGCCGAAGTCGTCGCGGCGGCCGACGACCTGCACTACCGCGACTACCTCACCGTCGCGCTCATCGTGCCCGAGTCGCGCAGCTTCCCGGACAACTGGATCTACATCCACGCCACCGACGTCGAGGTGGGGCGCATCCAGAACTACGGCTCCTGGTCGCCCTACCTCGTCAAGGACGGGCGCACCTGCCTCGGCATGGAGTACTTCGTCTTCGAGGGCGACGACATGTGGAACACGCCCGACGACGAGCTGATCGCGCTGGGCACGAAGGAGCTCATCTCGCTCGGCTTGGCGGCCGAGGGCGACATCGAGCAGGGCTACGTCGTGCGCGTGCCCAAGGCCTACCCGTACTACGACTTCAGCTACAAGGCGAACGTCGACACCATCCGCAAGTGGCTCGAGGCCGAGGCGCCCAACATCCACCCGGTGGGGCGCAACGGGATGCACAAGTACAACAACCAGGACCACTCCATGTACACCGCGATGCTCACCGTCGACAACATCTTCGGCGCCACGCACGACATCTGGGCGGTCAACGTCGAGGAGGAGTACCACGAGGCGGGGTCGACCGGACGGGACGCCCCCGTGCTGCCGCGGCGCACGGTTGCCACGGCGAGCACCCTCGACCCTGGCTGAGCACGCGCCGGCGCGGGCGCAGCGGTGGCGGCCGTGGATGACCCTGGCCGCGGTGGGGGCCGTCTACCTGGCCCTCGGCTTCGTGCTCTGGGTGCACGCCTGGGCCGACGGCGCCACGACCCACACCCTGTGCGGCTGCGGGGACCCCGCCCTGTTCCTCTGGTTCTTCCAGTGGCCGGCCACCGCGCTCGCCCACGGGCAGAACCCCTTCTTCTCGACCGCGCTCTTCCACCCCACGGGCGTCAACCTGCTGGCGCAGACGTCGGTCACCGGGCTCACCCTGCCGCTGGTCCCCGTGACCTGGATCTGGGGGCCGGTGGCGTCGCTCAACGTCGCGTCCACGCTGGCGCCCGCCCTCACCGCGTTCAGCGCGTTCTGGGTCCTGCGGCGCTGGGCACCGTGGACGCCGGCCGCCTTCGTCGGCGGGCTCCTCTACGGCTTCTCGCCCTTCGTGCTGAGCAGCCTCCAGTTCACGCACCTCATGACCGCGGCCCTCATGCTGCTCCCGCTCATCCTCGCCGTCCTCGACGAGATCCTGGTCCGCCAGCGCCATAGCGCCCTCTGGACCGGCGTCCTGCTCGGCCTGCTCGTCTTCGCCCAGTTCTTCCTCAGCACCGAGCTCCTGGCCATCGTGGCGATCGTCGTCGTCCTCGGCCTCGTGGTCCTGGTGGCGGCGGCCGCCGTGGGGGACCGCGAGGGGCTGCGGAGGCGGGCGCCCCACGCGCTGGAGGCGCTGGCCATCGGTGCCGGGGTCGGGGTCGTGCTGTTGGCCTGGCCGGTGTGGTTCGCGCTCGCCGGCCCGGCGCACCTCTCCGGGCTCGTGTGGCCCAACACCAACATCATCGGCGGCTACGTCCCTTCCAGCTTCGTGGCCCCCGACTACGTGCAGGGGGCGAACATCTACGCCGCGATCGGCGGGTACGACGGCCCGCAACTGGCCTCCTCGGCGTATCTCGGCTGGGGCCTGCTCGCCGTCCTGGCCGCCGGGACCGCGGCCTTCTTCCGGGACCGCCGGCTCTGGTTCTTCGGCTTCCTGCTCGTCCTCTGCGCGGTGTGCTCGCTGGGGGTGCGCCGGGGCCAGTGGGAGGTGGCCCGCGTGTTCGCCCACATCCCCGTGGTGGAGAACGTCATTCAGCAACGCTTCATGGCGGTGGGGTTCCTGGCCGCCGCGGTGATGCTCGCCGTCATCGTCGACCACCTCCACGCCGCGCTGCCCGACGTACGTGGTGTCGTCGCCGCGCTGGCCGCCGTCGCCGTCGCGCTGGTGCCCATCGCCGTCACCTTCGGGCCCCGGCTTCCCTACACCATGCGCCCGGTGATCCTGCCCCGCTGGTACAGCCAGGTCGCGCCGACGCTGCCACCCGGGCGGGTCCTGCTCTCCTACCCGGCACCGTTCTCGGGGATCCAGTCCTCCATGTCGTGGCAGGCGGTGAACCGGATCAACTACAGCCAGGCCGGGGGCGGGGGACCCCAGGGCGTCGCGCACCGCGCCGGCACGGCGCGCGCCGGCTTCAACGTCTTGAGCTCGCTGGCCTTCGGGCTGCGCGCGCCGCCGCCGGCCGGGACCCCGGCCCAGCTCGCCGCCGTGCGCCACGCGCTGGTGGTGTGGCGGGTGAACACCGTCGTGATCGCCACCAACCCGGCCGCACCCTCCCTCCAGCAGGGCCACGACCCCGCCTATGCGGCGGCGTTCATGACCGCCGCCCTGGGCCGGCTGCCCAGAGTGCAGGCCGGGGCGTGGGTGTG
The DNA here is from genome assembly GCA_963740535.1 of uncultured Acidimicrobiaceae bacterium. GTDB lineage: Bacteria > Actinomycetota > Acidimicrobiia > Acidimicrobiales > RAAP-2 > Bog-473. The sequence continues at coordinate 32,693 of CAVUEI010000005.1, forward strand.
GGAGCACGTCGACCGCAATCTGCCGGCGCCCCTCCACCTCGGGGCCCACACGCTGGGATCTTGCGTGGCGACGGCTGAACAGGGGCCATCGCATGCGGGCGCCAGCCTGCCGGTGGCGACCTGTGTGGCGCTGCACGGGCTGGGGAACGGGTGAGAGGTGGCCCTACGATGCTCAAGCATCGGTCCGATCGGGCCGACGCGGAGTGAGGTGGCCCCGTGCCCCGGTCCCGCCGTCGCGGGCGCTGCGGCCGGGGCGCGCCCCTGCGAGGAACGAGGCCGGGTGGCCACAACGAAGACGGAGCAGACGTGACGCGATCGGGTGCGCGAGGCCTGCTGGGCGCAGCCTGCGTCCTGGCGGCCTGTCTCCTCGGCCCCGGCGGAGCCGGCGCGGCGGCGCGGGCGCTCCCGCCCGGACCGGGTGCGCCGGCGCACCAGGCGCTGCCGCGCTCGGGGGCCTACGGTCGCCATCCGGTGCGGGTCCTGCTCCTCGGCGACTCCATCGCCCTCACCCTCGGGATGGGGCTGGCCGCCGGCTCGCAGTCCGGCTACGGCGTGTCGATCTCGGACCATGCCACCCTGGGCTGCGACCTCGACCCCGGGCTCCCCGTGATGGCCACCGGCACCCCGCAAACTGCCACGCAGGGCTGTGGCCTGTGGCGCTCCCTGTGGCCCTTCCTGGCCGCCGGCCAGCGGCCCCAGGTGGTCGCGCTGGGACTCGGTCGCTGGGAGGTCACCGACCACTTGCTGGGCGGGCGCTGGGTCCACGTCGGCCAGCCGGAGTGGGACGGGCACCTCGCCGCGGACCTCCGGGCCGCCATCACCATCTTCCACACGTTTGGTGCCAAAGTGGTGCTGTTCACGATGCCCTACATCGACCCGAGTGACCGGCAGCCCGACGGCCTGCCGTGGTCGGAGAACATGCCGGCCCGCACGCAGGCGTACAACGCGGTGGTGCGCAGCGTCGCGCGCGCCGATCCGGGCGAGGTCAGTGTGATCGACCTCAACCGGATGCTCAGCCCCGACGGCGTCTACACCGCGTCGGTGCGCGGGGTGGAGGCGCGCTGGCCCGACGGCGTCCACATCAGCACCGCGGGTGGCGAACTGCTGCAGAGCCAGATCCTGCCGATCATGGAGCGCATCGGCATGCGGGAAGAGGCGGCGGCCAGGGCCCACGCGTGACGGGGCCCGAAGCACCGGAAGCGCCCGAGGTGCCGGAGGCGCCGGAGTCGCCGGAGTCGCCGGCGGCGGAGGTCGTCGTCGAGGCCGTGCCCGCCGCGATGTCGTTCGCGCCCAACGCGGTCGGCCCGAACCTCGGGGCGGAGCTGCTCCTCGACGCCGACGCGCGCCCGGGAGTCGAGTCGATGCGGGCCGGGCTCCTCCAGGCGGGCCCGCTCGCGGCGGCCGGCGTGCTGGCCAACGGGGCCAGCGTCGTCCTCACCGTCGCGTTGGCCCGCCTGCTCACCCCCCACAGCTACGGCGTCCTCAATCAGCTCACGGGGCTGTACCTGATCCTCTCCATGCCGGGGTCCGCCGTGGTCGTCGCCGTCGTGCGGCGGGTGACCATCTGGCGCGAGAGCGGGGACGCGCAACTGGTGCGCCGCTGGGCGGGCCGCGTGCACCGCCAGGGCACCATGCTCGTCCTGGCCTGGGCGGTGCTCGTGTTCGTGAGCCGGCACGGGATCGCCGTCCTGCTCAACCAGCAGAGCGGCATCGGCATCGCGGCGATCGTCACGGCCGCCGCCTTCTTCGTGCTGCTGTCGCTCGACCGCGGGCTGCTGCAGGCCCACCGCGCCTACCGGCCGCTGGCGGTCAACCTCCTGGTCGAGATCGGCGTCCGCCTGACCGCGGTGCTGGTGCTCGTGCTGGCCGGGTTCGGGCCCTCCGGTGCGGCGGTGGGCGTCCTGATCGGCGAGGTCGTGGCCGCTGCGCACGCGCGCTACGCCGCGGTGCGGGCCTGGTCGGGTGGGGAGAGCCCCCGCGTGCGGGGGGCGGGCGGCTGGCTCGCCGCGGTCCGCCGCAACCCGGTGCTGGGTGGCGGGGGAGCGGAACGGCGGGCCGTGGTGGTCGACCTCGTGGTGGCCTCCATCTCGCTGTCCATGGTGGCCGTGCTGCAGAACATCGACGTGCTCGTCGTGGGGCGGGACAACCCCAGCCACAGCGGCGCCTACGCCGCGGTGTCCGTGACGAGCAAGGCCATCGTCTTCGGGGCCATCGTCCTCGGCGGCTACCTGCTGCCCGAGGCGGCCATCCGCTGGCGGCAGGGTGGTCACGCGCTGCGCCAGCTCGCGGTCGTGCTCGTGCTCCTCGCCGTCCCCTCCGTCCTACTGTTGGCCGTGGCGGTGATCGCTCCCCAGGAGTTGCTCCAAGTCGTGTACCACCACGCCTACACGTCCGCCGCCGACGCGCTGGCGCCTCTGGTGCTCGCCATGATCATGCTGAGCGTCTCCGTCGTCCTCACCATGTACCTGCTCGCGGTGGGCCGGCACTGGGTGGCCGGGGTCCTGGTGGGCGGCGCGGCGGCGCTGACGGTGGCGGTGCTCGCTGTGCACGGGTCGCCCCGGGCCACCGCGCTGGTCGACCTGGGCGTCCAGACCCTCGTGCTGGGGGTGATCGTGATCGGCTTCACGGTGGTGCACCGGGTCCGGCTGGCCAGGGAGCCTGCAGGGCTAACCTGACGCGATGCCAGACGACCCGGGCCCGGTCGCGGCCGCGCCCGGCGACGGCTCGCGCGAGTCAGGGACGTCGTCGGAGCCCGAGGTGCTGGCGGCGATCGCGGCGGAGGCCGGCATCCGACGCATCCACTTCGTGGCCTGGCGGGACCTCGACGACCCCGAGGCGGGCGGGTCCGAACTGCACGCCCACAAGATCGCCTCGCTGTGGGCGGAGGCCGGGCTGGACGTCACGTTCCGCACCTCGGCCGTCCCCGGCGCGCCCCAGGCTCTGACGCGCGACGGCTACCGGGTCGAGCGCCGATCGGGCCGCTACGCCGTCTTCCCGGGTGCCGCCTGGGAGGGCATCCGCATGGGCCACCGACCCGGCGACGCCCTCGTCGAGATCTGGAACGGCATGCCCTTCTTCTCGCCCCTGTGGTACCGGGGCCCCCGCATCGTCTTCCTGCACCACGTCCATGCGGAGATGTGGGGCATGGTGCTGCCGCCCACGCTCGCCCGCCTGGGGGACGTGGTCGAGCGCCGGCTGGCGCCGCGCTTCTACCGCTCGAGCCGGGTCGTGACCCTGTCCGAGTCCTCGCGCACCGAGATCACCGAGATGCTCGGCCTCCGCGCTGGACAGGGTCACCGTGGCGCCCCCGGGCGTCGACGCCCGCTTCAAGCCCGGCGGCCAGCGCTCGCCGACCCCCCTGGTGGTGGCGGTGGGACGGCTGGTGCCGGTGAAGCGCTTCGACGCCCTGCTGCGGGCCCTGGCCGAGGTGAAGGCCGATCACCCCGACCTCCAGGCCGTGCTGATCGGGGAGGGGTACGAGCGCCCCTCCCTCGAGGCGCTGCGCGAAGAGCTGGGCGCCACCGAATGGGTGCGCATGCCGGGGCGGGTCGACGACGACGAGCTGGTGTCGTGGTACCGCCGGGCCTGGGCGGTGGCGAGCAGCTCGCAGCGCGAGGGGTGGGGCATGACCCTGACCGAGGCCGGCCGCGTGTGGCACCCCCGCGGTGGCGACCGCGATCGCCGGCCACGCCGACGCCGTGTTCGACGGCGAGTCGGGATTGCTGGTCGACGACGTGCGTGACCTCCCGGCCGCACTCGGCCGCGTGCTCGGCGACGAGGTGTTGCGCAGCCGTCTCTCCAAGGGCGCCTTGTCGAGGGCCCGCTGGTTCACGTGGGAGGCCACGGCGCGCCGCCCTCGAGGCGCTGGCGCAGGAGGCGCATCCACACGCGTCGAGGCACGCGGTCGGGGCGACGTTGCCACCTTGGGGCTGCCGCCGTAGAGCGCCCAGCGTTGTCGGCGCCACGTTTCGAGACGGCAGACCCGCCCGTACGATTGAAGGGTGCCTTCCCTCTACGAATTCGCGGGTGGCGAAGAAGCACTCCATCGCCTTGAGGACACCTTCTACAGCAGCGTCCTGAAGGATCCGCTGCTCCAGCCCCTTTTCGGTGCCGGCCAGCCCCAGCATGTCGATCACCTGACCGCGTTCACCGCCGAATCCTTCGGTGGTCCCGACCGCTTCACCCGGGAGCTCGGGTTCGCCCATCTGATCGACGTGCACCGACACCTACAGATCACCGAGGAGCAACGTCAAAGATTCGTGGAGCTGTACGTGGCCGCGATGGATGCCGCGGGCCTTCCCGACGACGAGGACTTCCGGGAGGCGGTCCGCTCACACGTGGAGTTCGGCTCGAAAGTAGCCATGCAGAACTCACATGCCGAGAACGAGGACGAGCTTCATCCACTGCGCGAGGTTCCCCGGTGGACATGGTCACGAGACGACTGAGCACGCCACCCAGGTGGCTCCGCACATTGCCGCCCGGATGCGGTTGTTGCACTTCTCAGCCCGGCGGGGTCTCCGGCCGACGGCACGATCACACCGATGATCTGGGTGTAGCCCCGTCGACTGACCTATGAAGATCTATTGCTATTACACGGCCGCCTACCAGGATCTGTTCGACCAGTGGTTCGGCCCGTCCGCAGCGCGTGACTACGAAGTCGTTGTCCGCCGCGACGCCGACGCCGACCCCGTGGACTACGGACAGCAAGGTTGGCAGTCGATCATGCAGCGAAAAGTCGATTTCATTCTCGAAGCCGTGAGAGACAGCTGGAACGAGCCCTTTGTGTTCTCGGATCCGGACGTGCAGTTTCTCGGTGCGAGCCGCGCCCAGGTGTCACGTCTGATACGCGACAAGGACCTTCTCTTCCAAAGGGATGCCCCAGGTCGGCAGTGGCTGTGCGCTGGGTTCTTCGTCTGTCGCGGCAACGCACGGACGCTGCGGTTCTGGCAAGCGGTGCGTGCCCAGATGGGTGAAACAGAGGACGCACCTGATGATCAAGATTGCGTGCGGGCCATTTTGGTCGATTCGTCAATCGACAGGCTCCATGACCCCGATCGATCCCACCGGATGAGCGCCGGACTGTCGCGGCATCGAGTCAACCGGTTCCGGCTTCGTTGGGATTACCTCCCCGTTGCATTCTTCGGCGGTGGCACTCTGACCGGCGTGCCATGGCACCCGGGCATGCCGTTGCCGGTTCCCGACTCCGCACTGATGCATCACGCCAATTACACGGTCGGCTTGGCCAACAAGGTGGCCCAGCTTCGCTACGTCCGAGACGTGGTCGATCGGCGCGCCACGCCGTAGCAGCCCGTCGCGGTTCTCGGCCAGACTGTGTGCCTCATGAGCCGTCCGGAGACCAGGTACGTGGCCATCGGGGATGCCGACGTTGCCTACCAGGTCCTCGGGGAGGGACCCACTGATCTCCTCTTCTTCATCGGACTCGGCAGCCACATCGAGATGGCGTGGGAGGACCCCGATATTGCCGACTTCCTCAGACGATTGGCATCGTTACGCCGTCTGATCCTTCTCGATCGACGAGGTACGGGGGCATCTGACGGTGTGCCACGTCACGCCATACCGACATGGGAGGAGTGGACGGAAGACATCGAGATCGTCCTCGACGCCGTCGGGTCCGAGCACACATCCATCCTTGCGACGGTCGATGCCGGCCCGATCGCGATCCTGTACGCCGCTGCCCATCCCGAACGGGTCGATTCCCTGGTGCTGTGCAATACCTCGCCCGATATCTCGTCGATGACGACTATCCGATCGGCTACACACCGGAGGCGCTCGATTTCGTCATCGAGTTCCTCCGGACGCACTGGGGGACGCCGGAGTTCCTCTCGCTTGCTGGTGGCGGCCGGCCCGGAAGACCCGGTTCGCCGCGATGCTCTTGCCCGGCTCTTCCGGTCGTCGGTCACCCCGAGAACCGCGGCCGCCCAGTACGACTACCTGCTTCGGAATCTCGATGTCCGCCCGGTGCTGCCGCTCATCCGGGTGCCCACGCTGGTCCTGAGTGCCGACAACCCAAGCTTTATGCCCATCGCGCACGGGCGTTATGTCGCCGATCACATCGAAGGATCCAAATTCGTCGCGCTCCCGGGCAACGACATGTTGATCTTCAGCCAGCGGGACGTGATCTTCGACGAGGTGGCCGAGTTCCTGACGGGTGCGAGACCGGTAACCGACATAGACCGGGTACTGGTCTCGGTCCTCTTCACCGATATCGTCGGATCGACCGAGCGGGCAGCTTCGCTGGGTGATCAACGGTGGCGGTCCCTGTTGGATCGTCATGATCAGATCGTCCGCGAACAGCTGCGGATCTTCCGAGGGCGCGAGGTCAATACGACGGGAGACGGTTTCGTCGCTTCATTCGATGGTCCGGCTCGAGCCATCCGTTGTGGTCAGGCGATCATCGACGCCACCCGAGCCCTCGGTATCGACCTGCGCATGGGCCTCCACACCGGTGAGTGCGAGGTGAGAGGCAACGATCTGGGCGGCCTCGCCGTGCACATCGCCGCCCGAGTCGGTTCACTGGCGGCGCCGGGCGAGGTGCTCGTCTCGAGCACCGTCAAGGACCTCGTCGTTGGCTCGGGCATTGCGTTCGATGACCGAGGTGAGCACGTGCTGAAGGGGGTGCCGGGGAGCTGGAAGCTCTACGCGGTCTCCGGTTGAACCGCCGCGGCGACGTCGCCCGCGGGTGTCCTCAGCCTGTGCGGCCGATGAACGCGAGGAGTTGCGTCTGTGCTCCGGCGCCGGCGGGGACGAGAATGTCCTCGCCGAACATCCCACTCGCTCGTACCATGTCGGCCTGATCCTTGAGGAGCGTGTAGGCGGCGTCCACCAGTTCGGGATTGAGGGTGGCGTCCTGGCCCGTGGCGGTGGCCAGGTCCCATCCGTGAATCAGGACATCGATGAAACGGTGGCCGGCGTACACCGAGCCGGGGACAGGTCCGTAGGACACCGCGCAGGGCGCGTCGAGCGCCCCTGGGGCCTCGAAGGTCGCCGCTGCCGCCTTGGCCGAAGCGTCGTATGCGGCCAAGGCGTCGTTCCCGAGCACGTCACCGTCGAGGCGGTCACCGACTTCCTCGATCGTCCGGCCCGAGCCCAGCTCGGCCGCCCACAGGTTGCCCGACACCAGGTGATTCAGGAGGGCTTGGACGTCCCAACCGTCACAGGGGGTGGCGTCGGCCCACTGCGCGCGATCAGTACGGGCCACGAAGGAACGGCTCTCGTCGAGGGCCCTTCGATGCAGCTGGGCGATGTCAGCCATGGCGCAGTCCTCCATGTTCCTGCTCGAGGACCGATGTCGGCCGTCGGGCGTTCATCAGTTACTCGAAGTCGGGGTTGCTGAGGTCGTAGAACGTCAGGTCACCGTCGATAAGCCCCATGAACCGCTCGTACACGGGGCTCCGCGCCATGGTCTGTTCGTTCTTGCGTGCCTCTTGTTCGGAATTGAAGTAGGCGGCCTGCGTGAATCCCCCGTCACCGTGCCAGGCCATGGTCGCCCCGATGAGGTCGGGGCGCTCCTTGCGCAGGTCACCCTCCATCCCCGGCATCTGACCGCGCATCTGCTTCTGATCCTTGGCCCGGCCCTGCATGATCTGCACGAACCCAGCGTCGTCTGAACCCCCGTCGAGGAGGCTGTCGACCTCGGGGCAGTCGTGGAACGTGACGTCGCCGTCGAAGGCCTTCGACGACTCTTCGAACCATGCCCCTTGTTCGGGAAGGTCGTTGTCCACCTTCGCGGCCTCCTCCGACCTGAAGCGAGCCAACGTGATCATGTACCCATCGGCGGTGACGCCGGAAGTGAAACCCAAGAATCCGGTTGTCTTCGGCCTGATCTCCCGGCGCCACGTCGCGACTTGGCGCGACCAGAGATCCGCGTCACGAAGCTGTACCTGGAACACCTGGATGAACATGGTCATCCCTCCTCGGCCGCCCTCGTCGAAGCCACCCAGGGAAAACCGTAACCCCATGCCCTCGGAGATACAACGGGGGTCAGGAGAGCCGAAGCTTGGAATGGCCTGAGGAGTCGGTCGGTACAACTCGAGGCCACTCATCGCGACCCACGAGTGGACCTTCACAAGACCAGCCGCCGTCCCTATGATCGAGTTGAGGTGAGCGAGATGCCCGACCAAGGTGGCGAGCGCCCCGAGATGTTGATGGATTCGATTCTCCCCCTGCACCCGCGGCTCGGCCAGGACCTCTTCCAGTTGGACGCACGCATGTGGGCGATCCACGGGTATATCCCGGTCGACGGTGAAGTGATTCTGGCCGAGTTCGACCACCAAGAGACAGCAAGAGCGGTTCTCGCCCAACTCGCGGCAGCTCAGGATCGAGACGGAACTGGGTAGACGGGTACCGAGAACTGCCGGACCGTTGCGGAACTCCTGAACTCGGGACACGGGCGAGGGTGAACGCAGGACATGTGCGGACTGAATGCCGTCTATCACCGTATCGATGAGTGCCCCTCGCCGAGGACGATGAGGATGCCGGTCGCGTCAGGGTGGTGAGCCGAGAGTGACGGTCACATCCATCGACTTACCGTCCCGAATGAAGGTGATCGTCACGGATTCGCCCGGCTTCTTCGCCAAGGTAAGGGCTGCGAGTTGATCTGCATCGGTCACAGGTGTGCCATCGATCGCAGTGATCACGTCCTCCGGAAGCAGGCCGGCATTCGCCGAGGGACCATTTGGAGCGACGGTGGAGACGAAGAGACCTTCTGGCTGTCCTGCTTGCTTGGCCGCAGCCGGCGGTATCTCAATCACCTCGAGACCGAGATAGGAGTGCGTGACGGTACCCGTGGAGATGAGTTCATCAGAAACCTTCGTGGCGACATCGACAGGGATCGCAAAGCCCAACCCCACGCTGCCGGCGCTCGACACGCCGGCAGCGTTCGTGACGGTCGCTGTCGCCGAGGGAACGCCGATCAAATTTCCGGCACAATCGGTCAGTGCCCCGCCGCTGTTGCCTGGGTTGATGGCGGCATCGGTCTGGAGGGCGGAAAGGAGAACCGCCGGTTGGCCGTTGTCACCCGGTACCTGGATCGTCCGGCCGAGAGCACTGACGATGCCACTCGTGATGGTGCTGGACAGGCCAAGTGGAGCGCCGAGCGCGACCACCGGCTCTCCGATCTGGACGTTCTTCGACGACCCCAAGGGGATCACTGGCAGCGACTTGCCCACGTCGACCTTGATCACGGCCAGGTCCGTCTGCGGGTCTCGGCCAGTGATGACGGCTGGCGCCTTCGTGCCGTCGCTGAACAGGACCTCGATCGATCCGCCGCTTGCGCTCACCGATACGACGTGATTGTTGGTGAGGATGGAGCCATCACTCCGGATGACCTCACCCGATCCGGTGGAGGTACTCGATCCGTTCTTCGCTGAGATCGTCACGATCGACGGCAGCACCTTGTCGGCGACGGTCGTGGCATTGCAGGCGGTCGAGCTGATTGACGCCGACTGTTGGGTGCAGCCGTCACCACTCCACCGACCAGCACCAGGAGCGGAGCTGCGAACGCGAGCCGCCAGGAGGGCCGCCTTGGATGCACCGATGGGGACGATCTGCCGGCCAACCCCATACGCCTGGCGACCTCCTGGAAGTCATGGCCGTCTGCGTGACGCCAGGGAAGCGTTGCACGGCTGTCCGCCTGTTCACACGTCAAATTATCTCCCGGGAGCCCCTGGCGCATCATGGAAGTTGCTCTGTGATCAGTCACGGAGCCGGTCAACCTAAGTACACCGATCCACCCCTTCGGACAAAGGGCTGAGTCGGTCGGCCGGATTAAGCGCATCGAGGTATTCGTTCGGACGCCGGCCAAGGGATGGGGCCGGCGCACGGGGTTACAAGACCCGTCCGGGCTCGGCGAAACTTCAGGTCGATTGAACCGTCAAGGAGAAAATGCGAAACGGCCGCTGGGGGACCTTTTGCTGAGCCAGCTCGTAGTTGGGCCACGCTCCGAGAATCGATGCCCACGCCTCGGAGCGCTTCGAACCCACGATCTCTCTGACTTCCGCTTCGTATTGATTGTTGCGACGCAGCACGCAGACGGTCCTTGCCTCCTGGAGATTGGTGGACCAGGCTGGGTGGGCCGCCCGTGCCCAGTTTGATGCCACAACGAGAATGCCGCCCTCGACATCAACGCACTGCAGTGTCGTGGGTCGAACAATTCCTGTCCGCCGACCAGGGATGAAGACCCGAACCGAAGGAATGCCGACCAGATCAAGGACGCCGAACCTGTCGCTCGTAAGGCGTCGGAGCATCTTCTCCATTGCCTCGACCAAGGGTGACGACCGGAGAAGTATCCGATAGCTGAACGGCGTCTTGGCTATGACCAAGAGGGGGTTCCGCGCCATGGCACAAGCTTAAGAACGCTCCGAGTGCGGTTCCAGTTCTGGACCAAACGACTGACCTTGTCCTGGCGGTCGGGAGACGGTCAGGGCTTATCGGTTCTTCGGAGAGACAACCACCGTGGAGTTGGCGACTGCGGTGTCAAGGTCGACGTTCACCCGGCTGTGCCCGTGAAAGCTGACCTGTATTTCGAGTCCCCGCTCTCTCCACGTCAGCAGATCGTGACCCAGGTACAGAGCCGGTTCGTTGTACGTCAGCGGCCCGTTGGCGCATTGATAGAACGTGGCCACTGAGCCGTGTATCCGGAGCGATTTCCCGAGCGGCACGATCTCGCAGGTGCTGGGAACCGAGACCTCCTTCGGACGCGGGCCCGAGCCTTCGATGAAGGTCACGCGCGGACCCTCCAAGAAGACGAAGTGTCCCAGCGGGCCACCAGTGACGGACGCAAGCGTGGGGACTCCAACGTAGGTAGGGGGAACCTGGAAGTTGGACTGATTGATGAGAAGCTCCTTCGAGTCGATCTGGTAGCCGGCGGGACCGCAGGCATCTTCACCTATTGAGACGGCCAAACATTGTGCTTGGGGAGAAGTGTCCGAGACGGGGATGGGCATCGGCAGCACGCCGGGGCACATCACGGGTCGATGGGCCTTGTTGGCATACCGCTGACACTCGGCGCGCTGAGAGTGCGTGAGAGGGATGAGCGGGACCCCATCCACGATGTGTGTGTGCTGGGGCGACGGCGTGGCTGCGGTAGTCACCGTGGAGGCCGTGAGGAAGAAGCAAATTGTGAGCGGCAGGGCCCTCAAGTAGAAGCTGCACAGACGCTTCTTGCCCACGGATCAAGTATTGCCGTGGACTGGTCGCAGTGAGTCTCACTCCCGGCGCCCTTGGGGCAGTTGAAATAGGCTCGCTACGCTCTGGCTGTGCCGACAACCAGCACCAGGGCAATGGGATGGCTCCGCACGTCGGTGGGCGTCGCTCTCATAGTCGGACCCGGCGTTCCCATGCGTCTCGCCGGTACTGAATCTCCGACAGGTACCGCCCTGCTTCTCATGAGGACGATTGGCATCCGGGATCTCGTGCTCGGTCTGGGAACGGTGTCAGCCGCAGGAAGAAATGATCAATCCGATGCTCGCCGTTGGTTGAAGGCCACATTGGCGAGCGATGCGCTCGACACGGTCGTAAGTCTGGTGGCACTGCGCTCGATCGGAAGACGAGATTCGCTGTTCGCCGCGGGTTTGGCACTCGGGTTTGTCGGCGGAGACCTTCATGCGCTCCGGAGCTCCTCAGAACAACAGAGCAGCCAGGACGACTTATAACCGCGAGCTCGTTGTTGCTCAACTGCCTGAGTTGCACGTCACCCGCAAGGCCCACATCCGGCGTATTGGAATATTTAGCTGAGGCCGCCCAATATCCGCCACCTTGCGGAACGAGTGCTCGATCGTTGACGTCAGGTCAGAGGGTGGAATACCGACCATCTCGCGAAATTCGTCCGTCGAGTTCGTGACAGGGAATGGCTCTGCGGGTACGGGCAGCCCGAGTCTTTCGCAGATCGGATCCCAGCCGTCGCCAAGATTCCATACGAGCAGGCGGCTCGCCGGCACTTCGGCACGCACGGCATCGTTGTGGACGATATAGGCATCAATCATGGCCTGCGGGTCGTCAAAGCGATCGCTGAATCGGTCCCTCAGAAGCTTGCGCACCGCGTCCATCCAGGGCGCGACCTCCGGCGGCATGTGGTCGAAGGTGAGGAAGATCGTGTTGGAGGCGCTGCGGTACCACTCTTCGGGATCGCGAACGGACAGCAGCACCAGTGCATCGGGGTTGGCCTGTGACAATTCTCTCCAGAAAGCACCACCCGGCCAATCCACGATCGCCCCGTAGCGCTCCAACATTCGTGACCAATCGACCGGTCGACCTTCAATGGCGTCGATCCATGCTGGTACTTGGTCGGGGTCCCCGAGTATCTCGAGCATGTGGTGACACGGGGCATCGAGTAGCTGCTCGAGCGCCAGCTTCAGTGAATGCGTCCCCGTTCGGCCAACGCCGGCACCAACGACTTTGAGTTCCACAAGTCCCTCCCCTTGACGTGACAGATACCCGAGGCCGACCGCGGACCGCCAGATGCAGCGTGAGCCTCGCTTGCGCGAGCAGATCCTGCCATATGTCCACGGCTCAGGTGCTCTCCATCCCGGCGGCTTGGGGCACCGTTCAGGCATCCTCGTCCCACGGCCAGATCGAACCCGATTGAGCCCAGCAACCTCACTCCAGTTGGCGCTGTGCCCGAATGATTGGACGAAAGATGAACTGTCAGGGTCTAATCACGACAGCGAATGCCCGCTCATGGTTAACGGAGCAGATCCAAAAGCAGGGGGATATGCCTGTACGTTGGAATGAGGTCCTGGACGGAATCGTGAAGGGAACCGGGACTCGTCCGCCGATGGTGGCGACGCTGCGACTTCCGGCAATCGCGGGCTGGGAGCAGGGCCGGGTATGGGTGGACTGGACGGTTGACCCAGAGACCCTCAACGAGCGAGACGTGGTCTTCGGCGGCTACCTGGCGACACTCATTGATTTCCTCGGAGCGCTTGCCTTCATGTCCACCCTGGAGGATTCGGAGTCGTTCACGACCACGGGTCTCAACGTCTCCTACTTCCGTCCTGTCAGCCAAGGCTCCGTTCGAATCGAAGGTTCGGTGATCCACCGCGGCCGAAGGATGGGCCAAGTGGATGTGACCTGTAGGGACGAATCCGGAAAGCTCATCGCCCGGGGGGTTGTGAGCCAAGCTGTCGTTCCTCTTGATGGTGAGTAGGTCTAGCGATCTCCACGTGGCCATCGACGCGAAGCGGCGCCGTATGAATATGTGTGGGACGTGCACGTTGACGACTGATAGTGAGCATGGTCGGTACCTTCTCTGAAGTGCGAAGCGCGGCATGGTCCCGATTGGCGAAGTGGGGCACCCCAGACGGTGTTTGCACCGGGACGCGCAGAAGGGGCCCGTAGGCCCCTTCGCACGACTGCATCCTTCCGACTAATCCCGAGGATACCAGGCAATGTCTCGATTGCGATGACCGTTCTCCGGTGCGCCCTGGGTCTGGATGGCTGCCTCCTTCCGACTAAGGGATCGCACTGGGTTCGATTCCCAGCCGGGGCGCCTCACCCGAGGGTCGGGCTGCTGATGGGTTGGTCGCCATCGATTCGGCAGCCCGACTCAGCGGGCCTAACAGGCCTCGAGCCGCCGGTTCGGGGGCACCCATCTGATCGATCGATAGCGGCACTCATGTGCTGAGGAAGTCACGGGCCGCAGTTTTGGAGCGGAGAAGGTACAACGCCATTTGGTTCTGATGCCGCGACAGGATTCCGAGCTCTAGTTCGCGCTCAGATCGGTGGTCTCGGCAGATGCGCCAGGCCAGCGACCATTCGTCCCGCCAACGGCGCAAGGCCGACAGTGAGTGTCCCGTACATTGCCGTCGGGTAGGGACAGCGACGCCCAAGGTCGGCTTGGGCCACAATCGCACTTGTGCGTCGTCTGGTCCCATGGCTCCTGCTCTCCCTCCTCGTGGTCGGGGCCGCTGCCGCTGCCGCCGTGGGCATCGCACAGAAGTCCTCACCCTCGAACCCGTCACAGTGGGTCGCGGGTGTGCTGGCCGCCACCGAGAAGGCGCGGAGCGCACACTTCTCCTACACCCATGTCACTTCGAGTCCCAACGCCGAGCTCCGAGGCTCGCTTTCCGGCCACGGAGTGGTCGACTTCACCACTGGCGACGCGCACGCCACCGAGGTCGAACACAACATCAGCTTCACCTCGACGGGCCACCAGCCTCTGCACCCGGTCCATCAGACGAGCACCCAGGATGCCATCGTCGTCGGCGGGACCGTCTACCAGGCCGAACCGATTCCGGGGTTGGCCTTCACCAGGGAATACCGCGTCCTTCCGTTCCCTCGGCCGCCGCGCTCACAACGCGCGCTTGCCTTAGCGCTGAACGCATCGACCGCCCTCTCCATGCTGCACGGGCCCTACGCCGTGGCCTCGGTGATCGACCTCGGACCGGCCGCCATCGGCGGCGTCGCCACCACGCAATACGAGATCGAGTACGCGGCCCTCCATGTCTGCGCGCCACACCAGGCGCCCCAGATCCTGACGCAGCGTCCGAGTCGCGTCTGGATCGACGACGCCGGCCGGCTCGTCCGGATACGCAGCACGTTCTATTTCAGTGACCGCCTGCCCCGGGGCGTGAAGCTTCCGGCCGCCCTGGACGGCTTCCCTCGGGGACCCACGACGACCGTCGCCACGCTCACGTTCTCGGAGTTCGGCGCGGCGGTGCACGTGGCCGCACCCCCGGCCAGTACGGTCCTCACGGGCGGAAAGACCTCGATCGGCACCTTGAGGAGCGACACCTGCCCCTCCTGATGGGATCCGACGACCTCAGGGTGCGCCGCAGTGCATCTTGGGTTCACCGATTCCGGGCGACGCCGGAGCCCAGATTCCAAGTGAGGAGCATGCCCGTGGTCCAGCCCGACACCGGGATCCCCACTTGCAGTGTTGCTCCCGCCATGACGCCCTGGGGCAGCCGCCTTTGCCAACGGTAGATGAAGTGGTTCGCCAGCACCTGCTTGCCGCTCGATGGAGTCGTACCACTGGGCGGGACCACTCTTGGTCAAATGCTTCCATCCCTGCGACTTGAGTCGGGCGCGCGACCAGGGCTTCGACGTCCCTCATCGATGCGTGTGAGGTGAAATCCATATCCACCCGCACGTCGGGGGTGCTCGACGTGCAAGAGCCGGTGAGATGCGGTTCGGCCGCGATCGATCCGTGGATGTGCGCAGTCTTCGGGACCGCCTGCCGGATCATCTTGAGCTCCTTCAGGATTGCCCCTGACGGATCACCCACAGGCCCTCTCGTCGTTGACCTCCCCTCAGCTGGACCGGTGGTCGCGGCCAAGGCAATCCCGAGGATGAGCAGGGTCAATCCCGTTGTGTACATCGAGAATCGCAGTGGCCGAACTCGTTCGGTCAACGCGCCAACACGCAGCGGCAATGCCGTGCGCATCAGCCGGCGCCTCGCTCCGCCCGCAGGGCCCGGCGGCCCAGCGGCTTCTTGTTCCGCAGCCCGAGGCCGGAGATCACTCCGTCGGCGAGCAGCAGGACGATCCCCAGCCAGATCAGGTTGCCGGCGTGGACGAAGGAGCCCGCCCAGTTGGAACCGGGCAGGTAGTGGTGCACGTACTGACCCCGGTAGACGTTGAGGCAGCCGGCGACGATGAACGCCACGCCGCCCACCCCCACGGCGGCGCGGGCCCACGGGACCAGCAGCCCGAGCGTCACCAGGCCCGCCACGACGAGGCCGGCCGCCGGCGGCGTGGTGACGAGCGCGGCCACCCCTCCGGTGATCGCCCCGATGAGCAGGGCCCGCGGGTAGTGCAGCCAGCCGCGCTGGCGCAGCTCCTTGGGCGGCGGCGTCGACGGCAGGGCGAGGGTCGCCGCGTCGAAGGGCACGGCCGGCCGTTCCGGGGCATCGGGCCCGGCCGGGCCGCGCAGGCGGCGGGGCAGGTGCGCCCGGACCCAGCGGCGGGCCCGGAGGGGGAGGAGGCCGAGGACCAGGCACAGCAGCAGGGTCGCCCCCGACACTGCCAAGCGCGGCCCAGATCTCGTTCTGCGGCGTCCAGGTGAGCGCCACGGTGAAGCCCGGTCCCCCGAGCGCCTGCAGGTCGGCCGCGCTGAGATGCCAGCCGTTGGCGAAGCCGTCGACGAGCTGGGGGCGGCCGAGCGTCACCGGGTGCGACCCGGCGGCCGCGCCCGGCCCCGGTTCGGCCACCGCCTGCCATCCCTTGTTGAGGCTCTGGCCGAACACGAGCTCGAAGGGCTGCGTGGCCCCGGCGACGTCCCCGCCGTGGCGTGTGATGTGGGCCGATGTGGCGGTGACGGCCGGTGCCTGCCCGGGTTGGGTCGCCTGCAGCTGCGGCGTCCCGGCCGTGGTGGGGAACACCGGCGGACCCGCGACGCCCCCCGCCGCCGAGTCGAGGACGAGCTGGTCGATGTTCCAGCCGGTGCAGGTGGCGGGGGTGCTCGCGCAGGGCAAGTTGTGCCCGGCTGCGGTCTGCACCAGGTGCGGGCCGGCGCCGAGCGTGATCCCGGCGGCGTCGGGGCCGCAGGGGACCAATTGCTGCTCGCCGCCGCCGAGGGCGTTCGGCGCCGAGCCGACGACGGCGACGTGGACCGGGCGTCCGTCAATCGTGAGCAGGTTGGCCACGCAGGTGCCGGGAAGGTTCGCCGGCGTCGTGGCCGCCCACCGCGTTCGGGATGCCGATCTCGGCGATGCCGAGCGGCAGCACCAGCGGGCCGGCCGAGTAGTAGTTGGCCGCGTACTCGGGACGGATGGCGGTGAAGGTGACGATGAAGTGCGATCCGGTCAATGCCGGGAACGAGACCGGCACCGTCGTCACCGCCCCTGGCACCTTGCCGTCCGCGATGGGCGGGAGCGTCACCTGCCGCACCTGGCTGCCCGAGGTGATGGTCATGGCCGTGGGGACGGAGTGGCGGCCGTCCGCGATCACCTGCATGGCGAGCCCGCTGAGGGTCTCGGGCTTGGCCACGTCGTAGGTCAGCGTGGCGCCGATCTGGGCTTTCATCCCCAGGCCGGGCTGCCAGGCCGTCGCGGGGTTGCCGTCGGCGGTGGCCGACGCTGTGGCCGCGACGTCTCCGGGCAGCCGGCCCGACGAGTACGCATCCCGGAGGCTCGATGTGGCCCCGGCCCGGCCGGTGAGCCGGTCGACCTCGTCGTCGGGGATCAGCGCGGAGAGGCTGGCGTTCCCCGAGAGCGTGAACGTGCGCGCCGTCGGCAGCGTGAATTGGCGTGAGATCGTCGTCTCGGGGTCGCTGCGGGGCGGGTACTGCGACGTGTGCTGGCGGGCCATGACCACGGTCAGGCGGTCGGCACCCGAGGAGGTCCCGAGCGTGGTGAGCATCCGGGTCGGCATCTGGACCACCTGGTGCACCGACTGGCCGGGGATCTGTACCTCGGCGAAGCCGACGGCGGCGGCCGAGAGCGGCTGCGCCGCGTTGTCGGTCGTGCCGTCGATCGTCACGCGCAAGGTGTGGAACGTCCGCGCCGGGAACGTGAGGGTCTGGCCCGAGACGAGGTGCGAGGCGGGCGTGAGGTCGTAGCGGATCGGGTCCTTCCCGTCGAAGGTGAGGGTGACTGCGGAGACCCAGCGCGAGCGGTCGCCCCGCTGCGGCTGCACCAGCGTGATGTGGTCGGTGCTGACCGGGTTGGCGAAGTGCGACTGCCACCACTGGCCGGCCGGGTCGGGCACGAAGGTCCCGGTGATCCAGGCCGTGTCGAGGTCGCCGTCGATGGCGCTGTAGGCCTGGTCCTCGGGGGTGAAGGAGACCGAGTCGCCGTAGCTGCTCGCCGTGACGTCGACCGCGCCGACGTAGGACGCGTAGGACTTGGAGGTGTCGGTCGTACCCGGGAACAGCTCGACGGGGCTGTCGCTCAGGTCGGTCTTTGCCGGGTTGTCGGACGGTGTCTCGGTGGCGCCGGCGTTGGCCGTCAGCGTGTCCCAGCGGAACGCTTGCTTGCGGTTGGTGTCGGTCAGCACGAGGTGGGCGCCCTGGGAGGCCAGGTCCCGCAGGCGGGACGGATCGGTGGCCAGGGTGCCCGCGTAGTAGATCGCGCTCGACGTGTTGAGGAGGCCCATTCCCGCCAGCTTGTTCAGCCCCGTGGCGTCGCCCTCCATGACGAGGGCGCCGGCGTCGGACTCGCCGCGCAGCGTGGCTCTGGGGTCCGGCACGGTGTAGGTCACGACCGGTGCGGGCCAAGTGACGTTGCCCGGGACGGCGAGGTCCGCCTCGTTCAGCGTCGAGTCGATGGAGACGTTGGGCTGCGGCGTGCCGAAGCTGACCGGGTTGGTCAGCCCGAGCGGCGTCTGCTGCAGCAGGCGGGCCAGGAGTTGGGGTTGGGGTATCCCGTAGCGCTCGTACTGCTGGTCGTACTGCACCATGAGGTCGCCGGCGCCCATGAGCCGGGCCATCGGCGCCAGTGCATTCATGTCGGCCGTGCCGTCCTGGATGGGGGCGTCGGTCGCGTACAGGAAGTCGGCCGTCGCCAACGAGCCCATGATCTGCTGCTCGCGCGTGACGAAGTCGCGGGTGAGGTAGGCGGGCTGGGGAGTGTCGACCGTGTCGCCCCAGCGGTAGGCCGCGAAGTCGTTGCCCGGGATCGCCATCACCCGGGTGCCGGGGTTGGTCGCGTTGAGGTGGTCGATGGCGGCGAGCTGGGAGGCTGGCAACGACGCTGGCTGGCTGAAGTTGTTGGCGATCGTGTAGCCCAAGAAGAGCGAGGGGTTGTTGGCCACGACGAGGCCGGCGACGAGGACGGTGGTGGCGAGCCCGGCGATGGAGGTGCGGTTCCACAGCGCGGTGAGCCCGCTGCCGAGCAGCATGAAGAGCGCGAGCAGTACGAGCGGGGTGGCGCGGTCCGTCGAGCGCAACGCGAGGCCGGCGGTCGTGTTGGTCATGAAGGTCTTGAGCTCGCCGCCGATCACCGTCGGGTTGGAGAACGGGAAGGGTCCGACGGAGAGCAGGAGGCCGACGAAGAGGAGGATGAGGAAGAAGGCCCGCTCGCGCCAGCGCACGAAGGCCGCCGCCGCCAGAGCGACGACCGGCACCGCGTAGGACGTCGCCAGCTGGCTGAGGACCTGGGTGTAGCGCACGGCGGCGTTGGTCCACGGACCGGTGTGGTCGGTGCCGTAGAAGTACCAGTAGCCGAGGCCGCGGATGATGTCCGCCGAGTTCGATGTGGCCGACGTCGAGGGCACCGTCTCCGTGTACTTGAGGACGTTGACGCCGTAGGCCGCCTCGACCTGGAGCCCAGCGATCCACCACAGGCTGGCGCCCAGCGTCAGGACGCCGATGCGCAGGGCGGTCGCCAGCGCGTGGCGCCAGGTCGACTCGCGCAGGACCACCACCGCATAGAGCAGCCACAGGACCGGTGCGACGCCGACATAGATGATGGAGCTCGCGTTGATGCCGCTCACCACGGCCACCACCACCGCGAAGAGGGCCGGTTCTCGCCAGCCACCGCGCCGCAGGGCGACGATGGTCAGGCCCAGCATGAAGGGCAGGCCGGCCCAGGGGAGCAGGATGACCGAGATCCGGCCCGCGTACTGGAGGAAGTAGGGGGAGAGCATGTAGGCCAACGCGGCGGCCGTCGGGCCCGGCCCCCGCAGCCCGAGGATGCGCGACAGGTAGAGCACGCCGAGCCCGGCCGCGAAGAGGATCGACCCGAGCCACAGCCGCTGCGCCACCCACACCGGGACGCCGAGGGCGTGGAAGACGGCGAAGAAGGGCCCCATCGGGAGCAGGTAGCCGATGTACTCGTGCGTGACGGTGCCGAGGCCCACCGTCGGGTCCCACATGAACGCCGCCTGTTTGAGGAAGCGTGTCGGGTCGAGGTAGAGGTAGGTCTTGGTGTCCGGCGTGACCACCCCCGGCCGGACGGCCAGGAGGGGCGCGTAGGCGAGCGCGGCGACCACCACCGTCCCCCCGATCCACCACCATCGGCTCCCCTTGGCCACCGGTGGCCGTTTGGCGGCGTGCCGCCCCCGGGGGGCGGTGACGGTGGGTGACGAGGTCATGAAGTGGGGCCGAAAGGTCGCCGGGTAGCATAAGCAGGCAGCGCCACCCCGGCGTGTCACTCGATTGGAGCGACGTGGCGACGAGCACGAAGAGCCGGCTGACGGGCGAGCGCCCCCAACAGGGCGTGACGCCTGATTCCCTGCTCGCCCTCCACGAAGCAGGCTATCGGGCCGTCCTGGAGCGGATCGGGCAGGGGCGCATCCTCGACGTCGGCTGCGGGCAGGGGTTCGAGTCGGCGCGCTTCTTGGGCCCCGGGCGCGACGTCGTGGGCGTCGACTACTCCACGGACGCCGTGGCGACCGCCGCGTCCCGCTACGGATCCGAGGGACTCCGGGTGGCCCAGATGGACGCGCTCGGGCTCGCCTTCGGCTCGGCCAGCTTCGACGGGGCGTGCTCGTCCCATCTGATTGAGCACTTCACCGACCCCGAGCCGCACGTGGCCGAACTGGCCCGCGTGCTCAAGGACGACGGCGTGGGTTGCGTGCTCACCCCCAACAAGCCGGCGGACTTCGAGAACCCCTTCCACCTCCACCTCTTCGACCGCGCCGAGCTCCGGGCCATGTTGGAGCGCCACTTCGACGACGTATGGCTGGGCGGGGTCGACGCCGCCCCCCACGTGAAGGCGGACTTCGAGGCTCGCCGCGTCAAGGCGGCCAAGCTGCTCAAGCTGGACGCCTTCGACCTGCGGCACCGCCTGCCGCACGAGTGGTACGTGTGGGCCTACACGAGGTTGCTCCCGGTGGCCTACAAACTGGTGGCCCGGGACGACACCGGAGGGGCGACGGGGATCACCGCCGACGACTGGTTCGTGACCGATGACCCCGACGACACCACCCTGGTGCTGTTCGCCGTGGCCCGGGCGCCGCGCCGGGCCCACCCGGGCTGATGCTGGCCGTCGGCCTCACCGGCGGCATCGGCTCGGGAAAGTCCGCCGTCGCCGACCTCCTGGCCGAGCGCGGCGCCGTGCTGATCGACGCCGACCAGGTGGCCCGCGACGTCGTGGAGCCCGGGGGCCCCGCCTACCAGCCCCTCGTCGATCGCTTCGGGCCGTCGATCGTCGCGGCGGACGGCACCATCGACCGCCAGGCGCTGGCGGCCATCGCCTTCGCCGACGAGGAGACGCGGCTTGAGCTCAACGCGATCACCCACCCGGCCATCGGGATCGCCATGGTGCAGGCTCGGGACGCGCTCGCCGACGGCGACGACATCGTGATCCTGGCCATCCCCCTCCTCAGGGCGGAGCACCGTGACACCGTCCGCCTGCACAAGGTGGTGGTCGTCGACTGCCCGACCGACGTCGCGCTCGAGCGGCTCGTCACCCAGCGCGGCTTCGACCGGGCCGACGCCGAGGCGCGCATCCGCTCGCAGATCTCGCGTGAGGAGCGGGTCGCCGGCGCCGACTACGTGCTCGACAACTCCGGTGACCGGGCCGCCCTCCAGGCGCAGGTGGCCGCCCTGTGGGACTGGCTGGTGGCGGCCGCGGAGGAACAGCGCTAGCACGCCTGAGCGGTCACACCCCCCGGGTAGCCTCCAAGTCCCATGCCCGAGTTCGAGGTCGTCTCCCCCTTCAAGCCGTCGGGTGACCAGCCCGCGGCCATCACGGCCCTGGCCCACGGCGTGCGGCGGGGCGATCGCTACCAGACCCTGCAGGGGATCACGGGCTCGGGGAAGACGGCGACGATCGCCTGGATGATCGAGCAGATCCAGCGGCCCACCCTCATCATCGAGCCCAACAAGTCGCTGGCGGCCCAGCTCTCCTCGGAGCTGCGTGACCTCTTCCCCAAGAACCGGGTCGAGTTCTTCGTCTCCTACTACGACTACTACCAGCCCGAGGCGTACCTGCCTACGACGGACACCTACATCGAGAAGGACTCGTCCATCAACGACGAGATCGACCGCCTGCGCCACGCCACGACGTCCTCCCTCCTCATGCGGCGCGACGTGATCGTCGTCGCGTCGGTCTCGTGCATCTACGGCTTGGGCTCACCCGACGAGTACCGGGACCGCATCCTCGGGCTCGCGGTGGGACAGCGGCGCGACCAGCGCGAGATCCTGCGTCGCCTCGTCGACCTGCAGTACGCCCGCAACGACGTCAACCTCGTGCGCGGCACCTTCCGGGCCCGGGGCGACACGGTCGAGATCCATCCGGCCTACGAGGAACAGGCGCTCCGGGTCGAGATGTTCGGCGACACCGTCGAGCGCATCGTCCCGTTCGACGTCCTCACCGGCGAGATGGGCGAGGAGATGGAGGACGTGGCGGTCTACGCGGCCACCCACTACGTCACGGGGGACGACATCATCCAGCGCGCCGTCGGCAGCATCGAGGTGGAGCTGCGGGAGCGGCTCCAGGAGTTCGAAAAAGAGGGCAAGCTCCTGGAGGCGCAGCGCCTGCCGCGTGCGCACGGAGCACGACCTCGAGATGCTGGCCGAGACCGGTGTCTGCTCGGGGGTGGAGAACTACAGCCGCCACCTCGACGGCCGGGCGCCGGGGGAGACGCCGTACACACTGCTGGACTTCTTCCCCAAGGACTACCTCTGCGTGATCGACGAGAGCCACGTGGCGGTGCCCCAGCTGCACGGGCAGTACGCCGGCGACCGCTCCCGCAAGGACGTCCTCGTCGAGCACGGGTTCCGCCTGCCCTCGGCGAAGGACAACCGGCCGCTGCGCTTCGACGAGTTCGTCGAGCGGGTCTCCCAGACGGTGTTCGTCTCGGCGACGCCCAGCGCGTTCGAGCTGGAGCACTCGAACCAGGTGGTCGAACAGGTCATCCGGCCCACCGGGCCTGGTCGATCCCGAGGTCACGATCATGCCCACCAAGGGGCAGGTGGACGACCTCATCGCCCGCATCCAGAAGACGGTCGGCGCCGGGGGGCGGGTCCTGGTGACGACGCTGACCAAGAAGATGGCCGAGGACCTGACCGACTACCTGGCCGACGCCGGCGTGCGGGTGCAGTACCTGCACTCCGACATCGACACCATCACCCGTATCGAGATCCTGCGCGAACTGCGGCTGGGCAGCATCGACGTCCTGGTGGGCATCAACCTGCTGCGCGAGGGCCTCGACCTGCCCGAGGTGGCGCTGGTCGCCATCCTCGATGCGGACAAGGAGGGCTTCTTGCGCTCCGCCTCGTCCCTGATCCAGACCATGGGGCGGGCGGCCCGCAACGTCGACGGCATGGTCGTGCTGTACGCGGACACGGTGACCGACTCCATGCGGGAGGCCGTCTCGGTGACCCAGCGCCGCCGGGAGCGCCAGATCGCCTACAACCTTGAGCACGGCATCGACCCGCAGACCATCCGCAAGTCGGTGACCGACATCCTCGAGCGGCTGCGCGGGACGAGCGGCGGGTCGTCGAGGGCCGGAAGGAGCCGTGCCGAGGTGCGCAGGAACGCCGCGGTGCGAGGGAATCACCGCCCCGCGCTCCTGGCCGAGGGGGACGCATCGACTCCGGCCGCTGCCATGGAGCTGATGGGGCAACTGGAAGCCGAGATGAAGGCCGCCGCGGCCGAGCTGCGCTACGAGGAGGCGGCACTGCTCCGGGACGAGATCGCCGAGCTGCGCGCTTCCATCCCCGGCTGAGGATGGTCGACGCCCCCGGTGGGATACCGCCGGCGAGGGTACCGCTAAACAGAAATGTTTGGAGTTCAAAAAACCATCCCGCCGACGCTGCAACTGAGCTCGCCCGGTCGCGGCGGCCGTAGAGTCTCCGCCATGCCCACGACCACCCAGCTCCGCGAGGCCATGGCCCGCTACGCCGAGGCCGCCAGCTCCAGGGACGCCGCCCGCTACGCCGCTCTCTTCACGCCCGACGCGGTGCAGGTCGACCCGTACCCTTCCGGGGTCCACAACGGGCGTGAGGAGATTCACGCGTTCATCCAGACCTCGTTCGACGCCTGCGAGGCGATGACGTTCGAGGTCGAGGAGTGCCACCCGGTCGCGGACACGGCCGCCATCCGCTTCCACATCACGCTGACGCTCGAGGGCGGGGCGACCATGCACATCCGGGGCGTCGAGGTCTTCACCGTGACCGACGACGGCCTCATCTCCGCCGTGACCGCCTACTGGGGTGACGAGGACGTGACCTTCGGCTGAGGGCGAGCGCCCGGGCGGGTTCCTCGGACCTCGGCAGCCCATGCGGCAGTTCCCGAGCAGGCTCCCAGTCGAGGCGTTACTGTCGGCGGACTCGATCCGACTGCACAGACGGATGGGAGGGCCCATGCGTACTGACGGTTCTGGCAGCACGCCCAAGGGCGTGCTCCCGGTCTGCGGGCGGTGGCTTGACCTCCTGGCGGGCGTGACGCTCGCTCCTCGCCGGCCTGGGAGCTGGTCCTCACGCCAGCGGCGCCGTCGGCGGCGACTGCACCAGGACCCGCACAGGGCTGGACGACGCTGGAGGCGCCACTGCCGAGCGACTCGGGGAACGGCAGCACCAACCCCGGGGTCTACACGGCGTCGTCGGCATGCCCGAGCGCCAACGGCTGCATCGTCGTGGGCTGGTACGACGATACGGCCGGGAAGCCCGTGGGGCCTGATCGAGACCCAGAACGGGACGACGTGGACGGACACCGAGGCTCCCCAGCCGGAGAACGCGGGCAGCGGGTCGGAGCAGGGCCTCTGGATCGGGTCGCGCCAGTGCGGGATCTACGAGCCGTGCCACGCCGTGTCCTGCCCGAACGCTTCGATCCTGTGTGGCCGTCGGGAACTACCTCGACACCGCCGGGTTCTCGCTGCCCCTGGTCGAAACGATGTCCGAGCGGGAACTGGAGCGCAACGGAGGCTCCGCTGCCTTCGGACACCGGGACCGACGGCGGGGCCGTCCATCCCGACGTGTTCCTCTTCTCGGTCGACTGCGCCTCGGAGACCTCGTGCGTGGCGGTGGGCAGCTACCGGAACACGAGCAATCAGTACACGCCCGCTTCATCGACACGCTCTCCGGCGGGACGCTGGAGCGCGCTCACCTCGCCGCTCCCGTCGAACGCCGCCCCCGGGGCGCAACTCGTTCGGGTCGACGCTGAACGGCATCTCTTGCCCCTCGACGACGTC
Organism: uncultured Acidimicrobiaceae bacterium; assembly: GCA_963740535.1. Lineage (GTDB taxonomy): Bacteria > Actinomycetota > Acidimicrobiia > Acidimicrobiales > RAAP-2 > Bog-473. The sequence continues at coordinate 57,730 of CAVUEI010000005.1, forward strand.
GTGCGCCGCCGCCGGCGTCTACCAGGACAATGCCTCGGGGAACCAGCCGAACGGGTTGCTCGTCACGCTCGCCAACGGCGACCTGGACGGCGCAGCGCGCCCCGGAGCCCAGCGACGCCGGCAGCGACGGCGACGGGAACGAAGGTGGCCTTCTTGGTGCAGGACTCGTGCGCCTCGGTCTCGGCCTGCGCTGCGCCGTCGGCATCTACACCGACAACACCCACGTGCGATCAGGGCCTGATCGACAGCTTCGACGGGAGTGCCTGGGTAGCCACCAAGGCGCCGCTGCCCTCCGACGCCGGCCCCGGCTTCACCGCAGCTCTCCTCGGTCTCGTGCCCGACGCCGGCCTTCTGCACGGCCGTCGGGGCTCTACGCGCGACACGTCGAACAGGGACTGGGGGTTTATCGACACCCTGTCCGGTGGCGGTCCTGGAGCACGCTCGAAGGCGCCCCAGCCGTCCAACGCCGCGCCCGAGACCAACCAGAGCGCCGTGCTCTTCGACGTCTCGTGCCCGACGCCGAGCTTCTGCATGGCCCCCGGCAACTACGAGGCGACCTACCCGGGGCCCTCTACCGGGACCACGGGCTACATCGAGACGCATGGTGGCCGGGGAGTGGCACACCATGGAGGCGCCGGTGCCGGCGAACGCGTCGCTGTCCGGGAGCCTGTACTCCCTCGCCCGGACGGTGGCGTGCTACTCGCTGGTGGCCTGCACGTCGTGGGCGGGTACTACGTGGACCCGGGCAACACCCAGGGCTTCCTCGACACCTACACCGGCGTCCAGGGCTACTGGCTCGATGCGTCCGACGGGGGCATCTTCACCTACCCGAACGCGCTGTTCTACGGGTCGGCCGGCAGTCTGGTGCTCAACAAGCCGGTGGTGGGCATGGCGGCAACCCCTGATGGGGGCGGCTACTGGCTCGATGCGTCAGACGGCGGCATCTTCACCTACGGCGACGCCGGCTTCCACGGCTCAGCCGGCAGCCTGGTGCTCAACAAGCCGGTAGTCGGCATGGCGGCGACCCCCGACGGGGGCGGCTACTGGCTCGTCGCGAGCGACGGCGGCATCTTCAACTACGGGGACGCAGGGTTCTTCGGGTCCAGGGGCGGCCAGCCGCTCAACAAGCCCATCGTCGGCATGGCCGCCACCCCGACTGGCCTCGGCTACTGGCTGGTGGCCTCCGATGGCGGCATCTTCGGCTACGGCGACGCCCAGTTCTACGGGTCGACCGGCAGCCTGGTGCTCAACAAGCCGGTGGTGGGCATGGCGTCGAGCGCCACCGGGCTGGGCTACTGGCTGGTGGCCTCCGACGGCGGCATCTTCAACTACGGGGACGCCTTGTTCTACGGCTCCACCGGGAACATCGTGCTGAACAAGCCGGTGGTCGGAATGGCGGCCTCGCCGAGCGGACTGGGCTACTGGCTAGTGGCCACCGACGGGGGCATCTTCAACTACGGGGACGCACCCTTCTACGGCTCGACCGGGAGCCTCATGCTCAACAAGCCAGTGGTGGGCATGGCGGGCTAGCGCATCTCCGCCGTGACAGCCCATTAGGGCCGAGGAGGACCTGACGTCGGGTAGGCGGGGCCTGAAGGACCGCGCGTCCCGCGTGCCCGCGGTTCCCGGCATTGGCGACGAGGCTTCGCTACCATCCGACGGACCGTCCGAGCGCAGCAGGAGGGGAGTGGCATGCGAATCCACGGCGGGGCCCTGTCCAGCAGTCGAAGGAACGAGAAGCACGCGCCGCGGGCGGTGCGTGCGCCCGTAGGGATCGCGCTGGCCGTGCTCCTCTCGGTCGGGGGGCTGACCGCGCTCGCCACGCCATCCGTGGCCGATACCGCACCGCCGCAGGGGTGGGCATCGGGGCAGATGCCCCTGCCGTCCGACGCCAACGCCAATCCCCAGCCCTACACGGCGTCGGCGACCTGTCCCGTCCAGAACCAGTGCGTCACGGTGGGGTGGTACCGGGACATCGCGAACGACGCCCCGTGGGGCCTCATCGAGATGCAGAACGGGTCCTCCCTGACCGGCATCCGGGCGCCGCAGCCGTCCAACGCGGGTTCCGGGGCCAACCAGAATCTCGAGCTCGGATCGCAGATGTGCGGCGTGGCGGCGCAACCCTGCCAGGCCGTGGCCTGCCCGACCGCGTCGATCATGAACTGTTTCGCCGTCGGGGACTACGAGAACAACGTCGGCGATCAGGCAACCGCTGCTCGAGACGGAGGTGAACGGAACCTGGACGGCCCGGACGGCCGCGCTCCCCGGCGACCACGATCCCAGCGGCCAGGGAAACCTGCTGTCGATCGCCTGCACGTCGGCGACGTCGTGCGTCGCGGTCGGCGAATACCTCAACGCGGCCGGCGTTCACGTCGGTCTGATCGACACCCTCACGGGCACGACGTGGTCCGCCCAGGTGGGACCCGCCCCCTCGGATGCCGATCCGACAGCACCCTCGCAGTTCCTCGGGCACGTCGCCTGTGGCTCGCCGACGTCGTGCGTCGCCGTCGGCACCTACTTGACCAGACTCGGCACGAGGGCGTGATCGACATGCTCTCCGGCGGGACCTGGACGTCGATCGGCGCGCCGGTGCCCGGTGACACCAGCCCCACCAGTACGTTCTCGCAGCTGTTCCGGGTGGCCTGCCCGGCTGACCGGCGTGTGCTTCGCCGTCGGGAAGTACTCGGGACGCCGCAGGCTTCCCGGGCTTCATCGACACTCTGAGCGGCGGCACCTGGACGGCGATCAAGGCCCCTGCGCCGAACAATGCCGGCACAGGGGCAGCCGAGAGAACGACCTTCAACGACGTCTCGTGCGCGTCGACGGCGTTCTGCGTGGCCGTCGGGACCTACGGCGATACGAACATCCGCTTCCAGGGGCTCATCGACACTCTCAGCAACGGTTCGTGGACGGCGGCGCAGGCACCCCAGCCCGGTGACGCCCTGCCGGCGCCGCACGAGAGCCTCAACCTGCAGTCGGCGTCGTGCCCGTCCCCGGTGTTCTGTCTGGCCGTCGGCTCCTACCTCACGGCGGCCTCCATGGGCGCCGGCGTCATCGAGACGTACAGCGGCGGAAGCTGGACGGCGATGCCCGCACCGCTGCCGTCGAACTTCGCGCCATCTGACTCCATTAACGGCTCTGCCCGCGCCGTTGCCTGCTACTCGGCCGTGTCCTGCACGGTCGCCGGCGCGTATCCAGACCCCGGCACCCTGCAGGGCTTCCTCGATACGTGGACGGGCGTCCAGGGGTACTGGCTCGTCGCCTCCGACGGGGGCATCTTCACCTACGGCAACGCACAGTTCTACGGTTCGGCCGGCAGCCTGGTTCTCAACGCGCCGGTCGTGGGCATGGCCGCCACGCCCGACGGTCAGGGCTACTGGTCGGTCGCCTCCGACGGGGGCATCTTCAACTACGGCGACGCCGGCTTCTTCGGCTCGCGGGGCGGGCAGCCGCTGAACAAACCCATCGTCGGCATGGCGGCCACCCCGGACGGGAAGGGCTACTGGCTGGTGGCCTCCGACGGCGGCATCTTCACCTACGGCGACGCGCTGTTCCACGGCTCAGCCGGCTCCTTGGTGCTCAACAAACCGGTCGTGGGCATGGCCGCCACGCCCGACGGGGGCGGCTACTGGCTCGTCGCCAGCGACGGGGGCATCTTCAACTACGGCGACGCCCTCTTCTACGGCTCCACCGGGAACATCGTGCTGAACAAGCCGGTGGTCGGCATGGCGGCCTCGCCGAGCGGCCTCGGCTACTGGCTGGTGGCCACCGACGGCGGCATCTTCAACTACGGCGATGCCGGGTTCTTCGGCTCCGCCGGGAGCCTGGTGCTCAACAAGCCGGTCGTCGGCATGGCCGGCTCGCCGAGCGGCCTGGGCTACTGGCTCGGGGCCACCGACGGGGGCATCTTCAACTACGGCGATGCGGGCTTCTACGGGTCGGCCGGGAGCCTGACGCTCAACAAGCCGGTGGTGGGCATGGCGGGCGGATAGCGCTTGTCGCAGGGATCCGGCCCGCCGTCTGAGGCCCGCCGCCTCGGTTCCCGCGGCACCGGCGCGGCGGCCTGACCAGGGCCAGCCGGGCCTGATACAGCGCGCCGGTATCCTCAGCAGATGGCCGACCGTCTCGTCGTTCGCGGGGCACGCGAGCACAACCTGCGCGATGTGTCCCTCGACCTGCCCCGGGACAAGCTGATCGTCTTCACCGGGCTCTCGGGCTCGGGGAAGTCGTCGCTGGCCTTCGACACCATCTACGCCGAGGGCCAGCGCCGCTACGTCGAGTCCCTCTCGGCCTACGCCCGCCAGTTCCTGGGCCAGATGGACAAGCCCGACGTGGACTTCATCGAGGGCCTGTCGCCGGCCATCTCCATCGACCAGAAGTCGGCCTCGCGCAACCCGCGCTCGACCGTGGGGACGATCACCGAGGTCTACGACTACCTGCGGCTGCTCTACGCCCGCATCGGCCACCCGCACTGCCCGACCTGTGGGCGGCCGGTCGCCCGCCAGACCCCCCAGCAGATCGTCGACCGGGTCCTCGAGCTGTCCGAGGGCACCAAATTCCAGGTCCTGGCCCCGGTGGTGCGTGGGCGCAAGGGGGAGTACTCCACGCTGCTCGACGACCTGGCCAAGCAGGGCTTCGCCCGGGTGCGCATCGACGGCATCCCCCTCGAGCTGGCCGATCGGGCCGAGACGACCCTGGCCCGCTACGAAATGCACACCATCGAGGTGGTCGTCGACCGGCTCATCCGCCGCGACAACGTCCGCCAGCGCCTGACCGAGTCCATCGAGACGGCGCTGGAGCTGACCGGCGGAACCGCCGAGGTGCTCGTCATGAACGGGACGGGTGACGCCGAGAACGACGAGGCCATCACCTTCTCGCAGCACCTGGCCTGCACCCACTGCGGCATCAGCTTCGAGGAGCCGGCCCCGCGCAACTTCTCCTTCAACTCGCCCTACGGCGCCTGCCCGTCGTGCCTCGGCCTCGGGACGCGCTACGAGGTCGACCCCGAGTTGGTGGTGCCCGACGACACCCTCTCGCTGGAGGAGGGCGCGCTGGCGCCGTGGTCCGGCGCGCGCAGCGAGTACTTCACCGGGCTCCAGCAAGGTGTCGCCGACCTCGGCGGCTTCTCGTTCGAGACGCCCTGGAAGTCGCTCGCAGGCCAAGAACAAGAAGCTGGTGCTCTACGGGACGGGCACCCGGGCCGTACACGTGACCTACAAGAACCGCTTCAACCGGACCCGCTCCTACGAGGCGCTCTACGAGGGCATCATCCCCTGGCTGCAGCGGCGCCACGGCGAGTCCGAGTCGGACTGGTCGCGCGAGCAGATCGAGCAGTTCATGCGCGAGGTCGACTGCCCCGAGTGCAAGGGCGCCCGCCTCAAGCCCGAGTCGCTGGCCGTCACGGTGGGGGGGCGCAACATCTACGAGCTGTGCAGCCTCTCCATTGAGGCCGCCGTCGACGCCATGGCGGGGCTGGAGCTCACCGACCGCGAGCACATGATCGCCGACCGGGTCTTCAAGGAGGTCCGCGAGCGCATGCAGTTCCTGCTCGACGTCGGCCTCGACTACCTGTCGCTGGCCCGCTCGGCCGGCACGCTGTCGGGTGGCGAGGCCCAGCGCATCCGCCTGGCCAGCCAGATCGGGAGCGGGCTGGTGGGGGTCCTCTACGTCCTCGACGAGCCGTCCATCGGGCTGCACCAGCGCGACAACCAGCGCCTCATCGGCACCCTCGAGCGACTGCGCAACCTGGGCAACACGGTGATCGTGGTCGAGCACGACGAGGAGACCATCCGCTCGGCCGACTACGTCGTCGACATCGGTCCGGGGGCGGGGGAGCACGGCGGCACCGTCGTGCACGCGGGCCCGGTCACCGGCCGCGGCGGGCTGCTCACCAACAAGGCGTCCATCACCGGCCAGTACCTCACCGGGAAGAAGTCGATCCCCGTCCCGGCCCGGCGCCGGCCCGGGACGGGCGACGTGCTCACCGTGCGCGGGGCCCGCGAGCACAACCTGCAGGACATCGACGTCTCGTTCCCTCTGGGCTGCTTCGTGGCGGTGACCGGCGTGTCGGGGTCGGGCAAGTCGACGCTGGTCAACGACATCCTGTTGCGCTCGCTGGCCCAGCATCTGCACCGGGCCAAGACGCTGCCCGGACGGCACCGCAAGGTCGAGGGCATGGCCCACCTCGACAAGGTCGTCGACGTCGACCAGGCGCCCATCGGGCGCACGCCGCGTTCGAACCCGGCCACCTACACGGGCGTCTTCGACCACATCCGCAAGCTCTTCGCCCAGACGGCGGAGGCCAAGGTGCGCGGCTACCAGCCCGGTCGCTTCTCCTTCAACGTGCGGGGCGGGCGCTGCGAGGCGTGTGCGGGCGACGGGACGATCAAGATCGAGATGCACTTCCTCCCCGACGTGTACGTGCCCTGCGAGATCTGCCACGGGCGCGCGCTACAACCGCGACACGCTCGAGATCACCTTCCGCGGCAAGACGATCGCCGACGTGCTTGGACATGTCGTGCGAGGAGGCGCTGAGCTTCTTCGAGCGCCAGCCGCCCATCGCCCGCCACATGCAGACCCTGGTCGACGTCGGCCTGGGCTACGTCCGCCTGGGCCAGCCGGCCCCCACCCTCTCGGGCGGAGAGGCGCAGCGGGTCAAGCTGGCCAGCGAGCTCAGCCGCCGCCCGACCGGCCACACCTTCTACATCCTCGACGAGCCGACCACGGGCCTCCACTTCGACGACACGCGCAAGCTGCTCGACGTGCTGGGCCGCCTGGTCGAGCAGGGCAACACGGTCGTGGTGATTGAGCACAACCTCGACGTCGTCAAGACTGCCGACTGGATCATCGACCTCGGCCCCGAGGGCGGGAACAAGGGCGGCCTCGTCATCGCCGAGGGCACGCCCGAGCAGGTGGCCAAGACCGCCGGCAGCTACACCGGCGAGGTGCTCAAGCCGATGCTGGCCCGGGCCAAGTAGAGCCGTTTCACGCGGGGGATAGGTGAATCTCTAGCCGAAGGAGTGGCGAAAACCTTCCGGGGAACTGAGGGCGGTTCAGCAGTTGGTTCGCCAGTTCCTTGATACACCTGGTCAGTATCTTGGCTTTGTGAAGGTCAGGGTTATCGTCCGAGAGCTCGAGGACGACGGGTGGGTGCAGGTACGACAGGCGGGCAGTCACCGGCAGTTTCGGCATCCATCGAAGCCAGGAACGGTGACGGTGCCGGGGAGGGACAGAGATGAACTTGCGAGAGGCACCGTTGGTAGCATTGTCCGACAAGCAGCGCTGATTCGGAGACAACGATGACCGAGTACGCAGTAGTAATCGAAGATGCTGGCGAAAACTTCTCGGCCTACGTCCCCGACTTGCCGGGCTGTGTTTCGACGGGAGCCACCATCGAGGAAGTCACAGCGCACATCAGGGAAGCAATCGTGTTGCACATTGAGTCGCTCCGCGAGCATGGGGAAGACGTACCTCGGCCGATCTCTCGGGTCAGCTCAGTACAGGTCGCCTAACAAGGATCTGGACCAGTCCTTTACGGTCGCCAGGTCAGGTTGAGCTGATCGGCGCCGAACACGGCTGCTACAAGCGGGAGTGCGGCCGCTCGAGTGCGACCCCGTCGAGGAACAGGTCGACCTTCTCGTTGTAGAACGCGATGAGCGCGGCGATCGGGAGCACCTCGCGCGTGGGGAACGCATAGGACCACGCGACGTCGGGATGGACCTGGTCGCCGATGCGGGCCGACCAGTAGCCGGTCGTGGTGCCCTTGTACGGACAGGACGTGACGGTGTCCGACGGCTCCAGGTGGGTGAAGTCGACGTCGGTCCGGTTCAGGTAGTACCGGGTCGGGAGCCCCGTCTCGAACACCATGACGGGGGAGGAGGACTCGGCCAGGACGATCCCCTTGGACTCCACCCGGAGGCGGCGGGTCGAACGGACCGCGTCGACCCGGCTGTAGGGGTTGCGCGGGTGGACGAAGACCTGCTCGTCCTCCTCGAACCAGGCGTCGAAGGCGGACCACTCGAAGCGGACGGTGTCGTCGAGGCCTTCGACCTTGGCCGCGCCGAGGACCCGGGCGGCATGGGGCCGGGACGTGCCCTCGACGCTGAGGGCGAAGTGTCGGACGTCGCCGAGCGGCGTCTCCTCGGTGGTGCCCTCGTCCACCAGGGCGCCCTCCGCGACGTCGGCCAGGGGGACGTAGTACTGGGGGAAGGGCGGCCATTCCCACACGTAGCGGGCGCCCGTGGTGTCGAGAACCGTCTGTCCAGCGAGCACGGCGCGGATGCGGCGGGGGACCGGCTCGGTGTGGTTGGCCGGGACGGGCGGGACGGGGTAGTCGTTCACTGCGGTACCTCCGACGGATCGAGAACCGTGACGTTTCGACCCTACCGGCGCGCCTCGCCGACGGACGCGGCACGGCCGACGCACTGCTGCGGGCGAGGTGAATCCTGGCCAGTCAGCAGGTCTACGTGATGGCCAGCATGCGCTGCAGCGCCACCTTCGCCCACTCGGTTGTGTCGGCGTCGACGACGATGCGGTTGCGCACCTCGCCCTCGACGAGGCCCTCGAGCACCCAGGCCAGGTGCTGGGGGTCGATGCGGGACATCGTCGAGCAGGGGCACACCAGCGGGTCCAGGCAGACGACCGTCTTGTCGGGTGACTCGTCGTTGAGCCGCTTCACCAGATGGATCTCCGTGGCGACCCCGATGACCGATCCCGACGGTGCGGCGGCGACGGCGCGGATGATGGCGTCCGTCGACCCGGTGACGTCGCCGACCTCGACGACCTCGTGCGCGCACTCGGGGTGCACCATCACGATGCCGCCGGGATGCTCGGCCCGGAACGCCTCGACGTGCTCGGGCCGGAAGCGCTGGTGGACCGAGCAGTGCCCCTTCCAGAGCAGCAGCGTGGACTCCTTCACCTCGCGGTCGCTCAGGCCGCCCAGGGCCTGGCGGGGGTTCCACACCCGCATGTCGTCGGCGCCGTAGCCGAGCTCGTACCCGGTGTTGCGGCCGAGGTGCTGGTCCGGGAAGAAGAGGACGCGCTCCCCGCGCTCGAGGGCCCACGTGAGCACCGCCCGTGCGTTGGACGACGTGCACACCGCGCCGCCGTGGCGGCCGACGAAGGCCTTCAGGGCGGCCGCCGAGTTCATGTAGGTGACCGGGACGAGGCGATCGACGTCGATCACCCGGGCCAGGTCCTCCCAGGCCTCCTCGACCTGGTCGATGTCGGCCATGTCGGCCATGGAGCAGCCGGCGTTGAGGTCCGGCAGCAGCACCTGCTGGTGGTCGCCCGTGAGCACGTCGGCGGACTCGGCCATGAAGTGGACCCCGCAGAACACGATGAACTCCGCCTCGGTCTGCTCCGCCGCCAGGCGGGAGAGGCCGAAGGAGTCACCCCGGGCATCGGCCCAGCGCATGACCTCGTCGCGCTGGTAGTGATGGCCGAGCACGAAGAGCCGTGGACCGAGCGCGGCCTTGGCGGCGCCGATCATGGCGGCCAACTCGTCCTCGGTCGCGGCTGAGTAGCGCTCGGGTAGCGGCGCCTGGAGCCTGAGCATTTGGTCTGCCCCCTTGTAGGGAGTGCATCGATATGGCCGGCGGGGACAGCCTGGTCGCCCATCCGCGGGTATGTCGGCCTCGATGCGAGGTTGTGTGCCGGAAACCAGGCCGGCTCCGCCAGTGTACCGCCCACCACCAGCGGCTGCGCGAAAGTGGGACTGATGCAGTATCGGCCGCCTACCGGCTCCATCCCGGACGCCCCGGGCTCCTACCAGTTCTTCGACGCCGAGGGGCGCGTCCTGTACGTGGGGAAGGCCAAGTCCCTGCGCCACCGCCTGCCCAACTACTGGCAGGACTCGGCCAAGCTCATGCCCCGCACGGCCCAGATGGTGGCCCAGGCCGACCACGTCGAGTGGGTGGTCGTCGACAGCGAGGTGGACGCGCTGATCCTGGAGCACTCGCTGATCCAGGCCCACCTGCCCCGCTACAACGTGCGGCTGAAGGACGACAAGAGCTACCCGTGGCTGGCCGTCACGCTCAACGAGGAGTGGCCGCGCCCGGCCGTGGTCCGGGGCCGCAAGCGCAAGGGCGTGCGCTACTTCGGCCCTTACGGCAACGCCGGCGCCATCCGCTCGACCCTCGACCTCCTGGTGCGCAGCTTCCCCGTGCGCACGTGCTCGGACACCAAGTTCACCCGCCACGAGCGCCTGGGCCGGCCGTGCCTCCTCTACGACATCGACCGCTGCTCCGGCCCGTGCGTCGGTGCGGTGGACCACGAGGCCTACGACGGCTACGTGACCGACCTCATGGGCTTCCTGTCGGGCGACACCGAGCCGGTCCTGGCCCGCCTGGAGGCGGAAATGCTCTCCGCGTCCGACGAGCTGCAGTTCGAGCGGGCGGCGCGGCTGCGCGACCGCATCGCGGCCGTGCACAAGGCGGCCGAGACGCAGCAGATGGTCTCCGACCGGGCGGAGGACTTCGACGTGGTGGGCCTGGCCGAGGACGCGCTCGAGGCGTCCGTGCAGATCTTCGTCGTGCGGCGGGGCCGCGTGGTGGGGCACCGGGGCTTCGTGGCCGAGAAAGTCGAGGACCTCTCCGCGCCCGAGTTCATGGCGCTGATCGTGTCGCAGGTCTACGGGGCGGACGGGGCGGATGTGCCGCGCCGGGTGCTGCTCCCCGAGGAGCCGGCCGACCGCGACGTGCTGGAGAGCTGGCTACGCGGCGTGCGCGGCGGCCCCGTCGACATCGCCGTGCCGCTGCGCGGGGCCAAGCGCGCGCTGGCCGAGACGGTGACGCGGTCGGCGAGCGAGGACCTCGCCCGCCACCGCCTGCGCCGCGCCTCCGACCACAACGCCCGCTCCAAGGCCCTGACCGAGCTGCAGAGCGCGCTGTCGCTGCGCGAGGCGCCCTTGCGCATTGAGTGCTACGACATGAGCCACCTGCAGGGGACCGACTACGTGGGCTCCATGGTCGTGCTCGAGGACGGCCTGGCCAAGCGTTCGGACTACCGGCGCTTCACGGTGAAGTCGGTGCCCGGCAACGACGACTACGCGGCCATGGAGGAGGTGCTGACCCGCCGCCTCACCGCGCTGAAGGAGGCGCCGGAGACGCCGCCGGGCGGGCGGCCGCGCCGGTTCGCCTACCGGCCCAACCTGTTGCTCGTCGACGGCGGCAAGGGGCAGCTCGGCGTGGCCGAGCGGGTGGTGCGCGAGCTCGGGTTGGAAGGCGAGATCGAGCTGGCGGCGCTGGCCAAGCAGTTCGAGGAGGTCTACCGCCCCGGGTCGCCGGACCCGGTGCGCCTGCGCCGCGGCTCGGACGCCCTCTACCTGCTGCAGCGCGTGCGCGACGAGGCCCACCGCTTCGCCATCACGTTCCACCGGGAGCGCCGGGCCAAGCGGATGACGCGCAGCGTCCTGGACGACATCCCTGGCCTCGGCCCGGCCCGCCGGGCCCGCCTGGTCAAGGAGCTCGGTGGGGTCAACGCGGTGCGCGCCGCCCCGCTGGAGCAGCTCCAGGCCCTGTCCTGGCTGCCCGACGCCGTCGCCGTCGCGGTGTACGACGGGGTGCGCAAGGCTGGGGCCAAAGGGATGGAGAGGCGATGAGCGAGTTCGCGGTGGTGACGGGGATGTCCGGGGCGGGGCGATCCACCGCGGCCGCGGCCCTCGAGGACGTGGGCTGGTTCGTCATCGACAACCTCCCCGCCGGGCTGATCATGAAGATGGTCGAGATGGTGGACCGCCCCGGGTCCGGCATTGAGCGGGTGGCCCTGGTGATCGGCCGGGGCGGCAGCGACACCGGCCCGGAGTACTTCGACGACCTGCCCCTCGTCCTCGACGAGCTGCGCGGGGCCCGCAACCGCGTGCGGATCGTGTTCCTCGACGCGCCCGACGACGTGCTGGTCCGGCGCTACGAAGGGACGCGGCGGCGCCATCCGATGCCGGCGAGGGGCGTGGAGGAGTCCATCGCGGTCGAGCGCCGCCTGCTCGAACCGGTGCGGGAGCGGGCCGACCTGCTCGTCGACACCGGGGAGCTGAACTCCAACCAGCTCCGGTCGCGCATCCTCGAGGCCTTCGGCGCCGAGGACGCGCCGCAGATGCAGACGTCGGTCATCTCGTTCGGGTACAAGCACGGCATCCCGCTCGACGTCGACCTCGTCTTCGACTGCCGCTTCCTGCCCAACCCGTTCTGGGACGAGGAGCTCCGGCCCTTCAGCGGGCTCGACGAGCCGGTGCGCGACTACGTGCTGGGCCAGCCCGAGTCGCAGGCCTTCCTGGAGAAGGTGGACGACCTGCTGACGAGCATCCTCCCGGCGTTCGTGCGCGAGGGGAAGTCCTACCTGACCATCGCCATGGGCTGCACCGGCGGCCGGCACCGCTCGGTCGCGCTGGCGCACGCGCTGGCCGAGCGGCTGGGACAGCACGGGCAGCCGGTGTCCGTGTTCCACCGGGACATCGACCGGTGAGCCGTCCGCCCGGCAGCGGTGCCCGGCCATCGGTGGTGGCCATCGGCGGGGGGCACGGCACCGCGGTCACGCTGAAGGCGGCCCGGCGCTACGCCGGCACCCTGACCGGCATCGTGTCGGTGGCCGACGACGGCGGGAGCAGCGGGAGGCTGCGCGAGCTGCTCAACGTCGTCGCGCTGGGGGACATCCGCAAGTGCCTGGTGGCGCTCGCCGAGGAGGGCTCCGCCCTGGCGGCCGCCTTCGAACGCCGCTTCGACGAGGGCGAGCTGGCCGGGCACGCGCTGGGCAACCTGATCCTGACCGGTCTCATTGATGCCACGGGCGACCTCGTGCTCGGCCTGCGCGAGGCCGCACGGCTGCTCGGCGCCGACGGCGACGTCCTGCCGGCGACGTCCGAGCGGGTGGTGCTGAAGGCCGAGTCCGCCGCCGGCACCGTCGCCGGGCAGGTGGCGGTCATGGGCACCGGCGACATCCGGACCGTCTCCCTCGTGCCCGGGGACGCCCAGCCGCCGCCGCTCGCCCTCGAGCGCATCGCCGGGGCGGACCAGATCGTCATCGGGCCCGGGTCGCTCTACACCAGCGTGTTGGCCGCCGTGGCGGTGAGAGGCATCGCCGAGGCGGTGGCCTCCTCCGGAGGCCAGGTCGTCTACGTCTGCAACCTGCGCCCCCAGGTGCCCGAGACGGCGGGGTACGACGTGGCGGCCCACGTGGAGGCGCTGGCCAGGCACGATGTCACGGTCGACCTGGTGCTGTGTGACAGCATCCAGGGCATGCGCATCGGCCCGACGGATGTGGCGGTGCGCGACGTTCCCCTCGCTGGTGGGAACGGGCTGGTCCACAGCCCGGCCAGACTGGCGCAGGCGTTGTCCGGTCTGCTGGCATAGGTCACGCGGGACCGAGAGGAAGGGACGACATGACGGTGCGGGTCGGTATCAATGGGTTCGGGCGCATCGGACGCAATTTCCTGCGGGCGATCCTGGCCACCGGCGCCGACGTGGAGGTGGTGGGGGTCAACGACCTCACGTCGCCCGAGACGCTGGCCCACCTGCTGCGCTACGACTCGACGAACGGCCGGCTCCCGGTGCCCGTCGACGTCGAGGGGGACGACCTCCTCGTCGGTGAGCAGCGCATCAGGGTCATGGCCGAGCGGGAGCCCGAGCAGCTGCCCTGGGACAAGCTCGGCGCCACCGTGGTGATCGAGTCGACGGGGCGGTTCACCAGCCGGAGCGACGCCGCGGGCCACCTCGGGGGATCCGTCAAGCACGTCATCATCTCGGGGCCCTCGGGCGACGCCGACGCCACCTTCGTCATCGGCGTCAACGACGAGCGACTTCGATCCGGAGAAGCACATCGTCGTCTCCAACGCCTCGTGCACGACGAACTGCTTCGTCCCCATGGTCAAGGTGCTCGACGAAGCCTTCGTGATCGTGAGCGGGCTGATGACGACGGTGCACGCGTACACCAACGACCAGAACCTGCTCGACCTCACCCACAAGGACCCCCGCCGGGCCCGGGGTGCCGCGGTCAACATCGTGCCGACCACGACCGGCGCGGCCAAGGCGACCAGCCTGGTGCTGGAGGCGATGAAGGGCCGTCTCGACGGCATGTCGCTGCGCGTGCCCCTGCCGGCCGGGTCCATCACCGACTTCACGGCGGTGGTGCAGGGCAACCCGTCCGTCGCCGACGTCAACGCCGCGTTCGCGGAGGCGGCGGCCAAGCCGCCGCTGGACCGGGTGCTGGAGTACACCGAGGACCCGATCGTCTCGAGCGACATCGTCGGCTCGCCCGCCTCGTGCACGTTCGACGCGGATCTCACCATGGTCATGCCGATCAACGACGTCCTCTCCCTGGTCAAGGTCCAACGGGTGGTACGACAACGAGTGGGGCTACTCGAACCGGCTGCTCGACCTCACCGTGCTGGTAGGCGGCTGACCGGGTGGACCCTCTGCGCGGCATCCCGCTCCTCGAGGACCTGCCCGACCTCGACGGCAAGCGCGTGCTGGTGCGGGTCGACTTCAACGTCCCGCTGCACATCGGCGTGCGGGGCCAGGCCACGGTGGCCGACGACTTCCGGATCACCGCCGCCGTGCCCACGCTGCGCCGGCTCCAGGACGAGGGAGCGCAGGTGGTGGCCGCCTCGCATCTCGGCCGCCCGGCCGGCGCGCCGGACGCCCGCTGGCAGATGGACCCGGTGCGCGAGCGGCTCGAGGCCCTGTGCCCGGGGGTCGGGCTGACCGAGAACCTGCGCTTCGACCCGGGCGAGAAGGCGAACGACCCCGCGTTCGTGCAGCGGCTGATCGACGGCTTCGACGCCTACGTGGACGAGGCCTTCGGGGCGGCGCACCGCTCCCATGCCTCCATCGTCGGGCCGCCGCAGTTCCTGCCCAGTGCGGCCGGGCTGCGCTTCGCCCGGGAGGTGGAGGTGCTCGGGGGGCTCCTGGAGAGCCCGCAGCGGCCCTTCGTGGCCGTCGTCGGGGGGGCCAAGGTGGCCGACAAGCTCGAGGTCCTCAAGGTGCTGGCGACCAAGGTCGACACGCTGGTGGTGGGCGGCGGCATGGCGTTCACCTTCCTCGTCGCCCTGGGGCAGCAGGTCGGCAACTCGCTCTTCGACGAGGCGCATCTCCAGGACTGCCGGGACCTGCTGGACTCGGGCGTGAACATCGTGCTGCCCACCGACACCTGGGCCCTGGAGCCCGGCGGGACGTTCGGGCCGCCCACCGAGGGCCACGGCCCGCGGGGGAGCGTCAAGGTGATTGAGGGCGACCTGCCCGACGGCTGGACCGGGCTCGACATCGGCCCCGACAGCGCGGCCGCCTTCGCCGAGGCCGTCGCCGGCGCGGGGACGGTCCTGTGGAACGGACCACTGGGCGCCTTCGAGGACCACCGCTTCGCCAGCGGCACCCGGATCGTCGCCGAGGCCGTGGCGCACAGCCCCGGCTTCTCGGTCGTCGGCGGCGGGGACAGCGTGAGCGCGCTGGACGAGCTCGGCCTGGCCGACCAGGTGGGCTACCTCTCCACCGGCGGCGGGGCCTCACTGACCTTCATTGAGCAGCGAAGGGCACCTCCCGGGCATCGACGCCCTGCGCGAGGCACCCAACGCGCCCCGGGGGTGAGCACGCGCCGCCCGCTCGTCAGCGGGAACTGGAAGATGCACCACGACCACATCGAGGCGCTGCACACCGTGCGCGACCTCGGCCTGCGGCTCAAGCCCGAGGACGTGGCCCGCGTCGACGTGTCGGTGCACCCGCCCTTCACCGACCTGCGCACCGTGCAGACGCTGGTGGAGAAGGAGCACATCCCGGTGGCGCTGGGAGCGCAGCACTGTTCGGACCAGGACGCGGGGGCGCTGACGGGCGAGGTGAGCCCGCGCATGCTGGCCCGCCTGGGTACCGCCTACGTGATCGCGGGGCACTCGGAGCGGCGCACGCTCTTCGGGATGGACGACGCCACCGTGGCGGCGACGCTGCGGGCGGTGCTCCGCCACGCCATGACGCCGGTGGTGTGCGTGGGGGAGAGCGAGGAGCAGCGCGACCGGGGGCAGACCGAGAGCGTGCTGGAGGAGCAGGTGCTGGCCGCGCTGAGCGGCCTGGCCGGCGAGGTCGTGGGCGGCCTGGTGCTGGCCTACGAGCCGATCTGGGCCATCGGCACCGGGAAGGCGGCGACGGCGGTGGACGCCGAAGACGCCTGTGTCTTCATCCGCTCCCTGGTGGCCAAGCTCGGTGGTGACGAGGCGGCGGCGAGCGTCCGGATTCAGTACGGGGGCTCGGTGAACGCCGAGAACGCCGCCGATTTCATGGCCGAACCGGACGTGGACGGCCTCCTGGTGGGCGGGGCCAGCCTGGAGGCGGCCAGCTTCACCGACATCATTCGGGCCACGGCTGCCTGCTACCGTTCCTAGGCTGAGCAGGGCCTAGTTCGCCGCGAGTTGGAGGCTCCCACCGTGTTGGCAACATCGATCAACGCCGTCACTTGGATCTACATCGTGATCGAGGTGTTCGCCGCGCTCGGACTGATCTTCCTCATCCTGATGCACAGCGGGAAGGGCGGCGGCCTGTCCGACATGTTCGGTGGCAGCGTCGGGGCGGCCGCCCAGGGCTCGACGGTGGTGGAGCGGAACCTCGACCGCATCACGGTGACGGTGGCCATCATCTTCGCCTTCACGACGGTGACCCTGGATCTCCGGCTGCAGTGACGGGCCGGGGCCGACGCCCCCGGCGGTGGCGCGAGCTGCTCGGCACCGTGGGAGCACTGGCGCTGCTCGCGTCGGCGTGCGGGGGCACCAGCGGCGGCACCACGGTGACCTATGTCGCCGTCGCCGGCGGGAACATCTCCTTCGGCACGACCGAGGCCCCGACGGGCTGCAACCCGAACACGCCGGCGGGTGACTCGCCGGGGACACGGACGGTCCTGGGCGGGGTGCTGCCCAGCCCCTTCGTGGTCGAACAGCCTGGGAGCGCCGACGCCCAACTCGGACCTGATCGTCCAGTCGGAGCTCGTCGACACCAAGCCGGAGACGATCGTCTACACGCTGAACCCCAAGGCGGTGTGGTCCGACGGCGTGCCGATCACGGCGGCGGACTTCAAGTACGCCTGGGACGAGCAGCGGGGCGATCCCGTGGTCTCCTCGCCCGACGCCTTGAGCATCGCCGGCTACCGCGACATCGCGTCGGTCGTCGGATCGAACGGCGGCCACACCGTGACGGTCACCTTCAAGACGATCTTCGCCGACTGGCAGATGCTCTTCGCGAACCTCGTCCCGGCCCACGTGATGGAGAAGGTGGGGTGGAGCCCGAGCTGCACCACCGTGGACCCGGCCATCGACCTGTCGGGTGGGCCGTTCAAGATCGGCGCGGTGTCGGGCCCGACCATTGAGCTGGTGCAGAACCCCAAGTGGTGGGGGACACCGGCCAACGCCCGCTCGATCACGGTGCACGTGGCGGCATCGACGGACCAGCTGGCCCAGTGGATGTCCACCGGCTACGTCCAGGTGGCCCAGCCCTCGACCGTCACGCAGCCCTTCCTGACCAAGATGAGCGGGTTGCCCGGGCGCGGAGAGCGAGGTCGACACCTCGGGGACGCTGCTGCAGCTCGACATGGCCAGCTCGCTCGACGCGCGATTGTCACCGGACCTCCGGGTGGCCATCGCCCTGACGATCAACCGTCAGGACCTGGTGAACCAGCAGGCGAGCTGGGCCGTGTCGGGGCTCGCCGTGGCGGACAGCCACGTGAACGTGCAGGGACAGCCGGCCTACAAGCCGCCGTCGACGTCGGTGACGACGACCATCCCGCCCAAGCCGTCGTCGACCTCGACCACCGTGATCGGCGCCGGCGGGAGCGTGAACTTCCCGGTCACCCCGGTGCCCGACCAGGCGGCGGCCCTCATTGAGGCCGACCGGACTGGTCCGCTCGCCCGGCAACCCGTACTACCACTCGGCCTTCGGGACACCCTTCACCTTGCACATGGTGGTCGACGAGAGCGACCCCTGGGCGGCGGCCGCGGCTCCGGAGATCCGCGAGGAGCTGGTGGCGGCCGGTCTCGACACGACGCTCGTCACGGTCACCAGCGCCCGCGTGGCGGGCCAGGCGCTCTCGGTCGGGTTCGCCGACCTGCTCGGTGGTGCCGGTGACCTTCTCGCCCTACATGAGCCAGACCCTGGCCTGGTACACCATGCTGCTCGGGCCGGCGGGCAAGAACGGCTCACTGGACTGGACCGGGTTCTCGAACAGCCAGTTCGACCAGCTGGTGGAGACGGCCTCGCAGCAACTCAACCCGAACACGGCCGCGACCTACTACGCCCAGGCCGACACCCGCCTGTGGGACGAGATGGTCTCCCTGCCGCTGTACGCCGAGCCGACGGCGCTGGTCTGGAGCCGGACCATCGGCGGGGATGACGCCCACGCCGCGCAGCGACAGCCTGCTGTGGTTCGCCCAGCTGTGGGCCGTCCGCGTCCCGCAGTCGACCAGCAACACGACGCCGTCACTGCCGGGCCAGTAGGGGAGCCGGGCGGCCCCGGACGCCGGTCGGTGCGGGCTCGAAGTGGGCCGATGGCCACGCGCTACGATCTTCGGACGCTGCATTCCAGTTGACGTACACGTCGGAGTGGCGGAATAGGCAGACGCGCCAGCTTGAGGGGCTGGTGCCCGCAAGGGCGTGGGGGTTCAAGTCCCCCCTCCGACACGATCAAAACCCGACTCCTTGAGTCCAACCTCCTGGTAGCGGACGTGCAGCGGTGGCGCTCCGTGCACTTTCACGTCGAGGTAATCCGGTAACACCGTGATCTCCTCGATGAACTCGTCGATCAGCACGCGTCGCTCGACCTCCGTCGCGGCCTTCCACGTCTTGTCGACGTCGAGCGTTGCGAGCATGCTGAGCGACCTCGTCGAAGTGCTGTGCGACATCGTCTGTACGTGCCACCTCGACGCGTGCATCGTCGGCCTCACGTTGCGCCTCACGGATGGCCACGGACAGGCGAGCCTCCTCCTCGGCGAACAGGTCGGCCCCGATCTTGTCGTCGTAGTACAGGCGCAGCAGCTTGCGACGTTGGGCCACCAGGTCCTCGACACCGTGACGGGAGCGCCGAGTGCGGGCCCTCCGCCGGCCTTGGGGGCCGGCGTTCGGGCCCGCTCGAGCTCCCGGCGGATGGCGGCCTGCAGTTCGACGTCGTCGCCGATGAGCCGCAGCCCCAACACGGCCGCCCGGTGCAGCCCGATGTTCGTCCGGCGGGGCTGGCGCGCAGCCCTGGCCCCGGTGGTGGCAGCGGTAGAGCTTGCGGCCCTCGCCGTTCTGGTCGAGCGCCATGAGCCGCTGGCACAAGCCCGCAGCGGACCCGGCCCGACAGGAGGTCGGTGCCCCGGGCCCGACCTCGACCCGGCCCCGGTGGGCGGCGGCGAAGTGCCTCCGGGGTGATGATCGCCTCGTGGCGGCCGGGGAACCACTCGCCGTTCATCTGGACCTCGCCGAGGTAGATGCGAGAGTCGAGGATGGTCAGCACGGTCGAGTACTTGACGCCGGTGGCGTCGGCGATCTTGCCCATGCTCTGCGCCCTCGGTCCGCAGGGTGAAGATGCGCCGGACGACGGGCGCCATCTCGTTGGGGACGAGCTCGCCGTCGACGAGGTCGTAGCCCGTCTTGGGTCGATTGACCCACTTGCCCTGGCGCACGGCCTGCTGCATGCCCATGCGCACGTTCTCGGCCAATTGCTCGCGGTAGAACTGCGCGAAGGAACCGAGGATGTTGTAGAACATCCGGCCCGTCGCCGACGACAGATCGATCTTCTCGGTGAACGAGTGCAGGGCGACGCCGGCCTGACCGAAGCGGTCGGCCAACATGATGAGGTCGCCCAGGTTCCGCGACAGCCGGTCGAGCCGCCAGGTGAGCACGTTGGCCACGTGCCCTTCGTCGACCATGTGCAGCAGTTGCTGCAGCCCGGGCCGCTCGAGGTTCTTGCCCGAGAGCCCGGGGTCGGCGATCACCGTCACCTCGCCGAGGTCGTGCAGCTCGGCGTAGACGCGCAGCTTGTCAGCTTGCCCGGCGATCGAGAAGCCCTCCGCCGCCTGCTCCTCGGTCGACACCCGGCAGTACGCCACCGTCAGCATCGCTGCCCTCCTGTTCCTCCTGTCTTCTCTTCGCTTCACCATGCGCAGCACCGATCCGCACGAGCACCGCCGCCACCCGCTCGTAGTCGGGCCCGGCCGCGCTCACCGCAGCTCCAGTTCGTTGCGGCGGCGGGCCACCCGTTCGGCGAAGGCGGTGTGGCTGACGATCTCGTAGGTGTGCAGATGATGCCCGACGGCTCCCAAGGTGTCGTCGATGCCCTCGGTGCCGATGAGGGCGCCCAGCGAGGCCAGGTAGCCGGTCAGGCCCGGGAGCAGCTTCTCGATCGACGCCGACCGTCTGGTCAGCCGCAGCCGCTCGACGCCCACGGCCCGGTGTCCGAGCGTGGCCTGCTGCACCTGGCGCCACTCGGGGGCGAGGGGCCAGCGGGAGCGGGTCTGGTCGGTGGTGGGGGAGCGGTAGGTCAGCCATTCCGTGGTGGCGTAGGCCCACAGGTCGCCAGTGGCAGCCAGGACCTGGTCGGGTGTGTTGAGGTCGAACTCGACCAGGCCCTGGCGCCCGATTTCGAACTCGAGGCGGTGCACGGGCAGACCGGGTACGTAGCGATCGCCCCATACCTCGGGCCACCAGCCGTTGTCCTTGGCCGCCATCGTCGGCCGTCTTGTCGTACAGGCGGGCCAGGAACGTGTTGGTCTTGCGGCTCCCGAACTCGAAGCCGGTCAGTGTGCCGGCGACCTCGTAGGTGCGTCGGGCGTCGGCCCGGCAGACGAAGCGTTGGGCGTCGTCGAGGCTGAGCGACCAGCCCTGCCAGTCGGCGAAGAGGTCGACCCGGTTGACCCAGAAGCGCAGGCGGCTCCAGTTCGGGATCGAGCAGATCGTGCACGGCGCTCACCGCCGCCTCGGGTCCGACGGCGTGCAGGAACTCGGAGCGGGGCTGGACGCGCACGGTTGGGAGGTGGCGGCTGGTCGAGAAGCCGATGCGCGCCATCTCGTGGTCGAGGCAGAAGCGGTACTTGCCCCAGCCGTGGGGAGCGATGCCGAAGGTGAGCTCACCGATCTCGCACGGGGCCGGTCGCTTGCCTCGGCCGCCCAGGCCCGGCAGTCCTCGAGCCGGGCCAGGAAACGCTTGGGGAGCTCGGCCCGGCCCGAGAGGTAGAGGGCGTCGACACCGGACGCCAGCTCCCGCAGCCCCGTCTCGGGAAGATGCGTATTTGCGACTAGGTGATCAGAGGGGTGCACGGGAGCCATCTCGATTGCGGGTCAGCCGAGCCCTCGACCGCGGGCGGCCTCGATCTGCCGGGAGATCTGCTCGGACCAGGCCGTGTCGAGGTCGAGCTCGATCCAGGGGAAGACGAACTCGTCGGGGTGGGCGCCGTAGGTGGCCCGGAAGCGGCGGACCTTGCGGAAGATGGTCGCCCGGTGCCAACCGCCGCGCTCGAGGTTGTCGAAGCCGCCGGCCAGGTGCCAGGCCACCCAGAAGCCGATGAGCTCGGAGCGCTCGAGGGCATCGTCGGCGATGGCGTCACGGATCTCCGGCATCGAAGTCCTCCATGCTCCGGGCGGGGGTCGAGAAGGCCTCGGCGATGACGTCCTCGTCGAGGTTGTGGTGGTAGCCGGCCCAGCGGTTCACGGCGACCCGGCCGCCTTCGGCGCTCTCGCTCTTGTCGCTGCGGAAATCGAGGTCTTCGGTCATGGCCCGGAGTATGTCGCATGGTTGCGACAAGCCCGTCCTAGAGAAGGCAAAACCGCAGGTAGGCCGCCCATCGGGCGGCCTCGGCCATTGTGCCCACTGGATCCGCCCGGGCCCGTCAAGGCTTCCCCTGCGGGCGGCTGCGCCGGCCTTGACCGGCCCTGATCACTCGGGCTCTGGCCCGATGGCACGGCCGGAGAGGCGTCGCGGGCACAATGGAGAGGTGACCGACAGCGCTGTCGAACGGGATGTGGTGGCCGAGGAGGCCGCTCTCGACGACTCCGAGGAAGCCCTGGTGGCCCGGATCGCTGCCGATCGGCGGGCGGGACGGGACACCACTCGAGACGTGCAGGCCCTCCTGGAGCTCGCCGGCAAGACCAACAAAGCTGCTCTGGACCGTCTCGCCAAGTAGCGCACTCTGGTGACCGAGGGTGACAGGGCCGAGATCGCCTACCTCACCCTGGAGGACTTCTACCGAGCGGCCGCCGAGGCGCTCGGGACCGAACTGGCAACCGTCCGAGCAGTCACCAACGACACACTGGCCGGCTCGGCGTTGGCGGCACCGAGCGCCGGCTTCGGTGACTTCGAGAAGTACCCCGAGTTTGCGACGAAGACGGCTGTCCTGTTGCAGGCCGTGGCGAGCAACCATGCGTTGCCGGACGGCAACAAACGGACGGCGTTGCTGTGCGCCATCCTCTTCGCCGCTCTGAACGGGTATCGCTGGGTGCCACCCGAAGGCGATGATCCCGACGGAACTGAAACGGCGGAAATGGTCGAAGCGACCTCGATGAGAACGGTGCCTCTCGAGGACCTCGCATCATGGATCGAGCATCGACTTCAAGCGATCTGATGGTGCGTGCTGGAGCAAGCATCCGAACCTGAGACACAGATTTTCGTGTCTCCAGGCCGGCGGCAATGTTCGGGGGCACCCCGCAGCTCATCCTCGAAAGGTCGTCCTACGGTAGGCCAATGGCCCTTAGCTATCTCCGACTTGAGGCAGATTTCGTGGTCTTCCGTAGATGGCCGCGGCCGCAGCACCGGATACCTCGTGCCGAGGTAGACAGGTTCGAAGTGTTGGACAAGCGCGAAGACGGACTCAGGTTACTGATACCCAGGACGCCGATGATGCGGCTCAGCTTCCTGGCACTCTTGATGAAAGATGGCCGCTCCCACCGTGTTCCGAGCAAAGGTCAGCCTGCCGTAATTGCCCTCCGTCAAAACAACGAGCTGCTGGGGTAGTGCGGTCGTCAGTGCTCCCCAACCCGGCAGCGAACTGGGACACCTAAAGACTTACCGAACCGACAGGGGCGCCTACGAAGTGCCCTCATCCCGCTCGTGACGAGCGACCCGTCGAATGGCATCGGTCCAATCCGGCTCACCAAAGGACAATGCCACTCTTGCGGGGCCTGCCTCCCTGCCTTCATCGAACGCCGTGAAGAACAGCGTCATTGCGACATGGAGCGGCTCATCCGTATGCCACGTAGTCATGACGACCGATTCATTCGGGCTGCTGGCCTCCACTTCAGCCCAGTCGAAGAGGTCGTGAGCTTCTTCGCAGCCTGGACCCCACCTCGATACCCAGAAGACCCCATGGTCGAAGCAATAGCGGGCGAACTCCGTGATCTCGCTCGTCAGGCCGTTCCAGTCTCCAGCAATGAATAGGGCACATCCAGGTGACGAAGGCTCTTCGACGACTTTCTTCCAAAGCGAATCGTCTGAGAGCGTTCGCCAGTCTCCCAACCCCGAAATCCGAGCTACGTACAGGTCCGTTCGGACCTCGTCCAGGTAGTCGAGGCCGTGACCGAGGAACTCCATCGCCGTACATTGGATCAGATCGAACCGCCTCGCATGACCTCGGTCCGGCGATAGGGGGCAGGCCTAGCTACTAGCTAGGGCGTCTCCGGCTGCCCAATTGGGCCGCAATCCTGACTCCGAGCGACGCAACCAGCACAATGAACCCGAGGGTCAGAAGCACTCCGGAGTCGGCCGCCCAACCGATGAGCAATATGGCGATGCCGGCGAGGTTGGCGATGATCGTCCACTTCAACAACGTTCGGAACGAGCGCCCAGTCACAGCCCACATTGTGGTCTACGGCGCACAGACCCGGCGAAGTGGGCTACCGGGATCTGCTTCACTTGGATTCGTGGAGCCGTTTCCTATCCCGGTCGCAGATGGCACGTGTCCAGTTTGCGGGCACTCCGAGCACGACCACGCCTACTGGTCCGCGGACGAAATCTGCGACGGCTGGGCACATTGCAAGGTTGGCTCGGGCGATCAGGCCTGCCAGTGCTGGCGGTCGTGGCCGAAACTACCGGCCGCCGGTACCGGCGCCCACTCAACCGGCAGCGACTGGGCTGCCCCCTGAGGATGATCTGATGATCCGGCAGATGGTCCGAAAAGCTCATGACAGGTTGTTCGTTCTCGGTTAGGCAGTCCCTATGCAACGCATCCGTTACGTCGTTTTAGGAGCGTTGGGTCTGTTTCTGGGGGCATGTGGTGCGAACCCAGGAAATCCGATCAGGCTGAACGTTCGCAACAACACTTCTGAGGCTGTTGTGCTTCGGGCATGCGACGGCAACGGCCCGTCGTGCGATTCGGTCGCCTAACCGCCCTGACTCGGCTGCCGGAACATCAACCTCGACGGCGAACTGCCTGACGGATTTTCCCGGCCCATGATGGTGACCACCCGGTCAGGTCGCACACTGGGGTGCCTGCCGTTCCAGTTGAGCAAAGTCCCGCCGACCGCTGCGACAGTCCAAGTCAGCCGGATGATTCCATGTGGCCGCAGCCTTGGAGCTAAAGCGACTGGCGGACGTGACTGGCCGTTCCCTCAATACTGAGTCCCGCCCACCGTCCCGGCGGTAGGTGGCAGTCCGGTAGCAGTTCTTCTCAAGGGCTTGCCGAGGGTCGGGGTTCCTGGTAGATGCTGTGACTGTGAGAGGTCGGCACGCCTCTGGAAACCGGCGGGAACTCGCCATCGACCTTGCGGCGCTCATCATCCTGCTCTTCGGGCTCAACCTCCTCTTGTGGGGACAACTGGGCAGAGAACGGCACCGTTGCGGTCTGGATCGTGGTTTTGCTCATGGCTGTAACGGCTCGTCGGGATAGTCGCCTGGCGACGCCACATCGCCCATCGACAGCCCGCTCAATCGGGGGCACGATCCTGAGCCCGAAAGTGCCGAACTGCAGCAGGCAACGACAGCAAGCAGGCATCGAGAATTTGGATGCTGTTTGAGGGTGCTGTGTTACAGGGATCGCACCCTGCCGGCCTCCGGCCGGCCTATCCTCGCAGGTCGAAGGGCCGGATCGCCACTCGGGGTTTTGGAAATCCGGCCCTCCGACACCAACAAAACCCGAGTGCGACGACTTAGAGGAAAGCGACATGCGGCACGCCACTTCCGAGACGCTTGACGAACTCGGTCCGCTACTCGAAAGGCTCCGCTCGATACCGGGACTGATCGAAAAGAGGCGTGGCGTCTTTTACCGAAGGTCAAGGGCCTTCTTGCACTTCCATGAAGACCCGTCTGGGCTCTATGCAGACGTACGTTTCGAGGAGGAGTTCGAACGCCTCAGAGCTGAGACAGATGACGAGCGCGAGACACTCATTGCAAGGATTCGCGCGCTCTAACTTGTGTCACCTCCGGCGGCATCAGCGTCGGGTCGCGCTCTGGTGCCGGCGCCGCGCCGCCCATCTCCGCTTCGACCGCCCTGAAGACATTCCCGTGAATTCGATCCATCCCGATCCGCTCGAGGAAGCCGTCGCGTTGCAGGATCTCGTAGACGGCCGGTTTCACCCGGGCCAGCCGCAGGGTGATGTCGGCCTGTTTGGTGAGCTCGAGTATCTCGCCCATCTTCGCGGACCCCTGCGAATCGATGAAGTCGATTCCCTCGCAGTCAAGCACGATCCCGGTGATGCCTGGCGTTGAGAGCGCCACCTCGCGGACCCGATCTTCAAGAGCATCAGACGTGGCGAAGAAGAGCCCTCCGTCCAGCCGAACGATGACCACTCCCGGGAACTGATCATCGGAGGGATGGTCATCCAGCTCTCTGAAGACCTGAGTACCCGGCTCCCGCGCCAGCAGGGGCATCGGAGGCCGGGTGGCGACCGAGATCAACCAGAGCAGCGAAAGCCCGATTCCGATCATCACCCCGGCGAGAACGCCGAACACCAGCGTCCCGGCAATGGCGGCCATTGCGATCCAAAAATCGAAACGTTGCACCCGAGCCAATCGGCGCATCTCGGGCAGGTCCATCATGCCCATGACCACCGCCTCGATGATGAGGGCCGCCAGCACGGGCTTGGGCAACTTCGAGAACACCGGAGCCAGCACGAGCAGGGTGAGCAGGACGATGACCCCTGAGGTCAGCGAAGCGAGACCGGTGCGTGCGCCCGAGTGGTCATTCAGAGAACTGGCCGAGAGGCTCGTCGACACAGGCATGCCTTGGAAGAGGCCGGCGCCCACGTTGGACATTCCCTGAGCGACCGATTCCTGGTTGATATCGATGCGGTAGCGGTGTTTGGCGGCGAACGACCGGGAGTCTCCGGCTGTCTGTGAGAAGCCGATGAGCACGAGGGCGACCGCCGCGATGGCGATCGTGCTCGCATGGGCACTGACCAGATGCCATTCGGGGAGCTTTGCCGTCGGCAACCCCCTTGGAACCTCTCCGACGAGGGCCACCCCATGGGCGCCGAGGTCAAAGATCCACGAGGCCAAGAGACCGCCGACGACCAGGACGAGGGCACCGGGGATGCGCGGCGCGATCGCCCGCAACCCGAAGACGACGACGAGCGAGACGACGCCGACCAGCAGCGTCGGCCAACTGACACCGCTCAGGGACGAGAACCAGGACCGCAATTCCTGAATCGGGTTGGCGCCCGAGACATCGGTCCCGGTGAGCTTGGGTAGCTCGCCGATCACCACGTCGATGGCCGCCCCGAAGAGGAACCCTGTGACCA
The DNA here is from genome assembly GCA_963740535.1 of uncultured Acidimicrobiaceae bacterium. Classification (GTDB taxonomy): domain Bacteria; phylum Actinomycetota; class Acidimicrobiia; order Acidimicrobiales; family RAAP-2; genus Bog-473. The sequence goes on from CAVUEI010000005.1 coordinate 84,393, forward strand.
CGGCACGAGACAGGAACTGGGCGATCCAGCCCATTTTGAACACGGCGAGGAGAAGGAAGAGCACTCCCGACGCAAGGGTGATGGTGGCGACGAACGACGCGATGTCTTGTGTCCCGGAGACCTTGGCGGCCAGGACCGCACTGGCGGCCACAGCCGCCAGTCCCAGCTCGGTCCCGTCGAGATCTGGCGGCTCGTCCCGAAGACGGCGTAGAGAATGGCTCCAGCCGCGGCGGCGTAGAGCCCGTTCTGTACCGGGATCCCCGCGATGGAGGCATAGCCCAAGTTCTTCGGGACGATGAGCGCGGCAACGGCGACACCGGCGATGAGATCGCCTCGCAGCCAACGCCGATCATAGGTACGAATCCAGCCAACCATGGGCACGTGTCGCCAGCGGTTCGCTCGAGCGACACCATTGTCAGTTCGGGCCATCGGACCCGGACGCTACATTCCCGTACGCCCTGCGCACGGGACTCTCCGTGCGTTGGCCCGTTCGGGCGCAGCGGCGACAGGTCGGCGTGTCGACGTCGTTCCAGGAGCCACGAGTGCTGGTGGACGACGACGGAATAGGCGGACTCCGTTCAGGGAGCCGGGACGATGTTCTCCGGCGTCCGGGCCGCCCGTCGAACCTCACGCATTGCTAGAGGCGGCGTCTCGTCCTCATCCAGTTGATGTTCAAGAGGGTTGTGACGATGCCGAGCAGTGCTCCCGAGGCTCCGAGAAGCAATCCCTTGCCGGGCCGCTTCGAGTCGCTCGCCTGACTTGCCGCCACGACACCGAAGCAGTGCCGGTGATCGTGGCGAGTGACGTCGTGAAGAACAGGCCCAGCGCGCTCACCGGAGCCCGGTCTCTCCTGTCGGCCAGTCGAAGCAGGGTGAGGAACCCCAGCCCAGACAAGGCAATCGAGGCAATCGCCAGCACGTTCACCGAGTCTTCGTCATCTTCCAGAGCCGGAGGATCGCCATCGATGGTGCTCGAAGAATCACCGTTGTCGCTCACGTCGACCTCACTTTCCCAATCCAACCAGAGCCATCTTCCATTCGGCGCTGTTCAAGAGGCAAGGATCTTCGCCTTCTGAGCATCGAATTCGGCCTGGGTGAGAATGCCCTGATTCTTGAGCTCGGCAAGGTCTTTCAGCTGCGCAATGGGGTCTGGCGCAGGCGCCGGCGCCGGCTGGGGAGCGTACTGCGGTTGTGGCGCGTGTACTGCTGTTGCTGCGCGTACTGCTGGTCCTCTTGTTGCGCCCACCGGTTCTGTTGGCGGCGAGAGACGCGGTTCGACACGGCGGTGGCAGTCCCAGCGATGGCAGCGGTGCGAGCAATACCGCGGAGGAGTGGCATGTTCCGTCCTTTCTTGGTTGGATCAGTTGATCAGGCTTCGGCGGCGTCGAGCGCTGCGACGAGGTCGTTCTGGGGGATGTAGCCGGCGGCCACAAGCTCGGCCTCGCCACGACGCAACGCCTGGATGAACGGTGTCGCCCAGCGGTTCTCGAAGATCAGGATCCCGGCCGCCGAGCCAGGTTCGATCACCGATGCCGCCTCAGAGAGATCGCTCTCGGCCAGCAGGCCCGACGACGCACCCGCGAAAACGGCGAGGTCGAACTGCCCGTCGTGATCGATGTCCTGGAGCTCGAGCGCTCGCATGGAGCCGTCGGTGTCCCGGGTCACGAACATGAGGTCGAGGATCCGGATCACCCCGCGGTCGACGAGGTCGAGGAGGGACGCGAACCCCTCGCCGGTCATTTTGTTGCCGGGGAACTCGACGATCAGATAGCTGATCGGGCCCAGGGCTTCCGCTTCGTCAGCCATCGTGTGCCGCCTTTCGGGTGAGCGAACGGTCTCTGTTCGGAATGTAGTCGAATGATATGGCAGACGGTACGGCGTGTGTTCCGCTGGATCTCCAGCTCCTTCCCAGTTCGGCCAGGATTGCGAAGACCTCAGTGTGTTCGTGTTGTCACGCAAGCTCATCGCGGTGACGCAGCGGCGGACTCAGGATTACGGAGGAAGATCGTGGCCCCAAGGCCGATAAATCCGGTAGCGGCGACCACAATCATGGCAAGGCCGTATGACCGCGTCGGGTCGGTCAGTCCCGAGACGAGAATGGTGCCGGCGATGGCGGTGCCCAGTGTCGAGCCCAGGTTCGACACGCTGCGGGACAGCCCGGAGATCTCGCTTTGCTGGTCCTCCGGAAAGGCGGATTGGACGACATTGACCGAGGGAGTGAGCATCACCCCGAGGCCCAACCCGATCAGCAGAAGGCCCGGTGCGAAGGCCCATTCACTCGGTGAGTGCTTGACGATCAGGCAGGAGGAAGACGACGCCGGCAATGGTGGTGACGAAGCCGATCAGGATCAGCGTTCGCTGCTGGAACCGCTTCGCCAGGCGCCGGCGGCCAGCGAGGACACCAAGATGCCCAGCGGTGGCCGCGGTGAAGATCACGCCGGTCTTGATGGCACTGTAGCCCCGCACGACCTGCAGATAGGCGGAAACGACGAACGACGTTCCCATGAGCATCAGCCACTGCACGTTCTGCGTCACGAGCCCGAGGTTCGACGTGCGGTTACGAAAGAGCTTGGTCGAGAGCAGCGCCTCCTTCCCGCACGCTTCGCGGCTCCGGACCCAGGCGAAGAAGCCGAAGATGATCAGCGCCCCGGCAACGATGAGCAGCGCGACAGAGCACAAGGTTGTTGTCCGCCGCCAGGATCCCGCATGACCAGCGATCACCAGCCCGAGCGCCGACAGGATCGTGCCGACCGTGTCGAACGGGCGGGTCGGGTCGGCCGGCAGCGGATCATCGATGCGGCGGCTGAGGATGACGATGACGACGACCACAATGGCTTGGAAGACGAAGGCAGCCCGCCAGGTGATGGCCGTCGTGATGAATCCCCCGATGAGGGGTCCGGCGGCGGCGCCGATCCCGCCCACGCCGCTGATGATGCCGAACGCCTGGGCCCGGGACCGTGAGGTCGTGGAAGAGCATGCGTCGTGAGGATGTAGACGGGGGGAATGAGCAGTGCCGTGCCCACCCCTTCGAGGATCGAGTTCCCAAGGATCAAGACCCCCAAGCCGGGAGCGACCGCACTGAGCACCGCGCCGACCGCGTAGATGGAGAGACCCGATGGTGAAGCAGCGCTTTCGGCCCCATCGATCGGTCAGCTTGCCGCCGGGGATCATCAGCGCCGCCATGACCAGCAAGAACAGCGGTGATCGCGATCTGGACGCCTTGCGACCGTGGTGTGCAGATCCTGGCTGATGTCGTTGATCATGACGTTCATGTTCGAACCAGCGAAGCTGCAGATGAACTGGGCCAGGGCCAGTGGAAGCAGCATGCGCCGCAGTGACGGAGCCATCCTCCCGGTCTCGACGGACGTTCCCATGACTCAGTTCTTCCCCGCCCGTCTACCTACGGACTCAGTGGGCGTGTGAGATGCGCGCGAGAGGCCGCCAGAGGTCAGCGTGGGAGCAACGACCCTTGATCCCATGGCGGACTCCTTCCTGGCTCTGTCCATATTGACGCTTCAGGACGCTCAGCTTCCCGAGTATTCGTATCAGCTGGTCGGCAGACCGCGTCGGCCCAATTCCAACTCCGACGGTCCATCCGACGCGGGGGGTTGGAGGACCAACAAGCCCTCACTGGGGCGGTCGGACTGCCAGCTCTCGAATCGCAGAGGCGCTGCGCGGGGACGGCCGAGTCATGCGAAGGTAAGTTCTGGAGGTGTCCATGGGACGGGCGCCCGACGGGATCGGGCGCGAGCGGATGTGGAAGGTGGTCTCCACCATCACCGGCATGCTGGGCGGGCTGCTCGCTCGGAAGCTCATTAGAGCGACCTATCGGGCCATCCGCACGGACACGGCTCCCGCGACACCGTTCGATACCACAAACCCCCAGTTCTCGTGGCCAGACGCACTGCTCTGGGCGGCCGCAGCCGGCATCGGCCTCGCCATCGCAAAGATGATGAGCGCCCGCCTCGCTGCTATCGGCTGGAAAGCGGTCACCGGCACCCCTCCCCCGGGGGATGTCGAGGAGCCAGCGCTGGTCTGAATTCCGCGGCGTGGCGCGGGATATGCCTGGTCTGCCTCGGTACATGGACGTGGCGGCCGATAGACACCGTCGCCGCTCGACGGCAGAATCGGCGCATGCTCACTCGATCTTCCGGATATCTCTCGCTCCGTCCCGGCGTGGCACCCGCCGCGGTCGAGAGCCTTCAGTCAGAGGGCTATGTCGTTCTCGACGGCATCTTCGAAGGAGAAGAACTCGCGGCGCTGTGCGCCGATGTCGAGCGGGTGTTCGAGGAATACCAGCCGGATGAGCGAGGAAATCCCCTGAGAAATCCGACCCGTTTCGTTACGAGATGCTCAATCGGAGCAGCCTCGTCCAGCGGGCGATCGGTCACCCCCGGCTCCTCGAGATCGTCGAGGCCCTCTTGGGAGAGGACTGCCACGTGATCGCCAATACGGCGTGGCGACAAGAATCCGGCGACAACAGACATCTCGGACGCTTCTGGCACATCGACAGCGGACCCCACGTCCCTCGTGACTCGAGCGTGCCTTGGGATCCACGGATCCCGTACCCGGTTTTCGCCGTTGCGGCGCACCTCTATCTCTGGGACTGCCCGATCGAATCTGGCCCGACAGGGGTGATCCCCGGCAGCCACATGTCCGGGGCAAGCACCGCCCGTCGAGCGGCTCGCCGACGACGATCTGCAGTGGGAGGGTCGGGGCGCCGTGCCGATCGTGGCCGAGGCAGGTGATGTCGCGCTGTTCGTGTCGGACATATGGCACAGACGGTTTCCCCCTCAGTCCGGTGATCCTGGGCGGATGTTCATCCAGTGCCACTACGGGCGACGCGATCTTGCCCAAAGAATCCAACCGACTTCGGTGACGAACCAGCTCTCCGAGGACGCGCTGGCCCGAGCCCGGACCCAGCGGGAGCAGACGCTCGTTGGACTCCATCCCTTGGGGTTCTACGACGGTTGACCCACGGTGGGATGCCGACGGCACAGTGCCCGTCGATCGTGACAGTCCTTCGGCGCGGACTCGCCCCAGGTGTCAGATTGACGCCCCGTCCATGTTCCTTTGGGATCTTGCGAACTGAAGTGATTGCACGACCGGGCAGTTCCAGGCAATGTTGTCGCGTGGTTTATACCCGACTGTTTGAGCCTGCAGACTGGTCGTGAGCTGGCGTGGGCCGAGTTCGGCGACCATGACGGTGCACCGGTCGTCGCTTTCCACGGTTCGACGGGATCTCGTCATCACTTCGCGAGTGTGGGTGAGGTCGCGGCCAGACGGGGGTGTGGCCATGCGCCCGATCGACCCGGATACGTCATAGTACGCACCACCGAACCCGTACCTATCAAAGCTGGGCGGATGACGTTGGCCAGTTGGCAGACCACCTTGGCATCGATCGGTTCGCGGTAATCGGTCATTCGAGCGGTGGGCCCAACGCTGCAGCCTGCGCGAGGTTCCTGGGCGACCGCCTCGTAGGCTGCGCAATCGTCGTGGTCTTGCTCCGCCCGAAGCGAACATCGTGAAGGACGAGATGTTGCTCTCGAACCGCATTGTCCAACGCGTCGGTCCGGGTCGTCTGGCTGATGGGTGCTCGCGGCCGAAGCGGGACTTCGCCAAGGTGCGCGTTCGCCCGACAAGGCCCTGGCGTGGACGAGCCGCATCCTCCCTGCCTGCGACGTCGCGGTGATCGAGCGCCCGGCGGTTCGCGCCGCACTCCGAGATGACATCGCACATCCCTCTTCGACGGCTGGTCACGCCGGCGTCCGAGACCTTCGGCTCGAGATGCAGCCGTGGGGGTTTTCCCTCCGAGAGATCGACTCCGTCCAGGTATGGCACGGCGACGCAGATCGCAACGTCGTCGTTGAGAGCGGCATCTACCTGGCGAGCGAGATACCGAACGCCACCTTGCACAAGATCGCTGGCGAGGGCCACTGGCTCTACTGTGACCACTTCCACGAGATACTCGACAGCCTGAGCTCGTAGCGCCCAATCCTGCCGACCGACGGCAAGCGCGTCCACAACTGTCGACTGCGCGCTGCGGCTCTCGTCACGTAAGGAGGAACACCACGTTGGCGTAGGGGGTGACGCCGAACCTGCGGATCGTCATGCTACGTTCCGGCCCGAAATTCGACCGCCGTTTCCGTTTCACGTCGAGCAAGGGGAAGACATTGCATTTCCGAATCCATCGCCGCGCCATCGCGGTGTCCCTCTTTGCCGCGACGGTCGGGTTGATCGCGGGCAGCTCTGTCTCGAGTATCGCTGACGCGGCGTCGACGAAGTCCGCAACACTCAAGATTCTGGTCACCAACGACGACGGTGTGGGCGCACCCGGCATCAATGCCGCGGTACGGGCCCTCAGTGCCCTTCCCCACACGAAGGTCACCGTCGTGGCGCCGCTGACCAATCAGAGCGGGACGGCCGCCAAGGTGACCGGGGGGACACTGTCGGTCACCGATGCGAGGACGGCGAGCGGATATCCGGCCAAGGCCGTCGCCGGGTATCCCGCCGACACCATCATCTGGGCCCTCGACGACCATGGCATCACGCAGCGCCCGGATCTCGTGGTCTCCGGGATCAACCTGGGCGAGAACATCGGCCCGTTGGCTGCCCTCTCCGGGACGGTGGGAGCGGCGGAGACCGCGCTGGCCCGTGGCATCCCCGCCCTCGCCGTCAGCCAGGGGATGGACAACGGGCTGCAGCCGAACTTCTCACAAGGGGCGAAGTTCCTGGTGGCCTGGGTGCAGGCGCATCGCGCCGTCCTCGTGGCCCCGAGCAAGAAGACCGCCAAGAGCACGAACGGCAATCTCAACGTCCCGACCTGTGCCACGGGTCATATCCGCGGGCCGGTGAATGTGGCTCTCGGCGCATCCTTGACCGGCTACACCATCAGCACCGTCAACTGCTCGAGCGCGGCCAAGAAGCCATCCACTGACGTACAGGCCTTCGTCGACGGGTTCGCTTCCGTTTCACCACTGCACCCGGTGAACGCTCCATCGTGAGGTTGCCCTCGGCGGGGGAGGGCACGCTGCCCCGGATGCGGCCAAGCCAGAGGACGACGCCAAAGCGATCGTGAGTCTCGGGCGTAGCGGGAACCCACTCGCTCAATAGGCGCTGTTGGCCTCGAAGTAGCGCCGAGGCACCTCCACGAGCATGGTCTCGATCTGCGCCTCGGTCACACCCTGCTCGCGGATGTAAGGCAGGACATCGTCGTGGATGTGGAGGTAGTTCCACTGGGTCATCATGGCCAGCACGTTGGGGTCGATCCAGTCGATGTAGCAGGCCGCGTCATGGGCCAGCACCATGCGATCGGCGTAGCCGCGACGGCACATCTGCACCAGGGTGTCGGCCCGCGCCTCGAAGGTCGTCTCCACGTTGATCCCGAAGCGGTCCATGCCGAGGATGAAGCCCTCGTCGGCCAGTGCGCTCAAATGGTCCACGTCGGCGCTGTCACCGGAGTGGCCCAGCACGACCCGGGTGGGGTCGACGCCCTCCTCGTCGCACAGCAGCTTCTGCACGGCCAGGCCCGACTGGGAGCCCGGATGGGTGTGGACGGTGATGGGGACGCCGGTGTGGCGGTGGGCCCGGGCCACCGCCCGCATGATCCGCGCCACCCCGTCGGTCATGCCCTGGTGGTCGATGGCGCACTTGAGGAACGCCGCCCGGACACCCGTGCCGGCGATGCCTTCGGTGATGTCGCCGATGAACATGTCCACCATCGGGTCCGGCACGTCCACGCCCAGTGCTGCCGACAGGGCCGGTCCCCGGTAGTAGAAGAAGAACGGTATTTGGTCGTAGGAGTAGCAACCGGTGGCAGGGATGATGTTCAGCTCGGGGACTTGTTCGGCGATGCGCTGGATGCGGGGGATGTACCGGCCCAGACCGACGACGGTGGGGTCGGCGATGCTCCGGATGCCTTGGGCCGCCAGGGCCTTGAGCTTGCTGACGGCGTCGGCCACGCGGTCGTCCTCGCTGCCCCATTCGGCCGGGTAGTTCTGCTGCATCTCGGGGTCGAGCACGAAGACGTGCTCGTGCATGTAGGTGGGCCCGAGGTCGGCGGTGTCGACTGAGCCTCGGACGGTCTCGACGGTTGGCATCGTGCCTACTCCTTCCGTGTGCTTGCCGAGACTCTATTGGTCCCGGGCTGGAGCGAACGGGGGATAGGCATGACCCACCGCGGAATGGCGGAGCAGCACCTCCTGTGGAGATCCTCGGCGCTATGGTCCGCAGGATGCGGATCGGCGCCATCACGGTCGAGGGCGTGTCCGACGGCAGCCTCCAGGCGCCTCCATCGCTTCTGTTCAACAAGTCCGATCAGGACTGGCAACAGCACACCCAGTTCCTGGACGGAGACGGGATGCTGCCCATTGAAATGGGCGGCTTCCTCATGCGCAGCGGGGAGCGTGTGGCTCTGGTCGACACCGGGATCGGCCCGCACTCCAGTCCGGGGCGGACCGGGATGTTCATGGAGAACTTGGCCGCCATGGGGGTCCAGGCTTCGGAGGTCACCGACGTGGTCCTCACGCACCTCCATTTCGACCATCTCGGGTGGGCGACAGATGGAGAGCGCCGGCTCTTCGAGAATGCCACCTACCGCTGCCACGAGGCGGACTGGGATTTCTTCATGGGGTCCACCCCGTTCGATGACAGCCTCGCCGTCTCGTTGATGGGTGGCCGAGGGTCGTCGGAGCTGCTCCCGCCGATTGCGGCACGCCTCGAGACGTGGAGCGGGGACGGAACGATCCTGCCCGGCGTGGACGTGCGCAGTGCCCCGGGTCATACGCCGGGCAGCACCGTCATCGTGATCTCCTCCGGAACCGAGCGTGCCATGCTCCTCGGTGACGTGGTGCACTGCCCCGCCGAGCTCCTCAGCGACGACTGGGAGATGGTCGGTGACGTCGACAAGGGGCTCGCGCAGCGGTCACGTGAGGCTCTGGCTCGGGAGCTCGAAGGCTCGGACATCCCTGCCGCGGCCACGCACTTCCCCGGCCTCAAGTTCGGGCGGCTGTTGGCGGCCGAGGGCAGACGCCAGTGGACCTTTGACTGAGTCAGAGTCATGGCGACGCCCGAATGCCGCCGCCCAGGTGTCGTGCCGAAGCGCCCGGCATGACGCGACACTTCGGCGCCGAGTATGAATGATCGGGTGAGCCAGTCGAAGAACGACGTCGTCGACCTCCTGGGTGGGCGGCCCGGTTGGCGCCTGGAGCCACGGTCGACACCCGGCGCCACACCGCTGTGGTGCTTCGTGGCCGCAGGCAAGATCGAGTACTCGGTGACGGCGGACGGCACCTCCATCCGGCTCTACGTCATGGAGACCGACCAGGAGATCGTGTTCAAGGACGCGGGCAGTCTCACGGCGTGGCTGCAGACCAACCGGCCGGAGGCCCTGCAGGAGCCGGCGTCACGCCCCAGCGGGACGTCGCGCTTGCGCAAGCTCTTCGAGTGGAGCTGACGACCGTCTCGATACGCGGAGCGGGTGACGTCTAGCCCGCCGCCATGCGCTGCAGGCAATCGTAGGCGGCGTACTTGTAGGCGTCGCTCAGCGTCGGGACATCGAAGGTGGCGTGGATGAAGTAGTCCAGCGTTCCGCCGAAGTGCATCACCGCCTGGCCCTGGTGGACCAGCTCCGTCGCCCCCTCACCGATCACGTGCGCGCCCAGGAGCCGCCGGTCGTCACGCCCTACGACGAGTTTCACGGCTCCCTCGGTGGTTCCGCCCACGGCGGCGCGGCTGTTGTCCTTGAAGAGCGCCACGCCGCAGGCGTAGTCGATGCCGCGCTCTTGGGCCTGCTCCTCGGTGAGGCCGACCATGGCGCACTCGGGAATGGAGTAGACGCCGAAGGGCGTCAGCGGGTCGACCGTCCGTTTGAAATCGATGTCCATCGCGTAGCAGGCGGCCACCCGACCCTGTTCCATGGAGACCGAGGCCAGGGCTGGGGGCCCGATCACGTCGCCGGCGGCGTAAATCCCTGGCACCGAGGTCTCGAAGTGCTCGTCCACCAGAATGCGCCCCCGCTCGTCCGTCGCCACGCCGACCTCCTTGAGCCCGAGCTCCTCCGTGTTGCCCGAGCGTCCGGCGGCGAAGATCACCTTCTCGGCCAGCATGGACTCGCCCTCCGAGGTCTCGACGCTCACCCCGCCGCTGTGGCGTTCCACCGAGACCACGCCGGTGTCCTGGAGGACGTGCATCCCGGCGGAGCGGAAGGAGTCGGTCAGCATGACCGAAATCTCCGCGTCGAGGAACGGAAGGAGTCGTGTTCCTCGATCCACGAGCGTCACGTCGGCCCCGAGGGCCAAGAAGATCGAGGCGTATTCGCACGCGACCGCCCCCCCTCCGACGACCACGAGGCTCCCGAGGTGCCGGTCGAGTGTGCGCGCGCTCTCGGAATCGAGCACCTCGGATCCCCAGAGCGTGATCCCAGGGGGGTGGAACGGCCGCGAGCCCGTGGCAAGAAGGATCGCGTCGCCCCGCAGAGTCCGCATCGGACCACCCTCGTGTGGGTGCACGACGAGCGTGCGTTCTGGACCCAACCGAGCTGTGCCGCGAACGAGAGCGACGTCGTGGCGCCGGAGGTTGTCCCGCACTGCGCTCGTCATCATCGCGGTGACGTGGGCCTCGCGTGACCGCAACCGATCGATGACGAGGTCTGGTTGGAGGTCCAACCCGACGCCGTAGATGTTGTGCCGGGTGAATCCGGTCAGGTAGAGGGCCGCCTCGCGCATCGTCTTCGAGGAGACGGCACCGGCCACCATGGTCCCACCGGGATCAGCCGCCCGCTCAATGACCGCCACCCGCTTTCCGAAGTAGGCGGCCTGTGCGGCAGCCTTCTCGCCGGCGGGCCCCGACCCGACCACCAGCAAATCGAAATGTCCGTCTTCGTCAGCGCTCGCCATGTTCCCGTCTCTCTGTCGCGACGGACTCACAGTACCCACATGGCGCGTGGCTGTTCGCCTCCGGTCAACGAGTGTCGCCGGCCTCGACGGTACCGCCGGGCGGAGATGCCTCTCCGGCAGAGCGGATCAGGTTTTCGGGAGGGTTATCCCAGGTACTCGAAGATCGGACCGACCGCGTCATCGATCTTCAGGACGGGGGTGACGGTGAACGTCATGAATTCCGAATAGGCCAACACGTCTGCGTAGGCCGAGTTCAGGTCGTCCGCCTCCGTGATGGTGTAGCCACCCGATCCGTCGGCGCGCACGTAATGGGCAATCTCACCGGTTGCCGCTCCCCGCTTCCCGAAGATGTCCATGAGGCTCTTCACGTCTGCCTTGGCCATGTGAGGTCGCAGTTGGTACTCCGAGACGAAGATCATGTCGTACCCCTTTCTCCGTTGTGAGCGATCGGCCCGTGCCATCGAGTCGGTCTCCCGGCACGGTACCCCCATTGCGGATTCGGTGCGCTGGGAATGAGCTGATCGGCAATCGGGAACGGATCGAGAGATGAAAGGAGGGGCGGTGACGACATCTCCCAAGCCCTCCCCCGGTCACCGCCCCTCGGAAAGGATGGTGACAGGGCGTTCATGGGCGAGGTAGAGCCGACCGGACGGAACTGCCACAACACTCCGTCAACACCTGCGGTGGCGACACCGCGAAATCTGACTCCTCAACCTCTATCGTCGCGTGGCATGCCCGGCCGGCCGATGATCACCTACCGGCATACCTACGAGTTCCCCGTGTCACCCCAAGAGCTCTGGGACACCATCGAAGAGGTGGACCGGTTCGAGTCATGGTGGCCCTGGTTGGAGGAGTTCCGCCTGGAAGGGGACTCCCTCAAGGCCGGCGCCGTGCTGAGTGGGGTCGTGGCACCGCCGTTGCCGTACCGGATGCGCATTGAAGTGGAACTCGTCCGGTGTGAGCCGCCTCACCGCATGGACGCGCGCATCCGCGGGGACCTCGAGGGTGTGGGCAGCCTCGTGGCACGCCCTCGAGACGAGGGCTCCAGTGTCGAGGTGGCCTGGGACGTCGAGATGATGCAGCGCCCGATGCGCCTGGCCAATCGGATGGCCCACCCGCTCCTGCAGTGGGGGCACGACCGCGTCGTCGAGCTCACCGTCGCCGGGTTCCGGCGCAGATTGGCGGCCCAGGGTTAGGTCAGGCGGGCCACCGCGAACGCGGCCGCGAGCAGGACGACAGCCCACGACATCGCTTGCAGGGCGCCGTCGAGTGGCGCCAGGAGCACCTGCTGGTCGAGGGGGATGACCTCGCCGTCTCGCAGCGTCACCTCGCCGTCGACCGTGGCGACGCGCCGTCGCAGCAGGCGGGCCGGCGTGCTCAGTCGCCGTTGGGCAATGGACAGCCCGCAGGCTCCGGCGGCGGCCAGCAGCGGGGCGACCGCCAACCGCCCGGTCTGGGCCACGTAGGCCACGAGCACCGGGAACGAGCCCCAGGCGAGGGCGAACCCGAGGTCCGTGTGGACGAAGCCTCCGAACAGCTCCAAGTTGTAGGCCAGGACCAGGAGAGGGCCGAGGACCAAGAAGGGAATCAGGGCCCACCCGACCCGCGAGATCCCGGCGATCCCGAGCGCGACTGCGCCCGCCAGGCCCACCGCGGTGACGATCACGAGCGCCGGCGTGGGGATCTGTGTGCCGAGGGGGCGACCGTGCAGCTCGTCGAGCGCATGGGCGGCGAACCCGACTGCGAAGAGGAACGCCAGCAGGGTGCCCACGAGACGCGACACGCTCACATGTGGTGCGAGGCATGCGCCGATGACCACATAGGAGAGGTGCCATGCCGTGTAGGGCGGATGAAGGAGCGTCCACCAGTCCCGCCACCCTCCCGGCCGGGCGGCGTAGAAGGCGGGTCGTGGCGCAGGGTCGGACGCGAGGGGCGGGGGAGCCGCCCCGGGTTCTTCACGCTGGGAGCGTGAAGCGGGCCCGTCAGTCATCGCGTCGCGTCCCCCACATCACGAGACCTCCACCAAGGCTCATGACCCGTACCCCGACGTTCTCGAACCCGGCCTGACGCCACGCCTCCTCCGTCCAGGCGAGCGGGTACTTCCGGTAGTGACCCGAGATGTTGGGACCGAGGAATCGTCCGACCCGGAACCACTCGCGCCCGCCCGTGATGGCACCGCCCACCGGCAGCACGAGGCGCGTGTAGAGCCACCACATGACGCGCCAGAAGGGATTCGGTGGAGCGAAGAACTCGAGGCTGGCCACGGAGGCACCCGGTTTCACGACGCGAGCGAGCTCGCCGAGTGTCGCCAAGGGATCGTCCACATAGCGGAGGAGGTAGGTGAAGGTCAGGGCGTCGAAGGTCCGGTCGGGGAAAGGCAGCTGCTCGGCGCGACCGGCGACCAGCTGGACCCGTCGCTCCTGCCCGGCGTCGGCAATGTTGCGACGGCCCTGCGCCAGCATCTCGAGCGTCAGGTCCACACCGACGATCGTCGACGTCGTTCGCTCGGCGAGCTGGAGGGCAACTCCAGCCGTCCCGGAGGCGACGTCGAGCACCCGTCCTTCCGACTGGGGCACGATGTGATCGATCATGGCTCGGCGCCAGCGGCCGTTCTGCCCCATGGAGAGCACCTCGGCCAGCCGGTCGTAGCGCTGGGGCAGTGGCGTGAACAGTTGCTGTGCGAATCGGTTCCGATCGCCGGCGACGTAGCCCAGCATGGCTCCTCCTGGAGGTGAGAAGATCTCACTGTAGATCCGGACTGCCGAGAGGGTGCGGTGGGCTCTTCGCACTATGACGTCGTCGTTGTCGGTGGTGGTCCAGCCGGGAGCATCGCGGCCCTGGTGCTCGCCCGCGCCGGGGCCAAGGTCGCGCTGATCGACAAGTCGGCCTTCCCACGTGACAAAGCCTGCGGCGACATCGTGGGTCCCGCGCGCGCTCCAGGTCATGGCCGACCTCGGCCTGCCGGCACCGGTTGGCCGGGACGTGGGTGAGATCGTCGTCGTCGGCCCCTCCGGTCGTCGCCGCACACTCCCGTGTGGCGAGGGACTCACCTACCCAGGCCATGGCACCGCCGTGACGAGGACGGTGTTCGATGCGGGGCTCCACCGATGCGGCCGTCGAAGCCGGGGCCGAACCCGTGCAGGCACGCGCGGTGGAGCCAGTGGAGCACCAGGGTCAGATCGGCGGCTACCGCTTGAGCACCGGCGCCGAACTGCGGGGCGACTTCGTGATCGGCGCCGACGGTGCGACGAGCCGTGTGGCCGATGCCGCCGGCCTGGTCGACTCGAAGAGGGTCTTGTGGGGCTTTGCCATCCGCACCTACCTGCCCCAGGTCGTGGACCGTCCGGCCATCGTGTTCTGGGAGCCGACCCCCCGGCGCGCCTTCCCGGGGTACGGGTGGGTGTTTCCCGGTGCGGCCGAGGGCGTCAACGTGGGCATCGGCCTGGGCACCCTGGCCGATCGCAAGGCGGGAGCGAAAGCGCAGCGGGCGCTGCCGCTGTTCCTCGAGTACGTCGGAAGGCCTGGATCTCCTGTCCGGGCCGTCCTCCTCGTCGCCGGCCCGCCGGCTGGGCGGGTGGCTCAAGATGGGCATGGTGGGCACGACGCCCGCCAGCGGCAGGGTCCTTCTCGTGGGCGATGCGGCCGGTCTGGTCAATCCGTTGCAGGGTGAGGGCATCTCCCAGGCCGTGGCGAGCGGCCGATCTGCGGCGGAGGCGATCCTCGCCCATCCGGAGAGCGCAGCGCAGCGATACCGAGCGGCTCTGGCCGCCGACCACTTGCCGTACCACCGCATCACGGTCGCCGTGCAGGCCTGGATGGTCGGCCAACCATGGGCCATTGCCGCGGTGTCGCGTCTCCTCATGACCGCGGGTCGAGCCGACGCGCTGGCCGGCGGCTGGTCGGTCTTCTGGAACGAGTTGCTCGACGGCGCGCCGCCGAACCGCCATCAGAGGGTGGCCGCGGCCGCAACGCGTCTCGGCGATGTCCTGACCCGTCGCGGCTCGACCGCTCGCTGGTTCGACGCGATGCTCAGCCGGGAGGACGCCCCCGTTGTGCCCGCCTTCGAACCGCAGCGCACGGAGACGGAACCTCTCGGGACGAGTGACGGCGTCGAGCGTGGTCCCCTGATCGAACGGGATGCCCCGGTTGCACTTGGGGAGTGAGCACGCGCGGCGCCGACCATCGGAGAGGGGTCCGGCACGCGCCGTGGCTCAGGTGCTGTGTGCGTGCTGGAGCGGCCAGCTCGTCCGTCGGCGCCGGAGGACCAGGACTGCGGTGCCCATCATGAACGCCACGGTGGAGTAGAGGAACGAGTTGCCGGCGAAGAGCTGCCACCAATTGAGGTGCAGATCCGCCGTGTGCTTGTAGGGCACCCACCAGATGGGCGCGCTCCAGAACAAGACGGCGGTGCCGATGGCCAGACCGCGTCCGTACCGTGGCCGGTCCTCGGCGAAGGCCAGCCAGAGGATGGCCGGCACGACCCAGACCATGTGGTGTTCCCACGAGATGGGCGAGACCAGGAGCAGCGTCGCGGCGCACACCAGCACGCCCAGCATGGGCGAAGAGCGCCGGTGGGCCAGGGCGGCCAGGCAGAGGCCGGCTGCAGCGACACCGACCAGCACGGGCGCCAACGCGAGATCGGGGAGGACGCCGTGGTTGAACCGCTCGATGGCAGCAGTGAGGTTCTGGTTCCCCACGAAGGACAGCGCACCGGCACGGTCCGGCTTGAACAGCGCCTTCGTCCAGTAGGTCTTTGATGACGTCGGCGAGACGACGAACGTCGCCAACTCGCAGACCAGGAAGGTGACCATGGCGTTGAAGGCGCCCCGGGCACGGCGGGTCAGGATCAGATAGGGAACGAAGAGGATCGGCGTGAGCTTGATGGCGACCGCCAACCCGGTCGCCACTCCGAGCGGCACCTGCACGCGCCCGATTCGCCGTTCGGTCAGCAGGTCCCACAACACGAGCAGAGTGAGGACCAGGTTGACCTGGCCGAAGCCCACGGTGACCAGCACGGGGTTCAGCAGCAGGGCGGGCAGGCTCAGCATGAGGGCGAGGCGCCAGGTGGATATCCGGCCGAGCGTGGGCCTGACCACCCTTATCGACACGACCAGGAGGGCGACCAGCGCGGCCAGGTTGCAGAGCGTCCAGACCGTTTGGACGGATTCGACCGTGGTGAACATGCGCTGCCACGGCGCAAAGAGCAGCGCCGCAAACGGCGGGTAGGTGAAGAGGAGGCTGGTGTTCGGGAGCCCGAATGAGTAGAGGTGGTTCGTGAAGACGTAGCGGCCGCCCAGCCGGAGGTAGACGCCGAGGTCGACCTCGTAGGTATGGATCGCGACGTAGAGGCCATAGGACAGGGCGGCCGCGAAGGAGACGACAGCTGGGCCCCAACGGATGAGCCTGCGCAGGCCGGGCCCCGTGGTCGACAGTCTCCGGTCGTTGTCGTCGGCCCGATGGTCGAGCGTGGTCACGGCGCTGCTGCGGGGCCCGCAGGATGGGCGCCGGCGGCGGTTGGCCCGTCCGGCCCTGGGGTCGCTGGCGGCACCGGGCAAGGTTACCGGCGGCCCGGGGGGCCAGGGCCGCCCAGCCGGCGCCGCCAGACCCCCCAACTGCGGTGAAGGAGGATCTCCGTAAGTGGGGGTCGTGCTCGGCGTTCCCTGGCTGACACGGTGGACGTGCTGCTTCGACCTACTCTTTTGTGATGCCGAGGCGGGTACGCGCCACCTTGGCGCGGCGGGAGCGTGCGACTTCGGGCGGCCCCCTTGTGCGGGAGTCCCCGCAGGGTGGGTGAGCGGATGCGAGTGAGGAAGGGTCCATGAGGTTGCGGAGCGGATTCATCGCCTTGTGCGGAGCGGCCTCCTTGGTCCTCTCCCTGGCTGTGACGTCCGCACCGGCCGGTGCAAATCTCCTCCCGCCCCAGACGCCAAGCATCAACGACCTCCCGAACGACGCCGCCTTCGGCGATGGTGGTTTCACCGCGGCCTTGACGACCAACAGCGACGGGACGCAGTCGGTCACCTCGAGCACGCCCTCGGTGTGCACCGTGGATCCGGGCGACAACCTGACCGTTACCTACGCCGGCGTGGGCACCTGCACCCTGAACGCGCACACGGCGGCCACCCTCCTCTGGGACGCCGCCGACGGCAACGACCAGAGCTTCACCGTCGCCCAGGGCACGCCGAGCACGCCGAGCATCTCGAACCTGCCCGTCGGCGTCACCTTCGGCGACAGTGGCTTCAAAGCGATCGTGTCCACCGACAGCGACGGCACACCCTCGGTCACCTCGAGCACGCCCTCGGTGTGCACCGTGGATCCGGGCGACAACCTGACCGTCAGCTACACCGGCGCGGGCACCTGCACCCTGACCGCGCACACGGCGGCCAGTACTAATTACGTGGCCGCCGACGGCACGTCCCAGGACATTCCCGTCGCCCAGGCCACGCCCACCACGCCCACCATCTCGAACCTGCCTGGCGGCGCCACCTTCGGCGACGGCGGCTTCACGGCGATCGTGTCCAGCGACAGCGACGGCACGCCCTCGGTCACCTCGAGCACGCCCTCGGTGTGCACCGTGGATCCGGGCGACAACCTGACCGTCAGCTACACCGGCGCGGGCACCTGCACCCTGACCGCGCACACGGCGGCCAGTACCAATTACGCGGCCGCCGACGGCACGTCACAGGACATCCCCGTCGCCCAGGCCACGCCGACCACGCCGAGCATCTCGAACCTGCCCGCCAGCGGCACCTTCGGCGGCAGCTTCGTGGCGTCGGTGGCCACCAACGGCGACGGGACCCCGTCGGTGACCTCCAACGACACAAGCGTGTGCACCGTCGGGGTCGACGGTCTGACCGTCAACTACGTCGGGGTCGGGACGTGCTCACTCACGGCTCATGTGGCGGCGGGCACCAATTACCTGGCGGCCGACGGTACTGCCCAGACCTTCAACGTCGGGCAGGGCGCCCCGAACGCGCCGAGCATCAACAACATCCCGGTGGGCGCCACGTTCGGCGGCGCCGGCTTCACCGCGGCGTTGACGACCAACAGCGACGGGGCGCAGTCGGTCACCTCGAGCACGCCCTCGGTGTGCACCGTGGATCCGGGCGACAACCTGACCGTCACCTACACCGGCGCGGGCACCTGCACCCTCACGGCACACACCGCGGCCACCTCGAAGCACTTGGCGGCCGACGGCGCGGCGCAGAGCTTCCCCGTGGCCCAGGCCACGCCCACCACGCCGAGCATCTCGAACCTGCCCGCCAGTGGCACCTTCGGTGGCAGCTTCGTGGCGTCGGTGGCCACGAACGGCGACGGGACCCCATCGGTGACATCGAACAACACGAGCGTGTGCACCGTCGGAGTCGACGGGTTCACCGTCACCTACGTCGGGGTCGGGACCTGCTCGCTCACGGCTCATGTGGCCGCAGGCACCAATTACCTGGCCGCCGACGGCAGTCCCCAGACCTTCACCGTTGCCGCGGCCTCGCCGAACACGCCGACCATCAACAACATCCCCGGGAGCGCCACCTTCGGCGACAGCGGCTTCACCGCGACCCTGACGACCAACAGCGACGGGGCGCAGTCGGTCACGTCGAGCACGCCCTCGGTGTGCACCGTGGACCCGGGCGACCACCTGACGGTGACCTACGCCGCGCGCCGGCACCTGCACCCTCACGGCGCACACCGCGGCCACGACCAACCACCTGGCCGCCGACGGCCCCACGCAGGGCTTCGGCGTCGCCCGGGCCACCCCGACGGCGCCCACCATCTCGAACCTGCCCCTCGGCGGCACCTTCGGCGGGAGCTTCACCGCCTCGGTGGCGACCAACGGCGACGGCACCACGTCGGTGACCTCGAACAACACGTCCGTCTGCACCGTCGCCGCCGACGGGCTGACGGTGCACTACGTCGGGGTCGGGACCTGTTCGCTGACCGCCCACGTGGCGACCGGCACCGACTACCTCGCTGCCTCCGGCAGCCAGCAGGGTTTCGCCATCCAGCCGGCCACGCCCATCACGCCGAGCATCTCGAACATCCCGTCGAGCCCGTCCTTCGGTGGGGGGTTCGGAGCGACGTTCAGCACGAACGCTGACGGGGCGAAGTCGGTCACCTCGAGCACGCCGGGAGTGTGCACGGTCGGGTCCGACGGCAAGACCGTCTCGTTCTTCGGGATCGGGACGTGCTCGCTCACTGCCCACGTGGCCGCCGGCGCCGACTATGCCGCTCGTGACGGCGGCCTCCAGAGTTTCACGGTCAACCGGGCCGTCCCCGCCAGCCCGAGCGTCTCGAACATCCCGTCGGTGGACACGGAATTCGGGGGCTTCATCGCGTCGGTGGGGACGAACGGCGACGGGACGAGGTTCGTCGCCTCCAACTCGACCGGGGTCTGCACGGTCGGGCCCGACGGCGTGTCCATCTCCTTCGTGGGCTACGGCACCTGCTCGCTCACGGCGAGCGTGGGCGCAGGGCTCCCACTACCTCGCGTTGAGCGGTACCGCCCAGACCTTCACCGTCAGTCCCGCGCCGCGGGGCTACTGGCTGGTGGGGTCCGACGGAGGCATCTTCTCCTTCGGCGCCGCGGGCTTCTACGGCTCCATGGGTGGCGTGACGCTCCAGCGGCCCGTGGTGGGCATCACGCCCACCGCCACGAGGCACGGGTACTGGCTGGTCGCGTCCGACGGCGGCATCTTCAGCTTCGGCGATTCGTCCTTCTACGGCTCCATCCCAGGCCTCGGGCTCAACCCCGCCGGGTCCGGCCTGCCCAACAGCCTCAATGCGCCCATCGTCGGCATGGTGCCGTCGAGCACCGGTCACGGCTACTTCATGGTCGCCTCGGACGGTGGCGTGTTCGCCTTCGGCGATGCTCGTTTCGAAGGGTCGTGCCCGGGCATCGGCGGCTGCAGTGATGCCGTCGCGGTCATGCCCGACCATTCCGGGAACGGCTACTGGCTCGTCACGAAATCCGGGACCGTGTACGCGTTCGGTGACGCCCCGTACTACGGGAGCCCGCCGCCACAGGGCGTCGACGTGGTGGACGCGGTGGCCACGCCGGACGGGCATGGCTACTGGGTGCTCTTCGCCAACGGCGCGGTGGCACCGTTCGGCGATGCGGCCGGTCTCGGCGCGCCGGTCGGCTACGTCAACATCTACAACCCGGCCAGCTCGATCTTCCCGACGGCCGACGGCCGTGGCTACTGGGTCGCGGCCGCCAGGGGCGACGTGTTCCCCTTCGGCAACGCTCCGTTCATGGGGAGCATGTCGGCCTCCGGGCTCAACGCCCAGATCATCGCCGCCTTCGGCTTCTAGCCCTTAGGCGCCGAGGGCTGCGTCCTCGCGCTCGGGCAGCTGCGCAATGACGCCGGCGACCACCCGGTTGACGCTGCAGCCCGCGCTGGCCGAGGCCCGGCGCAAGAGGCCGTTCACGTAGGCGACCAGGTTCACCACGTCGTTCCGGGGCGAACGGCCGACCAGCGGCAGCGGTTCGGTGGCCGGATCCAGCCCGCTGACCTCCAGGATGAGGGGGCGGAGCTCGAGCAGGAGCGACCGGGCCTCGAGCAGCGAGGTCCCGGACCGGCGCATCCACACGGAAATCCCCAGCTCAAGGGACAGGTCACCGGTGAAGGGGTCGACGGGTCCCAGCTCCGCGAGCCCGCCCAGGAGGGCAGGTCCGAAGCTCGTGGAAGCGCTCGTCGCCATGGCCTCAGTGTGCCGAATGGCTGTAACAAGGTGGTGGACCGGCCCTGGGCTGGTAATTTGTCAGGCGTGGCACGCACGATCTGGAAGGGGGCCCTCAGCTTCGGGCTGGTCAACATCCCCGTCGGCCTCTACCCGGCGACGTCGGACAAGAGCATCCACTTCAACCAGTTCGAAGAGGGGACCTCGGATCGGATCCGCTACAAGAAGGTCAACGAGCGGACCGGCGACGAGGTCGCGCAGGACCGCATCGTGCGCGGCTTCGACCTCGGCGGGGGGGAGTACGTCATCCTCAGCGAAGAGGAGCTCGAGACCGCGGAGCCCAAGAAGTCGCGCCAGATCGAGATCTCGGACTTCGTCGGCCTGGTCGACATCGACCCGGTCTTCTTCCGCTCCAGCTACTACCTGGCCCCCGAGGGTGAGGGTGCCGACAAGGCCTACGCCCTGCTCCGCCAGGCCATGGCCGATTCGGGGCGTGTCGCCCTGGCCACGATGGTCATGCGCAACAAGGAGTACCTCGTGGCGATCCGGCCCGAGGCGGATGCGCTGGCCCTGCACACCATGTACTTCGCCGACGAGGTGCGCTCGCCCGGGCGCGAGTTCACGCTGCCCGACACCGAGGACGTGAGCGACCGGGAGCTCTCCATGGCGGAGCTCCTCATCCAGTCCATGGAGAGCGAGTGGGATCCAGCCCGCTTCCATGACACGCACCGGGCCAAGGTCGAAGCCCTCATCGAGGAGAAGCGCAGCGGCCACGAGATCGTGATCCAGGCCGGGCCCGAGGCGCCGGCCAAGGTCATCGACCTGATGGAGGCCCTCAACGCGAGCATCGCCGCGGCGGCGAAACCGGGGACCAAGCCCGCCAAGAGCGAGCCGGCGGCCAAGCGGTCTTCGGCGCGGCAGGCGGCGCCTGCGGCCAAGAAGCCGGCCAAAGCGACGAAGACGGCCAAGACGGCGAAGCAGCCGGCCCGGGCCAAGCCGGCCGCCCGTCGGAAGGCCTCCTGACGCTTTCGTGCGCCGGCCGGCCGACGGGCCCGGTCGATCGAGATCGAACATGCGATCTATTGCGCCGAGCCCTGCTCCACCGCATGAGATCCGTGTCCAGAGCGTGATCTGACTCGTTTTCCCGCTCCTGAAGGGGCGATCATGGTGTGATTCTCTCAACGAGCCCGGCTCGGGAAGGGAGTCCAGATGGCGATCGCGCAGACGCGGGTGCCCGAGGCGAGGATCCCCGAGTGGATCGGGTTCGACGGCCTGGTCCAGCTCATCTCGGTGGACGGGCAGCGCACCGTGGGCTGCCCGTACTGGGAGCTCGTGGCCGACGTCGGTGCCGAGGAGCTCCGCGACCTCTACCGCGACATGGCCGTCGTCAGGCGGATCGATGCCGAGGCCATGGCGCTGCAGCGGCAGGGCGAGCTCGGGCTGTGGGCCCCGCTGCTGGGTCAGGAGGCGGCGCAGGTCGGCTCGGCCCGCGCCATGCGGGCCGACGACTTCGCGTTCCCGAGCTACCGCGAGCACGGCGTCACCTACTGCCGTGGCGTCGACCCGGTGGCCATGCTGCCGCTGTGGCGGGGAAGCGCGCACTCCGGGTGGGACCCCGCGGCGTACGGGATCGCCACCCCCGCCATCATCGTCGGCTCCCAAGCCCTGCACGCAACCGGCTACGCGCTCGGGATCAGGCTCGACGGCGCCACCTCCGCCGCGGTGGCCTACTTCGGCGACGGCACGTCCAGCCAGGGTGACGTGGCCGAGGCCCTCGGTTTTGCCGCCAGCTTCATGGTGCCGGTCGTCTTCGTCTGCCAGAACAACCAGTGGGCCATCTCGGAGCCGGTGCGGTTGCAGTCGCACGCCTCCATCGCCCGGCGGGGCCAGGGGTATGGCATCCCCGGCATCGAGGTCGACGGCAACGACGTCCTGGCCGTGCTCGCCGCCACCCGGCTCGCGCTGGCCCGGGCCTATGCGGGCCAGGGCCCGACGCTCATTGAGGCCGTGACCTACCGGATGGGGCCGCACACGACGTCGGACGACCCCACCCGCTACCGCTCCCAGGCCGAGGAGGAGGAGTGGCGCGTGAAGGACCCGCTGGCACGGCTGCGCGCGCTGCTCAGGGCGGAGGGCCTCGCCGACGACGGCTTCGACAGCGAGGTCTCGAGCGCGGCGGAGGAGGCGGCAGCGGCGCTCCGGCGTGGGTGCCTGGCCCTGCCCGACCCCGAGCCGGAGGCACTCTTCGAGCACGTCTACGCCGAGGCGCACCCGCTCCTCGACGACGAGCGCCGTGCCTACATGGAGTACCTGGCCACCTTGGAGCCGCAGGCGTGACCGAGACCATGTCGCTCAGCAAGGCGCTCAACGCCGGCCTCCGTCGCGCCCTCGAGCGTGATCCCAAGGTCGTGCTGATGGGCGAGGACATCGGGAAGCTCGGGGGCGTGTTCCGGGTGACCGAGGGCCTGCAGCGTGATTTCGGCCCGGGCCGGGTGATCGACACCCCGCTCGCGGAGTCGGGCGTGATCGGCACAGCCGTCGGGCTGGCCATGCGGGGCTACCGGCCCGTGTGCGAGATCCAATTCGACGGCTTCGTGTACCCGGCCTTCGACCAGATCGTGTCGCAGGTGGCCAAGTTGCGCTACCGGACCAAGGGCCGCGTGCCGATGCCGGTGACGATCCGGGTGCCCTTCGGGGGCGGGATCGGGGCAGTGGAGCATCACTCCGAGTCCCCCGAGGCCTACTTCGCGCACACGGCCGGGCTGCGCGTCGTGACGCCGAGCAGCCCCGAGGACGGGCACCGCATGATCCAGCAGGCCATCGCCAGCGACGACCCGGTGGTCTTCTTCGAGCCGAAGCGCCGCTACTGGGAGAAGGGCGAGGTCGACGATGCGACGCCGCTCTCCGACGTGCCGCTGGGCGCGGCCCGGGTGCTCGTCGAGGGGACCGACGCCACGGTCGTCGCCTACGGCCCCATGGTGGCCACCGCGCTCCAGGCGGCCGGGATCGCCGCCGAGGAGGGCACGTCGCTGGAGGTCGTCGACCTGCGGTCGCTCTCGCCCGTCGACTTCGACTGCATCGAGGCTTCGGTGCGCAAGACGGGCCGGCTGGTGGTGGCCCACGAGGCGTCCGTCTTCGGCGGCCTCGGGGCGGAGATCGCTGCTCGGGTGTCCGAGCGCTGCTTCTACCACCTGGAGTCGCCGGTGCGCCGCGTCGGCGGCTTCGCCACCCCGTACCCGCCCTCCCGAGCCGAGGGCCACTACCTGCCCGACGCCGACCGGATCCTCCACGAGGTGGACCGGTGTCTGCAGGCGTGAGTGGCATCCGGTCCTTCCTCTTGCCCGACCTCGGGGAGGGGCTGACCGAGGCCGAGATCGTGGCCTGGCACGTGGCACCGGGCGACGAGGTGACCCTGAACCAGGTCCTCGTGGAGGTCGAGACGGAGAAGGCGGTCGTGGAGCTGCCCAGCCCCTACGCCGGGACGGTCGTCGAGCTGCTGGCCGGCGCCGGGGAGACGGTGGCGGTGGGCTCGCCGATCATCAGCGTCGACACATCGGGCGCGGCGGGCGCTCCCCAGGACAGCCCGGTGTCGGAGCGCGTCCCGACGCTCGTCGGCTACGGCCCTTCGGAGGGGCGACCGAGCCGCCGCCGCAGCGCCCGGGCCCACCGTGGGCAGGCAGCGCCGCCGGCCCCCAGCTCCCGGCCCCTGGCCGCGCCGCCCGTCCGCTTCATGGCGCGCCAACAGGGCATCGACCTGGCCGACGTCCCGGGTCACGGCCCGGGGGGCATCGTCACCCGCGAGGACCTGGCCGCGCACGTCTCCGCCGACACCAGGTCGGCTGCTGCGCAACCCTCTGCGGCCGAACGCGAGACCCGGACCCCGGTGCGCGGCGTGCAGAAGCACATGGCCGAGGCGATGGTGCGTAGCGTTGCGTCGGCGCCGCAGGCGTGTGTCTTCTTGACGATCGACGTCACACCGACGATGGAGCTGGTCGAACAGCTGCGCCGGAACAGGCACTTCGAAGGGGTGCGGGTCACGCCGCTCGCCCTCGTCGCCCGCGCCGTCGTGCTCGCCCTGCGCGAGCGCCCCGCGCTCAACTCGTCGTGGGACGACGCCGGGCCGGCGGTCGTCACCCGGCACTACGTCAACCTCGGCGTCGCGGTGGCCGGGCGCCTGGGCCTCGTCGTGCCGAACGTCAAGGACGCGCAGGACCTGTCCCTGCGAGAGCTCGCGGCGGCGCTGGCCGACCTCACGGCCCGCTCCCGCGACGCGCGCTGCACGCCCGCAGAGTTGACGCGGAGGGACGATCACGATCACCAACGTCGGCGTCTTCGGGGTCGATGCCGGCGTGCCCATCCTCAATCCGGGGGAGGCCGCCATCCTCGCCGTCGGCGCCGTGCAGCGACGTCCCTGGGAGCATCTCGGCGACGTGGCCTTGCGCGACGTGGTGACGCTGAGCCTCGCCTTCGACCACCGGCTCGTGGACGGGCAGGCGGCCTCCGGCTTCCTCACCGCCGTCGGGGAGATCCTGGCCGACCCCACCAACCTCATCGCCCTGGGCTGAGCGCGCGCTCGCCGGAGCGCCGCCGTCAGCCCGTCTCGGCCAGGAGCTCCTGGAGGCCCTGGCGCAGCCTGCGCAGCTGCTCCTCGAGGTCCTGGAGCTCGCGGACCAGCCGCATGGCCTCCTCGCGGTCGAGCGCCGGGGCCCCGGGTCGCAACATGGCGAGCGACCGTCGCAGCGACTCCAGCTCGTACTCGCGCTCCATGACGGCACGAACATATGTTCGCCGGGTGGGAAGGGCAAGCGCCGACCATCGGGCGAGGCCGGCCGGGCACTCTCGCGTGCCCGGGGTTTGCCACGACCAGGGCTGGGTATGGGCATTTGTTGCGGGTGAGAGCGCGCCCGCCGGGGGAGGTCCACATGAAGACCGTTCGCGATGTCATGCGATGGGACGTCGAAGTACTGAGGACCACGGAGTCGGCCGCCGATGCCGCTTGTTTCCTGGCGGCTGGCACCGAGGACTCCATTCCCCTCTGCCTGACCGACGGGAGCCTGGCCGGGACCGTGAGCAGCCGCGACATCGTGGTCAAGGTCGTGGCCAAGGGCCGCGACCCGCG
Source organism: uncultured Acidimicrobiaceae bacterium (assembly GCA_963740535.1). Lineage (GTDB taxonomy): Bacteria > Actinomycetota > Acidimicrobiia > Acidimicrobiales > RAAP-2 > Bog-473. The sequence goes on from CAVUEI010000005.1 coordinate 110,084, forward strand.
TCTGGTGACCTTGGCCGAGCTGGCCGATCCGAGCGACGTGCTCGGGCTCGAGGTCGACGCACCCGTCGACGAGGCGGTCTCCCTCATGCATCGCCGTCACCGTTCCCGGCTGCCCGTCACCGAGGGCGACCGCGTCATCGGCGTGGTGACCCAGCGCGACGCCGCACGGGGCCTCACCTTCGGACCGTCGCGGGACGACGGCTAGAACCTGCTGGATTCGGGCTCCGGCCCGGACGAGACTACGGCGGTGAGCGCAGCCGAGGAACCCGCCGACGTCCCTGCGCTGCACACGGGGGATCTGGCCCGGCGGATCGCGCGGCGGCGCACCGAGCTCGGCCTGAGCGTCGAGGAGGTGGCCGCGAAGGCGGGCATCGACCCCGACTACCTGCGCTACTTCGAGGCGAGCGCCGGGGGGCGCCTCAGCGTCGGGACCATGCTCCTGCTCGCCCTCGCGCTGGAGTGCACGCCCGAGGAGCTCTACGGCGCCCGGGTGGACCGCCCTCCGGGGCGGGGCCGGGCCGGCCGCCATCCCGAGCTGCGCGAGCTGTCGGAGGAGCAGTGCGCGGCGCACCTGCAGGCCGGGGGGGTCGGGCGCGTCGTGTTCGTGGCGCCCCGGGGGCCGGTGGCGCTCCCGGTGAACTTCGCGGTCAGCGAGGGCGACGTGATGGTCAGCACCACCGTCGCCCAGGCCCAGCTCCTCGAGGACCAGCCGCGCCTGAGCTTCGAGATCGACCGGGTCGACGAGCCCATGGGCGAGGGGTGGAGCGTCCTGGTGACGGGGAGGGCGCGCCGCGTCGATGATCCCGACGAGGTCGTCGCGCTGGCCGCGCTGGGCCTGGTGCCCTGGGCCGGCGGCCCGCGTCACGCGCTGGTGCGCCTCCATCCGGAGGAGATCACCGGGCGGGTCATCGTCCAAACGCCGGCCGTCGCCGACTAAGGGGTCCCTCCGTCCTCGATCACCCTCCGTCCTCGATCACATGGCGCAGCAGGTGCGCGTAGTCGATGAGGTGACGGTCGCTCAGGAAGTGACGACGGACGTGGCGCCGGGCCCGACGGCCCATCGCCGCCGCCTCGACCGGTTGCGCCAGGACGGAGCCCAGGGCCTCCCCGAAGGCGTCGAGGTCGGAGGGATCGGGGAGCAGGATGCCCGCTCCCGGCGGGACCTGGCCCACGATGCCACCGACCGCGGAGGCGACCACGGGCCGCGACTTCCACATGGCCTCGGCCACGGTGAGGCCGAACCCCTCCTGCAGGCTCTTCTGCACGACGACGCTGGCGTGCCGCTGCGCCGCGTTGACGAACAAGGCGTTGGCCAGGGGGTCGTCCATCGGGAGGGCCACCAGGCGGATGGCGTCGCGGGAGCGGTGGGGGAGCGACGCCCAGGCATCGAGGCATTCGTTGAGCACCGCTGCGCCCTCGGGATCGTCGCTCACGCCGTCGACCGCCGGACCGATCAGGGCCAGCCGGGCGCCCGAGCGGCCGGCCACGTGGTCGGCGAAGCCGCGCAGCACACCCTGCATGTCCTTGAGGTGGTCCCAGCGCGAGACCTGCACGACGAGGGGGTCCTCGGGTGACAGCGGTCCCGCTCCGCCCAGGACCGCGGAGGGCAGCGGGCGCCGGCGGCCCTCGAGCAGGCCGGTCTGCGCCAGGAGGGAGAGCACCCGTGTGCGGCGCAGCGGCTGGTTCTTGGCCGACAGGGGGTCGATCGAGGGCTGAATGATCCAGACGTCGGCCCCGGCCAGCCAGGGGGGCACGAAGGCGGCGTGCGAGAAGACGAAGGTGCGGCAGTCGGCCAGGTGGGGCTGCAGGAAGGCCCAGGCCTCCTCGGTGTGCGCGTTGGCACGGTCCGAGCCGATGTGGCAGCGCCAGGCCACCCGGACGCCGTACCCGATCAGGTGGTGGGCCAGCCCCGCGGTCTGCGGGTCGTGGAGGAAGACGACGTCCCCGCGCCGGATCCTCCCGTCCAGCGCGTCGACGTTCGCCTCCGACACGGCGGAGTAGTGGTCGGCCTCGCGCCGGCCCAAGCGGCCGGGGTCGCCGGCCGCACCGTGGAGCCGGTTGTGCAGGCGCTTGGTGATGCTGAAGAACTCTGGGTCGCCGTCGATCACCACCCAGTGCATGTCGGTGCCGGCGTCCTTGGCGTAGCCGCAGAGCAGCTGGAGCATCTCGGCAACCCCGCCCCCGTGCGCCGTCGAGCTGATGTTCCACACCCGCGCCGGGCCGAGTGACTCCAGTGCGGCGACGGCGGCCGCCTCCAGCTCGGCGTAGCGCTCCGGGCCCACGAGGCGGCCGAGCCGCTCGAGGGAGTGGACGGGCACCTCGACGTCCCGGGGCTCGGCCACGCGGACATCTTGGTCCACCGGCCTTCGGCAGCGCTCCAAGGCCGGTCCGGGTTCGTGCGTAAGAGGTCCGCCCCCGCCCGGTTCCCGTCAGTGAGCGCAGGGGGAGGTCCGCCCCCGAGTCCCGGCCGGCGGGGCTGGTGCCCCGCCGGCCGTCAGCACTCTGCGCAAGCCGCCACGGCGCGTCTCCGTCGCGATCACCCTGCACACGGCGGCCGGGTCCGGGGAGGGCCGGTAGCCTCGCCCCCCATGTGGCCGCCGGCGCCGGGGGGGACCTGGGTCATCGACCTCGATGGCGTGATCTGGCTCACCGGGCGTCCCATCCCCGGCTGTGACGAGGCCGTCGCCCGCCTGCGCGGTGCGGGGGTGCGGGTGCTCTTCGCCACCAACAACTCCGCGCCGACGAGGGCGGAGCTCCGGCGTCGCCTAGATCACTGCGGCATCACGGCGGCGGAGGGCGACGTCCTGAGCTCGGCCGACGTTGCCGCCGGCATGCTGGCCCCGGGGTCCACCGCCCTCGTCCTGGCCGACGACGGCGTCGTGGAGTCCCTGACCGGCCGCGGCGTGGCCGTGGTGCCCGAGGGTCCGGCCGATGCCGTCGTGGTGGGGTGGACGCGGTCGTTCACCTTCGACGGCGTGGCCCGTGCGGCCGCGGCCGTGCGCGCCGGCGCCCGCCTGATCGGCACGAACGAGGATCCGACCTTTCCGACCCCCGACGGCCTCTGGCCCGGTGCGGGCGCGCTGCTCGCCGCCGTCTCGACCGCGGCCGAAGCGACACCCGAGGTGGCCGGCAAGCCGCACCGGCCGACCGCCGACGCCATTGCCGCCCGGGTCCCGCCCACCGAGCTCCGGGCGATGGTGGGGGACCGTCCGGCCACCGACGGCGAGCTGGCCGCCCAGCTCGGGATCCCCTTCGCCCTGGTGCTCTCGGGGGTCACCGCGAAGGGGAGGATTCCTCCCGGGGCCGACCCGGCGGCCGTCGCCCCTGACCTCGCCACCCTCGTCCGGCAGGCCCTCGACGGAGCCTGAAGAAGTGCTTGCTATCAGCTAGCACTTCAGATACTCTTGTTCAATGGCAAGCAATGAGCGGATACGCAAGTACCTCGACGCGGGGACCGTCCTCGGGCAGGTCAGCCGGGGTCGGGCCGAAGAGATCGTGCGAGAATTGGTGAACGCCGGAGACATCCAGCGCAGCCAGGCACAGGAATGGGTGGACAACTTGGTGGAGCGCAGTCGCAAGACGAGCGAGCAGGTTCTCGAGCTGGTGCGCCACGAGGTGGCCGCCCAGCTCGACCGGATCGACGGGAAGTCCCTCGAGCACATCGCCAACCAGGTGGCCGACATCCTGAAGAAGTCGGCCGAGGCCGGGCGCAGCGCCACCAAGGACGTCACCACCCAGGCCGGCAAGACGGCGAAGGGCGTGCGCTCCCAGGCCGGCAAGACGGCCAAGGGCGTGCGTACCCAGGCGAGCAAGACGGCCACCGCCGCCCGCACCCAGGTGGGCACGACCGCCACCCGGGCCCGCGCCGCAGCGGGCAAGGTGACACCGGCCCGCCGGCCCGCCAACAAGACGGCCGCCAAGAAGGCCCCCGCCAAGAAGTCGGCCGCGGCCAAGAAGACCGCCGGCAAGGCCCCGGCCAAGAAGACGACCGCCGCCAAGAAGTCGGTCAAGAAGGCCGCCAGCTGAGCACCGGGGCCCGCCGCCGGCTCGACACCGAGTTGGTGCGCCGTGGCCTCGTCCCCACCAGGCAGGAGGCCCGGGCGGCCATCGAGTCCGGTGGCGTCCTCGTCTCGGGCGCGCCGGCGAACAAGGCGGCACGCCTCGTGGCACCCGACGAGCCGGTCGTGCTGCTCGGACCGCCGTCGCCCTTCGTCGGCCGTGGGGGCCTGAAGCTCGATGCGGCCCTGACCCGCTTCCCCGTCCCCGTCGCCGGCCGGCGTGCCCTCGATGCGGGGGCGTCCACCGGCGGCTTCACCGACTGCCTGCTCCAGCGCGGCGCCGCCCACGTGTACGCGGTCGACGTCGGCCACGGCCAGCTCCATCCCGCGCTGCGCGGCGATCCCCGCGTCACCGTGCTGGAGCGCACGAACGCCCGCACACTGGCTCCGGCGGACCTGAGCGGCAGCCGACCCGGACTACGAGCCCTGCCCGCTCGTCGTGGCCGACCTCTCGTTCATCTCGCTGCGCAGCGTCGTCCCCGCCCTCACCGGGCCGGTGTCGGCGGCGGACGCCGACCTGGTGCTCCTGGTGAAGCCCCAATTCGAGGCGGGCCGCGCCGCCGTCTCCCGGGGCAAGGGCGTCGTGCGCGACCCCGCCGTCTGGCTGGGTGCGCTCGAGGGCGTGGTGTCCGCGCTCGGTGACGCCGGAACCGGCATCATGGGGGCGATGGCCTCCCCCCTGACCGGCGCCGTCCGGCAACGTCGAGTTCCTGCTGCACGCCCGCAAGGGTGTGCCGGGCTCCGATGCGGGCGAGGCCGCCGCCCTGCTCCGCGCCGCCGTGTCGGAGGCGGCGGGCCACCTTCCCACGGCCGACCCGGCCGGCTGAGCCGCACTCGCCCGATGGCGACCGTCACCTTCCTGGTCCATCCGGACCGCGCCGACGCGCATGCACTCGCCACGGACACCGCCGCCTGGCTGGCCGCGCGCGGCGACCGGGCGCGGATCCTGCGCTTCAGCGGCCCCGACCGCGTGAGCGAGGAGGGCGTCGAGGTGGACTTGGCCGCGGTGGACCTCGCGGGCTCGACGGTCGCCGTGAGCATGGGCGGCGACGGCACCTTCCTGCGCGTCGTGCGCCTGGCCGCCGCCGCGGACGTGCCCGTGCTCGGCGTCAACTTCGGCCGGCTCGGCTACCTGCCCGACCTCCTGCCCGACCAGGTGCTCGAGGCCCTGACCAAGGTGCTCGACGGGACGGCCGCCATCGAGGCGCGCTGCGCCATGGACGTCCGCATCTCGGACCGTTCCCTCCCCGATGCGGCTTCGTCCCTGCTGGCCCTCAACGAGGTCGTGATCGAGAAGATCGACTTCGGCCACACCGTCCGCCTGGCGACGACGGTCGACGGGGAGGAGGCGCTCACCTACTCGGCCGACGGGCTGATCATCGCCACGCCGACGGGCTCCACCGCCTACAACCTCTCCGCGGGCGGCCCGATCCTGGCGCCCACGCTGCGCGCCATGGTCGTCACCCCAGTGGCGCCGCACTTCTCCCTCGACCGCAGCCTGGTGCTGACCGACGAGCAGGAGGTCAGGGTGGAGGTCGCCCCCGACCGCACCGGCGACGCTGGTCATCGACGGGCTGGACGTCGGCCGCCTGAAGCCGGGGGCCACCGTCACCTGCAAGGTGGCGGCCCGGCCCGTCCGCGTGGTCCGCAACGAGCCCAATACGTTCGGCACCATCCTGCGCTTCCGGCTCCTCGCCCACCGGGACGAGTGAGGGCACGGATGAGGACACGGTGGTGCTGAAGAGGACACGGTGTTGAAAGGAGCGGTGCTGAGCGGTGCTGACCGACCTGCACGTGCGCGACCTGGGCGTGATCGAGGACCTCACGCTCGAGTTCGGGCCCGGCATGACCGCGCTCACCGGAGAGACGGGAGCCGGCAAGACGCTGGTCGTCGAGGCCCTGCAATTGGTGCTCGGGGGGCGGGCCAACCCGGGCATGGTGCGCGCCGGTGCCGCCGAGGCACTGGTCGAGGCCCGTTTCGTCGTCGGCGGGGACGGAGCCGAGCGCGAGGTGGTCCTTGCTCGCTCGGTGCCCGCCGAGGGGCGGTCGCGCGCCTGGGTCGACGGGCGCATGGCGCCGGTGGGCGGGTTGGGGGAGGCGGCGGCCGACCTGGTCGAGATCCACGGGCAGCACGAACACCGCGCGCTGACCGGGGCCGGCGCGCAGCGCGACGTCCTCGACGCGTTCGCCGGCACCGACCTCAGCCGTGTCCGGGCGTTGCGCAGCCAGCTGCGCGCCTTGGACGACGCCCTGGCTTCCCTGGGCGGCGACGAGCAGCAGCGCGCCCGCGAGGCCGACGTCCTGCGCTACCAGGTGGACGAGATCGCGGCCGCGCACCTGGAGGACCCCGAGGAGGAAGCGGCGCTGCGGCGCCAGGAGGACCGTCTGGCCGACGCCACCGCCTACCGCGAGGCGGCGTCGGGAGCCGTCGAGCTCTTGGAGCCCTCGGGCGGGGAGGGCGGCGTCCTCGAACTGCTGGGCCAGGCCGCCGGCACGCTCGCGGGGCGTGAGGCCTTCGACGACTACCGGGCGCGGCTCACGGCGGCGGCCGTCGACCTCTCCGATGTGTCCCGGTCGCTCCGCGACGAGCTGGAGGCGTGGGAGGACGACCCCCAACGCCTGAGTGCGGTGCAGGAGCGGCGCCGGCTGCTGGCCGAGTTGCGGCGCAAGTACGGCGAGGACCTGCGCTGCGGTGATGGACTTCGCCCGCCAGGGCGCGGCGCGGCTCGCCGTGCTGGAGGACGCCGAGGGGGAGGCGGGCCGTCTGCAGGCGGAACACCAGCGCCGGGGCGACGAGCTCACGGAGGCGGAGACGGCCGTGCGCGCCGGGCGGGCCCGGGCGGCCGGCGAGTTCGGGCGGCTGGTCGGGGACCGCCTGGCCACCCTGGCGATGCCCGGGGCCCGACTGGAGGTCCACCTCGCTCCCGACGGGACGGGGGAGCCGGTGGAGCTCGCCTTGGGGGCCAACGTCGGGGAGCCGGTGCAGCCGCTCGCCAAGGCGGCGTCGGGAGGGGAGCTGGCCCGGGCCATGCTGGCCATCCGGCTCGTCGGGCTCGGCGGCCCCCAGACCATGGTCTTCGACGAGGTCGACGCCGGCGTGGGCGGTGCCGCCGCCCTCGCGCTCGGAGAGGCCCTCCATGAGGTCGCCCGCGATCGCCAGGTCCTGGTCGTCACCCACCTGGCCCAGGTCGCGTCGCGAGCCGACGCGCAGGTGACCGTGGTCAAGGGCGAGTCGGGCGGCCGCACCGTCACGACCGCCACGACGGTCGCCGGGGAGGACCGGGTCACCGAGCTGTCCCGCATGCTGTCGGGCCACCCCGGCAGCGACGCGGCCCGGGCCCACGCCCGCGAGCTGCTCGGCGCGTCGCAGGGGGGATAGTCCACCACGCGATCCGTTGCGTTCGATTATCGTGGCCGGGTGCACCGATCACCCGACGTCTTGCTCGGCGCGCCGAAGGCGGCGTGAGCAAGTTCATCTTCGTCACCGGTGGGGTCTCGAGCTCCCTCGGCAAGGGTCTCACCGCCTCTTCGCTCGGCCGGTTGCTCAAGTGCCGGGGCCTGCGGGTGACGATGTGCAAGTTGGATCCCTACATCAACGTCGATCCCGGCACCATGAACCCCGGGGAGCACGGCGAGGTGTTCGTGACCGAGGACGGCGGCGAGACCGACCTCGACCTCGGCCACTACGAGCGCTTCATCGACGAGAACCTCTCCAAGCGGTCCAACACGACGACGGGCGGCATCTACCGCTCCGTGATCGAGAAGGAGCGCCGGGGCGACTACCTCGGCCGCACGGTGCAGGTCATCCCGCATGTGACCGACGAGATCAAGGACCGCATCAGCCGCCTCGCCGACGAGGACGTCGACATCGTCATCGTCGAGATCGGCGGCACGGTGGGCGACATCGAGATCGTGCCCTTCATTGAGGCCATCCGGCAGTTCCGCCGGGACATCGGTCGCGACAACGTGTGCTACGTCCACCTGACGCTGGTGCCCTACCTCGTGTCGGGGGAGCAGAAGACCAAGCCCACGCAGCACTCGGTGACGGAGCTGCGCAGCCGCGGTATCCAGCCCGACGTGATCGTGTGCCGCAGCGACAAGCCGATCTCCGAGAGCCTCAAGCGCAAGATCTCGCTGCAGTGCGACGTCCCGATCGATGCCGTGATCTCCGCCGTCGACGCGCCGAGCATCTACGAGATCCCCCTCGTCCTGCACGAACAGGGCCTCGACTCCTACGTGTGCCGCACGCTCGGCCTCGACGACACCAGCCACCGGATCGACATCTCCGAGTGGGAGTCTCTCGTCGCGCGCGTCGAGTCCCTGGGGCGCCGCGTCAAGGTCGGGATCGTCGGCAAGTACGTCAACATGCCCGACGCCTACATGTCGGTCGTCGAGGCGCTGCGTCATGCCGGCTTCCACCACGGGGCGGAGGTGGAGCTGGACTGGATCGACGCCGAGCTGGTGCCGGGACTGCTCGGCACCGACCGGCTGCGCGGGCTCGATGCGATCGTGATCCCCGGCGGCTTCGGCGAGCGCGGCATCGAGGGCATGGTCGCCGCGGCCGGCTACAGCCGCGACAACGGCATCCCCTGCCTCGGCCTCTGCCTCGGCCTGCACGTCATGGTCATCTCCGTGGCACGCGACCGCGCCGGGCTCGAGCGCGCCAACTCGCGGGAGTTCGACAGCCTGTCGCCGCACATGGTGATCGACCTCATGCCCGACCAGGCGGAGGTGACGGAGAAGGGCGGGACCATGCGGCTCGGCTCCTACCAGGCCGCGCTGCTGGCGGGTTCCAAGGTGGCCGAGGCCTACGGCACGCTGGGCGTGACCGAGCGGCACCGGCACCGCTTCGAGTTCAACAACCGCTACAAGACCCGGCTCGAAGACGTGGGTCTCGTCTGCTCGGGGATCTCACCCGACGGGCGCCTGGTGGAGTTCGTCGAGCTGGAGGACCACCCGTACTGGGTGGCGACGCAGGCCCACCCCGAGTTCAAGAGCCGGCCCGACCGGCCCCACCCGCTGTTCCGTGAGCTGGTGGCCGCCGCCCTCGAGCGAGCGGACGGTCGCTCGCCGCACCTGCTCGACCTCGACGCCGTCACCTAGCCCGTCGTGCCCGGCTTCCGCCGCGTCTCGGAGGAGGAGCTCCTCCGGGCCTGGCTGTTCCGGGTGGACCGCCTCCATCTCGTCGACCCCGAGGGCGCACCCTTCGACCGCGTCGTGATCCGCCATCCCGGCGCGGTGACGGTCGTGCCGGTGCACGACGACGGGACCGTGACCCTGGTGCGCCAGTACCGGTCGGCCGTGGACGCCATGGTGCTCGAGATTCCCGCCGGGACCCGCGACAAGGGGGACGAGACGCTGGAGGCCACGGCCCGGCGCGAGCTCGCCGAGGAGGCCGGCCTCGAGGCGGACTGCTGGGAGTTGTTGATCGGCACCTGGAACACGCCGGGCGTGAGCGACCAGGAGACGTCCATCTTCCTGGCCACCGGCCTCTCGGCCTGCGAGAGCCGGCCCGACGGGGTGGAGGAGGGGTACATGACCGTCGAGACGGTCCGCCTGTCCGAGGTGGCGGGCCTGGTGGCCGATGGGACGCTGAAGGACGAGACGACGGTGCTCGGGCTCTACCTGGCCCGCGAGCGCCTCGCCGCGACCGGCCGGCTGCCGTGACCGCCGAGTTACCCCGGGCCGCCGAGGAGTACCTCTCCTGGCTCGAGGTCGAGCGGGGCGGTCGCCCCGGACTCTGTCGGCCTATCGCCGCGACCTGGCGTCGTACCAGGAGGAGCTGGGGGAGCGTGCCGGCACCTCCATCGAGGCCGCCACGTCGGGCGACGTCGCGGCGCACCTGGCCGCGCTGCGCCGGACGCACGGCGCCGCCTCCGTGGCCCGGGCGCTCTCGAGCATCCGCGGCTTCCACCGTTTCCTCGTCGAGGAGGGGTGGCGCGCCGACGATCCCACGCTCGACCTGCCGTCGATCTCGGTGACCGACCTCCTCCCGAAGGCGCTCAGCGAGGAGGAGACGGAGCGGCTGCTCGGCTCGGTCGTGGGGACGGGGCCCGTCGTCCTGCGGGACCGCGCCCTGCTCGAGGTGCTCTACGGGACCGGGGCCCGCGTCAGCGAGGTCGTCGGGTTGAACGTGGGTGATGTCGCCGCCGCGCTGGAGTCCGCGGACCTGCCGCTGCTGCGCGTCCTCGGGAAGGGCGACAAGGAGCGGGTGGTCCCGCTGGGCCGCCTCGCCCGGGAGGCCCTGGCGCACTGGCTCTCGGGCGAGGGCAGGCCGCTGTTGGAGCCGAAGAAGTGGCGCCGCCGCAGCGACGCCGAGGCCGTCTTCCTCAATGCCCGTGGGGGGCGGCTCACCCGGGTCGGGGTCTTCGGCGTGGTCAAGAAGTACGCCGCCCGGGTCGGCCTGGAGGAGAAGGTGAGCCCCCACGTCCTGCGCCATTCGTGCGCCACCCACATGCTGGCCCGGGGTGCGGACGTGCGGGTCGTCCAGGAGCTCCTGGGCCACGCGTCCATCGCCACCACGCAGCGCTACACCAAGGTGTCCCCCGAACACCTCCGCCGGGCCTACGAGGGAGCCCACCCCCGGGCGGGAACCAAGGGGGGGAGGGACCGCGTAGCATGAGCGCATGCCGAACGAGGCCCCTACGGCGGAGACCGCCGACGTCGATTTCGCCACTTTGCTGCGCAACGAGCGCGCCGGGCTCCAGGCCCAGCTGAAAGAGCTCGGCTTCGCTGACCAGGGCAGCGGCCTCAATTACGACTCCAACTTCGCCGACTCCAGCCAGGTGACGGCGGAGCGGGGCGAGGCCGAGCGGCTGGCGACCGAGCTTCGCGAGGCACTCGACGAGGTGGAGGCCGCCATCAAGCGCCTGGACGAGGGCACCTACGGCATCTGCGAGGTGTGCGGCAAGCCGATCGGAGCAGCCCGGCTCGAGGCGATGCCCGCCGCCCGACTCTGCATCGTCGACGCAGCCAAGCAATAGGTGCGTTCGCCCGGAGCCGCCTCAGGGAGGCGGCCGATGGACCAACGGACCAAGCGCACCCTGTGGCTCGTCGCCGGCATCGCGATCTTCTTCGCGCTGTACCACTACCACCACATCAGCAAGCAGGAAGTCATCATCTTCTGCGTCATCGTGCCCTCCATCATCCTGCACGAGGTGTCGCACGGATGGGTGGCCAACGCCTTCGGCGACGACACGGCGAAGCGGGCCGGCCGCCTGAACCTGAACCCGGTCGTGCACGTCGACCCGGTCGGGACGCTCATCGTGCCGGCGCTGTTGTCCCTGACCAGCGCCGGCGTGTTCGGATGGGCCAAGCCGGTTCCCGTCAACGTGTCGCGGCTGCGCAGCCCGCGCAACCAGGGCGTGCTGGTCTCGCTGGCCGGGCCCGCGACCAACGCGGTGATCGCCGCCATCATGGCCGTCGTCTTCATCGAGGTCATCCGTCCGGGCCTGCCCCCGTTCGGGGTTCCCGACCGGCGCGCAGGTCATCTTCTACGCCGGGCTGGTGAACGTCTGGCTGTGCATCTTCAACCTGATCCCGATACCGCCGCTCGACGGGTCGGTGCTGCTGGAGCGACTCCTGCCGTCGCGCTACTGGCCCACCTATCTGCGTTTCCGCCAGTACACCATGCCGATCCTGATGGTCCTTGTGCTCATCAACTTCTGGCTGTACCCCCACGGGCCGATCACCTGGCTCTTCAACCGGGTCTTCAACTGGTGGGCCACCCTGCTGGGCCTGACCTAGTCGACGTCGTCGAGCTGTGCCTCAGCCCGCTGCGAGCGGCAGGAGCCCCATCGCGTCCGCCGCCCGGGCGTAGGTCCGCCGCGGCCACCTCGTGCGCCTGTGCGGCGCCCCGGGCGAGGACGGCGTGCACGTAGGGGAGGTCGCTCTCCAGCTCCGCCCGCCGCTCGCGCACCGGCCGCAGCAGGTCCCCGAGCGCCGCGGCCACGTCGTTCTTGAGGTCCCCGTAGCGCTCGTACCCGGCGGCCACCTCGACCGCGCTCCGCCCGGTCGCCGCGGCCAGCAGGTCGAGGAGGTTGGCCAGGCCCGGCTTCGCCGCCCGGTCGTAACGCATCTCGCCGTCGGTGTCGGTCACGGCCTTGCGCACCTTGCCGCGTGATCTCCTCGTCGGGGTCGAGCAGGCCGATGGTCCCGAGCGGCGACTCCACCGACTTCGACATCTTGCGCTCCGGGTGCTGCAGGTCCATGACCCGGGCCCCCGTGCCGGGGATCGCGGCCTCGGGGACGGTGAAGGTCTCCCCGTAGCGGTTGTTGAAGCGGACGGCGACCTCGCGCGCCAGTTCGAGGTGCTGGCGCTGGTCGTCGCCCACCGGGACGGACGCGGCGTCGTAGAGGAGGATGTCGGCCGCCATGAGGCACGGGTAGGTGAAGAGCCCGACCCGGACCGCCTCCTGGCCCTTGCCCTTGTCCTTGAATTGGGTCATGCGCCGCAGCTCGCCCATGGTCGCCGTGCACTCGAGCAGCCAGGTCAGCCGGGTGTGCTCGGGCACGTGGCTCTGGACGAAGAGGGTGCAGCGCTCCGGGTCGAGCCCCACGGCGAGGAGGTTGAGCGCCGCGTCGAGCGTGTTGGCTCGCACGGCCGCAGGATCGATCTCGGTGGTCAGGGCGTGGAGGTCGACCACGCAGTAGAACGCGTCGTGCCCGTCCTGGAAGGACACCCAGTGGCGCAGGGCCCCGAGGTAGTTGCCCAGGGTGAAGTTGCCCGAGGGTGCAATGCCGGAGAGGACCCTGTCCATGGGGCGCCATGGTAGGGCTCACCCGGCGCTGCACCCGACGGGCGGGCCGGGGTGCGCGGGGGAGGCCGGCTGGTTCGGTAACGTCGGCGGGTGGCCTACGCGGTCTCCACTCCAGTCTTCGAGGGTCCCATCGATCTCCTGCTGCACCTCGTGTCCTCCCACGAGGTCGATGTCCTCGACATCCCCCTCCTCCCGGTGGTGGACGCCTTCGTGCACGTCCTGTCCGAGCAGCGCGGACGTGATCGACTTCAACCAGCTCTCCGAGTTCCTGCTCGTCGCCTCCATCCTGATCGAGCTGAAGTCCCAGAAGCTCCTGCCCGGGCGCGACACGAGCGACGAGGAGGAGGACCTCATCGGCTGGGAGGAGCGGGACCTCCTGCTCGCCCGGCTGCTCGAGTGCCGCGCCTACGCCGCCGCCGCCGACGTCTTCGTCGCCCTGGCCGAGCAGGCGTCCCGCTCGGTGCCGCGCGAGGTGGGCCTCGACGACGACTTCGTGGTCCACGCCCCCGACCTGCTGGCCGGGATCACCCCCGACGACGTGGCCCAGGCCTACCTGCGGGGGTCGGCCGAGCGGCCCGTCCCGCGGGTCGACCTCTCCCACGTCACGGTCGACACCGTCTCGGTGTCGGAGGCGGTCTCCGAGCTCCTGACGCTGCCCGACATGGACAAGGTGGGCTCGTTCCGGGAGCTGGTCCGGGAGTTGCCAGACCCGGATCGACGTGATCGTGCGCTTCCTGGCCCTCCTCGAGCTGTGCAAAATGGGGCGGGTCACCCTCGGGCAGGGGACGACCTTCGGCGACCTGCAGATCTCGTGGCTGGCCGGCGACGAGCTGGCCGGCGTCTCGAGCGGGCGCGGGCTGGCGGAGCTGTCCGGCTACGAAGTCGACGCCTACGAAGGGTGAGTGGTTGAGTCCCGTGGAGCATGACGAGCTGGGCCGCACAATCGAGGCCATCCTGCTGGTGGCCGTGGAGCCCCTGCCGCCCCAGCTGCTGGCCGAGCTGGTGGAGGAGCCCGTCGAGCGCGTGGAGGAGGCGCTGGACGAGCTGGCGCAGTCCTACGAGCGCGAGCGGCGCGGCTTCGTGCTGGCCCGCATCGCCGGCGGGGCCCGGCTGCAGACCCATCCGGACCTGGCGCCCTACGTCGAGCGCTTCGCCAACCGCGAGGTCTCGCACCGGTTGTCGACCGCCGCACTGGAGACGCTGGCCATCGTGGCCTACCGCCAGCCGGTGTCGCGGGGGCAGATCTCCGCGCTGCGCGGGGTCAACGTCGAAGGCGTGACCCGGCTGCTGGAGCAGCGCGGCTACATCGCCGTCGTCGGCCACGCGGAGGGGCCCGGGCAGCCGGCGCTGTTCGGCACGACCGACCTCTTCTTGGAGCGCCTGGGCCTGAATTCGCTGGACCACCTGCCGGCAGTGGAGGACTTCCTCCCCGGGCCCGAGGTCGCCGGCGACTTCGAGCGCGACATGCAGTCCGCGCTCGGTCTCGGCGTCGAGGCGGCCTCCGACGACGCCTGAGGGCGCCGAGGGCGAGCGCCTCCAGAAGATCCTGGCCCGCGCCGGCCTCGGGTCGAGGAGAGCCTGCGAGGAGCTGATCGCGGCCGGGCGGGTCACCGTCGACGGCGTCCCGGCCCGCCTGGGGCAGCGGATCGACCCCATGGAGGCTCGGGTCGAGGTGGACGGCGTGCTGGTCCCGGTCGGGCCGGACTTCGTCTACTACCTCCTCAACAAGCCGGACGGGGTGATCACGACGGCCGACGATCCCCAGGGTCGCCCGACCGTCATGACCCTGGTCCCCGCCGAGCCCAGGGTGTTCCCGGTCGGCCGGCTGGACCTTCAGACCGAGGGTCTGCTCATCCTGACCAACGACGGCGCGCTCGCGCAGCTGCTGACCCATCCGTCCCACGGGGTCCCCAAGGAGTACGTGGCCGAGGTGGCCGGAGGGACGCCGGCGCCCGGCGCCCTGCGGGCCTTGCGGCAGGGCGTGGAGCTCGACGACGGCCTCACCGCGCCGGCCGAGGTCGGCGTGCTGGCGCCGGGTGTCCTGCGCCTCGTCATCCACGAGGGCCGCAACCGCCAGGTGCGCCGCATGTGCGACGCGATCGGCCACCCGGTCCGGCGCCTCGTGCGAACCAGGATCGGCCCCGTGCGGGACACCGCGCTGCCCCCGGGGCGCTGGCGCACCCTGCGCCCCGAAGAGGTCCGCGCGCTGGCCGCGTCGGCCGGGCCGGGCTCCCCGGACACGGACCGCCCGCCCGGAGGGCCCCCCTCAAGCGAGGGTGCAGAAGCGGACCGGTAGAGTGACCCGCCATGGCAGCCGAGCGCATGGTCAGGGGTCTGCGCGGGGCGACGACGGTCGACGCCGACACCGTGGCCCAGGTCACGGAGCGCTCCCAGGAGCTCATGCGCGAGATCATGCAGCGCAACGACCTGGCCGAGGACGACATCGTCAGCGTGCTCTTCACCGCGACGGCGGACGTGACGAGCACGTTCCCGGCCACCGCGATCCGCGCCATCGGGTTCGGCGCCGTGCCGCTGCTCTGCGCGGCCGAGATCGCCGTGCCCGGCTCCATGCCTCATTGCATCCGGGTGCTCCTGCACGTGTACACGACGAGGTCGCGGCACGAGATCCATCACGTCTACCTCCACGGCGCCCAAGGGCTCCGCGATGACCTCCCCGACTGAGAGCGGGGCGCGTCGCCGGGCGCTCGTCGTCGGGACCGGGCTGATCGGGGGATCGATCGCCCTCGGCCTGCGGCGCCGGGGCTGGCACGTGTCCGGGCTCGATGCCGACGAGGAGCGGCTGCAGGAGGCGTTGCAGGCCGGCGTGCTCGACGCGGCGGGCGACGACCTTGCCGCGGAGATCGTCTTCGTGGCGGTGCCGGCCACCGCGGCGGCGGCGGTGGCCCGAGGCGTCCTGGCCGAGGGCGGGCGCAACCCGGCCGTCGTGGTGAGCGACGTCAGCGGCGTCAAGACCGCCATCGTGGAGGAGGCCGACCACCCGCGCTTCATCGGGGGCCACCCGATGGCGGGCTCCGAGCAGTTCGGCCTCCACGGCGCCGACCCGGACCTCTTCGAGGGAGCCGTGTGGGTGCTCACCCCGACGGCGGCCACCGACCTGCAGGCGTTCGACCGCCTGAAGGGCGTCGTCATGAGCCTCGGCGCCGACGTGCTCGTGCTCTCGCCGTCGGACCACGACCGGCTGGTGGCCGTGGTGTCCCACGTGCCCCACCTCGTCGCCGCCACCCTCATGAACGCGGCCAGCGTCGGGGCGGAACAGGACGGCACCCTCCTCCGGCTCGCCGCCGGTGGCTTTCGCGACATGACCCGGGTCGCCGCCGGGCACCCCGGGATCTGGCCCGACATCTGCGCCGAGAACGCCGCGCCCATCATCGACGCGCTCGACTCCCTGGTGAGCGACCTGACGGCCATGCGCGAGCGGGTCGCGACGGGTGATCGCGCCGCGCTCTTCGGCGTGCTCCAGAAGGCCAGCGCGGCGCGGCGCAACCTGCCGGCCCGTGCGGCGCGGCCCGAGCACCTGGCCGAGCTGCGCATCCCGGTCCCGGACCGGGCGGGCGTGCTGGCCGAGATCACGTCGCTCGCCGCCGATGCGGGCATCGGCATCTACGACATCGAGATCGCCCACTCGGCCGAGGGCCCGCGCGGCGTCCTCATCCTCGTGGTCGACGGCGGCCATGCCGAGACCCTCGCCGCCGCGGTGGAGGCGCGCGGGTACCGCTGCCGGGCCGAGCACCTGTCGTGAGCGCGCCGCGCGTCCTCGTCGTGCACGGGGGCGTGCCGTGCCGGGGCACGGTGCGGACGCCCGGGGAGAAGTCGATCTCGCATCGGGCCATCCTCCTGGGCGCCCTGGCCGAGGGCACCTCGGTGATCCACGGGCTCTCCGACGGCGCCGACGTGGCGGCGTCCCTGGCCGCCGTCGAGGCCATGGGGGTGCTGGTGGAGCGCCCGGCGGACGGCACCGTCGTGCTGCACGGGGGCCGTGGGCGCCTCCACCGCGCCGAGGGGGCCATCGACTGTGGGAACTCGGGGACCTCCATGCGCCTGTTGGCCGGCCTGGTGGCGGGGTTGCCCTGGGAGACCGAGCTGGTGGGCGACGCGTCGCTCTCCGGTCGACCGATGGACCGCGTGGCCGAGCCGCTGGCCCTGATGGGCGCCACGGTGCACGGGCGCGGCGAGCGGTGCCTGCCGCCCCTGCAGGTGCGCGGCGGCTCGCTGCACGGCATCGACTGGACGTCCAAGGTGGCCAGCGCCCAGGTGAAGTCCGCCGTGCTGCTCGCCGGGCTCTCGGCCACCGGCACCACGGTGGTGCGCGAAGAGGTGACGACCCGCACCCACACCGAGGAGATGCTGGCGGAGGCGGGCGCGGACCTCACCGTCGAGCCGTGGGGCGAGGGGCGCATCGTGCGCGTCCGCGCGTCGAGCCTCAGGCCGGTCGAGCGCACCGTGCCGGGGGACCCCTCGGCCTCCGCCTTCTTCGTCGTCGCCGGGTGCGTGGTGCCGGGCAGCGCCGTCGACGTGGCCGGCGTGTACAGCGGGCCGGCCCGGCTCGGCTACGTCTCGGTGCTGCAGCGCATGGGGGCCGCGGTCACCGTCGACCCCGGGGACCCGGGCACGGCGACCATCCGCGGCGCTGGCGGGCCCGTTGCGCGCCACGGAGGTGGCGGCGCGCGAGATCCCCTCGCTCGACGAGATCCCCGCCCTCGCGGTCGCCGCCGCCGTCGCCGAGGGCACGACCGTGTTCCGCGACGTGGGGGAGTTGCGCGTCAAGGAGGTCGACCGCCTGGCCGCGGTGGTGGACATGGTGACGGCGTTCGGCGCCTCGGCGGAGGTCGAGGGCGACACGCTCGCCATCACCGGTGTCGGTGGCCCGCTGCGCGGCGCCCGCTTCGACAGCGGTGGGGACCACCGGATGGCCATGGCGGCCGCGGTGGCCGCCCTGGCGGCGGCGCCCGGGGCGCACAGCCTGATCACCGGCTTCGGCGCCGTCGAGACCAGCTACCCGGGATTCGCGGCGGACCTGGAGCGCCTGGCGGGAGGCCACGACGCCCCCCGCCCGCTGCTCGTCGCCATCGACGGGCCCGCCGGGGCGGGCAAGTCGACCGTCTCGACGGCGGTCGCCCAGGACCTGGGCGTCGACCGGCTCGATACGGGGGCCATGTACCGCGCCGTGGCCGCCCTCGCGCTCGAACGCGGCACCCCTCCCGAGGACAGCGCCGCGGTGGCCGCCCTGGCCGCTGGCGCGACGATCGAGGTCGGGCAGCGCGTCGTCATCGACGGGCTCGACGTCACCGCCGTCATCCGCTCGCCGGAGGTGGGCCGGGCCGTCTCGGTCGTGGCGGCCAACCCCGAGGTGCGGCGCCACCTGGTGCGGATCCAGCGGGCCTGGGCCGACGAGCACGGCGGGGGAGTGGTCGAGGGCCGCGACATCGGGTCGGTGGTGTTCCCGCAGGCCCAGGTGAAGGTCTACCTGACCGCGTCCCCCGAGGAGCGGGCGCGCCGCCGTCACGACGAGGCGCCCGAGGGCGTGGCGCGGCGGGATCGGATCGACTCGACCCGGGATGCGTCGCCACTGCGCGAGGCCGAGGATGCGCACCGGCTCGATACGACCGGCCGCACCGTGCAGGATGTGGTCGGGGAGGTGCTGTCATGGCTGTGAGCACACCGGGTCCCGCGCCCGGAGCAGGGGACGAGCCCGGAGCGGGTGGCGCGCCGGGAGCCGGGGACGAGCCGGCGGCGGCACAGGCGCCGGGCCGCCACCAGGCCTTCGAGGTCGACCCGAGGCGCACCCCGCTCTACCGGAGCGAGCGGGCGATCTTCACCTCCGTGCTGTGGGCCTGGTTCCGGCCCAAGGTGGTGGGCCGCGAGCACGTGCCCGAGACCGGGCCGGTCATCCTGGCGCCGGTGCACCGCTCCTTCGCGGACTTCGGCTTCGCGGCGTTCTGCACCGACCGCAAGCTGTTCTTCATGACGAAGGACGAGATGTGGAAGAACCCCTGGCTCGGCAAGCTGCTGCTCAGCGTCGGGGCCTTCCCGGTCCACCGGGAGTCGGCCGACCGCGAGGCGCTCCAGCGGGCCGAGGAGGTCCTGCGCAAGGGCCAGGCGCTGGTCCTCTTCCCCGAGGGCACGCGGCGCGAGGGCCAGGTCGTCGAGGACCTCATGGAGGGGGCGACCTTCCTCTCGGCCCGCACCGGCGCGCCGATCGTGCCCATCGGCATCGGCGGGTCGGACCTTGCGATGCCCAAGGGGAGTGCGATCCCCAAGCCGCGGACGATCCAGGTGGTGATCGGCCCCGCCATTCCGGCGCCACCTCGGACCGGGGGCGGGCGCGTCTCCCGCTCGGCCGTGCACGCGGCCACCGAGGCGCTCATCCCGAAGCTGCAGGCCGTCTACGACGAGGCGAGGGACAAGACGGGCCGCTACTGAGGGCTGCGCGTCCAGAGCGGCTGCGTGCCGGTGCGGCCTAGGAGTGCCGCGGCTCCTTGCGCACTCTCCACCACGTCTCGAGCACGACGCGCCCGTAGCGGAACCCGAAGAGCCAGTTCTTGCCCTTCTTGGTGGTGCCGTGCGCACGGGGGAGCCAGAGGGTCGGGCGCTCGGTGACGCGCCAGCCGCGCCGCATGGCGATGATGAGCAGCTCGGCCGTCTGGTACTGCGTCTGGACGAGGCGGTAGGCGATGTCGTCGAGCATGCTGACCCGGAGCGCTCGATAGCCGTTGGACGTGTCCGTGAGCTTGGTGCGACCCATCGCGCTCATCACGCGCGGAGAACACCCGCACGCCCGCCTTGCGGAAGCGGTCGGTCGTGGTGTCGCGGCCCAGGACGCGCGAGGCCACGACGAAGTCCGCCTCGTCGTCGACCAGGGGCTGGAGCATGACCGGGATCTCGGCGGGGTCGTTCTGCCCGTCGGCGTCGAGCGTGACGACGTACTGGGCCCCCAGCTCGATGCAGAGCGCGTACCCCACCCGCAGCGCGTAGCCGTGCCCGAGGTTCTCGCTCAGGACGAAGGTCACCGCGCCCGAGCCCTTCGCGATCTCGTCGGTCCGGTCGGTGCCGCCGTCGACCACGACGAGCGTCGTGAGGCCGACGCCGCACGCCTCGGCCGGCATGGCGGCCAGCACGTCCCCGATGTTGGCCTCCTCCTCGAACGCGCAGATGAGGCCCACGGCGGGAGAGAGCTTCAGGTCCGGGTAGCGGGAGTCGAACTCCCGGCGCGACTCCGCAATGACGCGGCGCGCGTGATCGGGATCGGTGTGGATGCTGGCGCCCGAGGTGGCGCCGGCCAGCCTGCTCAAAACGAACGTGGCGTCGCGAAGACCTGGCGCACCAGAGGCTCGAAGTGCGAGAGCGGCTTGGTGGGGTAGTCGGGATCGAAGCTCGTCTGGTCCCACTCGTCGGCGAACTGCGCCGCCAGCCCGTACCAGGGCTCGCCCTCGTACTTGTCCCGCGCGTTGGGGTCCTGGCCCAGGTACTCGTAGTAGTGCCGGCCCTGGAAGTCCTGATGGGCCTTGATCATGTGGAAGGTGTCGTCGCTGACGTACGCCCGCAGGATCTCCGCCGCGATGTTGGGGTGGTTCATGACCGACACGGCCTTGCCGATGTCGTGGCACAGCGAGGCCACCACGACCTCGTCGGAGGCACCCGCCTCCTCGGCGCGGGTCGCGGTCTGCAGCGAGTGCACCAGCTGGTCCACCTCGAAGCCGTCGGTGATCTCCTCGAGGGACGCCAGCATGGCCAGCACGCGGTCGGCCACTCGGGGCTGGTGCTCCATCGACTCGGTGATGATGTGCTGCCACTGCTCTTGGGTCGACTCGTCCATCCGGGTGAACGTCATGGCTCAATCATCGCACCTGGCCGGCTCACGAGGCCAGCAGGTCCAGCACGTCGGCGGCGGAGACGGCCCGGTCCTCGGCCGCCGGGTCGGCCCGGGCGGCTGACGGGCGGCCGGCCAGGAAGCCCAGCACCGTGCCCACGGCCCTCAGGAGCTCCCGCAGCTCGGGCGGGGGCGGGAAGTACTCGTCCTCCGTGGTCACGGTGACCTCCGTGACGCCCTGGGAGGGGGCCAGGCGGGCGATGACCTCCTCCACGAGGGCCTCCGGCGCCGAGGCGCCGGCCGTCACGCCCACGGTGCCGGTGAGGTCCGTGGGCAGCTCGTCGGCCTCGTTGACCCGCAGCACCCGGGGGCAGCCGCCCGCCCGGGCCACCGTCTCGAGGGCCACCGTGTTGGAGGAGTTGGCCGAGCCGATCACCACCACGGCGTCGGACTCCGAGGCGATGGCTTTCAGGGCCGCCTGGCGGTTCGTCGTGGCGAAGCAGAGGTCGCTGCGGTTCGGCATCCACAGGTCGGGGAACCGGCTGCGGGCCGACTCCATCAGGTCGCGCCACTCGTCGTGGCTGAGGGTGGTCTGGGCCAGGAGCGCGACGGGCGAACCGTCCGCCTCCAGGTCGCCCAGCGCATCGAGGTCCTCCTGGTGCTCCAGGAGGCGCACCGACTCGGGGGCGACGGCCATGGTCCCCACCGCCTCCTCGTGCCCGGCGTGGCCGACGTAGAGGACGGTGTAGCCCTTGCGGCTGCGCACCTTGAGCTCGTGGTGGACCTTGGTGACCAGCGGGCAGACGGCGTCGACGACCACCCCGCCCCGCTCCCGGGCGGCCTCGACGACATCGGGGGCCGAGCCGTGGGCGCTGAGCATGAGCGGGGCGCCCGGGGGCACCTCGGCCACGTCGTCGACGAAGACGACCCCCTGGGCCCGGAAGCGGTCCACGACATGTCGGTTGTGCACGATCTCGTGGTAGCAGTAGACGGGCGGCTCGAAGACCCGCACCATCCAGGCCAGGGCCTTGATGGCTTTCTCGACGCCGGCGCAGAACCCCCGTGGCTCGGCGAGCATGACTCGTTCGACTCCGGGCACAAAGTCCAGGTTAATGCCAGTAACCTGGTCCCCATGTCAGCTCCCACGGTGACTTCGGTCACCGCGGCGTCGCCGGCAGCCCGCGCCGGTCTGGCCGTGGGTGACGAGCTCCTGAGCCTGAACGGGCACGAGCCGCGCGACGTCATCGATTTCCAACGGCTCAGCGACGCGGGCGACCTGAGCGTCCTGGTCCGGCGCGCCGGCGCGCCCCTGCCCCGGATCGTCAAGGTCGACAAGGGCGCCGGCGAACCCCTCGGTGTCGAGGTGTCCTCGGCCGTCTTCGACCGCATCCGCACCTGCGACAACCACTGCGCGTTCTGTTTCATCTACCAGCTGCCCAAGGGGATGCGGCGCAGCCTGTACCTCAAGGACGACGACTACCGGCTCTCGTTCCTCTACGGCAACTTCACGACGCTGACCCGCTTCACCGAGCTGGACGCCGAGCGCATCCTCACCGAGCGGCTCGGCCCGCTCTTCGTCTCCATCCACACCACCGACCCCGACCTGCGGGCGCACATGCTGCGCAACCCGAAGGGCGCCACCAGCCTGCGTTGGCTGCAGGTGCTCCTCGACGGCGGCATCGAGGTCCACGGCCAGGTCGTGGTCTGCCCGGGCGTCAACGACGGCGCTGCGCTGGAGGACACCATGGCGGGGATCCTCGACCTCTACCCGGCCCTGGCGAGCGTGGGCGCCGTGCCCCTCGGCCTGAGCCGGTATTCCACCGAGCCCGAGATGCGCCCGCACACCGAGGCCGAGGCCGCCCGCGTCCTCGACACCGTCGGGGAGTGGCAGCGCATCTTCCGGCGGGCGCTCGGCCACCGCATGGTGTTCGCCGCGGACGAGTACTACCTCCTGGCCGGACGCGACCTGCCCCCGGCGGCGCACTACGAGGGCTATCCGCAGCACGAGAACGGCATCGGCCTGGCCCGCGCCTTCGTGGACTCCTTCGCGCGCCCCGCGGTCGCGGCGCCGGGCGGTGTGCGCCACGGGTTCTTCGCCTCGGTCGACGCGGCGCCCGCGGAGGGATACCGCGCCCCCCGCCTTCCGACCGTGCCGGCGGGACAGGACAGCCGCCCCGTGACGGTCCTCACCGGGAGCTACGGCGCCCGGGTGCTCGGGCCGCTGGTGGCGTCCCACCCCCGCCCTGACCTCGAGGTGCGGGCGGTGCCCAACGACTTCTTCGGGGGCAACATCGGCGTGGCCGGCCTGATGACGGGAGAGGACCTGGCCGGCGCCCTGGCGAGCATCCCCGCGGCGTCGCGCTGCCTGTTGCCCGATGCCTGCCTCAACGAGGGCCGCTTCCTCGACGGGCTCACCCTGGCCGACCTGCCCCGGCCCGTCGAGATCGTGCCGACCGACGGCCGCTCGCTCCGGGCCGCGCTGGACGGCACGTCCTTCCGACCGACGTGCGCGGCATGAGCCTCCCCATGGTCGTCGTGGCCGGCCGGCCCAACGTCGGCAAGTCGTCGTTGGTGAACCGCATCGTCGGCTCCCGCGCCGCCGTGGTCGAGGAGGAACAGGGCGTCACCCGCGACCGCAAGGTGCTGACCGCCGACTGGTGCGGGGTGCCCTTCTCCATCATGGACACCGGCGGCTGGCTGGCCGCCGGGGACGAGCTCGAGTCGAAGGTGAGCGAGCAGGTCGAGCGCGCCCTCGCCGAGGCCGACGTCGTACTCATGGTGGTCGACGTCGCCACGGGCGTGACCGAGGAGGACCTGGCCGCGGCCAAGGTGATCCGGCGCGCCGGCCCACCGGTGCGCCTCGTCGTCAACAAGGTCGACGCGGAGAACCGCGAGGCCTCGGCGTGGGAGTTCGTGTCGCTCGGCGTCGGCGACCCCTTCCCGGTGAGCGCGCTGCACGGGCGGGGGACCGGCGATCTCCTCGACGAGGTGGTCAGCCTCCTCCCGCTGCCCTCCGAGGGGGACGGCGCCGGAGGGCAGTCGCCGACACCGAGCCCCGGCCTGTTCGAGCGGGCCCCTGATCCCGCCTTGCCGCGGGTCGCCATCATCGGCCGCCCGAACGTGGGCAAGTCGACGCTCTTCAACCGCCTCCTCGGCCAGGAGCGCTCCATCGTCCACGACATGCCCGGCACCACGCGCGACGCCATCGACACCGTGGTGGAGACGCCGGATGGTCCCGTCTGCTTCATCGACACCGCCGGCCTGCGGCGACCGTCGAAGACCGATCGGGGCACCGAGCAGCACGCCACCCTGCGCGCCCTGCGCGCCCTGGAGCGCGCCGACGTGGCCGTCCTCGTGATCGACGCCACCGTCGGCGCCTCCCACCAGGACCAGCGTCTCGCCGAGCGCATCGGCGTCTCGGGTTGCCCCGCCATCGTGGCCCTGAACAAGTGGGACCAGGTGCCGACCGACGAGCGCGACGACGTGCTGGCCGGAGTGGGGGACCGGCTGGCCTTCCTGGGCGCGGCGCCGGTGCTCAAGATGTCGGCCCTCTCGGGACGCGGCGTGCACAAGATCCTGCCCGCGCTCCGCGACTCGGTGCAGTCGTACCACCAGCGGGTGCCGACGGGGGCGCTCAACCGCGCCGTGCAGGAGCTCCAGGCCCGGCAGGCCGCCCCGCGGGCGAAGATCCGCTACATCGTCCAGGGGGCGATCGACCCGCCGACCTTCACCCTCTTCACGAACGGGCGCCTGCACCAGACGTATCTCCGCTACATCGAGCGCGGGCTGCGCGAGAAATTCGACTTCGGCTCCACGCCCATGAAGCTGCGCGTCCGGATCGGCGGGAGATGAGGGGCTGCTGGACCTGATGGCGTGGTGCGAGGAGTGCGACGCACTCGTCGAAGACGAGGACCTGGGCGAGGAAGGGGAGTGCCCGACCTGCGGCACCATCCTCGCCGAGCAGGAACGCCAACCGATCCCCTGGTACTTCAAGGCGATGATCGTCGCCAGCGTGATCTACCTCGGGTACCGCGGCTACCAGGGCGTGACCTGGATCGCCGCCCACGTGTAGCGTCCCGAGCCATGCCCATCTACGAGATCGACGGCGTCGCACCAAAGATCGACGCCGACGCCTTCGTGCATCCCGACGCCGTGGTCATCGGCAACGTGGTCATCGGCGCCGAGTCGACCGTGTGGCCCCATGCGGTCCTCCGGGGCGACTTCGGCACCATCTCGGTCGGCTCGGGCTCCTCCATACAGGACGGCACGGTCATCCATGCCGGCCCCGGCTTTCCCACGATCATCGGCGACGGGTGCGTCGTTGGCCACCTCACCCATCTGGAGGGCTGCATCCTGGAGGACGAGTCGCTCGCCGGCTCCGGCAGCGTGGTCTTGCATTTTGCCCGGGTCGGTCACGGGGCGACGGTGGGCGCCAACACGGTGGTGCCCAACAACATGGTCGTGCCGGCCGGCGCGCTCGCGCTCGGCGTTCCGGCGAAGATCCTCGAAGGCAGGTCGGACCTGCGGATGAACCGGCTCTCCGCGGCCGAGTACGTCGCCAACGGGAAGCGCTACAAGGCCACCATGCGCCGGTTGGACTGAGCGCGGAGCATCGCTGAACCGCTCGAGAATCGGGCCAGTCTCGGCTTAGAGCGGGTCGTCTTACAAGCGGGTGAACCCGGCGATATCCCGCGCCGTGTCGCGGCTGATGTCGGGGCAGGCGATGGCGAAGATCTCGGTCCCGTGCATCGTCCCCATCATCTGGCGGCAGCGTGCCTCGACCCCCGCCGAGAGGAGCAGCCGGTAGAAGTTGATCCCCTCGTCGCGCAGTGGGTCGCACTCGTTGACGTTGATCACGGTCGGGGGGAAGCCGACCACATCGTCCACACTGGCAAACGAGGGCCAGGCCAGCGGGTTCCGTTCGTTGAAGGCCTCGATGCCGTAGCCCATGCGGCCTCGGTTGTTGTGCAGCTGCAGCAGGATCCCCTCGTTCTCGACCGATGAGGGGCATTCCGGGGTCGGCCACTGTCCGGCGATGTAGGGGCAGAGTGCGTAGAGACCCTTGATCAGCCCGAGATCACCGTCGCGCTTGAGCGCGAGACCCGTGGCCAGCGTCAGGTTCCCACCTCCGCTCTCTCCCGCGACGACGATCCGGGACGGGTCGATCTGCAGATCGGCGGCGTGCGCCACCACCCAGCGCAGTCCCGAGACGCAGTCGTTGAGCCCGGCCGGGAAGGGTGCGACTTCGGGAGCCGACGAGGCCACGACCGAGTTGCGGAAGTCGACCATGACGACGGCGACCCCGTTGGCGGCGATGTGCTTCCCCCAGCCGCGGTACATCCCGTCGAAGCAGGACATCGTGGCCATGCCGCCGCCGTGGATGTAGTACACGCAGGCCAACGGCTCGTCCGCTTCGGGCCGGATGATCTGCAGGTTGACGGTGTTGCCGTCGGGCTGGGACTCGAATTGCGCGGTCGTCACCTCGAGCCCTTCCGGCGCGGCCCCGTCGCAGAGGTCCTGGAAGACCCGGAAGGCCTCCCGCCCGGCCTCGGCCTCGGGCGTGTTCGCCTCGGCGAGCAGTTGCTCCCTGCTCTCGACGTCACTGAGGGTGACGTCGGGGATCACCTCGAGGATGCCGCGGAGGCGGGGGTCGAGTCGGATGTCGGCGGTGATGTCAATGGCCATGGCCTCATTCGACCATATGGAAACCGCACGTGCCCGGTCCTCAGGCGTTGAGACGCCGTGAATCCGTCCTAAGGAATGCCGAGGAAGTGGACCATTTCCTGATATGACTGGTGGCCAGAGAATCGCGGAAGCGGCGGTCCACCCTCGAACCGATGGCAATGAATTCCCTTCGGGAGTGACAGGGATCGCCGTCCAGTGAAAGGACTTGGGGAACGCTCCGGCTGAGGCAGCAGAGGGACTTCGAGCGGCAGTTTCCGACTGACGGCATCTCCAGGCCCATCGGCGATGTCAAGAGGTTTCCGGCTTTTGACGGGTTGCGGGCGTTTGCCACGGTCTCAGTGGTCGCCGTGCACACGGCCGATGCTTCCGGTTTCTCGGGACAATCGAGCCTCGGCACCTACACCGGCGCGCCTCGAGATCGGCGTCGCAGTCTTCTTTGTCATTTCCGGGTTTCTGCTGTACCGGCCATTCGTGGTCGCACACCTGAGTGGTCGAGACGCGCCCGAAACGCTGAAGTTCTGGGTGCGGCGGCTGTTCAGGATCGTGCCGGCCTACTGGCTGGCTCTGACCGTCATCGTCTATGTCCTGCACGGCTCCGTCTTTCCCAGCGGAGTGGGACAGGTCCTCATCCACTATTCCTTCTTGCAGATCTACTTTCCCACGGCGCTCTTCTCCGGCATCGGTCCAGCGTGGTCGCTGTGCACCGAGATGAGCTTCTACCTCTTCCTTCCCCTGTATGCGGCCGGGCTCGCGTTCCGGCGTCGTACTGCATCAGTGCAACTCAAGTGGGAACTCCTCGGGCTCATGGCGATGGCCGCAGTCAGCTTCGTCTTCCGGGCCTGGGCTCTCACGCGGCATGGACATTGCGGCGGCAATTGCCTTACTCATCCCGCCTTTCCTACAACCATGTCGGACTGGTTGCCGTCGTGCTTGGACCTCTTTGCCATCGGGATGTTTCTTGCCGTGATGAGCGCGTGGTTCGTCGCTCATGACTCCGAACCGGCATGGCTGCGCCATCGCTTTATGCCACTGGTCAGCTGGGGTCTGGCGATTGTGGTCTTTTTCTGGGTGTCGCACCTCGGGATCGACCCCCAGCCGCTCTACTCCGCCTCGCCCGCCACCAACATCCTCAAGCAGACGCTCTACGGCCTGTTCGCTTTCCTCTTGGTGGCGCCGGCCGTGTTCGGCCCTCAAGGAGGAGGGCGCGGTTCGACGCCTCCTTCGACTGGCGCCGGTTGCGTGGATAGGCGTTGTGTCATACGGCATCTATCTCTGGCACGAAGCTCTGATCCAGGTGTTCTTCAGCGTTACCGGTGCCACACATTTCGCCGTGCCCTTCTGGATCTTGTTCGCCGCGGTCCTGCTCGGCGCAATCGTCGTCGCATCGATCAGCTATCTCGGGATGGAGCAACCGCTCCTCGAATTCGCAAACCGGGTCACTCGGAGGAAGTCTGCCGCCGGAGCGGCCCCTCGGAGCCAATACCGGTGGCGTCGAGTCCTGCGGAGCCCCGAACGTTCTGGGACATCTTGACGACCGCTCTGCAGCAAGGGGCACGGAGGTTGGGCGCATGGCGAGACTCATTCGGAGTCCACTGGTTCCTTCCTGCCTTGGCGGTCATCGTCGTGATCGCCGTCGCCATCAGGATCTGGTTCACGGTGGAATGGACGTTCGGGAGAGACCTTGCTGGTGACGCCATGTTCTTCCACCAGTCGGCAGCGGCTCTCACCAGTGGCAAGGGGTACTCGGCGCCGGGATTGGGCGCCCCGCATGCGCTCATGCCCACGGCACAACACCCACCGTTCTTTCCGATGGTGTTGGCTACCTTCGACCTCCTGGGCTTCCACTCCATCGACGCGCAACGCGTCCTGCTGGGCGTTCTGGGATCCCTTGGCGTCTTCTTGACGGGGCTCCTTGGTTACAGGGTGTCCGGTCCGGTGGTGGGACTGGTTGCTGCGGGAATCGCGGCCGCGCACCCTCTGTGGTTCCAGACCAGTGCGGCCTTGATGAGCGAGAGCATTTACCTGGTTGTGATACCGGCCGTTCTCTTGCTGGCACTCGGTTGCCTCGATCACACAACCCGCTGGCGCTTCGTTGTTCTCGGGGGAGCCATCGGGTTGGCCACGCTCACCCGAAGCGACGCGCTCGATCTGGCCATCTTCTTGGGCGTACCCGTTGTTCTGGCGGCCACACGCTCGGGCCGGCAAAGGCTCGCCCTGGGGCGTTGCATCTTTGCCGGGTTGCTCATCGTGCTGGGTCCATGGATGTTGCGGAACGAGGTGCAACTGAGGGGCGTGACCCTCTCGGACGACCAGGGTGTCACTCTGGCCGGCTCCTATTGTTCCGACACCATGAGGCCAGACGGTATCTATTACGGCGGTTTCTCCTCACTGTGTGCGGATGGCTCAGCAGGTTTCTTCGTCAAAGAGGTGCCGCCTCCAGACGGTGCGCATTCTTGGACCGAACTGACAATGAACAAGGCTCTCTGGTCATCGTCGGTGCAGTACGCGCAGAATCATCTTGGCCAATTGCCCGGCACAGTCCTGGCGCGGGTGGAAAACACGTGGGGAGTTGCCCGTACCAACCAGCAGGTCTATCAGGCAGCCTTCGAAGGCAGGATCCCCTCGTTCGAGCGATCTGGACTCGAACTTGCACGCGTGCTCCTTCTCTTCGAGCTCATTGGTTGCGTCGTCCTCGCTCGACGGTCCATGGCGCGTTCTTGATCCTGTTTGCGCCGTTGGTCGTCGTCACGCTGAATTCGGCCCTCTTCTACGGGACCACGAGGTTCTTGGTCGGAGCGGAGCCATCTCTCGCGGTCTTCGCCGCTGTCGGAGCCAGTGCGATGGTCGTTCCGGTACTACGGCGCCTCCGTCGACGGCCAGTTGGTCCCGATTGCGATCCATCCGGATGGACCGACGAACGGGAGCCGATTCCCGCTTTGGCGGGGGCGAAAACGGCATCTGTGTCCACGGCGGAAATGGACGCCGACGGATAAGTCAATGGACCCCCGATGCGGCTTCGGTCGCATCGGCTGAGATCTCCCCGTGCGCTAATGTGAACCTCCGGCCGTTCGTACCTTGCGGTTACCGACGGCATGCGGGCTGTGGCGCAGCTTGGTTAGCCGCGCTTGACTGGGGGTCAAGAGGTCCCGGGTTCAAATCCCGGCAGCCCGACCAAAAATTGGCCGGAGCCAAGGATCCGGCGGCAGCTTCGCGCCCGGATCAATTGTTGAGCGTCACTCCGAACTGTGGGGTCGCATGGCCCTTGAAGAGCTCTGCGAGACCCAGCAATCGCAGTATGGGGAGATGCGGTCCGACCACGATGGCCAGGTTCCCGACCCGCCATCCCGCCTGGAAATTGCTTCCCACTGAGGCCAGGCTCACGAAGTACCTGGCCGAAGGGACGTCAACGCTTTCGACAAAGTAGATGAGACCTTCGTTGGCGGTCGCCTTGGCAGTGCAGGTCTTGTCCATCGTGAAGCTGTACACGTGAACCGTCTCGGAACCACCCTGGACGCCCGGATGAATATGGCCGACCGGACAAAGGGTCACGCCCGCGATTGAGCAACGATGTGAAGGGGGCCGTACGCCCAGCTTGGAGGCCTTGGGACTGTGGCGCCTGGGTCGCAGGCGACCAGCCCATCGCCACGTGAGCAAGGCCGGAAAGCGCCTTTCTCATCGATCTACCTGGTGTCAGGCGCTTGAAACTGGTTCGAGGCTCGATGGCCCATTGATTCGATCGACATCGGATTGCGAGCGTACGTGACGATTTCCGACAAATTGGATCAAGAGCCCCCCGGGCTCGCCGTCGACCTCGAGAGGCTCGAGGAGCAGCTCCCCCAACTTCGTGAAGCTATGCCTCGGCCCAACCGTTCCCTCATCGTGTTGGATGACTTCCTGACTCCCGAAGTGGCGCGACGTGCAGCGCAAGGATTTTCGCCAGTCGACGGTGACGACTGGATTGGCTTCATGCACGTCAATGAGAGGAAGTTTAGCAATCCCGATATCGGCAACTGGGGCCCGACACTGCGATCCGTGGCGGCGGAGCTCAATTCCCGCCATTTGTCCGGTTTCTGAGTCACCTGACTGGAATCGACGATCTCGTTATCGACGAATCAATGGAGGGAGGCGGCCTCCATCAATCCGTCAGCGAGGGTTTCTCGAATATCCACGCCGACTTCGCAGTGCACCCCCTGCATGCCGAAATTGGCGTCGCACGTTGAACCTCCTGCTCTATTTCAACGAGGCGTGGCCGCCTGAGTACGGTGGCGAGCTGGAGTTGTGGAGTACCGACATGAAGCATCGCGTGGAGGTCATCGCTCCGATCCTGAATCGAACCGTGATCTTCACCACGACCCTGATTCCTTCCACAGGGCCAGACCCAGAACCGCTCCGCTGTCCGCCCAACACTCGGCGCCAATCTCTCGCCTTGTATTACTTCACCATCGAGGACAATCCGGTCGAGGGTCACCGAGTATACGGTGCGCAGGGAAGGTGCCCGTTCGGTGTTGATCCACCTCGACAAACAGATGCTGAGGACCTACGACCGGCTGTGAAGCGCAGGTTGGGACTCTCCGACCGTCAGGCCAGCAGTTGGATACGACCACTCCGACGTGGTTGTTCGATCCGCAAGAAGTGACGCTTATTCTACCTGAGGTCAGAGCGCGGCAGAGCCCTGGCATCGCCACTGGTATCTGCGTCACCACGACGGAGGACTTCCCTCTCGTTCCCGGCGAAGGGGTCGACTGCCTGGCCCGCCGCTTCACCGGTCGACATGGTGGTGGCGAAGACCTTTTGACCGTCCAGAGCGACGGTCAGGTTTTGAAGTGACATGTCGGCCACGAGAGAGATGCGCAGCGTTCGGCCCGGTGAATCGGGATCCAAGGTGAAGGAGTCTCGAACAAGGGGTCGGCAAGGTGGAAACGCACGCTGCCGGTCCGATACTCCATGAACAAGGTGTCCTTCAGGTTTCGGCCGATCGTACAACAGCGGAACGGTACCACTCACCTTCTTGCCACGCAGAGCGACATCGATGACATGAAGCCTGCCTGGGCCGTAGGCGACCGGCACCCAGGTCCGTACTGCTCGCCGTCGGAGATGTAGAGCGCTGAGCAACGATTGAGGACAACAACGTGTCGGCTGGCGCCCACACGGGCAACGCCGACCCCCGCCGCACGTTCTGGTCGATCGGATTCCCCGTGACGCTGCTGATCGACTCCTGCAGGTGGACGGTATTCTGCACCGGGATCCCTGCCAAGCGGCTGAGTCCGACGGCGTGCTTGCGATGCCCAGATTGAAGAGGATGCTGACGACCGCCAGCACGACCACTGCAGGAAGGATCCGCCGACGGACACGTTACCCGCCGCGGCCTGATGCGATGCCACACATTGATCAGCCCCCACACAGCCGGCAATGAACAGCAACGGTAAGAAGTCGGAGAGGATTGATTGGCGATGTAGCCCCAGACCAGGACGCCGACGATTCCGGATGCCGCCGCCAGCAGGGGGATGCGAAGCAGCCGTGCCCTGCCGCTCGGATGGGGCCTGCAGCCGCAAAGACCCCGTAACAGGCCGAGATGAAGAGAAGCGGCATTGACGCGGGCACGCTGGCGGTGCGGTACGTCATGTCGAAACACCGGCGTTCCCGACGACTGACGGCGGGCCCGTGGGAAGCGTCACAAGGGAAAGACGGAGGTGAGCCGTATGCCGGCCGGTCCGAGGTAAGCCAGCAAGTTCGTAGGTACGAAGCCACGCTGTACGCCTTCCCTCCGTTCGCGAGGAACTGCGGCGGTGTGCACTGACCTGCGTCCAGACCTGGTCCGCCATCGGGAGCCCGAACGGAACTCCGAACTTGGCCCAGGTGACGTAGCAGCTGATCAGCAGCGGCACGAGCCCGCAGGCCAACACCGGGAAGTCGCCATCTTCGGTTCCTCCTGTCCGCCATAGCCAAGGTGGAACCACGCGGCCGCGAGCACTGTGCCGATCACGCAGGCCCAGCCGAGCGTCAGTCGGGACAGGTTCGCACCGAGGATCAATGCGCCCGTGGCAATCACTCGGTACGCAGTGGGAGATCGAGGATCCCCAGGAGTCCGAACATGGCACCAAGGTCAGCGCGACACCCGGAGGCCAGGTCTTCGTTGTAGACGTAGGGGATGGATCCCATGAACATCAAGACGGATCCGGCCAGCAATGCCGCGATGAGCGCGGCGTACGACGCCGCCTCGGCCCAGTCGAGGAGAATCGACCCCCGAACCAGGATCCGGACCCGCCACAAGAGGAGGGAGGCGAACAGCGCCGTGCACAGCCACGCCAGGAGGAGCGACACCGCCGTCAGCCTGCCGTCGAGGCTGCTCGTGAAGATCAGAACGGCATCCTGAGCAGTGACGGAAATGGCCCGAAATACATGTATTCCCGCCGTGGTGGACGAATGCTTCGATGCTCAGTGATCCATGTGGGACGTACCAATGGCCGTGGAAGAGCGCCCTCGCCTGGATCTCGAAGAAATTGGCGAACTCGTTGACGGGAAGTACGAACGCAGCGGATCGAGGTGACCCCCCACAGCACCCAGAGGAAGAACGGAGTCGCAACGGCGATACCGGCGATTGCCGCTTTCGTGAAGCGACGCCGGTTGGCTTCGCCCACGTCTGCTGGATTTGCCGCCTCTTTCTGCTTTTCCGTCTCGGCCGGTGCCACCAGCACGGTATTCACTTCATGATCCTTCAGCGCATATGGCGCGGCCTAGGGCCGCACGGCGGATCCGGATGAGGCTTGCGAAAGCTCGAATATGTACTGGTAGGCGAACAGTGAGGGCCGCAACCGTACACTCAGGTCGCTGGACTCGCTGCACGGTGCCGGCAGTGGGCTTCATCCCCGGGTCCTGAACACCTCTCCGCAAGACCTCGAACGGCGGCCCCACCGCCTGGCATGAGTTCACGACAAAGGGCGATTGCGCGATGAGGCGCTCGAAGCTGCGGCGGGTGAAAAAGCGCACATGGTCCCGGTCAGAATGCCCCGACCGTCGTAATCGAATGGCCGCAACGGTTCGCAGCCTCGGGTACCAGTGCGAGAAATTGGGAATGCTGACGATGACGACACCGTCGGGCTTCACTCGCGACTGGATATCGACAAGCAGATCCTCCGGACGTCGTACATGTTCGAGGACGTCCGCCGCCACGACGACGTCATACCCGACTCCGGCTTCTTCGAGTATGCCAGAGTCGAGGTCCGCCTCGAAGAACCTGTCGGTCGAGTCCTCCACGCCGAACAATGTCCGGCTGTCGACGCCCGTCACGAAATGACCCAACTTGCGCATCCGGGAGCTCAGGGCCCCGTCGGAACAACCAAGGTCGAGCACTCGACCCGGCGGACGGCCGGCCATGTACTCCAGGATTCGGGAATGCGAGGAGTCTTCGGAACCCTTGAATTCGTAAGCGGGAGTCTCGGCCACCAACGTTCCGCTACCGAATCCCACCTTGTGGGCTCGATATTTCAGCACATCGAGCATGACATCCCGGGCGTATTTGACCCCATTGACGTAGCAGAGCTCGTCGCCGTAGAAGGTGGGGATCGGTACTTCGACGATCCGCTTGTTCGCCTCGTGCAGCTGGATGATGATTTCGGTGTCGAACGCGAATCCGTCGGCATTGGACTCGAAGGGAATGGCCTGGAGCGCGACGCTGTAGGCCCGATAGCCCGAGTGCCACTCGGTCAGGGAGAGTCCGACGATACGGTTCTGGAGTTCCGTAAGGATCTTGTTGCCACGAACTTGTACAGCGGCATGCCCCCCTTTATGGCGGATCCCGGCACCATCATCCTGGAGCCGAAGACCGCATCGCACTCGCCGCTGACGATCGGATGCACCAGATCGTCGATTGCTTCCGGGGCGTACTGCCCGTCGCCGTGGAGGAGGACGACGACGTCGATGTCGTGCTCAATGGCCCAGCGGTAGCCGACCTTCTGGTCGCCGCCATACCCGAGATTCGAATCGTTGCGCAGGACCACGAGCGGGAGCATTGGGGATGAACGCTGGTAGTCGAGCCCCACGTGATACGTGTCGTCCTGGCTGTGGTCGTCGCACACCAGAACGCTGGCGACTCGGGAACGCACGTTGGGGGGAATGCGGTCGAGCACAGAGGCAAGCGTCGTCGCCGCGTTGTAGGCGACGATGACGATGCCGATTCGGCTCTCTTGCTCAGATTTCAAGAATCACCTTCCCCCAAGGAATGTCCTGGTCGGTGCGACGCAATCTAGCCGTCACGCAACAGCCAGTAGGGGCAAGGTGCCTGGTGAGACCCGGTGCTGCGGTCGTCACAGCTCCATTCAGCATCAGGGCTGGGACTGAACCGGTCTTGTGCGTGACCCTGAAACACTGTCGAGCCCAGGGGCTTCATATCTCAGAGGACGGCCGGCTCCTCTGGATTTCGTGGGCTCGGACCCGAGGCGACCCGAGGCGCAGCCTTACGAAGGAGGTCTTCGGACGAGCTTCTTCATCGGCATGGCCCGCTTCTCGACCAGCCACCAGCTGAACCAGGACGAGCTACGAGATCTTCCCCACGGCCCTACCAGCGTCAGCAACAGTGAGACTTGGCACCAGGGGTAGATGCCAGACGAGGAGTCGTTCTGTGTGACAAGCCCTCGGGACCGCAGGCGGATTCGGAGCCGAGCAGTGGGTAGTCACGAGCGCCCGCATGGCCGCGGGCTAGATCTTGACCCTGGCTTCCAATGAGCACCACCTGTAGCGTTCACCCGTGCGCCCCACGTCGCCGCTGGTCGTCTACGTGCGCCGGATGCAGGGTGCGACTCCTCGGGCGACCGGGCGCCGTTCGTTGCCGTTGATCCTCGTTTCGGGGTGCGCAGCCTTCGTCGGGATCTACCTCATCTCCCTGCCGGAGCTCTCCCCGGGCTGGCCTCTCTCGTCCAAGTTGTTCCTCATCGGCTCGTTCGGCGCATCGGCGGCTCTGCTCTACGGGGCGCCTCACTCACCGTTCGCACAGCCACGCCACCTGGTGCTCGGTCAGGCAATCGCGGCCGTGGTCGGCGTGACCGCGTTCAAGCTCGTGGGGCACCATCAAGGCGTGGCGGCGGGGCTGGCCGTCGCAGGGACAATCGTGGTCATGCAACTTGTGGGGGCGTTGCACCCTCCGGCAGGGGCGACGGCACTCATAGCTGTCCTCGGGCCGGCGCAGGTGCACCGGCTCGGCTACGAATTCGTGGTGTTTCCGGTGCTCGTGGGGGCGTTGGTGCTCTTGGTCGTGGCCGTCGTGGTCAACAACATCACATCGGACGAGGAGAGCCACTATCCCGTGAGTTGGTGGTAGAGGAACGCTGCGAGCGTCGTCGTCGACGGCTCGAAGCGTTTCAGGCCATCACGGGGTCGCCGTGAGCGGGAACCCGACGGCGTTGGCCCAGGTCGGGTCGATCACGTAGGTGCCCGACGAGTTCACGTCCAGGATCACCACGGTGCTCTGCACGCGGTTGCCGGACGCCGCAGCGATCGTGATCGGGCCGGTGATGCCCTGATAGTTGGAGATCTTCCGCAGACTTGACGCCACGGCTTTCTGGTTCCAACCGGACTGCTTGATCGCAGCGGCCAGGATCTCGACCGAGTCGTACGTGTAGGGGCCCCAAGTGCCGGGAGGGGAGTGGTACGTGGCGTTGTAGTCGGTCACGTACTGGGTTGCGCCGGCGAACTGCTCTGCGCTGGGCACGCCGCTCGAGAAGCAGTGTTCGGCCACCGCCTGGGTCGCGGCGGTCACGAAGTCGGGGCCCTGGGCAGCCAGGTCGACGAAGCACGTGCCCAGGCTCACGGTCGACGCCGCCTTGGCGATCTGGCCTGCCTCGGTGCCGTAGGCGGCGATGTAGAGCAGGTCGGGTTGTGCCCGCGCCAGCTTGCGCAGGGCCGCGCTGTAGTTGGTCTGCCCGGTCTTCACGGACACCGTGGCCACCGCGGGGTGGCCGGCCTTCTTCAATCCCGTCGCAACCTGCTTGGCGATCCCGGACGTGTAGGTGGACGTGTCGTAGATGATGGCCGGATGCTTGGCGGCGATGACCTGGGTTATCTCCCGGATGTCAACGGGAGCGACCTGAGAGTCCATCGGCTGGGTCGTGACTCCCAAACCCTCGGTCTTGACGCTCGAGGTCAAGCGCACGATGGGAAGGCCGGCCCGCTTGTACAGCGGGAGGTTGGCGATCCCGACCGAGGAGTTGAACGGCCCGACTACACCGAAGGCACCCGCGGCAATGGCCTTCCTGGCGGCCTTGACGCCCTTGGTCGCCGTCGCCGCGTCGTCCACCTTGATCATGGTCAGCTTCACGCCGTTCACGCCGCCCGCCGCGTTGATCTGGTTCACGGCCAGCTCGGCGCCTCGCGCCATGTCGATCCCGGTGGCCGCCTGCTCACCCGTCATCGGGCCTTCGACGGCGATCAGACCGGGCTTCGGCTGCACGGCGTCGGTTGCCGCTGAAACCGGCGGCGCGGTGCTGACGACGGTGCCGACCGCCAGGGCCAGCACGGCGCCGGTCCAACTGCCGAACCGAACGGTGAAACGCATGGCTGCGACTCCAGTGACTCGCCCGATGGTCGACCTACGGGCGTAGGTCCGGGATTTCAGCGAGCCACACGCTATACCGGAGGCCTACCTGACCCGGCGGACGGGGGACGGTCCCGGCCTGGACTTTGTCGAGGAGCTCGTGCCGAGGCCGGTGTCCGCGGGGTCGCGGGACGACCGATTGGAACCTATGGTGGGGTCGACGGATCGACCCCTCAGGGAGGGAACATGGGTATCTTCCAGCGGGCACACGACATCGTGCAGGCCAAGACGAACAAGGCGCTCGACGCCGCCGAGAAGCCCGACGAGATGCTCGATCTCTCCTACGAGAAGA
Organism: uncultured Acidimicrobiaceae bacterium; assembly: GCA_963740535.1. GTDB lineage: Bacteria > Actinomycetota > Acidimicrobiia > Acidimicrobiales > RAAP-2 > Bog-473. Next base: position 147,291 of record CAVUEI010000005.1, read on the forward strand.
TGCTCGAGCAGATCACCCAGGTGCGTCGGGCCCTCGTCGACCTCGCCGCATCGAAGAAGCGCCTGGAACTCCAAGAGGAGCAGTTCCAACACACCATCGACCACCTGCAGGAGCAGGCGAAGCAGGCGCTCGAAGCCAACCGCGAGGACCTGGCCAAGGAGGCGCTCTCGCGCAAGGCGGCCGCCCAGCAGCAGATCGACCAGATGGAGCCGCAGCGCCAGCAGCTCGAGGAGGAGGAGCAGAAGCTCACCAAGACCCTCGACGCGCTGCAGAAGCGGGTCAACGACTTCCGCACCCAGAAGGAGACCCTGAAAGCCCAGTACACCGCGGCCAAGGCGGTCAGCGAGGTCGACGAGAGCACCGCCGGCATCTCCAAGTCGTTCAACGACTCCGGTGCGAGCCTCCAGCGGGCCCAGGACAAGATCGCCACCATGCAGGCCCGCTCGGGCGCGCTCGACGAGCTGCTCGAGTCCGGCGTGTTGGAGGACGTCGGCGGGGGCACCGACGACATCCAGAAGGAGCTCGACCAGGTCGGCAAGGACGCGCAGGTCGACCAGGAGCTGGCCGCGCTGAAGGCACAGATCGGGACGGGCGCACCCGAGCCCGAGGCCCTGGCTCCGGCGCCCGCCCCCGAGGAGTCGACGCCCGCGTCGTAGTCACCCCGCGGGCGTGTCCGCGACGAAGCGGGCCACCACGTCAGCCAGATCGGGTCCGCGGTCCTCCTGCAAGAAGTGGCCCGCTCCGTGCAGGGTCACGTGGGCGCGGCCCGCAGCGCCGGGCACCGAGCCGCGCAGGACCTCGGCCCAACCTCCCGTGCCCGGGTCTCCGTCGGAGAACGCGGTGAGGAACGGTGCGTCGAAGCCCGCCAGCGCCTCCATGGTGCGGCGGTTCACGCGGGCACACTCGCTCCCCGGGGTCAGCCCCATCAACAGCGGCAGCTGGCGCGGGCCGGCGCACGACGCCTCGTCGGGGAACGGTGCGTCGTAGGCCGCCAGGACGTCGTCTGGGACCTCCGTCTCGGTGGCCCCCTGCACGAAGAGGCTGGGCCGGAAAGGCGTGACCTCCTGGGTCAGGCGCTGGTAGTCGAGCAGCATCTGCTCCACGGTCACCGTCCCGTCCGCGGCGGCGTGACAGGCCCAGGCCAGGCGCCCCGCCAGGCTGGCGTCGGCGGTGTGCAGCGCCGTGTTGGCGGCAACGACTCGCCGCACCAACCCGGGCCGGGCGGCCAGCGCACCGAGCCCGATGGGACCGCCCCAGTCCTGCACCACGAGGGTCACGCCGGCCAGCCCCACGGACGCGGCGAACTGCTGCATCCAGTCGACGTGCGCTCTGACCGTGTGCGCCGTCCGCGCCACCGGCTTGTCGGAGCGCCCGAACCCGATGAGGTCCGGCGCCACCACGCGCAGGCCGTGCTCGACGAGGCGGGCCACGACCCTGCGGTAGAGGTAGGACCAGGTCGGCTGCCCGTGCAGCAACACGACCGTCTCGGCCCCCGCGGGACCCTCGTCGATGTAGTGCATCCGCAGGCCGTCGGGCAGCACGGCGTAGCGGGGCGAGAAAGGGAACCCGGGGAGGTCGGCGAAGCACTGGTCGGGCGTCCGCACGAAGTCCACGGCGCTCATCGTGCCCCAACGTTGGCACGACCGCCCGGGGCCTGGTGGACTCGGTGGCGTGCACGGGGAACGCCATGACGTCGCCGTGGTCGGCGCCGGCCTGGTCGGCCTCTCGCTGGCCTACGAGCTGGCCTGCCTCGGCGCGCGCGTCGTCGTGATCGACGCCGCCCACCCCGGACGGGCCACCGACGCCGGCGCGGGCATCCTGTCGCCTGCGACGAGCGCGGAGAGTGATCCCGCGCTGTGGCCCTTCCTGCGTCAGGCGGGCGCGCACTACCCGGCACTCCTGGCGCGCCTGACCGGTGACGGCGCCGACGTCACGTCGGCGGGCTACGCGGCCTGCGGCGTCCTCTCGCTCGGCCTGCGCGCCCACGAGGACGCCTGGTTCGGACCGTTCGCCGACCTGGCCCTGCGCCGGTCGCCGGGCGAGGTGGCCGAGATCCCCGTCGACGAGGCCTTGGCGCTCTTCCCACCGCTCGGGCCGGTCCACCGTGCGCTGCACGCGCCCGGCTCCGCCCGCGTCGACGGACGCGGCATGGCGGGAGCGCTGCGCACGGCCGCAGCGGCACGGGGCGTCACCTTCGTCGAGGGCCCCGTGCACGGCGTCGTCGCCGGGACCACCGGGGGGCGGCACGTCGAGTCGGTCTGCGTCGAGGGCCATCGCAACGTCGACTGCGGTGCGCTGGCCGTCGCGGGCGGGGCCTGGACGGCGGCCGCCGGCGAATGGCTCGGCTGCGACCTGCCGGTGGGGCCGACCAAGGGGCAGATCGTGCATCTCGGCGTCACCGCCGAGACCGGGGCCTGGCCCATCGCGCAGCCGCTGCTCACCCACTACCTCGTCCCCTGGCCCGGAGGGCGGGTGGCCTGCGGGGGCACCTTCGAGGCCGGGGCGGGCTTCTCCGTCACGGTGACGGCCGGCGGGCTGCACGAGCTGCTGCGGGAGTGCCTGCTGGTCGCGCCGGGGCTGAGCGACGCCACCTACATGGAGACGCGGGTGGGGCTGCGGCCAACCTCGGCGGACGACCGCGCCCTGGTGGGCCGGCTGCCGGGCTGGGGCAACGCCTGGGTGGCCACCGGTCACGGTGCCAACGGCCTGCTGCAAGGCCCGTACTCCGCCCGTGTGCTGGCGCACGCCATGGTGGGTGTGCCGCTGCCCGCGGACGAGCCGCCCCTGCCCGAGGCGTTCGACCCGGCCCGCTTCGGCTGACGCCGCGGTGCCGGCCCGCCCATCCCACCGCGCCGTCGCCTGCGACATGAGACTGGGGGGGTGCTGCACGAAACTGCGGGGGTCCTGAAGGGGACCCTGCGTCAAGGAGACCACGACGAGCCGGCCACGCCGGAGAACGTGACCGCGGCGCTGGCCGGGACGGAGTTCTTCTGGCTGGACCTGGACGACGAGGCCACCGACGGCACGGTGAGCGAGCTGCTGCGGGTCCACTTCGGGTTCCACCCGCTCGCCGTGGAGGCGGCCGAGCGTTTCTGGCAGCGGCCGCGGCTGGACGACTACGACACCTTCATGTACCTCGTCACTCGTGGTGCCGATCCCGAACGGACCGGCGAGGTCGAGGTCCACATCTTCTGGACGGACCGTTACGTCGTGACCGTGCACCGGGGCGTCTGTCCCGTCACCGACCAGGTCCGCGAGCGCCTCGGGCTCCACCACTCCAGCGACGCCGCCTCCCCCCAGATCGTGATCGTGTACCTCACCGTGAGCACGCTGGTCGACACCTTCTTCCCGTTCCTGTCGGACTTCGACGACCGGATCGACACGCTGGAGGACGACATCCTCAAGGCTCCGACGGAGGCCCAGCTCGGCAAGCTCTTCGACATGAAGCGCACCTTGATGGACATGCGCAAGGTCATCGCCCCGCAACGGGACATGATGGCCAGCATCAACGCCGGCGTCACCGACGTGCCGGGCATGACCGACGAGGCCACCCGGTACTTCCGGGACCTCTACGACCACCTGATCCGCCTGGCCGATCAGGTCGACAACTACCGGGACCTGCTCTCCAGCGTGATGGACACCCACCTGTCGACGGTGTCGAACCGGCTGAACGTGGTGATGAAGCAGCTCACCATCATCGCCACCATCTTCCTCCCGCTCAGCTTCCTCACCGGCTTCTTCGGGCAGAACTTCGCCTACCTGGTCCGGGTGTGGCTGGCGCCGACGTGGACCTTCTACGTGCTCGGGATCGGGGTCGAGCTCGCCACGGCGGTCCTGCTGGTCGTCGTCTTCCGCCGGCGCGGCTGGCTGGGCGGCCCGTCCGTCTGATCGGCGCCTTCCGCCGCGGCGTTCAGTCCCGCGGGGAGAGGGAGCACGGGCTCGGTGGCAGGTCCTCGGGGCGCGCGTCGAGGTGGGCCTCGTACTCGCTCCACCACGACTCGCAGCCGTCGGGCACCGGGAAGCCGAGCTGCTTGCGCCGGTCCACGAGGTCCGCGCACGATCTCCTTCTGTTCGCGGACGAGGGCGAGTGTCCCGGCGTCGGGCGGTCCCGGCGGGTCCTGGGTCCACAACGACTCCTCGAGGCGCCAGGCCTGGCGGCGGGCGTCGGCGATGGCGTGGGTCCCCTCGGCCACGCCCGTGAGCAACGCGGGGTCCCCCTCGGCCAGGACGTCTGCGGCGCGCAGCCAGCCGTAGTCCTTGTTGATGCGCAGCAGCCCGGGCTGCACCTCGAAGAGGCCCACCACGTCGACGACGGGGTCGATCGTGGTGAGGGTCGCTCCAGCGGGAAGCCCGACGTGCAGGTTGGAGAGCTGGCGCTCCGCGACGCCGATCATGCCGAGCGAGCGCAGGCCGATGTAGCCGGCCGACGCCGCGGCGTAGTCGCGCTCGTCGCGGGGCAGGGTCAGCGGGACGGCCACGATCGCGAAGATCCGCGCCGCCCCGAGCTCGAGCGCGGCCCGGACCGGGACGATCTCGACCACACCGCCGTCGACGTAGTCGTCGTCGGCCATGGGGTGGGGCGGGAAGACCATCGGCACGCTGGCCGAGGCCACGGCGCCGTCGAGGATGTCGACCGGGCCGGCCGCCGCGCCCGGCGCGGGCGTGGAGGCGTCGGCTTCGACGATGGTGCCGTCCTCGGTGACGTAGCGGAGCACGCCGGCGCGCAGGGCGGTCACGGCCAGCCGCAGCTGCATCCCCGACCGGGCGACCAGGGCGGGGTCCACGGGTCGGATGCCGTCCTCGGTGCCGACGCGCAAGGCTTCGGCGAGCGGCTCCAGGTTCAGGACGGCGCTGCCGCTGGTGCGCAGCAGGCGACGCACCCTCGGGAGGCGGAACAGCGCCCCGGCCGTCAGCCGCAGCACGTGGCGCCGCCGGCGGCGGCGGTCCCGGCGCAACCGACGCCGCTCGCGCCGGCCGGAACTCGGTGGGGGTGGCGCGGTCTCGCCCCCCGCCAAGAGGCCGCCGGGGCTGAGCGGGAACGGGGGCTGGGTGCCCTCGGTGATCTCGCGGTGGATCTCGCGACCGAGCGCGGTCCCGTCGAGCGCGGCGAGCCAGGGCTGCTCGCCGAAGACGTGCTCCCTCTGGGTCATGGCCAGCACGTCGCCCTCGATCTCGGCGACGCGCTGGGAGAACTCGGGGAGCGTACGGGCCTGGGCCAGGACGGTCGCCGCGATGGCGCCCGCCGAGGTGGCCGTGACGATGTCGGGCGTGATCCCCTCGACGTCGACGAGGTACTGGAGCGCACCGACCTCGAAGGACCCCTTGGTGCCCCCGCCGGCGAGGACGAACGCGGTGGGGCCCGATGAGGTGGTCGGCATCGGGAGATTCTGGCACCGCCCGCCCGCACTCACAATGGGTCCGCCGGCGCTCGCCGTTGGGCCGCCCGTGCGCGGAACGGATCAGCCCCCTGCGCTGGCACTCACGACCTCCACCAGGGACCCGGCGCGGGCGGGCGTCGTGCCCCACTCCGAGCGCGGGATCACGCAGCGGTCGACGGCGACGGCCACGCCCTTGGGATCGTCCCCCTCCAGGACGCCGGCCACCACGTCTTCGATGGTGGTCCCGGCGGCCACCTCGACGGTGCACCCGTTGACGCTGAGGGCGAGCGGGGTCACGCCGGCGCCAGCGACTCGACGAGGGGCGTGACCGGGCGCCGGCCGAGCAGGTCCACCATGGCGGCAGCGGTCAGCGGGGCGAGGAGGATGCCGTTGCGATAGTGGCCGACGGCCGCCGCGACCCCTTCGGTGGCGGTCCACCCGATGCGCGGCATGTTGTCCGGCGTCGCCGGCCGCACACCGGTAGCCGCTTCGCGCAGCTCGAGCTCGTCGAGGCCGGGCACGACCTCGCGCGCGTCGCAGAGCAGCTCGTGCACGGCACCGGCCCGCACGGCGGTGTCGTCGCCGCGTTCCTCGACCGTCGCGCCCACGACCACGGAGCCGTCGCGCCGCGGCACGAGGTAGACCGAGCGCCCGTGCACGAGGCCGCGCACCGTCTGGGGCAGCAGGGGAGCGGCACCGCGGCTCCCGCTCCCGCGGCGTGGGCAGGGCCCAGCCGCAGGATGTGGCCCTTGACCGGGCGGACGGGAGGGAGGCCGGTGTGCTCGAGCCCCGCGATGGCGGGCAGGCCGGTGCCCGCCGCCAGGACGACGTGGTCCGGACGGAGGCGGCGGCCGTCCGCCAGGACGAGCTCGGGGCCGGCGCCGAGCGCGGTGACAGTGCCCTCGACGACGGTCACACCCGCGTCCCGGCAGCCCGCGGCGAGGGCCGCCAGGAGGGCGCGGTTGTCGACCTGGTGGTCGCCCGGGACCTCAATGCCTCCTCGCAGCGCCGGGCTCAGTGCGGGCACGAGGCCGCGGCACTCGCTGGCGCTGCGCCGTCGCGCGTCCAGCCCGAGCGAGTGCTGGTAGGCGAGGAGGTCGTCCAGGCTGGCGCGGTCCGACGTATCGAGCGCGACCGTCACCGTGCCGGTGGTGTCGTACCCGATGTCGTGTCCCGTCGCGCCCTGGAGCGCGGCGGCGAAGCCCGGCCAGTGGCGGGATCCCTCCAGAAGGAGCGCGGTGAGCGCGGACTCGCCGAACTGCGCCTCGGTGACCGGCGCGAGCATGCCGGCGGCCACCCAGGACGCGCCGTCGCGCCCGGCCGCCGGCGCCACAACCGTCACTTCATGACCGTTTCGTGACAATTCCCACGCGCAGCTGAGGCCGATGACCCCACCTCCGACGATGTGGACACGCGACGGCATTGTGCCAAGCCTAGGAGGGTGGTCGTGTATCCTGGTCGCTCCACCTTCGGGCCAACGTCGTCCCGGTAACCGTTCCATTTTGCCCAACCCGGAAGGACGCCGATGGCCACTGGCCTCTACGACCCGGCATACGAACACGACGCCTGTGGCGTCGGCATGGTCGCAGATCTGCACGGCCGTCCCGATCACGACATCGTCGACCGCGGCCTGACCGTCCTGGAGCGCCTGGCCCATCGCGGCGCCTCGGGGGCCGAGGTGAACACGGGCGACGGGGCCGGGATCCTGGTCCAGGTGCCGCACCGCTTCCTCTCGGCCGCGGCCGAGGAGGCCGGCTTCTCGCTGCCCGACGCGGGCGGTTACGCGGTCGGGCTCGCCTTCCTCCCGACTGACGCCGACGACGCACTCAAGGCCCGCACCGCGGTCGAGCAGATGGCGGCCGAGGAGGGGCTGGCCGTGCTCGGGTGGCGCACGATGCCGATTGAGCCCGAGGGCCTCGGCAAGACCGCGCTGGGCGCCATGCCGCTGATCGAACAGGTGTTCCTGGCCCCGACCGGGCCCGGCGTCGACACCATGGCCCTGGAGCGGCGCACCTTCGTGGTGCGCAAGCGCGTGGAGCACGCGGTCGATTCCTTGTACTTCCCGTCCCTGTCGGCCCGCACCATCGTCTACAAGGGCATGCTGACCTCCGAGCAGCTGCGCCAGTTCTTCCCCGACCTCCGCGACCCGAGGTTCGAGTCCGGCCTGGCGCTGGTCCACTCCCGCTTCTCGACCAACACGTTCCCGAGCTGGCCGCTGGCCCACCCGTACCGCTACCTGGCCCACAACGGGGAGATCAACACCCTGGCCGGCAACCGCAACTGGATGCGGGCCCGCGAGGCGCTGCTCGAGACCCCGCTGATCGAAGGCGACCTGTCGCGCATCTTCCCCATCTGCACGCCCGCCGCGAGCGACTCGGCCAGCTTCGACGAGGTGCTCGAGATGCTGCATCTCGGCGGCCGCTCGCTCCCGCACTCGGTGCTGATGATGATCCCCGAGGCGTGGGAGAACCACACCACGATGGACCGCGACCGGCGCGCCTTCTACCGCTACCACGCGTCGCTCATGGAGCCCTGGGACGGTCCGGCGGCCGTCACCTTCACCGACGGCACGCTCGTCGGCGCGGTGCTCGACCGCAACGGCCTCCGGCCGGCGCGGTACTGGGTGACCGACGACGGGCTGGTCGTGTTGGCGAGCGAGGTCGGCGTCCTCGACATCGCCCCCGAGCGCATCGTGCGCAGGGGCCGCCTGCAGCCGGGCCGCATGTTCCTCGTCGACACGGCCAAGGGCCGCCTCGTCGAGGACGAGGAGATCAAGGCCGAGCTCGCCGCCGAGCACCCCTACGAGGACTGGCTCGCGGCGGACCAGGTGCGGCTGGACGAGCTGCCGGCCCGCACCATGCTCACGCCCCAGCACGGTGGTGTCGTGACCCAACAGCGCCTCTTCGGCTACACGACCGAGGAGCTGCGGGTGATCCTGGCCCCCATGGCCCGCACGGGGGGCGAACCGATCGGGTCGATGGGCTCGGACACCTCCATCGCGGTCCTCTCCGACCGCTCCCGGCTGCTCTACGACTACTTCACCCAGCTCTTCGCGCAGGTGACCAACCCGCCGCTCGACGCCATCCGCGAGGAGCTCGTCACATCGCTGTCGGCGACCATCGGGCCCGAGGCCAACCTGTTGCGGGCGCGCGCCGGTTCGTGCCGGCAGATCCTGCTGCCGCTGCCGGTCATCGATCGCGACGACCTGGCCAAGCTGATGTACGTCAACGAGCTCGGCGAGACGCCGGGCTTCAAGGCCTTCGCCATCGACGGGCTCTTCGAGGTGGGCGAGGCAGGGGAGGCGGGCGCGCCGACGGCCGCCGGCGGCGAGGCGCTGCGGCGCGCGCTCGACGAAGTGCGCCGGCGGGTCTCGGCCGCCATCGCGGAGGGGGCCAACCTCATCGTCCTCTCGGACCGCAACTCGACCGCGGAGTGGGCGCCGATCCCCTCGCTGCTGCTCACGGCGGCGGTCCACCACCACCTCGTGCGCGAGAAGACCCGGACCCAGGTCGGCCTCGTGATCGAGACCGGCGACGCCCGCGAGGTGCACCACATGGCCCTCCTCATCGGCTACGGCGCCGCGGCGGTCAATCCCTACCTCGCCCTCGACTCCATCGACGACATGATCTCCGAGGGGCTCCTCGAGGGTGTCTCGCCCCGCCAGGCCAGGCGGAACTTCATGAAGGCCTCGTGCAAGGGCGTGCTCAAGGTCATGTCCAAGATGGGCATCTCGACCGTGGCCTCCTACACGGGCGCGCAGGTCTTCGAGGCGATCGGCCTGGACGGCGCGCTCATCGACGAGTACTTCACGGGCACATCGAGCAGGATCGGCGGGGTCGGGCTCGCCGTCCTGGCCGCCGAGGTGGCCACGCGGCACCGGCAGGCCCACGAGCCGCGCCCGACCGAGCGGGCCCACCGCGAGCTCGAGGTGGGCGGGGAGTACCAGTGGCGTCGCGAGGGCGAATTCCACCTCTTCAACCCCCGGACGGTCTTCAAGCTCCAGCACGCAACGAGGTCGAAGCGCTACGAGATCTTCAAGGAGTACACCGCCGAGGTCGACAACCAGGCCGAGAAGCTCGGCACGCTGCGCGGCCTCCTCCGGCTGAAGCCGGCGCCGGGCGGGCCCATCCCGATCGAGGAGGTGGAGCCCGTCTCGGCCATCATGGCCCGCTTCTCCACCGGCGCCATGTCCTACGGCTCCATCTCGGCCGAGGCACACGAGACGCTCGCCATCGCCATGAACCGGATCGGCGGCCGGTCCAACACCGGCGAGGGCGGGGAGGACGCGGAGCGCTACACGCCCGACGCCAACGGCGACCTGCGCCGCAGCGCGATCAAGCAGGTCGCGTCGGGTCGCTTCGGCGTCACCAGCGAGTACCTCGTCAATGCGGACGACCTCCAGATCAAGATCTCCCAGGGCGCCAAGCCGGGCGAGGGCGGGCAGCTGGCGGGGATCAAGGTGTACCCGTGGATCGCCCGCACCCGGAAGTCCACCCCGGGCGTGGGCCTGATCTCCCCGCCGCCGCACCACGACATCTACTCCATTGAGGACATCGCGCAGCTGATCCACGACCTCAAGTCGTCCAACCCCCGGGCCCGGGTGCACGTGAAGCTGGTGGCCGAGGTGGGTGTCGGCACCGTGGCGGCCGGGGTGGCCAAGGCGCACTCCGACGTCGTGCTCATCTCCGGGCACGACGGGGGGACCGGTGCGGCGCCGCTCACGTCGCTCAAGCACGCCGGTATCCCGTGGGAGATCGGGCTGGCCGAGACGCAGCAGACCCTCCTGGTGAACGGCTTGCGCGACCGGATCGTGGTGCAGGTCGACGGGCAGCTCAAGACGGGCCGTGACGTCGTCATCGGCGCCCTGCTCGGCGCGGAGGAGTACGGCTTCGCCTCGGCGCCGCTCGTCGTCTCGGGCTGCATCATGATGCGCGTCTGCCACCTCGACACCTGCCCGGTCGGGATCGCCACGCAGAACCCCGCGCTGCGGGAGAAGTACAGCGGGAAGCCCGAGTTCGTCGAGACCTTCTTCGAGTACGTCGCCGAGGAGGTGCGCGAGCTGCTGGCCTCGCTGGGGCTGCGCACCATGGACGAGGCGATCGGGCGGGTCGACCTCCTCGACACCGAGCCGGCGGTGACGCACTGGAAGGCGGCGGGCCTCGACCTCTCGTCGGTGCTGGCCGAGACCGACGTCCCCGCATCGGTGGGGCGGCGTCAGACCCGCCTGCAGGACCACGGGCTGGAGAAGGCGCTCGACCACGCGTTCCTCGACGAGTGCGCGCCGGCGCTCGATCGACGCCACGCCCGTCTCGGTCGAGCTGCCGATCACCAACGTCGACCGCACGGTGGGGACGCTCCTCGGATCCGAGATCAGCCGGCGCTACGGCGCGGCGGGCCTGCCCGACGACACGATCTCGCTGACCTTCACCGGGTCGGCGGGCCAGAGCTTCGGCGCCTTCGTGCCCAACGGCGTCACGATGCGCCTCCACGGCGACGCCAACGACTACTTCGGCAAGGGCCTCTCGGGCGGGCGGTTGGTCGTGCGGCCCCCGGCCGGCTCCCCGTTCGTCGCCGAAGAGCAGATCATCGCCGGCAACGTCATCCTCTACGGCGCCACCGCGGGGGAGGTCTTCATCCGGGGCCAGGTGGGGGAGCGCTTCTGCGTCCGCAACTCCGGGGCGACCGCGGTGGTCGAGGGCGTCGGCGACCACGGCTGCGAGTACATGACCGGCGGCCTGGTGCTGGTGCTCGGGCCGACCGGGCGCAACTTCGCCGCCGGCATGTCGGGCGGCGTCGCCTACGTCTACGACCCGGAGCGGACATTCGGGCAGCGGGTCAACCTCGAGATGGTCGAGGTGGAGCCGCTCGGCCCCTCCGACAGCTTCCTGGTGCACTCGCTGGTGGAGCGCCACGGGGTGGAGACCGAGTCCGAGGTCGCGGCCCGTCTTCTGGAGAACTGGGACACCGAGGTGCTCGAGTTCGTGAAGGTGATGCCGAGCGACTACCGCCGCATCCTGGAAGCCACCCGCCTGGCCGAGGCGGAGGGGCGCTCGGTGGACGAGGCCGTCATGGAGGCTGCGCATGGGTGACGCGGATGGGTAAGACGACGGGCTTCATGGAGTTCGGCCGCCAGCTGCCCCGCCGGCGTCCGGTCTCGGTGCGGCTGCGCGACTGGCGGGAGGTCTACGAGCCCTTCGGCGAGGAGGCCACCAAGGAGCAGGGCGCGCGCTGCATGGACTGCGGCATCCCCTTCTGCCACGACGGCTGCCCACTCGGGAATCTCATCCCCGAGTGGAACGACCTCGTCTACCGGGACGACTGGCCCGACGCCATGGAGCGCCTGCACGCCACCAACAACTTCCCCGAGTTCACCGGGCGCCTCTGCCCCGCCCCGTGCGAGGCGGCCTGCGTGCTGGGGATCAACGACAACCCGGTGACGATCGAGCGCATTGAATACGAGATCGTCGAGCGCGCCTGGGACGAGGGCTGGGTGACCCCCCAGGTCCCCGTCGTGCGCACCGGCAGGTCGGTCGCGGTGGTCGGGTCAGGCCCCGCCGGGTTGGCGGCGGCCCAGCAGCTGGCACGGGCCGGACATGCGGTGACCGTCTTCGAGCGGGCGGAGAAGCCCGGCGGCCTCCTGCGCTACGGCATCCCCGAGTTCAAGATGGAGAAGGCCGTGCTCGACCGCCGGCTGGCCCAGATGGAGGCCGAGGGCGTCACCTTCGTGTGCTCCACCTCGGTCGGCGGCTCGGCCGACGTCGAGGGTCCGGCCGAGCCCGGCGAGGAGCGCGGCGTCGGCGAGGCGTGCGCCCCCGACGTCCGTGTGCGGCCGGCGGCCGAAGTCCGGGCCGAGTTCGACGCCGTGGTCCTGGCGGGCGGGGCGACGCTGCCCCGGGACCTGCCGGTGCCCGGCCGAGACCTGTCGGGGATACAGCTGGCGATGGAGTACCTGAAGCCATCGAACCTCGTCCGGGAGGGCGTGCTCGGGACCTCGCCCATCAGCGCCAAGGGGAAGCGCGTGGTGATCATCGGTGGCGGCGACACCGGGGCGGACTGCCTCGGCACTGCGCACCGCCAGGGAGCGAAGTCGGTGCACCAGCTCGAGATCATGTCGGAGCCGCCGAGCGACCGCCTGGCCGACAATCCCTGGCCGCTGTGGCCGCTGATCCTGCGCACTTCCTCCGCCCACGAGGAGGGTGGGGAGCGCCTCTTCGCGGTGACCACCACCGAGTTCGTCGACAACGGATCGGGGGCCGTGCGCGCCTTGCGCGGCCACACCGTCGAGATGCGCACCGAGGACGGCCGGCCCGTGTTCGAGGCTCTGCCGGGCACCGAGTTCGAGCTGGAGTGCGACCTGGTGCTCCTCGCCATGGGCTTCGTGGGGACAGAGCGCCGGAACGCGGTGGCCGAGCTCGGTGTCGAGGTCGGTCCCCGGGGCACCGTCGTGGCCGACTCCGAATGGGCGACCAACGTGGACGGGGTGTTCGTCTGTGGCGACCAGACGCGGGGCCAGAGCCTGATCGTGTGGGCCATCGCCGAGGGCCGCTCGTGCGCGGCGGCCGTCGATCGCTTCCTCATGGGTGTGACGTCGCTCCCGGCGCCGCTGGTGCCCGGGCAGCTCGCCCTGCGCTAAGTCCTGCGGCCGGGGGGTCGAGGCATGGGTGGCGTCCTCTGAGCGTCGGCCGGGTCGGCCTCGGTGTGGCGGGCGTGTTTCTGCAAACTCTAAACCGGAATCGTTAGAGTTCCCGAAACCTTCTCGCCTGCGCTGGTACCGGACGGACATGCCCTGACGAGGAACCCGGCCCGGCAGAGGCAGACGGCTGACGACAAGGGAGCGTCGAGGGCAGGCGTCGGTACAGTGCGGGCGTGCCCCGGTGCGACGCCAATGGCGTCTCCCTCTACTACGAGCTGGAAGGAGCGGGGGAGCGACTGCTGGTGATCAGCGGCACCGGCGGCGACCTGCGACACAAGCCCCGCCTGACCGACGGCCCCCTCGTCGAGTCGTTCGAGGTCCTCTCCTACGACCAGCGCGGCCTGGGCCAGAGCAGCGTGCCGCCCTGGCCCTATGCCATGGCCGACTTCGCCGATGACGCCGCCGCGCTCCTCGACGCCGTCGGCTGGGAGGACTGCCTCGTCCTGGGTATCTCCTTCGGCGGCATGGTGGCCCAGGAGGTGGCGATCCGACACCCCCGACGCGTGCGTCGGCTCGTCCTGGCCTGCACGTCGGCCGGCGGTGCGGGCGGCGCCTCCTACCCGCTGCACGAACTGGTCGACCAGACGCCCCGAGGACCGCGTCGCGCTCCGGATGGAGCTGATGGACACTCGGTGGGACGCGGCCTGGCAGCGGACGCACCCCGACATGGTGGCGTTGATCACCGAGCGCATGGGGCTCGGGGAGTCGGGGGACGGCGCCACCGGACCGGGACCGGGCCTCGCCAACCAGCTGGCCGCCCGGGCCGAGCACGACACGGCCGGTCGCCTCGGCTCCATCACGTGCCCAACCCTCGTGTGCGGGGGCCGCTTCGACGGGATCGCGCCGCCGGCCAACAGCGAGTTCCTGGCCGAGGCGATCCCCGGCGCGGCCCTGGCCATGTTCGACGGGGGGCACGCCTTCCTCGTGCAGGACCGCGGTGCACTCCCGGCCATCGTCGCCTTCCTCACCGCGGAGGCATCGAGCGGCACGCCGTAGATTGCTTTTCATGGACCTGACGGCGACTCCGGAGTGGAAGGCGCTGGCGGCGCACCACGAGCAGATCTCGAACCGGCACCTGCGCGAGCTCTTCGCCGAGGACCCGGGCCGGGCGACGCGTCTCACCGTGGAAGCCGCCGACCTGGTGCTGGACTACTCGAAGCACCGGGTGACCGACGAGACCCTCGACCTCCTCATGGCCGTCGCCCGGGTGGCACAGGTGGAGGAGCGCCGCGACGCCATGTTCGCCGGCGCGCACATCAACACGACCGAGGACCGCGCCGTCCTGCACGTCGCCCTGCGGATGCCGCCGGGCAGCGCGCTCACCGTCGACGGGCAGGACGTCGCGGACGACGTGCACGCCGTGCTCGGCAAGATGGGTGAGCTCTCCGAGCGCATCCGCGCCGGTTCGTGGACCGGCGCCACGGGCGCCCGGATCGACGCCGTCGTCAACATCGGGATCGGCGGCTCCGACCTCGGGCCGGCCATGGCGACAACCGCCCTGGCGGACTATGCGCAGCCCGGATTGGTGAGCCGGTTCGTGTCGAACGTCGACCCGGTCGACCTCTACGCCGCCACCCACGATCTGAACCCGGCGAGCACGCTGTTCGTGGTCAGCTCCAAGACCTTCACCACGCTGGAGACGCTGACCAACGCCACGGCCGCCCGGGAATGGCTCCTCCAGGGGCTGGGGGCGGCCGCCGGGGACGATGCCGTCGCCAAGCACTTCATCGCCGTCTCCACCAACACGAAGGCCGTCGAGGCGTTCGGCATCGACCCCGACAACATGCTCGAATTCTGGGACTGGGTCGGCGGGCGCTACTCCTACGACTCCGCGATCGGATTCTCGTTGATGGTGGCGATCGGGCGGCAGGCTTTCGGCGAGATGCTCTTCGGGTTCCACTCCATGGACGAGCACTTCCGGACCGCGCCCCTGGCGGAGAACCTGCCGGTGATCCAGGGCATGCTCAACGTCTGGTACGACAACCTCTTCGGCGCCCAGACCCACGCCGTGCTGCCCTACGCCCACCGACTCGCGCGCTTCCCGGCGTACCTCCAGCAGCTCACGATGGAGTCCAACGGGAAGTCGGTCCGCCTGGACGGCACCCCGGTGCTGGGACAGACCGGGGAGATCTTCTGGGGCGAGCCGGGCACCAACGGCCAGCACGCTTTCTACCAACTCCTCCATCAGGGCACAAAGCTCGTCCCGGCCGACTTCATCGCCTTCGCGGAGTCGACCCATGAGCACGGCGAGCAGCACGACCTCCTGGTCGCCAACTGCCTGGCCCAGACCAAGGCCCTGGCCTTCGGCAAGACGGCGGAGGAGATCGCAGCCGAGGGGACGCCGCCCGAGCTCGTCGCGCACAAGGTCATGCCCGGCAACCGGCCGAGCTCCACCATCCTCGCCCCGAAGCTCACCCCCTCGGTCCTGGGCCAGCTCGTCGCCCTGTACGAGCACACCGTCTTCGTCGAGGGAGCGGTGTGGGGGATCGACTCCTTCGACCAGTGGGGTGTCGAGCTCGGCAAGGTGATGGCGAAAGAGCTCGCCCCGATCCTCACGGACGCCTCGGCACCGGACCTGGCGGGCCAGGACTCCTCGACCGCGTCCCTCGTGCTGCGCTACCGGGCCCTGCGGGGGCGGGCGGTCGGCTGAGGCGCTGGGCGGACGGTCACCGAACGAAGTGGTCGCCGCTCAAGGTCAGACCCGGGCGTCGAGCCCGTGCAGCGGTTGGTGCGGCATGAGCCCCCGCCAGGCGAGGGGCAGCTTCTGGCTAAGTCGGCCGAGCTCTTCGAGATGTAGCTCCGACAGTGCCTCCAGGCGTTTGGTCCCCGCCTCGGTGAGTTGCAGTCGTACGACACGATGATCCTTCGGATCGCGCACCCGCTTCACCAGACCTGCTGCATCGGCGCGGTCCACCAACCCGACCGTGCTGTGGTGGCGGAGGAGGAGGTAGTCCGCCACCTCCCCGACGGTGGGGCCGTGCCGGTCAGTGTGGCCCCGGATGGCCAGGAGGAGCTGGTGCTGGGCGGGCGTCAGCCCGACTCCCTCCGCCTGCTGCTCGCTCCACCGGAGAAAGCGGCGGAGGCCTGTGCGCAACGTCAACAGGTCCTCGTAATCAGCATCCCGTAAACGCATCGTATTACGATATCATCGTGTTACGATGGATATCGAGGATGCCGATGAGAACGGCGCGCTGAGCCAGGTCCTGGGGCCGGGTGCTGGTACTCCTCCCGGACCCAGCTTCGTTGCCGCGCCCGCGACCACCGACCCCCGTCCGGATGCCCACGGGGACTTCACCACCACACCCGCCATCCTGCGCATGGTGCCCTTGGCCCTCGTCATTGGCGCTTTAGCGGCTGGCGTCGCTCTCGCGCTGCTCGACATGATCGGCTTCCTCACGAACCTCCTCTATTACCAGCGCCTGAGCGTCCGTCTCGTGTCGCCGAATGCCAACACCTTGGGCGCGTTGGCGATCGTCATCCCCGTCGGCGGGGGGCTGATCATCGGGATCATGGCGCGTTACGGCTCCGAACAGATCCGTGGCCACGGCATCCCAGAGGCCATGGAGCGCATCCTGATCAACGGGAGCAAGGTGCAGCCGCGTCTGGCGCTCCTCAAGCCGGTCTCCAGTGCGGTGTCTATCGGCACGGGTGGACCGTTTGGTGCCGAGGGCCCGATCATCCTGACCGGTGGCGCACTCGGTTCCATCGTCGGCCAGCTGTTCCGGCTGACCGCGGCGCAGCGCCGGGCGCTGCTGGTCGCCGGTGCCGCCGCCGGCATGAGCGCCGTGTTCGGGACCCCGGTCGCCGCCACTCTTTTCGGTGTGGAGCTGCTCGCGTTCGAGTTCAAGCCCCGATCGATGGTGCTCATCGGACTCGCCGCGGCAACTGCAGACGGGTTGCGAATGGTCATGGCTGGGGCGGGTCTCATGGCTCCGCAGCCCATCTTCCCTGTTCCCGGTCATACCCCACTGGGAGGCGTCGTCCTGTTCGGCGCCGCCGCTGTCGGGTGCGTGACGGGCCTGGCGGCCTGGGTCATGACCCAGGCCGTCTATCGCTCGGAGGACGCGTTTCAGAGACTCACCGGGCGGCTGCACTGGATGTGGTGGCCAATGATCGGCGGCCTCGTGATCGGGTTGGGCGGCCTCGTCGAACCCCGCGCGCTCGGCGTCGGGTACGACACCATCCATGCGGAGCTCCTGGGTCAATTGGCGGTGAGCGCGTTGGCGTTGCTCTTCGTGGTCAAGCTGACCATCTGGGCCGTCGGCCTCGGGAGCGGCACCAGCGGCGGCATCCTTGCCCCGGTCCTCATGCTGGGCGCAGCGATCGGGGGGATCATGGGCCACGTTCTGCCGGGCGCAAGTGCCGGTGTCTGGGCGCTGATCGGGCTGGCTGGTGCGCTCGGCGGCGTGACCCGCTCGCCCTTTACCGCGATCGTCTTCGCGTTCGAACTGACATACGACCAGAACAGCCTTCTGGCCCTACTGGTCGCGGCAACAGTGGCGCACCTCGTCAGCGTCCTAGTGCTCAGGCGCTCCATCCTCACAGAGAAGGTGGCCCGCCGAGGGTTCCACGTCATGCGCGAGTACGCGGTGGATCCGCTCGAGGCGACGTTCGTCCGGGAGGTGATGGACGCCGACATCCTCACGGTCGATCCGCAGCAACGTCTCGATCAGCTCTACGAGGCGCTCCCCGAGGGCAGCCTCGAACGCCGCCAACGTCTTTACCCCGTACTTGCCGACGGGCTAGATCTGGTCGGCGTCGTGCCCTGGTCAGCCGTCCTCGAGGGTCGTACGGCATCAGAATGCCGGGCCGAGGATGCGATGATCACATCAGTGTCCACCGCCTATCCCGACGAGCTGCTTCGCACGGTGGCAGACCGAATGGCGGGGGAGGGGCTCGGCGTCCTCCCCGTGGTCGACCGGGTGGACACGCACCATCTCTTGGGGCTGATCACGCAGTTCGACCTCTTGGACGCGCGGCAAAAACTTCTCGAAGAGGAGCGGCGGGCTGAACGCGTGCTCGTGCTCCGCCGCACTGCGACCGCCGGCACGCGCCAGCGGCCGGCACCAGGATCGGCGACCTCGGCGGAGGTGCGCTGACGCCGTGGAGCAGCGGATCGTGGGCTTCGAAGAGGACGAGCACGGCGACTGGGTGGCGCTCCTCTCGTGCACGCACCGCCGGCACGTACGGCACCAGCCGCCCTGGCGCGAGCATCCCTGGGTGCTCACCGAGGAGGGCCGCCGAGGACACATCGGCACCGCACTCGAGTGCGGACTCTGCGACCAGCCGGAACCGGACGCCCCGAGCGGAGACGCTGTCGGCGGGGATCCCGCCTGCTGGGCGCACCAGGTGTGTCCCGAATGCGGCGCCGTCCTCGGCGATGGCGGTGGCGGCCACCGTCCCGGCTGCACCGCGTCGGCTCAGGGCCGGGTCGCCCCGACGTAGGCGAGGCCGCCGAAGGACGCGCCGGGCGTGGCGGGGAACGCTTCGGCCCGCACCACCGCGCCGGTGAACGGGGCGTCGACCATGACGTCCTGGCCGCTCACGACGCCCACGAAGAGCCCGACGTGGTCGATGGAGGCCGGCCCGCCGCCGAAGAAGACGAGATCACCCGGGGCCAGGGGCTGTGCCGCGGTGAGCTTGGGCGTGGCGTCGTACTGGTCCTGCGCCACCCGGGGCAGCACGACGCCGGCCACCCGGTAGGCGGCCTGGACGAGCCCGGAGCAGTCGAAGCCCACACCCGGGCTCTCGCCGCCCCAGACGTAGGGCGTGCCGATCTGGAAGAGCGCCCACCGCACCGCCACCGCGCCGGCGGGCGACGCGGGCAGCGGGTCGGTCGCCGTCTCCGACACCGTCGCCGCGATGCCGTGCCAGCGACTGGGCGAGCGCCAGCACCTGGGCCACGTACGACGCCGAGTGGTTGTAGGCGAACACGGCCCCGGCGATGTCGACCCCACCCTGAGCGCCGTTGGCGCACAGCAGCCTGGCGGCCGCGTACACGGCGTCGGTGGGGTCGTAGGGGCTCGGCGGGTCTGCGCCGCCCGGTGGGACCGGCCGGTCGTACTCGGCGAACGTCGCCGGCTCGAACTGCATCGGCCCTTCGGCACCCGCCGCATTGGCGCCGCCGTGGACCCCCGCCAGGGTCGACTGCCCGTTGTCGGACTCCACGGTGCCGATCGCCGCCAGGACCGTCCAGGGCAGGCCAGGGCAGGTCGCGGCCGCACCCTGGTAGAGAGCCAGCATCGCGGCCGGGATCGTGGCGGTGGCCGCCGTGCCGGCTGCCGGTGCCGTGCCGCCCACCCCGAGGAGCGAGGCGGCCGAGGCGGCCACCACGACGCCGACGAGCGAGGCCGCCAGGGCCACGGCGAGCCCGGCGGCTGCAATCCCCCTCACGGCGGTCCGGCGGCAGCGCGGGGTGGGCACATCCGTAGTGCGGACATGACGGCGAACGGTCGCGGGACCGTGGCACTGGGCACGGCAATGGCGCGCTCGTCATACTTGGGCCATGAAGAGCACCATGCAGGACGCCCCGCTCCTGATCAGCGACATCCTCCGTCACGGCCAGCAGGTCCACGGCGACAGCACCGTCATCACCGTCGAGGCCGGCGGGCACCGCGCGGCCACCTTCGCGGAGGTGGCCGAGCGGGCCGAGAAGCTGGCGGCGGCCCTCACCCGCCTCGGCGTCCAGCCGGGGGACCGTGTCGGCACCTTCAGCTGGAACAACCAGGGCCACCTGGAGGCGTATCTCGCCATCCCCTCCATGGGGGCGGTCCTGCACACCCTCAACATCCGGCTCCCCGTCGACCAGCTGGCCTACGTGATCAACCACGCCGAGGACCGCTTCATCATCGTGGACGCCTCGCTGATCCCGCTGCTGGCCGCCGTCAAGGACGACCTCAAGACCGTCGAGACCATCATCGTCGCCGGCGAGGGCGACACCTCGCCCCTGGGCGAGACCCTGTCCTACGAGCGGCTGCTCTCCGCCGAGGAGCCCGGCTTCGAGTGGCCCGTGCTCGACGAGCGGTCCGCCGCAGCCATGTGTTACACGAGCGGCACGACGGGCAGCCCCAAGGGCGTCGTCTACTCGCACCGCTCCACCTATCTGCACACCATGGCCGAGCAGTCGGCCAGCTCTGTCGGGATGATGGAGACCGACCGCATCCTGATCATCGTGCCGATGTTCCACGCCATGGCGTGGGGCACCCCCTACGGCGCCTGGATGGCCGGCACCGACATGGTCATGCCGCAGATGTTCCTCATGGGCGACGCCCTGGCGGGCGTCATCAACGAGCACCATCCGACCCTCATGTGCGGCGTGCCGACGATCTGGAACGGGCTGCTCGCGCTCGATACGCCCATCGACTTCTCGACGGTGCGCGCCATCACGGCCGGCGGGGCTGCCGTCCCCCAGTCGCTCATCGAGGCGTTCGAGTCGCGCTTCGGGGCCACCATCATCCAGGGCTGGGGCATGACCGAGACCAGCCCGCTGGCCGCCTTCGGCCTGCCGCCGGCCCGCAAGCTCGATGGGCACGACGACATGTACTACAAGATCAAGGCGGGACGGGTCGTCGGCGGCGTCGAGGTGCGCGTCGTCGCCGAGGACGGCACGGTGCTCCCCCACGACGGGAAGTCGGTGGGGGAGTTCGAGATCCGGGGGCCGTGGATCACCGGCTCGTACTACAAGGACGAGGACCCGTCGAAATTCCACGACGGCTGGCTGTGCACCGGCGACGTCGGCACGCTCGACGGCCAGGGTTACATGACGATCTCCGACCGCACGAAGGACGTGATCAAGTCGGGCGGGGAGTGGATCTCCTCGGTCGAGCTGGAGAACGCCGTGATGGCCCACCCCGACGTCTTCGAGGCGGCCGTGATCTCCGTCCCCGACCCGAAGTGGTCGGAGCGGCCGCTCGTCGCCGTCGTGCCCAAGCCCGGGCGCACCCCGGCGCCGGCGGACCTCGTGGCCTTCCTGATCGATCGGGTGCCGCGCTGGTGGCTGCCCGACCAGTGGACCTTCATCACCGAGGTCCCCAAGACCAGCGTCGGCAAGTTCGACAAGAAGGTCATGCGCGCCGCGTTCGCCGACGGCGCCTACGAGGTGCAGAGCACGCCACTGCCCAAGTGAGCGGGCCCGGCGAGGCCATGGCGGGCATGGCGGAGCGGCTCGAGGGGATGGTCGAGGAGCTGACCGACATGGCGCTCGACGCGCTCCGGCGCGCCGGCTCGGGCGACCCGGACTCGGCGGAGGCGGGGGAGGCGCTGGCCGCGGAGCGTCGCATCCTGCGGGCCCGGCGTGCCCTCGAGAAGGCCGTGGTCGCCCTGGGCAGCGGTTCGGCCGGCGGGCGCGAGCCGTTCGACGACGGCGCCTGAGCCCCCCGGGGTGCGCACGTTCGTGGCCGCCTGGCCCGACGAGGCCACGCGGGAGCGTCTGGCCGGCCTGGAGCTCGGAGGGGCAAGGCACCTGCGCCTGGTCGGCCCGACGCGCTGGCACGTCACGCTGCGCTTCCTCGGCGCCGTGCCCGACGAGGCGCTGGGCCCCCTCGGCGAGGCGCTGGCGGTCGCCGCCGCCACCTTGGCCGGCCCCGTCGAGTGCCGGCTCGGGCCGCGCACCGGGTGGTTCACCGGGGTGCGCGTCCTGCAGCTCCCCGCCGCCGGCCTCGACGACGTGGCCGCCGCGGTGCGCACGGCCACCCTTCCTCTCGTCGGGGAGCGCACGCCCGCCGAGCCGCCGTTCAACGGCCACCTGACGCTGGGCCGGGCCAAGGGCCGGCTGGGCGCCGCGGCACGGGCCGAGCTGGACGGCATCGCCTTCGAGGCCCGCTTCGCCGTGGCGCACGTCGACCTCGTGGCCTCCGAGCCCTCACCCGCCGGCCACGTCTACTCCACGCTGGCCCGGGCGCCGCTCGGCCCACCGGCCTGACTCACCCCGGCGGGCCGGCCAGGAACTCGGTGACAGCCTGCGCCATGGCGGTGGCGGCGGCCTGCTGGAACGAGGTGTCGGCGAGCAGCCCGGCGTCGGTTCCGTTGCCCATGTTGCCGCATTCAATGAGCACCTTGGGCACCGTCGTCAGGTTCAGGCCGGCCAGGTCGCTGCGCGGCTGCAGGCCGTCGACCCCGTCGTAGGTGCTCACCGGCATGGGCGTGCCGGCGACGAACGCGTCGCGCAGCAGGCCGGCGAAGGTCCCGGAGGGCGCCACGACGCCGTCGTTGGGTCCGTCGGCCACCGGCTCCAGCACGCTGAAGCCCCGCCCGCCGGGAGGTCCGCCGTCGGCATGGATGTCGACGGCGACGTCGGCGTGCGCGTCGTTGAGGATGGCCGCCCGCGTCGTCACGCAGGGGCCCACGCCGTTGTTGTCGGTGCGGGTCAGGACGACCGTCGCTCCCTCGGCCTCCAGGTCCGCCGCCAGCGCGGTGGCCACGTCGAAGTTGAACTGCGCCTCGGTGAAACCGGCGTCGGTCGCCGTGCCCGTGGTGTCACACGGTTCGTACCCGGTGCCGTTGAAGACGTTCTGGTCGATGAACGAGGGGGCGCTGTAGTCGAGCCCGTTGTGCCCGGGGTCGATGCCGACGACCTTGCCCGCCAACGGCTCGGGTGACCCCAGCACGAGCCAGTAGCCGGCCCCTCCCGAGGCGGCGGCCATGCCCACCACCGGCGCGGGCAGGGCCGTCCCGCCGAGCGAGCCGAAGTAGGGCGCGTCCCCGTAACCGAAGACCCCGCCGTCCCGAGCGACCATCCAGTAGCCCCCGCCGTCGCCGGTCGCGGCCATGCCGACCACGGGCGCGTCGAGGGAGAGCGAGCCGGCCGACCCGAAGAACGGGGCGTCGCCGTAGCTGAAGATCCCGCCGTCGGCCGCGACCAGCCAGTACCCGCCGCCGTCGGGTGTGGCGGCCATGCCGACGATCGGCGCGTTGAGGGCTGTCCCGCCGGCCGACCCGAAGAACGGGGCGTCGCCGTAGCTGAAGATCCCGCCGTCGGATGCGACCAGCCAGTACCCGCCGCCGTCGGGTGAGGCGGCCATCCCGACGACCGGCGCGTTGAGGGGGAGCGAGCCGGCCGACCCGAAGAAGCCCGCGTCGCCGTAGTCGAAGATGCCGCCGTCACGCGCCGCCAACCAGTACCCCCGGCCGTCACCCGTCGCGGCCATCCCGACGACCGGCGCGTTGAGGGGGAGCGAGCCGGCCGACCCGAAGAAGCCCGCGTCGCCGTAGCCGAAGACGCCGCCGTCCCGCGCCGCGAGCCAGTACCCGCCGCCGGGCGCCCCGGTCACCCCCACCATGGGTGCGTTGGGATCGCTCACGGCGTTGGCGCCGGTGCCGGTCGAGCCGAACGGCACCACCGAGTCCGGTGGCGGTGTGTCGGCACCGGCAACCGTGGCCGGGAGCCCGAGGCCGGTCCCGATCCCGATCCCGAAGCCCAGAGATGCCACGGGGACCAGGGCGACCAGGGGGAGGGCAGCCGCCAGGCTCCACCTCCCGGCGGCGTTCACCCCGTGCACTCGTTGAGGGCGTCGATGAGCTCGCGCAGCCGGGCGTAGTGCCAGCGGTCGAAGCGAAACGCCAGCCGGGGCAGCTCGGGGTGGTCGTTGCGCTCCGGCGGGAACGGGCCGGCGGAGCGGATGCTGCCCCGGACGACGATGTCGGCGAAGCGCCGGTTCAGGTCGGCCAGCTCCGCCTTGCTCGGCTGGGTCTGCATGCGCAGCACCAGGAGGTCGCCCACCCAGCGGCACGAGTGGTAGTTGCGGTAGAAGCCGAGGATCTCCTCGCTGGCCTCCTCCATGGTGTTGGTGACCTTGAACAGCGAGCGGTCCTCGGGCGAGACCCAGCCCGCCGCGATGGCCTCCTCTTCGAGGAAGCGGAGCCACCCGTGCCAGTAGGTGCCGCCGGGGGTCTCGATCATCACCACCGGCGCCGGCTCGGCCTTGCCCGTCTGCAGCAGCGTGAGCAGCTCGAACGCCTCGTCCTGGGTGCCGAAGCCGCCCGGGAGGATGGCGTAGGCGTGGGACTCCTTGATCAGCATCAGCTTGCGGGTGAAGAAGTAGCGCATCTCGACCAGCTTGGGGTCCCGCACAATGAAGGCGTTGGCCTCCTCCTCGTGCGGCAGCCGGATGTTGACGCCGAAGGCGTGCTCACGCCCCGCCCCCTCCAGCCCGGCCGCCATGATGCCGGGCCCCGCGCCGGTCACGACCATCCAGTCCGCCGCCGCCAGACGGGCGGCCAGGTTGCGGGCGAGGATGTAGACGGGGTCGTCGGGCCGCGTGCGCGCCGACCCGAACATGGTGACCTTGCGGATGTGGCGGTAGGGGCGGAAGACGCGGAACGCCTCGGCCATTTCGCCCAGCGCCGCATTGGCGATCTTGAGGTCGCCCACCGCCGTGCCCTCGCGCGCCATGTCGCCCAGCGAGCCGATCATGGCGTCGAGCTCCCGGGCCTGGGCGGCCGAGAGCGATTGGTTCTCGAACAGGGCGTTGAAGGCGCTCTGGCGACGCCGCCTCCTCGGCCCCCTCTCCGGACCTCCTCGTCGGTCACGCGCCCGAGGTCGCTCCGGCCAGGGCGTACAGCGTGGAGCGCTGCACCAGCGGGCGCCCGAGCGGGGCCACGATGGCCTCCAGGTCCTCGACGCCCATGCGCTGTCCGTGCTGCGCCCCCGCGGCCCGCGAGATGTTCTCGTCCATGAGCGTCCCGCCCAGGTCGTTGGCCCCGGCCCGCAGCAGCTGGCGGGCGCCCTCGGCGCCCATCTTCACCCAGCTGACCTGGATGTTGTCGATGTCGCCCGCGTAGGCGATGCGCGCCACCGCGTGCATGAGCAGCGCCTCGCGGAAGGTCGGTCCCCGCCGCGCCTTGCGCTGCAGGTAGATCGGCGTCGCCATGTGCACGAACGGCAGGGGCACGAACTCGGTGAACCCGCCCGTCTCGCGCTGCAGGGCGCGGGTGCGCACCATGTGCAGGGCCCAGCTCTCCGGCTGCTCCACCGAGCCGAACATGATGGTGATGTTCGAGCGGAGCCCGACGGCGTGGGCGGTCCGGTGGGCCTCCAGCCACTCCTCGCTGTTGATCTTGTCGGGGCAGATGAGCGCGCGGACGTCGTCGTCGAGGATCTCGGCCGCCGTGCCCGGCAGCGTCTTGAGGCCGGCCTCCTTGAGCCGCGTCAGGTACTCGGCCAGCGGCACCTCCGAGCGGCGGGCGCCCTCGGTCACCTCCAACGCCGTGAAGCCGTGGATGTGGATGCGCTCGGATCCCGCCGCGCACGGCCTCGAGCACGTGGAGGTAGTAGTCGCCGTCGAAGTCGGGATGGATGCCGCCCTGCAGGCACACCTCGGTCGCGCCCTCGGCCTCCGCCTCGGCCACGCGGCGCGTCACCTCGTCGAGCTCCAGGAGGTAGGGGGCGCCCCGCAGGTTCAGCGACAGCGGGCCCTTGGAGAAGGCGCAGAAGCGGCACTTGAAGGTGCAGACGTTGGTGTAGTTGATGTTGCGGTTGTGCACGAAGGTCACGGCCTCGCCGACGGTCGCCCGGCGCAGGTCGTCGGCCACCTCGGCCACCCGCTGCACCTCGGCGCCGCGGGCGCCGAAGAGCGTGACGATCTCGGCCGCGCCCACCTCCTGGCCGAGCGCGACGCCCGCCAGGACCTCGGCGACCGCGCCGCCCCGTCCCGCCGCGGCAGGCGGCGTGCGGTCGAGCAACGCCGGCGGGGGCTCCTCGCCGCCCGAGCACCAGGCGGCGTCGCGGGCCAGCCCCTCGGCGTCGGACGCGTCCATGACCGCAAAGCGCAGTGCCGGGTCGAGCCAGCGCGCCGGGGTCGTGCGCGAACGACGGGTAGACGGTGAGCCGCGGCGCCAGCACGTGGCCGGCGGCCTCGGTCGCGTCGCGCAGGATGTCCACGGCCGGCCACGCCCGCTCGGGGTTCACGTGGTCGGCCGTGACGGGGGAGACCCCGCCCCAGTCGTCGATGCCGGCGTCGAGCAGGGCCGCGAGCTCGTCGGAGAGGTTCGGGGGCGCCTGCACGTGGACCTCGGGCTGGAGCACCAGGCGCGCCACGGCGATGGCCCACTGCAGGTCCTCGGGGGGGCACGCCTCGGCCCGGGCCATGGCCGTCCCGGGCTTGGGCAGGAAGTTCTGGACGATGACCTCTTGCACGTGGCCGTGGCGGGCGTGGGACGCGGCGATGGCCCGCAGGGCGGCCAGCTGTCCCGCCCGGTCGTCGCCGATGCCGACGAGGATGCCGGTGGTGAAGGGGATGGCGAGCTCGCCCGCGGCCTCCAGCGTGGCCAGCCGCCGCGCCGGCTCCTTGTCCGGCGCGCCGCGATGGGCGGCCAGGCCCTCGGCCAGCGACTCGAGCATCATCCCCTGGCTGGCCGACACCTCGCGCAGCCGGGCCAGCTCCTCGGGGAAGAGCGCCCCGGCGTTGGCGTGGGGCAGCAGACCGGTTTCCTCCACGACGAGGCGGCAGACCTCGGCGAGGTAGTCGACCGTGGACGCGTGCCCGTGCGCCGCCAGCCAGTCCCGCGCCACGGGATAGCGCAACTCGGGCCGCTCGCCGAGCGTGAAGAGCGCCTCGTGGCACCCGGCCGTCGCGGCCGGCGCGGGCGATGCTCAGCACCTCCTCTGGGGTGAGGTACGGGGAGGCGAGGCGGGCCGGAGCCTTGGCGAAGGTGCAATAGCCGCAGCGGTCGCGGCACAGCATGGTGAGCGGGATGAAGACCTTGGGCGAGAAGGTGACCCGGCGCCCGTGCGCGCCGTCGCGCACGACACGGGCCAGCGCGGTGAGGTCGGCGAGCGGGAGCTGGAGGAGATCGGCGTCCGAGAGCATTGAGGCCAATCTAGGGGGCGTCGGCGCGGGCCGGGCCGTCCACCAGCCAGACCGTGTGGCCGGCGTGGACCCGGGCCGCCGGCAGGTCCTCGCCGCGCAGGAGCCGGGCCACCGCCGGCGCCTTGGACGAGCCGGCCACCGTGAAGACCGCGACGCGGGCCGAATTGATCGCCGGCAGCGTCAGCGTGAGGCCGCGGGTGCGGGTTGACGCCGTTGGGGTCCTCGGTGGCCAGCACCAGGACGCCGGGGCCCGCCTCGAGGGTGGGGGCGCCGGGGAACAGCGACGCCGTGTGCCCGTCGGGGCCCATGCCGAGGTGGATGAGGTCGATCCCCGGCCCGGTCACCAGGTCGGCCATGATGCGCTGGTAGGCCGCCACGCACTCGTTGAGCGGCCCCTCCGTCGGCATGGGGGAGAACGATCCCACCGGCCCGACCCGGTCCAGGAGGGCCTCCCTGATCAGGCGTGCGTTGGAGTCCTCGTGGTCGGGCGGCACGACGCGCTCGTCGCCGACGAAGACGTCCACGAGGCTCCAGTCGATGCCCCCACGGCGTCCGCCAGGGTCTCGTAGGCGGCGCCGCGCCGTCGGGCCCCCGGAGAGCACCAGCGCGAAGCGCGGCCCGGGGCGCGCCGCGAAGGCCTCGAGCACCGCGTCGCGAAAGGCGGGGGCGACGTCGTCGACGGGGGTGATCACACCATCAGGGGGTCGGGGTCTCCGTCTCCAGGCCCTGCTCCCCGCTCTCGAGCGTGACCGCGTGGCCGCCGAACTGGTTGCGCAGCGCGGCGAGCATCTTGAGCTGGAGCGAGTCCTGGTTCTGGGAGGCGAAGCGGGTGAAGAGGGAGGTGGAGATGACGGGGGCGGCGACGCCGCGGTCGATGGCCTCCTGCGCGGTCCAGCGGCCCTCGCCCGAATCGGCCACCACGCCCTTGATGTCCTCGAACCCCGCGCCGGGCCGCAGCGCCCGCTCGGCGAGATCGAGCAGCCAGCTGCGCACCACCGAGCCGTAGCGCCAGATGGAGGCGATCTCGTGCAGGTCGAGGTCGAACTCGCTCGCCGCACCCATCACCTCGAAGCCCTCGGCGTAGGCCTGCATGAGCCCGTACTCCACGCCGTTGTGCACCATCTTGACGAAGTGCCCCGCCCCGACCGGCCCGACGTGGGCGTAGCCGTCCTTGGGCGCCAGCGTGCGCAGCGCCGGCTCGACGACGGCCACCGCCTCCTTCGTGCCGCCCACCATGAGGCAGTAGCCCTCGGTGAGGCCCCACACCCCGCCCGAGGTGCCGGCGTCGACCAGGCCGACCCCGCTCTTCGCGATCTTGTCGGAGAGGGCGATCCACTCCTTGTAGTTCGAGTTGCCTCCGTCGACGATGACGTCGCCCTTGGAGAACAAGGCGGCGAGCTGCTCGACGGCGTAGTCCGTCACGTGGCCGGCCGGGAGCATCACCCAGGCCGCCCGCGGCGGGGTCAGCTTCCCGGCCAGATCCTCCAGCGACGTGGCCGTCTCGGCGCCCTTGGACGCCGCCTGCTTCAACGCGTCCTCGTGCAGGTCGTACGCGACGACCTCGTGCCCGCCCTTCAGCAGGCGCTCGGTCATGTTGGCGCCCATCTTGCCCAGGCCGATCATGGCGATCCTCATGCGAGCTCCTCTCTGTCGCGGGGCGGGATCAGAAAGTAGCTGCCTTGTCGGACAGCGACTGCAGGAGCTCCTCGTAGGACTTGACGAACGCGTGCACGCCCTCGTCCTCGAGTGTCTGCTCCACGTCGAGCATGTCGACCCCGGCCTCGTGCAGGCGCTCCAGGGTCGCCACCGGGGCATCGGGGTCGGCGTCGACGGTCCGGTGCAGCGTCCCGTGCTCCTCGAAGGCGCGCAGGGTCGCCTCGGGCATGGTGTTGACCGTGGCCGGCCCGATCAGGTTGTCGACGTACAAGAGGTCCGGGTAGCTCGGGTTCTTGGTCGAGGTCGACGCCCACAGCGGCCGCTGCACCCGGGCGCCCCTGGCCCGCAGCGCCTCCCAGCGCTCGCCGGTGAAGGTGCGATGGAAGTGCTGATAGGCCACCTGGGCCTGGGCCACCGCGGCGGTACCCCGCAGGCCGAGCACGGCGGGGTCGCCGCCCTCACCCCCGGCCAGGTCCTCGAGGCGCCGGTCGACCTCGGTGTCGACGCGGCTGACGAAGAACGAGGCCACGCTGGCCACGTGGGCCAGCTCCGCGTCGCGGCCGGCGGCCACGAGCGCCTCGAGCCCGCGCAGATAGGCCTCCATCACCTCGTCGTAGCGGTCGAGCCCGAAGATCAGCGTCACGTTGATGCTGCGGCCCTCGCCGATCATCGTCTCAATGGCGGGGACCCCGGCGCGCGTGGCCGGAATCTTCACGAAGAGGTTCGGCTGGGCGATCGTCTCGTGGAACGTGCGGGCGTCGCGCACGGTCCCCTCGGTGTCGTGGGCGCGGGCCGGCGACACCTCGAGGGAGACGTAGCCGTCCTCGCCGTCGCTCTCGTCGTAGACGGGCCGGAACAGGTCCAGCGCGCTCTTTATGTCGGTGATCGCCATCTCCCAGTACGCGCTCTCGACCGTGTGGTCCTTCATGAGCGCGCGGAACTGGTCGTCATAGGTGGACTGGTCGGTCATCGCCTTGGCGAAGATGGTGGGGTTCGACGTGATGCCCCGGACGCCCAGGGCAAGCAGCTCCGCCAGCTGGCCGTCCTCGATCCAGTCGCGGCGCAGGTTGTCCAGCCACGGGCTCTGGCCGCCGATCTCGTAGAGCTCCTGCAGTCGGGTCATGGTGCGACCCCCTTTCGTCGTCGCTCGTCCGCCCCGCCGGGCCCGGCGGGGCGACGGGTCATCCTCAGCCGGCGCCGCGGGCCAGGAGGGCCTGTGCCCGCGCCACCACGTGGTCGGCGGTGAAGCCGAACTTCTCCATCACCACGGCGCCCGGGGCGGACGCACCGAAGTGGTCGAAGCCGATGGCGTCGTCGGCGTAGCGCTCCCAGCCGAAGGTCGACCCCGCCTCGATGCTGAGGACCGGCACCGCCGGCGGGAAGACGCCGGCGCGGTAGGCGTCGTCCTGGCGCTCGAAGAGGTCCCAGGACGGGAAGGACACGACCTGCGCCCGCACACCGGAGCCCGCCAGGGTGGCGGCGGCGGCCAGGCAGAGCTGCACCTCGCTCCCGGTGCCCACCAGGACGATCTGGGGCGGCCCGTCGCTGTCGACGAGGACGTAGGCACCCCGCGCGCACGCCGTCGGCCGCCCGCGTCCGCGGTCTCCGCCAGCACGGGGACGTCCTGGCGGGTCAGGACCAGGCCGACCGGCCCGTCCGCCTCGACGGCCAGGCGCCAGGCCTGCGCGGTCTCGTTGGCGTCGGCCGGCCGCACAATGCTGAGGCCCGGCATGGCCCGCAGCGAGGCCAGGTGCTCCACCGGCTGATGGGTCGGGCCGTCCTGGCCCAGCCCGATGGAGTCGTGGGTCCACGAGTAGATGGTGTGGAACCCGCTCAGCGCGGCGAGCCGGACCGCCGGCCGCATGTAGTCGGAGAAGACGAAGAAGGTGCCGCCCAGCGGGAGGGTGCCGCCGTGCGCGGCCATGCCGTTCATCACCGAGCCCATTCCGTGCTCGCGGATCCCGTAGTGGACCTGGATCCCGCCCGGCGACTCCCGCGCCTGGATCTCGGCGCCCTTCACCTTCACCCCGTTGTTGCCGGTCAGGTCCGCCGAGCCGGCGAGGAGGCCGGGCAGGCGGGCCGCCGTGGCGTCGATGCACTGGTTGATGGCGTGCCGGGTGGCCAGCGTGGTGCCGGCCTCGAAGCCGGGCAGGCCGTCGGCCCACCCCGGGAGGCCGTGGCCGGCCTGCGCGGCGTCCCAGGTCGCCCGATCGCCCTTCCAGGCGGCGAAGCGCTCGGCCCAGACGGCCCGCTCCTGCGCGCCGCGGGCGATCTGGGCGCCGTAGAACTCCCGTACCTCGTCGGGTACCCAGAACGTCTCGTCCGGCGGGAGCCCCAGGATCTCCTTGGTCTCCCGGATCTCCTGTTCCCCGAAGGGATCCCCGTGCGCCTTGGCCGTGTCGGTGAGGTGGGGGGACGGCCAGCCGATGTGGCTGCGCAGCACCAGGAGGGTGGGCTGCGCGTCGGGCCCGTCCGCGGGCTGCTCGAGCGCCTCGCGGATGGCGGCCTCGAGACCGTCGACGTCGTTGGCCATTTCGCCGAGGTTGCGCACCCGCCAGCCGTAGGCGGCGAAGCGCTCCTCCACGTTGTCGTCGTAGGCGAGCTCGGTCGGTCCGTCGATCGTGATGTGGTTGTCGTCGTAGAAGGCGAGCAGCCGCCCCAGACCGAGGTGCCCGGCCAGGGAGGCCGCCTCGTGCGAGACCCCCTCCATGAAGCAGCCGTCGCCGGCCACGACGTAGGTCCGATGGTCACAGACCTCGTCGCCGAAGGTGGTCCGGAGCCAGCGCTCGGTGATCGCCATCCCCACCGCGTTGGCGAAGCCCTGGCCGAGCGGCCCGGTGGTGATCTCGATGCCGGCCGTGTGGTGGTACTCGGGGTGGCCCGGCGTGCGGCTGCCCCACTGGCGGAACTGGCGCAGGTCCTCGAGCGACAGGTCGTACCCGGTCAGGTGGAGCATGGCGTACTGCAGGATGCAGGCGTGCCCGTTGGACAGCACGAAGCGGTCGCGGTCGGGCCACTTCGGCTCGCGCGGGTCGTAGCGCATGATCCGCGTCCAGAGCACGTGGGCGAGGGGCGCCAGCGCCATGGCGGTGCCCGAGTGCCCCGACTTGGCCGCCTCCGGCGCGTCCATGGCCAGGCCCCGGACGACGTTGATGCCCAGCTGCACCAGCGCGGGGTCCTGCACGACCGGGGCGGGAGTGGAGGTGGTGTGCAACGCCATTGGCCAACCCTAACCGTCCGTTCCCGCTCGTCGCGAGGGCCGTCACGTACTGTTCTCGTTGATGGCTTCCCGCATGCAGGTGCCGCCAAACAGCGACCTCACACTCGGCATGACCTGCCTCGACAAGGCGACGCCGGGGCGGTGCACCTGGCACATGACGGCGGACGAGCGCTTCGCCAATCCGGCGGGGATCATGCAAGGGGGCTTTCTCGCGGCCTTCGCCGACTCCTCCATGGGCGCCGCCGCGGTGACCTACGTGGAGGAGCGACGGGTCTTCGCCTCCAACGCGGAGTTGAAGATCAGCTTCTTGAAGGCCGTCCCGCCCGGAGCGGACCTCACCTGCACCGCCGAGGTCGTCTCGGGCGGCCGCCGGGTCGCCTTCGTGGAGGCGAGCGTCGTGGCCCGCGGGCCGGGCGACGAGGCCGAGCGGCTGGTGGCCCGGGCGTCGTCCACCTACATCTTCAAGGAGCGCGACTGAGGCTTCCCCGGGGCACGACACGGGGCGCCGGCGCCCGGTGTTTGCATGCGGACGGCCCACCGACCAGGATTGTCCGCCACATGGCACCACGGTCAGACAACGGCAGTCACGGACTGCGCAACGCCGGCGACGACGCCTTCCAGCTGACGGTCGACTACCTCAAGCAGGAGACGATCGAACCCCTCAAGGGGCTGGGCCGGTTCCTCTACATGGGCATCGCGGGCTCGTTCTGCCTGGCGTTCGGGATCCTGCTGATCCTGATCGGGGTCCTGCGTCTGTTGCAGACCGAGACGGGATCGACCTTGACCGGAGACCTGTCGTGGGTGCCCTACGCGGTGGTGCTCATCCTCGGCATCACCGTGATCGGCGTGGCGGCCTGGCGCATCACCGCCGGGCCGGGACGGCAGAAGCTGCCCGAAGCCGTGGCACGACGAGAGGCGAGAGAGACCCAACTCCAGGAGGGAGCGAGCTGATGCCAGGCACGACGACGACGAAGGCCGGAAGCAACGGGCGGCTCATCACGCGGGAGGACCTGCAGGCGGCCTACGCGTCGGTGATGGGCGAGGGCGAGGCGACGGCCCGCGCCGCAGCGCCGCGGGGGCTGGCCATCGCCGGCGCCGTCGGCATCCTGATGATCACGCTGGCCTTCCTGGCCGGCCGCCGACGGGGCCGCTCCAAGTCCGCGGTCGTCGAGATCCGGCGGCTCTGACGTGGACGTGCTCCTGCGCCGCTTCTTGCGCGCCGGGGTGCGCCGCGGGCTCGCCGGGAACTGGTACTGGTTCTTGCTGGCCGCCGCCACCTTCTTCCTGCGCCGGACCCTGAACGACCGGTCCAGCGCCGTCTCGAGCCTGACGGTCTCCCCGGGCGAGCAGGTGCTCATCACGGTGCGCGACCGCAACGCCGCGCCCGCCGTCGAATCCTGACGCCCGTGCCGGGCCACTTCGCGGCGGGGGAGCGGGTGCTCCTCATCGACCCCAAGGATCGCCGCTACCTCGTGACGCTGGTGGCGGGCGCCACCTTCCACACCCATGCGGGCGTGCTGGCCCACGACGACATCATCGGGGCCACGGAGGCCTGCCGGGTGACGGGGTCGACGGGGCGCGCCTTCCTGGCGCTGCGCCCGACGCTCAGCGACGTCATCCTCAAAATGCCCCGGGGCGCCCAGGTCATCTATCCCAAGGACCTCGGCGCCATCCTCATCGCGGCGGACATCGCGCCCGGGCAGCGCGTGCTGGAGGCGGGAGTGGGCTCGGGCGCCCTCTCCATGACGGTGCTGCGGGCCGGCGCGTCCATCGTGGGCTACGAGCTGCGGGAGGACTTCGCGGAGCGGGCCCAGGCCAACGTGGCGGCCACGCTCGGACCCGGCGCGCCCTACCGCGTGGAGATCCGCGACGTGACCGAGGGGATCGACGAGCCGGACCTGGACCGGATCCTGCTGGACATGCCCGAGCCCCACAAGGTGGTCGCCGCGGCCGCGGCGGCCCTGCGGCCGGGTGGGATCCTGCTGTCCTACCTGCCCACCATCAACCAGACGGCGCTGCTGCGGCAGGCACTCGACGAACCGGGCGGGGCCTTCGGCCTCTCGGAGACACAGGAGATCATCCGGCGCACCTGGCACGTCGAGGCGCGCTCGGTCCGCCCGGACCATCGCATGGTGGGCCACACCGGGTTCCTCACCACGGCGCGGCGCCTCGGGGGTTGACCGAGATGGACCCCGGCGTCGAGGCCTACATCGAGCAGATCCCGCCGGACCAGCGGCCGTTGTTCGACCGGCTGCACGCCATCATCCTGGCGGCCCACCCGGACGCGGAGGTCGCGCTGGCCTACGACATGCCCGCCTACCGGGTCGGGAAGCGCCGCCTGAACCTCGGGGTCTGGAAGCACGGCGTCTCCGTCTACGGCTTCCGGCGTGACAACGACGGCGGCTTCTTGGCGCGCCATCCGGGGCTCTCCAGCGGGAAGGGCACGATCCGCATCGGGCTCCGCGACGAGGCGGCCATCTCGGACGAGGAATTCACGGCGCTCCTCGGCGGAGCGCTCGAGCCCTAGTTCGTACCGAGTCGCGCTCAGTCGCGCTCGATGAAGATGCACTCGCCGGGGCACTCCTCGGAGGCCTCGACCACCGCGTCCTCCAGGTCACCGGGGACCGCAGCCATCCCGGCGGAGCCGCCGGGGTCGTTCTTGACGTTGCCGTCGTCCTTCACATAGGCCAGGCCGTCGTCGAGAAGGGTGAACACGGCCGGCGCGATCTCCTCGCAGAGCCCGTCGCCCGTGCAGAGATCCTGGTCTATCCAGACCTTCATGTGCCTGTCTCTCTCCCTTGTCGAAACCGCCCGACGGGCCACGAGGACCGTACTGAGGCGTCCCGCGACCCGTCAATCCGGTGTCGCAGGCATCCCCATCGTACCCGCCCCGACCTGCAGGACCGGCGCATGGCGGGTGCGCGGGGGTTGCTGGCAATGCTCGCCAAGGTGAGGGCTAGGGTGATCGCGGTGACCGCGACTCCCGACGAAGCCGCTGCCCAGGCCGAGGCGCTGCGCGCCGAGCTGGCAGACGCCGAGGACGAGATCCACGCGCTCCGGCGGCGGTTGCAGGAGAGCCCGGGCCGGGTCCAGGCGCTCGAGGAGCGCCTGCTCGAGTCCAAGGGCCAGCTGGCCCAGGCCACGTCGCAGAACGAGAAGCTCACCTTCACCCTCCAGCAGGCGAAGGAGCAGCTCGCCGCGCTGCGCGAGGAGGTCGAGAAGCTCACCCAGCCGCCGGCGGCCTACGGCACCTTCCTCGGCGTCAACGAGGACGGCACGATCGACGTCTTCTCGAGCGGGCGCAAGATGCGTGTCAGCCTGCACCCCGACATCGACCCCGGGCAGATCCGCAAGGGGAACGAGGTCGTCCTCAACGAGAGCCTCAACGTCGTCCTCGTGCGCGACGGCGAGTTCTCGGGCGAGGTGGTGACGCTCAAGGAACAGCTCGAAGACCGGCGCCGCTGCGTCGTCTACGCCCGGGCGGACGAGGAGCGTGTCGCCGAGCTGTCCGAGGACATGATGGGCCAGAGGCTGCGCGCCGGCGACTCCCTGCTGATGGACATACGGACGCAGCTCCTCATTGAGAAGCTCCCCAAGCTGGAGAGCGAGGAGCTCGTCCTCGAGGAAGTGCCCGACATCACCTACGCGGACGTCGGCGGGCTCGATACCCAGATCGAGGCCATCACCGACGCGGTCGAGCTGCCCTACATGCACCGTGACCTGTTCGCCGAGTACTCGCTGCCCGCCCCCAAGGGGATCCTTCTCTACGGCCCGCCCGGGTGTGGCAAGACCCTCATCGCCAAGGCGGTGGCCAACTCGCTGGCCAAGAAGGTCGCCCAGAAGACGGGCAACGACAACGTGCGCAGCTTCTTCTTGAACATCAAGGGACCCGAGCTGCTGAACAAGTACGTCGGCGAGACGGAGCGCCAGATCCGGCAGGTCTTCCAGCGGGCCCGCGAGAAGGCCGACGAGGGGATGCCCGTGATCGTCTTCTTCGACGAGATGGAGTCCCTCTTCCGCACCCGTGGCACCGGCATCAGCTCCGACATGGAGTCCACGATCGTGCCGCAGCTCCTGGCCGAGATCGACGGCGTGGAGTCGCTGCGCGACGTCATCGTCATCGGCGCCTCCAACCGGGAGGACCTCATCGACCCGGCCATCCTGCGCCCGGGCCGGCTCGACGTGAAGATCAAGATCGAGCGTCCCAACGAGGACGCGGCCGGTCAGATCTTCAGCCGCTACCTCAAGCCCGACCTCCCCCTCGACGTCGACGAGGTGCGCCGCCTCGGTGGCGGCGACGCCCACAAGGCGGTGCAGGCGATGATCGAGGAGACGGTGACCGAGATGTACCGGGAGGACGACGAGAACCGCTTCTTGGAGGTGACGTACCAGAACGGCGACAAGGAGATCCTCTACTACCGCGACTTCGCCTCCGGGGCGATGATCGAGAACATCGTCCGCCGCGCCAAGAAGCTGGCCATCAAGCGGGTCATCGTGGGCGAGCAGGGTGGCATCCGCACCTCCGACATGCTGGAGTCGATCCGGCAGGAGTACAAGGAGAACGAGGACCTGCCCAACACCACCAACCCGGACGACTGGGCCCGGATCTCGGGCAAGAAGGGCGAGCGGATCGTCTACGTCCGCACGCTGCTCACCGAGGACCGCGAAGTGCACGGGGGACGTTCCATAGAGCGGGTCGGTACCGGGCAGTACCTCTAGAAGTTAGGGTCGACCCGTGGCCACCACCAAGGTCTGCGGCATCGAGACCGAATACGGGATTCAGACCCCTGGACCCGACCAGAACCCCATCGCCGCGTCCTCGGTCCTCGTCAACGCCTATGCCGCCGACGTGGAGCAGCAGATCGGCTGGGACTTCGAGGACGAGACGCCCGGGAACGACGCCCGCGGCTTCGCCCGCGAGGGCTCGCTGGCCCCGATGGTGGAGACCCACCTGGCCAACACGGTGCTCACCAACGGGGCGCGCTTCTACGTCGACCACGCGCACCCGGAGTACTCCAGCCCCGAGTGCCTGACCCCGCTCGAGTGCCTCGTCTACGACAAGGCCGGCGAGGAGGTCCTCCGGCGCGCCATGGTGGCGGCGGCACTGCGCATTCCCGATCAGCCCGCCCCCGTCGTCTACAAGAACAACTCGGACGGCAAGGGGAACTCCTACGGCTGCCACGAGAACTACATGATGGACCGGGCGGTGCCCTTCGCCCGGGTGATCGACGGCGTCGTCCCGCACTTCGTGTCGCGCACCATCTTCACGGGCTCGGGCAAGGTGGGCACCGAGACCCCGGCCCTCGACTCCGACACGGTCGAGTACCAGATTTCGCAGCGGGCCGAGTTCTTCGAGGAGATCGTCGGGCTGGAGACGACGTTGAAGCGGCCGATCGTCAACACGCGCGACGAGCCCCACGCCGACCCGAAGCGGTTCCGGCGCCTGCACGTCATCGTCGGCGACGCCAACCTCTCCGAGATCGCCACCTTCTTGAAGGTGGGCACCACGGCCATCGTGCTGTCCATGGTCGAGGACGACGCCGGGCCCACCCGGGACCTCTCCTTGTCCGACCCCGTGCGCGCGCTGCACCAGGTCTCCGCCGACCTCTCCTTGGCCCGCCCCCTGGCCCTCACCGACGGCTCGACGGCGACCGCGCTCGAGGTGCAGTGGGAGCTCTTCGGCGCCGCCCGCAAGTACGCCGAGGAATGCGGCCTCACCTCTCTCGGGGACGACGGCACGGTCGGCGCCCTGGTGATGGAGCACTGGGAGGCGGTGCTCGGCGGGCTCGAGTCCGACCCCACCACGCTGGCCGACACCC
This sequence comes from uncultured Acidimicrobiaceae bacterium, assembly GCA_963740535.1. Taxonomy (GTDB): domain Bacteria; phylum Actinomycetota; class Acidimicrobiia; order Acidimicrobiales; family RAAP-2; genus Bog-473. Next base: position 184,862 of record CAVUEI010000005.1, read on the forward strand.
TCGACTGGGTGGCCAAGCGCGAGATCCTCCTGGCCTACCAGGACCGGCATTCGTGCGGCTGGAAGGACCCCCGGATCGCCGCACTGGCGTTGCAGTACCACGACCTCCGGCCGGACAAGTCGGTCTTCCGGCGCCTCGACATGCGCACGCTGGTGGAGCCCGCCCAGGTGGCGGAGGCCGTCTCGGAGCCCCCCACCGGGACCAGGGCCTGGTTCCGCGGCAAGTGCCTGGCCCGGTGGCCCGACGCCGTCGTCACGGCCAACTGGGATTCCCTCGTCTTCGACATCGGGGCAGACCCCTTGCGGCGCGTCCCTATGATGGACCCCCTGAAGGGAACAGCCGAGCACACGAGAGCGCTCCTGGCTGAGAGCACAGGTCCGGCGGACCTGCTTCAACGGCTCAACTCCTGAGCGAACACGGTCGAGAACACAGGACGGGGACAGGACGATGGCAGAACAGGAACAGAAGAAGAAGGGCTCGGCGAGCACACGCACGACCGAGACCGAGGAGGAGGTCGCCGAGGCGGCCCCGGCTTCGTCCGAGCGCGGCGAGAAGATCAAGGCCGAGCTGGACGACCTCCTCGACGAGATCGACGAGGTGCTGGAGGACAACGCGGAGGAGTTCGTCCGCAACTACGTGCAAAAGGGTGGGCAGTAACCCCCAGTGGCCCTCCCCATCTTCCCCCCGGAGAGTGATCCGGGTCCTGACTTCGTCGGCCTCCTGCGCCTGACTGCGGGCCAGCCCGTCGCGCTGACGCGCGGGAGCGAGGCCGGCGCTCCGGCCGGCATCCCGCATGGCACCACCGTGGTGGCGCTGCGCTTTGCCGACGGAATCGTCATGGCAGGGGACCGTCGTGCCACCGCGGGCAACATCATCGCCCATCACGCCATGGAGAAGGTCTTTCCGGCGGACCGCCACTCGGCGGTGGCGATCGCGGGGACGGCCGGGATGGCCCTCGAGATGGTGCGCCTGTTCCAGGTCCAGCTGGAGCACTACGAGAAGGTCGAGGGGTCCACGCTCTCGCTGGAGGGCAAGGCGAACCAGCTGGCCCAGATGGTCCGCCAGCACCTGCCCCTGGCCATGCAGGGCCTGGCCGTCGTGCCGCTCTTCGCCGGGTACGACACGGCGCGCGGCACCGGACGCATCTTCAACTACGACGTGACCGGCGGCCACTACGAGGACACCGACTTCCAGGCCACCGGCTCGGGAGGGCGGGACGCGCGCAGCACCGTCAAGCTCGGATGGCGCGAGGGCCTCGCCCGGGACGAGGCGCTCGACCTGGCGATCCAGTCGCTCTACGAGGCCGCCGACGAGGACTCCGCCACCGGCGGACCGGACCCGGTGCGCGGCATCTACCCGATCGTCGCCGTCGTCGACGCCGAGGGCTACCGCGAGGTGGCCGAGGACGAGGTCGCCGAGCGCTTCGGCGCCCTCATCGCCCGCAAGAGAGCGGAGCGCGAGCGATGAGCATGCCGTACTACGTCGCGCCCGAACAGGTCATGAAGGACCGGGCCGAGTACGCGCAGAAGGGCATTGCCCGCGGGCGGTCGCTCGTGGCCACGACGTACCAGGTCGGCATCGCCATCGTCGCCGAGAACCCCTCACGCTCGCTCCACAAGATCAGCGAGATCTACGACCGCATCGCGTTCGGCGGAGTGGGCAAGTACAACGAGTACGACCAGCTGCGGGTGGCCGGGGTCCGCCACGCCGACACCAAGGGGTACGCGTACAGCCGCGAGGACGTCGACGCCCGCTCGCTCGCCAACCTCTACGCCCAGTATCTCGGCAACGTGTTCACCCATGAGATGAAGCCGCTCGAGGTCGAGATCCTCGTGGCCGAGCTGAGGGACGGCGAGAACCAGCTGTACCACATCGCCTACGAGGGGACGATCACCGACGAGGATCGCTTCGCCGTGCTCGGCGGCGACGCCGAGACCATCACGGAGCGGGTTTCGGCAGCGTGGCAGGCCGATTGGGACATGGCCGCGGCCATCAAGGCGGCCGTGGCCGCCCTGGCCGGGCCGGACCGCTCGTTGGGGGCGGGCGACCTGGAGGTGGCCACTCTGAGCCCGGGGAACGGGCGGCGCACCTTCCGGCGTATCGACGAAGCGGAGCTGGCACAACTGCTGGCATAGGCAGAACTACGGTTGGCCTGTGGATCGCCGCATCTTCGGCATCGAGAACGAGTACGGGGTGACCTTCACCCTCCGCGGCCAGCGCCGTCTCAGCCCCGACGAGGTGGCGCGCTACCTGTTCCGGCGCGTGGTCTCGTGGGGCCGCTCGTCGAACGTCTTCCTGGAGAACGGCGCCCGCCTGTACCTCGACGTCGGCAGCCATCCCGAGTACGCCACGCCCGAGTGCGACCGCATCAGCGACGTCGTGGTGCACGACAAGGCGGGGGAGTGGATCCTGGCCCAGCTCGTGACCGGAGCCCAGGCCCGGCTGCGCGAGGAGGGGATACGCGGCGAGGTCTACCTCTTCAAGAACAACACCGACTCGGTCGGCAACTCGTACGGCTGCCATGAGAACTACCTGACGGAACGCAACGACGAGTTCAACCGCTACACCGAGGTCCTCATCCCGTTCCTCGTCTCCCGCCAGATCTTCGCCGGCGCGGGCAAGGTCCTGCAGACCGCCCGCGGCGCGGTCTTCTGTCTGAGCCAGCGGGCCGAGCACATCTGGGAGGGCGTCTCGTCGGCCACCACGCGGAGCCGCCCGATCATCAACACCAGGGACGAGCCGCACGCGGATGCAGAGCGCTTCCGGCGCCTGCACGTGATCGTCGGCGACTCCAACATGAGCGAGTACGCCACCTTCTTGAAGGTCGGCACGACGTCCATCCTGCTGGCCATGCTGGAGGACTCCTCGACCGTCCTGCGCGACCTGACGCTGGAGAACCCCATCCGGGCCATCCGCGAGATCAGCCACGACATCACGTGCCAGCGCCGCGTGCGCCTCGCCAACGGGCGCGAGATGCGGGCGCTCGACATCCAGACCGAATACCTGGAGCGCGCGCTGAAGTTCCGCGACCGCCGAGGCCTCTCTCCCGAGGAGGACCGCGCCCTCGACATGTGGGAGTACTGCCTCAAGGGCCTGGAGGCGGACCCGACGTCGTTGTGGCGCGAGTGCGACTGGGTGGCCAAGCACCGCCTGGTCGAACAGATGCGCGCTCGCCACGACGTCTCGCTCTCGCACCCCAAGGTGGCGATGATCGATCTCATGTACCACGACGTCGACCGGAGCCGCGGGCTGTTCTACAAGTTGCAGCAACGCGACGAGATGGAACGGACGTGCACGGACGACGCCATCACCGAGGCCATGACGAAACCCCCCGAGACGACCAGGGCCCGCCTCCGGGGTGCGTTCGTGAAGCGAGCGAAGGAGCGCCGGCGTGACTTCACGGTCGACTGGGTACATCTCAAGCTGAACGACCAGGCCCAGCGCACCGTGTTGCTCAAGGACCCGTTCAAGTCCCACGACGAGCGGGTGGAACGGCTCATCCAGTCGCTGTAGCGGCACCGTAGAGTGAAGGCACATGTTCAATCTCGACCCAGGCAAGCTGATCGTGATCGCCGTGGTCGCCATCATCCTCCTGGGGCCTGACCGACTGCCCCAGGTGGCCCGGCAGGTCGGCGGCGCCTGGAAATCGTTCAACGAATTCCGGCACCGGATGGAATCCGAGGTGCGCGGCTCCATGCCCGATCTCCCCCCGACCTCGGAGATCGCCCGGCTCGCCCGCTCGCCCTCGGCCCTGCTCCACCATCTCTCCACGCTGTCCCCCGAGGAGGAGAAGGCCAAGGAGGAGGCAACGGAAGGGGCCGCGGACTCGCCGAACGGGGCGGACTCGTCGGACGGGGCCGCGGACTCGCCGGACGGGGCCGCAGGGTCGGCGGACGAGGCAGCGGGGTCGACGGACGTCGCCCATTCCTCCAACGGTGACGCTCCGGCCGCGCCGGCAGCTGACAGCTCGGCCCAGGGGACCCGGGCACCGTGCCGGCGTCGACACCGACACCGGTATCGCAACCGGGCGCGCACTCGGCCGCGCACGAGGAGTCGACGACGCGGGCACCCGATGTCATCGTCCCCGGCGACCCGACGCTCAACTGAACGGCACGCGCGTGGTGACCCTCCCTTTCACGGCCAAGCGGAAGAACCGCCCGACTCCCGACAACATGACGCTCGGCGAGCACCTCGGGGAGCTGCGCCGCCGCCTCATCATCTGCGTGATCGCCTTCGCCATCGCGGGCACAGTGGCCGTCGTCGCGTACGAGCCCATCCTGCACTTCCTGCTCCGCCCCCTGTGCAGCGTCGATGCGTCGACCGTGCACCACACGAGCAAAACCGGCGGCTCTCTGATCATCGCGTCCAACGGCACCTGCAACCTCTTCGTGACGTCCCCGCTCGACGGCCTGACGCTGCGCATCAAGATCGCGCTCTTCGGCGGCCTGGTCCTGGCGTCGCCGGTGATCCTCTTCCAGCTGTGGCGCTTCGTGACGCCGGGGCTCAAGGCATCCGAGCGTCGCTATGCCGTCCCCTTCGTGCTCAGCGCGTTCTTCCTCTTCCTGCTCGGCGCCGCGACGGCCTACATCACCCTGCCCCATGCACTCGGATGGCTGAAGTCGGTTGGAGGCCCCAATCTGCAGGCGATCTACGACCCCATTCCCTATTTGGGGCTGATCCTGTTGATGATGACCATCTTCGGGCTCACCTTCGAGTTCCCGGTGGTCCTGGTGTCGCTCGAGCTCGCCCGTGTCGTCACCCCCGGTCGCCTGCTCAAGTCGTGGCGCTGGGCCGTCATCATCATCGTGGTCGTGGCCGCCGTCTTCACCCCCAGCTCCGACCCGTTCTCCATGTTCGCCCTGGCCATCCCGCTCACGTTCTTCTATTTCATCTCCATCGGCATCGGGAAGCTGCTCGGCCGTTGACGGCATCCCCATGGCCCGTCCAGGTGGCGGGCGGGGCGGCCGACTTCGAAGCCGACCTGCCGTTCGCCCTCGACGACTTCCAGCACGACGCCTTCCGGGCGCTCGATGCGGGCCATTCCGTGCTCGTCTCCGCTCCGACCGGCTCGGGCAAGACCCTGGTGGCGGAGTACGCCGTCCACCGCGCGCTGTGCGCCCGTGGCAAGGCCTTCTACACGACACCATTGAAGGCCCTGTCCAATCAGAAGTACGGCGAGCTGGTGGCCGCCTACGGCGAGGATCACGTGGGGCTCCTGACCGGGGACACCACCCTGCGGCCCCGTGCACCGGTCGTCGTGATGACGACCGAGGTCCTGCGCAACATGCTCCTGGCCGGCTCCGATCTCCTCGAGGGCCTCCACACCGTCGTGCTCGACGAGGTCCACTTCATCCAGGACCCCTACCGGGGTGGGGTGTGGGAGGAGGTGCTGGTCCTTTCGCCGCCGGAGATCCGCTTCGTCTGCCTGTCGGCCACCGTGAACAACGCCGACGAATTGGGCGGGTGGCTCCGCTTCGTGCGGGGCGACACGGCGGTGATCGTCGAGCGGCAGCGACCCATCGTGCTGCGCCATCACTTCGCCGTCCATCGGCGCGAGGACGAGGAGACGCTGCTCCTGCCCCTGCTGCAGGACAACGGCCGACCGGGTGGCGAGGGCCTGCGGATCGACCAGGCGGTCCGCCGCGCCCTCCAGGGTCGCTCGGTGCACTGGCAGCCGCGGGGGAGAGGCCCTCGCCTGCCCTACCGCGCCCCCCTGCGCACCGAGATGATCGACGAGCTGGGCCGGCTCGAGATGCTCCCCGCCATCGTCTTCATCTTCAGCCGCGCCGCCTGTGACGACGCGGTGCGCCAGGTCATCCGCGACGGGGTCCGGCTCACCGATGCGCAGGAACGCTCGGCCATCCGCCAGGTGGCCGAGCGCCGCGTCGAACCGCTCGGCGACGAAGACCTGCGCGTCCTCGGCTACGACGAATGGCTCGAGGGCCTCGAACGCGGCGTGGCGGCGCACCACGCCGGGCTGGTGCCGGTCTTCCGCGAGACAGTGGAGGAGTGCTTCGCCGCCGGACTGCTGAAGACGGTGTTCGCCACCGAGACCCTGTCCCTCGGGATCAACATGCCCGCCCGGTCCGTCGTGATAGAGCGCTTCACGAAGTACGGCGGCGCCGGACGCGCCACCCTCACGTCGGGGGAGTACCTCCAGCTCACCGGGCGTGCCGGGCGAAGGGGGCTCGACGAGGAGGGGCACGCCGTCGTCGCCTGGTCGACGGAGATCTCCTTCGCCGAAGCAGCCCGCGTGGCGTCGGCGCCGCCGCCGGACCTGCGGTCCGCCTTCCGCCCGACGTACAACCTGGCGGTGAACCTGGTCTCCCGGTTCGACCGCGCCACGGCGAACGAGGTCCTGCACCGCTCGTTCGCGCAGTGGCAGGCTCGCAAGCCCGACCTGCTGTCGCGGCAGCTGGGTCACCGGGTGGCGGTGCTCGACCAGATGGGATACCTCGACGGCTGGGCGCTGACGCCGTCGGGCCGGCGCCTGTCACGCATCTACCACGAGGCCGACCTCCTGATCGCCGAGGCCCTGCGGAACGACCTGCTGGCCGACGCCGAGCCGGCGGTCGTCGCCGCAGTGCTGTCGGCCGTCGTGTTCGAGCCCCGCCGCGCCCGCCGCCTGCCCGGAGCCCAGGGGCCGAAACGGGGCAAGCGGCGAGGGCAGCTCCAGGACCGTCTCGGCGACAAGCGGAAATCCGAACTGGCGTGGCGTGGCGAGGCCCTCCATGCATTGGCGGAGAGGATCCGGGCCGTCGAGGAGGCCAACTTCGTCCCCCGCACCCGCCAGCCCTCGCCCGGCCTGGCCACCGCCGTGGCCTCCTGGGCCAGGGGAGCGTCCTTCGCCACCGCCCTGGAGGTCGCCGCCCGCGATGTGGGAGAGCTGGCGCCGGGAGACTTCGTGCGGACGATGAAGTCGGTCGCCGACCTGGCCCAGCAGGTCTCGCACGGCGCGCCCGACGCCGGGGTCGCGGCCGCCGCCAGGGAGGCCGTCGATCTGCTCCTGCGGGGTGTCGTCAGCGGGGGGCTGCCGGGGGCCTGACCCATCCGCCACCGTCGCGTCACCCTGGTTCTATCGTGGGCCGGGCATGTTCCCCTACGCAGACGAGAGCTTCAGCGCGGACGAGGAAGCCATCCTCCGCCGCTACGTCACCAACCTGGACCAGCCGGTATTCGCCCTGGTCAACCTGCCTGAAGTCGTCAAGGGAGCACTCTTCGCGCGGTACTCGCGGTCACCCAAGAGTCTGCGTCGGCTCTTCCTCGACGAGTTCGTCGGTGACCTGGACGTCGCGGGTGACGCAACGGTCGACGCAACCGTCGGCCTGGAGCGGGCGGAGCAGCTCTACGAGAAGGTCTTCGTCGAGTACGGCGACGACTCCGTGGCCCAGCTGGGCGGCGTCCACCTGGCCTGCGAGCAATCCTCCAACGTGTTGTCCAAGGTGCTCGAGTGGGGGCGCCTGATGTCGTACCTGGAGCAGTCGACGCGCTACATCGCCTACAACCAGCGCATCGACAATGGGCAGTACCGCTACTTCCGGCCGCCCGAACTGCTCGACTCACCACACGGTGCCCGCTTCGTCGGCGAGATGGACCGTGTGTTCGACACCTACGGCGCGCTCCTGCCGCGCATGCAGGCCTGGGTCGCCGAGCGCTTCCCGCAGCAGGCCGGCGACAGCGACTTCGTGTACCGGCAGGCGACCCGGGCCAAGTCGCTCGACGCGCTGCGCGGTCTCCTCCCGGCCGCGTCCCTCTCCAACATCGGCATGTACGGGACGGGCCAGGCTTACGAGCAGTTGCTGCTGCGCATGCGCGCGCACCCGCTCCCCGAGGCGCGCCACTACGCCGACATGATGCTGGTGGAGCTGCGCAAGGTGATCCCGTCGTTCCTCCAACGCGTCGACGTCAAAGAACACGGTGGGGAGTGGTCCGCCTACCTCGCCTCCACACGCGAGCAGACGTCGCGGCTCGTTGCCGCACTCTGGCCCGACCTCGGATCCGCGCCCGGCGCGTCAGGTCCGGACCAGGCGGAGGCGGAGGTGACGCTCCTCGACTTCGACCCGGACGGTGAGGAGAAGGTCCTGGTTGCAGCCTGTTTCGCGCACCTGGCCTGCTCCGAGCGCGAGGCGGCCCGACGCGTCCGGCAGCTCGGTCACGACGACCGCGTCGCGCTGTTGCGGGCCTACGTGGGCGAGCGGCGAAACCGCCGCCACCGGCCCGGACGAGCGTTCGAGCGTACGGACTATCGCTTCGAGCTCGTCACGGACTACGGAGCCTTTCGCGACCTTCAGCGCCATCGCATGCTCACCATCGAGTGGCAGCGCCTCGGCATCGCGCTCGGTTACGACATGCCCGACCTCGTCGCCGACGCCGGACTCGGCGAGCACTACGACGATGCGATCGGTCGCGCCGAGGAGCTCTACCGCTCCCTGCTGCCGGACTTCCCCGAACAAGCGTCGTATGCGGTCGCGCTGGCCCACCGGATCCGCTACGTCATGCAATGCAACGCGCGGGAGGCGATGCACCTGATCGAGCTCCGCTCCGGGCCGCAGGGCCACCCCGCGTACCGGAGGGTGGCCCAGCAGATGCACCGCGCCATCGCCGAGACCGCGGGGCACCGTGCGATCGCCGAGACCATGTCCTTCGTGGACCACGGAGCGACGGACCTCGAGCGCCTGGAATCCGAGCGCCGGGCCGAACGCCGCCGTTCGGAAAAATCTGCAACGCATTGACCAGGAACTACCCTCGTTGTCCCTGGTGAGAGAGGGTTTGAACTCCTTGACGCGCACACCCCTCGCTTGCCTAATGTACGGCGCAGTCCCCGACGCCCCTTGGGATGCTGCTGAGCGGGAAACCGCTGTGCAGCAAGGGGGGGATGCTGTGAGAGGCGGTGGTAGGCCCTGGGGGTCGAGTAGAGAACGTGTTGCTTGCCTGGCTACCCCGGGCCTGCGAGATGGCGCCAAAGACCCCAGGGCCCGCCCACCGGAGCCCTCGAAGTACAGCTGACCCACACCCCTCCTGGGGGGCCCTTCACGGCGATTGAACCCTCTCTCGGACCGTCTATGCTCCCGCGGCACAATGGCCACCAAGAAGAAAGCAAAGGTCGAAGTTCCGGAGGCCGAGAGCCCCGACGCCGACGAAGAAGGGGCGCTCGAGGAGGACGACCTCGACGTTGACATCGACGATGTCGACGTCGACGAGATTGAGGACGACGCCCTCGCGGAGGACGACGAGGCTGACGAGATCGCCGACCTCGACGAGGACGAGGAAGAGGCGGACGTCGAGATCTTGACCGCGTCGCCGGCGGCCGTCGTCGAGCGCTCCGGTGAGGGCGACGACGAAGAGGAGGAGGAGGAGCCCGACGACGAGGACGTCGAGGCCAGCCTCGACGTGATCCTCAAGGAGCGCCTGGTCGTCGAGGACGAGCCCGAGGACGAGGAGGCGACCGACCAGGAGGACAAGGCCGAGGGCAACGAGCGGGTCCTGCCCAAGCAGCCCGACGAGTTCGTCTGCCGTTCGTGCTTCCTGGTCAAGCACCCGAGCCAGCTGGCCGACAAGAAGAACATGCTGTGCCGGGACTGTGTCTGAGGAGACCGCCGCCGACGGCCAGTCGGCCGACAAGAGCCCGCTGCGCCGCACCCTCGATCTGTGCCTCTTCGCTCCGGTCGGCGTCGCGGTCACTGTCGTCGAGGACCTTCCCGACCTGATCGCCAAGGGGCGCCGCCGGGTCGAGCTCGAGTTGGGCAACGCACGGGTGGTGGGGCGCTTCGTCGTCAACAAGGGTCAGCGGGAGGTGTCGGACCGCCTCGAGGACCTGCTGGGCAACGGCGCCGAAGAGACGGTCCCTGAGCGACCGGGACGAAGTCCCTCCGATGCCGCCCCCGACCATGCGCCCCGAGCCCGATCCCGCCGCCGCGGCAATCGTCGGCAGTGCGTTGGCCGACTACGACACGCTGAGCGCATCGCAGGTCGTCCGTCGGCTGGAGAGCCTCGGTCCCGAGGAGCTCCACGCGGTACAGCGCTACGAGTCGTCCACCCGCAACCGACGCACGATCCTGAACCGGGCCAGCCAACTCCTCGACGAGCGGCCGACGGCGCCGCCCGACTTCTGACCCAGATGGAGCTGGCCCGGCCGGCCGGCCCAGGGGACCGCCAGGTCTGCACACGCCTTCTCGCCCAGGCGCTCGTGAGCGCGGCAACCATGCGCGGGGGTGCGGTGTTGATCGGTGACGCCACGCCGGCGGGCCTCCTGGAGCGGTGGACCCGACCCGGCGGGGCGGCCCACCTGCTGGTCGGGGAGTACGCCGGCGCCGTGGTGGGCCTCCTGGGCGTGACGAAGGCCCTCCCGGCGGCCGGGGGAGGGGGAGGACACGCGGGCAGCAGCCTGATCGAGTGCTGCTACGTCGAGACCGGGGCCAGGGGCGTCGGCGTGGGGACGGCCCTCATGGAGGCGGCCGTCGAGTGGTGCACCGTTCAGGGCTGTCCCGACGTGGACGCCCTCGCGCTCCCGGGGGACCGCACGACCAAGCAGCGACTGGAGGCGGCCGGGTTCACCGCCCGGCTGCTGACCCTCAGCCGCCGGTTGGGCTGAAGCGGCGCTCCGTGTTGACCCGTCGTGGCGGCGGGGGCGGGATGCGGAGCCCGAGGAGCTTCGCCAGTGCGGGGACCGAGCCCGATGCATGGCGCGCCGCCTGACGGGCCACCTCGTCGTCGGGGATCCCCGCCGGCTTGACCGTGCGGCGCACCGGTGAGGCCACGACGGCATCGAGGAGGCTCATCCACTCCTCTGGCGCCAGGTCGGCCGTCATGGCCTCGCCGGCAGCCGCGGCGAGGCGGACGGCCAAATCGGCCGGGCAGCGGGTACCGGGCTCGGGAGGACGGATGGAGGCCTCGACGGCCTGCAGCACCCGCCCGTCGTTGAGCGCGTTCGTGATCCGGGCCAGCCACTCCTCGCGCAGCGCCGTCGTCCGCTGCTCCAGGGACTCCTGGAGGGCCTTGGCCATGCCCCGGGCCTCCTCGTCGAGGATGACGGTGCGCGAGGCGGCCACGACCGCCCTGAGCTCGCGGAGTCGGTAATCCTTACCGGCCGCCTGGGCGGCTGAGGCGCGGTCCTTCCAATCGGCCAGGCGCACCACGGGGAGGAGCTCGTCGGCCATGGCCAGCAGCGCGTCGACCGCCACGGGGGGCTTTCCGCCGGCCTTGGCCGCCGTGTTCTGGGTGTCGATGGCCTGGCGCACCGCCTGCAGGCCCCCGCGCAGGAGCTGCTCGGCCACGGGGATCTGCTCGGGGCGCAGCGTCGCCAACATCGCGTTGCGGTGGACGGTGGAGGTCGGCACGACGGGGCGCTCACCACGCGTCGGGCGCCCGTCCGCCTCGCCCGGACGACGACCGCCGGGTCGGCGCGGACCGCTCCCGCCACGCGGCCGGTCACCGCGCTCTCCGCCAGCAGCGCGCTCACCGCGATCGGGGCGATCGCCACGGTCTGCCGCGGTCACCCCGATCCTGACGCGGGCCGCGGGCTCCGTCCGGCCCACCGCTACGCCCGCCGCGGCGCTCCCTGCGATCCCCGTCGTCGTCGCGCCGCCGCTTCCCCGAGCCGGGGGCGAGGATGACCGAGACGTCGGGCGCCCGCTTGGGGGTGCCCTTGACCTCAATCCGACCTTCGGCTTGTTCTGGCGAACGGGCGGGCTTCGTTGCGGTCAGCGACAGGATCTCGATGCCTTCCAGACCGACGTCGACGTCGGCCCGCAGCACGGCGCCGACGACCTCGCCGGCGGGTACGAGCGCGGCCTCGACGGTCCCCTTGGGCTGGCGCGCGCCCGCGGCGCGCCAGGTCCAGGATCCGTCGCCCGTCTTGCTCGTCAGTTCAATGTCGATCCGGCGTGACATGCGGCGGACACGCTAGTCCGCCTGGCCCGGTCTCCCGATGCCAGGCCCGGATCGGCATCCCGTAACATGGACGAGACGTCCGCAGGAGTGCGGGAACCACCGGGACGGGCGACTCCCACCGTGAAGCGGTGCGGCGGCCCGTGCCCCTTCAGGAGGATCCAGATGAGCGAGGACACCGGGCAGCCAGACGCTGAGCCCGCTGCGGGTACACCCGAGGCGGCTGCCCAGGGCCCGGCCCCCGTGGAGCCCACCTGGAACCCTCCGTCGCCCGTGGTTGCAGGTCCCGACGGTGCAGGTAGTGCTGGCCCGCCGTGCTGGTCCCGCAGTGCTGGTCCCGAGAGCGCAGGTGCGAACGTTGCGGCGGGGGAGCCCCCAGCCGCCTACCCGCCGCCACCCGCGTGGGCACCCCCTGCCGGCTACGACGCCCAGCCGACCCCCGCAGAGCCGGCGACCGTCCCGTTCTCCTACCCGCCTCCGCCCGACCCGACCCTGACCGGGGCCGCACCATCGCCGGGATCGGCCAAGGCGCCCGGCCGGCTCCGGGTCTGGCTGCCGGTGGTGGCCGTGGCGGCGCTCGTCGGAGGGGCCATCGGCGCCGGGGTGACCGCCATCGCCGACAACAACAACGGCGACAACACGTCCGGCGTCACCATCCACGAGAGCGCCGCCGCGCCCGGGGCTGCGGTGCTCAGCGGCAACGTCACCATCCCGCAGCTCGTCGACAAGGTGATCCCCGCCGTAGTCTCGATCGACGTGAAATCCGGTGCCAACGAGGACCAGGGCACGGGCATGATCATCACCACCGACGGGGAGGTGATCACGAACAACCACGTGATCGAGCTCTACGTCCAGGGTGGCAGCACCGGATCCATCACCGTCACCGAGTCCGGGCAGACCAAGGCCCTGCCCGCCACGCTCATCGGCTACGACCAGACCAAGGACGTGGCCCTGCTCAAGGTCAACAACACCACGAACCTGCCCACCGTCACCTTCGGCAACTCCTCCAAGGCCGTGGTGGGCGATGCCGTCGTCGCCATCGGCAACGCGCTGGGCTTGTCCGCCGGCACCCCGACGGTGACCCAGGGCATCGTCTCCGCCCTCGGGCGCTCGGTGACGGCCGGCGGGGTTGGGACCCAGACCGAGACGCTGCAGAACCTCATCCAGACCGACGCCGCCATCAACGCGGGCAACTCGGGCGGGCCGCTGATCGACACCACGGGCCAGGTCATCGCCATGAACACCGCTGTCGCCGGGACGTCGAGCGACGGCACCTCGTCGCAGAACATCGGCTTCGCCATCCCGATCGCGCAGGTCGAGTCCCTGCTGCCCGAACTGCAGAAGGGGGGCCAGGCCAGCAACGCCGGGGGCTACCTCGGCGTCGACATCACCACCCTGACCCCGGCGCTCCGCCAGCAGTACGGGTTCACACCCACCTCGGGCGCCGTGATCCTGACCGTGGTGCCCTCGTCGCCGGCCGCCAAGGCCGGCCTCGTCCAGGGCGACGTCATCGTCAACATCGACGGCACCGCTATCAACTCGGCGGAGGATCTGCAGAAGCTGATCCAGAAGTCCAAGCCGGGCCAGACAGTGACCATCACCTACTACGTCGGCAACAGCAAGCGGACGACGACGGCCACCCTGGGGAACCAGCAGCAGGCCCAACAGCAACAGCAGCAGTCCACGGGGAGCACGACCAACCCCTTCGGCGGGGGAGGGTTCCCCGGCTTCGGGAACTCCGGGGGGACGGGCTGACGCCCTGATCAGCCCGCAGCGCCCGCCGGGATGTCAAAGTTCCGGTCGGGGTGGGCGGGCGGAAGGTTCATGGACCCTCCGCTCGGCTGCCACCCGCTCGCCTCGATGTCCTCGAGGACGTGCGCCATGTTGTACGTGTCCTCCTCGTAGGAGAACTTGCCGTTTCCGGCGTAAATGAGGCGCGAGTAGCCGGACTGGCGGTACGGCGTCCCGTCGGGCCGCAGACGCGGCATGATCTGGGTCCACTTGACCACCACGTCGTTCCCCTCGATCGCGGTGAATTCAACGGGGAACTTCCAGTCCTCCATGCCCAGCATGGAATCGACCAGCCAGTGCGCGATGGCGTCGCGCCCCTCGATGCGGCCCCAGGCGCCGTCGATGTAGACGGCGTCGTCGGTGTAGAAGTCGGCCAGGACCCCGAAGGCATCCGGCTCGAGTCCCTCGTCGATCCTCCGTCGCAGCTCGTGGTAGCGGTCCACGGTCGCCTTGACCTCATCGCGTGGAAACGGCATGGATGTGTCTCCCTCCCTCAGTGTTCCCCCGCGTGGTCGCGGTAGGCCTTTCGGCACGACTCCAGCTCGGCCAACACAGCGGCGCGGTCGGCGAACCCCTCGACCTCGGTGGACTTCTCCGGCTCGAGGTCCTTGTAGATGCTGAAGAAGTGCGCGATCTCGTTGCGCAGGTGCTCGGGCACGTCGTCGATCTCACCAGCGCCGTCCCACTGCGGATCGTGCTCCAGGACACAGATGAGCTTGGCGTCGACGCCCTTCTCGTCCCGCATGGAGAACATGCCCAGGATCCGCACCCGGACCACGCACCCCGGAAAGGTCGGATCTGCGACCAGCACCGAGCGCGTCGAGCGGGTCGCCGTCGCCCGCCAGGGTGTCGGGCACGAAGCCGTAGTCCGCCGGATAGGTGGTGGCGGTGAAGAGGCGGCGGTCCAACCGGATCACGTGCTGCTCGTGGTCGTACTCGTACTTGTTGCGGCTCCCGGTGGGGATCTCGATCACCACGTCGATCGCTTCCTCGGTCGCCGTCCCGGGCCGCTCGCTCACTGCGGGGACGGTGGCTCGCTGCGGAAGGCGTCGTCGATGGGGCTCATGATCCCGACCGCGTTGCCGTCGGGGTCGCTCACCACCGCATAGCGGGCGCCCCAGAAGGCGTCGTAGGGCTCCTGCTGCACCGGTACGCCCTCGGCCACCAGGGCCGCGGCCAGCGCGTCGACCTCTGCTCTGGTGTCGACCTTGAACCCGAGCACGGCCCCGGTGCCACCCGGCCAACCCTGGTCCCACTGGCGCGCGAAGGACACGCTGTCGAGGTCGAAGTCGATCGCGGCGTCGTCGCCGTGCACGGCGGAGACGTGGTGGTTGTCCCAGACGGGGTCGGGCTCGTCGCGGAATTCGAGGCCGAGACGGCCGTAGAAAGCCCGGCTGGCCGGCACGTCACGGACGACGAGGTTCACCTGATCGAGCCGGATCGAGGGCACCGTGCCACCGTATCAAGGGCGGTAGTAGGCGTTGGCGGGGGAGTGGCGCGCCGCCAGCGCGTCCGCAACGGCCGGCCGGCCGCTGCGACCGGCGCGCAGCGCCTGGAACGTCGCCGTCTTGTTGTTCTCGAACACGGCGCTCTCGTCGAGAGCGTCGGGGTTCACCCACACAGCGGCGATGAGGAGCAGGGTCGCCACCTCGGCCTCTGGCACCGTGCCCTCGGCGACGGCCTCCATCACGCCGGCGGCCACACCGGCGTGGGCGGCACCCCACGTGAGCGCGGCGTGGCGCTCGCCCTCGATGGCGGCCTTGTTGACGAACAGCGTGAAGGGACGGACCGCGACGCCCGGGGTCACCGTGGCCACGAAGGCGACGTGGCCCGCCCGCGGCGTGGCCAGCGCGGTCACCCAGGCCGTCTCGACGGCGCCGCCGAGGGCGCCGAGCACGGTGTTGACGTGGGCCGCCTCGGCCCCCTCGCCGACGAAGGACTCGCCGATCTCGGTCGTCATGCCGGGACGGGCCAGGTGGGCGGCGGGACGGTGAAGGCCTCGGTGCGTCCGTAGCGGTCGGCCCGGAGGAGGTCGCTGCCCATGGTGCCGGGCTCGGTGTCGTAGGCGAGGAGCCCGACGTGGCGCCAGCGGTCGCCGGCGACAGGGCTGACCCGGTGCAGCGAGTGGCGCCCCTCGAAGATGAGGAGCGTGCCCGGCGTCATGGCCAGGGTCTCGACCCGGTCCCGGTCGCCCGCGAGCACTGCGGCGACGTCCGCGTAGTGCTCGTCGCCCGTGCTGCGAATGCGCGGCACCACCTCGAAGTCGCCGCCGGCCTGCGCTGACTGAATGGCCAGCGAGACCACGAAGTCCGTCTGATCGAAGTGCCACTGGAGCTGATCGCCCTCACCCATGACGGCCAGGTTCAGCGCCCCGAAGGGGTCGGCGTAGCGGAAGATCGGGCCCCGCTCCAGCACGGCCTCGATGAGGTCCTTGAGCGGGTCCCACTCGTAGAGGAGGCGGAGCGGCGAATCCAACGGGGTGATGTCGTAGGGGACCGCGCGCACGCCGTAGTCGGCGAAGTGCAGACGGGGGTGGTCCGGCGGCAGGGAGAAGTCGGGGAACTCGAGGTACGCCGTGCCCTGGCCCCCCGAGGCGTGGGCGCGCCCGGCCAGGTTGTCGGCGTCGACCACGAGCTCCGCCACGCCGGCGGGGGAGACGAAGCCGGGTATCTCGGCCGCGCCCTTCTCACGCATCTCGCTCCTGGCCCGCTCCACACAGGCCCGGTAGGAAGCTGACCCGGGCGCCAGCACGGGATAGCGCTCCAGGTCGACGAGGAGGGCGGGGTCGTTGGCCGCGGCGCTCATGTCGCTCCCTCCCGTCATTCCGCCGTCCGAAGGTCGGTCTCGGGCGCACGGTACCAGTGCACCCTGCGCCACGCCGGGGGCCGTCGGGTCGGCCCCGTGCTCAGCCCCCGCCGAGGGCGCCGCCCCCGCCTGCGTTGCTGGTCTGGACCTTGAAGGCGCCTCTCCCGGCGCCGCCGAAGCCACCTCGCCGCCGCCGAATCCGCCGAAGCCTCCGAAACCGCCGAAGGTGTTCGTGTTGGAGGACGGGACGGCCAGCGAGTAGTCGGCGAGCACGACGCTCTGGCCCGGGGTGAGGCCCGAGAGCACCTGTGTGTAGGTGTTGCCCACCACGCCGACCTTGATCACCTTCCGGCGCAGCGTGCCATCCACGAGCATCTCCACGTACGAGCGTGATCCCTGGGTCTGCACCGCCGAAGTGGGGACCGCGACGACGCCGGTTACCGCACTGGTGGCGATGACCACGTTCGCTGTCGAGCCGGTGAACAGCCCCGTGGTCGACGTCGGGAGCGCGACCACCACCGGGTAGGAGTACCCCGACTGGCCCGACTGGACGGGACCCACCTGGGAGACCGTGCCGACGATGGTGCCGTTGACGCCGTCGACCTGGACATCGGCATGGTCGCCGACCTTGACCGACGGGACCTGTGCGCTGGAGAGGGTGCCGGCCACCTCGAACGACTCCGTGCCGATCACGACGATCACCTGTGTGCTGGAGCCCACGCTGACGGTGTCACCGGCGCTGATGCCCACCGAGACGACGGTGCCGCTGATCGGGCTGGTCAGGGTCGCTTCGGCCAGGGATTGCTGGGCCACGATCAGATCCGCCCGGGCCGAATCGATGGCCGCCTGGTCGGCGGCGATCTGCTGCGGGGTGTCCGCGGAGGCCGAGGATCCGGTGCCGGCGTTGCCGCCGCCCGAGCCGTTGCCGCCGTTGCCGACCGAGCCGTTGCCGCGTGTTGCCCGTGCTGCCCGTGGTGCTCGGTGTGGCCGCCAGCGCATTCGGGGTCTGGGTGTGGGAGCCCATGGTCCCGGTCGAGCCGAGGCCGAGGGCCTGCGCCAGGGCCGCCTCGTCCTTGGCCACCGCCGCCTGGTCCGCCGAGACCTGTTGCTGGTCCCTCGAGACCCGGGCCAGCGCGGCCTCGCAGGCCGCCGGGCTGCTCGGGCTCGTCGTGCTGGTTGTGGTCGTGGTGGTGGTGCCGCCGGCCCCACAGGCCTGCTTGGCCTGTGCCAGGTCGGCTGCCTCCTGCTGCTGGTCGGCCGCCGTCTTGGACTGGTCCTGGGTGAGGGTGTCCTGGTCCTGGGTCACGGTGCTCTGTGAAGAGGGGGAGGTCCCTCCGCGGGGCGACGTTGTCGTCGTCGTGGTCGCCGAGGTCGGCGTGCTGGACGCCGCGGTCGACTGACTGCTCTCGTCCTGCACCAGCTTCGCCTCCGCGGCGTTGAGGGTCGACTGGGCGGAGGACACCGACTCGCTCAAGGCAGTCGTGTCGAGCGTGCCCAGTGTCTGTCCGGCGCTGACGTTCTCGCCTGCCGTCGCCGTGACCGTCGCCACCTTGCCGGCGACCTGGAACGCGGCCGAGGCGTCGTTGACCGGCTGCACCGTGCCCACGACGGTGAGGCTCTGGCCGATGTCGGCCCGGGCCACGGTGGCCACGCGGTACCCCCCCGAGCTGCCGGCTCCGGTCGTGGCCCATGCGGCGGCGCCTCCCCCGAGAAGGACGACGAGGACCAGCGCACCCGCGATCACGGCACGCCGATGGCCGGCGCGGCCCCACCCGGGACGATCGGACCTAGGCACTGCCACCGCCGGGGCCCGCTCCCGGACCACGGCCGAAGAACCCGGATCCCGCGCCGCCGAGGCCGGTGCAGGTCGATCCTCCCGTGGAGGTGATCCGCACCGTTGTCGCTGTCACGGATCCGTTCGTGGCAGCAGGGCCGAACGCGGTCACGCAGTCTCCGACGGCCAAGTCAGTCGAGGCGGCGGACTGTGTCGCGCTCAGCGCGGTGGATCCCGATGTCGTGATCGTGAGCTTCTGGGTCTTCGGCGCCGCAGCCTTCGCATTCTTCGAGTTCTTCGAGTTGGAGGCCTTGGTCCGTGCGAAGGACCCCGGGCTGATGTTGACACCCGACACCGAGATGGTCGAACCCTTCACGCCGGTCACCTTCCCGGTCGCGAACGCGAGCGACGCCAGGGCGCCAAACCGTCGGCTCGACCCGCTGCCGAAGGAGGGCGGGGTGCCGCCGCGAAAGCTGGGAGGCGTCCCGCCGTTGGCTTGGCCGGTGCGGAAGGAGCCGCCGGGACCGCCCGGACCGCCGGGGCCGCCGGGACCGCCAAAGGCGCCACCGGATCCACCGGCGCGGCCGGTGCACAAGCCCGAGGCCGTGGCAGGCACGACCGAGATGCTGCGTGCGGCAATCGTGTTCTTGGAGGACTTGGACGCGGTCCCGGTGACCGTGATGCAGTCGCCGGTGGCCAGCTGGCCCACCGATTGCTTCACGATCTTCGAGAACCGTGTCGTCGCCGTCCAGCTGACCGTCGTTTGGCCGCTGTTGGGGTTCTGCACCTCCATGCTGGACGCCGAGAGGGCCGCCACGCTCCCAGTGGCACCCAAGGGCGTGGGAGTGGGCGTTGATGCCGCGTCCGCAGCCGACCCGATGGTCATGACGGCCACGAACGCGATCGCGCCCGCAGCGATGTATGGAGTCCAGCGCCGAGTCGATCTCGGGTTGATCAGTGTTCGCATGTTGCTATCCCTCTCTTTGGTTCTATTCGTTTCGTAGGGCGTCGATGGGAGCCAGGTGCGCAGCGCGACTGGCCGGGTAGACGCCGAAGGCGATTCCGATGGCAAGGGCGACGATCAAGGCCCCCGCCATCGCGGTGGGGCTGATGGTGATCGGATCGCCCACCAGGCCGGGCAGGAAGGTCGCTCCGATGATCCCGAGGAGGACGCCGAGCCCGCCGCCGATGAGCCCGAGGACCGATGCTTCGACCAGGAACTGGCGTCGGATCACTCTCGGCGTCGCCCCGAGGGCCTTGCGCAGGCCGATCTCGCGGATGCGTTCCGTCACCGAGACCAACATGATGTTCATGACGCCGATGCCGCCCACGAGGAGCGAGATCCCGGCGACGCCGGCGAGGAGGATCGTGAGCGTGCGGTCAACCGATGTCGCCGTCGAAATCAGGGACTGCTCCGAGGTGATGGTGAAGTCGGCGTCCGTCGGCGTCGTGATCCCGTGCAGCTGCAGGAGGAGATGATCGGCCTCCTGATAGGCCGCAGTCAGGTCGTCCGCCGATCGGGCCTGGACGGCGATGGAGCTTACGGAGTTCCGTGTCGTCCCCCCGAAGATGCGCTCGGCGCCCGTCGAGATCGGGATGATCGCCACGTCGTCCGGGATCGGTGGAGCTGGACGACGACGAGGATCCCGTGGAATTGAGCACCCCGACCACGGTCAGCGGCACGCCGTTGACGTCGACGGTCTGGCCGACGGGATCGACGCCCCGGAAGAGCTCCGAGGCCGTCGTGGCGCCCAGGTCGACGACGGGGGAGTGGTCCGTCACGTCCTGGTTGTCGATGAAGCGGCCCTGGGCCAGGGTTCGACCCCGTACCGTGAGCCACTTGGGCGTCGAACCCTGGACCGAGGTGGTCCACGTGCTCGACCCGGCGGTCAGGGTCTCCGACGACGACGTGATCGGAGCGACCGACTTGATGTCGGGGGCCACGGTTGGGTTCGAGAGCGCGGTGACATCGGACATCGTGAGGGTCGACGCGGTGCCGAGCGCCTGGCGGATGCCCGTGCTCGAGGTCGAGCTGCCGGGCGAGATCGTCAGCACGTTCGATCCCAAGGCAGTGATCTCGGAAGTCACCTGGCTCTGGGCGCCCTCGCCCAGGCCGACCGTGAGGATGACCGCCGCGATGCCGATGAGAATGCCGAGCACGGTCAACGCGGAGCGGAGGCGGTGGCTCTGCACCCCGTTCAGCCCGGTTCGGAACGTCTCCAGCCAGCTCACCGGATGCTCTCCACGAAGCGCTGGTCGTTCTCGGTGAGGAGGCCGTCGCGGATGCCCAGGATGCGGCCGGAGGCTGATGCCACCTCGGCATCGTGGGTGATCAGCACCAACGTACGACCGGCACCGTGCAGCTCGTCCATGAGGCGCAGCACGTCGGCAGCCGAAACCGAGTCGAGGTTGCCGGTCGGCTCGTCGGCCAGTATCAGGTCGGGCTCGGTGACCAGCGCCGCGGGCGACGGCGACGCGCTGCTGCTGCCCGCCGGACAGCTCGCCGGGCCGGTGGTTGACCCGGCCGGCCAGGCCCACACGGGCCAGCGCGCGTCATCGCCCGTTCCTTGCGCTCGGTCCGGGGCACTCCGGCGTACACCAGGGGCAACTCCACGTTCTGCCACGCCGACATGGAAGCGAGCAGGTTGAATTGTTGGAAGACGAAACCGATGCGCCGGTTGCGCACTTCCGCCAGGGCGGACTCGCTCATGCCGCTGACGTTCTCACCGGCGAGGTGGTAGTGGCCCGAGGTCGGGGTGTCGAGGCAACCCAAGATGTGCATGAGCGTCGACTTCCCGGAGCCGGAGGGCCCGATGACGGCGACGTACTCACCCTCCGCAATGCTCAGGCTGATGCCCCGCAGGGCCGCCACCGCGATGGAGCCGGTCCGGTAGACCTTGGTCACTCCCTGGAGCTCGATCACCACGCCGTCACGTGCCCCAGGCAGAGAGGCGACGTCCGCCGGTGAGGTCATCCGCCGCCTCCGCCGTTGAAGGTGACCGGGCCACCGCCTGCGCCGCTGAAGTTCCCTCCGGGCACGCGACCGCCGAACCCGCCGAATCGTCCGCCGCCGGGGTTACCACCGAAGAGGCCTCCTCCGGTCCCGCCGCCACCACCCCCTTGAAGGTGACGACGCGTTCGAGGACCTTGTCTCCGGCCGTGACCCCGTTGGTGATCTGGGTCTCCCCGCGTGCCGCCGCGCCCACCGTGACCGGCTTCACCACGTGGGTGCCGTTGACGACCTGCGTGACCGTCGCCTGGCCGTTCGAGTTGTACGAGATGGCCGCGGTCGGAACTTCGGTGACGTTGTTGAGCTGCTTGACGATGATGTTCACGGCCGCGGTCGACCCTGCGTAGAGCCCAGTGGGGGAGCCGGTGACGTCGATCACCACGGGGAAGGTGGTGACGTTGGAACTCTGTGTGCCGATGAGGCTGATGGAGGCGACGGTGCCGTAGTCGGTCGTCGACGAGCCCGTCGGGACGATGGTGGCCTGGTCACCGTCGGCGATCTGGCCGATCTCGGTGTCGTCCACGGTGGTGTTGACGATGTAGGAGTTCGTTCCGATGACGACGATCTGCGTGCTGGAGCCGGCGCCGGATGCTGAGCTGGCGGCGTTCCCATTGCCTCCCGAACCGGTGCCCGTCACCTGTTGCCCGACTGTGAGGCTGACCGACGCCACCGTTCCGGAGATGGACGAAGTCAACGAGGCGTCGCCCAGCGCCGTCTGGGCGTTCGAGAGCGACGACTCCGCGGACGTCACTGCGGCCTGGTCCGAGTCGATCTGTGTCGTGGCCGCGCTCGAGGCCTCGTCCGCGGCCAGCCGGGCGTTCGCCGAGCTCAGCTGGGCCTGGGCCGCACTGACCTCCTCGGAGAGGGCGGTCGTGTCCACCGTCGCCAGCACCTGGCCGCTGGTCACCGTCTGGCCGGCCTTGACGTCGACCGCGGTGACGGTCCCCGACACCGCGAAGTTCAGGTTCGCCTGGCTGGCTGGCTGAATGGTCCCGGAGCTGGCGACCGTCTGCTGAATGGTGCCCGTCGTCACGGGTACGACCTGGGTCGTGACGACGAGGCCGGCGGGCGTGGACGATCCCGAGGTCGCCCAGTAGATGAGACCGCCCGTCCCTGCGAGCATCACAACGGCGACAGCGATGATCGCCGCCCTGTGCCGACGCCAGAGCGAGCGCTCCTCGAGCAGAAGCTCGCCTTCGTCCCCGAGCGGCAGCTCCTGCGTGACGTCGACCGGATCGTCCGCAGCCATGGTTGAACCCGCTTTCACCATGGCTGCTACTTCAGCTTGAGCCGTTTCACAATGAGCCGAAGGCCAGCTGTGAGCCCGCTTGGTATCCATCGCCGTCGGGATTGAATGGACGACAGCTCAGGGCCCCGATGATCCTTGGCACAGGAGCCACACAGTGAGCAGCGACCGAGCCCACAGACGCGACGTGCAAGCTGTCCCGCAGTGCGCACCCGGCGCCGGGAGTCACTCGTCCCTCCACGAGCCCCCCGGTCTCCCGGCGCTGGTGCGTCGCGCGCTGCTGGAGTGCGGCCTGGCACCAGACCCCGGAGCCCGCCACCAGGACGTTCCTCTCCCCTTGGCCCGCCGATAATGTTCATTATGTTAAGTCACATAGAGAAGTCTGGATAGGACTCTCGCGGTTCCTCCCCTGTCCGTGGGCGCACCCATGGCGCGTTGTGCGATCTCGTTAGGGTGGCAAACCGACACTGAGTGGCGAGGAGGCCGCTGTGGCGCACGAAGAGATCAACCCTTGGGAGTGGTCGAAGGGATTCGGGTTCTCACAGGCGGTCAAGCTCACCGAGCCGCGGGAACTCCTGGTGTGCTCCGGACAGACCGCCATGGGCCCGGATGGGTCCCTGCCGTCCTCAGCGGACATGGGCGAGCAGGTTCGGGTGGCGCTCGACAATGTCGTGGCGGTGCTGGCGGCCGGGGGCATGACAGCCGCCGACGTCGTCAAGTCGACGATCTATACGACAGACGTGGATGCCATCATCGAGGTCCTCGCGGCGGAGACGCAGAAGGTCCTCGGATCCAGCCTCCCGGCCAGCACACTCATCGGGGTCAGCCGGCTGGCGTTCCCGGAGCTCAAGGTCGAGATCGAGGTCATCGCAGCCCGCTAGGAGGGTTCCCTTGCCTCCGAAATTCGGAAGAAGCTTGATTCTGGAGCGAGAATTCAGTAAAGTGACCAGCGATAAGTCCCCTTGGTTAAAGGTTCAAAGTACGGACGGATGAGAAGGGGAAATCCCAGGTAGAGGGCTTGTAGGGCCTCGGAAATGCAAGTAGGATCCCCGGCATGTCCGGGGTTTTTTACGCGTCCGGTAATTCCGCGTGATTTACCGGGAGCAGCGGCTCAATGAGCGTCACCGCTCCCCTGCCCGATCCCGAGCTCCAGGCCGAGCAGGCCTACCTCGACCACGCGCTGGCGTCGCTCGCCGACATGCGGCAGCGGGCGCAGCGCCTCCTGCGCGACCTGATCGACGCCGGCAACCCCGACCTCGACTACGTGGCCGCCCTCTCGCGCCGGGTGAACCTCCTGGCGGACAGCCCTCGGCCCCTCCTCTTCGGGCGCATCGACGAGGAGTCGGGCCCGACCTGGCACATCGGCCGCCGCCACGTCGAGGACACTCGGGCGGACCCGGTCGTCGTCGACTGGCGGGCCCCCGTTGCCGTGCCCTTCTACCGGGCCAGCGTGAAGGACGCGCTCGGCTTGGCGCGCCGCCGCCAGATCATGGTCGACCGTGGTGCCGTCGTGGCCGTGGCCGACGACCTCTTCGCCGGCGGGGACAGCGATGCGGGCGCGACCCGCCTGCGCGGCGGCGACGCGCTGCTGGCCGAGCTCGAGCGGGCCCGCACGGGCGAGATGCTCGACATCGTCGCCACCATCCAGGCCGAGCAGGACGAGATCATTCGGGCTCCACTGGACCGCCTCCTCACCGTCCAGGGGGGCCCGGGGACGGGCAAGACGGCCGTCGGGCTCCATCGGGCCGCCTTTCTCCTCTACAACCATCCCGCCCTGAGCCGCGACGGCGTCCTGGTGCTCGGCCCCAGCCGCGCCTTCCTGCGCTACATCGCGCAGGTGCTCCCCTCGCTCGGCGAGGAGGCCGTCGTCCAGACGACCATCGCCGACATCGCGCCGAAGGCCAAGGTGCGCGTCGCCGAGCCGATGGAGGTGCGCAGAGTGAAGGGCGACGCCCGGATGGGCGAGCTCCTGCGACGCGCCCTCGACGGGCGGCGCCGCCTGCTGGACGACGACGTCAGTCTCCGTGTCCGCTTCGCCCGGGCGACCCTGGAGGCCGAACGGGTGAACGAACTGGTGGCGTCCATCGTCGCCCGTCCCGCTCCGTACAAGTCCGGACGCCTCGCGCTGCGGTCCCGGCTCGTCAGCGAGGCACGCCGCGCCTTCCGGTCCTCCGCCCGGCTGGGGGCCGACGAGGCGTGGTTCGAGGGCGAGCTGATCGCCTCGGACGAGTTCAGCGCCCTGCTCGACACGCTCTGGCCGACCGTCTCCCCCACCGCGCTCGTGCGCGACCTGCTCGGTTCGCGTTCCCAGCTCGAGCGATTCTCCGCCGGTCTTCTCGCCGAGCCCGACTGGGAGCTGCTGTTCCGTGCCCGCGAGGCGACGGTCGCCGCGACGGCCTGGAGCGTCGACGATCTGGCCCTCCTCGACGAGGCCGCCTTCCTCACCGGTGGGCGGACTCGCGCCTACGGGCACATCGTCGTCGACGAAGCGCAGGACCTGACGCCGATGCAGTTCCGAATGGTCGCCCGCCGCGCGCCTACAGGGTCGATCACCGTGCTGGGCGACCTGGCCCAGGCGACGGGGCCGTGGAGCTACTCGGACTGGGACGAGGTTCGGGCCCACCTCCCGGAGGCGGGTCAACCCGAGCACGACGAGCTCACTCTGGGCTATCGGGCCCCGGGACGCGTCCTCGACTTCGCTTCCCGGCTCCTGGCCGTCGCGGCCCCGGGTGTGGGCCCTACCTCGTCCATCCGCCCCGGCCGGACAGAA
The DNA here is from genome assembly GCA_963740535.1 of uncultured Acidimicrobiaceae bacterium. GTDB lineage: Bacteria > Actinomycetota > Acidimicrobiia > Acidimicrobiales > RAAP-2 > Bog-473. The sequence continues at coordinate 210,144 of CAVUEI010000005.1, forward strand.
CCTGCCATCCGGGCGGTCGAACCCGCCGAGTTGGGCGACGCCGCCCTGGACGAGGCGCGCCGGCTGTCCGGGGAGCACGCCCTGGTGGCCGTGATCGCTCCGGACCATCTCGCCGCCACCCTGGTCCGGCTGGCCCGAGGCGACACCGGTATCGGGATCCTCGAACGCGACGCGATGACCCGGCCCATCACCATCGTCCCGGCCCCCGCTGCCAAAGGCCTGGAGTTCGACGCCGTCGTCGTCGTCGAGCCCGCAGCCATCGCCGGCGGGGATCGGCGCGGCCTTCGCCTGCTCTATGTGGCCATGACCCGGCCCATTCAGCACCTCAGCATCGTCCATGCGGCGCCCCTCCCCGACCCGCTCCTCGGCTGACCCGACGGCTTCCCCTACCATCGGGCGACATGGCCATGGACGTGGAGGGCAAGGTCGCACTCATCACCGGCGGGAGCAACGGCATCGGCGAGGGAGTGGCGAGGCATCTGGCGGGTCGGGGCGCACGCGTGGTGATCGCCGACATCGACGTCGCCCGCGGCGGTCGCGTCGCCGAGGAGTTGGGCGGGCGCTTCATCCAGACCGATGTGACCAACCCTGCCGCCAGCACGGCTGCCGTGCGCGTGCGCGGTCGAGGCGTTCGGCGGCCTTCACATCGCACACCTCAACGCGGGCGTGACGTCGTGGTGCGGGATGGGCGACGACTTCGACCCGGAGGCCTACCGGCGCTCCATGGCGATCAATCTGGACGGGGTCGTGTACGGGATCGCCGCCGCCCGCCCCGCCATCAAGGCCAGTGGCGGCGGCACCATCGTTGCGACCGCCTCCATGGCAGGGCTCGTGGCCGTGCCGTTCGATCCGATCTACTCCGCCAACAAGCATGCCGTCGTCGGTCTCGCACGCTCGCTGGGACAGGTCTACGAGCCCGACGGCATCCGCGTCCATGCGCTCTGCCCGTCCTTCGCTTATACGAACATCATCAAGGGTTCGGAGCAGACGCTCCTCGACATGGGTTTCCCGATCATCGATGTGGCCGATGTCGTCGCCGCCTTCCAGCGCATCCTCGACTCCGAGACCACCGGCGAATGCTGGTACGTCGTCGCCGGGCGCGAGAGCGAGCCGTTCCGCTTCCGTCACGCACCGGGTCCGCGGCTCGACTGACTGTCATCGAGGTGGCGCGCGCCAACCTGGCGTGACCAGCGATGGGCGGTAACATTGCCGGGTTGCAGCGTCACCGACCGGCGATGGGTCCCGCCGGGGGGCACGGCCCCGAACCGCCGCCACGACATGGCTGATGGCTCCTGAGCAGCGGCACTGGAGGGCCGGGCCATGGACGAGCAGCTGGACGAAGCACGCGACGAGTACGACCTGCGCGCGGGTGAGCGTGCCGGGCTCGAACACGAAGAGCACGATCTCCTCGACGAGGAGGTCCTCCCGCTCTTCGGGCTGTCGGTCCCGACGCTGGCTGCCATCTTCGTCGGGGGCGCGCTCGGCACCGTCGCCCGCTACCTGCTCGAAGCCCATCACGGTGCGGGCACCGGCACGTTCCCCTGGGTCACCTTGCTCGTCAACCTGACCGGCTCGTTCGCCATCGGGCTCTTGGTCCCGCTCACCGAGCACGTGGCGGACCGCGCCCCCATTGCGCGGCCACTGCTCCTGATCGGCTTCCTGGGCGGATGGACCACCTACTCGACGCTGGCCGTGGAGTCGGTGCTGTTGGCCCAGCACGGCGACGTCCTCACCTGCCTCGCCTACCTGCTCGCCACCGTGGCCGGAGGACTGGCCCTGGTCGTGGCCGGTCATGCGGTCGGCCGGAGGGTGACCGCATGAGCGCCTCCTCGCCCTCTCTCGGGCTGGCGCTGCTCGTTGCGCTGGCCGGCGGCGCGGGCGCCGTGCTGCGCGCCCTGCTCATCCATCATGTCGGCGTCCGGCGCTCGGACCCGCTTCCGGTCGGCACGCTGGTGGTCAACGCCTCGGGGTCGTTGCTGCTCGGCGTGCTGACCGGGCTGTCCCTGTATCACGGCCTCGGTCCGCACTCGCTCGCCATCGCCGGCGCCGGCCTCTGCGGGGGGTACACGACGTGGTCGACCGCCAGCTGGGAGACCATCCATCTGCTCCACACCGGTCACCGCGCCGAGGCGGTGGTCTACACGCTCGGTGGGCTGGCCGTCTGCCTGGGCGCCGCTGCAGCAGGCATCGGCCTCACCGCCCTGCTCTGAGCGTCTGGCTCAGGAGGCGAACGCCTCGGGCGGCGGGCAGGTGCACACGAGATGGCGATCCCCGAAGGCCTGGTTGATCCGGGCCACGGGGGGCCAGTACTTCGCAGCGGTGACGCCCATCGGGAACACCGCGGCCTCGCGGTCGTAGGGCCGCTCCCACTTCGAGACGAGCGCCGCGGCCGTGTGGGGCGCTCCCCGCAACGGGCTGTCCTCAACCGTCCAGCGGCCGGCGGCGACGTCGTCGATCTCGGCGTGGATCGCGATCATGGCGTCGCAGAAGCGATCGAGCTCGGCCAGGTTCTCGCTCTCGGTCGGCTCGACCATGAGCGTCCCGGCCACCGGGAAGCTCACCGTGGGCGCGTGGAAGCCGTAGTCGATCAGCCGCTTGGCCACGTCGTCGACGCTGACACCCGTCGCCTTGGTCAGGGCCCGCAGGTCCACGATGCACTCGTGGGCCACGAGGCCGTTCCTGCCGGTGTAGAGGATCGGGAACGCCGCGGCCAGACGGGTCGCGACATAGTTCGCCGCCAGGACGGCCGACTTGGTTGCGTGCGCCAGCCCCGGGCCCGACAGCAACCGCACGTAGGCCCAGCTGATGGGCAGGATCCCCGCGCTGCCGAAGGGTGCCGCGCTGACCGGGCCGATTCCCTCCCGCTGCTCGGGCCGGGGGTGCATCGGATGCGAGGGGAGGTACGGCACCAGGTGCTCGGCGACCGCCACGGGCCCGACGCCGGGTCCGCCGCCACCGTGGGGGATGCAGAAGGTCTTGTGCAGGTTCAGGTGCGAGACGTCGCCGCCGAAGTGCCCGGGCTCGGCCAGGCCCAGCAGCGCATTGAGGTTGGCCCCGTCGATGTAGACCTGTCCCCCGTACTGGTGGACCAGGGCACACATGTCGCGGATGCCCGACTCGTACACGCCGTGCGTCGAGGGGTAGGTGACCATGATGGCGGCCAGGCGCTCGCCGTGCTCCTCGCACTTGGCCCGGAGGTCGCCGAGATCGACGGTGCCATCCTCGAGCGCGCCCACCACGACGACGCGCATGCCGGCCATGACGGCCGACGCCGCATTGGTGCCGTGCGCGCTCGAGGGGATGAGGCACACGTCGCGGCCGGGCTCACCGCGGTCCTGGTGGTAGGCGCGAATCGCCAGGAGCCCCGCCAGCTCGCCCTGGCTCCCGGCATTGGGCTGGACGGACACCTTGGCGTAGCCCGTGACGATGGCCAGCCAGCGCTCCAGGTCGTCGATCAGCTCCTGGTAGCCGGGCGTGCTCTCCGCCGGCGCGAACGGGTGGACGTCGGCGAAGCCGGGAAGCCCGATCGGCTCCATCTCCGTGGTCGCATTCAGCTTCATGGTGCACGACCCCAGCGGGATCATGCCTCGGTCGAGCGCGAAGTCCCGATCCGACAACCGTCGCAGGTAGCGCAGCATCGCCGTCTCGGAGTGGTACTCGGAGAACACGGGGTGACTCAGGATCGGCCCCACGCGCAGGAGCGACTCCGGCAGAGCCGTGGCCCCGGCCCCTCCCCCACTCTCGGCCGCACCGAAGGCCCGGAGCACGACGGCCACATGCTCCTCGGTGGTGGTCTCGCCACACGAGATGCCGACTCGGTCGCCGTCGATCAGGCGCAAGAGCACGCCGTGAGCGCCCGCGTCCGCCACCACGTCGGCGGCTCGTCCCGGGGCCCGCACGACCACGGTGTCGAAGAACTCGCGATGATCGAGGTCGAAACCGGCCTGCTGCAGACCCGTGGCCAGACGGACCGCTCGGGCGTGGACCCGCCGCGCGATGGCGCGCAGCCCGTCGGGCCCGTGGTACACCGCGTACATCGACGCCACGACCGCCAGCAGCACCTGCGCCGTGCAGATGTTCGAGGTCGCCTTCTCGCGCCGGATGTGCTGCTCACGCGTCTGGAGGGCGAGCCTGTAGGCGGGCCGGTCCTCCACGTCGACCGAGAACCCGACGAGACGGCCGGGCAGATCGCGCTCCAGTCCGGCCCGCACCGCCATGAACGCAGCGTGGGGGCCCCCGTACCAGAGGGGCACACCGAAGCGCTGGGAGGACCCGACCACCACGTCCGCTCCCCACTCTCCGGGCGGCTTGAGCAGCGTCAGAGCCAGGAGGTCGGCGACGACGGTGACCATGGCGCCGCGTCCGTGCGCATCCTCGGTGAGGGCGGCGAAGTCCCGGATGGCGCCCGAACACCCCGGGTACTGCTGGACCATGCCGAAGTAGTCGCCCTCCGGGAGCCCTGCGTCGAAGTCGACGACGTCGACCTCGATCCCGAGCGGCTCCAGGCGCGTCATGAGGATGGCCAGCGTCTGCGGGAGGCAGTCGGCATCGACGACGACCCGTCGCGTTTCGACCGTGGCGCGGCGACGCATGAGGGTGACCGCCTCGGCCACCGCCGTTCCCTCGTCCAGCAGGGATGCGTTCGACGTGTCGAGTCCCGTGAGGTCCGAGACCATGGTCTGGAAATTCAGCAGTGCCTCCAGGCGGCCCTGGCTGATCTCGGGTTGGTACGGGGTGTAGGCGGTGTACCAGGCCGGGCTCTCGAGCACGTTGCGGCGGATGACCCCGGGCGTGATGGTCCCCGAGTAGCCGAGGCCGATCATGGGCTCCGCAACGAGGTTGCGGGCGGCGAGGCGGCGCAACTCCTCGAGCACCTCGTGCTCGGAGGCCGCCGGCGGGAGCTCCAGTTCGGACAGGCTTCGCACGCTGTCTGGGACGGCGGCGTCAATCAGCGCGTCGAGGGACTCGTAGCCGAGCACCTTGAGCATCGCGGCCTGCTCGTCGCTCGAGGTCCCGACGTGACGGTCGACGAAGCCCTGCTCGGGTTCGACGACGTCGGTTCCGGCGTCGGGACGATGTGCACTCACGGAGGCCTCCTCATGCTCCGCGGTCACGCGGAACTCGTTGGACGTCCTCCCCGCTCTGTCATCGGACCTGAGAGCCTCGCCGCTGTGTGAGCGACTTCCACCTTCGGTGCGAGCGCCCGGGGACGCCCGCTTTCCAGAGTTGCCTCGCCGAAGCGGTATGTCGGCCTGAGAGTTTCTCGGGGAGAGTTGCTCCTCCGGCGTCCCCTCGCATGCGTACTACGGGGACTCTGGCGCTCCGGTTCAATCGGCGTATTCAGTTGCTACCCCACTATACGGCACCCACTCGGTGCCAACGCCCGTTACGAGGCCCGGTTGGTCAGTCGTTCTCTTCGCGGACCGGCCACAGCGGTGGGCGGACCAGGCGCGCCGGCAGCTCGCGGCCCCGTTGGATCATGGTGACCTCGTCACCGTCGAGGAGCCGCGCGTCGGCATCGACGAAACCCAATCCGATGCCGCGCTCGCGCATGGGCGAGAAATTGCCGCTGGTCAGGAAGCCGACCCGGTCCTCGCCGTGGCAGACCTCCGCACCGTCGCGCAGGGGCTGGCGGCCCTCTGCCACGAAGCCGCGCAGGCGCCGGACCGGGCCGCTGGCCCGCTCCTCCTCGAGCGCGGTGCGACCGGTGAAGTCCCCCTTGTCCCAGCCGATCACCCAGCCCAGCCCGGCCTGGAGGGGGGTGATCCCGGGCCCCAGCTCGTGGCCGTGCAGCGGGAGCCCCGCCTCCAGTCGCAGCGTGTCGCGGGCACCCAGGCCGGCCGGGAGGACGCCCTCCGAGCAGGATCGCCTCCCAGAAGCGGACCGCGATCTCGGCGGGCACCGCACATTCGACACCCTCCTCGCCGGTGTACCCCGTGCCGGCCACCAGGCAGGTCGCACCGGCCCACTCGAACCGCTCCACGGCGAAGCGGTGCACCCCCGCTGCCTGCGAGGCAACTCTGGCCAGGCGGGTCCTGGCCTCGGGTCCCTGCACCGCGATGATCGCCCGCTCCTGCGTGACGTCCTTCCCGCCGATCGCCGCCGAGCACGTCGCTGGTATTGGAGGCGTTGGGCATGACGTCGAAGCGCTCCTCGTCGACCCACCACACGATGATGTCGTCGACCACGGAGCCGTCGTGGTCGAGCAGGTGCGTGTACTGAGCCCGGCCGGGATGCACGCGCCGCAGGTCGTTGCTCAGGGAGTGCTGCAGGTGGTGGAAGGCGTCGGGGCCCTGCACGCGGACGGTGCCCAGGTGGCTCACGTCGAACGCCACCGCCGTCTGGCGACAGGTCCGGTGCTCGGCCACGGTGCCCGACGGGTAGGCCAGGGGCATGTCCCAACCCCCGAAGGGCACCATCTTGGCGCCCAGCGCGACGTGCGCCGCGTGGAGGGGTGAGACGCGGGGCGGCGTGCCGCCCCCGCTATGGCCGGCGTTCACCGGGCCAGACTACGCGGCGCCGGCCGTGGCGATATCTGGGAGCAGGCCGTGCGAGGCCAGCAGCGAGGAAGTCGCGCTGGTAGACGACGCAGATCGGCACCTCGGGATAGAGCTCGCGCATCCGTCGCACCTTGCGGTTCTTGCGGGTGACGAGGCGCTGGTCCGCCGTCGTGAGTTCGATGAAGACCCCCCGGGCCGGCAGGTAGAAGTCAGGCCGGAAACCCGCCACCGGTGAGCCGTGGCTGTCCCAGCTCGAGCGGGAACTCGACCGGCTCGTACTGCCAGCGTTCGCCCGACAGGTCGAGCAGCGTGGCGAAGAGACGCTCGGATGGATGGGCGAAACGGACGTGCCCGGCGCGGCGCACCGGCCGGATGGCGCAGGCGGCCGACGTGAGCGGCGTCCGTCGGGTTCACTCGCCCGCGGCCCGGGCCCGAGTACGTCGCGCCGGTCGTCGCCTTGTGGCCGGGACTGGCGCCGGTGCCTCTAGTCGCACGATGTCGGCTTCCAGCCACTCCACCACCCCGGCCAGCGGGACGATGTTGAAGACGCCCTGCCCTCCGGCCAGGAGGTCGACGACCTCGCCGTTCGAGCGGGCCAGGACCGAACTGGTCCCGGTCAGCACCAGGTTGGACGAGCGCCACGATCGGCGCCCAGGTCCTCGCGCAGGCACTCGACGGCCCGCCGCGCCGACTGCAGCGAGACGCCCGCGTCGAGCAGCTGCTTGATCACCTTGAGCTCGAGCACGTCGGAGTAGGAGTAGACCCGCCGGGACCCGCTCCCCTTTGCCGAGGCCACCGAGGGCTGGAGCAGGCCGGTGCGGGCCCAATAGTCGAGCTGGCGGTACGTGATCCCCACCGAGCCGCACACCTGCGGCCCGTGAAACCCTCCGACATGGGTTGCGGACATCCTCGGCCATCGCACCTCCAGTCAGCGCTCCGAGCCGTCACTCTAATGCAGCGCCGGACGACAACGACGTAGTTACGAGGACGTCATTCAGGGGATTCCGCCGCTGCCGAGGGCTCGGCCGGCCAGGCCACCACCGGGCCGAGCACGGAGAGCCCGACAGGCTGTCCTGGCCGGAGCGGCGTCCCTCCGGTGACCCGCACCACCAGGTCCGGCAGTCCGCCACGGGCCGGTCCGGACCCGCACCACGGCGTCGTGGCCGAAGTACTCGTAGCTGCGACCACGCCGTCCACCGCGATCGTCCCGCAGCCAGTTCTCCAAGCAGGATCTGTTCGGGCCGCACCATCACCTGGGCATCCCCCCCGCCTGCTGGCCCGCTCCAGGCCCCGATGGCCGAGCCGCCCGAGCCCGTCGTCGCCACCCCGTCGCGGACCGTCCCCTCGAGCACGTTGGACTCACCGAGGAATCGGGCCAGCTCGGCGTCGCCGGCGCCGCCGTACAGGCCCGGACGGCGAGTCGATCTGGGCGATGACCCCGTCGCCGCAGCACGGCAACCTGGTCGGCCATGGAAAGCGCCTCGTCCTGATCGTGGGTCACCAGCACCGACGTCGCGCCCGCCTGGCGCAGCACGTCGTAGCACATCGGCGCGAACCGAGGCCCGCAGGGATGCGTCGAGGGAGGAGAACGGCTCGTCGAGCAGGACGATCTCGGGCTCGATGGCCAGGGCGCGGGCCAGGGCGACCCGCTGCTGCTGCCCGCCCGAGAGCTGGTGCGGGTAGCGGCGGCGCCAGCCCGCCAGCCCGACCAGCTCCAGCAGCTCGTCGACCCGCGCCGCGACCGCGCGGCCGCGGCTCAGGCCGAAGGCGACGTTCCGCCCGACGCTGAGGTGCGGGAAGAGGGCGCCCTCCTGGGGCACGTAGCCGATGCGGCGGTGCTCGGAGGGCACGAAACGTGCGCCGGCATCGTCAACGACCTCGTCGCCGAGACGTACCTGCTCCTTCGTCTGGGCGCTCGAACCCGGCCACGATGCGCAACAGCGTCGTCTTGCCGCTTCCCGATGCGCCGAGGATCGCCGTGAAGGACGCGTGCGGGACCACCAGATCGACGCCGCGCAGGACCCGCTGCGTGCCGAACGACTTGGACACCCCCCATTCGCAGGTCCCTCACGCCGACCACCTCCGGGACTCTCTGCATAGGGGCCGCTGCGGTGCCCTGAGCCAGCGCAGCGCCGCCGGCGAACCGCGGCGGGTTGGCGGTCGAACCAGCGCCCGAGGACGAACCCGGGCACGGCGGCGATGAGCACCATGACCCCGGCGTACACGGCCGCCTGGCTGTAGGACCCGTTCGATTGGTAGGCCCAGAATTGGGTCGCCAGCGTCTCGACATTCGTGGGGTGAGGACGAGGGTCGCCGTGAGCTCGGTGGCGGTCTCCAAGAAGACGAGCGCGAAGGCGGCGGCCAGCCCCGGTGCGATGAGAGGAAGCGTCACCCGCCACAGGACACTGAGCGACGCCGCACGCCGAGCGAGCCAGCCACCTCCTCGAGCCCGACCGGCGAGCGGGCCACCGCGGCCCGCACGGCCACGAGGGCCAGCGGGAAGAACATGATCGTGTAGGCCAGCACCAGGAGCAGGGCTGGTCTGGTAGAAGCGGCCCTGCAGGAAGTGTTCGGTCAGGTACGTGAAGCTCAGGGCGACCACGAGCCCGGGCACGGCCAGGATGACCATGTTGGACCGCTCCAGTGCCATCACCCGCCGGCGGGGGAAGCGCACCGAGAGCAGGGCGATCGGCAGGGCCGCCACGGTGGCCACCAGTCCGGCCGCGGCGGCGTAGCCGAAGGTGCTGGCGGTGGCGATGGCCAGCGAGGCTGGCGGCAGCGTCGTGGTGCCTCCCTGGACGATCAGGTAGAGCGATGGATCCCACCGGGACGCCGAGCGCGAGGCCGACCAGCAGACCAGGCTCCGACCAGGGCCGCCGGGCGGGATCGGCCCAGCGGTGCCGGGCGCATCGCCCGCGCCGCTCCAGCCCCGAGACGTGATGCCCGGCCCTGGCCCCGGACCGAGCCCTCCCCCGCCAGGAGCACGGCACCGAGGAGGACGAGGATCAGCGAGACAGGCGCACGCAGCGGGCTCGTTGAAGCCGACGTGGAACTCGTTGTAGATCTCGGTGGTCAGCGTCTGGTAGCCCGAGGATCTCGAACGCGCCGAATTCGGCCAGCACCACGAGCCCGACCAGCAGCGACCCGCCGAGGATGGCCAGGCGGGCCTGGCCGACGGTCACCGTCCAGAACGTGCGCACCCGGCCCAGGCCCAGGCTGCGCGCCACCTCTTCCTGGGCCGGGTCGGCAGCGCGCAGGCTGGCCGCCACAGGGAGGAACACCAGGGGGTAGACGGCGAGAGTCATGACCAGGACCGCCGCCCAGAAGCCACCGAACGACGGGAACAGGCCCCGCCAGCCGAAGCTCACCACGAAGTCCGGGATGCCGAGCGGGATCACGAGCAGGACGGCGAAGAGGCGGCGGCCCGGCAGGTCGGTGCGCTCGACGAACCACGCCGCCAGCGTGCCCACGACGGCACAGAGCACCGTGACCACGACGACGAGCGACACGGTGTTCCAGACGAGCTCAGCCGTCAGGTGCCGGAAGAGCAGTTGGTGCAGCTGGGCCCAGCCGACCTGCACGGCCTGGACCACGAGGAACACGAGCGGGAGGAGCACCACGCGCGGAGACGAGCAGCGCGCCGGCGGTCAGGAAGGGCGGGAGGCGCCGGCGCCCCGACCCCGGACTGAGCTCCACCGCCTCGGCGGTCACAACAGCTGCGCTTCCTGCAACAACTTGATCGCCTCCGCACCCGTGCCGAGCTCGGCGACGGTGATCCCGTTGGGCTCGAGCTGGTCGAACGGCTTCTCGCGGTTGGTCGTGACGCCCGATGCAATGGGGTACTCCCAGCTGTTGCTGTGGGCGATGATCTCCTGGGCCTGCACCGAGGTCAGGAAGGCCAGGAACCGCTGCGCCTCCTGCTCATGGGCGGACGACTTGACGATGCCCGCACCCGAGACGACGACGACATAGCCGACGTCGTGCGGCGCGAAGTAGGCGATGGCCGAGTGCGTGCCTCCGGGGCCCACCTGCGCCCGTTCCCGGTACCAGTAGTACTGGTCGACGACGCCGAGCGCGACCTGCCCGCGGTTCACCTCGGACGTCACGGTCTCGTTGTTCGGGTAGTTGTGGCCGCCCGCGTTGGCCTTGACCGCATCGAGCCACTGCAGCGCCGCCGCCTCGCCGTGGGTGCGCGCCACGCTCGTCACGATGGGCTGGAAGTCCGTCTCGCTTCCCGGCCAATCGCAATGCGGCCACTTCCACTTGGGGTCCGCCAGCTGCATGATCGAGGTCGGCAGCTGGCATCGGGCTTGAGCAACGAGGTGTTGTAGACCATCACACTGACGCGAGCCGAGACACCGACCCACCGGCCGTTGGGAGAGTTGTACCGAGCCGGCGTGCGGGCGAGCGTGGCGGGATCAACGGGGGCAAGCAGGCCCTTCGAGTCCAGGTACTGCAGGGGAGGCGAGTTCTCGGTATAGAACACGTCCGCCGGCGAACGCGACCCCTCGGTCACGATCTGGTCGGCCAGTACGTCCTCGTCGTCGGAGCGCAGGTGGACCGCGATGCCGCTCTCGCGCTCGAACGCGGCCACCAGGGCTTGTGTCGTCTGCACGTGCTGACCGCTGTAGACGGTCAGGTCCCCTGCCCCGCCCGCCCCCGAGCTCTGGGCACAGCCGGCGAGCGCCAACGCACCCAGGCTGGCCGCCACCGACACGCGGCCAGCACGGCAGCGCCCGACCCACGCGGCCCGTGCGCCGATCGCTGCGTGGCCACCATGTGCCTCCCATCGACCTCTGGCACCTCTCCTACCTGGACCGCTCCGAAAGTTAGGGTCGCCTAACTTTAGGGTCGCCTCAGAAGGGCGTCAAGGCACCGGTGCGTCCCTCCACCCGGCATCGGGTCGATCACGGCCGGGCGTGAGCCAGAAGTCTCAACCGATGTGTGGATAGTTCCGGGAAACATGCCCCGGAGACTCAGAAGGCGGACCCTCCGCCCGATGCGGCCTGTCGGCATCTCTCGCCCGATGCGGCCGTCCCTCAGCCCGATGCGGTCGGCCCTCCGGCCGCCAGGTCGGCCCGACCCTCGAGCGGGCTCGAGGGCTCCGCGTGGAAGCGGACAGGGATGCGCCCGGCCCGCCGAGCCTGGAGTCCCGCCTCCACCGCCAGGCGCATGGCCCGGGCCATTGCCGCCGGGTCGTGGGCCCGGTTCACCGCCGTGGCGACCAGCACCGCGTCACACCCGAGCTCCATCGCCAGCGCGGCGTCGGAGGCCGTGCCGATGCCGGCATCGAGCACGACAGGGACCTCGACGGCCTCGCGCAGCAACGCGATGTTGTGGGGGTTGCGGATGCCCAGACCGCTGCCGATGGGTGACCCGAGCGGCATCACGGCCGCACACCCCACCTGCTGGAGCCGGAAGGCCAACACCGGGTCGTCGCTGGTGTAGGGAAGCACGACGAACCCGTCCTCGGCCAACTGCTCCGCCGCCACCAGGAGCTCCACTGCATCGGGCAACTGCGTGCGGTCGTCGGCGACCACCTCCAGCTTGACCCAGTCGGTGCCGAAGGCCTCACGCGCCAGCTTGGCCGTGAGCACGGCCTCCGACGCGGTGGCACACCCCGCCGTGTTGGGGAGGACCCGCACCCCGAGCTCCCCGAGCAGTGACAGCAGTGCGCCCTTGCCCGATGCCTCGACGCGTCGCACGGCGACCGTCGCCATGGCCGCTTCCGATTCGATGAGGGCGGCTCGGAGCGCGTCGAGGCTGGTCATACCCCCGGTGCCGAGCAGGAGACGTGACGACAGGACCTCGCCGGCGATGGTCAGGTGGGCCGGAGCCGGTGCTCCGGCGTCGTGCGGTGCCACCGGACGACGATACCCCGGTGCCCGCCTATGGTGGCTCGGTGCCGGACCTGACCCCACCGACGGCGCTCACCATCGCCGGGTCCGACTCGGGCGGCGGTGCGGGCGCGCAGGCCGATCTGAAGACCTTCGCGGCCCACCGGGTCCACGGGGTGTGTGCCCTCACCGCGGTGACGGCACAGAACACAGCCGAGGTGCGCGCCGTCGTGGCCCTGGAGCCCGGCTTCGTGCGCCAGCAGGTGGAGACCGTCCTGGACGACTTCGCGGTGCTGCAGTGTGAAGACCGGCATGTTGGCCAGCGCCGCGATCGTCCGCGAGGTCGCCGGCCTGGCCGCCGCCGGCCGGCTGCCCCAACTGGTGGTCGATCCCGTCCTGGTCTCGTCCAGCGGCCACCGCCTGATGGAACCCGACGGCATCGACGCCTACCTCGAGCTGTTGCTCCCGCACGCGGTCGTCGCCACCCCCAACCTCCGCGAGGCGGCGGTGCTCGGGCACACCTCGGTGGAGGCCCTCCGCAGCGTCGAGGCGCGCGGCGGTCGCCCAGCAGATCCGGGAGACGGGCGCCCGCTTCGTCGTGGTGAAGGGAGGCCACCTCACCGAGTCGGCCGACGACGTCGTGGCGGGCCCCGAAGGGGTCGTCGTCCTGCCCGGGTCCAGGGTGGATACCCGCAACGACCATGGCACCGGGTGCTCCCTGTCGGCGGCGGTGGCCGCCAACCTGGCCCGCGGCCTGGCCATTCCGGCGGCGATCGCCGAGGCCAAGGCCTACGTGGCCCGTGCGCTGGCGGGGGGCGCGGGCTGGCGGCTCGGCTCGGGCCACGGTCCCCTCGACCATTTCGGGTGGTCGGCGCCGCAATAGGCTGGCTGGCAAATGGCGCTTGCGGCTCCCTCCGAACCGCTCCGCCCCCGAAGCCCGGCGGGATCTCCATGCGGCCGGCGATGATCGTCCTCGCGCTCGCCGTGCTCATCCTGGCGGTGTTCCTGGCCATCGGCGCCCTCTCGTCACGATCGCCCACGGCGGCCCGCCACGGTCGGCTCCTCAGCCTCGGTCCCCGGCAGCGCGCTGCGCTCGGCGCCGGCGACCGCCGCCCTCGCACCCATCGTCGCGGTCGGACAACCGCCCGCCAACGTCGTCGAACGCGGTCTCGATCCCCGTCGGCTCGGTCCGGGTCGCGCACCACGACAACAGCGCCGGCTCGGGGCAGTACGACTCGCAGGTCGACGCTGCGCTCGGGCGACTCCCAGGCGGCGCTCCTGGCGTTCTACGCCGCGGACATGAAGCTGCGCGGGTGGCAGGTCTTCGACCGGGGCCCGGCCGCCCACAATCCGGGCGCCTTCGAGATCCTGGGCAAGCTCGCCGGGTCCGACGGGTACTACTGGGAGATGGGCGCCACCATCTCGCCCACGTCGTTCAGGCCCGGCGGGCCTCCCCGTGGGCAGACCGACTTCACGATCCGTCTGCTGCAGCTGGGCGACTCCCAGTAGCCCCACTGCACGCCCCGCCTCCCGCCGGCACCAGGTCGTCGCGCGGCGGCGCCGGCTGGTCGGCCGGTTCGGCCAGCAGGTAGGCCCACACGAAGAAGTTGATCGGGTACAACAGGTAGCCCACGCGCGGGTTCGGTGCCAGGAGGATGAGCACGGCCATCACCACACCGGCGATGTTGCAGACCTCCGAGACGGTGCGCGGTGTGTGGCGGTACAGGTGGCGGGCCAGGAGCACCGCCATCACGATGCCGACCGAGAGGGGCAACGCTCGGCTCAGCGAGGGGAACTCGGTCACGAGGACGTGGCCCGGCAGGGCGCTCGCCGCCGTCGACGGGATGGCGCTCAGGCCGAGCGGGAACAGCACCACGTCGTCGATGAGGGCGAACGGGCCGCGCAGCGCGAACGGGAAGATCGTCGGCACGGCCACCACCAGCATGCCGGCCAACATGGCGATCGGCCGCCGCTCGCCCTTGCGACCGCGTGCGGCGAAGAGCGCCAGGACGGCCAGGGGCCAGGCGGTGAACTTCATGGCCGAGGCGATCCCGAACACCACCCCGGAGGCGAACGGCCTTCGGCGCTGGGCCAGCACCATGGCCAGCAGCAAGAACGCCACGACCGGTATGTCGTCACCCCCGGTCGCCAGGGGCAGGGACGCAATGGGGAGGATCACCAGCGCCTGCAGGGCCCGGATCTTGCGCCGCCCGTCCGCCCGGCAGAGGTAGAGGGCCAGGGCCGCGACACCGAGCGTGGTGATGCAGAAGAAGATCCGGGCGTCGCTCAGCCCGCTGTTGGGCCAGACCTCGCTCGGGATCCCCGCCACGGCCATCAGCGGCAGGTAGGGCAGGAAGCCGGCGAAGTCCGGCTGACCGGGTGCGTGGTACTTCACGGGGTGGTGGAGCCGGACCAGCGGGTGGTACGGATCCTGCCCGTGGACCAGGTCCTGGCCGCCGACCTCGACGGTGACCACCTCGGGCTGCAGGTGGGACCCGGGAACACGGTCGAAGCGCCAGAGGATCTCGAGCCCCATCGGGATGGCCGAGCGCGCCGACGAAGACGCACACCGCGACGACGATCCGCGCCAGCCAGGCTCGGCGATGTTGGCGAACGGTCAGCCGCGCGCCGACTTGGCGCTGGCGGCGCGCCGGAGGAACAACGCCAGGGCCACCGAGGCCAGCGCGCCGAACGCGAAGGGTCGAGGGCCATGCGCCCCCATACCTGGTACAGCGCATTGTCGGAGGTGTAGATCGTCCCGAGCGCGAACAGGGCGCTCAGCCCGTAGAGCAGGGCGTCACCCCACTCGGGGGAGATGCGCTTGGCCCGGTTCAGCACCCGCTGCACCACGTCGGTGACGGGGGTAGCCCAGCTCGGGATCGCAGCGGAAGGGGTCGGCATCACGTCTCAGGAAAGCCTCGCATACAAGGAGTGGTCCGGACGGCCTCCCCCTAATCCTAAAGGCGGAGCTCCTCGAGATAGAACGCCAGTTCCGCCTCCAGGCATTCGGTCAGCGTGTCGGCCCGGCGGAACCCGTGCCCTTCCCCCTCGAAGAAGCGCAGGTCGCAGCGGGTGCCGGCGGCGACCAGCGCGTCGCGCATGGACTCGGCCTGGGCGGGAGGCACGACGGCGTCCTCGGTCCCCTGCAGGAGCAGGACCGATCCGGCCATGGCGCCGGCGCGGCCGACGGGTGAGCGCTCGACGTAGAGCGGGCGCGAACCCGGGAGCGGCCCGATGAGGCGGTCCGTGTAGTGCGCTTCGAAGTCGTGCGTCGTCGCCACCAGCCCCAGCAGGTCCGTCACGCCGTAGAGGGCCACGCACGCTCCGAAACCCTCCCCCGCCGCCAGCGCGTTCAGGGCCGTCATGCCACCGGCGCTGCCACCGCGCACCGCCATGCGCCCCGCGTCGACGTCGCCCCGCGCGGCCAGGTGCAGGGCCGCATCGAGGCAATCCTCGGCGTCGGCGACGCCCCATTGCCCCCACAGCGCGCCGCGGTACGTCGCGGCCGTACCCCGAGCTGCCCGCATAGTCGACGCACGCCACGGCGAAGCCCCGGGTGGTGAAGAACTGCACGCTGAGGTCGAACCCGGACTGGCACGACGACGTCGGGCCGCCGTGGCACCACGTCACGAGCGGGGGCGGGCCGCCATCACGGCCTCGCCCCTCGGTGGGCGCCGGCCGGTAGAGCGTCCCGTGCACGGGCCTCCCCGACCGCCCGGTCAGGGTGAAGGGTTCGGCGCGGCGAGACCACGCTGCTCTCGAGTGCCTGCCCGGCCGGCGGTCGCAGCGGGCGCACCGCCTCCGGCGTCCACACCCAGACGTTCGTGGGCGCGTCCGGAGTGCTCCCGATCACAGCGAACCCGTCGGCGTGCGCGCGACAGCGCGGCAATCGACACGCAGGGCTGGTCCACGGAGAACGGGGTGCGCCGGCACCGCGCCGCCCGGGACCGCATCCGGGGCCAGCCGGACCACACTGTCGCGGCCGGATGCCGTCATCCGGGCCGCGACGGTGCCGTCGGCGAGTTCGGCCATCGTCGACTGCCCGAGCACCCAGTCCGGTCCGTGGAACTCGGCCGCCGCGTCGGTCAGCGCCTCCACCTCGCCATCAGCACCGGGCCGCCCCGGGTGGACGTAGGGCTGCCACCATCCCCGGCGGTCGGAGACGAAGCGCAGCGTCCCGTCGCGCTGCCACGCCGGCTGCCCCACCGACTCCTCGGGCCCACCCGCCACCTGCCAGGCGGGCCCGGCCGCCCGCTAGGGACGCACCACCGCCGCCACCGCCACCGCCGCCGCCGGTGAGGGGCACCACCATGAGGCGCGAGGCATCCCACGGCATGTCGGGGTGGTCCCAGACCACGACGGCCAGGCGCGCCGAGGTCGCGTCGACCCGGGGGGAGCCGAAGAAGTCGTGCCCCTCGAGCAGCGTGCTCTCGCTCGGCCCATCACCGCGGGTCGACAGCGCGACCACGGTGCGGACGGGGCGAGATGCACCCTCGGCGTGGACCTCCCGCACCGCCAGGACCCAGTCACCGTCGGGCGTCGCGCTGAGCCCCCCGTGGTTGTGGGCCTGGCCGTCGGGAGCCGGGGCCGTCAGCGGCTGTGCCGGCGCCGCGGGACCGTCGCAGAACCACACCCGCTGATCGGACTGCTCGACGAAGGCGAAGGCGCCGGCCGATCGACCGGGCACCAGGCACATGGCGCCGCCCCCGTACTCGTGGACCCGGCTGCGAATGCTCACGCCCGCCGGCGAGTGGTCGGCCGGGCCCTCCGCTCCGCACCGCACCATGACGACGCGGCCGGCCTCCGCCGGGCGCGACTCGAGCCAATAGAGGGCGGCGCCGTCCGAGCAGAGCTCCGAGAGCGAAACCTTGGCCCGGGCGACGTCACCCGGCGCGAGCGGCGAGGCCCACCGCCCATATCCTTCAGACGTGGTCACGGTCCGAACGTACCCGGTGCACCGGTCCTCGCCGGAGAACGCCGACGGCGCCACCTACCATGAGGCGGTGCGCTTCCCGGCCTACGTGTTGTCGAAGTCGGGCGAGGTCATCCGGCCGTCGGTGGTCGAGCTGGCCGACACCGACCTGCCGGCGGGCGACGTGCTCGTGCGGGTCGAATGGTCCGCCATCAACTTCAAGGACGCCATGGTCACCCGGCCGGGCAACCGCGTCGCCCGCGGGTTCCCGCTCGTCCCGGGCGTGGAGCTGGCGGGCAGCGTCGAGGAGACGACCAGCCCGGACTTCACCCCGGGCCAGCGCGTCCTCGTGCAGGGCTACGACCTCGGCGTGGCCCGGCACGGCGGTTTCGCCGGCTACGCCCGGGTCCCCTCCGAGTGGGTCGTGCCGCTGCCCGACCAGCTCAGCTGCCGCAACGCCGCCATCATCGGCCTGGCCGGCTTCACCGCGCTCCTCTCACTGCGCCGGCTGGTCCGCCACGGCATCACCCCCGGCGACGGGCCGATCCTGGTCACGGGCGCCTCCGGTGGCGTGGGCAGCGCCGCGGTGGCGCTGTTGGCCCACGAGGGCTTCGAAGTGGTCGCCTCGTCGGGCAAGACGTCAGAGCACGAGTACCTGCAGAGCCTCGGGGCGGCCCAGGTGGTCGGGCGCCGGTTCACCGAGGACGACGGCCGGACCCTGGGGCCGCAGCTGTGGGCGGGCGTCGTCGACTGCGTGGGCGGCGTGGCCCTGGCCGAGGCGCTCCGCACCGTCCGCTACGGGGGCGCGGTGGCGGCCAGCGGGCTGACCGGTGGCAACGACCTGGCCACGACGGTCTACCCGTTCATCGTGCGGGGCGTCGCCCTGCTCGGGATCGACACCGTCGCGACGCCCATCGAGGAACGACGAGCCCTCTGGTCGGACATGCCCGGCGTGTTCCCGCTCGATCGCTGCGAGCAGATGGTCAACGAGGAGATCGGGCTCGACGGGTTGACCGTCGCCCTCGACCGCACCCTCGATGCGGCGGTGCGTGGACGCGTCCTGGTCCAGCCCACCCGCTGACCCCGCCCGCTGACCCCGCCCGCCAAGCCCGCCCGCAGAAACCGCCGGCGCTGCCGGTCACCGACGCCCGGCGACCTCAGGTGGTTGCGTACACGGGTGAGACGCGAATGGTCCCGTTGTTGCAGGGATCGAGGTTCAGCGCGAACGTCGGCGACGGCGTGGTCGCGCCGGGCATGGTGACCGTGGCCATCTCCGAGTTGGGGCAGCTGGTCTCGGTGCCGGTCGGCACGTCGGAGAACTGGTAGGCGAACTGGGCCGTCCCCGACGGCGCCACCGTCACCGAGGACGGCGGCGCGCTGGCCTGCGGCGACACGTTGACCGAGAGCCCGTTGACCATGGTCACCGTCAGCGGCGCCCCGCTGCCCGAGAACAGCGCCACCTTCGCGTAGCCGTCGGCGGTGCACGGCGACGTTCCGGTGTTGGTGACGGTGATGACGCCGGTGATGGTCCCGGCGGCCCCCTGACCCTGGCCCGGCGACGCCGTGATGTGGTTGCAGGCCGTGGATGCGGCGGCGCCGGTGGTCGTGGTCGTCGAGCGAGCTCGTGGTCGTCGAGGTGCTCGTCGACGCCGAGTGGTGCGTGGTCGTGGTGGTGTGCTTGGGCGTCTTCGGGCTGCTGCTGCACGCGGCGAGGAGGAGAGCGGCGCCCGCCAGGAAGGCGAGCGTCCAACGCGAGGGCGTCACCCCTCGAAGTCTTCCGGGCGCACCGAGTCGAGAAACTGGCGGAACTGCCCCACCAGCTCGTCCGGCGTGTCGTCCTCCTCGTCCTCGGTGTCGAGCGCCAGGATGATCCCCTCGGATTCCATCAGCTCGTCGGACACGAAGAGCGGCGTCTCGGTGCGCACGGCGACGGCAACGGCGTCGGAGGGCCGGCTCGATACGATCGTCCGCTCCTCGCCGCGCACGAGGTGCAACTCGGCGTAGTAGGTCGACGACCTGAGCTCAGTGATGATGACCCGCTCCACGCTGATGTCGAGGGCGCCGAGCATGTCCTTCATGAGGTCGTGGGTGAGGGGACGGGGCATGGTCACTCCCTGGAGGGCGTAGGCGATGGCCGTGGCCTCGGGGCTCCCGATGAAGATCGGCAGCGTGCGCCCCTCCCCCTCGGTCTCCTGCAGGAGGAGCACCGGCGTGTTGGACTGCAGGTCCACCCGGACGGCTCGGAGTAGCACACGGACCATGACAGAAATGTAGCGCCGGATCCCGGCGGTGCGTCACCCCCCCAGATGTCGTCGCAAGGCCTGGCGCAGCAACGTGGCTCGCATGGATTGGCCGAGTGCCGCCAGCTGGTCGGCCCCTTCCAGGGCCCGCTGGCGGGACTCGGGGTTCCGCTGGCGCAGGAGCGGGATCACGACCTGCTCGATCAAGCCCATCTCGCGGTCAGCCGCATTCCGGTAGAGGCGCAGGTGGCGCGGCTCGATCCCGAAGGCGCCGAACGCGGCGGCCAGGTTCGCCATGGTGAGGGCGTCCTCGTCGTAGGTGGCAATGCCGGCCACCATCACGGCCTCGACGAGGCCGAAGCCCTCGAGCCCGGCGACCTCTTCGGGGGACAGGCCGCTGGCCGCGCACAGCTCCTCCTTGGTGAGGCTCGCTCCGGTCACGACGCCGGACGTGGTACCCGGAGCCGGGCCGGACGCCGCCGGACTCGCGGCGGACGGTGCGCCACCCTTCCGTGCTGCCGCATGCGCCGGCGCGGAGGTCGGGGCGGCGGCGCGCGCGGAGGCGCGTAGAGGCAGCGGCGGGCGCCGTCTCGGCGGGCATCGCCGCCGCCGGCGTTGACGCGGCGCGCGTCGCCGCCGCAGGCGTGTCCGCGGCAGGCGTTGTCGCGGCAGGCGCGGTCGCGGCAGCTGCGTCGCCCCGGCGGTGAAGGGACGTCCCGTTGCCGGCACCCGTTCCGGTTGCCCTCGTGCGCGCCGCACCGCCGGCACCGGCGGGCACGCCCCCGGTCACCGCGGGTTGTCCGGGACTGCCGCCGGACTCCTGGACCGTCGATGCGCCCGCGCGCGCACGCGGCTCCTCGGCCCCCGCCTGCGAGGCGTGCTCACCCTCGCCGACGACCTGCAGCCCGCGGCGAGGCTGCGCCGCATCCGGAATGCGCGCCAGCGCGGCGCGACGCGTCCGCCAGGATGCGCGCCATTGCCTCCTCGTCCGCCTTCGTCGGCTGGTCGCCGGCGACGCCGACACTCACGGGCTCCCCGGCAGCGGCGTGCGCCGGCTTGCGGGCCGGCTTGCCATTCGGCCAGTCGGCGTCGGATTCAGCGCCGGCGTCCAGCTCGCCGTCGGCCAGCCGGTCCCGGATGACCTTGAGGGGGAGGAAGTGCTCGCGCTGTTGACGCAAGACCCAGCGCAGGCGCTCGACGTCGGACTCGAAGAACTTCCGGTACCCAGAGGGCGATCGCTCGGGGTTGACCAGGCCCTGGCTCTCCAGGAATCGGATCTTCGAGATCGTGACGTCCGGGAATTCCTGCCGCAGCAACGTGAGGACGTCGCCGATGGAAAGGTACGTTCGACCGCTCACTCGTTGCCAGCCACCAGGTAGACGAGCTTGAACTTGCCGATCTGGACCTCGTCGCCCGGGGCGAGCTTGACCTCGTCGATCCGCTCCCTGTTCACGTAGGTCCCGTTCAACGAACCCACATCCCGGATGGTGTACGCCCCGCCCTCGGCGGGAGCGATCTCCACATGGCGGCGCGAGACGGTGATGTCGTCGAGGAAGATGTCGCTCTCGGGGTGGCGGCCCGCCCGGACCACCTTGTCCTCCAGGAGGTAGCGCGACCCGATGTTGGGGCCACGGGTGACCACCAGGACCCCGGCACCATGCGGCACCTCGACGAGGGTGACGTCGGCGTGCTCCTCCGTCTCCGTATCGTCGGTCTGGTGGAGGGTGATCGTCGCGTCATCGCCGTCCGAGAGCAACGCGTGCCCACACGACGAGCAGAAGTTGACGCCCTCGGGGTTGCGGTGCCCACAGTTGTGACAGAACACGGCGCCCACGGTACCCCACCCAACGCTCGGCTTCTCCTGCCGTCACCGGACGCCCGGACTCCTGCTCAGTCGGCGGTCAGGTCGCCGTAGGCGGCGGCGTCGAGGAGGGCTGTGGGGTCCGCATCGGAGGCAAGCTCAATCTCGCAGATCCACCCCTCGCCGTAGGGATCCTGGTTGATCCGCTCGGGGCCGCCGGCCAGCGCGTCGTTCACGGCGGTGACAGTCCCCGAGACCGGTGCGTAGAGCTCCGAGACGGACTTGGTGGATTCGAGCTCGCCGAACTGCCCGCCGGCCTCGACCTCGCTCCCCACGGCCGGGAGGTCGATGAACACGATGTCGCCCAGCGCGTCTTGCGCGTAGTCGGTGATCCCGACGCGTGCCCGCGTCCCTTCCACGCGCACCCACTCGTGCTCCGCCGAATAGCGCAGATCCTCAGGGATGTTCATGGGGGGCGACCATACCGGACGGCCAGCCCACCCGCAGCTGCCGCAGCTAGGGCAGCAGACCCGTGATCCGCTCCACGAAGGCGGCCGCCAACGCCTCCGACGCCCGCAGGTCCGACCCCTCCGCCCAGACGTGGGTGACCGGCTCCTCGGGGTCGGGCACGACGAGCACCCAGCCCTCCTCCGACCGCACCTTGATGCCGTCCACCAGCACCAGCTCCGCCCCCTCCTCGGTCAGCTGCTCCATGAGGGTCCGCATGATCAGGCCCTTCTGCTCGACCGGCGTCGCCACCTGCTCGGACAGGACGGGCATGGGCGGCAGGGCCTCGACGATCTCGGCGATGGAGGTCGAACCCCGTCCGAGCAGGGAGACCAGCCTGGCCAGGGCGGCTGCGGCGTCGAACGCAGGGATGAAGGCGGGGAACACGTAGCCGCCGCGCCGGTCCGATGCGAACGAGACGCCACCGGTTGCCGCCGCCTCGAGCAGACCGGAGGTCGAGAGGGGCGTCAGCACCACCTCCGCGCCGCGTGACTCGCACAATTGCCGCGTGCGGTCGCTCGCCGTGACCGGGAGCGCCACCCGCTGGAGCTCGCCGGCGGCCGTCGACAGCTCAATGAAGACCATCGTCGCCTCGTCGTCGCTCAACACGTGGCCGGTGCCGTCGATGAGCGTGAGCCGTTCGCCCCCGGCGTCGATCACCGCGCCGAGGTCGGCGCCCGAGCCCCGCACCGCATCGGCAACCCTCGCCTCGCTGACCACGTGGTCGACCGAGATCATCCCCGGCGTCTGCGCGTACGGATTGATGCTGAGGACGTCTGCACCCACCTTCGAGAGGAGGTTGGGCATGACGAAGCTGGCCGCGCCGTAGGAGAGGTCGACGACGAGCTTCACCTCCCGTCCCCCATCGGGTCGCAACCCGAACGCGTCCACGATGTCCGCCGTGTAGAACTCGATGGTGCGCGGCGAGAAGTCGATGTCGCCGAGCTCCCCCGCCGTGACCCGCCGGAACTCCTCGCGGTGGTACATCCGCTCCACCCGCCGCTGGTCGCCCTCGGAGAGGTCGATGCCGCGGTTGTCGAAGAAGTGGATCACCACCGACTGCGCGTCGTCGGGGCTGAGATGCACGGTGAGGCCGCCCCGGTTGCCCCGCATCCGGATGTGATGCCGCGTCACCGGGACCGTCGCCACCTCCAGATCGTTGACGTTGACGCCGACCGAGTTGCAGCCGACCATCAGGGCACGCTTGAGCACGCGGGCGACACGGCTGGTGTCGCGCGATGTGGTGATGGAGGAGCCCTTCTCGAAGCCCGAGGCCCACGCCTTGGCCAGCCGCACGGCCAGCTCGGGGCTGATGTCGACGTTGGCGATGCCCTGCACGCCCTCGCGGCCGAAGAGGGTGCGCGCCCCACCCGACTCCCAGACGATGGAGGCGTTCACCTGCGCACCCGCCTCCACCACCTTGCCCGGGTAGACCTTGACGTCGTTGCGCACCTCGGCGTGGGCCCCGATCAGGCAACCCTCACCCACGACCGCACCGGGCTCGACCCGCGCCCCGACCCGCAGGTCGCACGATCGGCCGAGCACCGCCCCCTCGACTCTGGAGGCGGCGCCGAGATACGAGTTCTCGCCGATCACCGACCGCTGCAGCTCGGCGCGCTCCCCCACCTGTGTGTTGGCGCCGACGGTGGTGTAGGCGCCGAGGACCGCGCCCGCCTCGACCGTGCAGTTCTCCCCGATGAAGGACGGCGAGTCAATCCGCACGCTGGGGTCGATGGACGAGCCCTTGCCGACCCACACGCCGGGCCGGAGCTCGAAGCCGGACACGTCGACCTGCACCCGGCCGTCCAGGATGTCCTCGTGCGCCTTGAGGTAGGCCGCCGTCGTGCCGACGTCCTCCCAGTAGCCATCGGCCACGTAGCCGTACAACGGGTCTCCTGCCTCGAGCGCCGCCGGGAACACCTCACCGGAGAAGTCGACGGCGCGGCCCTCGGGGATCAGGTCGAAGATCTCCGGTTCCAGGACGTAAATCCCGGTGTTGATGGTGTCGCTGAACACCTGGCCCCAGCCGGGCTTCTCCAGGAAGCGCTCAATGGACCCGTCCTCACGGGTGATCACGATGCCGAACTCCAGCGGGTTCTCCACGCGCACAGCGCGATCGTGGCCAGCGCCTGGTTCTTCTCGTGGAACGCGATCACCGACGTGAGATCGATGTCGGTCAAGACGTCTCCCGAAATCACGATGAAGCGCTCGGTCAGCTGCTCGCGTGCGTTGCGCACCGAGCCTGCCGTGCCGAGGGGCGACTCCTCGGTGGCGTACGCCATGCGCACGCCCAGCTCGCTCCCGTCGCCGAAGTAGCTGCGGATGGCGTTGGGGAGGAAGGCCACCGTGACGACGATGTCGGTGATGCCGTGCCGTCGCAGGAGCGACAGGATGTGCTCCATCATGGGCCGCCCGACGAGCGGCAGCATCGGCTTCGGCAGGTTCGATGTCTGCGGGCGCAACCGGGTGCCCTCGCCGCCGGCCATGATCACCGCCTTCACACGCTGCTCCTCTTCTTTGGGTGCTCCTGCGGGCTCACATTGTGCTCCGGCGGGTCATGCCGGCTCGGCGGATTCATACGGTGCTCCTGCGGGCCGCCCGCCCTTCGCGCAAGGCGCGCCGGGCCGGGCCGATGTAGCTCCCTGCCGCCCACCAGGCCAGGGAGAGGCCGATCAGGCCCGTGACCCACGCGATGACGCGAATGGGCTCCTGCCACGACGCGGTCCCATATCCGAGGAGGAAGGTGGGGTAGGCGAACATCAAGCCGAACGTCCCCGCCTTGCCCACCCATAACACGTCGATCCGTGCCGCCCCCATCCCGGCGAGCAGCAGGACCATGGCCGACACGAGGACCTCCCGGGCGATGGTGGCGATCCCGAACCAGAGTGGGACCGCGCCGTACACCATGATGGCGATCACCCCCGTCCCGACCAGGATCCGGTCGGCCGTGGGGTCGAACACCTTGCCGAAGGTGGACACCTGTCCGTAGCGGCGCGCCACGTACCCGTCCACCCAGTCCGTGGCGCCGAGCACCGCGAGCAGGACGGCGGCCGCGGTCTGGCGGTGCACGACGAAGAGCAACCACAAGAAGACCGGGATGCACAGCAGCCGCACCATGGTGATGACATTTGGCGCGGTGAGGATCCGGTCCAAGCCCTCGTCGTCCACGCACCGAGTCTAGGTAGCGTCCCGCAACGACCCCGTCCGCGGTGTGTCAGAGTGGGCGCGATGCCTCGCTTCGAACCCTTCCGGGGACTGCGGTACCGGCCCGAGCGCGCCCCCATCGCCCAGGTCATCGCCCCGCCCTACGACGTCATCTCTTCGGCCGAGAGGGTGCACCTGGCCACCCGCAACCCGGCCAACGCCGTCCTCGTCGAACTGCCCGAGGCCGATCTCACCGCGGGGCGGGACCGCTACGCCGTGGCGACGGACCTCTTCACCCGCTGGCAGGCGGAAGGGATCATCGGCGCCGACCCGACGGCGAGCCTCTACCCGTACCGGATGACGGATGCCACGGGCCGCGCCACCACGGGCGTCATCGGGGCGCTCGGGCTGGCCGAGCCCGGTGCGGAGAGCGACATCCTCCCCCACGAGCAGACGCTGCCCAAGCCCAAGAGCGACCGGCTGGACCTGTTGCGCGCCACCCGGGCCAACCTCTCGCCGATCTGGGGCCTCTCCATGGCGGCCGGCGTCACGGCCACGTTCGATCCCACCGACGACGACGTGGTGGCCGACGCCTACGACGACGACGGGGTGCGCCACCAGCTGTGGGTGTTGAGCGACCCCGACGCCGTGGCCGCGGTCGGTGCCGCCGTCGCGACCGCACCGGTGGTCCTGGCCGACGGGCACCATCGCTACGAGACGGCGCGGGCCTACCAGGCCGAGTGCCGGGCGGCCAACGCCGGCGCGCCGGGTCCCTACGACCTCGTGATGGCACTCGTGGTCGAGCTCTCCGAGGACCAGCTGACCGTCGGCGCGATCCAGCGGACCGTGAGCGGCCTGCCCGAGGGGTTCGACCTCGTCGGCGCGCTGTCTCGAGTGGTTCGACCTGGTCCGGGCCGGCGCCGCCGACGACCGCACCCTGGGCGCGCTGGAAGACTCCAACTCGCTGGCCCTGGTCACACAGGGACGGGCCTACCTCCTCCTCCCCCACGCCGACGTGCAGCAACTGGCGGGGAACGACCTGGACTCCAGCCTCATCGCGGCCGTGCTGGAGTCGCTGCCGCCGCACGAGGTCATGCACCGCCACAGCGTCGCCGAGGCGATGGAGGCGTTGGCGAACGGGGACGGCCAGGCCGCCTTCCTGCTGCGACCGGTGACGGTCAAGCAGATTGAGGAGTGGGCCAACGAGCGGCGCCGCATGCCGCCCAAGACCACCTACTTCAGCCCCAAGCCCCGGACCGGGATGGTCTTCCGGTCCCTGGAGGTCACCTGACATGCCGGCCATGCGCGACTCGGTGACCGTCCACATGGACTGCGCCGCCGGAACGAATCTGGGACCTGGTGAGCGACGTCACCCGCATCGGGAGCTACAGCCCGGAGACCTTCGAGGCGGAGTGGCTGGATGGCGCCACCGGTCCGGCGGTCGGGGCCAAGTTCCGTGGGCACGTCAAGCGCAACGGGATCGGACCGGTCTATTGGATCTCGTGCACCGTCACCGAGTGCGTGCCCGGCCGGAGCTTCGCCTTCGGCACGGTGTCGGCGGAGAAGCCCCTCAACGTCTGGCGCTACGACATCTCGCCGGCCGGTGACGGCGCGGACGTGACCGAGTCCTTCGACCTGACCCCCACCCCCATGCTGCGGGTCTACTGGGCGCTCTGGGGATGGTCCCGCGGCCGCGTCAACCGCAAGGGGATGCGCACCACGCTCGAGCGAATCCGGGCCGAGGTCGAGGCCAGCGCCCGGCCGGTCGCACCGAGCGACCCGGCGTAGGACGCTCGGTCCGCCAGGCGGCTACTCGACCGTCCAGCTCGAGCCCGAGCGCAGGAGCGCCGCCACATCGCCGAGACCCCGCTTGGCCTGGGCATCGGTGATCTGCTCGGCCATCTGCGCCCCGTACTCGGGGCGCTCCACGGCGCGGAACACGCCAATGGGCGTCGGCTCGTAGGGGCCGTTGGCCAGCCGCGACAGGCGGAAAGCGAACCCGGGGTCCGGACGGGCCTCGTCGTGCACCAACACCGATTCCAGGCCGACGTCGGCGACGGCCACGACCTCGAGCTTCCCATCGGGGCGCTGGACGACGCCGCGCTCTTCTCCTTCGGGCCCGAAGACGATCGGCTCGCCGTGGCGGAGCGGGATCAGCATGGTGGAGCGGGCGTCCTTGGCGGTGATCTTCTCGAAGGCACCGTCGTTGAACACGTTGCAGTTCTGGAGCACCTCGACGAACGCCGCGCCCTGGTGCTCGTGGGCCCGGCGGAAGGTCTCCTGCATGTGGGCGCGGTCCATGTCGTGGGTGCGCGCCACGAACGTCGCCTCGGCCCCCAGGGCCAGCGAGACCGGGTTGAAGGGGGTGTCGACGGAACCGAACGGCGTCGACTTGGTGACCTTGGCCACCTCGGAGGTCGGCGAGTACTGGCCCTTGGTCAGGCCGTAGATCTGGTTGTTGAACATGATGATGTTCAGGCGCACGTTGCGGCGCAGCGCGTGGATCAGGTGGTTGCCGCCGATGGAGAGCGAGTCGCCGTCGCCCGTGATGACCCACACGTCGAGGTCCGGTCGCGTGGTCGCCAGCCCCGTGGCGATGGCGGGGGCACGCCCGTGGATCGAGTGCATGCCGTAGGTGTTCATGTAGTACGGGAACCGCGCCGCGCATCCGATGCCGGAGAGGAACACCGTGTTCTCGCGCCGCACACCGAGGTCAGGCATGAGCATCTGGACGGCGGCCAGGATCGAGTAGTCCCCGCACCCGGGGCACCAGCGCACCTCCTGGTCGCTGCTCCAGTCCTTGCGTGTGGTCACGGGGACGGCGGTCGCGGTGGACCCGCCTCCCGAGCCGTTGGAACCGTTCACCGAACCGTTGGTCTCGCTCATGACTTTCCTCCGAGCAGCGCCGTGATGGCTGCTTCGATCTCTCCGACGCGGAACGGGACGCCTTGCATCTTCGACATGGTCTGCGCGTCGACCAGGTACTCGGCCCGCAGCACCCGGCTCAGCTGGCCCAGGTTGATCTCGGGCACCAGGATCTGGGTGTAGCGCTGCAGGACCTCGCCCAGGTTGGCCGGCAGCGGGTTCAGGTGGCGCAGGTGGACGTGGGCGGCCTTCATGCCGCGGGCCCGCACGCGCTTCACACCCGCCAACACCGCAGCGTAAGTGGAGCCCCAGCTCACGAGGAGGAGCTGCGCGTCCCCGCTCTCGTCGTTCACCTCGACCGGTGCGATGTCGGCCGCGATGCCGGCGATCTTGTCCCGCCGCAGGTGGACCATGCGCTCGTGGTTGACGCCCTCGTACGAAACGTTGCCGCTGCCGTCCTCCTTCTCGAGCCCGCCGATGCGGTGCTCCAGGCCGGGGACGCCCGGCGGCGCCCAGGGTCGCGCCAGTGTCTCGGGATCGCGAATGTACGGCCAGAAGTCCGAGCCGCCCTGGTCGTCGGTGTGGTTCGGCTCCGAGGCAAAGGCCGGGTCGATGGGCTCGAAGGTGTCGAGGTCGGGCAGTCGCCAGGGCTCCGCGCCGTTGGCCAGGTACCCGTCCGAGAGGACGATGACCGGCGTGCGGTACTTGATCGCCAGGCGAGTCGCCTCGATCGCGATGGCGAAGCAGTCACTCGGGGTCTGCGGGGCGAGGATCGGCAACGGCGCCTCTCCGTGCCGCCCGTAGAGGGCGTGGAGGAGGTCCGCCTGCTCGGTCTTGGTGGGTAGCCCGGTCGAAGGGCCACCCCGCTGAACGTCGACGACGATCAGCGGCAGCTCGAGATTGATGGCCAGACCCAGCGTCTCGGACTTGAGGTCGAGTCCGGGCCCGCTGGTGGTGGTCACGCCCAGCGCCCCACCGAAGGACGCACCGAGGGCGGCGCCGATCCCGGCGATCTCGTCCTCGGCCTGGAAGGTGCGGACGCCGAACTCCTTGCGCCGGCTGAGCTCGTGCAGGATGTCCGAGGCGGGCGTGATCGGGTAACTCCCCAGGAACAGGGAGATCCCGGCCAGCCGGGTGGCCGTGATCAGGCCCCAGGCCAGCGCCTGGTTGCCAGTCACCTGGACGTACTCGCCCTTTTCGAAGGTGGCCGGCTTGACCTCGTAGTTGGACTCGAAAAGCTCGGCCGTCTCGCCGAAGTCGAAGCCCGCCCGGAAAGCTCGGGTGTTGGCGTCCACCACCTGCGGCTTGGTGGCGAAGCGCTCCGAGATCCACTCGATCGTGGGCTCGATCGGACGCGTGTAGAGCCAGCTGATCAGGCCCAACGCGAAGAAGTTCTTCGACCGCTCGGCGTCACGAGGCTTGACCCCGGCCTCCTTGCACACCTCCTGGGTAATGGAGGTCATCGGCACCTCGTAGACCGTGTAGGCGGCGAGGGTGCCGTCGGTCAGGGGATTCGCCGCGTAGCCGGCCTTGGCCAGATCGCGCTCCTCGAACGAGTCGCTGTTGACGATGACGACCGTTCCCTTGGCCATCAGGTCGAGGTTCGCCTTCAAGGCAGCCGGGTTCATGGCCACGAGCACGTTGGGCGAGTCGCCCGGGGTCAGGATGTCGTGGTCCGAGATGTGCACCTGGAAGGCGGACACGCCGTTCACGGTGCCGGCGGGCGCCCGGATCTCCGCCGGGAAGTCCGGGAAGGTGGACAGGTCGTTGCCCAGCAGGGCGCTGCTCGTGGTGAAGCGGTCGCCGGTGAGCTGCATCCCGTCGCCCGAGTCACCAGCGAAACGCACGATGACCTGGTCCAGCTGCTCTGTTACGTGTCGCGGTCCCGATGCCACGGGCTGCCTCGTCTCATCTCGTGGACGTGGAAGAGCTCCTGGCTCACTGCAGCGGGCCTTCTTGCACCCCCGCCGCACGGCGCGCGGCGCTCTCCGTCCGAATTTCTCGTTCGGCTCATCCTACCC
This sequence comes from uncultured Acidimicrobiaceae bacterium, assembly GCA_963740535.1. Classification (GTDB taxonomy): domain Bacteria; phylum Actinomycetota; class Acidimicrobiia; order Acidimicrobiales; family RAAP-2; genus Bog-473. The sequence goes on from CAVUEI010000005.1 coordinate 239,971, forward strand.
CCGGGGTGCAGGGCCACCCCGCCACGCCCGCTGCCCGGCAAGATCCTGGCCCGCTGCACTCGCGACGTTCGTGGACCCGGTCCTCGGGGGTCGTGCGCCCCGGTCCGGCCTCCGGAGGGACTCGGATCGGAGCCGGCGAGGCCGCCCCCGCCAGGGGCTAGGCGATCGTGATCTCCTTGTCGAGGTAGACGTCCTGGACGGCGTGGATGAGCGCCGCGCCCTCGCTCATGGGCCGCTGGAACGCCTTGCGGCCCACGATGAGGCCCATGCCGCCGGCCCGCTTGTTGATGACGGCAGTGCGGACCGCCTGCGCCAGGTCGCTGTCGCCCTTGGACTCCCCGCCCGAGTTGATGAGGCCGATGCGCCCCGCGTAGCAGTTCACGACCTGCCAGCGGGTGAGGTCGATGGGGTTGTCCGTCGTGAGCTCGTCGTAGACCAGCGGGTCGGTCCGGCCGAAACCGATCGCCGTGTAGCCGCCGTTGTTGGTCGGCTGCTTCTGCTTGATGATGTCCGCCTCGATCGTCACGCCGAGGTGGTTGGCCTGGCCGGTCAGGTCGGCCGAGACCTCGTAGTTGACGCCGTCCTTCGTGAAGGCCGGGTTGCGCATGTAGCACCACAGCACGGTGAACATCCCGAGGCGGTGCGCCTCCGCGAATGCCCGTGCGACCTCCTGCAGCTCGCGGTCCATGTCGTCGGAGCCGAAGTAGATGGTGGCGCCCACCCCGACGGCGCCCAGGTCCGCCGCCTGGCGGACGGAGCCGAACATGATCTGGTCGTAGGTGTCGGGCACGTGCAGGAACGCGTTGTGATTGAGCTTCACGATGAAGGGGATGCGGTGCACGTAGCGCCGCGACACGATCCCGAGCGTCCCGAGCGTGGTGGCCACCGCACTGCAGTCGCCGGCCAGGGCCAGCTCGAGCAGGTTCAGCGGGTCGAAGTACTCCGGGCTCTTGGCGAAGCTGGCCGCGGCGGAGTGCTCGATGCCCTGGTCGACGGGGAGGATGGAGACGTATCCAGTGCCGCCGAGGCGGCCGTGGTCGAACACCCACCCGAGATTGCGCAGCACGCTGGGGCTGCGGTCGCTGTCGGTGAAGACGCGGCTCAGGTAGTCGGGACCCGGGAGGGTGAGGTTCTCCGCCGGGAACGCCTTGGCCGTATAGCTGAGGAGGGCGTCCGCGTCGGCGCCGAGGAGCGCGTGGAGATCGGTGCTCGTGCTCATGGCTGGCCAGCCTACCGGAGGGGGCGCGTGGCCCTCTGGGCCGGGGTGCGGGTGGAACGGACGTTGATGTCGAAGTCGGAACGGGCCGGGTCATTCGGCTCTGACGTGGGTCAGGCGGTGCAGCTCGCCGGCGTGCGACGTTGGAGCTCGCTGCCGTCCCGAGAAAATTCCGAACCCTGACGCTTCTCGCCCAGATCTGACCCATACGCTCGTGGGAGTTCGGATTACGAGTTGGCGACGTCGATGAGCGAGCGGAGGCCCGTGAACGTTCTCGAATCCAGGGGCAGGTAGGCCGTTGCGCCTGCGCCCGCTGCTGCTGGTGGCCGTCGCGGCCGTGGTGGTCGCGGGCGGGCTGTTCCTGCTGACGCGCTCGACATCGAACGCGCCGTCGGGCTCCAAAGGTGCGGCAACGGGCGGCGGGTCGGGGACCCACACCGTTTCGCACGAGGTGCCGTTCTCCCTGACCGCCACGAACCCCGCTCCGGGCGCCCAGAACGTGCCGCCGAACACCACCATTTCGGTCACCTTCTCCAAGCCGGTCTCGCTGCACAAGACGGCGCTCGTGCTCAAGCCCGCCGTCGCCGGCTCATGGGTCCAGACGAGCCCGACCACGCTGTCCTATTCGCTCGACTCCCCGCTGATCCCTTCGTCCCAGGAGGTGCTGACGATCCCCGGGGGCTCTGGGGGCGTCCGGGACACCACCGGCGCCACCTTGGCCGCGACGCAGACGGTGACGTTCGGGGTGGCGGCCGGCGACACGCTGCGCCTGCAACAGCTCCTCGCCCAGCTCAACTTCCTGCCGCTCGCCTTCACCCCGACGGGGCCGGCCCCGGCCAAGGCTGATCTGGCCACGGACCAGGCCGGCGCATTCGCATGGCGCTGGCCCGCGATGCCCGATGTGCTCACCTCGCAGTGGACGCGGGCACATCGAACATGATCACCAAGGCGGCGGTCGAGGCCTTCGAGACCCAGAACGGCCTCGGGGTCGACGGGCTCGCCGGGCCGGCCGTGTGGACCGCGCTGATCAACGACTCGATCAACAACAAGGTGAGCGCGACGCCCTACGTGTACGTCCTGGTGAACAAGGTGCTGCCCCAGAACCTGACTCTGTGGAACAACGGGGTGGCACAGCTCGTCGGGATCCCCGTCAACACGGGCGCTCCGGGCGCCGACACCGTGGACGGCACCTACGCCGTCTTCGAGCACGTGCGCTTCTCGGAGATGAAGGGCACCAACCCCGACGGCAGCACCTACGACGACCCCAACGTCCCCTACGCGAGCTACTTCAACGGCGGCGATGCGTTGCACGGATTCGTTCGATCGAGCTACGGCTCTCCCCAGAGCAACGGCTGCGTCGAGATGACCTACGCCAACGCGGCGCAGGTGTGGCCGCTCACGCCCATCGGCACGCTGGTGACCGTCGTGGGCCCGGACTTCGGCACGGCGCCGCCGGCGACGACGACTACCGACAACGACCAGCTCCCCCGGCGACGACGACCACCGCACCTCCGGCTCCGCCGCCGCCCGCATCCGGCTGAGCCCGGGCGGGCGCAGCATGGGCGGGGGGTTGGTTCGTTCGGTCTGGGGTGAGTTCGGTCGGTCGCAGCCTCGGCCGGATTGTTTCGGGAACTACCGACATTCTTGTTGAGTTCCCGAAAACTCGCCCGGCGAGCAGACCGCCCGGCGGCTCGGATCTCAGGCGGTGGGCGGAACAGCGTCGGGTCGGTGCCGGACTTCGGCGGCCTCGTCGCTGTCGGCGGGGCCTCGGCGGCCTTGCTCTTGGTGGTGGCCCTGTGCTTCGTCTTGGGCTTGGCCCGCGAACGGCGCTCGGGACCCAGGCCTCGCAGACGCTCCGCCACGTCGTAGGCCTCGGCGTCCACCCGCAGCACCCTCTCGAAGTACTCGCGGGCTTTGGGCAGGTCACCGGCGCGCTCGTACAGGTCCGCCAGGAGGTACCACTGCCGGAGGTGGCGGTCCGAGGGGTTCCGCAGGGCCTTCGAGGCGCCTGCCGTCGTCAGCATTGAGATGGCGCCGTTGAGATCGCCGGTCTCGGCCAGGGTCGCGGCGGCGACGATCCTGCCCTCGGCGAGGACATCGGGGTCGGGTGAACTGTGCCGCAGCTCGCTCCACAACTCGACCACCTTCTTGGGCTTGCGCAAGCGCGCGCTGGCAGTCCATCAGGACCGGTAAATGTTCAGTCGAGTCGCTCAGGGTCCCGTACGCCACCAGGTGGCGGGCCGCCTCACGCCACTTGCCGCACCGATAGGCGGCCAGTCCCGCGAGCTCCCGCACGGCGGCCACGCCCGGCGCTTCCTCAGCGACCGGTTTGATGGCTCGCAGCGCATCTTGATAGCGGCCCCGCTCGTAGGCGCCGTAGGCCGACTGGGCGCGCTCGACCAGTCCTTCTCGATGGCGGACGGTGGCCACGTCGGCCGCTTTGCGGATCTCCGCCGCGATCTCGGGCGGAAGCGTGTGACGGGGCGAAAGGGCGGCGATGGCCTCGCTGGCGCTCGCGCTCGCTCTCGTCGCGCTGCTCTTGCTGGCCCCCTGGCGACCCCTGCTACGGGTCGCAGCCGTGTCCTCCCACTCGTCACGAGCCCCGTCGTCGCGCACCCACGCCGCGGGCCGGCTGGGCCTCGGCGTGCCTCGGCGGCGCTCGCGCTCCTGGTCGTCGGCGTAACGGGCGCCCCGCGGTGAGGCCGAAGGGGACCTCGACTCCGAAGCCTCGACGTCATCGTCACGCCGGGTGACCTCACGGGCGCCCCGGCGGGCGACATTGCCCCATTTCCTGGCCTGGCCGGGTAGCGGCTGTTCGTCGTCCCGCGCCGCCGGCCGCCCGGTAGGCCCTGCACCACGGCCTGCGCTTCCCCGAGGGGGCCCCTGGCCTGCGGGCCGTCCGGTGCTCCGTCGCTGGGGACCACGTCCCGGCTCGCCATCTCTCCTGGTTCTCGACTCGTCGCTGCGTTTGGGGGCGCCGGGGCGGGGTGCACCCGTCGGAGCCGATCCCGAACGCGGTGCGCCGGAGCGTGGTGCGCCGGGCCGCGCCGAGCTGCTTCGGGACGAGCCCGAGCCGGGCCGCGCCGAGCTGCTTCGGGACGAGCCCGAACCCTCGCTCCCCTGTCCCCGGCGATCGGCTCCGCCACCCGATCGGCTCGAGGGTCGAGCGGTGACCCGCAGCGCTCCCCGGTCGGCCACGGGCCGCACTCCCCCGGCCGCTGGCACCGCTTCCAGCTGACCGGGTCCCTGAGCGTCCAGAGCCGCCGGATCCTCCCGAACCACCGGCCCACGACGGGCGGCCGCCCGACTGCGATGGTCGGCCAGGTCGCGCCGACGGGGCGCGACGATTCGGCCGGGGGGAGTTCGGAGGCATCTGTCGATTGTACGGCCCTTTGCCTCGGAGACTCCCCGCACTCATTGCGACGAAGTAGACGAAGTAACACGCCAAGGAGAAGTTCGGGTTGGCTCGCGTGAGCCCGGAATTGACGAGATCCCCTCGAGCCGAAGCTCAGAGGGGATCTCGTTCTTTAGAAATCCCGGCGGCGACCTACTCTCCCAGGGGGCCTCCCCCCAAGTACCATCGGCGCGGGCGGGCTTAACTGCCGTGTTCGGAATGGGAACGGGTGTTTCCCCGCCGCCATGGCCACCGGAAACCGTGCGCTCGGCGGGCTCACCTCTCCATTAGGGGTGGGAGCCGGCGCCTGTGGCTGCGTTACCGCAGCCCCTGAGCGTTCCAAAGCGAGCACGAGCATGAGCTAGGTCTCCAAGCCCTCGGCCGATTAGTACCGGTCGGCTGAATGCATTGCTGCACTTACACCTCCGGCCTATCAACGTGGTCGTCTAGCCACGGGCCTTACCAGGTTAACCCTGTGGGAGATTTCATCTCGAAACGGGCTTCGCACTTAGATGCTTTCAGCGCTTATCCCACCCGTAGGTCGCAAACCAGCCGTGCCCTTGGCAGGACAACTGGCACACGAGAGCTACGTCCGTCCCGGTCCTCTCGTACTAGGGACAGCCTTTCTCAAATCTCCTACGGCTGCATCGGATAGGGACCGAACTGTCTCACGCATGTTGATCCCGTATTACTACGGGCACAGACTATACCTTCACCCTATTTCTAGGGGCTGGCGTGTTATGGCTTCCACAGGGGTCTGCGGATCGAGGTCTCGATCTAAAGAAGCCATCTCTTCGCTGTTGCTGGCGAAGAAGTCGTTACGGGGGCACAACACGCCCTTGCTACGCAGATGTTGCTCGACATCTACGGCGGAAATCCGCTTCGTCTTCGAATAGTTTAGGGTTGCAAATGCATCTACTTGCGTGCTAGATCAGGAAAACCTGCGGGTCCTTCTCCAGCTAGAAGAATCGCAAGCGCTCGCCTACGTGAACTTCTTAAAGACCGAAGGCTCGATTTCCCAAATATGCGCAAAAAGCGGCCCGCTCGTGACCCCAAAAACTCCTACCCGTGCCCCCGTCTCCCCTATACCCCCCCCCCCCCGCAAAGTCTCGATCTCTTCCCCACCCCCCCCGGCTCAGGGCACTCCGAACTGCCCCGATAAAAACCCAAACCGTACTCCCTCTCCCCACGAGTAAACATCTTCCCCCCCCCCCCGTAGACACATCCATCGTGTTGGCCTTCCCTCGGTATTGCCCTGAACATAACGTTCGGTTGTTTCATTCAGGGTTTCACCGATATGAGCCAGTGAGCACCCAGGAATTGCTTCCTGGGGACGCAGTGTGATCTACGTTCTAAACCCAGCTCGCGTACCGCTTTAATGGGCGAACAGCCCAACCCTTGGGACCGGCTTCAGCCCCAGGATGCGACGAGCCGACATCGAGGTGCCAAACCTTCCCGTCGATATGGACTCTTGGGGAAGATGAGCCTGTTATCCCCGGGGTACCTTTTATCCGTTGAGCAACGGCGCTTCCATAAGCAACCGCTGGATCACTATGCCCTGCTTTCGCACCTGCTCGACTTGTAGGTCTCGCAGTCAAGCTCCCTTTTGCCATTGCACTCGACAGCTGATTGCCAACCAGCCTGAGGGAACCTTTGGGCGCCTCCGTTACATTTTAGGAGGCGACCGCCCCAGTCAAACTACCCACCTGACGCTGTTCCTGATCCGGATCACGGACCGAGGTTAGAGTCCCGGCACTAAAAGGGTGGTATTTCAAGGTTGACTCCACACTGGCTGGCGCCAATGCTTCAAAGTCTCCCACCTATCCTACACAAATAGTACCAAAACCCAACATCAAGCTGTAGTAAAGGTCCACGGGGTCTTTCCGTCCTGATGCAGCTAACGAGCATCTTTACTCGTACTTCAAATTCGCCGGGTCTGTGGTTGAGACAGTAGGAAAGTCGTTACGCCATTCGTGCAGGTCGGAACTTACCCGACAAGGAATTTCGCTTGTTCTGTTACAACCAGTCACTCATAAACGGCAGAGTGACTAGCGGATCGGTCGTTTCCGCCGATCTCCCTACGTCGCCGTAGGGACCGGACCATAACTTCATCTCACAGGGACTACCTATAGGACCTGCGAGGTGGTCGGCGTTTGGTCTCTGAGGATTCTCAGGACTTTGGATGGCTTCCGATGATTCATCGTCTCCACGATTCCGGCTATTTCCATCAAGCCGGAGGCCGTGAGGTGCTTGCGCTCCTCCATGAGACGAAGCACCGTCTTGAACTTGTCGAAGTTGTCTTGCTTCGACGTTCGAAGCTGGTGCTCTTGGAAGAACGGAACGATCACGTCCCGCAGATCAGCGAATCGTCCCACGTAATACCGGTACAAATCTTCCCGGTGATTGTCGTGTCTCCGATTCACATACACCTTGCCGCATCCGAAGAAGCGTGCAAGCTCTTCCAACACATCACGGCTCGACGCTGACTGGACCACCACGAAGGTGGGCTGCACCTGCCAGCGAAGTGCCGTCTTCCGATTTCTGAAAATGGGGCAGCTGAAACAGCCTTCCCCATCGACGAAACCGGCAATCCATCCGCAGTACCAGAGTCTTTACGCCCTGGCGCTGGAGTTCGCGCAGCTTGGTGAAGAGCCGGTCGATGCCGGCCGCGTCGAGCTGGGCGGTGGGCTCGTCGAGGATGATGAAGCCGGGCCCCGAAGGACAGCGCCCGCGCGATCTCCACGAACTGGCCCTGCTCCACGGTCAGGTCGCCGGCCCGCGCGGTGGGGTCGACGCTCGACCCCGTACTCGGCGAGCAGGTCGCGGGCCCGGGCGCGCAGCGCGGACCAGCGGATCCGGCCCGGCGGCGGCCGTCCGGACGGCCGGAAGCCGGTTGAGGAACAGGTTCTCGGCGACCGTCAGGTCGGGCACGACCATCGACTTCTGGTAGACGCAGGCCACCCTGGCCTGCCAGGCCGGCGGTGTCGCCGGGCGCCGGCGCGGGCTCGCCCTGGAAGGCGACCCGCCCGGCGTCCGGCCGTGTGCAGCCCGGTCAGGACGGACACGAGGGTGGACTTGCCCGCGCCGTTGCGGCCGACGAGCGCGTGCGAGTCGCCGGCCGCGACGGTGATGCCGACCCGGTCCAGGGCCAGCGGTGGCCCCGAACCGTTTGACGATGCCCTCCGCGTGGACCGCCGGCGGCGGTCCGGTGGGCGGTGCGTCCTGGCTCATCGGTCAGTTCTTCCCGAGCTGGTTGGCCCACAGGCTGGGGTCGTCGACGTTGGCCTTGGTCACCAGCGGCGCGGGCAGCTGGTCCTCCAGGCCGTTGGGGATCTTGATGATGGTGCGAGCCGTGGTCGGTCGGGCCGGGCTGGAAGGTCTTGCCCGGCCATGCGCCGCCTTGGCGTAGTACAGCGCGTACTTGGCGTACAGGTCGGCGGGCTGGGAGATGGTGGCGTCGATCTCGCCGGCCTTGATCGCCTTGAACTCCTCGGGGATGCCGTCGTTGGAGATGATCGTGATGTGGCCCGCGGTGCCGGCCGGCTTGAGCAGGCCCTTCTGCTTGAGCAGCGCGAGGGTGGGCTGCGAGGAAGACGCCGCCGGCCTGCATGTAGATGCCGTTGAGGTCGGGGTTGGAGGCCAGCGTGGTCTGGAGCTTGGCCGAGGCGGCGTCGCCCTCCCAGTTGGTGGCCAGCGCGATCACCTTGATGCCGGGGAACTTGCTCTTCATGCAGGCCGCGAACGCCTCGGAGCGGTCCCGGCCGTTGATCGAGTCCAGCGCGCCCTCGAACTCGGCGACCTTGCCCTTGCCCTTGAGCTGCTCGCCGAGGAACTCGCACGCCTTCTGTGCCGTACGCCTTGTTGTCGGCGCGGACCACCATGTAGACCGTGCCCTTGTCCGGGCGGGTGTCGACGCTGATCGACCGGGATCTTCTTCTTGGCCATCCGGTCGAGCGTGGAGGCGATGGCGCCGGTGTCCTGCGGGGCCATCACGATCGCCTTGGCGCCCTGCGTCGGCGAAGCTCTGCACGTTGGCGACGAGCTTGCCGATGTCGTTCTGCGAGTTGGTGCGCGGCAGCGCGGAGACCGCGCCGGCCTTGACGTCCTTCTCGATGTAGCTCGTTGTAGGAGTTCCAGAAGTCGCTGTCGGAGCGGGGCAGGTCGATGCCCACCTTGCCGGAGCTGCCTCCGGCCTTGCTCTCGACTGCCTCTGTTGCAGCCCGCGAGCGCGGTGACCGCGAGCAGGGCGGCACAGGCGGCCACGGTCGTCGTACGCAGTCTCATCGTCGGGTCCTGCCCTTCCGGGTGGGGTGTGTCGGGTCTGTGGCGGATCGGGACGGGGTGCGTTGTGACGGGTCGGCGGGGCGGTCAGTCGGCGGCCGGGCGCAGGCGCAGGCCCTGCATGCCGCCGTCGACCGCGAGCGCGGTGCCGGTGACGCCCGCGGCGGCGGGGCTGGCCAGGTAGGCGATGGCGGCGGCGACCTCCTCGCGCGCTGACCAGCCGGCCCATCGGCTGGCGGGCGTCGAGGGCCGCGCGCTCGGCGGCCGGGTCGTCGGCCTGGTCCAGCAGCCGGCCGACCCACGGGGTGTCGGCGGTCCCGGGGTTGACGCAGTTGACGCGGATGCCCTCGCGGACGTGGTCGGCGGCCATGGCCAGGGTCAGCGAGAGCACGGCGCCCTTGCTGGCGCTGTACAGGGCCCGCTGGGGCAGGCCCGGCGGTGGCGGCGATGGAGCAGGTGTGGGTGATGGAGGCGGCGCCGGGCCGCGCGGCGGCGGCCTCGCGCAGGTGCGGCAGCGCGGCCCGGGCGGTCCGGACCATGCCGAGGACGTTGACGTCCAGCACCCGGTGCCACTCGTCGTCGGGGTTGTCCTCGACCGTGCCGATGGCGCCGATGCCCGGCGTTGTTGACCAGGATGTGCAGGCCGCCGAGTTCGCGTACGGCCTCGGCGACGGCGGCCCGGACGCGCCGCGTCGTCGGTGACGTCGGCGGTGACCGGCACGGTGCCCTCGGGGGCGCCGGACGGGTCGCGGTCCAGGACGGCGACCCGGGCGCCGCGGGCGGCGAGCAGCGCGGCGGTGGCCGCGCCGATGCCGGAGCCGCCGCCGGTGACCAGGGCGGTGAGCCCGGCGAAGTCCTGCGGGTCGCGGCGGGTCGGCGCGAGTACGGCGTGGCGGGCGGTCATCGGGCGAGCTCCTGTCGGGCCGCCCAGACCGGGCCGTCGGGGTAGCGGTAGTCGGCGAGGGTGGCGGGGAGCATCCGCGCGGAGAAGCCGGGGGCGTCCGGCGCGCGGTAGCGGCCGTCGTCCACCACCGCCGGGTCGGTGAAGTGCTCGTGCAGGTGGTCGACGTACTCGATGACGCGGTCGTCCCAGGTGCCGGAGACCGCGACGTAGTCGAACATCGACAGGTGCTGGACGAGTTCGCACAGGCCCGACCCCGCCGGCGTGCGGGCAGACCGGCACGCCGAACTTGGCGGCGAGCAGCAGGATCGCGAGGTTCTCGTTGACCCCGGCGACCCGGGCGGCGTCGATCTGCACGAAGTCGACGGCGCCGGCCTGGAGCAGCTGCTTGAACACCACCCGGTTGGCGACGTGCTCGCCGGTGGCGACCCGGATCGGCTGCCCGGCGCGGACGGCCGCGTGCGCCGAGCACGTCGTCGGGGCTGGTCGGCTCCTCGATCCAGTACGGGTCGAACGGCGCCAGCGCGCGCATCCAGTCGACGGCCTCGCGCGACGTCCCAGCGCTGGTTGGCGTCGACCGCGATCCGGATGTCGGGGCCGACCGCCTCGCGGGCCAGCCGCATCCGGCGCAGGTCGTCGTCGAGGTCGGCGCCGACCTTCAGCTTGATCTGGGTGAAGCCGTCGGCGACGGCCTCCTTGGCCAGCCGGGTCAGCTTCTCGTCGGTGTAGCCGAGCCAGCCGGGCGAGGTGGTGTACGCGGGGTAGCCGCGCGGCGCGCAGTTCGGCGGCGCGCTCGGCGCGGCCGGGCTCGGCGCGGCGCAGGATCTCCAGCGCCTCGTCGCGGGTGAGCGCGTCGCTGAGGTAGCGGAAGTCGACCAGGTCGACGAGCTGCTCGGGGGTCATGCCGGCCAGCAGCTGCCACACCGGCTGGCCCGCCCGGCTTGGCGGCCAGGTCCCAGGCGGCGTTGACGACCGCGCCGGCCGCCATGTGCATCACGCCCTTCTCCGGGCCGAGCCAGCGCAGCTGGGAGTCGTGGGTGAGCAGCCGGTAGAAGCGCGCCGAGATCGCCCGTGACGCTGTCCACCGTCCGCCCGACGACGTAGGGTCGCAGCGTGCTCGATGGCGGCGGCGACGCACGTCGTTGCCGCGGCCGATCGTGAAGCACGAAGCCGTGTCCCGCCAGTGCCGCCGGGCGCGTCGGTCCGGAGCACCACGTAGGCGGCCGAGTAGTCGGGGTCGGGGTTCATGGCGTCCGAGCCGTCGAGCTGCTCCGAGGTCGGAAAGCGGATGTCGTAGACGTCGACCTCGGTAATGGTCGGACTCATGCACACTCCCGTCGCTAGACATCGGATCTTTTTTCGATGATCCGATGTATAGCCGCGCCGTCAGGCTTTGTCCAGGGGATGCCCGAAACTCCCTCGGCCACAGATCGGATGTCTCCGGCTGATTCCCGTCGCCGTACCGGTCGTCGGGACCGCCCGCGGACCGGGGCCGCCCCGCGCCGGAGGCCGGCGGGCCCGGGGGCCCCCGCGCACTGCGGTTCACCCCTGCATACGCCGTAGGCTGGTCCCGCACGTAAAGGGCAGCAGCCGCTGCGGGGACGGCACCGTCCCCGCACGGCCGGAAGGAGGCGCTGGGTGATCGAGCTCGAGGGGGTACCCGAGCTGATCGACCCGGTCATGGTGGCCGCGTTCGAGGGCTGGAACGACGCGGGGGACGCGGCGTCCACTGCGGTCGACCACCTGGACCGGGAGTTCAAGGGCGAGGTGTTCGCGGCGCTCGACGCCGAGGACTACTACGACTTCCAGGTCAACCGGCCGACGGTGTGGATGGACGGCGGGGTCCGCAAGATCACCTGGCCGACGACCCGGCTGTCCGTGGTCCGCGTCACCACGCCCAAGCCGCGCGACCTGGTCCTCGTCCGCGGCATCGAGCCCAGCATGCGCTGGCGCTCGTTCTGCAACGAGATCCTGGGCTTCGCCCACGAACTGGGCGTCGAGATGGTCGTGGTGCTCGGCGCGCTGCTCGGCGACACCCCGCACACCCGGCCGGTCCCGGTCACCGGCGTCACCTCCGACGCCGACCTGGCCACCGCCCTCGGACCTGGAGGAGTCCCGGTACGAGGGCCCCACCGGCATCGTCGGCATCCTCCAGGAGGCGTGCACGCACGCGGGCATCCCGGCGGTCAGCCTGTGGGCCGCGGTCCCGCACTACGTCTCCCAGCCGCCGAACCCCAAGGCCACGCTGGCGCTGCTGAACCGGCTGGAGGACCTGCTCGACCTGCGCATCCCGCAGGGCGAGCTCCCCGAGGACGCCCGCGCCTGGCAGGTCGGCGTGGACCAGCTCGCCGCGGAGGACACGGAGGTCGCGGAGTACGTCCAGACGCTGGAGGAGGCGCGCGACACCGCGGAGCTGCCCGAGGCGTCGGGGGAGGCGATCGCGAAGGAGTTCGAGCGGTATCTGAGGAGGCGTGATCCGGGGGACTACGCCACCAGCGAGGGGGGAGACGGGGTGCCCCAGTTCCGACCGCACCCCGCGCCTCCGGAGGGTCCCGCCCCGGAGGGTTCCCCGCCGGAAGACCCGCAGGACCCTCCGGCCCCGCCCCCGGACGACGGCCCCCCTCCCCCGGAGGACCCAGCCCCGTAAGGGGCGCGGGGAACTGCGCGATCAGCCACGGCGACGGCTGTACGTCGTCACCGGCCGGGTGGGGCTGTTGCTGTCGTGTCCGGACCACCGGCCGGTGGCGGGTGGCCCGCGCAGTTCCCCGCGCCCCTGAGGTGGGTGCCCCTGGAGGTAGGCGCGGCACCCACCGGGGCGGGGTGCGGCTAGAGGGCCACGCCCAGGAGGGCGTCGACGGCGCGGGAGACGAGCCCGGGCGCCCCGGTGTCCTCCCGCCCTCCGGAGGAGCCTGGCGCGCGGCCCAGCGGTCGACGGCGGCCAGCGCCGGCGGAGCGTCGAGATCGTCGGCGAGCGCGTCCCGCATCTCCTCGACGAGCGCGTCCGCCGACGGCCCGTCGGGCCGGGAGACGGCCGCCCGCCAGCTCCCCAGCCGCTCGACCGCCTCGCCGAGCACCGCGTCGGTCCACTCCCAGTCGGCCCGGTAGTGGTGCGCGAGCAGCGCCAGCCGGATCGCGGCCGGGTCGACGCCCGTCGCGCCGCAGCGTGGAGACGAAGACCAGGTTGCCCTTGGACTTCGACATCTTCTCGCCGTCGAGCCCGACCATGCCCGGCGTGGACGTACGCCTTGGCGTACGGGTACTCGCCGGTGAGCGCCTGGGCGTGCGAGGCGCCCATCTCGTGGTGCGGGAAGGCCAGGTCGGAGCCGCCGCCCTGGACGTCGAAGCCCATGCCGAGGTGGTCCAGCGCGATGGCCACGCACTCGATGTGCCAGCCGGGCCGGCCGGGGCCGAGCGACGCGCCGTCCCAGCTGCGGCTCGCCCGGGCGGGCGGCGAGCCACAGCATCGGGTCGAGCGGGTTCTTCTTGCCCGGCCGGTCCGGGTCGCCGCCGCGCTCGGCGGACAGCACGCCGCATCGCGGCCGCGTCGAGGCCGGACACCTTGCCGAAGTGCGGGGTCGCACTCGACGGAGAAGTAGATGTCGCCGTCGAGTTCGTAGGCGGCGCCGGCGTCCCGCAGCCGCTCGACGAGCGGCACGATGCCCGGTATGGCCTCGACCGCGCCGATGTAGTGGGCGGGCGGCAGCATCCGCAGCGCGGTCATGTCCTCGCGGAACAGGGCGGTCTCGCGCTCGGCGAGCGCGGTCCAGTCGGTCGCCGGTGGCGTCGGCCCGCTCCAGCAGCGGGTCGTCGACGTCCGTGACGTTCTGCACGTAGTGGACCTGGCGCTTCGTGTCGAGCCAGACCCGCTGCACCAGGTCGAACGCGTTGTAGGTGGCCGCGTGACCGATGTGGGTGGCGTCGTAGGGGGTGATCCCGCAGACGTAGATGCGGGCGACGGGGCCGGGGTCGATGGCCACCGGGCCACCGGTCGACGGTGTCGTGGAGACGGAGGGAGCGTCCGGTGCCGGGAAGGGCGGGGACGTCGGAAGCGGGCCAGGCATGCATGCTTATGAGATTAACCGGGCCGGTCGCCGTCAAAACGACCGGGCGCCCGCCGGAGGTCCGTGATCCCGACTCCGGTGCGCGGGCGGCGACCTGGGCGTTCACACCGGCGGCCAGGGGATGGCGGGCCACCGGCCGCCCGGCACGGGGTGCACGCCGGTCTCCAGCAGCCGGTGCACCCTGTCCCGCAGCGCGGCCGTCTCCACGGCGCGTCAGCAGGCCGCCAGCCGCTCCCCGAGCGCCCCGGACAGCTCGGCCGCGAGCCGCTCCAGGACGGCGACGGCCTCGGCGGGCAGCGGCTCGCCCGCCCAGCCCCACAGCAGCGTGCGCAGCTTGTCCTCGGTGTGGAAGGTCACGCCGTGGTCGATGCCGTAGAGCCGGCCGTCGGGCGCGGGCAGCAGGTGGCCGCCCTTGCGGTCGGCGTTGTTGACCACGGCGTCGAGGACGGCGATCCGGCGCAGCCGCGCGTCGTCGGCGTGCACGAGCAGCGCGGTGCCGCCGTCCTGCGTCTCGGCCTCCACCGACGGCCTTCCAGCCGGCCGCCGGGCTCGGTGTCCTCGGTGAGGGCGAGCAGCGCGTCCGCCGCGTCGCCGGCCGCCTCGATCCACAGCTGCACCATGCCCTCGCCGTACGGCCCGTCGCGCAGCACGGTGGGCGGGACCAGGCCCCAGCCGGTGGCCTCGGAGACCAGGTAGGCGGCGACCTCGCGCTGGGCGAGGGTGCCGTCGGGGAAGTCCCACAGCGGGCGCTCCCCGGCGACGGGCTTGTAGACGCAGCGCACGGTGCGGCCCTCGTACGCCGCCTCGCAGTACAGCACCGCGTTGGACGCGTCCCGCACCTGGCCGCGTACGGTCAGCTCGCCCCGCTCCAGCACCTCGGTGTCGCGCGGGACCGGGCACGGGCGCCCCGCCGGGTCCGTCGCCGCCCAGGCGCTCAGGCCGACCTCCGGTACCCGTTCTGGCGCGGGCATACGTGTCCTTCCGGGTCCAGGGGCAGGCTGCACAGCGGGCAGGGCGGGCGGCCGGCGGAGACGACGTCGAGGGCGCGCTTGGCGAAGGAGCGGGCCTGGGCGCCGGTGAGCATCACCCGCAGCAGCGGCGGGCCGTTCTCGTCGTCCTGGAGCAGCTCCTCCTCGGCCGCCTCCAGGTCCTCCTCGTCCTCGCCGGCCAGCTCGACCAGCGCCTGGGCCTCGATGACCATCCGCTCGTGGGCGCCGTCCCAGGCCAGCGCCATGGTGCCGACCCGGAACTCCTCCTCGACCGGCACGTCCAGCGGCGCGCTGTCGGACATCTCGGTCGGAGCGACGGCGGGGACCGGGGCGTTGCCGCCGGTCCTGCGCACCACCTCGTCGAGGAGTTCGTCGATCCGCTCGGCGAGCGCGGCCACCTGGGTCTTCTCCAGGGCCACGCTGGTGGTCCGGCCCGAGGCGGTCGCCTGGAGGAAGAACGTGCGCTGGCCCGGCTGGCCGACGGTGCCGGCCACGAAGCGGTCCGGTTGTTCGTAGAAGAAGACCTGACGGGGCACGCCTTGCTCCGTTTGCTCGACTCGATCGACTGCCTTGCTGTGGTGCTGCTCGCGTGTGCGCCGCCGCGTGGTTCAGCGGACACGCCGCCGGTCGTCCACCCTACTGCGGAAGGCGATCACGAGGTGCCCGTGGAGCCTCCGACGACGGCGTCGCTCCTGCTGTCCGGCGTGGCTCCGGCCGCGTCCGCGTCCTTGGGCGGCGCGGGGACCAGCGCGGTGAGGTCGCCGGTGTCGCCGAGCCGCAGCAGGAACGGGCGGTGCGGGGTGTAGCGGATGACGGTGACCGAGCACGGGTCGGCGCTGATCCGCTGGAAGAGGTCCAGGTGCATGCCGAGCGCGTCGGCGGCCAGCGCCTTGATGATGTCGCCGTGCGAGCAGACGAGGTACAGCGCGTCGGGCCCGTGCTCGGCCTCGATCCGCTGGTCCCAGTCGCGTACGGCGTCCACCGCGCGGGCCTGCATGGCGCGCAGCGACTCGCCCTCGGGACCGGGGAAGACCGCGGCCGAGGGGTGCCGCTGGACGGTGGCCCACAGCGGCTCGTCGGCCAGCTCGCTGAGCTTGCGGCCGGTCCAGTCGCCGTAGTGGCACTCGCCGACCCGGTCGTCGGTGTGCGCCGGCAGTTCGGGGCGGGTGCCCAGCAGCGGGCCGACGGTCTCCTGGCAGCGCTGGAGCGGGGAGCGGACGACGGCGGCCAGCGGCAGGGCGGCGAGCCGGGCGGCCAGCGCGGTGGCCTGCGCCCGGCCGGTGTCGTCGAGGCCGACGCCGGGGCTCCAGCCGGCCAGTACGCCGCCGGCGTTGGCGGTCGAGCGGCCGTGCCGGACAAGGATCGCGGTGGGCATGCCCGCCACCGTAACCCTTTCCGGGGGCGGGCGTTGTGCTGGGTGGCGGCCGTGGCGGGGAAGATCCCCCCGAGCCCCCACCACGGCCGCCGGTCCGCGCCGTCCTCCCGGATGTTCCGCGATCCGCGGTCCCCGGTGTGCTCCTCGCCGCCTTGCCCCCTGGGTAAGGTGCAGCGGGGGGCGAGGGATGCTCCGGGAGCCGGGACCGCGAAGCAGGTGGAGATGTTCGGCAAGGCGACGAGGAGCCGCCCGGCGGCCGATACCGGCGGCGGGGCTGCCGCGGGGGCGGACTGGTCGCCCTACCGCCGGCTGGAGGACGCCGCGGAGGTGTACTTCCTGCACCCGGACATCGCGCTCGACGCCATCGCGGGCGTGCTGGGGCGCCACCGGGTGCGGGGCTTCACCCTGGAGCGGGTGGTGGACCTGACCGAGGCGGGCGCCTCGGTGTGGCAGGAGGCGGCGGTCTGCGACGGGAGGCGGCTGATCCTGTGGCACAGCGAGGAGTTGGCCGACGCCACGGCGCCCGGCGGCACCGTGCTGGACTCCTCCGTGCAGGTGCTCTCGCTCGGCTCGATCGGCCATGTGGGCATGCGCACGCTCGTCGGGCGGGACGAGCGCGGGCGGCGGGTGGACCGCGGGGTCTATCTGGTGCTGGCCACCGCGATGCCGCACGAACTCAGCATGGTGCAGGCCGATCCGGACTCGCCCCTGCCGGTGGCGTCGGCGAAGTTCCGGCCCGAGTCCTTCCGCTTCAGCAAGTCGCTCGACGACGGCGGGCCCGGGCAGATAGCCCGCCTCATCGCCTTCGGCCGCCTCATGGGCCGCCTGGTCCCGACCTGACCCGGCTCCGGCGCCCACCGGGCGCGGCCGTCCGCTGCGAACGGGCCGCCCCCTGCGAAGGGGTGCGCCGGCCAGGGCGCGGGCAGCACGGGCAGCCCTCCCGCCCGGACGGGGCCCGGGAGCGGGAGGGCGCCCCGCCTTCCCCGAAGAGCTCAGCCGAGCCCCGCGAGGGCCAGCGCCTCGACGCCCGCCCGCAGCCCCGCGACCCGCTCCTCCAGCGTGAAGCCGGACGGCGCGAGGGTCAGCGTGGTGACGCCCGCGGCGGCGTACTCCGCCATCCGGTCGGCGATCCGCTCCACCGGCCCGAGCAGGCAGGTGGAGTCGATCAGCTCCTGCGGCACGGCGGCCGCCGCGGCGTCCTTCTCCCCGGCCAGGTACTTGTCCTGGATCTCCGCGGCCTGCTTCTCGTACCCCATCCGCTGCGCGAGCTGGTTGTAGAAGTTCTGCTTGCGGCTGCCCATGCCGCCGACGTACAGCGCGGTGTACGGGCGGAAGGTGTCGGCGAGCGAGGCGATGTCGTCGCCGGAGCCGAGCGCCAGCGGCAGCGTCGGGGCAGACGTCGAAGCCGTCCATCGTCAGGCCGGCCTTCTCCCGGCCCGCGCGCGAGGTGCCGCAGCGCGGTCTCCTCCAGGTGGGCGGCGGACGGGAAGATCAGCAGGGCGCCGTCGGCGATCTCGCCGGTCTGCTCCAGGTTCTTCGGGCCGATCGCGGCGATGTACAGCGGGATGTGCTCGCGCTCGCGGGTGGACGGTCAGCTTGAGCGGCTTGCCGGGGCCGCCGGGCAGCGGCAGCGTCCAGTGCTCGCCCTCGTACGACAGCCGCTCGCGGGACATCGCCCTGCGGACGATCTCGACGTACTCGCGGGTGCGGGCCAGCGGCTTGTCGAACTTGACGCCGTACCAGCCCTCGGAGACCTGCGGGCCCGACACGCCGAGGCCCAGCCGGAACCGGCCGCCGGACAGCGAGTCGAGGGTGGCCGCGGTCATCGCGGTCATCGCCGGGGTGCGGGCCGGGATCTGGAAGATCGCCGAGCCGACGTCGATCCGCTCGGTCTGTGCGGCCACCCAGGCCAGCACGGTGGCGCGCGTCGGAGCCGTACGCCTCGGCGGCCCAGCAGACCGAGTAGCCGAGCCGGTCCGCCTCCTGGGCGACGGCGAGGTTGTCGGCGTCCATGCCGGCGCCCCAGTAGCCGAGGTTGATCCCGAGCCGCATACCGCTCCCCTTTTTACTGGTGAGTAACGTCGTTGTCCCCCCGGACTTTAGCGCCCCGTCCGGGGCTCCGGCGCCTGTCGGGTACGTCACTGCCGCCCATTGGGCCGGTGCGGGCGCTAGCCTCAGCGGTCATGGAGCAGAGGCACCTCGGCCGTACCGGGTTGCGCGTGTCCCGGCTCGGGCTCGGCACGCTCACCTGGGGACGGGACACCGGCGAGCGCGACGCCGCCGACCAGCTCAAGGCCTTCTGGGAGGCCGGCGGCACGCCTGGTCGACACCGCCGACGTCTACGCCGACGGCGGCGCCGAGTACCTGCTCGGCCGGCTGGTCGAGGGCCTGGTACCGCGCTCCGACCTCGTGATCGCCACGAAGGCGGGCAGCGTGCCCGACCCGGACGCGGCGCTTCGACGCGTCCCGCGGCCACCTGCTGTCCGCGCTCGACGCCTCGCTCCAGCGGCTCGGCACCGACTACGTCGACCTGTGGCAGGTGCACGCCTTCGACCCGGGCACGCCGATGGAGGAGACGCTCCAGGCGCTCGACATCGCGGTCACCTCCGGCCGGGCCCGCTACGTCGGGGTGTCCAACTTCTGCGGCTGGCAGCTCGCGAAGGCCGCGGCCTGGCAGCTCGCCGCGCCCGGGCCGGACCCCGCTGTCCAGCACGCAGATGGAGTACTCGCTGCTCCAGCGCGGGGTCGAGCGCGAGGTGCTGCCGGCCGCGCTCGACCTCGGCGTCGGGCTGCTGCCCTCCTCGCCGCTGGGGCGCGGGGTGCTCACCGGCAAGTACCGGCAGGGCACGCCCGCGGACTCGCGCGGCGGCTCGGCGGACATGGCGGCCTTCGTCGCGCCCTACCTCGACGAGACCGCGCGGCTGATCGTGGACGTCGCTGGCGATAGCGGCCGACGGGCTCGCCGTGGCCCCGCTGCACGTCGCCCTGGCGTGGGTACGGGACCGGCCCGGGGTCGCCGCGCCGATCGTCGGCGCGCGCAACGCCGCGCAGCTCACGGCGCGCTGTCGGTGGAGGGCCTTACGCTGCCCGAAGAGATCTGCCAGGCCCTGGACGACGTCTCGGCGCCGCTGCACCGCTATCCGGACCACGACTGGACGACCCTGTGAGTCGCGGCCCCGCCCCACGGAGGCCCCTCGCGTGACCAGCACCCCCACCCCGCCCCCCGGCACCCCGACACCGGCCGCTCCGGCGGTCCCGGCGGCCGGGGGCCCCGGCAGTCCCCGCTCCCCCGGGCCCCCGGGAGGGGCCGTCGGGTGCGGCGGCAGCCGAAGAAGGCGGACCTGGCCACGCTCGCGGCGGCGATGCGCTCCATCGAGCGCGGCGAGAACCCCGCGGCGCCCGCCCCGCGCGGCGACGCCGCCGAGGCCCGGCGCAAGCGGCGCGAGGCGATGGCCGCGGAGGCGGCGGCCACCCAGGCGATGGAGGCGGCCGAGGCCGCGGGCCACGCCGCGCCCGGCCGCTGCGGGCGGCGCTTCCGGCGCCGACGGCGCCTCTGATGCCGCCGACACCCCGTCCGCGGGGGCTCTTCGGGTGACTCGGAGGACGGCGCGGACTCGGAGGGCGGGCACGCGGCGGGCGGCACGGACGCGGCCGACGGGGCGTAGCGGCCGCAGCGGCGGACCCGGGCGACGGAGGCGCGGAGGCGGTCGTACGGGCCGGGCAGGCGCCGCTGAGGCCCCCGAGGGCCCCGGGGCGGGCGGCGCGGGGGCCGTACGGGCCCGGAGGCCCTGCAGGACGCCCAGGACACCGAGGACACCGAGGAGGTCGCGGTGGAGACGGAAGGACCGCCCGGCGCGGCGGCGACGGCCCGCAGCGCGCCCGCGACGCCGCCACGGGCCCGGACGGCGGCACGGCACGCACCGCCGACGGCCCGCAAGGCCCGCAGGACCCGCACCGGCCGGACAGCCCGCGGCGATCCGGCCGCCCTGAAGGCCCGCTCATCGCGCCCGGAGCGGCCGGCAGCCGCGAAGTCGCCGCGCAGCGCGCCCCGTTGGACCCGGCGGCCGTGGACGCCGCGCGGGCGGTCCTCGTGGGGGGCGGGGCGCCCGGCGACCTCGCGGAGGCGGCCGTACGCGGCCTGGGCGACGGGCGCCGCGCAGGAGCTGCGGGCGGACCCGTGGCTGCTGCTGGGCCTGGAGGGCGTCCGGGTGGACGCCGAGCACGCGGACGCCTTCGCGCGCGCGCTGCTGGGCCCGGAGTGCGGCCCGGGCGACGAGCGGCGGGTGCGCGCGCTGGTCGGCCACCTGATGGAGAAGGCCGCGCAGGCGGGCCACACCGCGCTGCCCGCGCAGGCGTTGAAGGCCGCGCTGGCCCGGCACGCGGTCCCCGACCCGGGCCGGGCGCTGGGCACGGCCGTCGAGGAGGGCCAGCTGCTGGTCTTCCGGGAGGACGGCGACCTGCCGGGCGGCGCCCGGCGGAGGACCCGGACGGCGGACGGCGCCGAGGACGCGAGGACGAGGCCGAACAGGCCGCCCGTACCCCTGCTGTTCGGGCTGGACCGGTACGCCCTGGCGGAGGAGAGCCTGGCCGACGGGCTGCGTACGGCTGCTGCGGTCGTTCGAGGGCGACGGCGGTGCGACTGGGAGGCGGCCGCGGCCGCCGCGCCGTCCCCCTCGGCGGCGGAGCTGATCCGTACCGCGGCCGGGCACGCCCTGGTGCTGCACACCGGCGGCGAGGCGGCCCGCGCGGAGCCCGCGGCGCTGGTCGCGGCGGCCCGGGCGGCCGGCCTGCGGGCGTACGCGGCGGCGTACACGCGAGAACGGCCGGCGGCGGCTGGCCGCGGCGGTGGGCGAGCGAGGCCGCGCTGACGGTCGGCGGGCTGCTCGCGGGGGGCCGCGCGCCCGGACGGGAGCCTGCCGGTCGACCTGGTCGCCGTGCTGGACGCGCCGCAGCTGTCCGTGGAGGAGGCGGCGACGCTGGTCGAGGCGGTGCCGGACGGCGCCCGGCTGGTGCTCAGCGGCGACCCGTACGCGCTGTGGTCCGCGGGCGCCGGCCGGGCCTTCGCCGACCTGCTGGCGAGCAAGGCGTGCCCGCGGGTCGACCTCCCGCACCCCCGACCCCGGCCCGATCGGCGAGCTGGTCTCCTGCGTCGGCGAGGGCGAGCTCGCCCGGGTGGACGCCCCGGACAAGGAGGTCGTGGTCGTCCCGGTGCGCGACCCGCGCGAGGCGGTGCACCGCACCGTCCAGCTCGTCGCCGACTCCGTGCCGCGGGCGTTCGGCGTCGCGCGCCGGGCAGACCCAGGTGATCACCCCGGCGCACGGCGGCCCGGCCGGCACCCGCGCGCTCAACGCGGCGCTCAAGGAGCGGCTCAACCCGGGCCCCGGCCGGTTCGCCGGCTTCGACCCGGGCGACCGGGTGGTGCACGTCCCGGCGCCCGGCCGCACCGCACCCGGGCACGGTGGTCGGCGCGGAGCCGGACGGCCTGCGGCTGGCGTGCGAGTCCGGCCCCGTCCTGGTGCCCCGCGAGGACGTCGCGGCGACCGTACGGCACGGCTGGGCGATCACCGGCCACCAGGCGGCGGGCATGCGCTGGCCGGCGGTCGTCGTGGTCGTGCCCGGCGACGCGGGCCCGCTGCTGACCCGCTCCTGGGTCTACACCGCCTTCGCCCGCGGCGAGCGGCACCTGTCGGTGGTGCAGGGCGCCGAGCAGGGCCTGGCCCGGGCGGTCGCCGGACCGGCGGCCAAGGAGCGTACGACCAGGCTGGGTCCCGTGCTCAGGGAGCTGGCCGCGGACAGCTGAGCAGGGGCGTGCGGACACGGGCGGGGCCGGACGCGCAGGCGGCGGGCCGCCGGGCGTCGCGGGCCTCGCCGGTCCCGGGCCGGCCCGCGTCGGTCGATGCTGATCAGTCCCGGTCGGTCCCGGTCAGTTTCCTGGTCGAGCATGCTCAGGTCGTCCTCGAAGACCGCGCTCACGTCGAAGCGGCAGATCGCGAGCTCCGGGTCGGCCTGGTCGAAGGGCGCGTCCAGCCACTCCCCCGGCTCGGTGGGCTCCAGCGCGCCGATACCCAGAGCGTGGAGTCGCCCTCCTCCAGGCCGAACTCCTTGTGCGCGCTGGGCGATCTCGTCGGGCTCGTACTCCCCGAAGACCGCGCCGAGGGCGGCGTTCACCGACTCGCCGCGCCTCGTCGATCGCCCTCGGACGGTCCGCCTGGCCTGGGCGAACAGCCGGCCGCGGCTCGACGATCGCGTAGTCGCGGCGGATCAGCACGCTGAACGCGTCCGGGCTCGTCCGGACCCGGCGTACTGCGGCAGCCCCGTCGCCCGCGGGCACCTCGAACGGGGTCACCTCGTCGTAGCTGTCGTACAGCAGCTCGTCGTACGACTCGGCGGCCGAGGCCAGCGCCTCGAACGCCGCGTAGACGGCCGGGTCGTCGTCGCCCGGTACGGTTCTCGATCGCGTCGAGGTGGCGGTCGAGCGCGGCCTTGAGCGCCTCGGCCGCGGCACGTACCTCGGCCACGGTGGGCTGCACGTCATCAGACATGGAGCAGACGCTATCCGCACCAGGGCGTTGCCCGCACAATAGATGCGATGCCGGAATACGAATTCAGAGACGATGTACGTGCCGCGCGGGGTCTCCCGCAAGGACGCGGCACGCCTGCTGACCGACGAGGCCGAGTACGGGCACTGGGAGCTGGACCGGGTCCGGCTCTACGCCGACGGCAGCCGCAGGGTGCGGCTGCGCCGCCGGATCATCCGCCAGGTGCGCGCGACATGGTGAGACGGACGCCGGCGTCGCGCGTCGCAGTACCGGCGAGCGATCGGCGGGTCGCCGCTCGGTGCGCCGGGTGACCGGGCGGTGAGGGCCGCCGCCCGGTCGGGGCCGAGGGTGCGTGCCGGTGCGCCGGATCAGCGCCGGGCGGCCCGGCCGCGGCGGTAGAGCAGCGCGCCGCCGAGCAGCAGCGCGCCGCGCCGAGGCGCGCGGTCAGGCCCATGCCGTCCGCGCCCGTGTGGGCGAGGGTCTGCGTGCCGGGGGTCCGGCGCCGCGCCGCGGGGGTGGTGTCGCGAGCGCGCGGGGTGCCGCCGCCGGGGTGCCGGGCGTTCCCGGGTGTGCCGGGGTGTGCTGGCGGAGTGCCCGGGTCGGGCCGGGCGTGTGCCGGCGGTGCACGGGTGCGGGGTGGCCCGGGTGACCAGGGTGCCCGGGGTGACGGTGCCCGGCCGGCCGGGTGCCGGCGGATGTGGGCCGCCCGGGTTGGGCGCCGTCCACGTTGGCGCAGTGGTTGCCGAACGCCGGGTTCAGCAGCCCGACCACGTCGACCGTGTTGCCGCACGCGTTGACCGGCACGTGCACCGGGACCTGGACGGTGTTGCCGGAGCCGACGCCCGGCGAGTGCGCGGCGCCGCCGCCGGCCGTCGCGCCGCCGCCCGTACCGCGGCCGGCGCCGTACGAGGCGTTGGCGCAGGTGTTGCCGAACACCGGGTTCAGCAGGCCGATCACGTCGACCGTGTTGCCGCACAGCGTTGACCGGCACGTGCACCGGGACCTGCACCGCGTTGCCGGACACGACGCCCGGCGAACCGGCGGCCACCCCCGCGGCGCCGGCGTCGGCGTAGGCCGCACCGCCGCCCGCGGCCGGCAGGACCCCACCTGTGGCCACCACGGTGAGCAGGCCCTTCTTCGCGACCTGTCGCATAGCTTCGCTCCCCTACCTTCTGGACTCTTCGACCGGAGCGGAATCGGGAACACCCGATGCCCCCGTCCGTCCCGGAAATGGCGAGCGGCCCCGGAGCGCGTGCAGCGCTCCGGGGCCGGCCCGGCGTACGGCCGCGAGGCGGCCGGCGCGGGGACTACTGGTTGACGCAGGCGTTGCCGAAAGCGGGGTTGAGCAGCCCGATCACGGAGACGGTGTTGCCGCACAGGTTGACCGGCACGTGCACCGGGACCTGGATGACGTTGCCCGACAGCACGCCGGGGGACTGCACGGCGGCGCCCTGGGCGCCGGCGTCGGCAACGGCCAGACCCGCACCCGCGAGCACCAGACCGCCGGTGGCTGCCGCGACAGCGACGACCTTCTTCATCATGAATTCCTCCTCGTGGGACAATGTGGCCCCAGCCGCGGACCACACACGTCGTAACGAGCGAGGAGGAAATAGAGCTACCGAAGCATCGGATCATTCACCCGTACCGGCGACACGAACACCGCCGGTACGGGTACAAACGGTCGAACGGTCAGCAGTTGTCGAGGAAACGGTCGAGGACCCGCACGCCGAACCGCAGCCCGTCCACCGGGACCCGCTCGTCCACGCCGTGGAACATCCCGGCGAAGTCCAGCTCGGGCGGCAGCCGCAGCGGGGCGAAGCCGAAGCAGCGGATGCCCAGGTCGGAGAAGGACTTGGCGTCCGTGCCGCCGGAGAGCATGTACGGGACGGCGCGGGCGATCGGGTCCTCGGCCTTCAGCGACGACCTGCATCGCGTCGACCAGCGAGCCGTCGAAGCCGGTCTCCAGCGCCTTGTCGCGAGTGCAGCGTCCTCGCGCCTGACCCGCGGGCCGAGCAGCCGGTCGAGGTCGGCGAGGAACTCCTCCTCGTGGCCGGGCAGGAAGCGGCCGTCGACGTGGGCGGTGGCCTGGCCGGGGATGACGTTGACCTTGTAGCCGGCGCCGAGCATGGTCGGCTGGGCGGTGTTGCGCAGCGTGGCGCCGATCATCTTGGCGATGCCGCCGAGCTTGGCGAGCGTGCTCGTCCATGTCCTCGGGGTCCAGCTCGACGCCGAGGGCGTCGGACAGCTCGTCGAGGAAGCCGCGCACCGATCTTGGTCAGCCGGACCGGGAACTCGTGCCGGCCGAGCCGGGCGACCGCCTCGGCACAGCTCGGTGATCGCGTTGTCCTTGTTGGTCATCGAGCCGTGCCCGGCGGTGCCGTCCACGGTCAGCCGCATCCAGTGCATGCCCTTCTCCGCGGTCTCGATCAGGTAGAGCCGCAGGTTCTCGTTGACCGTGAAGGAGAAGCCGCCGACCTCGCCGATCGCCTCGGTGACGCCCTCGAACAGGTCGGGGTGGCTGGTCGACCAGGTGCCGGGCGCCGTAGGTGCCGCCCGCCTCCTCGTCGGCGAGGAAGGCGAGCACGATGTCGCGCGGGGGCTTGCGGCCGCTGCGCATCCGGTCGCGGACGACCGCCAGCGTCATCGCGTCCATGTCCTTCATGTCGACCGCGCCGCGGCCCCACACGCAGCCGTCGGCGACCTCGCCGGCGAAGGGGTCGCGGGTCCAGTCGTCGGCGTTGGCCGGGCACGACGTCGAGGTGCCCGTGGATGAGCAGCGCGGGCCGGCTGGGGTCCTCGCCCTCGATCCTGGCCACGGTCGAGGCCCGGCCCGGGTGCGACTCGAAGATCTCGCGGTTCGAGGCCGACCTCGGCGAGCTTCTCCGCCACGTACTCGGCGGCGGCCCGCTCGCCGGGCCCCGAGTGGTCGCCGTAGTTGCTGGTGTCGATCCGGATCAGCTCGCTGCACAGGTCGACGACCTCGTCCTGGCCCGTGATCCGCCCGCTCTCCGCCCTGCCGGGCGCCGACTCGCTCACGCTGTCTCCTCGCTGGTTGCTGTCGCGCCGACCGCGACCGGTACCGCTGCCTGTCCCGTACCGTTCCATCCTCCCTCGCCGCCTGCGAGGTTCCCACCCCTTGCCGGGCCGCGCCCCTGCTCCCGCACCGATCCGGCGCCCATTCCGGCGTACGGCCTCGCGCCCGGCCCGACGCCCGGCCCCCGTGCGGCCCAGCCCGACCCGGCGCCCGCTCCCGCCTGCCCGGCAGCCGTCCGGCGGCGTGCGGGAGGCGTCCGGATCTTTGCTATGGTTTACCTCGTCGCCCCGGCCCCGTCGCCGTGGTGACACACCCGGTCCGGGTGGCGGAATGGCAGACGCGCTAGCTTGAGGTGCTAGTGCCCTTTATCGGGCGTGGGGGTTCAAGTCCCCCCTCGGACACCACCAGAAGGACCCCTGCTCAGCAGGGGTCCTTCTGCTTTTCGGATGCTCTGTGCGACCACTCGGCGACTGATCCTCAAACGATCTCTCTCCATGGGCGACCATCCCCGACCCGATGCCCCCGGCGTCCCGCTCACCCCCGAGCCCGACCCCCGAGCCCGACCCCCGCATCCCGACCGCCGACCTCCACCTCGTCGCTGGCCACGCAGCAACATCGACCGGTCGATGTCGGCGCGATTATGTGCCACGAGTGTCCCGGCGTCAGCAAATGGGCAGTTCGGTACTATCCGTCCTCATAGGAGGTTGTACGAAGTGACTGCGGCTCTCGTACCTTTCGGCGCTCGAGCGCCAGCTCCGACTTTCGTGGTGCACATCGATCCCTCGACGTTCACGTACGACGAGAAGCGACAGGTGAACGTCATGATCGGCGGTGGCCTGTGGGCCGACGAGCCCATCGCGGCCTCGTCCACGGCGACCAACAACGACACCTCTCCCGGCAACCCGCCCGATGAGGGCCCCGACCCCTACGCCTTTCCCGAGCCGCAGCCGGAGCACGTCCCGTCCGCCCACCGGCTCACGACGGCGGCACAAGGGGCATGACCACACCGCGCGGGCATGTGCTCGTCGTCGCCGAACAGCTCGACCCGACAGCCGATCTCGTCGTCCATGCGCTCAACGAACGCGACGTGCCTGTCCTCCGGTTCGACCTGGCCGAGTTCCCCCGGTCCGTCACGCTCGCTGCCGAGCACCAGGCTGAAGCACCCGGGTGGACCGGCGCGGTGGTGCGGCGGGATCGCGCGGTGGAGCTTCGGGAAGTCCGGGCCGTCTACTACCGACGGCCCGGACTTCCCGCCATCTCGTCGGAGGTCGCGGAGGTCTACCGGGACTGGGCCGTGTCCCAGGCGTTGGTGGGCATGGTCGAGGTCCTTTCTTCGCTGCCGGTCGTGTGGATGCACCATCCCGACGTGTACCGGGCCAGCGCGCACAAGCCGGGACAGCTCGTCGCCGCCACGTCCGCGGGACTGCGAGTCCCGAGATCCTTCATCGGCAACGACCTGACGGCGGCCCGGCGCTGGGGTCGTGCCATCGATGGTCCGCTCGCGTCCAAACCCGTCGCGGCGGCGTCGCTGGCTCTGCCCGATTCGCCGCCGATGATGCTCCCGACCCGGCGCATCGAGGTGGCCGACCTGGATGAATCGTTGGAGCTGACCGCGCACTACCTCCAGGAGTGGGTTCCGAAGGAGTTCGACGTACGGCTGACCGTCGTCGGCGAGCACATGTTCCCCGTGGCCATCCACGCCAAGAGCGATGCGGCCGAGGCCGACTGGCGCAGTGACTACGATGCGCTGGAGTACGAGCCGGTCACGGTCCCGGACGAAGTCGCCGAGGGCGTCCGCCGCTTCATGGCCGGCTACCGGCTGAACTACGGGGCGTTCGACTTCGCCGTACTGCCGGACGGCCGGTGGGTCTTCTACGAGTGCAACCCCGCCGGGCAATGGCAGTTCATCGCGGCGGCCACCGGTCTCCCCATCGCCGAGGCACACGCCTCCCTTCTCACTGGAGCGATCACGTGAGCCGCCCGGACGACCAGACCGCGCGAGCACTGCGCACCGCGCTCGCGCAAACGCTCGCGGACGACGGCTCGCTGCGGTCCCCCGAGTGGCGCAGGGCCGTCGAGGAGACCCCGCGTGACGTCTACGTGCCGCTCTTCTACCGGCAGGCCAAGGGCGAGTGGGAGTCGGTCACAGCGAAGTCGCCCGGGTACTTGGACGCCGTGTACGGAGACCGGGCCCTGACGACGCAGGTCACCGACGGCCGCTCCACCTCCTCTTCGAGCCAGCCGAGCCTCATGCTCGACATGCTGGAGGGCCTGGACGTGGAGGACGGTCACACGGTCGGGGAGGTCGCCACCGGCACCGGGTACAACAGCGGGCTGATCTGTCACCGTGTCGGCGACGGAAATCTCATCACGATCGAGGTCGACGCGACGCTTTCCCGGCTCGCCGAGACGCGGCTCCGCGCGTGCGGGTACGCCCCTCGGGTGGTCGCCGGAGACGCACGGCAGGGCTTCCCCGGCCACTCGGCGCTGGACCGCCTGATCGTGACATGCGGCTTCGACGCCTTTCCGTACCCGCTGGCGCGAGGAATGCGGGAGGGCGGCGTCGTCGTGTGCCCCTTGGGGTGGGGCAATGCCCGGCTGGTCATGAACGGGAACGGCGTGTTGGAAGGCCGCTTCCTGGCCAGGGGCTCGTACTTCATGAAGGCCCGTGACGAGGGTGGCACCGGAAACGTGCCCTACCCCCGGGACGCCGGCCCGTTCACGGGGCGGACCGCCGAGATCGGGCACGGTGGTCTCAACGGCGAGATGTTCCGCTTCGTGCAGTCCCTCGTCCTGGGCGAGTTCGGCGAGGCCACCGAACTGGACGACGACGGCAACACCGCCGGGTACCGCATCTGGACACCGGACGGCTCCCTGGCCCGTGTAGAGGGCACCAAGGTCGAACAGGCCGGCCCCCGGGAACTGTGGACCACGCTGGAACGCGCCCACTCCTGGTACGCGTCCCACGGGCATCCGTCGCGCGACCGCTTCGGCGCGACGATCAGCCACGACCGGCAGTCCTACTGGCTGGGCGAACCCGGAAGCGCCCTTCCCTCGCCGGTCACGGCCGCATGAATCAGTCCGCCGACCGCTGACCGTCGCCAGGCCGGACACCTTCCGCCTCCTGCGGGACGTCCGGGGCAGCGGCTCAGACCTGGCCGAAGTCGCCGCGCGCCACGGCGGCCACGAAGGCGGAGAACGCATCCGCGGAGAAGAACAGGGCCGGACCGCTCCGGTCCTTGGAGTCGCGCACCGGCACCACACCCCGCGTCACCGCGAGGTTGGCAGCGACCTCAACGCAGGTGCCGCCATTGTTGCTGTAGGAGGACGTGAACCAGCGGAGGGAGTCGGTCATGGTCGTCACGGGCTGCCCTTTCACACCTCGTTGATCTGCCACGGAGAGGAACGGAGCCCACCACACCGCCACACGATGACGCTGGGCTCAGACGGCGCCGAACTCTCCCGGCTTTGATACCCGCCACGAAGGAGGCGAACGCGTCCGCCTGAGAAGGTCAGGGCCGGGCCGTCCGGGTCCTTGGAGTCGCGGACCGGGACCACGCCGCGCGGCGGCGGCGAGGTTGGCGGCGACCTCGACGCAGGCGCCACCGTTGTCGCTGTAGGAGGACTTGAACCAGCGGGGGGATCGGTCGTGGTCGTCACGGGGTGCCCTTTCGTACCTCGTTGATCATGGCCACCGATGCCGCCTGGGACAGCGCCTCGGCCTGTAGCTGATGGTAGGCCGTCAGCAGAGGTAGTACGAATTTCGTTTCGCGTTCCAGATGCCCCCGCATCTGGGACTCCGCGTACGCGATCACGGAGCAGGTCCGACAGCGTCAGCAAGTACATCGGAAGATTGAACGGGCGGCGCTCCCCCATCTCGAACGGGGCGATCTGGAGCACAGTGTTCGGCATGCCCGGCGAACTCGACCAGGCGCGCCAGCTGAGCGTCCATGACCTCGTCTCCCCCGACGCGTCGGCGGATGCAGCTCTCGTCCATCACCACCAACATCATCGGAGGGCGGCGGCCGGACCAGCGCCGCCTGCCGCTCCGCCAGGAACGAGAGCCGCTCTGTCGCCTGTTCGGCGCTGATCGCCCCGCGCCGCACGGCGCTGTCGGCCAACAGCCGCGGCGTACTCCGGCGTTTGCAGCAGACCCGGGACGATCCCGATCTCGTACAGCCGGATCTCGACGGCTCGGCCCTCGTGCCCGACGTACTGCGGGAAGCCCTCCAGCAGCGAGCCGTCCGGATCTCACGCCACTGGCGCTCGAACTGTCCGCGTGTCGCCCGTCCCGAAAGCAAGGTCAACGCTGCGTGAGAAGCGAAGAGTTGGCGACTTGCGACCAGTTTCCACGGCCGAAATGTGCGTGCCGGAGTAGCCCGTATGCTCGGCAAGTTCGTCCTGCTTCCACCCGCGATGCTTCCCGTGAGCTGCGTACTCGCGCGCCGAACGCCGCTTCGGGGCTGCTTCGGGGTCCAACTCCTTGCGGTTCACGGGCTCTTCACCGGCCTTTCGCTCTCAACTCACAGGTTGAACGAGTATCGAACCCTAGGCCACCCTGAGTCGAACCCTGGTAGTGGAACGGCTACGGAGAGGAGCGGGTGTTGCGCAGGAACGTCGGGCGATCAGGGAGCGTTCGGACGCACCCGGTTCGGATTACAGGAGCAGGCTGGACCTGGCCTGCGAGCCGTCGGCCACGCGGCATGCCGTTGCCTACGCGTCGGACGTGCTCCGCGGTTGGGGCGTGCCCGCGGCGTTACGGCCGTGACGCCCTGCTGATCGTTGACGAGCTGGTCACCAACGCCGTGCGGCACACGGGCTCCCCGGTCGGGTCCGGCGAGTCAATCGGGTCCCCGGCACCGGCGCCGGGCCGGACGGCGGTTCGCCGCTGCGGCCTGACGCTGGAGGCCCGCCCCGGCCACCTGGTGATCTCCGTCTGCGACGAGACGGACCAATTCCCGGTCCTGCGCGACCTGTCGCTGGACGCGGAGAGCGGCCGCGGCCGCCTGCAACTGGTCGCCGGCCTGTGCGACGGCGACTGGGGCTGCGCCGCCCTGAGTTCCCGCCCGGGCAAGCTCGTGTGGGCCCAACTCCCCATCGGCCCCTTTCCGGAGGCGGAGCAGCCGCCCGCCCGCAGCGGCCAGAAGCCGGTCCACCACCCGCGCCGCCCGGCGGCCCAAAGCACAGGGGTCGTCGCGTGAACACGCATACAGCCCCACGCGTACCCCGAACCCTCACCCCCTGAACTTCACCGTCGACCCGGAAAGCCCCCATGACCGCTGAGTTCGTCCCCGCCTTACTCCCCTCCTGCGTGGCGTCCACGAAGCTGCCCGCCGCCCTGCACAAAGAGATCACCGCCATGGGTCGGGGCCGAGCCGACCCGACCGCCGTGGAAACGGACCTGCTGTGCGTGTTGCAGGCCCACATCGCAGGCGACCACCAGGGCTTCGTCGTGGAACTGAGCGACGCGGACTGCGGCTCGGCGTGGGCCGCCTGGGCCGCCTGGGCCGACGGGCAGCGGCCGACCGGCATCCTCATCCGCACGGACTGCCCCACCGCACAGGGCGACGAGGCGTGCTGCGCCTACGACGGCCACCCCGGCGCCCACACCTTCGCGCTCACCGCCCCCTCAACTCACCTGCACCGGGCCGGATTTCAGCGGTGAACCGGCGCCGGACGCGCGGCCGGCGCACCGCACCACCGTCCGTGGCCGCCGGGACGACCCCTGTGCCCAGGAACGGACGGTGACGGTGGACATCGACTTCCCCGGCACCGCCGCCGACCCGCTGGGCGCGCACACGACCGCCGAAAGACTCGCCTCGATCGAGCGGCGGCTCGGATCGATCGAACGCGCCGTTCGCACCCTCGCCCGCGCGCCGGAGCCGCCCCGCGTCCGCAACCGCCCCAGGCACCTGCACCACCAGCCCGAGGCGGTCACCTGGGCCCGCGAGAAAAGCGGCCTGACCAAACGTGCGCTGGCCCAACAGGTCGGCATCTCCGAGCAGTTGATGGGAGAGATCGAATCCGGATGGCGCAGCGCGACCCCCGCCAACCTGGCGAGGATCGCCGAAGCGTTGGGCTGTCCCCTCGTCGTCCTGGAGCGCAAGCGCCCACCAGGCCGTTGAGGCCCCGGCGGCGCCGGCCCGCCCGGGACCGTGGCCCGGCGGACGGCCGAGTCGCGCGGGTTGTGCGCCAGCCGTTGCGGCCGCAGGAGCCAGGTGCCACACTCCCCCACGAAAACGCACGTGTTCACTCAGGTAGCAACGGGGGAACCTGGTGGTTCCTGAGCGGTCATCCGTACCCCCGCCGGAGGACGGCGCGAACACGGCGCTTCACGTCAACCGGTGCACAGCGTGGAGGTTGGGTATGTCTGCTCGCCGTATGGGACGGCGCTTCGTTCAGCGCTGCCTGACGATCGGGACCGCGGTCGCCCTCGTGGCGGGCCTGGGCGCCGGACTCGGCTCGGCCGCCGGCGCCGCGCCCCCAGCCCGCGCGGACCGCGGCGCGAGCGCCGCGCAGGCGTCCGCCCGGACGACCTCCGCGCACACGGGCACCGCCGCCGAGCACACCGTCAGCTACGACGGCTACTCGTACCTGATCGACGGGAAGCGCACCTACCTGTGGTCCGGCGAGTTCCACTACTTCCGGCTGCCCAGCCAGGCCCTGTGGCTGGACACGCTCCAGAAGATGAAGGCGGCCGGGTTCAACGCCGTCTCCCTCTACTTCGACTGGGGCTACCACTCCCCCGCGCCCGGGCGTCTACGACTTCACCGGCGTGCGCGACGTCGACAAACTCCTCGACATGGCCGCCCAGGTTGGGCATCTACGTCATCGCCCGGCCGGGCCCGTACATCAACGCCGAGGTGGACGGCGGCGGCTTCCCCGACTGGCTGGCGACCAAAGGCGGGCGACACCCGCACCGAGCGACCCCGCGTACCTGAAGTACTGCGACCAGTGGCAGACCCAGATCGACCGCATCCTGGCCCGGCACCAACTCACCGACGGCACCGGCTCGGTGATCGAGTACCAGGTCGAGAACGAGTTCTACAACGGCAGCGCGGCGGGCCGCACGTACATGAAGCACCTGGAGGACAAGGCCACCGCGGACGGCATCACGGTGCCGCTGGTCGGCAACAACAACGGCACCTTCAACTCCGGTGACGGCGCGCTGGCCGTGGACGGCGCCGACTCCTACCCGCAGGGCTTCAACTGCAGCAACCCCACGGCGTGGAACGGCGTGCCGGACATCAGCTACGACCACCCGGCCGGAAAGCCGCTGGAGACCGCCGAGTTCCAGGGCGGCGCCTTCGACCCGTGGGGCGGCCCCGGCTACGACAAGTGCGCGCAGCTGATCAACGACCAGTTCGCGGACGTGTTCTACAAGCAGAACATCGCCGTCGGCGCCACCTCGCAGAGCTTCTACATGACCTACGGCGGCACCAACTGGGGCTGGCTCGGCGAGCCGGAGAACTACACGTCCTACGACTACGGCGCCGCGATCCGCGAGACCCGGCAGCTGGACCCGAAGTACGACCAGGACAAGCTGATCGGCTACTTCACCCAGGCCGTCGCACCGCTGACCAAGACCGACGCGCTGCCCGTCCGTCCCGACCGACGACGCCGCGATCGTCGACACCGCGCGCCGCAACCCGGACACCGGCACCCAGTTCCACGTGCTGCGGCACGCCGACTCCACCTCGACGGCCACCGACAGCGCGCACGTGACGATCGACCTCGGCGCGCACAGCGGCTACACCTACGACGACCCGGACCCCGCGATCTCCTACACCGGCACCTGGTCGCACGTGCGCCGAACCAGAACTACACCGGCGGCGACTACCAGCACACCGAGTCGTTCTCCGACACCGCGGGCGACAGCGCCTCGGTGGACTTCACCGGCACCGGCGTCACCTGGATCAGCACCTCGACGGCAACCACGGCATCGCGGACGTCTACCTCGACGGCGACGAAGGTCAAGTCCGTCGACCTGTACGGCGCGACCAAGCAGAACCAGTACGTGGCCTACCGGGCGAGCGGGCTCACCGACGGCCCGCACACGCTCAGGATCGTGGCGACCGGGACCAAGAACGCCGCGTCGCCGGCACCTTCGTCACGATCGACGCGATCGACGTCGCCACCGGCACCGCGCCCGCCGCGCCCGTCTACACCGTCCCGCAGCAGCCGGGCACCGCGCATCGGCCTGGACGGCCGCGCCTCGAAGATCATCGTCGCGGACTACGACCTCGGCGGGAACCACCTCCGGTACTCCACCTCCGAGATCATGACCGACGCCACCATCGCCGGCCGCGACGTCGCCGTGCTGTACGGGGACCACGGCTCCGACGGCGAGACGGTGCTCAACTACCCGACCCGGCCCACCGTGACTCCTCCGGCGGCGCGGTGGCCTCCACCTGGGACCCGGCCACCGGCGACCTGCGGCTCAACTACCAGCACACCGGCCTGACCCGGGTGCGGATCAGCGGCGGCGGCCACCCGCTGCTCCTGCTGCTCGCCGACACCGCGACCGCCAAGACGTTCTGGCGGCAGGACACGCCGGCCGGTCCCGTACTGGTCCGCGGCACCCACCTGCTGCGCGGCGCCGCCGGTCCGACGGCTCGCGCCTGGACCTGACCGGCGACACCGGCGCCGACGGCGCGGTCGAGGTCTTCGCCGCCGCCACGGCCGTGACCTGGAACGGCCGCCCGGTGCACACCGCGGCCACGGACAGCGGCAGCCTGCACCGGCACCCTGCCGACCGCCGCGGCCGTCACGCTGCCCGCGCTCACCGGCTGGAAGCACACCGAGGAGTCGCCCGAGGCGCAGCCCGGCTTCGACGACTCCGGCTGGCAGGTGGCCGACAGGACCACCTCGCACAGCACCACCACGCCCGGCACGCTGCCGGTGCTGTTCGCCGACGACTACGGCTTCCACACCGGCAGCACCTGGTACCGCGGCCGGTTCACCGGCACCGGCAAGGAGACCGGCGTCACGCTGTCCGCGCAGAGCGGCGGCGGCGCGGCGGCCTCCTCGGCCTGGCTCAACGGCGTCTTCCTCGGCAGCTCCACCGCCGGACGGCGCCAAGACGTACACCTTCCCGGCCGGCGCGCTCAAGTCCGGTGCGGACAACGTCATTTCGGTGCTGACCGTCGACATGGGCCACGAGGAGGACTACAACGCCGCCCAACGGCAGCAAGGCCGCCCGCGGCCTGACCGGCGCCACGCTCGTCGGCAACCCGCTGACCACGATCACCTGGCGGCTCCAGGGCGTGCGCGGCGGCGAGGACACCGCCGACCCGGTGCGCGGGCCGCTCAACACCGGTGGCCTGTACGGCGAACGCGCCGGCTACTACCTGCCCGGGCTACCCCACCGCCGGCTGGCAGCCGGTCCGGCTCCCGGCCACCGACACCACACCGGGCGTGTCCTGGTACAACACCGACGTCACGCTGCGACCTCCCGCAGGGCCAGGACACCTCGGTCGGCCTGACCATCTCCGACGACCCGTCCCGCAAGTACCGCGCCGAGATCTACGTCAACGGCTGGGACATGGGCAACTACGTCAACTACCTCGGCCCGCAGCACAGTTTCCCGATCCCCAACGGCGTGCTGAACCCGCACGGCAGGAACACCATCGCCATCGCCGTGTGGAACCTGGACGGCTCGCACCGGCGGCCTCGGCAAGGTCGGCGCTGGTCGACTACGGCAGCTACGCCTCCTCGTTGACGGTCCCGCTGAACGACAGCCCCGCGTACAGCAGGACCCGCTACGCGATGCCGGCCGCCCCGGGCGCGACGGTCGCGCTGACCGTGCCCGGCGCGGTCGGCGCCGGGCAGCACTTCACCGCCACCGCGACGGTCGCCGTCCCGCCGGCAGGCCCGCCGCGCGCCAGGTGACCGCGGCGCTGAAGCTGCCCGCCGGCTGGACGGCGAGCGCGCACTCCACACCCGCCTCCGTCGCCCGGATCACCGCGGGCACGTCGGCGGCGCTGAGCTGGGACGTCACCGCTCCGGCCACGCTGCCGAAGGTCGGCGCGCTGTCCGTGACCGCCCGGTTCTCGCAGGGCGGCCGGGCCGCGACCGCCGCCGACGAGCGCACGGTCGGCGCCGATACCCGCCGCGCCGCCGGCCGGCACCGACCAGGTGAGCGACCTGCCGTTCCTGTCGGCGAGCAACGGCTGGGGCCCGGTCGAACGCGACCAGAGCGTCGGCGGCACCGCGGCCGGCGACGGCACCCCGCTCACCCTCGGCGGTGTCACGTACGCCAAGGGGCTGGGCACCAACTCCCCAGTGACGTGGCGATTTACCTGGCCGGGCAGTGCAGCCGCTTCACCGCCACGGTGGGCGTGGACCACGGCGACCCCGGCACGGTCACCTTCACGCGTGGTCCTCGACGGCAAGACCCTCGCCACCACGCCCGTGCTCAAGGGCGCGTCGGCCCCGGTCGCCGATCGACGTGCCCGTCACCGGCGGCCAGGTGCTCGACCTGTCCGTCGGCGACGGCGGCGACGGGAACGGCAACGACCACGGCGACTGGGTGAATCCGACGCTCACCTGTACGGGCTGAGGGGCCGGGCGGACGCGGCGCCCGCCCGGCCCAAGACGGGCGCGGTGGGCGGTGAGCGGTGGGCGGTGGGCGGTGGGCGGTGGGCGCTACGGGATCAGCGCCCGCCGCCGCTGCGGTCAGGGCTTGACCAGCACCTTCAGGGCGGTGCGCTCGTCCATCGCCCGGTAGCCGTCGGGCACGCCCTCCAGGCCGACGGCGAGGTCGAAGACGGGAGCCGGGTCGACGCTGCCGTCGAGCACGTCGGGCAGCAGGTCGGGGATGTACGTACGGACCGGGGCGACCCCGCCGGCCAGCGCGATGTTCCGGTCGAACATCTCGCCGAGGTCCAGTCCGGTGCCGCTGCCGTGCGGCACGCCGACGTAGCCGATCGCGCCGCCGTCGCGGGCGATGCCCACGGCGGTGGCCATCGACTGCTCGGTGCCGACCGCCTCGATCACCGCGTGCGCGCCCTGCCCGCCGGTCAACTCGCGTACGGCGGCGACCGCTTCCTCGCCGCGCGCGGCGACGACATCGGTGGCGCCGAAGGTCCGGGCGAGGTCGGTCCGCGCCTGGTGGCGGCCGAGTGCGATGATCCGGTCGGCGCCGAGGCGGCGGGCGGCCAGCACCGCGCACAGCCCCACCGCGCCATCGCCGACCACCGCCACGGTGCGGCCGGGCCGCACCCGGGCGCCGAGCGCGGCGTGGTGGCCGGTGCCGAGCACGTCGGACAGCGCGAGCAGGCCGGTCAGCAGCCGGTCGTCGCCGAGCGCGTCGGCGGGCAGCTTGACCAGGGTGGCGTCGGCGTACGGCACCCGCACGGCCTCGCCCTGGCCGCCGTCGGACTGGCCCTCGGCGCCGATCGAGCCCCAGAAGCCGCCGTGCACGCAGGAGGTGGTCAGGCCGTCGGCGCAGTAGCCGCACACGCCGTCGGACCACACGAAGGGCGCCACCACCAGGTCGCCGGCGCGCAGCCCGCGCACCTCGGCGCCGGCCTCCTCGACCACGCCCAGGAACTCGTGCCCGATCCGCTGCCCCGGTGTGCGGGCGGCCACCCCGCGGTACGCCCACAGGTCGCTGCCGCAGATGCAGGCGCGCACGACCCGGACGACGGCGTCCGTGGGGTTCCTGACCCGCGCGTCCGGCACCTCCTCCACGCGTATGTCGTGCGGGGCGTGGATGACGGTGGCGCGCATGGCGGTGGTCCTTCGGTACGGGTGACAGTGCGGGTGGCTGTCCGGCGTCTGTACGGTTCGGCGGGGGTGCTCCCACCGTAACCGGAACCCCGGGACCGTAGGACGGACGGGACTGTGACCTGGGCCGCAGCCGCACCCCTGCCCGCACTGGCCCGGGCGGGCGGCCCGCGCCCCGCCCGCGGACCGGTGGGGCGGGTCAGGCGGCCGGCAGCGAGGGCGGGAGCGGACGTCAGCAGGCGAGCGGCGGGCGGATGCCGGTCAGCTCTTGGGCTCGGACACCTTCGCCAGCCGGTCCGCCGCCTCTCCCGCGTCCATGACCCGCTCCAGGACGAGGGAGCCCGGCATGCCGGGGAAGAAGCGGCCGGCCGGCCAGCTGCGTTCGTAGGGCGGCGGGTCGAGGACGAGGAGGCGGACGCCGTCGACGGCGGGTATGTCGGACGGCGTGCCCTCGTTCCAGATCCAACTGCCGTCCGGGGCGGCCAGGTTGAACGAGCCGACGGTGTGCACCTGGCCGGGCTCGTCACGGCAGACGGCCACCGCCTCGGGGGTGGGCGCGGCGCCCGGCACATGGCCGCCGCCGACGAGTTCGGCGGCAAGCAGCGTGTGCAGCTGGAAGTTGTCGCCGATCCCGGTCATCCGCATCAGGTAGCCGGTGCCGGTCGCGCGGTGCAGGACGGCCAGCGGCTCGTCGTCGAGCACGAGCAGCGCGTACACGAGGTACTTCAGGCCGCCGTCGAGCGCCTCCGACACCCGCCGCGCGGGGCCGAGCAGATGGTCCCGGCCGGTCAGCGCCGCGCGTACGGCGGGCTGGTTGAGCACGGCCACCGCGGCCATCTCCCACTGCGGGAGCGTCCACCACGCCTGCGCGGCCTGCCGGCCGACCCGGTCGAACACCGCGTCGTCCGGGGGGCCTTCCTGCGGGTCGGGCAGGTCACCGCCGCCGGTCGACGCCCAGGCTTCGGTGAACTCCACCGCGCCGCGCAGGATTTCGGCCACCCCGGCGAGGATCGCGGGGGCGCAGGCCGAGGCGTCCGCGCCGCGTTCGACGCAGGCGCCGACCACGACGGCCGTGATCGCCCGTGGGCCGGGCGGCACTTCGGGCAGCAGCGCCGCGAGCCCCGGCGCCGCCGCGGCGAGTTCGGCGTCGTCCGCGCCCTGGAAGGTCTGCTGCAAGAGGTCGAACGCCTGCTCCGACGCCTGGGAGTCCCGTGCCCGCACGGCCTTGTCGAACTCGGCCGCGGCGCCCGCGAATGTCGTCTGTCCAAAGATCACCGACGTACGGTACCGGGCCGATCCGACATCCGGCCGCCGTCGCCCGCGGCGTGGGGCCCCCTCGGCCCGCGGCGCGGCGCAAGGCCCCCGGGAACGAGTCCCGGGGGCCGGCGGCCGACGGCCCCAAGAGCCGCGCGGTCAGGCGGGGTTCAGGCTCTGGGGATCAGGCCCTGGATCAGGAGTAGACGCCGAACTCGTAGAGCGAGTAGCCGTATCCGGTGCCGCGCTGGGTGCCCAGTACCCGCACGTAGCGGCCGGTGCCGTTCACGTCGATGTCGTCGATGTTGCCGTCGCCGTCGGTCACCGACTTCACCGTGGTCCAGTTCGCGCCGTCGTCGGAGGTCTGGATGTCGTACGCCTTCGCGTACGCCGTCTCCCAGGCGAGCTGGACGTGCCGGAACGTGGTGCTCCGGCCCAGGTCGACCTGGAGCCACTGCGGGTCGCTCCAGTCGCTGGACCAGCGGGTGGTGAAGCTGCCGTCCACCGCGTCGCCCGCGGTGCACGGGCAGCCGCCGGTCGGGTCGGTCTGGTAGGAGGACGCCGTGGCGGGCTTGCCGAGCGCCACGTCGGTGCCGTCCACCTTCGGCGGCACGACCTTGAGCGACTGCGTGCCGTAGCCGACGTTGCCGTGGTTGTCGGTGGCCTTGACGTAGACCTTGTAGACGCCCACCTTGTCGGGCGCCTTCGTGCTGATCGTGCCGTCGCCGTTGACCGTGGCGGCGGCGGGGGTCAGGGCGCCGTTGTTGTCGATGTAGAGGCTGCTGAAGAGCACCTGGTAGGTGATCGGGTCGTTCTCCGGGTCGGTGGTCCGGGTGCTGATGGTCACGTCGCCGCCGGCCGGCACGCCGGTGGTGGAGTCGGCGACGCTCATACCGGTCACCTGCGGCGGCATGTTGTCGCCCGAGGTGTCACCGCCGTACGCCCGCTTCACCGCGTAGTACGACGGCCGCTTCAGCCCGTCGGGCACCAGGTTGAACCAGATGCCGCCGAAGTCGTCCTCGTTGCCGTAGTGGAAGAGCGTCGCGCCCAGCGAGACGCCCGGGTTGCCGGTGACGCAGTTCCAGGCGCTGGTGTAGCCGTCGGCCTTCTGCTGGTCGGTCGGCTCGTCCGGCACCCCGTTCGCGTCGTCGGGCACCTCCCAGGAGCCGGCCGGGCCGCCCTCGGTGACGATGTACGGCTTGTCGTAACCCCCCGCCTGCCAGTCGGACTTGACGTTGCAGACGTCCTTGTAGGAGTTGACCGCGTACAGGTCCAGGTCCGGGGCGTTCCGCTTGTAGTACGGCCAGGCGCCGGTCCAGGCGTCGGTCGAGGTGACCGGGTGGTCGGGGTCGACCGCGTGGATCTTCTGCGCGATCTGGTTGACGAAGGTGGTGTACGCGTTGCGCTGCTGCTCCAACTCGTCGCCGCTGTAGCAGTTCTGGAGCCCGAGCACCGACTCGTTGCCGACGTCCCACATCAGCACGCCCGGGTTGTCCTTGTAGGTGTCCACCCACTTGGGGAACTCGGCGAGCATGTCGTTCTTGTACGTGTCGTCCGTCAGGTAGTTGACGCAGCCGCCGGAGCCCGGACCGCCGCCCGGCTGGAGCCAGAAGCCGGCGATCACCTTGATGCCGTTGGCGGCGGCCGCGTCGAACAGTGGCGCGCTGGTGGCGTCCGTGCCCCAGGTGCGGATCGTGTTGACCCCCATCTTCGCCACGTCCGGCAGGTCCTTGGCCGCGTCCGCGGGCGAGGGGCCCCAGGTGAGCCCCTTGACCTCATAGGGCGCGCCGTCCACGGTCAGCTGCCAATTCCCTTGCGAGCCGGTCACCTCGACCACGCTGCCGGCCGCGTGCGCGGCGGGCGCCCGGACCGCGGCCAGCCCCGCGACGGCGAGTGCGGTCGCCGCGAGCGGGGCCGCGACGCGGCGCGCCCGGCCCTTCCTGATGGGTCGCTGCATGTCTTCCTCCTTGGTGCGAGAGCGCCCGGTCACGGGTGGCTGACGAGGTGGGCGGTACGGGGGTCGGTGCTCCTCGGCGGGTTGCCGGCGGTGTCGGCCGGGCGGCCGGGGGCCGCGCGCCGGGAGGTACGGAGAGTGGGGGGACGGAGAGTGGGGGGACGGTCGGGGGGAAGTGCGGGGGTTGGCATACGTCACCTGTGAAAGTCGGGGGGCAGGCGGGAACGCGGTCGTCGTACGAGGTGGTGCGCGGGGCTGTCGGGTGGTGCGGGTGGCCGTGGGCGCCATGGGCGGTGGTGCGGGAGAGGCGGAGGCGCCGGCCGACGAATTGGAGAGCGCTCTCCCGGACGGTCGGGAAAAACCCGCCCGGGAGAGCCCCGCGGACGGGTCAGGGAATCAGCTCGTAGGTGTCGTCGAGGACGGCGCCCTTGCCGGGCCGGCTCTGGTCGTACCCGTGGGCGTCGCACTGGAGCCCGCCGTTGATGCAGTGGGCGACCATGGCGGCCTGCGTCGCGTCGTCCCAGTCGGCGAAGAAGTCGTAGTGGAAGCTGAAGCCCGTGCCGCCGGCCAGCTTCACCTGCGACATGTCGCCGTCGCCCGACGTCCGCGTGGAGGCGGGCATCGTCGTCGACATCTGCCGCGCCGCCGGGGCGGACGTCCCGCCCGACGGGGTGCTCGCCGACGCGTTCGCCGTCAGCACGGCCCCGCCGCCTACCGCGAACAGCGCCAGGGCGATGAGCAGTCCGGGAAGCCTTCTCCTCTTCCGCGCCATGGAGACCTCTCTTCTCGCTGGTGGGGGGATCTCTGGGAGAGCGCTCTCCCAGGGCTCGGAATGTTCCGCCGCCAATACGGGCGTGTCAACAGCGGGCGGAGCGGTGGGAGGGATACCGCGCCCGGTGCCGCGCCCCGCGAACACGGCCTGGCCTGCGGGGAGTACGAGTCATGTAGATTTCGTGAAGGTCCGCCCCGGCGCGGCTGCTGGGAGGTGGGGGCAGGGCGTTTCGGCCGCTGGGGCGAGTCGCAGTGACGTCGCGGTCACGGGGTGCGGCCCGGCTGCGGGTGGGCCGGGCGGCGGCATCGGTCTTCGCACCGGCGAGCAGGACGGCAGCCCGTACTCGGCGGCGCGGGCGAAGTGGGCTCCGACCGCCGCGTGTTCACAGGTCGGCGCCCCGATGGCCGGCCGCGTCCGGCGGGCTACACGAACGCCGTCTCGGGTGGGGGCGGTTGGGGCCTCACCAGCGGAATCGTGAGCGCTCGTACGCGCCGGGTGAGCCGCCGGGGGGACCGGCCCGGCGGGCTCGCGCGGAGTCGCGGGGTGCGGGCCCGGGCGACTGGGTGGCGTCGGGGCGAGGGGCACCGCCGCCGTGGCGGGTCATGGCGACGGCGACGAGGACGACGACCGTGCCCGCGGCCACCCGCGGGCTGAACGCCTCGCCGAGGACGACCGTTCCCAGGGGGACCGAGACGACCGAGACGACCGGCAGGAGGGAGCCGACGGCGGCCGCGTCGGTCGCGCCCTCGTCCGCGATGATCCGGTAGGTGAGGTGGAAGGTCACCCCCGTGGCGAGCACGCCGAGCGCCAGGGCGGCCGCCACGACCGCCGGCCCCGGGCGCACGGCGGACAGCCCGCCCGCCGGCACGGTCAGCGCGGTCAGCCCGGTCGCCGCGAGCATCTGGCCCGAGGACAGCGAGATCGCGGGGATGCCCCGGCCCACGAGCCGGCGGCCCATGTACACGAAGCCGACCGCGTAGCTCATCGCCGCGCCGACGATCGCCAGGGCGCCCCAGCCGACGCCGCCGGAGTGCCGCCAGGGCGCGAAGACCACCGCGACCCCGGCGAACCCGAGCAGCAGCCCGCCCGGGCGGACCGGCCGCAGACCGCGCTCCGTGCCGAGGGCGACCCCGATGGGCAGCGACCACAGCGGCGTGGTGGCGTTGAGCACCCCGGCCAGGGCCGGAGCCGACGGTCCGCTCCCCGACGCTGAACAGGGCGAACGGCAGCGCGTTGCAGAAGAACGCGGCGACGGTCGGCCGCGCCCACACCGTACGGCCGTGGGCCACCCGGCGGTGGAGGCGCTGCTCGCGGCGCTCAGGAAAGCGCTCGGCTGAGCCCGGGGGGCGCTCCGGGCCCGACCGCCCGCACGCCGCCGGCCTCGAACGTCACCGAGCGCCACCCACCGCCGACGGCTGCTTACGGCCGCGGGCCGCGTACCGCCGACGGCCGACGTACACCACCGCAGACCGCCGAGGGCCAGTCCCGCCCGACGGCCGCACCCGCCCCGAGGCCAGCGCCCAGCGGAACCGTACGCCGCCACCCCCGCGTCCTCCGCCGGACGCACCCAGCGCCCCCGTACCCGCCCCGCCCGTCAGGAGCCCCGCGCATGCCCAGCACGGCCGCCGCCCGCTACCTCTATCTCGCCCGGCACGGCGAGGCGACGCCGGACGAGAGCGGGTTGACCGAGCGGGGCCGGCGGCAGGCCGTGCTGCTGGGCGAGCGGCTGAGGAGCGCGCCCCTGACCCGGGTGTGGCACGGCCCGCTCGCCCGGGCGCGCCGGACGGCCGAGCTGGTCGGCGAGCAGCTCTCCCCCGGCCCGGCGGCTGGGACGTGCCCCCGCGCCGCTGCGGGAGTCGGCGGCGGCCGGGGACTACGTGCCGTATCTGCCCGGCCGGGCCGAGCTGCCCGCGGACGCGGCCGACACCGTCCTGGAGCGGCTGGCCGCCTTCCCGGCCGAGGAGACCGAGGGCGGCGCGGAACGGGCCCGGCTGGCCGAGGAGTTGTTCACCGGCCCGGTCCCCGGTGACACGCCGCGCCACGAACTCGTCGTCACGCACGCCTTCCTCATCGGCTGGCTGGTCCGGGCCGCCCTCGACGCGCCGCCCTGGCGCTGGTTCGGCCTCAACCACGCCAACGCGGCACTGACCGTGATCCGTTACGCCCCCGGCCGGCCGCCCGCCGTCCTGGCGTTCAACGACATGGCCCACCTGCCGGAGCCGCTGCGCTGGACCGGCTTCCCGCCCGAACTGCGCTTCTGAGGACGGCACTTCACCGTCCGCCCGGCCAACTCAGCCAGCCCCCGGGCCGGTCCACCCGGTCAGCCC
Organism: uncultured Acidimicrobiaceae bacterium; assembly: GCA_963740535.1. Classification (GTDB taxonomy): domain Bacteria; phylum Actinomycetota; class Acidimicrobiia; order Acidimicrobiales; family RAAP-2; genus Bog-473. The sequence continues at coordinate 283,799 of CAVUEI010000005.1, forward strand.
CGGGGCCGTCAGCCGGCCCCGCCACCCGCCGGCACCGGGTTCCGGACCCGGAGGACCGACACTCCGACGCGAACCCGACCGCTCAACTCCCCGCACCGGCCGCCGCGAACCGTCCGAGCGCGGCCACCACCAGCGCCTCCACGCCCGTGCTCAGCGTGGGTTCGACCAGCGGCGCGAACCGCGGCGAGTGGTTGCTCGGCAGCTGGTCGTGCCGTCCCCTCGGCGAGAGCGGTGAGCACCGTCTCGGCGTCGAGGCCGCCCCAGAACCAGAACACGGTGGGCACCCCCGCCGCCTCGCCGAACCGGCCGACGTCCTCGCTCGCGCTGACCTGCGGCATGGGCAGCATCCGCTCGGCCCCGAAGTGCGCGGACAGGTCGGCGACGACCGCGCGGGTGGCGTCCGGGTCGCTGACCAGCACGGGCGCGGAGGCGTGCCAGGTGATCTCGGGCTCGCGGGGCGCGCCGCCGGCCGAGGACTCGCCCGCACGACGCGTTCGACGGCCGCCTTGAGCAGGTTGCGGGTCATGTCGTCGTAACTGCGCAGGCTGATGCCGAGTTCGGCGGTGTCGGGGATGATGTTCTCCTTGGTGCCCGCCTGGAGCCGGCCGACGGTGACCACGGCGGAGTCCTGCGGGGACACCTCGCGGGCCACGATCTCCTGGAGGCGCAGCACGGTCGCCGCGGCCATCACGACCGGGTCGATCGTGCTCTCCGGGCGCGAGCCGTGCCCGCCGCGGCCGAACAGCGTCACGGTGCCCGCGTCGGCGCCGGCCATGACCGTGCCCTCGCGGTGGCCGATCATGCCCGCGGGCAGCGGGCCGACGTGCTGGCCGAGCACCAGGTCGGGGCGCGGGAAGCGGTCGAGGAGCCCGTCGTCGATCATCGCGGCGGCGCCGGCGGTGCGCTCCTCGGCGGGCTGGAAGACCACCAGCAGCGTGCCGGACCAGGTGTCGCGGGACCTGCTGAGCACGGTGGCCGCCCCCGCCAGGCACGCGGTGTGCATGTCGTGCCCGCAGGCGTGCGCCACCGGCACCTGCTCGCCGTGCTCGTCGCGGGCGAGCACGGTGCTGGCGTACGGCAGGCCGGTCTCCTCGCGCAGCGGCAGCGCGTCCATGTCGGCGCGGAGCATGACGGTCGGGCCCCGGCGCCGTTGGCCAGCACCCCGACGACCCCGGTGCCGCCGACCCCGGTGGTGACGTCGTAGCCGGCCGCGGTGAGCATCTCGGCGGCGCGAGTGGCGGTGCGGTGCTCCTGGAAGGACAGCTCCGGGTGCTGGTGCAGGTCCTGGTAGAGGGCGGTGAGGCGGGGCAGCAGGTCGGTCTGCCAGCCGTCGGGCATGAGCGGCATCGGGCATCTCCTCGGCGGTGCGGGGTGCCGGTGCCGGGCGCGCTGTCCGTGCCGGCCACGCGGGCGACCGGCTCGGACAGTAGCAGCCGGGCCGGCCCGCCCCGGAGCCTCACCCGTACGCGGGGACGCCCGCGGTCGGCAGCGGCAGGTCAGCGGCCACGTCGAGGCGGCCGTCAGGGACATGCCGCCGCGCGCACCCGCCAGGCCGCGTGGAGCCCGCCCTGCGGCAGTCATCAGCGCGTCACCAGTACGTCACCAGCAGCGAGTTGAGGAGCAGCGCGAGCAGCGGCCTGCGCGGCGAGCCATCCGCGGCGGCCGGGCGCGGGCAGCAGCGCCGCGGTCGCGGGCAGCCACAGCGTGAAGGGCAGCCAGATGCGTTCGGTCTCGGCCTTGCTCATGCCGGACAGGTCGGCGGCCGCCATGGCCAGTACGAAGGCGGCACGGCAGCACGACGGCGCCCGCCGTCCCCGCGCGTGCCGCGCCGCCACGGCGCGTACGGTCCCGGGCACGCCGCGCGAACACCCGCCGCAGCCCGGCGAAGGAGGCCAGGCCGGCGGCGGCCACGACGGTGCCGAGGTCGCCCCACAGCCAGTACGCGTACGGGCGGATGCCGCCGGAGCCCTGGTAGTAGCGCACCTTCAACAGGCGGTAGGCGTCCCACCAGTTGAAGCCCGCCAGGGTGAAGCAGACCGGGGCGGCGGCGAGTCCGGCCAGCAGCAGCGGCAGCGGGCGGGCGGTGCGGGCGGCGACCAGGACGGCGAGCGCGGGCAGCGCGATCAGCGTCAGCCCGTAGGAGAGGTAGAGCGCCAGCCCGAGCAGCAGCCCGCTGCCGAGTGCCGAAACCGCCCGCTCCGCGTGCGGGACGTCGGCGGTGCCGGCCAGCGCGAGCAGGGCGAGCGACCAGGCGGCGACGGCGGCGAAGTAGCCGTCGGCGGAGGTGCCCACCCAGACCGCGCCGGGGGTCGAGGACGAGGAAGGGCGCCGCCGTCCGGGCGAAGTCCTCGCCGGCCAGGGCGCGCAGCGCGACCAGCGGCGGCGGCGGCGACCGAGCTGCCCGCCGTGATGACGAAGGCGCCCGCCCAGGCGCCGCCGCCCAGCCCGATCCGGTCCAGGCCGACGAAGGTGAGGACGGCGCCGGCCGGGTGGCCGGCCACGTGGGCGGGCCAGTTGTGCGGCGGGCCGATCAGGATGTGGTGGGTGAAGCCGCGCAGGGCGGGGCCGAGGTGGCGGAAGCGCGGCACCGACGCCAGGTATTCGCTGCCGATGGCCAGCCGGCCGGCGACGCCCCGGTGCCAGCCGTCGATCAGCGCCAGCGACCAGGTCCAGGCCATGGCGGCGGCCCATGCCGACCAGGGCAGCGCCCGCCACGGCAGCCGCCGCGCGAGCCCGGGCCCGTAGCCGACCGCGAGCACGGCCACCGCGACGGCGGCCGGGGTGCCGGGGCCGACGTGCGGGTCCCAGTCGGCGAGCAGCGGCGGCCAGGGCGCGCGCAGCTTCCCGGTGGCGTGCTCGATCCGCCGGCCGACGAGGGCGACCACCGCGAACAGCGCGACCCGGCGGCCGCGGCCGCCAGGTCGGAGCGCCCGCCGGGCGCGCGGCGCCGGTGCGCGCCGGCCGGGATCGCGGCGGACTCGGACGGCGGCTCCGCGCCGGGCCGGTGCGGGGAGGAGGGGTCAAGGTCACGCGCGCCACCCTAGGCACGGCGGGTGCCCGCGACCCGGACCCGCCGCGCGACGTCAGACTTTCGTCATGGTTCGCTGCACGGGTTCCGGGCCCCCGCGCGATCTACAGTCCAACGGCATGAAGGTCCCCGCCCGTCTCCCCCGCCGCTCGCGGCCGCTCCGGCCGCTCCGACCCCTCTGGCATCCCCGGTCTCTCCCGTCTCCGCCGTCTCGGCCGCCTCCCGGACGCCCGGCCGCCGCGGCCCTGCCCGAGCGGGTCGCCGCCCGGCTGCCGGCCGGGCCGTGGCGCAGCCCGCTGCGCGGCCCCTGGCTGACCGCGGTGTTCGGGGTGGTGCTGCTCGTCGGCATCCCGTCCTGTTCGTCACGGGCCTGCTGTCGTACGCCGCGTACAACCCGAATCTGGCGGCGGTCAACGACAAGACGCCGGACAAGGGGCTGCTCGGCTTCTACCTGTTCTCCTGGCCGACCCACCCGTACTGGATCTACCGGCTCAACCAGGGCGTGCACGTCACCCTCGGCATCGTGCTGGTGCCGGTGCTGCTGGCCAAGCTGTGGTCGGTCGTGCCGAAGCTCTTCACGATGCCGCCGGTGCGCTCGGTCGGGCACGCGCTGGACCGGCTGTCGCTGCTGCTGCTGGTCGGCGGCGGGATCTTCGAGTTCCTCACCGGGGTGCTCAACGTCCAGCTGGACTACCTCTTCCCCGGGTCGTTCTACCCGCTGCACTTCTACGGCGCCTGGGTGTTCTTCGGCGCGGCCGCCGCCCATGTCGCGCTGCGGCTGCCGCAGGCGCGTGCGGGCGCTGCGCAGCCGGGAGTTCCGGGCGGAGCTGCGTACGCCGACCGCGCGGACCGCGGCCGGAGCCGCAGGACGGCAGCGGGCTGGTGTCCACCCATCCGGCGCGAGCCGACGATGTCGCGGCGCGGGGCGCTGGGCATGGTCGGGCTGGGGTCGCTGACGCTGTTCGCGGTGACGGCCGGGCAGAGCATCGGCGGGCCGCTGCGGCGGACCGCGCTGCTCGCCCCGCACGGCCGCAACCCCGGCACCGGCCCCAACGGCTTCCCGGTCAACAAGACGGCCGCGCTGGCCCGCATCAGCGCGCGGGACGTCGGCGACGGCTGGCGGCTGACCGTCCGCGGCCACGGCAACGGCCGCCGGGTGGACCTGACGCTGGACCAGGTGCGGGCGCTGCCGCAGCACGGCTCGGCGCTGCCGATCGCCTGCGTGGAGGGCTGGTCGACGGCGAACCAGCACTGGGAGGGCGTCCGGCTGGCCGACCTCGCCGCGCTGGTCGGCCACCCCGCCGACCCGCCGGGGGTGTTCGTGGAGTCGGTGCAGGCGCACGGGTCCTTCCGCGAGGTCGCCCTGCGCGACAACCAGGTGCGCGACCCGCGCTCGCTGCTCGCCCTGCGGGTCAACGGCGCGACGCTGTCGGCCGACCACGGCTATCCGGCGCGGGTCATCGTGCCGGGCGCGCCGGGCGTGATGAACACCAAATGGGTGGGACGGCTCAGTTTCGGCGCCACCGCTCCGCAGGAGCACGCATGACGGACCGATCGGCCCGGCCGCGCGGCGCGTTCACCCGGCGCACGCTCGCCGCCCGCTTCCGGCGGCTGTACGGCGAGTCGCCGGCCCATCTGCTCGTGCCTGCTCGCCTCGTTCGCGGTGTGCGGCTACGCGGCCGCCCGGCTGCTGGAGCGCAACTGGTTCGAGGTCGCCAAGTGGGTGGTGCTCGCGGCGGTGGTGCACGACCTGGTGCTGGTGCCGCTGTACGCGGGCGCGGACTGGCTGCTGCACAAGGCGCTGCGGGCGCCGCGCCCGGCGGCGGCCCGGCGCAGGGACGCCCCACGAGCCTCCTGCCGAGCCGTCTGCGGGGACGCCCGACGCGCCTGCCGCGCCCGCGCGCCCGGCGATTCAGGCGCGCCCGCCGATTCGGCCGGGCCGGCGCGCCCGCCCCAGCCCCCTCCGGCGCGTCCCGCGCTCCTGGCCCGCGGCGGACGGCGGGCGGGCCCGGCTCGACCCGCGGGTCGCCGCCGTCAACCACCTGCGCGTCCCGGCCTTCCTGTCGCTGCTGATGCTGCTGGTGTACTGGCCGCTGATCACGCAGGACCCGCGCAACTACCAGCTGGACACGGCGCTACCCCGGGCGTGTTCATGGGCCGCTGGCTGCTGATCACCGCCGCGCTGTTCGGGGTGTCCGCGCTGTGGTTCTGCCTGCGGCTGTGGCGGGACCGCCGGTCGGCCCGCCCGGCGCGGGGGCGGACGATACGACCGGTCCGGCGGCCCGGGTGACGGCTTCTTACGGACCTGTGACGGCCCGCCGGCAGCGCTCCGGCCGGGGCCCGCGGCCCCTAGGGTCGGCGCGCATGCGCGTACTCGTCACCGGCGGCGCGGGCTTCATCGGCTCGCACATCGTCGCCGCCCTCACCGCCGGCGGCCACGAACCGGTGGTGCTCGACGCCCTGCTGCCCTCCGCCCACCCGGTGCCGCCCGAACCGCCCGACGCGCCGCTGGGTGCACGCCGACGTACGCGACGCCGAGGCGGTCGCGCGGGCGCTGCGCGGCGTGGACGCCGTCTGCCACCAGGCGGCGATGGTCGGCCTCGGCAAGGACTTCGCCGACGCGCCCGCCTACGTCGGCTGCAACGACCTCGGCACCGCCGCGCTGCTCGCCGCGATGGCCGGCGGCGGGCGTGCGGCGCCTGGTGCTCGCCGGGTCGATGGTCGTCTACGGCGAGGGCCGCTACGACTGCCCGCGGCACGGGCGCGGTACGCCCCGGGCCGCGCGCCGCGCGCGGACCTGGCGGCCGGGCGGTTCGAGCCGCCGCTGTCCGCGCTGCGGCGAGGAGTTGGCGCCCGGGCTGGTCGGCGAGGACGCCCCGGCCGACCCGCGCAACGTCTACGCGTCGACCAAGCTCGCCCAGGAGCACCTGGCGTCGTCCTGGGCCCGCGCGGCGGGCGGCCGGGCGGTCGCGCTGCGCTACCACAACGTCTACGGGCCCGGCATGCCGCGCGACACCCCGTACGCGGGCGTCGCGTCCTTCTTCCGCTCCTCGCTGGCCCGCGGCGAGGCGCCCCGGGTCTTCGAGGACGGCGGCCAGCGGCGGGACTTCGTCCACGTACGGGACGTGGCCGCGGCCAACGTCCTCGCGCTGGAGGCCGTTTCGGACCGGCGCGGCCGGGCGGCTTGCGCGCGTACAACACCGGCAGCGGCGACGCCGCACACCGTCGGCGAGATGGCGTCGGCGCTCGCCGCCGCGCACGGCGGCCCGGACCCGGTGGTCACCGGCGAGTACCGGCTCGGCGACGTCCGGCACATCACCGCCTCCTCGGAGCGGCTGCGCACGGAGCTGGGCTGGCGTCCCGAGGTCGCATTCGCCGCGGGAATGGCCGAGTTCGCGCGAGGGGGGCAGCGCAGGGCGCGGCGGCCACCGCTCCCGGGACGGCGGGGGCGCGATGACGACGCTGCTGGTGATCGCCAAGGAGCCGGTGCCCGGGACGGGTCAAGACCCGTCTGACGCCGCCCTATTCGCCCCGCGAGGCCGCCGCGCTCGCCGAGGCGTCGCTCGCGGACACGCTGCGGGCCGCGCTGGACGTGCCCGCGCACCGCAGGGTGCTGGTGCTGGACGGGTCGCCGGGGCCGTGGCTGCCGCCGGGGTTCGAGGTGCTGCCGCAGGTGGCGGGCGGACTGGACGAGCGGCTGGCGGCGGCCTTCGGCGCGTGCCGGGGGCCGGCCGTGCTCATCGGGATGGACACCCCGCAGGTGACGGCGGAACTGCTGCGGCCGGCGACGGAGCCGTTCGCGTGGCGGAGTGCTCGGCGTGGTTCGGCCCGGCCGCCGACGGCGGGTTCTGGGCGCTCGGGCTCGCCGTGCCCGATCCCGCGCTGCTGCGGGGTGTGCCGATGTCGGTGCCGGAGACCGGGCGGGTGCAGCGGGAGCGGCTGCTCGCCGCGGGGCTGACCGTACGCGATCTGCCGGTGCTGCGGGACGTGGACACGGCGGCGGACGCCGCGGCGGTCGCCGCGCTGGTGCCGGGGACCCGGTTCGCCCGCGCGCTGGCCGGTCCGCCCGGGCGCGGTCCGCGCCGGAGGAGTGGGCACCGGCGGGGGCGCGCTGAGCCCGGCGCCGGGCGGGGCGCGGCCGCCTACGGCTCGAAGCGGTAGCCCATGCCGGGCTCGGTGATGAGGTGGCGCGGCCTGGCCGGGTCGGCCTCCAGCTTGCGGCGCAGCTGGGCGAGGTAGACCCGCAGGTAGTTGGTCTCGGAGCCGTAGGCGGGGCCCCAGACCTCCTGGAGCAGCTGCGTCTGGGTGACCAGCCGGCCGGGGTTGCGGACCAGGACCTCCAGCAGGTGCCACTCGGTCGGCGTGAGGCGGATGTCGGCGCCGCCGGAGCGGACCTTCTTGGCCGCCAGGTCGACGGTGAAGGACGTCGGTGGCGACGACCGCGGGGTCGGACGGCGCCGGGCCCCGGTTCGGCGCGGCGGACGGCGGCGCGCAGCCGGGCGAGGAGTTCGTCCATGCCGAACGGCTTGGTGACGTAGTCGTCGGCGCCCGCGTCGAGCGCCTCGACCTTCTCCTCGGAGGCGTGCCGGGCGGACAGCACGATGATCGGCACCCGGGTCCAGCCGCGCAGGCCCGCGGATCACCTGGGCGCCGTCCATGTCGGGCAGGCCGAGGTCGAGCAGCACCACGTCGGGGTTGTGCGCGGCGGCCAGCCGCAGCGCGCTCGCGCCGTCCGGCGCGGCGTCCACCTCGTAGTGGCGGGCCCTGAGGTTGATCACCAGGGCGCGCACGAGCTGCGGTTCGTCGTCGACGACCAGGACCCGGGTCATCGTCGGGGCGCTGCCTCTTGCTCGACGGCCGGACGACGGTCCGCGCCGGAATCGGATGCGGGCGCCGGTCCCGGGCCGGGACGCGGCCCTGAGCCGGTGTCCGGACCGGCGACCGGGCTCGCGCCCGGCGCGGAACCCGTGCCCGTGCCGGAACCCGTACCAGTACCGGAATCGGGGCCGGGCCCGCCGCGGGCCCGGCCCCGCGTCGGTCCCGGCCCGGGCCCGGCTGCGTCGCGCCGCCGGGCGGTTCGGCGGGGGGACGTCGGCCGTCGGCAGGGTGAAGACCATGGTCAGCCCGCCGCCGGGCGTGTCCTCCGCCGTGAGCGTGCCGCCCATCGCCTCCACGAAGCCCCGGGCGACGGCGAGGCCGAGGCCCGACGCCGGTGCCGGCCGGCGGCGCGTCGCCGTAGCGCTGGAAGGGCTCGAAGACCCGGTCCCTGGCCTCCTCGCGGGACGCCGGGGCCGCGGTCGATGACCCGCACCTCGACCCGGTCGCCGTCGGGCAGGGCCAGCGGGTCGGCCCTGATGACGACGGGCCGGCCGGGCGGGCTGTACTTGACGGCGTTCTCCACCACGTTGGCGACCGCCCGCTCCAGCAGCCCGGTGTCGGCGTGGACGAGCGGCAGCCCCTCGGGCACCTCCAGGCGTACGGCGTCGGCGGGCACCTCGGCGAGCGCGGCCGGCACCACCTCGTCCAGGGCCACGTCCCGCAGATCAGCGGGCTGACCGAGCCGGTCGCAGCCGGCTCATGTCGAGCAGGTTGCCGATCAGGTGGTTGAGCCGGTCGGCGCCGGTCTCGATGCCGGCGAGCAGTTCGGCCTCGTCCTCGCGGGCTCCAGTCGACGTCGTCGGAGCGCAGCGAGGTGACCGCCGCCTTGATGCCGGCCAGCGGGGTGCGCAGGTCGTGGGAGACGGCGGCGAGCAGGGCGGTGCGGATCCGGTTGCCCTCGGCGAGCCGGCGGGCCTCGGCGGCCTGCCGGGCCAGCCGCCGGCGTTCCAGCAGCGCGGCGGTCTGCGCGGCGAAGGCGACCAGCACCCGGCGGTCCTCGGCGGGCAGCACCCGGCCGCCGAGCGCGAGCACCAGCCGGTCGCCGACCGGGACCTCGACGTCGGCCTCGTCGGGCACGGCGACCGGGTGCGGGCCGACGGACGCGCGCGGTGCTCCAGGGGCCGCCGTCGCCGGTCTCGTTCGAGCAGCGCCACCGACTCCATGGCGAAGGTCTCCCGGACCCGGTCCAGCAGCGGCGTCCACGCTGTCCTCGCCGCGCAGCACGCTGCCCGCCAGGTAGCTGAGGATCTCCGACTCGGCCCGGCTGCGGGCGGCCTGGAGGGCGCGGCGGGCGGCGAGGTCGACCACGGAGGCGACCGAGATGCCGACCGCCACGAAGATCGCCAGCGCCAGCAGGTTCTGCGGGTCGGCGATGGTGAAGGTGTGGGTGGGCGGGGCGAAGTAGTAGTTGAGCAGCAGCGAGCCGAGCAGGGCGGCGGCGACGGCCGGGAAGCACCCCGCCGACCAGCGCGGCGACCGACGGTCAGGGTCAGGAAGAGCAGCAGCGTCGGTGGTCAGGCCGGGGTCGCCCGCGCCGGTGCGCAGCAGCGAGGGTGAGCAGCGGCGGGCCGCCGAGGCCGAGCAGCCAGCCGCCGATCGCGCGGGCCCGGCCGAGCCCGATCGGCAGGCGCCCGGGCAGCCGGGGCCGGCCGGCCGCCGACGTGCTCGTGGGTGACGATGTGCACGTCGATGTCGCCGGACTCGCGGGCCACGGTGGCGCCGACGCCGGGCCCGAAGACGTACTGCCACGGCCTTGCGGCGGCTGGAGCCCAGCACGATCTGGGTGGCGTCCACGCCGCGGGCGAAGTCGAGCATCGCGCGCGGGCACGTCGTCGCCGAGCACGGAGTGGTAGCTGCCGCCGAGGTCCTCGACCAGGCGGCGCTGGCGGCCGAGGTCGCCCGCCGAGGCGCCGGCCAGGCCGTCGGAGCGGACGACGTGCACGGCGAGCAGTTCGCTGCCCGAGCCCTTGGCGGCGATCCGGGCGGCCCGCCGGATCAGGGTGGCGCCCTCGGGGCCGCCGGTGAGGCCGACCACGATGCGCTCGCGGGTCTGCCAGGTCGCGGCGATGCCGTGCTCGGCGCGGTAGCGCAGCAGGTACTCGTCGACCCGGTCGGCGGTCCACAGCAGGGCCAGCTCGCGCAGCGCGGTGAGGTTGCCGGGCCGGAAGTAGTGCGAGAGGGCGGCGTCGACCTTGTCGGGGGCGTAGACGTTGCCGTGCGCGAGGCGGCGGCGCAGCGCCTCGGGGTCCATGTCGACCAGCTCGATCTGGTCGGCGCGGCGCACCACCTCGTCGGGCACGGTCTCGCGCTGCCGGACCCCGGTGATGCCCTCGACCACGTCGCCGAGGGACTCCAGGTGCTGGATGTTGACGGTGGAGACCACGTCGATGCCCGCCCGCAGCAGCTCCTCGACGTCCTGCCAGCGCTTGGCGTTGCGGCGCGCCGGGCACGTTGGTGTGGGCGAGTTCGTCGACCAGGGCGATCCGCGGGGCGGCGGGCGAGCACCGCGTCGAGGTCCATCTCGGTGAACTCGGCGCCGCGGTAGCGGATCCGGCGGCGCGGCACCACCTCCAGGCCGGCCAGCAGCTCGCGGGTGCGCGGCCGGCCGTGGTCCTCGACGAAGGCGACGACCACGTCCGTGCCGCGGGCGGACCCGCCGGTGGGCCTCGCAGAGCATCGCGTAGGTCTTGCCCACGCCCGGGGCGGCGCCGAGGTAGATCCGCAGACTGCCGTGGGCCATGGCCACCGATCCCGCTTCCTCCGCCTCCGCCCTGTCGCCGCGGCGTGTTCCGCGGCCGCGCCCCGCCGTGGCACCGCGGTCGTGGGGCAGTCCCGACGATAGACCGCGCAACCGCCCGAAGACGCCGCGACCAGCGGTGCCGCGGAAATATTGTCGGCATCTTGACGCCCCCGCAGGAGTAGGCGGCACAGGTGCGGGATCCGCCCGGGGGCGGCCGGGAGCCGCGTCCGAGGTCGGCCCAGCTGCGGGCGCGCGGGCACAGCCGTCCGGACCCGGGCGGCGGGGCAACGGGCGTTAAGGACGCGCTAAGATCCCCCGCCCGAATACCCGGATGTCCGATTTGCCCTGACTCTGTGCAGTAGTGATGGGGAGGCTCGACCCCCTCTACTCCGCGATCGGACACGCCCTATGTCCACCACTGCCCCCGGCTCCGGCACCGTCGCGGTACCGGGACCGCGGCGACCGCCGTGCTGCCGGAGAGCCACGGCTACCGGGTCAAGAAGCACCTGCTGGGCAAGCCGCTGGTCACCGAGCAGCTGGGCGCCGAGCGGCTGTCCAACCCGATCGCGCTGGGCGTGCTCGCCTCCGACTGCATCTCCTCGATGGCCTACGGCTCGGAGCAGATGCTGGTGGTGCTGATCCCGGCGATCGGCGCTGGCCGCGTTCACCGCGCTGATCCCGCTGACCGCCGCGATCCTGTGCGTGCTGCTCCTGCTGACGCTGTCCTACCGCGACGTGGTGATGGCCTACACCCGGGCCGGCGGCTCCTACGTCGTCGCGCGGGAGAACTTCGGGCCGCGCATCGCCCAGGTCGCCGCGGTCGCCCTGCTGATCGACTACATCGTCACGGTCGCGGTGCAGGCGGCCGCGGGCACCGACGCCCTGGTGTCGCTGATCCACCTGCTGTGGGGCGGCGCCGGCTGACCGGGCTGGACGGCACAAGCTGTGCATCACGGTCGGCGTGGTGCTGCTGCTGTGCTGGGGGAACCTGCGCGGCATCCGCGAGGCCGGCCGGTCTTCGCCCTGCCCGCCTACCTGTTCATCGGCCGCGATGGCGCTGCTGTCGTCACCGGCTTCACCCGCTTCCTGCTCGGCGACCGCGCACCGGATCGACGTCCACACGCCCCGGCATGATCGACCTGGGCGGCGACACCCACGGCTTCTTCTACGGCGCCTCGCTGCTGATCCTGCTGCGCGCCTTCGCCAACGGCGGCTCCTCGCTGACCGGCCTGGAGGCGATCTCCAACGGGGTCAGCGCCTTCCGCAGCCCGCAGGGCCCCAACGCCCGCCGCACCATGGTCACGATGTCCTGCATCCTGGGCACCGGCGTCCTCGGCGTGTCCGCTGCTCGCGCACGTCACGCACGCCACGCCGTACGCCGCCGGCAGACCCCGACCGTCGTCGCGCAGGAGGCGAGCTGGGCGTTCGGCAGCAGCGGGTTCGGCACCGCGGGGCTGGTCTTCGTGCAGCTCGCGACCGCGCTGATCCTCTACACCGGCGGCAACACCTCGTTCAACGGCTTCCCGTTCCTGGCCAGCTTCGTCGCCGAGGACTCCTTCCTGCCGCGCCAGCTCACCCAGCGCGGGCACCGGCTGGCGTTCTCCAACGGCATCATCGTGCTCACCGTCGTGTCGCTGGCGCTGCTGATCGCCACCAAGGGCAGCCTCAACGCGCTGGTCGCGCTGTACGCGATCGGCGTGTTCACCGGCTTCACCATGGCCGGCGCCGGGCTGGTCAGGTACCACTGGACGCGCCGCGAGGGCACCGGGCGGGCGAAGGTCGGGCTCAACGGCGCGGCCTGCGGCGGTGTCCGCTGCTGGTCGTGCTGATCTTCGCGGTCACCAAGTTCACCGAGGGCGCCTGGGTGGTCGTGGTGGTCTTCCCGATCGGCGTGTGGGCGCTGATCAAGGTCAACGAGCGCTACCGCGAGGAGGCCGCGGCGCTGGCCGGCGCGCCCGCCGACGCGACCAGCCGGCCGACCAGCCGGCAGGTCGATGTACGTCCTGGTGGACCGGGTCGACCTGGCCGTCCTCAAGGCCATCCGCTACGCCCGCTCGCTGCGGCCCACCGAGATCCGGGCGGTGCACTTCATGGTCGACGCCCAGCAGGCCGAGCGGCTGGCCGCGCAGTGGGACCGCACCGAGGTCGGCGACGTGCCGCTGGAGATGATGGAGTGCCCGGACCGGCGGATCAGCCGCGCCGTCGCTCGAACTGGTCAACCGGCGCACCGCCGAGCAGCGCGCCCAGGTCACCCTGCTGATCCCGCGAGCGCAACTACTCGCCCGTGCTCGGCCGGCTGCTGCACCGCCGCACCGCCGACCACATCGCCCGCGCGGTGGGCGGCTGCCGCACGTCGTGGCCACGATCGTGCCGTTCGACGTGGCCGAGGCCACGGAGTCGGCGGCCGCGCAGCACTGACCGGCCGTACGCCGGCCCGCTCCCCCGGGCGCGGGCGCGTTGCTCCGCGGGGAGGCCGCGGGGGCGCCGGGCCGTACTCCGCGGGGGTGACCGGGGGCGGCGTACCCGCGCGGGAGGCGGGCGGAAGTCGGTCCCCGGCGCGACGAACGGCCCCGCGGGCGCGCCCAGGATGGGAGGCGTCCGAGGCAGTGCGCAGCGTTTGCGAGGGGATTCGACGATGAGGGCCGCACAGGGGGAGGCAGGTGCCGCGCCGCAGGCCGGCGACACGGGGCGGCGGACGCGGGGCGGGCCGTGGGGCGCGGCGGCGGAGCCGGTGGGGGGCGTGGCGGGGGACGTGGCGGGGGCGCCGGCTGCCGTGGCTGGTGCTGGCGCTGTGGATCGGGGTGCTGGCCGTCGCGGTGCCGCTGGCCGGGCGGCTCGGGGACGTCCAGCGCGACAGCATCGTGGACTACCTGCCGGCCAACGCCGACTCCACCCAGGTCGCCAAGGTCCAGGAGCGAGCTGCCCGGCGGCGAGTCCACCGACCTGGTGCTCGTCTACCACCGCGACGGCGGCCTGACCGCCGCCGACCGGGCCACGGCGGCCCGGCAGACCGCCGACCTGGCCCGCACGTACCGGCTCACCGGCGGGGCGCGGCGCCGGAGGGCGTGCCGTCCAAGGACGGCACGCACCCTGATGTACCCGGTCTCCAGCACCGCGCCCGGCACAGGACGAGCAGACGCGAAGACGACGTTCGTCGAACGGCGTCCGGGACGATCGCCCGGGGGCGGGCACGGGCTGACGGTCGAAGGTCGGCGGGCCCGGCGCGCCTGGACACCGACGCCGGCGGAGGTCTACGAGCTCGCTCGGCGGCCCGCTGCTCTACACCACCGTCGCTGGTGGTCGCGGTGCTGCTGATCCTGATCTACCGCAGCCCGCTGCTGTGGCTCGTGCCGCTCGTCGCCGCGGGCGCCGCCGACGAGCTGTCGATGGCGGTCACCTACTGCTCAACCGGGCGTTCGGCATCACGCGTCAGCGGCCAGAGCTCGGGCGTGATGACGATCCTCGTCTTCGGCGTCGGCACGGACTACGCGCTGCTGCTCATGGCCCGCTACCGGGAGGAACTGCGGCGCATCGCACGGCCGTACGACGCGATGCGCACGGCCCTGCGCAGGTGCGCGCCCGGCGATCCTGGCCTCGGCCGGGACCGTGCCGGCGGGCATGCTCTGCCTGCTCGCCGCGGACCTCAACAGCAGCCGCGGCATGGGCCCGGCCGCGCGCGGTCGGCGTGCTCTGCGCGCTCGCTCGCGATGGTGACGCTGCTGCCCGCCGCTGCTGGTCCTGCTCGGGCGGCGGGTGTTCTGGCCGCTGGTGCCGGCGCCTCGGCAGCGAGCCCAAGCAGCGGCGCGGCCGGTTCGCCGCGATCGGCGCCCTCGTCGGCCGCCGGCCGGTCGCGGTCCTGGTGTGCGGCGCGGTCCTGCTCGGCGCGCTGGCGCTCGGCACGCTGCACCTGCCGGGCCCGCTCAAGCAGCAGGACACCTTCGCCACCAGGCCCGACTCGATCGCCGCGATGCGAGATCCTCGGCCCAGGCGTACCCGGGGCAGGCCAGCCAGCCGATCACCGTGATCACCCCGACCGGGCGGGCGGCCGACGCTGGCCACGGCGCGCGGTCACGGCGGGGTGGCTGGCGGCCGGCGCGGGCCGCACCGGGCGGCGGCTGGAGCGAGATCTTCGTCACCGCCGCGCGGCCCCCCGCAGTCGGCCGCCGAGACCGCCACGATCGAGGCAGCTGCGCGGCGGAACTGCACGGCTCCTACGTCGGCGGACCCAGCGCGCAGCAGATCGACCTCCAGGACACCAACGCCCGCGACCGGGAGGTCGTCGTACCGCTCGGCGCTGGCCGCGGTGCGTGCTGATCCTGGTCCTGCTGCTGCGCAGCCTCGTCGCGCCGCTGCTGCTGGCCGCCGCGGTGATCGCGGTGTGGGGTTCGGCGCTCGGCATCGGCGGCCTGGTCTTCGGCCCGGTGCTCGGCTTCGACGGCACCGATCCGGGGCTGGCGCTGCTGTCCTTCGTGTTCCTGGTCGCCCTGGGCGTCGACTACGGGATCTTCCTCATGCACCGGATGCGGGAGGAGGCGCTGTCCGGGGCCGGGCCGCGGCCGCGACGCTCAGCGCGCTGCGCACCACCGGCGGGGTGATCACCTCGGCGGGCCTCGTCCTGGCGGCCACCTTCGCGGTGCTCGTGAACATGCCGCTGGTGCAACTGGCCGAGCTCGGCTTCGTCATCGCGGTCGGGGTGCTGCTCGACACGTTCGTGGTCCGTACGTTCCTGGTGACGCTCGGCGTCGATGCTGCTGGGGCGGCGGCTGTGGTGACCGGGGGCGTTCAGCCGGCGGCGGCCGGGCGCGGGGGCGGCGCGGCCCGCGGCGGCCGGGCCGGGCGGTGCCGGCGGGGCGCTGAGCCGCGGCGGGCGGGGGACGGAGCCTCGCCGTACGAGCCGGGCCGTGGCACGGGTACGGCACGGCGGCGCGTACGGCGGTGCGCGGGCGGGCGCCCTCCCGGTGCGGGGGGTGCCCGTCCGCGCGTAGGGTGGGCTACCGCGCGCCCGCAGCGCGCTGGTGACGGTGCGCAGGAAGCGGGCGCAGGCGCGCGGGGACGGCGGGAGTTCCGGGTTCCAGGGCAGGACGGTCGCGCGGACGCGGTGAAGCGCCTGCCAGCCGGGCGGGGAGCCGAGGGCGGAGGGCGGCGTGGCGTGGGTGCGGCGCGTCGGCGAGGACCAGGCCGGCGGCGAGGCGGCCGGGGCGTGCCGTCCAGTCGGTGGTGAGCCAGTTGACGCCGGGGCCGGGCCGGGGTCGGGCAGGGCAGGCCCGAGGTCGGCGAGGTGGCGCAGTTCCGGCCAGGTGGCCGGGGCGGGCGAGATGGACCTGTTCGGGTCCGGCGGCGGACAGGGCGACGCCGGCGGTGCCGCGGGCGGCCGCGACCGCCTCGCGAACTCCTCCTCGGCCGCGGCCAGTTCACGTCCCGCGGTCTCGGTGGGGCGCCCAGCGCGGCCGGCCAGCTCCGCGAAACGGCCCAGGATCTGCCGCAGCGAGCTGTCCCCGCCGACGCCCAGCGCCACGACCGGCGCGCCGACCGCTTCGGCGAGCGGTCCGGCCAGCGCGTACGGTGCCCTTGCCGTCGTAGGTGACGTCCACGATCAGGTCGGGCCGCAGCCCGCGCAGCGTCTCCTCGGCGACGGCGGAGCCCGCGCCGAGGTACGGCACGCGGTCCGGGTCCAGCTCGCCGGACTTGGCGGCGTCGGGCGCGACGCCGCTGTCGTGGGCGGAGCCGTAGACGGCGACGGGGCGTATGCCGTACTCCCACAGGGCGGCGCCGGCCCGGACGTACGCCACCACCCGGCACGGCACCCGCGGGCCGGCCGCCCGGTGGCCCCGGTCGTCGGTGAACTCCCAGGGCAGTTCGGTACTCGTGGCTCTCACGCCATTCCCCCTTCGCCCGCCGCGGGGCCCGGACGGGGCCCCGGCCCGTGCTTCAACACTCCGCTTTCGGTGCGCCGCCGACAAGACCGCACGGTTCGCGGCACCGTACGATCAGGCCCACAGCGACGGGGCGGGCGTGTCCGAATCCCGCCTCCGGCGGCGGACACGGCCGAAGCGAACGGACCCCACCCGGCCGGTGACCACGTACAGCCGTCACCGTCGCCGGCCGCGCGGTTCCCCGCGCCCCCCGTATGGTGCTCCAACTCATCGCGGGCGAGCGCCCGGACGCCACCCGGGTCGAGGTCGCCGGCGAACCCGTCGTACGCGACAGCACCGCACCGCCGCCGCCCGCCCGGGACGGCGCGACCGCGTAGGACGGGTCCCACCCGTCGGGCCCGGACGATTCAGCCTCCGGACGGGACCGATGGCCGGGCTCCCCCGGTCGCGCGCAGCAGCGTGTCCACGGCGCGACCGAAGACCAGCCGCCCGGCCTGCGCAGGTCACGCCGTCGAACAGGCCCGGCAGCCGCCACACCCGCAGGTCCTCGCGCCAGCGCACCCGCGAGCCCGTACCGCCGTCGCCGCCCGGGCGGACGTCGATCTCGGCCCAGCCGGTGACGATCCGGCCGGTCTTCTCCAGCCGGCAGTGGCCGGGGGCGCCGTCCGCGCCGGGCGGCCGCCACACGGCGACCCGCATCGGGTCCTCGAACGCGGCGCGCCCGACCCCGGTACGGGCCACGAAGACCGTGCCGGGGCCGGACGGGGGCGGGGTGCAGCACGGCGATCCGGGTGAACGGCACGGTGGCGCTGTGCCGTTCCCACGCCGTCAGCCGCCGCCACGCCTCGGCGGGCGGCAGCGGGGTGGAACGCTCGATCACGAAGAGGGCCACGGCCCGTAGGCGCGGCACCCGTCCGGTACGGGCCCGGCCGGCCGGGCCCGACGCGCCCGTCCGGCCGCCCCCGGCCCGCGGGGGCCGAGGGCGTGCGGCGGTCCGCTACGGGCCGGCGGCGCCGCGACGCTGCGCCGTCCGCGGTCCGACGCGGGGCGCCGGGCTACCAGGCGGACGGGCGGTAGTCCTTCAGGAAGCAGCCGTACAGGTCCTCGCCCTGCTCGCCGCGCACGATCGGGTCGTAGACGCGGGCGGCGCCGTCGACCAGGTCGAGCGGGGCGTGGAAGCCCTCGTCGGCCAGCCGGACCTTGTCGGGGTGCGGGCGCTCGTCGGTGATCCAGCCGGTGTCGACGGCGGTCATCAGGATGCCGTCGGTCTCGAGCATCTCCTGCGCGCTGGTGCGGGTGAGCATGTTCAGCGCGGCCTTGGCCATGTTGGTGTGCGGGTGGCCCGGCCCCTTGTAGCCGCGGCTGAACTGCCCCTCCATCGCCGAGACGTTGACGACGTACTTGCGCCGGGCCGCGCGCCGCGGCCATCGCCGGCCGCAGCCGGCTGACCAGGAGGAACGGCGCGGTGACGTTGCACAGCTGCACCTCGAGCAGCTCGATCGGGTCGACCTCGTCGACGGTCTGCATCCAGGTGTTGGTGGGGTCGAGGTCGGGCACCAGGCCGCCCGCGTCGATGGCGGTGCCCGCCTCGATCCGGGCGAGCGACGCGGAGCCGCTGACCAGGGCCAGGCCGGTGACGTCGTGCGGCGGTCGAGCGCCTCGCCGGTGCGGCGACGGGCAGCGCGGCGGCGGTCTGGCGCGCCGGAGCCGAAGGCGCCGAGCACCTCGGCGGCGGGCAGTTCGCCCGGCGGGCAGCGGCGCGGACTCGGCGGCGACCAGCTCGCGTAGGCGCCCGGGGAGCGCCGCACGGTCTGGGCGGCGTTGTTGATCAGGATGTCCAGCGGGCCGGCCGCGGCGACCGAGTCGGCGAGCGCGACGACCTGGGCCGGGTCGCGCAGGTCGATGCCGACGATCTTGCAGCCGGTGCAGCCACGTCGTCGCTGTCCGGCATCGCCTTGAAGCGGCGGACCGCGTCGTTGGGGAAGCGGGTGGTGATGGTGGTGTGGGCGCCGTCGCGCAGCAGCCGCAGCGCGATGTACATGCCGATCTTGGCCCGGCCGCCGGTGAGCAGCGCGCGCCGGCCGGTGAGGTCGGTGCGGGCGTCGCGGCGGGCGCGGTTCTCGCCGGCGCAGGGCGGGCAGAGCTGGTGGTAGAAGGCGTCGACCTCGACGTAGCGGGTCTTGCAGACGTAGCAGGAGCGCGGGCCGCTGCAGGATGCCGGCGATCTCGGTGCTGACGGAGGCGGCGAGCAGGATGCCGAGCGTCTCGTCGTCGATCCGGTCGGCGGCGCCGGTCGCGGTGGCCTCGGTGACGGCCTTGTCGTTGGCGGTCTTGGCGGCCCGGCGCTCCTGGCGGCGGCGCTGCTTGACCGTGCGGTAGATGCCCGCGGTGGCGCGGCGGACGGCGATGGCGTCGGGGTGGTCGACGGGCAGCCCGTCGAGTTCGGCGAGGACGGCGAGGCAGACCGCGAGGCGGTCGGGGTCGATGCCGACCGGCTCACGCTCGTGCCGCCGGCCGGGTCGCGAAGCGTCGACCGCGTCGCGGCGTCCTGCCGGCGCCGGACCGGGCTGCCGCGCGTCGCCGGGGGCCGGGTCGGGCCCGAGGTCGTGCCGGTCCTGCGTGGTCGCCGTCATCGCGCTGCTGCTCTCCGTGAAGGTGCCGGTCCGCGTCCGCCCGGCTTTGGGGCGAACTTTACGTTTGCCCCGACCGGCAGCTCCAAACCGGTGCGTCCGCGGCCGCCGGCCGGCCCCGGCGATACCCTCGGGGCGTTCGCGCGGCCACCGCGGGACGCGCGCCCGCGACCCGCCGGGCCACCGGCAGGCCGCGGCACGACCACTGGAGGTCCGTTGAGCGCCGACAGCCCGCTCGCCGTCCCGCCCGACGCGCTCTTCGGGGTGCACAACCTGCCGTACGGCGTGTTCAGCACGGCCGACGACCCGCGCCGCCGGGTCGGGGTCGCCTACGGCGAGCACGTGCTCGACGCGGGCGCCGCCGCCCGCGCGACCGGGGCGCCCGCGGAACTGGCCGCGCTGCTGGCCGCGCCGTCGCTGAACCCGCTGCTGGCCGCGGGCCGCCCGGTCTGGACCCGGGTGCGCGCCGCCCTCACCGCGTGGCTGACCGACCCGCGGCACCGTGCGGCCGTCGCGGCCGCTGCCTGGTGCCGCGCGCGGACGGTCGACCTGCACCTGCCGTTCGAGGTCGCGGACTACGTCGACTTCTACGCCTCCGAGCACCACGCCTCCAACGTCGGCCGGATCTTCCGCCCGGACTCGGAGCCGCTGCCGCCGAACTGGAAGCACCTGCCGATCGGCTACCACGGCCGGGCCGGCACCGTCGTGGTCTCGGGCACGCCGGTGGTGCGGCCCAGCGGGCAGCGCAAGGAGCCCGGCGACGCCGGCGCCGGTCTACGGCCCGTCGGTCGCGGCTGGACATCGAGGCCGAGGTCGGCTTCGTGGTCGGCACGCCGTCGCCGCGGGCGAGCGGGTGCCGCTGGCCGACGCCGACGACCACGTCTTCGGGGTGTGCCTGGTCAACGACTGGTCGGCGCGCGACATCCAGGCGTGGGAGTACGTCCCGCTGGGGCCCTTCCTCGGCAAGTCCTTCGCCACCTCGGTCTCCCCGTGGGTGGTCCCGCTCGACGCCCTCGCGCACGCCCGCACCGCCCCGCCGGCCCGCGACCCGGCGCCGCTGCCGTACCTCGACGACCGCGCCGCGCCCGTGCCGTACGGCCTGGACCTCGCGCTGGAGGTACGGCTCAACGGGCACGTCGTCTCCCGGCCGCCGTTCGCGTCGATGTACTGGACCTACGCCCAGATGCTGGCCCACATGACGGTCAACGGCGCGAGCCTGCGCACCGGCGACCTGTTCGCCTCGGGCACGGTCAGCGGGCCGCGAGCCGGACACCCGGGGCGCGCTGATCGAGCTGACCTGGAACGGCGAGACGCCGCTGGCGCTGCCCGACGGCACCCGGCGGGCCTTCCTGGAGGACGGCGACGAGGTGGTGATCACGGCGACGGCGCCGGGCCCGGACGGCGGCCGGATCGGCCTGGGCGAGGTCCGCGGCCGCGTCCTTCCCGGCCCGGCCGTGAGGGTCGGGAGCGGGCAGCGCCGGGGGCGCGGATCTGGGCCGTTCGGGTGAAGGACGCGGATCGATCCTGCATCTGGCGGCATACCGGGACGCCGGCCCGACCGGTTGACCGGGCATGACTCGTGCACACGTACCGCCACCTCGGCCGGGTCGGCGTCTGGAACCTCGCTGCTGGGCAGCGCCGACCCCGAGGTCCAGGGCGAGAACCGGGAAGCCGCCGCCGAGTTGGAGGAACTGGGCTACGGCGCGATCTGGCTGGGCGGCTCGCCCGGCGTCGACCGGGCGGTGGCGCTGATCGACGGCGACCTCCCGGATCACGGTCGCGACGGGCATCCTCAGCATCTGGCAGGACAGCGCGGCCGACGTCGCCAAGAGCGTCTGCCGCGCTGGACGACGCGGTCGAACGACCGGTTCATCCTCGGGCTCGGCGTCAGCCACGCGCCGATGACCCCGGGGTACGCCCGGCCGTACACGAAGATGGTCGAGTACCTCGGCGAACTGGACGCCGCGCCCGTGCCGGTGCCGGCCGAGCAGCGGGTACTGGCCGCCCTCGGGCCGAAGATGCTGCGGCTCGCCGCCGAACGGGCGGGCGGCGCGCACCCGTACCTCGTACACGGTCGAGCACGTCGCGCCGGGCCCGCGCCGCCCTCGGGCCCGGACCGGCTGCTGGCGCCCGAACTGGGCGTCGTCCTGGACGCCGACCTGGACCGGGCCCGCGCCACCGCCCGCGCCGCCCTGGCCGACTACTTCCCGCTGCCCAACTACACCAACAACTGGCTGCGGCTGGGCTTCACCGAGCAGGACCTGGCGGGTGGCGGCAGCGACCGCCTGCTCGACGCGCTGTTCGCGCTCGGCGACGTCGACACGGTCCGCGCCCGGGTCGGCGCCTTCCATGAGGCCGGCGCCGACCATGTCGCCCTCCAGGCCCTGCGCGCCGACGGAACTGCCGCGCGAGCAGTGGCGCGAGCTGGCGGCGGCCCTCGACCTTCCCTGACCGCCCCGCCCACCGGGCACACAACGACGGCGCCCGCCCCAGGGGCGCGAGGAACTGCGCGAGCAACCCACCACCGGCCGATGGCCCGGAATCCCCCCATACGGGGCAGGACCCGCGGACCCACCACACCACCACCGCGACTTACCGCACAGCTCCCCACACCCCCCAAACAACAAGGCGCCGCCGCACAAAGGTGCACCACCCCAGGGGCGCGAGGAACTGCGCGAGCAACCCACCACCGGCCGATGGCCCGGAATCCCGCCATACGGGGCAGGACCCGCGGACCCACCACACCACCACCGCGACTTACCGCACAGCTCCCCACGCCCCCAGACAACAAGGCGCCGTCGCGCGGAAGGGCGACCACGCTCACTGGCAAGGCGCCGCCGGGCACAAAGGCACCGTTGCCCGCCCCCAAATCACAGCCGCAGAACGACAAGCGCCGTATCGTCCGTGGCCCCGCCCTCGGGGATCAGCTCGGCCAGGAGCGCGTCCGCCAGCGTCTCGGGGTCGGCGGCGCCGTGGCGGGACAGCGAGCGGGCGAGGCGCGACAAGCCCACGTCGATGTCCTCGCGGCGGCGCTCGACGAGCCCGTCGGTGTAGAGCACGAGCGTCCCGCCGGGCGTGAACGCCGTGGTCGCCGAGGGCCGCGGCCGGTGCTCGGGCCGGGCCCCGAGCGGCGGGTCCGTGGCCTGGTCGAGAAACCGCACCGTGCCGTCGGGGTGCAGCAGCGCGGCCGGCGGATGCCCGGCGCTGCTGTAGGTGATCAGACCGGTGCCCCAGTCGATGACGGCCGCCACCGCCGTCGTGGACTCGGCGCCGTCGAGCGACCTGGCGTACAGGCCGAGCACGTCCAGCGCCCGGGCCGGCCCGGGCGTGGCGCGGACCGCCGCGCTCAGCGCGCTGCGCAACTGCCCCATCACGCACGCGGCGGCCAGACCGTGGCCGACGACGTCGCCCACCGCGACCGCGACCCGCGCGCCGGGCAGGTCGACGAGGTCGTACCAGTCGCCGCACACGTTCAGCGCGCTGACGGCCGGCTGATAGCGCACCGCGGCCCGGTGGCCCACCGGGCGCGGCGCGGGCAGCAGCGCATCCTGGAAGGCGAGGGCCGACCTCGCGCTCGCGGGCGTGCGCCCGGCGCAGCCGCTCGTTGACCTTCTGGAGCTCGCCGGCCCGCAGGTACAGCTCGGCCTCCAGCGAGTGGTGCTCACGGGTGCCGGGCCCGGGCCGGGCGCGGATGAACGCCGAGATGTCCTCCACCCGGTGGATGACCTGGACGACGTCCCCGTCCGGCCCGACGACGGGCAGGTTGACCGTGGCCCAGTACCGCTCCTCGTAGACCCCGGGCCGGTCCGGCATATCGACGTCGTAGCGGTTGACGGCCATGGTGTCGCGCTCCCCGGTGGCCACGACCCTGCGCAGCGAGGCGGCGAGGTTGCGGCGGCCGGACGCGGCGGGGTCGGACGGGTTGTCGGGGAAGACCTCGAACAGGGCGTGGCCGACCACGTCCTCCCGTACCCGCCCCGACAGGCCGAGGTACGCGTCGTTGACGTCGAGGAACACCAGCTGCGGGCTGAGCAGCGCGATGCCGGCGGGCAGATTGCGGTACACCGCCCGGTAGTCGATCTCCGGCTCACTCACCCGCAGTCCACCTCGATAGTCCGCCGTGCCGCCGCCACCGGTTCGGGCCCACACGATAGGCCGCCCGCGCGCCCCCGCCCCGGGACGGCCCCGGCGCCGCGCCGCGTGTCACACGTTCGGCTCCGGCGGCCTCCTCCCGTACGGCGTGCCGGCAGCGCCCGGCCGGGTCGGCGGGCGGCCGCGCCCCCGGTCAGCCGGCCAGAGCGCGGATCGCCGCCGCGACCGCCGCCGGGCCGGGGCGGCGGGGCCGGACGGTGCGGGGCCGGTGTCCGACGGAGGGGCCGCCGCGCCCGCGTCCTCGTTCGTGTGCTCCACGGATGTGTCCAGGTCCTCGCAGTTGTGCCCCGCTCGGAGGGGCGTTCCCCCTCGCCCGCCACCCTGCCACCGTCGGCCGCGCGCCCGCGTCAGCCCGCGGGGTGCCGGCGCCGTACCACGCGCGGCGCGTCCCCCGCCGCGTCCTGCTCCGCCAGGAGTAGCCCGGCGCGGCGGCGCGCGCCCGGCCGGGTACGGCTCAGCCGGGGCCGGCGATCCAGCGCCGCCGCAGGTCGGCGAAGCGGCGGCCGGTGAGGTCCGTGCTGTCGACGTACTGGTCGATGGCGCCGACGGGCGGCAGGGAGCGTACGGCCGGGTCGCTGATCGTGGCGACCAGCGCCTCGGTGAACCGGTGGGCGCCCAGGACGCGGAACGGCCGGGTGTAGAAGGGGCGGACGGCCGGGTCCAGCGGTTCGGTGAGGCCGAGGCCGTTGTGCAGCGCGGCGGCCGACTCGTAGGCGGGCGACAGGTGGTGCTCGCGCTCCCGCCAACTGCGCGCGGCCAGCGCGGCGGACAGGTGCGGGCCCATCTCCGCGGCGCAGTCCAGTCCGGCGAAGGCCGTGCCCAGCCACTTGGCGTACGGCGGGTAGACGCGGTGGGCCAGCAGGCACAGCCGCATCAGGTCGCGGACCTGGCG
This sequence comes from uncultured Acidimicrobiaceae bacterium, assembly GCA_963740535.1. Taxonomy (GTDB): domain Bacteria; phylum Actinomycetota; class Acidimicrobiia; order Acidimicrobiales; family RAAP-2; genus Bog-473. The sequence goes on from CAVUEI010000005.1 coordinate 307,992, forward strand.
GGCCGCGACGACCGCGGAGCCCAGGTCGTCGCCGACCTCGCCGCAGCGCCCCACGAACGGCTCCTCCTGGGACAGCCGCATCCACTGGCAGGCCAGGACGTAGCGCCAGACGTCGTCGGGATACCAGGCCAGGGCGTCGCGGTAGGGCCGCAGCAGGCCGAGGCCGTCGTGGAAGACCGCGCCGCCGGTCAGTTCGCGCAGGACCTGGGTCGGGACCGTCAGCCACACGGCGGCCGGCAGCCCGCCGGCCGGGTCCGCGCCGAGCTGCTCGGCGAAGTAGCCCGGCAGGTCCATGAGCTGGGCCTGATGCCGGGCGTCCGCGCCGTCGAGGAGGGGGAAGCGGACCGGGTACCCGCGGAACGCGGCGGGCAGCGCGCGGTCGAGCAGCGCGTCCAGGTCCGCGGCCCGGGCCCCGAAGTCCTCGCTGCCGAGGAAGAGTTGGACCCGCGGGCCCCAGGCGTGGTCGGTCGAGCGCACGGTGTCGTAGCCCTGCACCTCCGATCCCCCGCCGATCAGCGCCGCCGAGTACGGGACCCCGGGCAGGGCGGCCGCCAGGACCGGCGCGACGGCCTCGGAGTAGAACAGCGCGGCCAGTTCCAGGCCGGGAAGGAAGGTTCGGGGCACAGCCGCCACTGTGGCAGACGGGTGCGGCGCCGGCCCCGGGACAACCGGTTGCCGCATCCGCACCCGCCGCCGAGACCGTGACCGCCGCCGCACCCGCACCCGCACCCGAGACCGCCGCCGCGCCCGCGCCCGCCGCCGAGACCGTGACCGCCGCCGCGCCCGCCACCGCCCCCGCCACCGCGCCCGCCGCTCCGTACCGACCGGTTGCCGGTTCGCGCCACGGCCGCCGGGCCGCACGGCCCCGTACCCCCTCCGACCTGGTACGACCCGGCGCCCGGTGGCCGGTTCCCGACCGGCCGACTCAGCATGTGGGATGCCGTCCTATTGCCTCTGCACGCTTATTGACGCTGCATGCCCGCAATGATTCACTTCGTGCCTGAGAGCGCTCTCTCGCGGTTGGGGACCAGCCGCGGTCCGTACATCCACCTTGTCCAGGGAGAGCCGTGTCCGTGATTCCCTCTCGCCGTGCCGTGCTCCGCGGGGCGGCCGTTGCCGCCGCGGTGCCGCTGGTCGGCGGTATCTCCGCAGGATCAGCCCTCGCGTCGGCGCCCGCGTCCGCCACGCCCTCGCACGGCCACGGCGCCGACGGTCTCGGTCCGAACGTCCTGGTCTTCGACCCGTCCATGGGCGACGCGGCGATCCAGGCACAGGTCGACGCCGTGTTCGCCACCCAGCAGTCCAACCAGTTCGGCACCGAGCGGTACGCGCTGGCCTTCATGCCGGGCACGTACACCGTCGACATCAACGTCGGGTTCTACACCCACGTCCTCGGGCTCGGCGAGAGCCCGGACGACGTCGTGATCAACGGCCACGTCACCGTCGACGCCCAGTGGCTCCAGGGCAACGGCACCCAGAACTTCTGGCGGGCCGCCGAGAACCTGAGCATCGCGCCGCCGGACGGGCTGGAGCGCTGGGCGGTCGCCCAGGCCGGCCCGATGCGCCGCGTCCACGTCAAGGGCGACATGACGCTGTGGCCGAGCCCGCCCGGCAACCAGTGGTCCAGCGGCGGGTTCCTGGCCGACAGCGTGGTGGACGGCCAGGTGGAGTCGGGCTCGCAGCAGCAGTGGCTGTCGCGCAACGACACCTTCGGCAGCTGGACCGGCTCCAACTGGAACATGGTCTTCGTCGGCGTGCAGGGCGCGCCCGCACAGTCCTTCCCCACGCCCCCCTTCACCACCGTCGACCGGACCCCGGTCGTACGGGAGAAGCCGTTCCTGACCGTGGACCGGCACGGCGCGTACCAGGTCTTCGTGCCCGAGGTCCGCCGCGACAGCACCGGCACCACCTGGGCGCACGGGCGGGCCCGGGGCCGCAGCATCCCGCTGTCGCAGTTCCACGTGGCCCGGCCCGGCGACTCCGCCGCCGCCGTCAACCTGGCCCTGGCCACCGGCAAGCACCTCCTGATCACCCCCGGCGTCTACGCCCTCTCCTCGCCGCTGTACGTCTCCCGCCCCGGCACCGTCGTCCTGGGCCTGGGCCTGGCCACGCTCCAGTCGACCCACGGCAACACCGTCATCGAGGTCGCCGACGTGGACGGCGTCACCGTCGCCGGTGTGCTCTTCGAGGCCGCCTCGGCGCACACCCCCGTGCTGCTCCGCGTCGGCCGCGGCCCCAGCCGGCGCCGGCACACGGCCGACCCCACCGCGCTGTTCGACGTCTACGCCCGTATCGGCGGCGCGCTGCCCGGCGGCGCGGGGATCAGCGTGCAGCTCGACAGCAACGACGTGATCTGCGACAACCTCTGGCTCTGGCGCGCCGACCACGGCCTGGACGGCACCGTCGGCTGGACGGTCAACCCGGCCGACACCGGCATCCTCGTCAACGGCGACCACGTCACCGCCTACGCGCTGGCCGTCGAGCACTACCAGAAGTACGAGGTGCTGTGGGAGGGCAACCACGGCAGCACGTACTTCTTCCAGAACGAGCACCCCTACGACGTGCCCACCCAGAGCGCGTGGGTGCACGGCAGCACCAAGGGCTTCGCCGCCTACAAGGTCGCCGACCGCGTGACCGACCACCACGCCTGGGGCCTGGGCAGCTACTGCTTCTTCGACCTCACGGCCGACATCTACACCGACCGCGCCTACGAGGTCCCCGACACCCCGGGCGTCGTCTTCACCGACCTGATGACCGTCTGCCTCAACGGCGCGGGCGGCGGCGGCATCCTCCACTGCGTCAACGACACCGGAGACCCGGTCCAGAACGGCTTCGGCACGTTCAACATGACGTCGTACAGCAACGGCGCCGGCACCCTGTGACCCCTCCGATCGGGTGGCCCCGGACCCGGACCCCGGGCCCACCCGATCGGCCCGCGCAACCCCTTTCTTTCACCGCGGGCCCCGGGTCCGCCCACACCCTGGGGCTGGGCCGCACCTGCGGGAGGCGATCGACGCCGGCGACATCGACGGGTCCCGCGGCCGGCGTTGGTTCGCCTCACTGAACGGGAGCCCGTTCTTCGCCACCTTCACCCTCGTCACGGCCATCGGCTCCCGTCGATGACTCCGCGGCCCTGGAGGCGGTCGCTCAGGAGGCCGCCGTGCCGGTGAGCCGGCCGGTGGGCAGGTGGCGGGTGAACGCGAGACCGGCGAGGGTGACGCCCGCGGTGGCCAGGATCGCCGCCTTGAGGCTGTCGAGCTGCGCGGTGGCGTAGGAGTCGACGATCGCGTCGGTCTCCGGCGCGCGGCAGGCCGGCCGTGTTCGGCGGCCGGCGCGTACCTGGTCGGTACTGACGAAGCTGACGCCCGCCTCGATGGCGGATCCCGGCCTGCCTGCGCGCGGCCGCGGAGATCCGCGGGTCGTCCTCGATCTCGGTTGGTGAACGCGTGCACCAGCGCGCCGATGAGGATCGAGCCGATCAGAGCGGTGCCCAGCGAGGAGCCGAGGTTCTGGGCGGTGTACTGCAGGCCGCCGACCTCGCTGCGCTCGGACTCGCCGACGGCGGACTGGACGACGTTGCCGAGCTGGGAGGCGAGCAGGCCCATGCCGAGCCCGAGGACGGCCATGGCGAAGCCGAACGAGACGTCGTCGATGTGGGGCTCGATCGTGGCCAGCAGCCACAGGACGGCGACGAACAGCACCAGCAGGCCGAGCCGTACGACCGGCGCGGGGGCCGGCGATCCGGCCGAGCAGCGGTCCGCTCATGGCGGACACCAGCATGGTGACGGACACCGGCAGCAGCCGAAGCCCGGTCTGGAAGGCGTCGAAACCCTGGACGACCTGGAGATAGAGCGGGATGGCGAAGAACAGGCCGAGCAGGATGAGGTTCTGGGCGAGCAGCATCGCCAGGCCCGAGCGCAGGGGCGCGAGGCCGAGCAGCGAGAAGCGGACCAGCGGTTCGCGGCCTTGCTGCTTCCCGGCGCCGCTCCCAGGACCGGAACAGGCCGAGGACGACGGCTCCCGCCGCGATGACGAACAGCGTCGAGGGAGAAGCCGAAGACCGTGAACGGGGAGTTGCGCGGCTTGCAGCCAGCCCCAGGAGCTGCTCTGCAGGACGCCCAGGACCACCAGGGCCAGGCCGAGGGCGGACAGGACCGTACCGACGCCGTCGAGCCGGGGCCTGGGCTCCGGCCGCGGGTGGTCCCCGATCCAGCGTACGAAGCACAGAATGGCCGACCACCAGGACGACCTCGGCGGCGAAGACCAGCCGCCAGGTGAGGTACGTGGTGACCCAGCCGCCGAGCAGCGGGCCGACCGCGATGCCCGCTCCGGACACCCCGCCGATGACGCCGTAGGCCACGGCCCGGTCCCGGCCGCGTGTAGGCGCCGGCCACCAGGGCGGCCAGCGCCGGCAGCACCAGCGCGGCGCCGAGCCCCTCGATGACCGACCAGCCCGACGGCGAGCACCCAGAGCACCGGGGCCACCGCGGTGAGCGCGGACCCCGTGCCGTACACCATGAGCCCGATGCTGAAGGCGCGGCGGCGGCCGAGCATGTCGCCGAGCTTCCCGCCGGTGATCATGAAGGCGGCCATGACCAGGGTGTAGAGGGTGATGACGGCCTGGATGGCGGTGACCTCGGTGTCGAAGTCCTTGACCAGTTGGCTGATCGAGACGTTCATGACCGAGGTGTCGAGCACCATCAGGAACTGGGCCGTACCGAGGATGACCAGAGCCCGCCAGCGCCCCACCGCGTGCACCTCCACAGGCTCGGCCTGCCCACCGGGATGTGGGCGGCAGAACGCCAGGCCACCATAAGGTTCCCAAGGGACATTCAGTGACATGCGGGCTGCCGAACCACCCGATCGGCGGTGTTCCCGGCGACGCCGAGCCCTTCGCGCCGGGGCGCACACGCGGCCGCCGCCGAACCGCCACCGGATTCACCGCTCGACCACGGCATCCGATACGGCCAGAAATGCCCTGTTGTAACAGAAGGGTGCCGGGCATCATCTCCGTATATCGAAAGCTCTCCCCCGCCCGCGCCCCGACTTCGATCCCGCGAGGAGGGACGTCCATGGCGATCGAACTGGCGGAACTGATCGGGCGGCTGCGCGAGGAGCTGACCGAGGCCATGCATGCGGGGAAGGACGCCGAACTGCGTTTCGAACTGGGCCCGGTGGAATTGGAACTGGACGTGGGGGTGGACAGGGAGGCGAAACCCGGCGCCAAGGTCCGGTTCTGGGTCCTGGAACTCGGCGCCGACGCAACCAGGTCCTCCCACACCACCCAGCGGGTCACCCTGCAACTCGTGCCCAGACGTACGGGATCTCCGCGGGAGACTCCGTTCATCTCCGGGGGCGCGATGAAGGGCGAAGAGTAAGGCACGGCGTATGCAGCGCCCTGACGAGGGGCGCCGAGTCGGTAGAGGTGAAGGAGAGGAGCAGCAGGTGGCACTGGGCTCCGACGATGTCGGCGACTTACCCCGAAGCCGCACATGAGGGGCTTGCAGGGGGAACGAGCGGCTGAAGTCATCGTCAGCTACGACCAGGGCGGCGAGCGGCGCGGCTCCGGATACCTGGTGCGAGCCGGCGTGGTCCTCACCGCCGCACATGTGGTGGCCGGGGCGCGGGAGATTTCGATCCGCTGTGAAGCACACCGGCCCACGCAGTGGACGGCGCCTGCTGAGGTGACCTGGTCCAGCGGGGAGATCGACGTCGCCCTGCTGGCACTGCGGGAGGAAGCGCCCCGCCGGGCCCGGCGGGTGGCACCGGTGGTGTTCGGCACGGTGAGGGAACGCGACGCGGGCCTGAAATGCAGTGCGCTGGGCTTCCCTCTGTTCAAGAGGCGCGACGACACGAGAGGTGTGTACCGGGAGTCCTTCCACGCTCTCGGCGTGATCGCGCTGCTCGCCGGACGCAAGGAGCGGGTCTTCGAGTTTCGCGTGCAAAGGCCGGAGCGGGACCCCGATCCGCGGTGCTCGCCCTGGCAGGGCATGTCCGGGTCGGCGGTCTGGGCACACGGGCTGATCATCGGCATGATCACGGAGCACCACCGGGCGGAAGGACTGGAGAGCCTCACCGTCAGCCGCGCCGACCGATGGCCGGAGAAGGTGGACGGGGCAGGCCGCGCGGCACTGCGCGGCGCGGGACTGCGCCCTCCGCTGCGTACGGTCGTCCCCCGATGGCGAAGGCCGAAGGTGCTGATCGCCTGCGGAGCGGCCCTCCTCGCGGCGGCGACGGCCGGCTGGCTGGCGACGAGGCCGGGACCGCTGCACCTGAGCATCACCGGTTCGTGCACGCACGCCGGCCAGACCCTGGCCAACCGGTCGAGCGGGTTCACACCCGGCGGCCAGTACACCGACGAGGTCATCGGCCCCGACGGACGTACGCCGCCCAACGTGGCGACCAACGGCACCGTCCATGGTGACGGGTCGCTGGGGTGGTCCTGGATCTGCTCCACCAATGATCAGCCCGGCACCTACCGGGTCCGCGTGACCGACGACGACACCCGCCGACGGACCGGTTGGGCCACCTTCGACGTCCGCGGTGTGCAGGGGTACACCTGCCACATCCAGCAGCGGAAGGGTCTGCGATACGCGGGGATCAGCGACACCCGCGATACCGTCCTCCGCCCCGGGTCGCACGGGAACGACGTCGCCGAGGCCCAATGCCTCCTTCAGTACCTCGGATACCCCCTCGGTTCCCGCAGTGTCGACGGACAGTACGGCCAGGACACCGCTCTGGCCGTGACCGAGGTCCAGCAGCGCGGACACATCCCTGCGGACGGCGAGATGGGCCCGCAGGCCTGGCACCTGCTGCGGAGGCTACCGGCACAGGCGCCCGCGAACTGAGCCGGCGGCGCCGGGCTGACGGGCGCGAGCGACGGCACGGCAGCCGAGCAGGGGCCGGCCGATGGCGGCGCAGGCCGCGCATCACCGCGCCGCGGCGCCCGCCGCCCCCGTGCGGGGGACGCACCGCGGCCTTACGGTGGAATTGGCAAGCCGCTGGAACGTGGTCGGCCCTGGTGCCTGCGGGGCGGCCCGAGCGGCTCGCCGCAATGTGAAGGAGGTGGCCCACCATGGCCACATCAACGGACACCCCTGTGCTCGACACCATCGCCGCCATGACGGTCGACTCCATCGAACGCTGCGGCCTGGACGACCGCACGCTCATCCTCACCCGGATCGCCGCCCTGGCGTCCATGGACGCCCCCGCGATCTCCTACGCCGCCCACATCGGTCCCGCCCTGCAGACAGGACTGACCTCCGAACAACTGCAGGACGTGCTGGTGGCCATCGCCCCCGTGGTGGGGACCGCCCGCGTCATGGCAGCCGCGGGAAACATCGCCGAAGCGCTGGGGATCGCCATCGCCGTGGCGGAGGACGGGACCGCCTGAGGCGCGTCCCGCTGTCGAAGGCGGGAGGAAGCGCGTCGCGGAGCCGGCGCGGTCCCGCGGCGGCCCGGGGCCGATGTGCCCGGATACGGCCCGGGCGTCGGAGCCGTATCCGGTGCGTGCGCCGCGGGTCAGCGGTGGGTGCGGACGACGCCGGGCAGCGTCTGGAACCACAGGAAGCTGTTGGTGGGGATGGGCTTGGTGACGCCGTTGGCGGGGTTGCCGGCCAGCCGCAGGGCGGTCTTGAGGTTCTTGGCCTGCTCGATCTTGTGGAACGACGCGGGCTTGGTGACGCCGATGACGTAGACCGGCCACCACTCGGGGCGGTTGTCGTTGCGGTCCGCGATGATGTGGTCGTGCCCGGGCAGCGGCACGTCCTTCAGCGCGGAGGCGGCGGCCGAGGGCCGCGGCGAGCCGGGACAGGTCGGCCTTCATCGGGTGGTCGACGCAGTGCTCGGCCGGGCACTGCAACCGCTCCTTGGGGCTGGAGTAGAGCGGCACTGGGATGAACAGCGGGTCGGTGAACGCCTCGGAGGTCGTTCCCGGCGGCACGTGGTTGAACTTCTGCCCGGCCTCGCAGCCGTTCCTGCTTCCGGCCTTGACCGTACGGTCGCAGAAGTAGTTCTGCGTGTAGAGGAAGTTGACGGTCGCGCCGTTGTACCAGCCCTCGGTCACACCGATGTTGCGGCACAGCTGCTGCGGCTGCCCGGTCAGGCACGCGTGCTTCAGCGGCTGGAGGGCGATCCTTGCCCGCGGGGCGGGGCCGAACCCGCTCCCGCCGGAAGCAGGCGCCGCCGCGGCCGTACCCGCGACGGCGACGGCGGACAGAACGAGCGCCGACGCGGTGTACGTCACGCGTGACGGCAGGCGGGAGAGCAATGCGCGCATACGGAAACGGCTCCTTCGACACTGGCACCACACCCCCGCGCGACGCGCGGGAGGGCTGGACCAGACCCGTACTACGCCATACCGCGCCCCGGCCCCGGGAGGCGCCGCCGGGCCTTCCCCCGATCGGCCCCCGGATCCACCCGTGCACGGGGCGGGGCGGTGGATGAGGAGAGCCGGCGCAGGGTTCCGCACAGCGCGGGGCCGGTGGCCTCCGCGGGGAGCGGGCTGTCGGGTTCGCCGGCGCCCGGGACGCGCTCCACCCGACCTGCGGGAGGCCGAAGGCGTCAGGAGCGTGCGCGCCGGCGCGCGAGCAGTGCCTCGCGCCGCTCGTCGAACCGCTGGCCTGGTCGTTCAGGCCGCCCATGAACAGGCCGAGTTCCTCCTGGGCGCTGCAGGCCCTCGGGGCCGAGCCCGTCGATCTCCAGCACCTTCAGATGCCGCAGCACCGGCTGGAGCACGTCGTCGTGGTGGATCCGCAGGTTGTAGATGCCGGCGATGGCGATCCGGGCGGCGGCGCGCTCGAAGCCGGGATGCCGTGGCCGGGCATCCGGAAGGCCGACCACCACGTCGCGGACGGCCCGCATCGTCAGGTCCGGCGCGAGCTCGAAGCGCCGCGCGCGAGCAGGTTGCGGTAGAAGACCATGTGCAGGTTCTCGTCGGTGGCGATCCGCGCCAGCATGCGGTCGCAGACCGGGTCGCCGGACTGCCGGCCGGTGTTGCGGTGCGAGACGCGGGTGGCCAGCTCCTGGAAGGAGACGTACGCGACCGAGTGCAGCATGCTGTGCCGGTGGTCGTGACTCGAAGCCGTCCGACATGTGCGGCATCCGGAAGCGTTCCAGCGCGACCGGGTCGACCGCGCGGGTGGTGAGCAGGTAGTCGCGCATGGCGATGCCGTGCCGGCCCTCCTCCGCGGTCCAGCGGTGCACCCAGGTGCCCCAGGCGCCGTCGCGGCCGAAGAGCGGTGGCGATCTCGTGGTGGTAGCTGGGCAGGTTGTCCTCGGTCAGCAGGTTGACGACCAGGGCGATCCGGCCGACGTCGGAGACCTTGGACTGCTCGGGCGCCCAGGCCTCGCCGCCCAGCACGCCGTCGAAGTCGCGGCCCTGCGCTCCAGGGCACGTACTCGTGCGGCATCCACTCCTTGGCCACCTCGAGGTGCCGGTTGAGTTCGCTCTCCACGACCTCCTCCAGCGCGTACAGCAGCGCGGTGTCACTCCATGCCGGCGAGACGAGAGAGGGTGCGGGGGCAGTGGTCACGTCGGCTCCTGGCGCGGATTGCATTGCCTGCGGGACCGCAGGCCGAGCACAAACTACTACACTCTGTAGAAGAACGACCGCCGTGGCCGCTGCCCGCGATGGAGCGACCGGCCCGGTGGCGTGCCCAGAGTGAGGGTTACGCTCCGGTACGGGCAAGTCGGCGACGGAGGCACACGCCGAGGGTCGGGCGCGCCGAGTGCGCAAGGGGCCGAACCGGCCCGGGACGCGGGCGGTCCCGATGGTGGCGCCGGACGCGACGGCCGCCGTTCTACCCCGCGGGCAGGGACACCACGAACCGCGCGCCGCCCAGCGGACCCGGGGTGCCGGACAGCACGAGGTCTCCTCCTGCCGCGCGGGCGAGCCGGCGGGCCAGTGCGAGGCCGAGGCCGGCGCTCGTCGTGGCCGTCGGCCGGGTCGGCGCGGCGGCCCGCCGCGAAGACCGCCGCGCCGAGTCCGGGCGCCACGCCGGGTCCGTCGTCGCTGACGGACACCCGCGCGCCTCCGGGCCCCGGCGCGTAGTCCAGCCGGATCGTGTGCGTGGCGTAGCGGCGTGCGTTGTCGAGCAGGGGCGCGAGGATGCGCTCGGCGAGGGGCGCCGAGACCCCGACCGTCACGGGTGTGCCGCTCACCGTGACGGGTGGCGCCTTCGGATGCTCCTCGGCGGACCGTCGGGCGAGAGCGTCCGCGACGTCCTCGACGGCGCAGCGCCCCGGCACCGGCGAGCCGCCTTCGACGGCGTGGGCGCGGGCCTCGGTCAGGAGGGTCTCGCAGATGTGCCGCATGGCCGCCGCGCCGGCGGCGATGGCCTCGTGCGAAGCCTGCTGCTCGGCGGGGTTACGGGGGCGGCCGGTCAGCCAGTCCGCCTCGGCGGTGATGCGGGCCAGCGGTGTGCGCAGTTCGTGCGACAGCTCGGCGGAGAGCTGCTGCTCATGGCGGAGTACGGCGGCTCGGCGGTCGAGGAGTTCGTCCAGGTTGGCCGCGAGCGCGGCGAGTTCCGCCGGGCGCCCCCGGGCCCCGAACCGTCGGCGGGTGCCGTGCTGGCTCCACCGGGCCGCCTGGGCGCTCATCGTGCCGACCGGCCGCAGGGCCCGACCACGATCGCCCGGGTCACCAGGTACATCCCGCCCAGCAGCGCCAGGGCCAGGGCGATGGAGCCCGCCAGCACCGATCGGGCGGTGGTCCGGTACGGGTCGAGGGCGACGGACGCCACGACGGTGCCGACCTGTCGCCGGCCGTGCCCGGCCGTCACCGGCAGCGCGTACAGGCGGTTCCCGCCCGGCGCGGCGGGGTCGTCGAACCCCTCGGTACGGCCGGCCATCGCGTCGGCCTGGCGCTGAAGCGCGGCGGGCGCGGCGGGCCGCTCCACGGCGGTGCCGCCCTGGTAGATCCATATGCCCACGTCCAGGGCCTGGTCGTCGCTGGGTTCGTGCACCACGATCCGGCCGTCCGGTCGGGCTTGCACGGTGGTGGCCACGGCGTCGGCCCGGGTGCGCAGCAGGCCGTCCGCCTGGTCGCGCAACTGTGCCGCGAGGACGACGTTCGCGATGACGGTCAGCGCCGCGACCCAGACGGCCGCCGTGGCCAGCGCCAGCAGCGCGAGCCGCTCGCGCAGGGTGCCGGGCCGCAGCCGGGCCAGGCGTGTCCGTGTCATGCGAACCGGTACCCCACGCCCCGTATCGTGCTGATCCCGCACGGGCTGTCCGCCTCGCGCAGCTTGCGCCGGAGCCGCGCCAGATACTGGTCGAGGGTGTTGTCGTGGACCTGGGCGCCCTCCGGCCACGCCGCCCGCAGCAGCACCCGGCGCCGCACCACGGCGCCGGGGGCGGCCATCAGGCAGGCCAGCAGCCTGAACTCGGTGGGGGTCAGCGGCACGTCCCGGCCCGCGACCTCCAGCGCGTGCGCCACCGGATCGAGCCGCAGCCCGGCCTCTCCCACCGCGGGCTCGCGGCCGGCCCGCCGCAGGGCCGCACGGACCCTGGCGGCGAGTTCCACCAGGTGGAACGGCTTGGCGAGGTAGTCGTCGCCGCCGGCGGAGAATCCGGACAGCCGGTCGGCGAGGCCGTCGTACGCGGTGAGGAACACCACCGGCACATCGACCCCCGCGGCACGCATCGCGTGGCACACGTCGCGGCCGTCGGAGTCCGGCAGGCCGATGTCGAGCACCACCGCGTCGACGTCCCGCCCGGTGCGCACCGTGCGCAGCGCGCTCGCCCCGTCAGCGGCGGTGAGCACCTCGAACTGCTCCTCGCGCAGACCCCGGGCGAGTACGTCGCGCAGACCGTGGTCGTCCTCGACGACCAGGACACGAGGGGAGGTCACCGGGCCAGTATCACGGACGCCGAAAGTGTTCAGCGCGAGCCCGCCAGGGCGCGCCGCTCGTCCTCGCCGTCGCCCTCGCCTTGGAGGGCGCCCGCCGGGATCTCGTCACGCCTGGTCACCGTGAGATAGACCACAAGGGCCAGGATCGCCGCGAGGAAGATGAAGCTGGTGCCGTTCGGGCCGAGGCCGAGGCCCCCGTCGCCGGTGGGCTGCGACAGGTAGTCGCCGATGGACGCGCCGAGCGGGCGGGTCGTGACGTACGCGATCCAGAAGGAGAGCACCGCGCCCAGCCCGAACATCTTGTGCGCGACGGTCACGACGGCGATCAGCGCGGCGAACAGCAGCGCCGACTTCCAGTAGCCCACGTTCAGCTTCTCCGCGATGAGGTCGCCCGCGGCCGTGCCCAGCGCGAAGGTGAACAGGATCGCCAGCCAGTAGAAGCCCTCACGGCGGACGGTCACGATGGAGTGGATCGAGAGCGTCCGCTCGCTCGCGTACCAGAGCGCGAAGGAGCCCGCCAGCAGCACGGTGAACACGACGGTCGTCGTCTGGAGGGCGACGCCCATGTTGTCGGTCAGGTTGTCCGTGATCAAAGTGCCGACCACGCTGATCAGCACGACGGCCAGCCAGTAGACGCCCGGCACGTACTTGTCCGCCTTGAACTGGACGAACAGGGCGACGGCCAGCAGGGCGCCCATGAGATACGTGGTGTTGGTGAGGCCCATGCCCAGGTTCTCGTTCAGGTAGTCCGCGGCCGTCTCGCCCACGGTGGTGCAGAGGATCTTGATGATCCAGAAATAGATCGTCACTTCTGGGACCTTGTTGAGCCGGATCCCGCGAGGCGTGGTGGTCATCATGCCGACGAGGCTGACACAGCGTGCCTGAAAACAACCTGACTACTTCGTCCGGACTCCGGTCAGCCGGTCAGCCGGTCAGCCGGTCAGCCGCCGAGTCGTGTTGCCATGCGGCGGAGGCGTTTGCGTGTGTGGGGTTGGAGGTGGCGGGTGAGGGGTGCGCTGATGCGTTTGAGGAGGGTGCGTTTGGCGGAGCGGCGGCGTTGGGCGTGGGCTTGGCGGGCGGTGGCGGGGTCGAGGGGGGTGAGTGTGTCGAGGGGGTGCATGCGGCCGCGGTCGTCGATGCGGACCTGGCCGATCTTGAGTTCGGAGCCGGAGGTTGCGCCGTCCAGGCGTGCGGACAGCTGCCAGGTGCCTGGGCGGAGTTGGGTGAAGGGTGTGGTGGTGTCCTTGGTGGGGGCGGGCCTGAGGTGGACTCGTCCGCCGACGGGTTCGAGGACGGCGGGTAGTCCGGCGAAGGCGGCTTCGGGGGTGTTGCCGCGGAGGACGAGCCAGGCGCGGGCGGGTGCGGTGCCGGGGTGGGAGACGGCGGCGAGTTCGATTTCCATGCTGTTGCCGGGCATGCGGAGTACTTCGTGCGGGGTGAGGGCGTCGGCGAGTCGTTTGCCGCGGCGGTTGATGTCGAGGGTGAGGTTGCCGTGCGGGTCGGTGAAGTAGGGCACGGTGAGTTGGGCGGGGGTGCCCAGGAGTGCGGGCAGGCAGGCGTCCTCGATGCCGGGGGCGCGGTCGGCGCCGAGGCGGGCTTTGCGGACCAGGCCGAGGCCGCGGACGGGGACCCACACGTCCCACATGCCGCGGGCCAGGGCGTCGCGGCCCTTGACGGCTTTCGGGTCGAGGTAGCCCCGGCCGCGCATCACCACTTCGCAGGCAACGTCACCGGTGCCGTCAGTGCCGTCAGTGCCGTCAGTGCCGTCGGGGCTGTCGGGGGTGCTGGGGGTGTCTGGGATGTGGGGGAGGTCTTCGACTGTGGTGTCGAATTCGGTGGGGCAGGCCCATTCGACGGCGGTTTCGCGGTCGCGGAGGCTGACTTCGGCGCGGTAGCTGTCGATCTCGTCGGTGACGTCGAGGAGTTCGGCGTTGTCGAGGAGGTCGTGGTGGAAGTCGGGGTGGAGGAAGTAGCGCTCGCCGCGGCGGAGGAGGGCCAGGGGTTTGCTGTCCGGGCCCCATACGAGTCGGGCGGTGATGGTGACGGTGATGCGGCCGTTGTCCCAGTGGAGGTCTTCGAGGCGGGCGGTGCCTTTGACGGAGGCGGCTCGGCGGGCGAGTTCGGTGATCTGTTCGTGCTGGTCGTGGCGTAGGAGGGTGGAGCGTAGGCGGGTGATGGCGCCGAGGCCGTCGTGTACGGCGTCGTTGATGAAGTCGTCGGCGAGGTCTTTGACGGCGTGGGCGATCTGGTCGCGGTAGTCGGGGGTGTATTTGAGGGCGGCGGGTTCGCTGAGGCGGCCGAGCATCTCGACGCGGTAGAAGCGGCGGAGGAGGTCGTCGCGGAAGGTGCCGGGTTGGGTGTGGGCGGTGACGACGTCGAGGACTTCGCGGAGGTTGCCGTAGTAGCCGGCGGGGATGATCTTGGCGGAGCCGGCGTTCTTGCCGTCGTCGCGTTTGGAGTAGTGGTAGCAGGTGTAGTCGCCGAGGATGGACACGACGTCGGCGGGGAAGTAGCACTGCATCATGTAGAGCTGGTCTTCCAGGCGCCGTTTGCCTTCGGGGTAGGCGATCTTGTTGTCGCGCAGGAAGGCGGTGCGGAACATCTTGTGCGGGGTGAGGCTGTCGACCAGGGGTGCGTCGTGGATGGTGCACTTTTCCCGGTTGGTGCGGAAGACGCCGTGGGGCACGCCGCGGAAGTTGCTGGCGACTTTGCCGATGACGATGTCGGAGTGGTTGCGGTGGCCCATGTCGTACAGGCGGCGCAGGGCGTCGGGGGCCATGTGGTCGTCCTGGTCGACGAAGTGGACGTATTCGCCGAGGGCTTGTTCGACGCCGATGTTGCGGGGTTTGCCGGGCCAGCCGGAGTTGGGGATGTGTACGACTTTGACGTGGGGGTGTTCGGCGGCGAGGCGGTCGAGTCTGTCGGGGGTGTCGTCGGTCGAGCCGTCGTCGACGAAGAGGAGTTCGAGTGCGTCGGCGGGAAGGGTCTGTCCCAGCAGGGACGCGATGCACGGTTCGATGTACCTGCCGGGGTTGTAGACCGGGACGATGACGCTGACCTTGACCGGCATCCTTGTTTCCGCCTTGCCTTCCGCATCGCTCGTTCGGGGTGGGGTGGTGCATCCGTCGCCCACAGCGACGGGGGTGTCGCCCGGACGGGTCGTCGGCGCGAGTCGGCGTTCGACACTGGGCGCCGGACCGGCGGCACGACGGTGCTGCTCCGTGCTCGTCGGCGGGCTGGATCACGGGCTCACGAGGAAGCCGTCACCCCGCGGGCGGCGTGCGAGCCGGAGGCAGTCTGCTCGGACCACTCTACTACATGCTGTAGTACGTGACGGAGCCTGAAAGCACCCGGAGAGCGGCCCCCACCGGTGCGCTCACCACCGGACACGTTGCCGACGCGATGGACAACAGGTTGCCGACACGTTGCCGACACGGTGGACGGCGCGGCGGTCGTCACGCGGCGCCGGGCGCCGGATCTCAGCGGGCCGACGCCGGGCCCGGGCGGCGTGCGCCGGGAGCGCGGGCGAGCAGGAGTGCGGCCGTGACGGCGGATACGGCCAGCCCGGCTCCGAGCGTGAGCGCGACCAGGGCCGGCACTGACTTCGCCGGCCCGCCCCGATGACGGTCCACAGCGCCGCGCGGAACGCGACCGCGACCTGGACCGCGGCGCAGCCGGCGACTGCCGACGCCTCGGCGACCCGGCGGGGCCGGGCGCGGGGCGGCCTGGCGACGAACCCGGCGACCGCGTTGCAGATCACGCAGAAGGCGAGGTTGCCGGTCAGTCTCGACGATCAGCGCCCAGGCGATGAGCAGCGGGATCGTCCATGCGCTCGCCGACGGCCAGCCCGCCGGTGATCGCCACCGCGGCCAGCACGCTCAGGGCGGCGAACACGGCTCATCGCGTGGCGCCGGAGCCAGGCCGCGGCCCGCGGGGCGGCCCAGCGCCGCAGCACCGGCACGCGCTCGCAGACGGTGATGATGTCGTCGAGCCAGTCGTGCCGCCACCGGCCTGCCGCGCCATGCGGCCGGCGCCCCCGCGCGAGCAGTGCCGCCTCGGCGCCGGCGAGCAGGCTGGTCACGGCCAGCCCGCCGATCAGTACCGACGTCCACGGCCCCCAGGCCGGGGCATGCGCGCCGACGGCGACCGCGGCCCACTCGAAGGCGAGCGTCAGCCCGATGAGCGCCGTCATCATCCCGGTGGCGCGCACCACCTGCCGCGCGCGGTCCTGGCCGTCCGGTGCCCGCCATGCGAGCAGCCGCAACGCGATCACCGCGGCCAGCATCGGCACGGCGAACTGGGAGTGGGACAGGGCCACGTCATAGGGGTCGTCCTGCCAAGGGCTGACCGCCCTGACCGTCTTGTCATGGGTCGCCAGCACCGTCAGCGCCTCGAACACGACTGCCATGCCGAGACCCGCCAGCGTCACCGCCAGCGATGACGCCTGCCCGCTCGTCGTTCGTCTCCTCCATGACGGCCATAGTACACGTCGCGTAGTACTTGACAAGTAGCATCGCGAAGCGTACTATCATGGCACCGGAGACAGGAGTTCCATGCACAGCGCCGACGCCCAGATGCTCGTCCTCACCGTCCTCGCGGACGGCCCGCGGCACGGGTACGCCATCAACACCGCGATCGAAGAACTCACCGGCCGCAAACTCGGCCCCGGCAGCCTCTACGGCGCGCTATCCCGCCTGGAGGCGACGGAAGCTGGTCCGGCCCGCCGACACGGCGGGCGAGGCCGCCGACCGGCACCGCACGATGCAGATCACCGACGCGGGCCGCGCCGCGCTGCGCGCCGAACTGGAGCAGATGGCCCGCGTCAGCCAGGCCGGCCTGCGCGCGCTCGGGATCGCGCCGGCATGAGGCCCTCCGCGCTCATGGCCGCGCTCTACCCGCCCGCCGTCCGCGAACGATGGGGCGCGGAGATCAGCCGCCAGGTCTCCGAATCGGGAATCCGTTCCTGGCCCGACGCGCTCCTAGGGGCCGTGCGGCTGTGGCTGCACCCCGGCGACTGGCCCGAAACCTCAGACGGCCAGACCCGCCAGGTGCTCGACCGTCACGCTATTCGCCGTCACCGCCGCCACCGCGCTGCTGGTGCGCGCCGCCGGCGCAGCCCGTCCTCACCGGCAGCCTCCGCCATCCGGCCACGAGCCTGTGGCTCGCCCCGATCCTGCTCGGCGCCGCCCTCGCCGCCCCGGCTCCGCCGCTGCGATGGCGGGCACTCCGCCGGCTGGCCACCGTAGCGGCACGCACCCTCGCCGGCCCCGCCATCGCGGTCGCCGCCATGATCGTGACGGCACACGCCGGCGTCCTCCACCACCCCGCCGGGCACGCCCGCATCGGCCTGCTCGTCTGCTACTGGGCCGTGCTGTCATTCACCGCGCAGCGGCTGTGCATCCTCATCGCCCGGTACGCCCGGACGGCGCACCTGCCCACCACACGCCGGCTGCGCGCGTCCGCCACGCTCATCGGCGCCGGCCTGTCCCTCGCCGCGGGCCAGAGCCTCATCGCCCTCATCCGGACCGCACCCGGCACCGGCTCCCTCACCCTGGCGCGGCACTCAGCCTGCTGGCCGCCACCGCCGTCGGCACGGGCCGCGATCTGTACCGGCGCGGGGCCTGACCCGCCGCGTTCCGAGCCCGGGTCGATCCGGCCAGCGCGCCACGGGCGTACGGCTCCTGGCAGAGCGCGGCAGGGCGGATGGCGCAAGAATGGGCCGCACGGACCTGCGGCAGTGGGACGGGTCCCCGGTTCGGTGCGCCACCGGAGGAGGTGATCCGCCCATGAGCGGCACGAAGCGTCCGGGTGGGCGTACGCCGAGGAAGGCGTACGCCCGGGAACTGCTGCGGCTCCAGGTGGAGCTGGTCAAGGTGCAGGAATGGGTCAGGGCCGAGGGCGCGCGGCTGGTCGTGGTCTTCGAGGGCCGTGACGCGGCCGGCAAGGGCGGCACGATCAAGCGGGTCACCGAGCACCTCAACCCGCGCGTCGCGCGCATCGCCGCGCTGCCCGCGCCGACCGAGCGCGAGCGCACGCAGTGGTACTTCCAGCGCTACGTCGAGCAGCTGCCGGCCGCCGGGGAGATCGTGCTCTTCGACCGCAGCTGGTACAACCGCGCCGGCGTCGAGCACGTCATGGGGTTCTGCACCACCGAGGAGTACCAGCGGTTCCTGCAGCAGTGCCCGATCTTCGAGCGGCTGCTGACGGAGGACGGCATCCTGCTGCGGAAGTACTGGTTCTCGGTGAGCGACGCCGTGCAGGAGCGCGGTTCCGGACCCGGCTGGACGGACCCGACCCGCCGCTGGAAGCTGTCCGCGATGGACCTGGAGTCGATCCCCCGCTGGGAGGACGTACTCCCGCGCCAAGGACCAGATGTTCGTGCACACCGACATCCCCGAGGCGCCCTGGTACGTCGTCGAGAGCGACGACAAGCGCGCGGCCCGGCTCAACATGATCGCGCACCTGCTGTCCACGCGTGCCGTACCACGAGGTGCAGCCGCCCCCGCTGAGCCTGCCGTCCCGTCCGCCCTCGACCGGCTACGAGCGGCCCCCTCGCGACGGCCAGACCTACGTACCCGACCACGCGTCGGCATTCCGCCGGACCTGAGCGCCTGAACGACGGCCGCGGCGCGTGTCGGCCGGGCCGGTGCTTCGGCACGCCCCGGCCCCGTCGCCCTCCCGCGTCCGGGCCGGAGGGCGACGTCCTGCGGACCCCCGTCACTTGCGCCGTACCGCCCCGGGAGCGCTGTCCGGCCCGGTCGCGTGCGGAGTCGGCGGCTTGCCCCCACGGGCGCTCGGCCGCGCGGCCGGGAGGCTCGGAGCCGCGGCGGAGGCGCTGCGGCCGGCCGGGCCGATCCCGGCCGTCGCGGCGCAGTACGCGTCGACATGGCCGAGGCCGCCGGCCTCCCGTGCCAGCCGCGCCCGCACGGCGGGGTTCACCGTCCCGCCCTGGCGCTGCGCCGCGAAGTAGCTCTCGCACAGCGTCTTCGGATCTGTCGAACCGGCAGTGCCCTGCGAGGGACGGCCGGCTGACGGAGGACGAGGGGAGGCTCCGTCCGTGGCGTGGGGAGTGGTGGAAGCAGTGGCGGGATTCGGCCTGGCCGACGAGCCCTGGGCGTGCCGCGCGGTGGCCGGGGGCCGTCCCGTCGTCGACGGGCCGGACACCGCGGCGTGGGAGGGGAACGGCCCCGGGAGCGCGCCGCTCTCCGCGGCGATGGCGGCCCCGGCGAGCGCGAAGACCGCCGCGCCGGCGCCGATGAGCGCCTTGACCGACCGCCAGCGCCCGGGCCGCGGTCCGCCGCGGTCCGGCAGGCCGGCGCCGTCGGTCGCACCTTCGGCGCGGGCTTGCACCGCCTGCTGAAAGGCGTCGAGCACCGCACGTTCGTCCTGCGGCCTGCCGGGCAGAGGCCGGGCGGCCGCGGTGAGCAGCCGTGCCAGCGCGACGGCGCGGGGGTCGGCGTCCGGAACCGCCTCGCCTCTGACCAGCCGCTCGGCGACCTCCGCCGGCGGCCGCTCGGCGCGCCCGCCACTGCGGGGCCGTCCGGTCTCACTCATCAGCTAGTTCTCCTCAGCAGCCCGTAGGCGTTCCGACAGGCGCTTCAGGCCCCGGTAGGAGGCGGTGCGCACCGCGCCCGGACGTTTCCCAGCACCTTCGCCGCCATCGGTCCGCTGAGCCCGAGCATCACCCGCAGCAGCACAGCCTCCGCCTGGTCCTGCGGTAATGCGGCGATCAGGGCCAGCGCGCGCTGCGGTGGAGATGTTGTCCAGGCGCGATGCCCTCGCAGTCGTCGCCGTGGCCGCCGGCTCGGCGATCTGCTCGTTGAGCGCCGTGGTGCGCGGCCGCGCGCATTGGCCGCGGCGTACGAGGTCCAGCGCCCGGTGCCGGGCGATGGCCGCGCCCAGCCCCGGAAGGACTGGCCGTCGCCGCGGAAGGTGGTGAGGTCGCGCACGATGTCGTGCCAGGTCTCCGAGGCGACGTCGTCGGCCTCGTCGCCGATCAGTCCGCGCAGGTAGCCCAGCAGCATGGGGTGGACGTCCCGGTAGACCAGGCCGAAGGCGGCATGGTCCCCGCGACGGGCCCGGGCGAGGGCGTCGCCCAGGGCGGCGTCGTCCATCCTCACGTGCCAGCACGGTTCCGCCGTGCCCACGGCGTCCTCTTCACGCTCGTCGCGCGGCTGCGACACCGCGCGCACTGCGGCCGGGCCCCGTGCCCCGCGCACCACAGGTGTATCAGTCACACGTGTGCCTGCCCCACCACGGACAGGTAGAACAGCCGCAGACTGTCCTGCGACCCGTTCCGGTACCTCTTGACCGCCTTGCCCAGGGGGTTCCACACCCGGCCGTCCGGAGTACGTATCCCGAACGGCTGCCCGAAGACGCGGCGCTGGTCGGCGTCGAAGTCGATCCACTTCGCCCCCGCGCCGCGGACCAGCACCTCGCCGACGTACGCTCCGAAGCCGAGCAGGGCGGGGGACCGGCTCGGCCGGGGCTGCCTCCCGCCGGATGGCGTCGATGATCCGGTCGAGCAGCGCCAAGCTGGTGGGCGAGTAGTCGAGCAGGACTCCGGCCCCTTCCCGTGCCATCAGCACCACGTCCGCGGCGAGACGGGGGCCTTCCACGGTGACCGGGGGCCGACCGGCTGCCCGCACCAGATGCTCCATCAACATGTGCCTCCACTCACCGGATCGGTGCAGTGCCACCGCGGATCGCGCGGCCGCCCCCAAAGGCGCGGCGCACCGGAAAAACGTCACACCCCGCGCCGCCGACCGGATCTCCGGCGGTCCCGCCGCCCGGTCCGCGGCGCGGTTTCACCCGTGATGTCCGGTCTGGACCACTGCTTGACAGCAGACAGCCGGGACCCTCACCTTGTGGCCCGTCACCGGAGAACCACCTGATCGCCAGGAGGCGTTCATGCGTGAGCTGTTACGCACAGTGAAGTCCTTCGCGGCCGCAGCGGCGCTCGTGGCCGGCGTGGCAGCCGTACCCGCCGTCACCTCCACGGCCCCGGCGATCGCCGCCGCCGGCACCCCGGCGCAGGTCTACGGCGCCTGGCACTGCGGTGACGACGCGTGCACCTGGGCGACCGTTCGCGACATGGCCGACTTCGACCGGAACAACCACTGGCTCGTCGACCGCGGCGACGGCCGCCCCTCGGTCAACCTCGTGGTGCTCAGCTTCGTCAACCCGCTCACCCTGCTCGACGGCACGACCGACAGCGGCGACACCGACGGCGTCCCGGTCGGCATGGACCAGTCCGTGGTGGACTACTTCACCGGCCACGGCATCCGCGTGATGCTCTCGATCGGCGGCATCACGTACACCGACGACTGGAACACCGCCCTCTCCCAGAACCCCGCCCTGCTCGGCCAGAAGGCCGCGGCCCTGGCCTCCCGGCTCGGCGTCGGCATCGAGATCGACTACGAGCAGACCGCCTCCCCGGACACCGCCGGCCTGCAGTCCTTCATCGACGCCTATCGCGCCGCGCACCCCTACGACGCCTCCGGCGCGGACCCGACCGCCCGGCTGACCCTCGACGTCGCCGCCGGCGACCGATGGCTGATCGACCTCGACCGGTACGCCACCGCGCACTGGCTCACCACGGCGGACCCGGTGCTCGACTACGCCAACGCGATGGTGCCGGGCAAGCAGCCGACCGCGAGCGCCGCGGAGTCCGACTGGCAGGAGCACCTCAGCGGCAAGGCCGACTACAGTCCGCCCGTCCCGCCGCTGGCCCCGGCGAAGTTCACCGGCAGCCTCTACATCGCGGAGGGCTCACAGGTCCGGCCCGAGTGCACGGACTTTCCCTCCTCGCTGCAGAGCGCCACCGGAGCCTGGACGCAGAACGCCGCACCGGCGGGCGCGGGCACGACGAACGGCCTGCTCGGGTACATGTTCTGGGCGGCCGAGCGCCCCTCCACCCGCGGGGTGACCACCGACCCGCCCCACACCTGCGAGGGCGGGGTCGGAGCGGGCGCCGCCGCGTACGACATCCCCGTCCCGATGCCCCCGCTGCGGCAGAACTGACCGCGACCGCCGCCCGGTGCCGGGCGGCGCCCCGCCACGTCCCCGCCCCTGGTGGACATCGCGCACCGCCCTTCGCTCCGGAGCCGCGTGGAGGCCCTGTGAAAGAGCCGGAACCCGTCGACCTGATCCACCTGGCGGACAACGGGGGCAACGGCCTGGTCGTCCGCGTCACCGGCCGCTTCCGGGCCGGCGTCCCGGCCGGACCCGGCGTCCTGCGTGCCGATGTCCTGATATCCGCCGGCTTCGTCGAAGCACGTCTCGACCTCTGCCTCCCCCCGCGGGATCTCGCCGCCTGGGAGCGCGCGCTCGGCGAACTGCGCCCGGGTGGAACGGCGGCGATCGGCACCGAGCGGGGTCCGCGGCTCACCCTCCACCACCACGACGACCAGTCCGTCTCGGTGGCCGTCGACGACCCCGACCGGTTTTCCACGGCCTTCCCGATCCAGTCGCAGCCCGACTGGATCGAGGACCACCGCCGCCGGCTGGACCGGGTTCGGCGGGCATGGCCGAGCGAAATCATCGAGACAGCTCCCGATATCCACGGACGGAGGCCCCGCCACAGGACATGACCCACAGGCTCCGGCACGGAGTCGGCGTGATTTTTCAGGCGGGATATCCACCCCCGGCAAGGGCAGGCCCGAATGCACGGGCATGCCCGCAGCCGGAGCGGACAACCGCCAGGAAAACCGTGCCCGAAAACTCTTCTGCATTCTGCGTGCCATACCGACGAGAGCCGGCCGTATACGACACCGGCCCGCCGGTGCTCTGTCCTGCCGTTTTTATCGCCGCCCACCCGGCCGCCGAACTCCCCCGGCCTGCGGACCATCGGTCGACCGGCATCAGAAAAACGGCTCTGACCAGTAAGGACGACAGGAAGCGATGGGAGTTCCCATGCCTCCCCCCTTCGCCGAAACACGACGGACCGTCGACAATTGCGCAGGGGCAGTGACATATCTCCCTCCCGGCTTCCGCCCGGTGCGCCCCGGATCCAATAGGGGTCCCCTGTCCGATGTATTTCCTGACGCCACCCCATTGACGTAGGCCCGCCGCCGGAGACACACTCCCCCCGATGGACGCGAGTAGATCTCCCAGAGCCGAATTCGGCACACCATCCTGCGAGGGGGCGATATGCACACCGTCGGCGATGCACCGCTGAATACGTCCTTAATGGATATCAGGCCCCGTCTGCGCAACGACGTGGTGTTCCTTCGCGTCGACACGGGGATTTACCTCAGGAGTTCCGAGAACTCCTGTGTCCTCAAGGGTCCCGGCGCCTACGAGTGGATGTCCGTCCTCGGGCCCCGGATGACCGGCGAGTCCAGCATGGCCGACCTGTGCGAAGGCCTGGATGACAACCGGCGCAGGACCGCGGTGGGACTCATGCGCACCCTGCTCACCAGGGGGTTCGCCCGCGCCGTCCCCGCCCCCGACCCGCGCGCGCTGCCCTCCGCCGTGCTGGAGGCGTTCTCGCCGCAGATCAACTTCATCGAGCACTTCATGCACGCCGACCGGCGCACGCCCCAGGAGCTGTTCACCCGGTTCCGCTCCTCCCGGGTCCTGGTCAGCGGGCCGCCCGGGGGCATCGCGGCGGCAGCCGTGCGCGGGTTGCTGCGCAACGGGCTCGCCGAGGTGTCACTGGACGACGCCTCGTGGGGGCGGGAGCTGGATCCGGAGGTCGCCCGCCTGTCCGACGCGGGCACCCCGGCGCGGGTGGTGGTCCTGCCGTCCACGCCCCGGGATCTGACGGGCTTCGACGTCGTGGTGTGCGCAGCCGAGGGCTCGGACAGCCGAGCGCTGCTCGACCTGACCGGGCGGCTGCACGGCGTTCCGGACGGCCCCCGGCTGGTCCCGGTGGTCGCCGACCGGACCCGGATGGTGCTGGGCCCGATCTCCGGCCCCGCCGAGCAGCCGTGCTGGGTGTGCGCGCGGCTGCGGCTGTCCGCCAACTCCGATCCGCGGCTCAGCGCGGACTTCTGGCGCGCGCTGGCGGTCGGCGGGACCGGAGCCGGTTCCACGGGCGGCGATGTGGCCCGGTCCATGATCGGCAACGCGGTGGCGTTCGAGGTCTTCCGGCTGCTCACCGGCCAGTTGCAGGCCGACGACGAGCGGCACGCCGTGATCCAGGATCTCACCACGCTGGAGTCCGGGCGCGAACGGGTGCTGCCCCATCCGGAATGTCCGACGCGCCACGGGCGGGTCGCGTACGACGACGTCCGGCTCCCTCCTGACGACGACCGTGACGCCTACGGGCGCGCGGCCGTCCTGGTCTCGCCGGACCTCGGTGTGCTGTCCGGATGGACCGACGAGGCGATCCGGCAGCTGCCGCTCAAGACCGGCCGGGTCCGGCTGGGTCCGGCCGGGTCCCTGGCCGACGGGGCACGGGAGATCGCGGCGTTCGACATCGACACGGCGCTGGTCGCCCGGACCCGCGCGGTACGGGCGGCGGTGTCCTGCTACGTCGGCCGCCTCGGTCCGGTCGGATCGCCGCACCAGGCGCCCCCGCCGGACGCCGAGGCGGTGCCCGCCGAGCGGTTGGCGCTGTTCAGCGGTGTGCCGTCGCCCGCGACAGGGCCGGCGGGCGGCACGCTGCCCGCCGTGTCGCTGCACGACGCGAGCACGTGGCTGGTGCCCGCCGCAGCCGTCCACCCGCTCTCCCCGGCCAACTCCGGGCTGGTGTTCGAGCCGAGCCCCGCGGGAGCCGCCGCGGGCTGGACCGTCGAGGACGTCCAGGAGCGCGGGCTGTGCTCGGCGCTGGCGCACCGCGGGCTCACCCGCGCCCTGCGCGGCGAGGCACCGGCCCTGCGCCTGGCCGAGGAGTGGCTGGCCGGCGACGACGAGGTGGCGTTCACGCTCGGCGGCCTGCGGCACATCGGCTGCGCCGCCCGGGCGTACGCCCTGCCCGGCGCCGCGCCCTCCTTCGCGGTTCTCGCGGTGGTCGAGGCGGCCGACGGCGCGCTCGACTGGGCGACGGGATCGGCGCTCTCGGTGCGCGCCGCCGTACGCGAGGCGGTGCTCGACGCCGTCGGCCTCGCGGCCGGCCGCCACTGCGAGGGCGCGCCCATGGACCCCGGCGACCCGCTCGTCGCGGACTTCGACCCGCGGGTGCTGGCGCAGGGCGGTGCGCAGGGCCCATGGTCCTTCGACCGGCCCGCCGTACCGCTCCGCGCGGCCCTGGCCCAGTTGGACGCCGAGGGCACCCGCGCGCTGTTCACCGAGACCACCCCGATCGACCTGCACGCCGTCCGCGGGATGGTCGCCGGCACGATCCTGCTCGCCGCGAAGTGAGGGCAGCGGCGGGCTGGTCCGCGTCCTGACCAGGCGCGCCACGATTCCCGGAACAGCCGTTCCGGGTGTACGGCCCACCCCAATAGAAGGGATCGCCATGTCTGTTGAGCTCAAGGACGAACTGAGCGCTCTGGAGAGCGCGACGTTCGAGATCGAGGAGATGACCGACGAGTCGGTCGAGCTGGCCTTCTCCAGCTCCAGCTGCTCGTGCTCCAGCTGCTGCTCGTGCAGCACCAGCAGCTGCTGCTCCTGCAGCAGCAGCACCAGCTGACGCCGGCGGGCTGATCAGGGCGGCGGGTACGGATGACAGGGCCCGCCCCCCGTTGTAACCGGTGCGGCTGCTTGGCAGTCGGCGCAGCCGAGCAGGCAGGCAGCCGCACTTTCCACTTCGTAGTGAGCGACTGGGCGGACGGATGACCTTGATGTCGAACGCGGCGATCACCGCGACGGTCTCGAACGATCCCCGGGCGTGGGCCATCGACGTCGTCCGCGGCCACCTGGCCGGACGGGCCGGTGCGGGCGTCACGGTCGACGTCGGCGTGCTCGGCCTGCCGGGCCCCGCCGCGCCCGTCGGGACGCCGGCCGACGGCCTGGTCTACCCGGTGCGGCTGTACGGGGGGACCGTGCTGATGGGGCCGCTGCACCGGGCCGACGGGTCGAGCCGGCCGTGCGGGCGCTGTCTGGAGCGGCGCTGGCTGGCGCTGCGCCCGGTGGAGGAGCGCCGGCCGATCGAGGACGGTGCGGACTTCTGGATGGCGGGCAACGAACCCTCGCTGACCCCCTTCGCCCTCGAACAGATCGCCCAGGTGGTCGCCGCCGAGACGGCCGGCGGCGAACCCGCCCCCGGCGACCGGCGGATCGGGCGGATCGTGGAACTGCGGACCGGCGACCTGACCGTCAGCCGCCGTGATCTGATCGCCGACTCCGAGTGCGAGTCGTGCGCCTCCCCGGTACCCGACACCGCCCAGGGCGCGATGCTGGCGCTGGCCCCGCGGCCGAAGTCGAGTCCGACCAGCTACCGGGGCTCCTCCGCCGCGGATCTGACGCTGCCGGCCGCCGGGCTGGTCAACGAGGTGTGCGGAGCGCTCGCGAGCACGGCCCAGCGGGTCTACCAGTGCAGCGCGACGCTGCCGGTGAGCGGCTACTTCCGGGTGCGCAGCAAGTACGACTACCACGAGATGTGGTGGAGCGGGCAGTCGCAGAGCTCGGCGAGCAGCGAGCGCTACGGCATGCTGGAGGGGCTGGAGCGGTACGCGGGGCAGTTTCCGCGGGCCAAGGAGCCCAAGGTGTACGCCAGTTACCACGAGCTGACGCCGGACGCCCTGGACCCCGCGTCGATGGGGTCGTACACCCCGGAGTTCTACCTCGGGCACCACGACTACTACCAGCCCTACCACCCGGACACCCCGACCCACTGGGTGTGGGGGTACTCCTACGGCGAGCAGCGGCCGGTGCTGGTGCCCGAGCAGGTGGTCTTCTATCTGGACCGCCGCCCGGACCGGAAGTTCGTGCAGGAGTGCTCCAACGGCTGCGCCAGCGGCACCAGCGCCGAGGAGGCGCTGCTGCACGGCATGCTGGAACTCATCGAGCGCGACGCGTTCCTGCTGTGCTGGTACGGCGCCGCCCGGCTGCCCGAGATCGCGCAGGAGAGCTGCGCCGACGAGGAGGTCCGGTTCATGCTGGACCGGGTGGCCCGGCTCGGCTACCGGATGCGGCTGTTCGACATGCGGGTGGACCTGCCCGTGCCGGCCGTCATGGCGGTGGCCGAGCGGCTGGACGGCGGTACGGGCCGGCTGTGCTTCGCGGCCGGCGCGAGCCTGGACCCGGTGGAGGCGGTGCGCGCGGCGATCGCGGAGACCGCCTCGTACATACCGGGGATGGACGAACGGGTGGAGGCGAAGCTGCCCGACCTGCGCGCGATGGCGGCCGACTACAACCGGGTGCACGAACTCACCCACCACGCCTTGCTCTACGGCCTGCCCGAGATGGCGTCGGCGGTCGACTTCCTGCTGGCGGACACGGCACCGCCCCGTCCGATGGCCGAGCTGTACGCGTCGTGGCAGGCCGTGCGCCCCGCGACCCTGGACCTCGCGGACGACGCGCGGTTCGTGATCGCCCGGCTGCGCGAGGCGGGCAGCGACGTGGTCGCGGTGGACCAGACCTGCCCGGAGCAGGACGGAACCGGTATCCGCACGCTGTCCGTGCTGGCCACGGGGCTGGTGCCCATCGACTTCGGCTGGGAGCGGCAGCGCGTGCTGGACCACCCGCGGCTGCGCGCCTATCTCGACGGCGGGCTCCGCGAGATCCACGGCCGCGCCGAAGGGTTCGGACCCACCGGGCTGAACCGCAGGCCGCACCCGTTCCCGTGAGCCGCACCCGTCAGCCCCAGGCCCCGCCGAGGAGGGAGTTCCGGTGACCGAAGACCGCACGCAGGTGGTGGACGACTACGTGGAGGCCGTGTTCCGGCGCGGCCGGGAGCCCATGGAGCCGGTGGACTTCACCCCCGACTGGGCGGACCAGCCGTCCCGGCACAAGACGTACCTGGGGGTGCGGCGCTTCCCGCTGCCGGCGGGCACCGACCTGCCGCTGGCCCCGACCGCGCGGGTGCTCCTGGACGAACCGGCCGGCGCCGACGGCCCGTCGTGGACTCTCCGGACGCTGGCCGCCCTGCTGCGCCTGTCGTACGGCGTGCTCGACCGCAGGCTGCGGGTGAGCTGGAACCAGGACAGCCACGTACGCGTGCTCTACCCCGAGTCGCTGTGGGGCAGGGGCACCGCTTCCGGGGGCGGGATGTACCCGCTGGAGGTGTACTGGGTCGCGGGCCCGAGCGGGCCCCTGGCCCCGGGCGTGTACCACTACTCGACGGCGCACCACTGCTTCGAACGGCTGCTCACCGGCGATCTCACCGACGACGTCCGCGCGGCCTGCGAAGGCGGCGCCGGCACGGCGGACGGCTTCCTGGTGGTGACGGTCCGCTTCTGGAAGAACTCCTTCAAGTACAACAGCTTCTGCTACCACGTGGTCACCCAGGACGCGGGAGCCCTGCTGGGCTGCTGGGAGCTGATCGCCCGGGGCCTGGGCCGGCGGCTAGCCCGCGTGCTGTGGTTCGACGACGAGCGGCTCGACCGGCTGCTCGGGCTCGACATCGAGCAGGAGAGCGCGCTGGCCGTGGTCCCGCTGCCGTTCGGCTCCGCCCCGGCCCTGTCCCCGGCCGCACCCGCGGCCGCGGCCGCGGAGCCGGCGGACCGCGGCGGCCTGATCGACCGGCCGAGCTTCGAGCGGTCGGCGCGCACCCGCCACTTCGAGCGGATCGAGGAGGTGCACCACGCCGTGCTGGCGGACCGCCGCCCGCGCCCGGAGCCCGCGGTGGCACGCGGCCTCGTGCCACTGCCGCGCACGGGCGGGGAGGTGGCGCTGCCCGAGCCGCTGGCGGACAGGCTGGGCGGGGACCTCGGTGCGACGCTGCGCGCGCGTCGCACCAGCTTCGGCTCGTTCACCCGCTCCCGCCCGCTGGGCCTGGACGAGCTCGCGACGGTGCTCGCGGGCACCGCCTCGGGCCGGCACTACCGCTCCGACACGTCCCCTGACGACGTGGGTCTGACCGGCCTGTACGTCCTGGCCAACCGGGTCGCCGGACTGCCCGGCGGCACCTACGGCTACGACGCGGGAGCCCACCGGCTGCGGGTGGTGCGCGAGATGCCGCTGGCCGAAAGGCTCCAGCGCAGCTACTACCTGAGCAACTACAACCTGGAGCAGGTCGGCGCGGTGCTCGCGATCTCCGGGCGCTGGCGCAGCACCCTCGACGCCTACGGAAGCCGCGGCTACCGGGTGATCAACTCCGAGGTGGGTGCGCTGGCACAGACGGCGTACACCGCCGCGGCCGCGCTGGGCGTCGGCTGCGGGGTGGTCCTCGGCTTCGACAACATCGCCATCGACGAGGCAGTCGGCCTCGACGACGGGGACGAGCGCACCTTCCTGTTCGTGCTGCTCGGCCACGAACGCGCGGACCGCGCGGACTTCGACTACCGGCTGGTCTGAGAGGGCTGATCCGTGAACACCAGCGCGATGCCGCTGACGGCGCCTGCGGCGCCGAGCACGACCCGGCCCGGCCACGAGAGCGCGGACCGCGTGTCGTGGCACCTGGTACCGAGATTCATGCTGCGTGTCGGCGGCCTCCCCTTCGAGACCGCCGCCGCGCTGGCCACCCCGGCGAGCGCGGCGTGGGCCGACTCGGTGCTCGACGCGCGGCTGCGGCTGCAGGAGCGCGGCGCCCGGCTCGCCGACACCCTCCAGGAGCGTGTGGCGCACAGCCTGGAGGACCCGGCCGCACGCAAGATACTGATCAACCTGCGGCGCGACGTCTTCAACCTCCGTGCGCCGCGCGGCCTGACGGCGGCCGAGGCGCACCTGCCGGCCCGCGAGATCGCGGACCTCCACGCGTGGGCCGCCGAGCGGGAGCGGCACGAGGCCCTGCTGCTGACCGGCTCCGCCACCCTGGCCGAGGAGATCGCGGCGGCCCGGCGGCGGTTGCGCCGCACGGCCCTGGAGACGGACCTACGCCACGGCGTCCAGCTGTCGTCGCCGTCGCTGGACGAGTACCTGGACGGCTACCTGCGGCGCGTGGACGGCCCGCTGAGCAAGCGGGAGCGGCGGATCGAGCGGTCGCTGCTGGAGTACCTGTTCCGCACCGCGTGCAAGACCAGCCCGTTCAGCACGCTGACCGCCGTGTCCGCGGGAGTCTTCGCCGAGGCGGACGGCCGGCCGCTGGCCGCGTCGGTGAGCGGGTGGGACAAGCGCAGCAGCACCCGGCTCAACATGGCGGTCCTCGCCCGGCTCTCGGACCTGCTGACCGCGGCCCCCGCGGTCCGCCGAGACCTGCCGCTGCGGGCCACCAGCGGCACGCAGGTCCGCCCCGACCGGGTGCGCTACCTGCGCAAGCTGCGTGGGGCGGACGGCGACGCCGACGCCGCGGTCACCCTGGACGCGGTGCACGAGAGGCTGTTCTTCCTGCCCGGCGGCGACGCCCTCACCGATGTGCTCACCATGTTCGAGGGCGGTGCCACGCTGCGTTTCGCCGACGCCGTGCGGCGGCTGTGCGCGATGGATGCGCGGCGCCCCGAGCCCGAAGTGGAGCGGTATCTGGCCCAGTTGCTCCGGCTGGGTCTGCTCGTGGTGCCGGACCTGCACCTCGACATCCACGACCCGGACCCGGTCGGCAGCTACCAACGCGGGCTGCGCCGGCTGGGAACGGGCTGGGGCGACGAACTCGCCGCGCTCGTGGAGCAGATGGGCGCCGACGTCCTGCGGTTCGCCGACGGAGAACTGGCCGACCGGCGCGAACTGCTCGCGCGGGTCAAGGAGTCGGTGGACCAGGCGCACCGCGTCCTGGGCCGCGACGACGTGCCGGTGCTGCGCACGCTCGTCTACGAGGACACCACCCTGCCGGGGCTCTCGGTGACCGGCGACATCCGCGCCTGGACCCGGCAGATCACCCCCGGGCTTCGCCGGCTGGCCCGCGTCCTGCCCGCGTTCGACGGGAACCTGGTGCGCAGGCTCGCCACCAAGGGCTACTTCCGGGCGCGCTACGGCGAGGGCGGGCGGTGCGAGGACTTCCTGTCCTTCGCGCACCGTTTCGATCAGGACTTCTACAGCAACTACAACCAGCGGCTGATGCGCCATCAGCGTTTCGACGGCACCGACTTCCGCCCGTACGACAACTGGTTCCGGCAGGAGGAGATCGCCGGAATCGACCGCGCCCGGGCGGCGGTGGCCGAGGAGATGGGCCGGCGGTGCCGCACCGCCCGCGCCTCCGGAACGGACGTCGAGCTGGACGAGGGCTTCCTGGAAGCCGTGGAGCGCCTGCTGCCCCGGTCGGAGAGCCTGCGCTCGCTGTCGTTCTTCCTCCAACTGGCCGACCGCGGCGCCGGGAACGGCGGTGCCGACGGCGAGGGGGACCCCCTCGTGGTGGTCAACAGGATCTACTCCGGGCTCACCCTGCTCTTCTCCCGGTTCGCGCACTGCTTCGACGACGGCCTCACCGCCTCGCTGCGCCGGTCGCTGGCGGACGCCGTGCCCGACGGAGCGGTGTTCGCCGAGCTGAAGGGCGGCTACGACGCGACCAACCTCAACCTGCACCCGGTCGTGACGCCGTACGAGGTGGTCTGCCCCGGCGAGACCAGCTTCCGGCCGCCGCACGAGCAGATCCCGGTGGAGGACCTGGCCATCGAGCACGACCCCGGGGCCGACCGGCTGCTCCTGCGCTCACGCCGGCTGGGCGTCGAGGTGATCCCCGTCTATCTGGGCTTCCTGCTGCCGATGGCGCTGCCGGAGGTGCAGCAGGTGCTGCTCAACTTCTCGTGCACCACCATGGTCCAGCTCGACCTGTGGGAGGGCACCGGCCTACCGGACGGCGACAGCGGTGTGCTGCCCCGGGTACGGCTGGGCGGCACGGTGCTCCAGCGCAAGTCCTGGCGGTTCGCCGCCGACGGCCTGCCGCCTGCCGTGGCCGGGCAGTCCGACCGGGACTGGTACCTGGCGTGGCGGCAATGGCAGCGGTCCGGCGGGCTGCCCCGGCACGTGTTCGCCTCCCTCGGCGGCGAACACAAGCCGCAGTACGTGGACTTCGACTCGTACTCCTGCGTCCGGCTGCTGGAGACCGCGGCCCGCAAGAGCGACTCCGCGGTGGTGCTCACCGAGATGCTGCCAGGCCCCGACCACCTGTGGCTGCGCGACGGCCCGCACCGGTACGTCACGGAGCTGACCGTCCAACTCGACGGACTCGACGCAACGGATACGGAGCGGTGATGGACGGCGACCACGGCCGGAACG
Organism: uncultured Acidimicrobiaceae bacterium; assembly: GCA_963740535.1. Lineage (GTDB taxonomy): Bacteria > Actinomycetota > Acidimicrobiia > Acidimicrobiales > RAAP-2 > Bog-473. The sequence goes on from CAVUEI010000005.1 coordinate 339,980, forward strand.
ACGGCGTGCCCCCGGGGGCCGAGCAGGACGGCGGCGGCTGGATCAGCCTGCACGTCTTCTACGCCGCGAACTCCAACCCGGTACTGGTGGACTGCGTGCGTCCGCTGGTGGCCCGCCTGCGCGGGCAAGGGCTGCTGCGTTCGTGGTTCTTCATCCGCTACTGGCTGGAGGGCCCGCACCTGCGGCTGCGCCTGCTGCCCGCCGACCCGTCGGCGGCCGACGAGGTCGCCGCGACCGCCCGGAAGGCCGTCGAGGAGTTCCTGGGCGAGCGCCCCGCGCTGTACGAGGAGGACCGCAACTCCAGCGGCGACCTGTACAAGAACATGTTCCTCGCCGAGTACACCCAGGACCGCTGGGACGAGTTGTACGGCGCGGACGGGGAGATGCCCTTCAGGGACAACAACAGCGTCGCCCGCATCCCTTACGAGCGGGAGCTGGACCGGTACGGCGGCCCGGCCGGCATGGAGCTGGCCGAGTGGCACTTCCAGGAGTCCAGCGAGATGGTCGTCACCCTGCTGGAGACCACGAACGTCCATGTGCGCACCGTCCTGCTCGGACAGGCCGCCCAGCTGACCGCCGCCCTGTGCTTCGCCTTCCTGCGCGACGAGGAGGAGGTGGCCCGGTTCCTCACCCGCTACCGCCAGATGTGGGAGACCTCGTACCAGGAGCCGAGCGACGGCCAGCACGAGCGCTTCGACCGGAGCTACGGCCGGATGCGCGAGCGGCTGGTGCCCCGGCTGAGGCACGTGCGCGACAGCGCCCGGGGCGACGGCGCCGCCTCGCCGACCCCGCTGGAGCGCTCCTGGCTGGCCCACTGCGCCGAACTGCGCGACAAGATGCTCGCCCTGTCCGCCGACGGCGCGCTGTCCTTCCGCGACGGAGCCGTACCCGACCCGCAGGCCGCCCTGGCCATCGTGCTCAGCTCCTACGTCCACATGACCAACAACCGGCTCGGGGCGAGCATCCTCGACGAGATCTACCTGTCCTACGTCCTGTGCAAGGCGCTGTCCGACCTGGCCCCCCAAGAGGTGGCCAGGTGAGCGGCACGACCGAGGTGGCCGGGCCGCCCCGGGACAGGCCGCGGCTGCGTCCCGAGGTCTCGCTGGGCCCCGCCCTGCGCTCCGGCCCCAGGACCGTGCACCATGTCAAGGACGCCCGCACCGGCTGCTTCTACCGGGTCGGCCCCCGCGAGCACTTCCTCATGAGCCTGATGGACGGCCGGAACACCGTCCAGGACATCGGACACCGCTACACCGACGCCTACGACCGCAGGCTCGGGCCCGAGCACTGGCAGCAGCTGTTCACCATGCTGGGCCGCTACCAACTGCTCGACGGATACGCCGATCCCGCGGTGCTCGACCGGCTCCGGCTGGCCCACGAGGCCAAGCAGTCGGCCCGGCAGAGCTGGTCACGCCGGCGCTTCGTGCTGCTGCGCCCCGACCGGCTGTGCGCCGTCCTCGCCGGCCGGCTGGCGTTCGTCTTCTCCGCGCCGTTCGTGACGGCGGCGTCCGTCCTGCTGGTCGCGGTCCAGGTGTTCGTCTGGACCCGGGTCGCCACCTTGGCCCACGAGGTGGCGCACCAGAGGTCCTGGGCGGTCGTCGTGCCGCTGTCGATGGCCCTCTTCTGGCTCCTCACCCTGCTGCACGAGTTCGCACACGGCGTGGCCTGCCGGCACTTCGGCGGTACCGTCACCGAGATCGGGGTCAGCTGGCGGCTCCCGATGCTGACGCCGTACTGCCGCACGGACGACATCGTGCTGTTCCACCGGCGCCGGGCGAGGGTGGGTACGGCGTTCGCCGGGGTCTTCGTCACCCTGCTGGCGCTGGTGCCGGTCGCGGTCTGGTGGTCCCTCGCCGCCGACGGGTCGACCAGCCGCCGGCTGGCCGCCGCGCTGCTGCTGTTCGGCAGCGGCGGGGCCGCGACGAGTCTGCTGCCGGTCCTGCGGTCGGACGGCTACGTGATGCTCACGCACGCGCTGGACCTCGTCGACCTGCGCGGCGAGTCCTACCGGTTCTGGCGGCTGCGGCTGAGCCGCGGCGATCCCGCCGCCCGCGAACAGCTGGGCTCCTACCGGCCCCGCGACGCCCGCGCGTACGCCCTTTACGGCGCCGGCTCACTGCTCTTTTTGACGCTCGCCTACGCCGCCCTGCTGTGGCTGTGGTTCGGCAGCCTCCGGCACTGGATCGGGCCGGTGTGGGCGGTGGCGCTGCTCACCGCAGAGACCGCGGTGCTGATCGGGATCCTGACCCCGGCCGTCCGCGGCCACTCCGGCGAACGGCGGACCACCGATGCCTGACCTCGACGACCTCGTCATCCGTACCAGCTCACTGACCAAGCGCTACGGCCCGCGGACCGGCGTGTTCGACCTCGACCTGCGGGTCCGCCGCGGCGAGGTCTTCGGATTCCTCGGCCCGAACGGCTCCGGCAAGACCACGACCATGCGGATGCTGGTGGGGCTGATCCGGCCCACCTCGGGGACCGCGACGGTCCTGGGCCACCCGGCCGGCACCAGGAGCAGCCTCAGCGGGGTCGGAGCGCTGATCGAGTCCCCGGCCCTCTACCCGCACCTGTCCGGCCGGGACAACCTGCGCATCCTCGCCGGGCACGCCTCCGTGGCAGCCGACCGGATCGGCACGGTCCTCGAAGAGGCGGGGATGGCCGCGAAGGCGGACGTCCCCTTCCGGACGTACTCCCTCGGCATGAAGCAGCGCCTCGCGGTGGCCGCCGCGCTGCTGAAGGACCCCGCGCTGCTGATCCTGGACGAGCCGACCAACGGCCTCGACCCGGAGGGCGTGGCGGGCATGCGCGACCTGATCAACGGCCTGCGCCGGGACAACCGTACGGTGCTGCTCTCCAGCCACCTGCTGTCCGAGGTCGAGCTGCTGTGCGACCGGGTGGCCGTGATCCGGCAGGGCCGGCTGGTCGCCGACGGCACGGTGGCCGAGCTGCGCCGCGGGGCCGGGGACGGCGGGCTCTCGGTGACCGTCGACGCGCCCGAGCGCGCCGCCGACCTGGTACGCCGGCTGCCGTCCGTCCGCTCCGCGGCCGTCGTCGACGGGCAGTTGCAGGTGGGCGTCGATCCGCGCCAGGCGGCGGCCGTCAACCGGCTGCTCGTGGAGAGCGGCTTGGAAGTCAGCGAACTGCGCCAGCGCGTCCTCTCCCTGGAGGACGCGTTCTTCGAGCTGGTCGAGGACGGTCCGTCCACCGGACCCGAATGCGTTGAGGTGAAGGGCCGTTGAACGGAGTCCTGAGGGCGGAACTGCTGTCGGCCCGCAAACGCCCCGGCGTGTGGATCGTCGGCGGTGCGTGGACCGTGATGGCGGTGAGCTTCGGCATGATCGTGCCCTACATCGTCTGGCTGGCCATCCGCAACCGGCCGGCCTGCGCGTCCGGTGATCCGGAGAAGCTGATCAACGGTCTGCTGCCGGACAGGTTCCTGCCCGGCACCGTGGACCTGTACCCGCTGTTCGGCAGCGCCCTGATGCTGATCCTCGGCGCCGTCCTCGTCGGCGGAGAGTACCGGTGGGGCACCTGGGGCACGCTGCTGGTCCAACAGCCCGGCCGCGGCGCGGCGCTGGCCGGGAAGGCCGTGGCGATGGCGGCCGCGGTGCTGTGCGTCACCGTGGCGGTCGTGGCGGCGAGCGCCGGGACGAGCGCGTTGGTCGCTGTGCTCACCGGCCGGTCCGCGCCCTGGCCGGGCGCCGCCGCGGTGTCGGCCGGAATCGGGGCCATCTGGCTGGTCGCCATGGCTTCGGCGAGTCTGGGCGTCTTCCTGTCGATCCTGCTGCGGTCCACCGGCGCCGCCATCGGGGTCGGGCTGCTGTGGCTGCTCGCGGTGGAGAACCTGGTCTCGGGCCTGACCGGTGCGCTGCCCGCGCTGAAGGCGGTCCAGCGGCTGCTGATCGGGCCCTGCACCGGCTCGCTGGCCACGGCCCTGGACCCGTCCGGCAAGCCGAACACCTCGATTCCCGGCGTCGTGTCGGTCTCCGGCCCGCTCGCCGCGTCCCTGGTGCTCGCGGCCTACGTGGTGGTGTGCCTCGCCCTCTCCTGCGTCCTCGTCTCCCGCCGGGACATCGACTGACCGGCGAGCGGCGGGCGCCCCCGCCGGGCGGTCGGTACACCTAGTCGCCGAGGATCCGCTCCCACAGCAGTCCGTCCCGCCAGCTCCCGTCGAGAAGGATCGAGGAGTGCGCGATGCCGTACGGGCTGAAGCCGTTGCGGCGCAGCACCCGCTGCGACGGCAGGTTCTCCAGGTTGGTGGACGCCTCGGCGCGGTGCAGACCGAGTTCGTCCGTCATCACCCGCAGTACGAGCCCGACGGCGCGCCCGGCGTGCCCTTGGTTCTGGGCGACACTGGCGATCCAGTATCCGACGGAGCCGCGGCGCAGGTGCGGCTGCGGCAGGATGCCCCCGACGGTGATCTGCCCGATCACCTGGTCGTCGGCGAGCACCACGCCCGGCCAGATCGTGCCGGCCCGGTATCCGGCCAGCAGCTTGTCGATCCGCTCCGCCTGGCCCCCGGGGTGAGGAACTCGGGCGGCTGAGCCGGTTCCCACGGCCGGAAGGCCTCGACGTCCCGCGCCCGATGCGCGGCGATCAGGGCAGCGTCGGCGGGCTTGATCAGGCGGATTCTGGTGCTGCTGTGCATGCGCTGGTCCTCGTCGCGGCGGTCGGTGGGAGGCCAGCCTAGGCAAGGTCCCCGCGCTGCCGCGCCCTACGCCCGCCGGAGGATCGAGTCGATCGCGGAGCCGGTGTTCTCGCCGAACAAGTCCAGGTACCTGGTGTCGAGGTGGAAGTGGTGCGGGCTGCTGCGCAGGAACTCCCGCAGGACGGCCCGCTTCGCCAGGCTGTCCTCGACCAGCAGGTAGTCGCCGGCGGCCAGCCGGGCGTCGAAGAAGTCGAGCACGGTGCGGGTGTGCGCGTGCGCGTCCTCGATCACCAGCCAGGGCCTGGGCAGGCGGGCGGAGTCGGCGAGCACCTCGTCGAGGCGGCAGACGTCCCCGGTCCGAAAGCCCACCCGGTCGTCCGTGCTGTCCACCGCGGTGCGATCGATCGAGATGATCACCGGCCGCAAGCCGTGCGCCTCGGCGACGTCGGCCAGCCGGAGCGCGCTCCCGCCGGGGCTCCCGTCCGCGACGAGAGCCCCGCACCCGCCGCCGGGCAACGGGATCAACGGGATCAACGGGAGGCATCCGCCATGGACCAGTACCTTGCCCCTGCGCAGCCGTTCGCTCGATGAGGTCGAGCGCCGCTACTGCGAACCCGACGGCCGCCCCGAGGCGCCGGAACCGTACGAGGTCATGAGCGAGCGGATGCCGACGCTCGGCCCCCGGCGGCTCGTCCCCCGCCGCGGCCACCAGTGGACCCCGCGGACGCCCATCACCTGGTGGCCGATGCACTGCCTGCGCAACGACGTCGACATCGCGGTGCCCGCGGTCGCCGTCTTCACGCCCTTCCCGCACGAGGGTGGGCTGATGTCGTCCAACACCATCGGCCTGGCCGCGGGCAACGACCCCGTCGACGCCACCGTGCAGGCGCTGTACGAGGTCATCGAACACGACAGCACGGCCTTCGGCGAAAAACTCGGCCTGGGCCACCGCGTGCCGCTCGACACCCTCCCCGACGCGCACCGGGAGGTCGTCGAGCGTTTCGAGCGGGCCTCGATCAGCGTCACCGTCCACGCCTACACCGGCGGACTGCCCGTTCCCACCTTCTTCGTCATCACCGACGACACCCACTCCCGCGACGGCATGCTCTTCAACGGGGGAGCGGGCTGCCACCTCAATCCGGAGATCGCCCTGATGCGGGCGCTCACCGAGGCCGCGCAATCCCGCCTCGTCGTGATCGCCGGGGCGCGCGAGGACCTGGAGGGCCAGGCGTACCGGCGCCACGCCTCGTACGACGAACTGCGCGACTACCTCCACACCTGGAGCGAGGGCCGGCCGTGGCTCCCGTTCCACGCGATCCCCGACCGCAGCTCCGGCGACAACGCGGTCGACCTGGCGTTCCTGCTCGATATGCTCGGGGAGCACGGCCTGCACCTCGTCCTGCGCACCAGCCTGGCCCCGGAGGGCCTGCCCTTCTCCATCGTCAAGGTCGTGGTGCCGGGCAGCGAGTTCACCCACGTCGACCATCTGCGCGTCGGGGTGCGCCTGTTGAACGCCCGCACGGCGGAACGACCGGACTGGACGGCGGCATGGCAGTGAAACTGACGGTGTACGCGGGCAGTTCGCTGCTGCCCCGGGACACGGAGCGACTGGGCGAGAGCGCCGACGCCGAGGTCGCTCTGCTGATGGACCCGGTCACCAGCGAAGCGCTCGCAGGCGCCTTTCGCCGCGCCCTGCCCACCGACGCTTCGGATCCGCCAGCACGGCAGTTGGAACCCGACACGGTCCCCGGCTGGGACCGCAAGCGGCTCGACGGCATCGAAGCCGTGGAGGCCGAACTGCGTGCTCTTGCCCGTTTCCCCTCCCCCGCCTGACGCCGGCGCCCCGGGCAGCGGCAGCCGCCCGGCGCAGGAGGCGCCACCGTGCGGGGACCGAGAACCGCCGCAGGGACCGAGAACCGCCGGTCAGCGGGTGCGGCCCCGCGGTTTCAAGGGGGTGGCGGGCAGCGCGGGGGCCGGCAGGCGGGCGCCGTCGTAGCCGTGGACCTCGCCGAAGCGCGTACCCGCCTGCCACGCGGCGCGCGCCTGCGGCGATCTCCTCGCCGGTGCGGGCCACGAAGTTCCACCACATGACGACCTTCTCCGCGAACGGCTCGCCGCCCAGCAGCATCAGCGGAGCTGTCGTCGTCCGCGCCGCAGCGGCGAGGTCGCGGCGGCCGGCGCCGAGGTAGAGCAGGGAGCCGGGGGTCGAGCGCGGACGCCGTCGACCTCGGCCTCGCCGGACATCGACAGGACCGCGTACTCGAAGTCGGGCTGGAGCGGCAGCCGCGGCCGCCGTGCCGTCGGCGAGGGTGAGGTCGGCGCCGACGAGCGGGGTGTGGACGGTGCCGGGCGAGGCGGCGCCGTCGAGCTCGCCGAGGATCACCGTGGCGTGCAGGCCGCCCGCGCCGGTGACCTCGGGCAGTTCGCGTGTGGTGCTCGAAGGCGGGCGCCGATGTGCCGGTGGGCGTCGGGCAGCGCGACCCACAGCTGGGCGCCGTGCAGGTAGCGGGCGTGGTCGCGCGGGCGACTCCTCGGAGTGCGCGATGGCCCGGCCGGAGGTCATCAGGCCCAGTTCGCGCGGGCGTACGGTCTGCTTGCTGCCGAGGCTGTCGCGGTGCAGCACCTCGCCCTCGTGCAGCCAGCTGACCGTCTGCAGGCCCATGTGCGGGTGCGGCGGGACCTGCATGCCCGGCTCGCCGCGCGATGTCGTCGGGGCCGTAGTGGTCGACGAAGCACCAGGCGCCGACCATGCGGCGGCCGAGGTTGGGCAGCAGCCGCCGTACCCGGGTGCTCTCGCCGAGCGGCGACGGTGCGGCCGGTGAGCAGCTCGCGGACCGGGGCGGCGGACACGTCCTCGCGGCCGCCGCAGACGGTGGCGGCCGGCTTCGCATCGAGATTGCTCATGGCCCGATCATGCCCCGCCGGGCGCCCCCGGCGGGTCCACCAGCGTCTCGGGTATGTCGGCGAGGCAGCCGCGCAGCCGCTCGCCGAGCGCCTTGGCCTGCGGGTCGGCCCGGGTGGAGGCGGCCACGCCGTCGCCGAGCAGGTCGTGCACGACGAAGTTGACGCGCCCGCAGGTTGGGCAGTTCGTAGCGGCTGACCGGCAGCCGGGCGGTCTCGGGGAGCAGCGCGCGCAGCCGCGGCACGTCGAGGTAGTCGCGCAGCCAGGCGTACGCCGCGTCGTCCCTGGCCCACAGCCCGACGTTCGCGTCGCCGCCCTTGTCGCCCGAGCGGGCCCCGACCAGCGTGCCCAGCGGCAGCCGTACGGTCCGGCCGTGGCGCAGCGCGTCCGGCTCCGCCCGCCCGTGCCGCTCGGTCGCGCCGGCCAGCGGCGGTACGGGCGGGGGCGGTACGGCGTCGGCCCGCGGCCCGGGCGGCGGCGCCGCCCGGCGGGGCCGGGCGGGGTACCGGGCAGCCGGGTGCCGTCCGCGAGCACGGCGACCTCGGCCACCTCGGTCGCGGGGACCAGCGCGGGCCAGTACACGCCGTACTCGGTGGCCTTGCGGCGAGGCGTGCTCCAGGTAGAGGCCGGGGTACCCGGCGAGCGCGGGCCCGGCGACGGCGCCGAAGAAGCCGCGGCCCACCCGGTCCGGGTCGGGGTCCTTCACGGTGAGGGTGAGCCGGTCGGCCTCGCCGCCGTGCTCGCGCCGCAGGTCGTACGCCGCGAACCGGGCCGGGCCGCCGGTCGCGTCGCGCAGCGCGGCCTCGGCGAAGTCGGCCTTGGCGTCGAGGTCGAGCCCGGTGAGCACGAAGGTGGCCGCGTTGCGGTAGCCCGCCGAGGTGGTTGAGGCAGACCTTGAGCGTGGCGGGCGCGGGCTCGCCGGTGACCGGGCCGACCGCGACCCGGTCGGGGCCCTGCTGGGTGAGCCGCACGGTGTCGAAGCGGGCGACGACGTCGGCGTTGAGGTAGGCGGGACGGCCGATCTCGTACAGGAGTTGGGCGGTGACGGTGCCGACGGTGACCGCGCCGCCGGTGCCGGGGTGCTTGGTGATCACGCTGGAGCCGTCGGGGTGCATCTCGGCGATCGGGAAGCCGGGGTGGACCGGGTCGGCGATCTCGGTGAAGAAGGAGTAGTTGCCGCCGGTGGCCTGGGTGCCGCACTCGATGATGTGGCCCGCGGTGACGGCGCCGGCGAGCGCGTCCCAGTCGTCGGCGGCCCAGTCGAACGCCCAGGCGGCCGGGCCGACGACCAGCGAGGCGTCGGTGACCCGGCCGCAGATGACCACGTCGGCGCCGGCGCGCAGCGCCTGGGTGATGCCCCAGCCGCCGAGGTAGGCGTTGGCGGTGACCGGCTCCACGCCCGAGCCGGCCAGCGGGCGGCCGGTGGCCAGGTGCGCGAAGTCGTGGCCGCGGGACTGGAGTTCGGGCAGCCGGGCGAGCAGGTCGTCGCCCTCGACGTGGGCGACGGACGGGTGCAGGCCGCCGAGCGCGGCGAGTTCGCGGAGTTTGCCGGCCAGGCCGGCCGGGTTGAGGCCGCCCGCGTTGACCACGATCTTGATGCCGCGCTCCAGGCAGGTGCCGAGCACGTCGCGCATCTGGGCGAGGAAGGAGACCGCGTAGCCGCCGTCCGGGTCGCGCCGCCGGGCCTTCCACAGCAGCAGCATGGTGAGTTCGGCGAGGTAGTCGCCGGTGAGGACGTCGATCGGGCCGCCCTCGACCATCTCGCGGGCCGCGGAGAGCCGGTCGCCGTAGTAGCCCGAGCAGTTCGCGATCCGCAGGGTCTCCCGACGGCTGCCCGCCGGACCGCTCGCCGCTGTGGTCACCGTACTCTCCCGTCACTTCTCTTCCGGGTCACCGGTCCGCACGATCATCTTGCCGGTGTCGGCGCCGCGCAAGACCCCCGCGGGAGCGGTCCCCCCGCGGCGGCCCGGCGGGGCCCTCCGGGCGGGCCCTCGGCGGCCGGCCGCCGGTGGTTCAATCACGGCATGAGCCGATCCCCGACGACCGGAGCGGCCCGGCCGGCGAGTACCCGTCACGGTCCCGAGCCGCCGACCCAGGCGCGACGCAGGCGCAGGCCGGGCGCCGCTGTCCGCCGACGAGGTCCTCGACGTCGTGGACGAGGACGACCGGGTGGTCGGCACCGCGCCGCGCGCCGAGGTGTACGCCCGCGGCCTGCGCCACCGCTGCTCCTTCATCCTGGTCCGCGACGCGCGGGACCGGATCTTCGTCCACCGCCGCACCGCCAGCAAGCTGGTCTTCCCCTCGCTGTACGACATGTTCGTCGGCGGGGTGGTCGGCGCGGGCGAGAGCTACGACGAGGCGGCGCTGCGCGAGGCCGAGGAGGAGCTGGGGGTGTCCGGACTGCCGCAGCCCACCCGGCTGTTCACGTTCCTGTTCGAGCACCCCGACGGCCTCGGCACCTGGTGGTCGGCGGTCTACGAGGTGCGGTGCGACCTGCCCGGTGGACCCGCAGGCCGAGGAGGTCGCCTGGCACGACTTCCTCACCGAGGAGGAGTTGACCGCGCGGCTGGACGCAGTGGGAGTGGGTGCCCGACGGCCTGGAGGCGTACCGCAGGCTGCTGCGCCTGCGGACGGACGGCTGAGGCGGTACGGCAGGACGCTCCCACACACAACCGGGCCGCCGGGCCGGGCCGTTCCACCCGAGCGCCCCACTGGGGCGTCCACCCGACCCGTTCGGCCCGAGCGCCCGACTGGGCCGCCGAACACGGCCGTTCACACCCGGCCGCCCAACTCGGCGGCCCACCCCGCCCGTTCACCCCAACAACAGCATGCCGGCCAGCACGGAAGCCGTGTTGGCGGCGACCGAGGCGGCGTACGGCAGGGTGCCGCGCAGCCGCAGCAGGCGGGCCGTGAGCGCGCCCTCGACCAGGCAGACGGCGCTCTCCGCCACGGCGAACGCCGTCCAGTACGCTCCCTGCGGCACCTGCCGCAGGAACCACCACAACAGCGGGTGCGTCACACAGTTGACCATGACGGCCGCGGCCGCGGTGCGGCTTCGGCCGGGCGGGGGACGCCGCGGTGATCGCCGCCGTGTACACCGGCACTTCGACCAGCAGGGTCAGCGCGAAGGCCGGAGGGTAGGACGACACGCGCGGATCGTGTCACGGGGAGGGGAAGCGTGGCCAGTGCCGACGTGACGGTCGCGGCCGGGCCGGGACCCGGGTGGCCGGGCCGGTCGCCGGACCCGGCGGAAGGCTCGGACGGGCCGGCGGGGTACGGCCGGTCGCCGGGTTCGCCGTCCTCATCTGCGTGACGCTCGCCCTGGCGCTGCGGCTGCCGGCCGGCACCGCCGTGGTGGGCCTGGCCGCGTTCGGCATCCTGCACAACGTGCTCGAACTGCGGTACATGGCCGGGCGATTCGAGGGTCTGCTGCGCGGACCGTTCCTGCGCCTGATGGCCGCGCTGATCACCGGCATCGTGCTGGTGCCGGCTGCTGCCGCCGTCGTACGCGACCCGGGCGGCGGAGATCCTGCTCGCCTACGGGCTGCTGGCGGCGGCCTGCGTGTACGCGCTGCGGACGCGGCCGCTGCTGCTGGCGGCGTCCGGCGCTGGTGCTGGCGGGCGCCGCCGCCACCTCGCTGTCCTACCCCGACTACCACTTCGTGGTGCTCACCCATCTGCACAACGTGGTGCCGCTGTTCTTCCTGTGGGAGTGGTCGCGGGACCTGCCGCGCCGCGGCCGGGCGGTGTTCCGGGCCGTGCAGTGCGCGTGGGTGCTGGTGATCCCGGCGCTGCTGCTGTCCGGCGCGTGCGACGGCCTGATGGGGTCGGGCGTCGGGCTGGACCCGCCGGCTGTCGTCGGCGTACACCCCGCCGGCCTGGCAGCACACCGGGGCCGGCCAGCGGTTCGTCACCGTCTTCGCCTTCATGGCGCTGATGCACTACCTGGTGTGGATCTGGTTCATGCCGCGCTACGCGCCCGACGCCACCGCGGCGTTCGAGCGGCGGGTGCCGGTGGTCACCGGGCGGTGGGCCTGGGGGCTGGGCATCGGCGGCTCGCGCCGCCATCGCGGCGCTGTTCGTCAGCGACTACACCCAGGGCACCTCGCTCTACGCCGCGGTGGCCGGCTACCACGCGTACCTGGAGTTCCCGGTACTGCTCATGCTCGTCCTGGGGCTCGGGCCCCGGGTCCCGGAGGGGGACACGTGAATCCGATGGTGCTCGCCGACGTCGCGCCGCCGCAGCACGGCGGCGGCGGTCATGTGCTGCTGACCGTCGTCGCCGTGCTGCTGGTGGCGGCCGTGATCGCCGTGGTCATCACGGCGATGTCGCGCCGCAAGTGACGCGCGCGGCGGCCCCGGCGCGGGCTCAGCCCCCGGCGCTCGCGGCCTCGGCCGGTTCTTCCGTACGGTCCTGCGGCACGTCCCCGGCGGCCGGTTCGATGTGGTGCGGGGCGAGGTGGATGTGGCGCAGGCCCACCCAGGCGACGACGGCGACCAGGGCCAGGGCCACCGCGGCGATGGCGAAGCTGAGCGTGTACTGCGACTCGGCCGGCAGCGCGGGCACGCCGGGCGGCAGGTGCGGGGCGGTCTTGGAGGCGAGCACGGTGGTGACCACCGCGCTGCCGATCGCGCTGCCGGTGGAGCGGGAGATGGAGTTGATGCCGTTGGCGATGCCGGTCTGGTGATGCGGCACACTGCCGACGATGATCGCGGGCATGGCCGCGTAGCCGAAGGCGATGGCGATGCCGACCAGCGCGCCCGCGCCGATCACCGAGGGGCTGTGCGTGTGGTCGGCCACGATCCAGCCGAAGCCGGCCGCCCCGGCCAGCGCGGACAGGACGAGCACGACACGCGGTCCGTGCCGCCGTACGAGGTGGCCGCCGAAGCGGCGCGGCCACCAGCGAGACCAGTGTGCTGGGCAGCAGGTACTCCACCGAGGCGCGCAGCACGCTGGCGTCGAAGCCGTAGCCGAGGAGCTTCGACGGCATCTGCGCGAGGTAGGACACGCCGATGAACAGGACGAAGGCGCCGAAGCCGACGAGCAGGCCGGCGAGGTTGGCGAAGAGCACCGGCCGGTGCGCGAACATCCGCATGTCGACCAGGGGTTCGCGCACCCGGCGCTCGACCTGCACCCACACGGCGGCCATCACGACCGACCCGGCGAAGCTGCCGAGCGTACGGCCCGAGGCCCAGCCCCACTCGTGGCCCTGGGTGATGGGCAGCAGGAGCAGGACGAGGGTGGCGGCCAGGGTGAGGGTGCCCGCGATGTCGGTGCGGCCGCCGGTCCTGTGCCGGGTGGCGGGCACCATGGTGACGACGGCGATCAGGACGAGCACCGCCATGCCGGTGGCCAGCCAGAAGGCGCTGCGGTAGTCCGGGTCCGAGCCGGAGGTGAGCAGGCCGGTGGCGACCAGCGCGATGCCGCTGCCGAACGCGAACGCGCCGCTGGCCACCGCCATCGCGCCGGGCAGCTTCTTCGGCTCGATCTCCTCTCGCAGGATCGACAGCGCCAGCGGGAAGATCGCGGTGGCCGCGCCCTGGAGCACCCGGCCGACGATCAGCCAGAGCAGCGAGTGCGTGACGGCGGCGAGCAGCGTGCCGGCGATGAGGACGAGGAGCAGGGCCACCAGGGTGGGCTTCTTGCCGCGCTGGTCGCCGAACCGGCCGAGCAGCGGGGTGAAGACGGCGGCGGACAGCAGGGTCGCGGTGGTCACCCAGCTGGCACCCGCGGTGGTGGTGTGCAGGCTGGTCTGGATCAGGCCGAGGATCGGGACGACCAGCGTCTGCATCATCGACACGACCATCGCGGCCAGGCTGAGCGCGAGGACGGTGGCCGTACGGCTGTGGCCGGGGCCGGCGGGGGCGGTTGCGGAGCTGCTCATGGAAGGGAGTCCTTCAGGTCATGGATACTTGAGATGGTCAAGTAGTTGACGGGAACGACGGTAGACCTCAATGGTTAAGGACGTCAAGTGAATGATTGAGGTCCTCATGTATCTCGGAGTACGCTGGAGCCATGACCGCCCCGACCGACCCCGCGCCTCCTGCCCCCACCAAGCACGAGCTGCTGGAGTCGCTCGCGCTCCTGGCGGGCGCCCAGTGGCGCGACTTCGCCGCCGCGGCGGCGCACCAGGGGCTGACGTCCACGCAGGCCAAGCTGCTCGGCCTGCTGGTACGCCCGCTGCCCATGCGCGAGCTGGCCGTCCTGCTCGGCTGTGACGCGTCCAACGTCACCGGGATCGTCGACCGCCTCGAAGCGCAGGGGCTGGCGCGGCGGGAGTCCGATCCGCGCGATCGGCGCGTGAAGCGCGTGGTCGCTACGGAGGAGGGGGCGGCGACCGTGCGGAGGGTTCGGGCGGACATGAGGGTGATGCATGCCGCGCTCGACGCGCTTGGCTCGGCGGATCGGGTGGAGCTTCTTCGCATCGTGGCCCTGATGCGGCCCGCCCTCTGACCTCCAGGTCCAGCCCCTCCAGGGGCGCGAGGAACTGCGCGAGCGACCGACCGCCGGCCAGTGACCCCGGAAGCGGCCGTGCCCCACCCGCCCGGTCGGGCCGGCGTCAGCACCGCCGTGGCTGACCGCGCAGTTCCCCGCACCCCTGGGTGAGTGCCCCTTGAGGCCGGGGGCGACCACAGGTCCACGGGGGCCGGCCGCGCAGGCCACCGCGCCCCGGGAGGGGCTGCTCCGTGCACCCAGGGCCGCGTTCGGCGGAGGTTATCGGGGAGGCGCGAGCCGCAGGCTAGGGAGCCAGGACGTCCAACTCCCGCAGCGCCCCCACGCAGATCTCCCGCATCAGGCCCTCCGCGGCGGCCGCGTCCCGCGCGCGGACGGCGTCCGCGACCCGCACGTGCAGGGTGACCGCCGCCGGATCGGGCGCGGCGAACATCACATGGTGCTCGGTACGCCCGGTGAGCACCTCGGCGACCACGTCCCCGAGCCGCGCGAACATCTCGTTGCCGGAGGCACTGAGCACCACCCGGTGGAAGGCGATGTCGTGCACGAGGTACGCCGCCAGGTCGGCGGCCCGCGCGGCGGCGGCCATCTCCGCGGCCAGAACGGTCAGTTCGCGGCACTGCCCGGGTGTGGCGGCGCCCGAGGCGAGCCCCGCGGCGACGGGCTCCACCGCGGTCCGCAGCATCGTGAGCGAGCGCAGCTGGCGCGGCCGGTCCGCGCCGGCCAGCCGCCAGCGGATGACCGCGGGGTCGAACACGTTCCACTCCTCGGTGCGGCGCACGGTCACCCCCACCCTGCGCCGGGACTCGACCAGGTGCATGGCCTCCAGGACGCGTACGGCCTCGCGGACGACCGTCCGGGAGACGCCGTAGCGGGACTCCAGCTCGTCGATGCGCAGCACCGTGCCCGGCGGGTGGGCGCCGGACGCGATGGCCGGGCCGAGTTCGGCGAGCACCCGGGAGTGCAGGCCGCCACCGCCCGGCTCGTCCCGTTCCCGCCGGTCGTGCGGGGATTCCTGCTGAGGCATGGTCTCAGCCTAGATGCAGGCCCCGGAGACCGAACGATCAGCACAGTCATATGACTTTTACGTCACGAGGGCTTGAATACGTATGACCTGTGGGTGTTCAGTGGTCGCCACGCCCATCCCGGGGCCACAGCCAGGACGCTTGCCCCGAACCGCAGGACCGAACCACCCGCACCATCCGAACCGCCCGAACCACCCACGGCGCCCCGAGCCGGCTGAACCCCCGGACCGACCGGACCGACCGGACACGGAAGGCAGGAACCATGACCGCCGCACCCCCGCGCCTCCCCGTGATCGTGGTCATGGGGGTGTCGGGCTCGGGCAAGTCGACGGTCGGGGCCCTGCTCGCGCAGCGGCTCGGCGTGGCGTACGCCGACGCCGACGACTTCCACCCGTCGGCGAACATCGCCAAGATGTCGGCCGGCCACCCGCTGGACGACACCGACCGCGCGCCCTGGCTGGACGCGATCGCCCGGTGGATCGCCGGGCGCGGCGACCGGGGCGGCGTCGTCAGCGTGCTCGGCGCTGCGCCGCCGCTACCGCGACCGGCTGCGTACGGGCACCCCCCGCCTGTTCTTCGTGCACCTGGACGGCTCGCCGGAGCTGATCGCCTCCCGACTGGCCGCCAGGACCGCCCACTTCATGCCGTCACGGCTGATGCGCTCGCAGTTCGAGGCGCTGGAGCCGCTGGAGCCCGACGAGCCGGGGGCCGCCGTCCCCCTCGACGGCGACCCCGGGCGGACCGTCGACCGCGCCCTGGCCGCGCTCCCCCGCTGACCCCCTGACCGTCCCTGACCCCGACCGACCCCCGACCGCCCCCGACCGCCCCGACCGACACCTGCTGCCGCGTCGTACCGGCACACGCCTCCCCGCACCGGTACGCGCCTCCCCCCGAGAATCCCCGCACATCCCCGCACCTCCGCTCACCGATACGCACCGGATACGCACCGGCACCCGGCTCGTACCCCCCGAGCCGTACACCCCCGCGCCCGTCCCCACCCCCGTCCCCCAGGAGAACCCCGTGTCCGCACTCAGCGTCGAGCTGCTGGCCGCCGACCCGCCCCCGATAGCCAACGCCGGGGACACCCGGCTCGCGATCGCCGCGCTCGTCGGCATCGCCGTCATCGTCGTGCTCATCACCCGCTACAAGATGCACGCCTTCCTCGCCCTGACCATCGGCTCCGGCGTGCTCGGCTCGATCGCCGGCGCGCCGCTCGCCAAGACGATCACCAGCTTCACCACCGGCCTCGGCGCGACCGTGGCCAGCGTGGGCACCCTGATCGCGCTCGGCGCGATCCTCGGCAAGCTGCTCGCGGACTCCGGCGGCGCCGACCAGATCGTCGACACGATCCTGGCCCGTACCCCCGCCGCCCGCCTGCCGTGGGCGATGGCGCTGATCGCCGGCCTGGTCGGGCTGCCGCTCTTCTTCGAGATCGGCGTCGTGATGGTGGTGCCGGTGGTGCTGCTCGTGGCCCGGCGCAGCGGCCAGTCGCTGATCCGGCTGGGCATCCCGGCGCTCGCGGGCCTGTCCGTCATGCACGGGCTGGTGCCTCCCCACCCGGGCCCGCTGGCCGCGGTCAGCGCGCTGCACGCGGACATGGGCGTCACGCTGGCGTTCGGCGTGCTCATCGCGATCCCGACGCTGGCCATCGCGGGGCCGCTGTTCGGCCGGGTCGCCGCGCGCTGGGTGGACGTCGAGCCGCCGGAGCGGATGACGCCGGCCCGCGCCTCCGACGACCTCGACCGGCGGCCGAGCTTCACCGCCACCGTCTGCACGATGCTGCTGCCGGTGGTGCTGATGCTGGCCAAGGCGCTGGTCGACGTGATCGTGACGGACCAGGGCAGCCTGACGTACCGGGTCTTCGACGTCGTGGGCACGCCGCTGGTGGCGCTGCTGGCCGCGGTCGTGGTGGCGATGTTCACCCTCGGGCGGGCGGCCGGCTTCACCCGGGAGCGGATCTCGCGGACCGTCGACGTCTCGCTGGCGCCGATCGCCGGGGTGCTGCTGATCGTGGCGGCCGGCGGCGGCTTCAAGCAGACGCTGGTGGACTGCGGGGTCGGGAACATGATCCTGCACTGGTCCGAGCACTGGCACATCTCGGCGCTGCTGCTGGCCTGGCTGATCGCCGTGCTGATCCGGGTCGCGACCGGTTCGGCGACCGTCGCCACCATCTCGGCGGCCGGCCTGGTCGCCCCGCTCGCCGCCGGCATGACCACGTCCCACACCGCGCTGCTGGTGCTGGCCGTCGGCGCCGGCTCGCTGTTCTTCTCGCACGTCAACGACGCCGGGTTCTGGCTGGTCAAGGAGTACTTCGGGATGGACGTCCCGCAGACCCTGAAGACCTGGTCGGCGATGGAGACGCTGATCTCGGTGCTGGCGCTGGGGTTCGTGATGCTGCTGTCGCTCGTCGTCTGACCGCCCGGACCGGGGCCGTACGGCTCCGCGGCGCGCGTACGGCCCCGGTCCGCGTCAGGTGTCCGGCGCGTCCGGCGTCCGCGGCGCCTGTACGACCCCGGCCGTGGCGGGTGGCTACCAGCGCGGCACGGACGGCGTGCGCCAGCCCGGATCGGCCTTCCGCATCGCCGCCGCGTCGTCCCGGTCGCGCATCGCGCCGTCGTCCTCGCACCAGCGCCGGTGCAGGGTGTCGAGGGCGGCGCGGTCCAACTCCACGCCCAGGCCCGGCAGATCGCTGACGGCGAGGCGGCCGCCGGTGAAGACGTGCCGCCGGGTGATGACGTCCTCGGTCTGCCACGGGTAGTGCGAGTCGCAGGCGTAGTCGAGGTTGGGCACGGTGGCCGCGACATGGGTCATGGCGGCCAGGCTGATGCCCAGGTGGGTGTTGGAGTGCATGGACAGCCCGACGCCGAACGCGCGGCAGATCGCGGCCAGTTGCTGGGTGTTGCGCAGCCCGCCCCAGTAGTGGTGGTCGGAGAGCACGACCTGCACCGCGCCGCGGGTGAACGCCTCGCGGATCTCGGGGACGGTCGTCACGCACATGTTGGTGGCCAGCGGCACCGGTGTCCCGGCGGCGACCGCCGCCATCCGGTCGGTGCCGCTGGCCGGGTCCTCCAGGTACTCCAGCACGTCGCCGAGTTCGCGCGCGACGCGCAGCGAGGTCTCCACCGACCAGGCGCCGTTGGGGTCCAGCCGCAGCGGCCGGCCGGGGAACGCCTCGGCGAGCGCGCGGACGGCGGCGATCTCCTGGTCGGGCGGGAAGACGCCGCCCTTGAGCTTGAAGGAGCCGAAGCCGTGGTCGTCGGCGAAGCGGCGGGCCTGGGCGACCACGCCCGCCGGGTCGAGGGCGGCGCCCCAGTCGTCGGACTCGCCCTGGCCCTGCGGGTGTTCGGCGAGCCGGTAGAAGAGGTAGGCGCTGTAGTCGACGGCGTCGCGGACCTTGCCGCCGAGCAGCGCGTGCACGGGCAGCCCGAGCGACTTGCCGAGCGCGTCGAGGCAGGCCACCTCGAAGCCGGAGATCACCGACAGCCGGAGCTTGTCGGCCGTCTGCACGCCGCGCAGCCCGCCGATGTCGACGGAGTCGGAGACCTGCTTCGGCTCGCCGCAGACCCGCTCGGCGAGCGTGAACAGGCCGTTCAGGTCGCTGATCACATGTCCGGGCAGCGCCTCGGCCAGCGGCGCCGCGAGGTCGAGGTAGCGGGTGTCGCCGTAGGTCTCGCCCACCCCGGTCGTGCCGTCGGCGGTGACGACCTCGATGATGAGCCGGGGGGTGTACGGCTGGTGGACCCCCTGGGTGTTGAGCAGCGGCGGATCGGCGATCAGGATGGGGGTCAGCCGCACGTCGGCGACGCGGGGCGCGCCAGGTGCGCCGAGCGAATCCGCTGTCTGCATATGTGAATTACGTTCACCCATAAGACCTGAGGGTAGGCGGGCCGGGACGCCGCCGTCAACGTGGCCGCGCCGCGGCCGGGGTCGGCCGGTCCCGGGACGGGCGCATGCCCGGGGACGCCCGGGGGCACCTGGGGAGTACGGGCCGCGCCGCCGGGCGCGCACGGGCCCGGCGGACCGGCGAGAACCGGCCGACCGCCCTCGGGGAACTGGACGACATACCGACCAGTCGGTACGATCCAGCCATGAGTGAAGCCGAAGACCCGCCGGGCCTGGACCTCGACCGACTCCGCCGCCATCTGGACCGGGAGTGCCCCGGGCTGGTCGGCGGCGGGCTGCGGGCCGAGCTGGTCGAGGGCGGCCGCTCCAACCTCACCTACCGCGGTCACCGACGGCACCGCCACCTGGGTGGTGCGCCGGCCGCCGCTCGGCCATGTGCTGGCCACCGCGCACGACATGGCGCGCGAGCACCGGGTGATCAGCGCGCTGGCCGACACGCCGGTCCCGGTGCCGGGCACGCGTGCTGCTGTGCGAGGACCCGGAGGTCGATCGGCGCGCCCTTCTACGTGATGGACTTCATGCCGGGCACGCCGTACCGCAGCGAGCAGCAGCTGCGCGCGATCGGGCCCGAGCGCACCCGGGACGGCCGTGCACACCCTGGTCGACACCCTGGTGGACCTGCACGCGGTCGACCCGCAGGCGGTCGGGCTCGGCGACTTCGGGCGGCCCGAGGGCTTCCTCGACCGGCAGCTGCGCCGCTGGGGCAAGCAGCTCGACGCCTCCCGCAGCCGCGAACTGCCGGGCATGGACGAGCTGCACGCCGCGCTGGGCCGGGCCCTGCCGCGCTCCCCCGCGCCCGCGGTCGTGCACGGCGACTACCGGCTCGACAACGTGCTGATCGACGGCGGACGGCCGGATCACCGCCGTACTGGACTGGGAGATGTCCACCCTCGGCGACCCGCTCACCGACCTCGGCCTGCTGGTGATGTACACCGAGCAGCGCAGCGCCGACCTGCTCTCCGGCGCCGACCACCGGCGGCGCGCCCGGCCACCCCTCCGCCGGCCGAGATCGTCGCGCGCTACGCCGAGCGCTCCGGCCGCGACATCGCGCGCCGTCGACTGGTACACCGCCTTCGCGTACTTCAAGCTCGCCGTGATCCTGGAGGGCATCCACTACCGCTGGACGCTGGGCCAGACGCTCGGCGCCGGGCTTCGACCGGATCGGCGAGCTCGTGCCCGTCCTTCATCGAGCGCGGCCTGCGCACGCTCCGGCGCCCGGCCGGCGGCAGCGCGGCGCGCGGCACCGAGAGCCACCCCGACAGCAGCGAGGACTGAGCGCCATGGAATTCGGCTACGACACCAGGACCGAGGAGCTGCGGGCCCGGCTGCTCGCCTTCCTCGACGAGCACGTCTACCCGGCGGAGCCGGTCTTCGCCGAGCAGCGGGAGCAGGCCGAGGGCGACGCCCGCTGGTCGGCGCCGCCGGTCGTGGAGGAGCTCAAGGCCGAGGCCCGGCGGCAGGGGCTGTGGAACCTCTTCCTGCCCGGCGAGCACGGCGCCGGGCCTGACCAACCTCCAGTACGCGCCGCTGGCCGAACTCACCGGCCGCAGCCCGCACTTGGCGCCGCCCGCGCTCAACTGCGCGGCGCCCGACACCGGCAACATGGAGGTGCTCGCCGAGTTCGGCACGCCCGCCCAGCGCAAGCAGTGGCTCGAGCCGCTGCTCGCGGGCGAGATCCGCTCGGCGTTCGCCATGACCGAGCCGGACGTGGCCTCCTCCGACGCGACCAACATCGAGACCCGCATCCGCGCGGGACGGCGACTCCTACGTCGTCAACGGCCGCAAGTGGTACATCTCCGGGGCGATGAACCCCAAGTGCGCCGATCTTCATCGTGATGGGCAAGACCGACCCGTCCGCGGAGCGGCACCGCCAGCAGAGCCAGATCCTGGTGCCGCGCGACACGCCCGGGCATCGAAGTCCGGCGCGGCATGCGGGTGTTCGGCTACGACGACGGCGACCACGGCGGGCACGCGGAGGTCGTCTTCCACGACGTGCGGGTGCCCGTGGAGAACCTGGTCGGCGAGGAGGGCGGCGGGTTCGCCATCGCCCAGGCGCGGCTCGGGCCGGGGCGCATCCACCACTGCATGCGGCTGATCGGCATGGCCGAGCGGGCGCTGGAGCTGATGTGCCGGCGGGCCGCGGCCCGTACCGCCTTCGGCAAGCCGCTCGCCGCGCAGGGCGTCGTGCAGGAGTGGATCGCCGAAGCCCGGGTGGAGATCGAGCAGTTGAGGCTGCTCGTGCTCAAGACGGCCTGGCTGATGGACACCGTGGGCAACCAGGGGGCGCACACCGAGATCCAGGCGATCAAGATCGCGACGCCGGCGGCGGTCCAGCGGATCATCGACCGGGCGATCCAGCTGCACGGCGCGGGCGGGGTGTCAGCCAGGACTTCCCGCTGGCCGAACTGTGGGCGGCAGCACGGACGCTGCGGCTGGCCGACGGGCCGGACGAGGTCCACAAGCGGTCGCTGGCGCGGCGGGAGCTGAAGAAGTACGCCTAGCGCTGACGCCGCGGATGCGGTCCACCGCCCCGGGACCGGATCGGCGCCGGTGGGCCTGCGGCCGGTCAGGCGTCGGTCGACCGCGGGCGCCGGGCCCACGTCGCGCGTCGCGGCGCTGCCGCTGGCTGGCGGCCGCTCGGCGCGGTCGCGGCGCAGCTG
The DNA here is from genome assembly GCA_963740535.1 of uncultured Acidimicrobiaceae bacterium. Taxonomy (GTDB): domain Bacteria; phylum Actinomycetota; class Acidimicrobiia; order Acidimicrobiales; family RAAP-2; genus Bog-473. Next base: position 361,572 of record CAVUEI010000005.1, read on the forward strand.
CGACGGCAGGCACGCGCCCGTAGGCACCGGTCGGGTGGAGGTCCATCACCGAGCCGCACCGGGCCGATTGCGGGCAAGGTGCGCCGCAGGCCCACGCCACCAGGTCCCCGCCGGAGAACCCACTGCGGCCAGCCGGCGCCCGCGGCGCAATCAGGCGCGCCGTACGACGCTCGACGCTGCAGGTCGCGGCGGCTGACCCACTCTACCCGCGGCGGTCGAGCTTAAGGTTCGATCATGGTGTGCGACTGTGCCAGCTCCCGGCGGGCCGTCGACCGTTGCGGCCGCCGCGGCTGTCCGGGAGACGGAGCGCGTCCAGTCAGGGGATGATCGGTGAGGCGGCCCACCGTGGAGCCGTCGGCCACGCGCTGGACCGCGTCGGCGGCGCGCGTGAGGGGGAGGCGGGCGGAGACGAGCGGGGCGATGGCGCCCTCGGCGGCGAGGCGGGTGAGCTCCGCGTGGGTCTGGCGGACCGCCGCCGGGTCGTGGGTGTTGTACAGGCCCCAGTGCAGCCCGAGGATCGCGTAGTTCTTGACGAGCGCGTGGTTGAGCCCGGGCGTCGGGACCGTGCCGCTGGCGAAGCCGACCACGACGATCCGCCCCTCGAAGGCGATGCACTTGGTGGACCCGGTGTACGCGTCGCCGCCGACCGGGTCGTAGACGACGTCGGCGCCGCGCCCGCCGGTGGCCTCCTTGACGACGGCGACGAAGTTCTCGCTGTACCGGTCGACGACGATGTCCGCGCCCGAGCTCGCGGGCGGTCTTCGCCTTCTCGGGGCCGCCGACCACCCCGATCACGGTGGCCCCCGCCGCCTTGCCGAGCTGTACGGCGGCGCTGCCGACCCCGCCCGCGGCGGCGTGCACGAGCAGCGTCTCGCCGGCCCGCAGCCCGGCGCGGCGGTGCAGTCCGAACCAGCCGGTCTGGTAGCCGATATGGAGGGCGGCGGCCTGCGCGTCGTCGAGCGACTCGGGCGCGGGGAGCACGCCGGCCGCGCGGGACGGCCGCGTACTCGGCGAAGGCGCCGGCCGGGCAGCGCGGCCGGGCTGATCACCCGGGCGCCGGCGGCCGGCCCGGTGACGCCGGGCCCGAGGGCGACGACCTCGCCGCACATCTCGACGCCGGGGGTGAACGGCAGCGGCGGCCGGACCTGGTACTCGCCGCGGCACAGCAGGGCGTCGGGGAAGTTGACGTCGGCCGCGAGGACCTTGAGCAGCACCTGCCCGGGGCCCGGCTCGGGGGTGGGGACCTCGTCGAGGCGCATCACCTCGCGCGGCTCGCCGTTCTCGTGGACGCGCCATGCCTTCACGTGGGGACTCCCAGCGGGTTCAGGGCCGCCGCACCGAGTGCAGCAGCAGGTCGGAGAACTCGGTGGCGACCTGGTCGGCGGTCAGCGGGCCGTCCGCGTGGTACCAGGTGCCGAGGTGGTGGACGGAGCCGAAGAAGAAGTCCACCACCAGGTCGGGCCGCAGGTCGGCCCGGAAGTGCCCGTCGCGCTGCCCCTCTTCGAGCAGCGCGCGGAACGTCTCGTGGTAGCGGCGCCGCTCCGCCCGTACGGCCTTCTGCTTCTCCGGGCTGAGCTGGTGCATCGAGCGGAAGAAGATCTTCGTGTCGTCGAGGTTCTGGATGCTGGTGACGACGACGTCGGCGGCGGCCTCGGCGAGCCGCCGGTCCACGGCGGAGGTACGGGCCGCGATCGCGTCGAGGCGCTCGGTCTGGAGCCGCAGCACCCGGCCGTAGATCTCGTGGAGCAGGTCGTCCTTGGAGCCGAAGTAGTGGTAGAGCGCGCCCTTGGTGACGCCCGCGGCCTCGACGATCTCCTGGACCGAGGTGCGGTCGTAGCCGCGCTCGGCGAAGAGCCGGGTGGCCTCGGCGAGCAGCCGCTCGGGCACGGCGGCGAGCGGGCCGGCGCCCGTACCGCCCGTGCCCGTACCGCCGCTGCCTGCCGCCCGTCGCGTTGCGTGCCATGGCCTGCCCTCTCCTCGTGCCGTGCGGTGCCGTGCCGTGTCCCGCCGTGCCGTGCCCGGGACCGGCATGCCCGCCCGGTACGGACCCTATCCGGCCGCCGCTTTCAGTTCGCGCCGCAGGATCTTCCCGGTGGCCGTCTTCGGCAGCTCGGCCAGCACCTCGACCTCGCGCGGGTACTTGTACGCGGCCAGCCGCTCCTTGCAGTACGCGACGAGTTCGGCCGGGTCGGCCGCGGCGCCGGGCCGCAGGCTGACGTACGCCTTGACGCTCTCGCCGCGGTAGGCGTCCGGGACGCCGACGACCGCGGCCTCGCGGACCGCGGGGTGGGTGTAGAGCACGTCCTCGACCTCGCGCGGCCACACCTTGAAGCCGGACGCGTTGATCATGTCCTTCTTGCGGTCGACGACGTAGAGCCAGCCGTCCTCGTCCATGAAGCCGATGTCGCCGGTGAGCAGTTCGCCGTCCGGCAGGGCGGCCGCGGACTCCTCGGGCCGGTTCCAGTAGCCGGGGACGACCATCGGACCGCTGACCGCGATCTCGCCGGACTGCGCCGAACGGCACTTCGGCGCCCGCGTCGTCCAGGATGCGCACCATGGTGCCGGGCCCGGGGACGCCGACCGCCAGCGTGCCGGACTCCGGGTCGACGGGCGCCTCGGAGCCGGGCGGCACGCTGGCGCAGGGCGCGGTGCACTCGGTGAGGCCGTAGCCGTTGGCGAGGTAGAGGCCGCCGGAGCGGGTCCGGAACGACTCGACGACGGCGGGCGGCAGCGGCGCGCCGCCCGAGGAGATCAGCCGGAAGGACGAGAAGTCGTCCGCGGTGGCGTCGGGCCGGGCCAGCAGCGCCATGAAGGCGGTGGACGGGCCGACGGTGTAGGCCGGCCGGTGCTCGCGGAAGGCGTCGAGCACCACGCCGGGCTCGAAGCGGTAGGCCAGCGCGAGGGTGCTGGCCGCCGGCCAGGGCCGCGGACAGCTGGCAGACCATGCCGGTGATGTGGAAGAGCGGCGCGAGCGCGAAGATCACGGCGTCGGGGTCCAGGCCGTGCAGCCGGACCTGCCGGTGGGCGTTGAACGAGATGTTGCCGTGCGTGTTGAGCGCGCCCTTGGGGCGGCCGCTGGTGCCCGAGGTGTAGCTGATCAGCGCGGTGTCGCCGGCCGCGGGGAGCGGCACGTCGGGGCGCGGGCCCGGCGGCGGCGCGGGCGGCGGCGACGCGACGGTCCGTCGGCGTCCGTCGGCCGGGTCGCGGCTCGGGAGCGCGCGCGGGCGCGTCAGGACGCGGGGGTCGTCGCGGGTCTGGAGGTCGTAGCTCGCTGGCGGTGAGCGCGATCCGGACCGGCGAACCGGCGGCGGTCGGCGCGGACGTAGCCGTGCCAGGCGGTCCGCGAGCACACGATCGCGGCCACCCCGGCGTCGGCGAGGATGTGCGCCAACTCCTGCTGCTTGTACATGGGGTTGACCGGGTACGACCGCGCCGCCGGCCTTCCAGGCGGCGAGCAGCGCGACCACGAACTGCGGCACGTTCTGGAGCATGACCGCGAGCCGGTCGCCGGGCGCGAAGCCGCGGTCGGCGAGGTGGCGGGCGAGGCCGTCGGACAGGGCGTCGAGTTCGCCGTAGGTGAGCGCGCCGTCGAAGTAGCGCAGCGCGGGGCGGTCCGGGTCGCGCTCGGCGGGGGCGCAGGAAGGCTGTGCAGCACGGACGGCGGGTGCTCGGTGGCGCTGCCGCTGCTCGGGGGTGAAGTGCTGGAGCCAGGGGCGGTCGGCGTAGCGGGTCATGCGGGTCCGCCTCCGTCCGGCCCTCGCGTCCGGCGCGGCCCCCGCGCGCGCCTCGGCCTGCGCGGTGAGCTGCTCGTAGCTGCGCTGGAGCTTGTTCATGCCGCCGAGCCAGCGCTCGGGCTCCGCGGCGCGGGCCGCGTAGTAGCCGGCCACCTCGGGGTGCGGCAGGATCAGGAACCGGTCCTCGGCGATGCCGTCGAGCACCGCGTCGGCGACGTCCTCGGGCTCGATGGCGTTCGGGGTCAGCACGAGGTCGCCGGCCGTGCCCGTGGACGGCGAGCATCGCGGTGCGCACGCCCTGCGGGCAGACCGCGTGCACATGGACGCCGCGGTGCCGGTAGGTGAGCGACAGCCACTCGGCGAAGGCGAGCGCGCCGTGCTTGGTGACGCGAGTACGGCGCCGCGCCGATCATCGTCAGCAGGCCGGCGGCGGAGACGGTGGACACGAAGCGGCCCTCGCCGCGCTCCAGCCACTCCGGGAGCAGGGCGCGGGCGGCGCGGACGTGGCTCATGACGTTGACGTCCCAGGCCAGCTCCCAGGCCGCCTCGTCGGCTTCGGGGCCGCCGCCGGTGCCGACGCCCGCGTTGGCGCAGAACACGTCGATGCCGCCGCCGAGCGCGGTGCGGGCGGCGGGCACGATGCCGGAGGCGTCCCCGGGACGGCGGCGCCGCCGATCTCGGCGGCGACCTTGCGGGCGGCTTCGGCGTCGAGGTCGTTGACCGCCACGCGGGCGCCTTCGGCGGCGAATCTGCGGGCCAGCGCGGCGCCGATGCCGCCTCCGGCTCCGGTGACGACCACCCGGGCGCCGCGCAGCGCTTCCACGACCACGGTTGTGTCTCCTTCGGCTCGGCGGTGGGGCTCCTCGCATACTAAGCGGTCGGTCAGCGATGGGGAAGGGGGTGCCCCTTGCGGCTCGTACCCGTCCGCACCTGGGCGGGTGGCTGGTACGCGGCGAGCGGCCGCCGCCAAGGGGCGCGGGGAACCGCGCGGGCAACCACGACGGACCCGCACCGTCATGACCGGCCAGCGGGGACACCCTCTATCGGGCGCTTTGGGCGAAGGGGGCGAAAAACGGGTGAGGTGCGCCCATGATGGGAAGTGCCGCGCTCTCGTCGGGCGGCGAGGCGAGTGAGGGGGAACCTCGTGGGCGTGACCAGCGTGGAACCGTACTGGGAGCTGACGTTCGACGCGGACGGCGACCCCGATCCCGCCCAGCGCGACGCCCTCCTCACCGGCGTACGCGGCCGAACCGACCTCGTCCTCTTCTCGCACGGCTGGAACAACGACCTGAGCACGGCCGACGCCCTCTACGACCGCTTCTTCGGCCTGCTTCCCGGCCCTGCCGCCCACCGCCCGGTTCGGCTTCGCGGGCCTGCACTGGCCGTCGATGCGCTTCAGCGACGAGCCGATCCCCGACTACCCGCACCCGGCGCCGGCGGCCGCGGCCGGCCCGGCCTCGACCCGCCCACCCGGGCCGCCCTGGCACGGGTCTTCCCGGGCGCCGGACCGACCGTGGACCGGATCTCCGCGCTGCTGGCGGAGCGGCCCGAGGACCCGTCCCGGCTGGCGGAGTTCGCCGGCCTGGTCCGCGACCTGACCGGGCTGCCGGCCGGCTCGCCCGCGGCGGCGTTCGCCCAGGACTTCGGCCCGGCGTCCGCGCCGCCCGCGCTGCTGACGCAGGACCCGGTGGCGATGTGCGGCGCGCTGGCGGACGCCCTGGAGCGGGCCGGGGCCCCGGTCACACCGCGAGCACGGCAAGCACCGCAAGCACCGCAAGCACCGCCAACACGGCAAGCAGCGCCTCAAGGCCGGCAAGGACCTCAGGAACCGGCGCTGCTGGGCGGGTTGGGCGGCCTCGGCGGCCGGATCTGGGACGGCGCGAAGGAACTCCTGCGCCAGGCCACGTACTTCGCGATGAAACGCCGCGCGGGCACGGTCGGCCGGCTCGGACTCGGCCCGCTGCTGGGACAGTTGGCGCGGGAGGCGCCGCAGGTGCGGGTGCACCTGGTCGGCCACAGCTTCGGCGGCCGACTGGTGGCGTACGCGCTGGCGGGGCTCCCGCCGGGGGTGAAGGTCGCGTCGGTGACCTTCCTTCAAGGGGCCTTCTCGCACTACGCGTTCACCGGCCCGTTCCCGTTCGACGCCAAGGGCGGTGCCCTGCACGGCATGCAGCACCGGGTGGCCGGGCCGCTGGTGGCCTGCCACTCCCGCCACGACCAGGCGCTCGGCGTGTTCTACCCGCTGGCCTCCCGGCTGTCGGACGACGACCGCTCGCTGCTCGGCGCCGGCCTCCCGGTGCTCGGGCCGGACAGCCGGTGGGGCGCGCTGGGCCACGACGGCTTCCAGGACCTTCCCGGGACGACCTCCTTGCCGCTGGACCGGGCGCTGGCCGGGCCGCTGCCCGCGTGGGGGTGCGTGAGCGTGGACGCGTCGGCGGTGGTGTGCGCGGGCGGCCCGCCGTCGGGCGCGCACAGCGACATCTGCCACGAGGAGCTGGCCCGGCTGGTGCTGCACGCGGCCGGGCAGGAGCCGGCGGCCCGCGGCGGAACGGGCCGGGTCCGCCGGCTGAGGACCCGGCCCGCGGCCGAACCCTCAGCGGTGCGAGGGGAATTCGACGACCTGCTGGTAGGTCGGGCGGTTCTGCCAGCTGATCCGGTCGTCCGTGATGCCGCCGAGCGGCCGCTGCACGATCGAGTCGGCGCACCACTGGTCGCCGGCCGAGCAGCCGCCGTCGTCGCCCGGGGTAGACGGTGGTCGCCGGGGTGGCGGCCGCCTGCTTCAGGGTGGACAGCAGCATGTCCCGGCAGGCGGCCAGCTGCCCGCCGCCGCAGTACGTCTGCGCCAGCGGTCCCTGCACCGGCTGGCCGAGCACCTTGCGCAGGTCCTTGTCGGCGTAGCACCACCAGCCGTACTGGAAGGAGCTGCCCGCGTGCGCCCCGGTCGGGCCGTGCCCGGCCGACGGCGACTCGTCGATGGTGAGGTCGGCGGCCAGCGCGGTGTACAGGTCGCTGCCGAGCCCCGGCTCGAACTCGGCCTGGATCAGCAGCGGCCACCACGCGTCCATGGTCCGGACCGCGTCGGCGTTCGCGTACGTGTGCGAACCCGCCGACGGTCTCCGTGCGCTTGGCGCCCGCCGCGCCCCAGGCGGTCAACTGCTGGACGGCGGCGGCCTCCTGGGGATCGGTGACCGGCGCGCTGTTGATCACCTGGAGCAGGTCGGGCAGCACGTCCTCGCCGCGCAGGTCGGTCAGCGCGGCGTCCTCCATCGCCTTGGCGAGCGAGGCCCGGGTGACGCCGCCGGCCTGGACCAGCGCCTTGACCCGGTCGTCGAGCAGGTCGGCGCGGTGCACCGAGCCGTTGCCGAAGCCCGCCGAGGTGTAGCCGGGGGCCTGCTTGTTGTTCCAGACGACGTAGTAGTCCTGGTCGACGGACTGCGGATGCTGCGACGGGCGGGGTGTAGTCGGCGGTGTTGGCGGTCGGGTCCCAGCCCTGCCAGTCGTACGGCCCGGTCGGCCCACACCGGGAAGCGCGGCGTCGACGCCCGCGGCGCGCACCGGGTTGGTGCCGCTGTTGTAGTAGGCGGTCTGCCGGGAGTCGGCGTAGAACCAGTTGAAGGTGTAGTTGATGTCCTGCGCCGCCTTCTGGAACGAGGCGGCGTCGTGCACGAAGCCGGGGTCGTTGAGCATCCTGGAAGCCGATGATCGAGTCGGCCTCGTGCATGTAGGAGCTGCGCAACTGCGTGTAGGCGACGGGTTTTCCGCCGACCGTGGCGCGGTACGTCACCGGGCCGTACTCCGTCCGGTACACCTGCATGCGGTACGAGCCGGCGGCGCGTGGAGTCGGCGAGCGTCGGCGTCCAGGAGTTGGTGCGCTCCAGCTTCTCCATCGCGCATGCAGGTGCCGTGCAGGAGGTAGTGCGTAGTCGTCCTGGCACAGCTGCACGGCGTAGGTGTCGGTGATGTCCTGGGCCGCGGAGGTGGCGCTCCAGGCGTAGTCCTGGCCGCGGCCCAGCTCGACGTACATGCTCAGTCCGGCGAAGGACGGCGCCGCGCGCGCTGATGCCGGGGCCCTGGAGCTCCTGGAGCATCAGCAGCTGCGGCGCGAAGTAGCCGGTCTGCGGGCCGAAGACGGCGACCGGGTGGCCGCTGGCGGTGTGCGCGCCGCTGACCACCAGGGCGTTGGACATGCCCTTGCGCGGGTTGGAGAACAGGTTGGACGGCAGCACGCCGGGGCCTTGGTGGTGGTCTGCGGTGGCGCCGCCGGTCGCGTCGTAGACCAGCGGTTCGGGCACGACCGAGCCGGGGTCGGGCAGCGCCTCGCCCTGCGGGTTCGCGGGCTTGCCCGCGTACGGGAAGGACGTGCCGTCGTGCACGGTCAGCGGTGGCCTCGGGGTCGTCGCGCTCGCGGAAGGACTCCCAGACCTGGTGCCCTGCTGCGACGCCGTACTTCTGCTGGGCGGCCAGCAGCGACAGCGCGGACTGCACCTCGCCGCCGCCGCCGCGTGCCGAACAGCGCGCCGACCACCGAGGCGAGCGCGATCAGGTCGGTGAGCTTGAAGGGCTCGATGGTGCCGGCGTTGGTGATCGGGTCGATGTGGCCGGTCAGGACGTACTCGCCGGGGAAGTAGCGGCCGTTCTTGGCCGCGGTGATGTAGGCGTTGATGCCGTCGATGTACGCCTGCGCGTCGGCGAGCGCCTGCTTGCCCGCGGGCGCCGCTGTTGTTCGACAGCCAGTCGACCTGCGCCTGGAGGTCGGCCTCGGTGTACGGGGCCTGCCGCCAGAACTCCTGCTCCAGGCCGCGGTTGGCGGCCGCGCCGCCGGCGAACGACGTCAGCTCGCCGCGGCCGACGTGCCGGAACAGGTCCATCAGCCACAGCCGGTCCTGCGCGGCGGCGTAGCCGGCGCCGAACTCGGTGCCGTCGCGGGTGGTGCCCTTGATGTGCGGCACCCCGGTCGCCTTGTCCCGGGTGATGGTGACGTCGGAGCGCGGGCTGATCGACCGAGGCGACCTGGTCCGCGGGCACGCCGAAGGACGAGCGTCGTTGAAGAAGTTGCTCAGCTCGGCGTCGGTGAGGCCCGTGTACGCCGGCCAGCGAGGTCGGCGTACGGGCCGAGCTGGTCCATCGTGTGCGCGGGGCGGGTGCCGAACGCCTTGTTGGCGAGGATGTCGGCGAGGGTGGCGTTGCCGTTCTCGCCGGGCGGCAGGATGTCCGAGCACTGCCCTGCGCAGTAGTCGGTGGTGGGATCGGCGGCGTGTGCGGCCATCGCGCCTGGGGCGATCAGGGTCGCGCCAGGGCCAGCAGCGCGGCGGCGGCCGCCGATCTCAGCGTGCCGATCCGTCGTGGGGTCCGTAGCGGCATGGGTGCTCCTTCCGGATGCCGATGCGCCGGAGGTTACCGCCGGTACCTCGGCCCCGGAAGATGAACATACGTCAGCTTTTCGTTTTCTCCGTACGGCAGGGCCTCCGATAGGCCGCCGCGGAACCGCTTCCGGACGTTCCCGGACACCGTTCCCGGCGCCCGGCGCGCACTCCGCCCGGGCCCGCCCGCGCCCCGCTCGAACGCGGGCCGCCGCGCCGCTACTCGACCGCCTCCCGCAGCACGAACACGCCCCACCCCAGGTACCGCCGCTGGTAGGCCAGGTGCGTACGGCGGCGGTGGTCGAGGAACTCCCGCATGTCGGCGGCGTCGGGATGGCCGGCCGGGGCCGCGCGCAGCCAGTCGGAGACGGTGAACCACTGCTCGGCGGCGTACCGGTCCCAGCTGTCCCCGTCGGCGAGCACCATCTCGACCAGTTCCATGCCCGCCGCCTCGAACCGGTCCAGGGTGCCCGCCAGCGAGGCGTAGTCGTCGGGGCCGAAGCCGATCGCCTCGAAGGCCGCCTCCGGGGCGGGTTCGGTCCAGTACGGCTCGCCGATGAGCATCAGCCCGCCGGGCCGCATCGCCGGCCGCATCAGCTCGACGGTGCCGGCCAGGCCGCCGCCGATCCAGGTGGCGCCGACGCAGGACACGATGTCGAAGGCGCCCGGTTCGGCCTGGTAGCCGCCCGCGTCCGCGCGCTCGAAGGCCAGCCGCTCGGCGACCCCGAGTTCGGCGGCCCGCATCCGGGCGGCGGTCAGGAACACCTCGCTGAGGTCCACCCCGACGCCGCCGATGCCGTGCCGCTCGGCCCAGCGGGCGAGCATCTCGCCCTTGCCGCAGGCCAGATCGAGCTGCCGCTGCCCCTCCTTGAGCCGGCAGATCTCGCCGAGGAGCATCAGCTTGTCCTCGGTGAGCGGGTTCAGGATGCGGTGGCCGGATTCGGCGATCTCGTGGTGGCGCAGGCTCATGCGGCTCCTCGGCCGTACGGAGGGCCCGCGAGGGCCCCGAAGGGTGGAACGCCGGGCATGGTGCCGCCTCGCGGCCCCGGGTGCCACCCAATATCGCGCGTCCGCCGGCCCGGACCCGCGCCGCCACCCGCGTCCGCACCGAACCCCCGTCCGGCGGCCGACCCCCCACCGACTCCCGTCCGACCCCCGTCCGACCCGCGGGCCCGTCCGGCGGCCGGCGCCGCGCCCGCCTGGCCGGCCGGCCAGGGGCAGGTTAGGGGAGGATTAGGGGGCGGCCCGATCCCGGTCCGGCCCTACCTTGGATGGGTTCTGGCTCGGGTTGCCACACGCGGGTAGGAGCTCGGCCCCGCGGCACGTGTCCGGCCCGGCCGTCGGGAGCTCCGCACGGGAGGACTGGTCTGCATGGACCCGAGGAAGCCCACCGCAGTTCTGCACGGTGGACCGGAGCTCAGCGAGGCACAGCGCATACGCAGCTGGCCGGACGGCCGAATGCCCAGCGTGGTCAAGGTGTTCCGGGGCAACAGACACGACCATTTCACTCGGACCGGCGCGAAAAGGGTCCAAGAGGACGGCGAACTGCACGTGTTCGAGTGGAGCCACAGCACCTTCGTCGCCGAGTAGCCCGGTAGCCGGTTACCCGGCCGGCCGAGTGGAACCGGCTCGACCGGTGGCCGAACGGGAGTACGGCGCCGGCAGGAACCCCCGCCGCCACCGAAAGCGATTACCGCGACGCGACGACCCGGACCCTGCCTCCGGCGAAACAGCCGGCGGCTCCTTGCCGTACGCCCTTGTCCCGTCCGACGCGGCCAATGCGCCGGAATGGGACAAGAACTCTATAAACGGCCCCCGGCCTTCGCCGCCGTATTCGAGGCGGCGGGCGTGACACGGCGTCAGCCGACTGAGGTCGGCGTCACATCACGCTGCGTCATGGCGCCGGACACGGCCACGCGTACACAAGGGGCGTTGCCCTTTTCGCCCGTGCGCCGCGGTCACACCGAGCGACGGATCGCGACCCCTAGGGGAAATGGACATCCCATCGGGTTCGCCCACCCATTAAACTACGTACCGGAACCCGGGGGAAAAGGCCGAACCGAGCAGGGCCGGCCACACGCGTTCGCCCGACCGGCGGCGCCCAATGGCGGGGGCCCAGTCCCTCGGTCGCCGACGGGTGGTGCGCACCGCCCCGTCCGGCAGCTTCTCTCCCGGGGCCGCGCCAAGCACAGGACAAGCACAAACGGAACTGAGAATTTCGCTTTCTGGAGTGAGGGTCGAGGCCGACCGGAGACGCGGTTTTACGGGGGAGTCAACGAAGTGCTACTGGAACGTGAAATCCAACTGGCGCATCTGAGGAAGCTTTTCGATACGACGGCCCGGAAGGCGGGCAGGGGCCAAGTGGCCGTGATCACCGGACCGGTGGGCAGCGGCAAGACGGAATTGCTGCACACGTTCGCGGAAGACGCGGTCGGTTCGGGGGCCGCCCTGCTCACCGCGACCGGGTCCCGCGCCGAGCAGGCGATGCCGCTGGGCGTCCTGGACCAGATCTTCCGCGGCGCCGAACTGCCCGCGCAGGACGCCGCGGCCGTGAGCCGGCTGCTCAAGGAGAGCGCGTCCGGCGCCCACGACAGCGCGGCCGGCGGCGGCCAGGACCAGCCGTCCGCGTACGTCCTGCACAGCCTGTCGGGGGCGCTGCTGGACATGGTGCGGCACAGCAGCCGACCGCTGCTGATCGGGATCGACGACGTCGACGCCGCCGACGAGGCGTCCTTACGCTGTCTCGCGGCCTTCACCCGCCGCATCAGGTCCGCCCGGGTGCTGGTGGTGCTCACCGAGTCGGTCCAGCCGCGCTCGTCGCGCATCCGGCTCCAGGCGGAGCTGCCGCGCGAGCCGCAGAGCTACTTCATGCGGCTCGACCTGCTGTCGGCGGCCGGCGCCGAGACGATGCTGTCGCGGTACGTGGACCGGCGCACCGCCCAGCGCCTCGCGCCGGAGTACCACGCGCTCAGCGGGGGCAACCCGCTGCTGCTGCGCGGGCTGATCGACGACCTGTGCGGCGCGGACGAGGCGCGCTCGCCGCGGGCGGCCACGGCCTCGGCCTTCGCCGAGGCGCTGCTGAGCTGCCTGTACCGCTGCGAGTCCTCCATGCTCCAGACCGCGCGCGGTCTGGCCGTCCTGGGCGGTGCGGCCACCCCGTCGCTGCTGGCCGCGCTGGCGGGCATCGACGCCGACTCGGCACAGCGCGCCATCGGGGCCCTCAAGGCGACCGGGGTGCTGGACGCCGACGGGTTCCGGCACCCCGACGCGGCGCCGGCCGTACTGCACGGCATGGCGCCGGCCGAGCGCACCCGGCTGCACGCCGCGGCGGCGCACCTGCTCTACAAGGAGGGCGCGCCGGCCACCTCGATCGCCCGCCAGCTGCTGGACGCGGAGGACGCCGACGTCCCCGGCGCCGTGGACCTGCTGCACGAGGCGGCCGAGCAGGCGCTGTCCGACAACGACACGGAGGCCGCCCTGTCCTGCCTGCGGGTGGCGCACCGGCGGGCCGGCACGCCGCGGCAGCGGGCCGTGACCACCTCGCTGCTGATCCGCACCGAGGGCAGGACCGATCCCGCGCTGGCGCTGCGCCGGCTGCCGGAGCTGACCGAGGCGGTCCGGGCGGGCCATCTGCCCGGACGCGACCTGCTGCTGTCGGTCGGCGGGCTGCTGTGGTTCGGCCGGCCGAAGACGACGCTGGAGGCGCTGCGCCAGGTGGGCGGGACCTGCGGGACGCTGGACCTGGAGGCGCGCGGGCACCTGCGGGCCGCGCGCGGCTGGCTGTCGTGCGTGCTGCCCCCCTCGGGGGAGGGCCTGTCGGTCCTCGCCGCGCTGCCGGGGGCCGGGCCGCCCGCCGCGCCGGGCGTCGGCAGCAGCCGGTGGGTGGCCGGCCGGACGGTGAGCACGCTGCTGGCCGAGGCCGGACCGGAGGGCCGGCATCCGGTGGACGCGGAGCACGTGCTCCAGCAGTGCCGGCTCGACGAGCACACCTTCGCCCCGCTGCAGGCCGCGCTCGCCACGCTGGTGTGCGAGGGCCGGCTCGCGCTGGCCGAGTCGTGGTCCGCGGTGCTGGCCGACCAGGCGGGCAAGGTGCCGGTCTGGGAGGCGATGTTCTCGGCGCTGCGCGCGGAGAACGCCTGGCGGCGCGGCGACCTGCACGCCGCCGAGCGCCACGCCCGTACGGCGCTGCGGGTGCTGCGCCCGCAGGGCTGGGGGCTGGGCGTGGCGATGCCGCTGAGCACGCTGCTGCACGCGACGACCGCGCTGGGCAGGCTGGACGAGGCCGCGGAGGTGCTCCGCGAGCCGCTGCCGGACTCGGTGTTCCGCACCCCTGTGGGGCTGGTCTACCTCCAGGCGCGGGGGCACCACCAGCACGCGATCGGGCAGTACCACGCGGCGGTCGCCGACTTCCGCACGGTCGGCGAGCTGGTCGAGCGGTGGGACGTGGGGCTGCCGACCCTGCCGACACTGCGCACATGGCGGACCGATGCCGCACAGAGCCTGCTCTGCCTCGACAAGGCCGAGCAGGCACGGGAGTTGGCGGAGAAGCACCTCGCGGAGTGCGGCGAGGACGACGTACGGCTGCGGGCGATCGGCCTGCGGGTGCTGGCGGCCACGGCCGACCCCGAGCGGCGGCCCGTGCTGCTGTCGCAGGCGGCGGACGGCCTCCAGTCCTACGACGATCGGCTGGAGTTGGCGCACACGCTGCACGACCTGGGGCTGGCGCACCGCGCGCTGGGCCACCACAGCCAGGCCCGGATGACCCTGCGCAACGCCCACCACCTGGCCATGGAGTGCGGCGCGCCGACGGCCGCGCGCACGCTGCCGGAGCCGGAGGCGGCGGGCGAGGGGACGGGCGCGGACACGCCGCCGGCGGCCGAGGAGTTGTGGACCGACAAGCTGAGCGACGCGGAGTACCGGGTGGCGATGCTGGCCGCGAGCGACCACAGCAACCAGCAGATCGCCCGCAAGCTGTTCATCACCGTGAGCACGGTGGAGCAGCATCTCACCCGCGTCTACCGGAAGTTGAACGTCACCAAGCGCACCGACCTGGTGCGGCACCCGCAGCATCCGCGGGCGCGGCTGGCGGCCACCTCGGACGTGTGAAGGGCTCGGGGGCTTCCCGCGCCGCGGGCGGTTCATGGAAGATACTGGGCGCACGAGTTGTTACAGGGTCCATCCTCAGTAACCTGGCAGCCAAGGGAAGGACGGGGCCATGGTCCAAGCACCCATGCGCGGCGCGGCCGAGGAGCTGGTGCTCTCGGTGGCCTGCCCGATCCGGGAGATCATCGACCGGGTGGGCAGCAAGTGGAGCGTCGAGCTCATCCTCGCCCTCTCCGAAGGCCCGGCCAGATTCACCGAGTTGGAGCGGTCGATCGAGGGCATCAGCCGGCGGATGCTCACCTTGACGCTGCGCAACCTGGAGCGGGACGGGCTGGTCACCCGCACCGCGTATCCGACGGTGCCGCCGCGGGTGGAGTACAACGCCACCGATCTGGCCCGGGAGTTGCAGGAGCCGCTGAAGGCGCTGGCCGGCTGGGCGCTGCGCAACCGGGCGACGATCGCCGACGCGCGCGCCGCGTACGACAGCGGGCGCTCGCCGGCCGTGATGTCCTGACACCGCCCGGGTCCTGACGTGCCGTCACCATCGGGCACGCTCACCGGGACCGGCCTCGCGGCCGGCCGGCGAGCGGAAGGAGTCGGGCGCCCGGTCAGATCGCCGCCGCGTCGGGCTCGACGGCCAGCAGCTCGGCCTCTTCGTCCAGGCTGCTCTCGTGGATCTCCTTGTCGCGCACGCCCAGGAAGCCGATGAGGGCCGAGACGACCATCAGGGCGGCGCCGATCATGAACGTCTCGTGCATCGCGGACACCGACGCCTGGTGCGCGGCGTCATCCGCGCGGGCGGCGAGGCCCTTCGGCACGGCGGCGCCGGCCACCTTGGCACCGCCCGCGGCCAGCGGCTCGCCCAGCGCATGGGCCTTGGAGCCGAGCTGCCGGCCCACCGACGAGTCGGTGAAGTGGTGGGTCAGCCGGGCCTGGTAGACGGCGCCGAAGACGGCGATGCCCAGGGCCACACCGACCTGCTGGAAGGTCTCGCTGGCGCCGTTGGACATACCGGCCTTGCGGGGCTCGACCAGGTTGATCGCCATCGCGGCGCGGGTCGGGTTGAAGATGCCCAGGCCGATGCCGATACCGAGGAAAGGCACGAGCAGCGCCGTCCAGGAACTGTCGTCCTTCAGCAGCCACGGCACGGCGACCATGCCGACGCCGATGGCGACCGAGCCCAGGCCCAGCAGGTAGCGGGCCGACACCTTGCTGGTCATGGCACCGATGACGCCGCCCATCACCATCAGCACCGCGGACAGCGGCAGCAGCCGGACGCCGGTCTGGAGCGGGGAGTTGAACAGTTCGTTCTGCACGAAGGTGATCATCAGGAAGATCGCGGCCAGCGCGGTGCCCATCAGGACGACCGAGACCGTGGCGAGCGTATCGAAGCTGACGATGCGGAACAGCGACAGGTCGAGCATCGCGCGCTCGCCCAGCGAGCGTTCGATCAGCACGAAGATGACCATCACGACGGCGGAGGCGATGAACAGGCCGATGATCAGCGCACTGGTCCAGCCCTCGGCGTTGCCGCGCAGCACCGCGAAGACCAGCATGGCCATCGAGGCGGAGAAGGTGACCAGGCCCAGCCAGTCGTTGCCGTGGTTGTGGCGCTCACCGGTGTCGCGGATCTTGGAGGCGCCGATCAGGATGGCGATCAGGCCCAGCGGGACGTTGATCAGGAACACCCACCGCCAGCTCAGGCCCTGGGTGAGCGCGCCGCCGACCAGCGGTCCGGCCGCGATGGCCACGCCGTAGCCGCCGGCGAAGATGCCGAGCGCCTGCGCCCGCTCCTTGCCGCGGAACTCCTGGGCGATCAGCGCCGGGCCGACGGCGAAGAGCACGGCCGCGCCGAATCCCTGGATGCCGCGGGCGAGGTTGAGGCTCAGCACGTTCCAGGCCGCGCCGCACAGCAGCGAGGCGACCGAGAAGACCGCGAAGCCGCTGAGGAAGATCCATTTGCGGCTGAACCGGTCGGCGAGCGAGCCGGCGGTGAGCAGGAAGACGCCGAGGGTCAGCGAGTAGGCGTCCAGGACCCACTGGAGGTCGGAGAGGCTCTTCACCTTCAGGTCGGACCGGACGCTGGGCAGCGCGACGTTCACCACAGTCAGGTCCAGCATCAGCATGGACGTAGCCAGGGTGACAATGGCGAGGGTCCACCAGCGGGTACTGTCCCGCCGCGGAGCGGCCGTCCCGCCATCGGGTGCCGATGCTTCTGTTTCTCGGACCGACATGAAAAAACTCCAAAGGGGGGGTCGGGCGTCCACGGATGACGCCGATGCGTGCCCACAGGACACTTCGCGATATCACTGCCGATGATGGGGGGCTTTCCGCTCACGCGGAAGAAGGCACTTTCTTGTTACTTGGAAACATCGGTGTACCAAACCTGGTCAGCCCCGTGGACAGGGGACTGATAGGGGTCGCCCCCGCCGACCAGGGGTTGGCGGTAGGGGTTTGCGCTGCGCTAACGTTCCCGGCAGGTCCGCGCGAAGAAGCGATTACCGGTCCCCGGCAGTCAGCTTTCCACCGACCGCGGGATATCAACCTGGAATTAACCGCCGGACCGGTCCGAAATGCTGCCACACCGAAAGGCGCCGAGTCCATGGCCATGAAGACGAACTACGTCGACAACACGCTCCGGACCGAGATGCCGAATTTTCTCACCAGTCTGGAGACGGGG
Organism: uncultured Acidimicrobiaceae bacterium; assembly: GCA_963740535.1. Lineage (GTDB taxonomy): Bacteria > Actinomycetota > Acidimicrobiia > Acidimicrobiales > RAAP-2 > Bog-473. The sequence continues at coordinate 378,449 of CAVUEI010000005.1, forward strand.
CGGGTTCGCTGGGACCTGCTCACGCCGTTCCCGCAGGAGGACCCGGCCGACGCGAAGCGGGCCGAGGAACTGATCGCGGAGATCGGCGAGTTCGTGGAGAGCCAGGTCGACCCCATGGAGGTGGACCTCACCGCGGAGCTGCCGCAGAAGCTGATCGACGGGTACCGCGAGCGGCGCTACATCAAGTTGCTGGCGCGCAAGGAACTGGGCGGCTACGGCGTGCCCCAGTACACCCTGTACCGCATCATGCAGCGGCTGACCAGCGTCTCGACCCCGGCCGCGCAGGTCATCGGCATCGGCAACACCGTAGGTATCACGATGATGCTGCCGGCGATGGAGGAGGGGCCGCTGCGCGACTGGATGGCCCAGCGGGTCTCGGACGGCGTCATCTGCGCCTTCGGCGACAGCGACCCGGACGGGCAGAACAACCGGTTCGCGCCGCTGAAGGTCGTGCCCACCGAGGACGGCGAGGCGTACGAGCTGACCGGTCGCAAGCTGTTCACCGCCAACGGGCCGATCTTCGACGTGATCGGGCTGTCGGCGACGCTGGAGGTGGACGGCAAGCGCACCGTGGTCTTCCCGTTCGTGGAGTCCACCGACCCCGGTTTCAGCGTGACGTCGCATGTGGAGTTCATGGGCAGCAAGGGCCTGCCCAGCGGTGCGCTGACCTTCGACAAGGTGCGCGTGCCCAAGTGGCGGGTGCTGCACGACGTCGAGGGGCCCGTCGTCCTGCGCCGGGTCAGCCCGTTGGCGCTGGCCGGCCGGGTGATGAGCGTGTCCGCGCCGGTGACGGGCATCGCCAAGCTCTGCCTGAAGTGGAGCCGGGACTTCATCAGCAAGCGGACCATCGACGGCCAGCGGCTGGGTGACTACGAGGCGATCCAGCGGCGGGTGGCCACCACGGCCGCCGAGGTCTACGCGATGGAGACCGCCGCGCAGTGGTGCCTGCTGGGCCCGGCCACCGAGGACCGCTGGTTCGAGCAGCTTCTCACCAAGAACATCTCCACCGAGCACGCCTGGCGCATCGTGGACCGTACGGTCTCGCTGCTGGGCGGCCGCGGCTTCGAGACCGCGCGCAGCAAGGCGCGCCGGGGCGAGGAGCCGGTGCCGCTGGAGCGGTACTTCCGGGACGCCCGCGGGTTCCGCATCGTGGCCAACATCGACTTCCAGATCGACAACCAGGCCGGGTTCATGCTGCTGGGCCGCTTCTACCAGGGCAACGCCGACAGCCTGATCGAGGGGTCCGGCCCCGGCCCGGACATCACCCAGGGCACCGAACCTGTCCCCTGCCAACGCGGCCCACCTCCAGGAAGCCTCCCGCCAGGTACGGCAGTTCGCCACCGCCTGCCGGGAACTGGTCGCCCGCTTCCCGGACCCGGAGGTGATGTACACCAAGGAGGACATCCTCATCACGGTCGGCCGGATCACCGCCGAACTGTTCACGATCTGCGCGGTGCTGGCCAGGACCAGCACGATGGCGGCCGAGGGCGTGGACTACCAGGACCTGGCCGACATCGCCTGCATCGAGGGCTTCGACCGGCTGGCCGGCCTGTGGCGGTCGCTGGACTCGGACACCGCGGCGGCCTACGGCGAGACCAGCCGCAAGTGGCTGTCGGGCGAGGACGACACGCTCAACTCCCTGATCGCGTACTGAGATACGACCGGGACACCACAACCGGCCGGCCGACGGTCGGCCGAACATCACGACCAGGGACGGGAGTTGTCCATGACGGCCACCGAAGCCGTACACGGCGCCGCCTCACTGCCCGCCGCGCTGGGCGGCTTCGACCTGACCGACCAGGCCGGGTTCGCCGCGGGCGTGCCGTACGGCGTCTTCGCCCGGCTGCGCGCCGAGGCGCCGGTGCTGTTCCACCCGGCGTCCCGGATGCCGGACGGCGAGGGCTTCTGGGTGCTCAGCCGGCACGAGGACATCGCGTTCGCCGCGGCCGACCCGGCGTTCTCCGGGCAGGGCGGCGGCGGGCGGGCCGGCGGCGGTACGCATCTGGAGGACCTCAAGGTCGGCGTGCACGCGGGTGTGCTGCTGCCCATGATGGACAATCCGCGGCACGACCTGATCAAGCGGCTGCTGAGCCCAGCGGTGACCGGCGAGGTGGCCGCCGCCCTGGCCGGGAAGCTGCGGGCGAGACGCGGCGGAGGTCGTCTCGGCGGCGGTCGGCGCGGGCGACTGCGACTTCGTCTCGGCGGTCTCCGGGCTGTACGCGACGCGGGCGGTGGCCCTGCTGCTCGGCGCGCCGCGCGAGGACTGGGACCAGTTGGTGGCGTGGAACGACGACGTGGTGGGCTTCGTGGACCGCCGGGCCGGTACGCCCACGCCCGCGTCGGCGGCGACCTTCCAGGCCATGCAGGCGTACACGGGTGAACTGCTCGCGGCCAAGCGCGCCGACCCGGGTACCGACCTGGCCTCGGTCACCGCGGTCGGCGAGGTCCCCGGCGACGAGCCGCTGACCGCGCTGGAGCGGGCGTCGAACCTGATGCTGCTCCTGCTCACCGGCAGCGAGCAGCCCAGGAACACCTTCGCCGGCGGGCTGCTGGGGCTCGCCGAGCGCCCCGAGCTGTGGAAGGAGCTGCGCGCCGACCGCTCGCTGGTGCCCGGCGCGGTCGAGGAGATCCTGCGCTGGGCGCCGCCGAACCAGTACAACCGGCGCACCGCGACCCGGGACGTCGAGCTGCACGGCACGGTGATCCGGGCGGGCGACAAGGTCACCTTGTGGTGGCCGTCGGCCAACCGGGACGAGAGCGTGTTCCGGCACCGGACACCTTCGACGTGCGGCGCGACCCGAACCCGCACCTGACGTTCGGGCACGGCGTCCACTACTGCCTGGGCGACCAGGTCGCCCGGCTCCAGATGCGGGTGCTGCTGGAGGAGTTGCTCGACCAGGTGGCGGAGATCCGGGTGACCGGCCCGGTCACGTACGCGCCGAGCCACAAGCACACGGTGGTGCTGGACATGCCGGTGACGCTGGTCCGCGCCTGAGCCGGCCGGTTTCGCCTGCCACACGCCGAGGCCGCGCTCGTCCCCGAGGGGGCGGGCGCGGCCTCGGCGTGGGTCCACCGGTCGGCACGGACGACAGGACCCGGACACACACGCAAGCGCGGGGCGGGGACGCGGACGGGGAGGGCCCCGGGGACGGGAGCCCGGGACCTTCCGCGGGGGACCTATGCCGCGAGCCGCGTCAGCAGGCCCTCGGCGAGGTCCAGTTCGGAGGTCGTCTGGCCGCTCATGGCCACGAAGCCGTCGGGGCGCAGCAGGACGAAGCCGGTGCCCCGCCCGGCGCGGCGAGGTGTTCGTGGCGGACCAGGGCCGACCGGCGTTCGGCCAACCGGCGGGCGGGGCCCTCCAGTTCACCGCCGCTGCCCACGGTGAGCAGCCGGAAGCGGGCCACCGCGTCCTCCCCGGCGGGGCGCGGGCACCCAGTGCGGCGTACGGGTCCCCGCGGCGGGCAGCCGCCGGGCCCGGAAGGCGGCGGCCCGCCCGCGCGACGCCTCCTGCGGCGCGGGCCCGCCGAGCACCGGCGGGTAGTGGACGCGCCACCCGGCGAGCATCGGCGCGTAGAAGCGGTCGAGCGCGCCGACCTTCTGCAGGCCGCCCCAGACGACGTTGCGCACCCGGGCCTTGGCGGGGCTGAGCACGGCCAGCTTGGTCAGCCGCCCGGTGAGCCGGACGACCTCCTCGGCCATCGAGCGGCGCTCGGGGTCGTAGCTGTCCAGGACCGCGGGGTCGAGCCGGCCCTCGATCACCCCGGCCAGCTTCCACACCACGTTGCGGACGTCCTGGAGGCCGAGGTTGAGGCCCTGGCCGCCGATCGGCGAGTGGGTGTGCGCGGCGTCGCCGACCAGGAAGACCCGGCCCTTGCGGTACGCGTCGGCGATCCGCTCCTGGCTGCTGAAGGAGGTGACGGCGTCCAGATCGGTCATGCTCAGCCCGCCGTTGCCGCGGGTGTCGAGCACCTGCTGCACGGTCTCTTGGGTGAGCGGGGTGTCCGGGGCGATCGGCGCGGACAGCCGTACGGTGCCCCCGGGCAGCGGCGCGAAGACCAGGGCGCCGGAGTGCCCGAACACGTAGTGCAGTTCGGCGCGGTCGAACGAGCCGTGCATCTGACCCTCGGTCAGCAGGAAGGTGCTGGGGATGCGGCTGCCGGGGAAGCCGATGCCGGCCTGCTCGCGCACCGTGCTGCCGACGCCGTCGGCCCCCACCACCCAGTCGGCCTCGATGAGTTCGGGACCGTCGGGGCCCTGGACCTTCACGGTGACGACGTCGTCGGCCATCGCCACGTCGATGACCCGGGTCGAGCGCTCGACGTGCCCGCCGAGCCGCTCCAGTGCCTCTTCGAGCAGCCGGTTGGTGGTGTCCTGCTGGAGCATCAGCGGCCGGGTCTCCTGGCCGAGGCCGACCCGGATGACCCGGCCGCCGGTCAGGTGGTAGTTCAACGCCTTGCTGCGGAAGCCCAGTTCGTCGGCCTCGTCCAGGACGCCGATGTCGCGCAGGATCTCCAGCGTGGGCGGCCACAGCAGGATGGCGCGCGAACCCTTGCTGGGCTCGGCGTCGGCCTCAAGCACGCGCACCTCGATGCCCTGTTGCCGCAGGACGCACGCCGCCGCCAGGCCGCAGGGGCCCGCGCCGACGATCAGCACAGGGGTCTTCTGGTTCATCTGGACCGCTCCTTCGTGTCTTCAGGACGTGGACGTGCCGGTGAGGGACCGCAACCAGTCCTGGACCGATCGCGCGGTCTGGGGGGCGTGTTCCTCGATCAGGGAGAAGTGGTCGCCGGGGACGTCGGCGACGGTGTGCGTCAGCGCCCACGCCGACCGCCACGCGTGGCCCG
>CAVUEI010000006.1:0-7150 GCA_963740535.1 uncultured Acidimicrobiaceae bacterium
GTTACCCACTATCTGGCCCGGGTGTCCGCAATCGGCTTTTGACGATGAGACGGCATCGAGCGGTCCATCGCTGAACCGCCGGCGCCGCAGGTGGGTGGTGCCACCACGAGCGGGCCTTACCGGGTGGCCACCTTGGTAACCCCTGTTGGCGACGCCATGCTTGCGGTGACGGGAAGGTCGGGTCATGGGAGCAGTCAGGCTGGTGTTCAACGCCGGGTTACGCCGCCGCTGGCGGTCCTGGCTGGCCATCGTGCTCCTGATCAGCGTCGTCGGCGGGCTCGTTCTGGCCGCCGCGGCCGCCGGTCGGCGGACGGAGAACGCATTCCCGCGTTCGTCGCGGCGCACGGGTTCGACACCATCGTCTACGCCACCCGACCGGCGCCGGGTGTGGCCCACATTCCGGGTGTCGCCTCGGCCACCGAGCTCGTCCTCGCGGACGAGGGGAACCCGACCTGCGACTGCGGGCACCCGATCAACACCACGAACTTCGGCCTGGCTGTCGTGTCGGGCCGGGGCCGGTCGCCCTTCACGCTCGTCTCCGGCCGGCTGCCCGACCCGTCGAAGCCCGACCAGGTGCTCGCATCGTCGACGTTGCAACAGGACGGGGTGCACGTGGGAACCGTGATCCACGTCCCGTTCGAGGCGCCATCACAGGCCGCCGACTACAACAACCCCAATACGGGACTCCCCGACCCGCACGGTCCGCACCTCGCTCTGCAGGTGGTCGGGATCGAGGCCAGCGAGGTCGAGTTCCCTTCCGGGACGACCCCCGTCTATTTGCTCTACGCCGGCCCCGGATTCGCACGCTCGGTGCTCCCCCACACGGCGGTGCAGTACGAGTACTTCGTCCGCCTTCGCCACGGTGCGGCCGGCATCCCCCGGTTCGACGAACTGGCCAACCAACTGAACCTGGGCATCGGCAGTGTCGGCTCCTCGAGCGAGGACGGAACCGCCGCCACGATCCAGGCGTCCATTCATCCGCAGGCGGTCGGGTGGTGGATCCTCGCCGCGCTCGCCGCGCTCGTCGGACTGGCGGTCGTGGGCCAGGCCCTGGCCCGCCAGAGCGCCGTCGAGAGCGAGGACCACCCGACCCTGGTCGCAATCGGGATGTCCGGCCGGGAGCTCTTCGCGATCGACATGGCGCGGAACCTGGTGCTGGGCCTGGCCGGGGCCGTGGGGGCTGTCCTGATCGCCACGGCGTTGTCCCCCATCGCGCCCCTCGGTGAGGCGCGGCTGGCCGAGGACTCCACCGGGATCGCGTTCGACTCGCTTGCGCTCCTGCTCGGAGCACTGGCCACCGTGGTGGTCGTCCTCGCGCTGGGCATCTGGCCGGCCCTGCGGGCGGCGCGCACCCGGCGAATGGACGAGCGGGCCGGACCGTCCCGCTCCTCGGCGGTAGTGCGGAACCTGGTCACCCTGGGCGCGCCGCCAACTGCGGTGATCGGCGTCCGCAACGCCCTGGAACGCCGCTCCGCCGGGTCCACCGTTCCCTTGGGCTCGGCGCTCCTCGGCATGGTGCTGGCAGTCATCGCGTTGTGCGCGACGGGTGTCTTCGGCGCCAGCCTCACCCATCTGACGGCGACGCCCCCGCTCTATGGAGACCCCGAGCAGCTCGGCTTCAACCCGGCGAACAACGCGCTGCTGGCCAGCCTGGAGCACAATCGGGGCGTCACCGCCATCACCGAAGGTGTCGGGGCGGGGGACGTGACGGTCAACGGGAAGATCGTGGGCGCCATCGCCGGGACGTCGGTCAAGGGACCCTTCCTCTTCTCGGCGGTGAGCGGGACTCTTCCGGTCGGCGACAACCAGGTGGGGCTCGGCGTCTCCACGATGCGCCAGGTTGGCGCGCGGATCGGGTCGGTGGTGCGCATCACGTTCACCACGCATTCCGGTGCACCCCGAACGGAGCCGTACCGGGTCGTCTCCCAGATCTCCTTCCCGCAGTTCGGGGGGTTCGTGAGCCTCGGCAGCGGGATCCTCACGACGACGGCCGGCCTCGTCCACGTCGCCTGCCCCCCGGGTCCCCATTTCGCCTTGTGCCGGCAGAAGGTGGCCGGCACCGACAAGGGCGGAGTCAGGGTCAGTTTCGCGCCAAGCCCTGCTGGGAAGGCGGCGATGAACCACTACCTGGCGGCGTACCCGTCGATCACCTCGCAGCCCCTCGCCCCGACCTCTCTGGTCAACTTCGGCGAGGCGGTCAACTTCCCGCTCATCTTCGGGGCGATGCTGGCCGTGTTCGGTGCGGCGACGCTGGCGCACCTGCTCGTGGTGAGCGTGTCGCGCCGCCGGAAGGAGGTCGGGCTGTTGAAGGTCCTGGGCTTCGTCAACCGCCAGGTCGTCTCCATGGTCTCCTGGCAGGCCACGACCTTGGCCCTCGTCGGCGTCGTCGTCGGTGTCCCGCTGGGGTTGATCGTCGGAAGGACGGTATGGAATACCTTCGCGAACAACCTCGGAGCCGTCCCGGTCGTCGTGGTGCCGTTGCTGCTCACGGCGGCGATCGCGGCGGGCGTGCTGGTGGTCGCCAATGTCATCGCCATCGCGCCGGCGTTGGTCGCCACACGATCGAAGCCGGGCGACCTCCTGCGACCGCTCGACTGACCGGGGTGACGGTGATGGTCCGTTACGGGCTGGAGGTGGGTCCCAGTCCGAGCGCGGCGTAGATCTCACGCGTCGCGCTGGAGGTATTGAAGGTGTAGAAGTGCAGGCCCGGCACGCCGGACTCGAGGAGGCGGGAGCAGAGCTCGGTGGCCAGCTCCACCCCCTCCTTGCGCACCGCGTCGGCGCCGCCCCGCTCGTCGGCGGCGCGCAGTCGGTCCTCCATCCACTTCGGCGCGGCCGCGCCCATGCCGCCCAGCCGGCCCATGGTCGACAAGGAGGTGACCGGCAGGATGCCGGGCAGGACCGGCGTGTCGACGACCGCGCTCGCGGAGGTCGGCCATCAGGCCCTCGTACTCAGCGGCCTCGAAGAAGAACTGGGTCACGCCGAAGTCCGCCAGCTCCAGCTTGGCCGCCAGAAAGTCGCGGTCGCTCGGGAGGTCCGGCGAGCGGGGGTGGCCGGCCGGATGCGCGGCCACGCCGACCGAGAAGCCGCCGATGGCGCGCGCCAGCTGCACCAGCTCCGCCGCGAAGGCGAGCTCGCCGGGGCCCGACGCCGGGTCCTCGGGCGGGTCGCCGCCGAGGGCCATCAGGTTCTCGACCCCGGCCTTGCGCAGCGAGACGAGGATGTCGGCCAGCTCCAGCCGGGTGTGGGCCACGCAGATGATGTGGGCCATCGGGTTCAGCTTGGTGGTGTGCAACATGCCCGTCACGAGGTCGAACGTGCGCTGGCGCGACGCCGCGCCGCCGCGGTAGGTGACCGAGACGAAGGACGGCTCCAGCGGCTGCAGCTCGCTGATCGTGCGGGCGAGCGTGGACAGCTCCTTGTCGTTCTTCGGCGGGAAGAACTCGAACGAGTACGTCGGCCCGGCGGCCAGCAGTTCGGCGATCCGCGTCATGGCGAGGGCACGACCTTGCCGGAATTCCCCGCCCCGGCGGCGGTGCTCGCCGCGTCGAGTCGTCCACCCGCCCGTAGTCGTCCTCCAGCCGCACGATGTCGTCCTCGCCGAAGTAGGTGCCGTGCTGCACCTCAATGAGGACGACGTCGGTGTCCCCCTCGTTGGCGATGCGGTGCGCGCCCTCCAGCGGGATGTCGATCGACTCCCCCGCGCGCACCGTCGTGACCGCACCGTCGAGCGTGACCGTCGCCGTACCCGACACGATGAACCAGTGCTCGGCCCGCTGGGAGTGGCGCTGGTAGCTGAGCCGTTTGCCGGGGCGCACCACGAGGCGCTTGACCTTGTGGTCGGCCGCACCGTCGTCGAGGACGGTGTAGCTGCCCCACGGCCGCTCCGAGTATTCCCGCTCACTCACCTGCTCATTGCCTCCTAGCGGGCCGCCATCTCTGCAGCCCGCAGTGCGTTGCGCAACAGCATTGCACGGGTCATCGGGCCCACCCCACCGAGCCGGGGCGTGATCCACCCCGCCACCTCGGCCACGTCCTCCCGCACGTCCGGGATGAGCTTGCGGCCTTCCCAGCTCGTGCCTGCCGAAACCACGGCGGCCCCCGGTTTGACCATGTCGGGCGTCACCAGAGCCGGGCGGCCGGCGGCGGCGATCACGATGTCCGCCGTGCGCACGATGGCGGCGATGTCACGCTCGTCCACGCCGGTGTGCAGCACCGTCACGGCCGCGTTGCAGCCGGGACGCTTCATCGACAGCAGCATGGTGAGCGGCCGGCCGATCGTCACGCCGCGCCCGATGATGACCGCGTGGCGGCCTTCGACGGGGACGTCGTAGGCGTGGAGCAGCTCGACGATCCCCGCCGGCGTGCACGGCAGGGGACCCGGCGTGCCGAGCACGAGCCGGCCGAGGTTGACCGGGTGCAGCCCGTCGACATCCTTGGCCGGGTCGACGGCCATCAAGCGTGCGCTCCTCGTCGAGGCCCGCCGGCAGCGGCAGCTGCACCAAGAACGCGCTCACCGCGGGATCGGCGTTGAAGCGGGCGATGACGTCCAGGACGTCCTGCTGGGTCGCGGTGGCGGGCAGGTGCTCGCCCACCGAGTGCAGCCCGACGCTCTCGCAGTCCTGGTGCTTCAGCGCGACGTAGCGCTCGCTCGGTACGTCGTCGCCCACGAGGACAGTGCCCAGGCCGACCACGACTCCCTCGCGGCGGAGCACCGCGGCGCGGTCGGCCACCTCGGCGCGGATCCGTGCGGCCACCGCCTCCCCGTCCAGCAGGATGGCGCCCATCAGTGCCGGAAGTGCCGCTCGCCGGTCACGACCATGGCGAGGCCTGCTCCGTCCGCCGCGGCGACGACTTCGTCGTCGCGCACCGAACCGCCCGGCTGCACCACCGCCGTCACCCCGGCGTCGGCGAGCACCAGGAGGCCGTCGGGGAAGGGGAAGAAGGCGTCGCTGGCGCCCGCGCCCCCCTTGGCCCGCTCGCCCGCCTTCTGCACCGCGATCTCGGCCGCGACGACGCGGGACTGCTGCCCGGCGCCGACGCCGACCGCCTGCCCGTTCGTCACGACGGCAATGGCGTTGGAGGTCGTGCGGCCGCAGACGCGCCATGCCAGTACCAGGTCGCGCCACTCGTCCTCGCTCGGCTGCGCGCGTGGTGACGGTGCGCCACTCGGCGCGGGGGGACACGAAGGTGTCCACGTCCTGGACCAGAACGCTGGCGCCGAGGCTGCGCAGCTGGCGCGTCGCCTGCTCGGGAGCGGGCCCCGACAGGAGTCGGGTCGCCCTGCGCCGTCCCATCAGCTTCTCCAACGCCTCCGGCGTGTAGGAGGCGGCGATGATCACGTCGGCCTGCGGGCCGGCGGCCACGGCGTCGGCCACCTCGGCGGTGACGTCCCCGCCGATGGCGACCACCCCGCCGAAGGCACTCTGCACGTCGCACTCCAACGCGCGCTCGTAGGCCGTGACCAGATCCCCCGCCACCGCAGCGCCACAAGGGTTGGCGTGCTTGATGATGGCCACTGCGGCCTGCCCCGGCCCGGCGTCGTCGCGCAGCTCATGGACAAGCCGCCAGGCCGCGTCGCCGTCGAAGAGGTTGAGGTAGGACAGCGGGTTGCCCGCCGTGCTGGACCATGCCGTCCCACCAGCTCGTCGTGCCGGCGATGCGGTAGCGCGAGCCGCGCTGGTGCGGGTTCTCGCCGTAACGCAGCACCTCGGTGCGCTCGAGCGTGAGGTGCAGCGTCGGCGGGAGCACGGCGGACAGCGCCGCCTCCTCGGTGTCGGCTTCGGTGACGCCCTCGAGGCCGGCGACGGGCGCGGGCCCGCCGGCGTCCAGCCAGGCGACGATCGCGGCGTCGTAGGCGGCCGTGTGCGCGAACGCAGCCCGGGCCAGCCGGCGCCGGGTGGCGGCCGACAGCGAACCGGTCGCCCGCAGCTCCTGGAGCACGAGGGGGTAGTCGGCCGGCGAGGTCACGATGCCCACGTGCTCGTGGTTCTTGGCGGCGGCGCGCACCATCGTGGGGCCGCCGACGTCGATCAGCTCAATGGAAGGGTCCGACGAGAACGGGTACAGGTTGGACACGACGAGGTCGACGGCCTCGATGCCGTTGGCCTCCAGGTCGGCCAGGTGCTCGGGCTTGGAGCGGTCGGCCAGGATCCCGCCGTGGACCTTGGGGTGCAGCGTCTTGACCCGCCCGCCCAGCATCTCGGGGGATCCGGTCACGTCGGCGACCTCGAGATGCGCGATCCCGGCCTCGCTGAGCTTGGCCGCGGTGTTGCCGCTGGCCACCAGCTCCCATCCCAAGTCCGAGAGGCCCTGGGCCAGCTCGACCAGGCCTTCCTTGTCGTAGACCGACAGCAGGGCCCTCACGACTTCATCTCCTCGTCCGCTCCTTCTCTGTTCGATCTGACGGTGTCCTATGCCTGCGTCCCTGCCGGCACCTGCCGGTACGGCCACCCGGGCCGGTGGCCCGATCGGGCGTCCCGCTCGAGCTCCCCGAGCGCCCAGGCCACCGTGGCGGGGTAGAGCAGACGCTCCACCACCTTGATCCGCTCGTGCAGGGTGTCCTCGGTGTCGCCGGGCAGGACCGGGACCACCTCCTGGGCCAGGATCGGCCCTTCGTCCATCTCGAGGGTCGCCAGGTGCACGGTGCATCCGGTCTCGGGCACGCCGGCGGCCAGGGCGTCGCGCACGCCGTGCCACCCGGGGAAGGCGGGGAGCAGCGCCGGGTGCGTGTTGAGGATGCGGTCCGGGAAGGCACGGTGGACGGCCTCCGTCATCACGGTGCCGAACCCGGCCATCGCCACCAGGTCGACCTGGTGGGCGACGAGGGTGGCGGCCACGGTCGCCGTGAACCCCTCACGGTCGAAGCCCGGCCCGAAGCCCCCGTAGGCCATGCGGTCGACGAGCTCGGCGGCGACGCCGTGGTCCTCGGCCAGGCCCAACGCGGCGCAGGGCCGGTCGGAGACCACCACCCTGACGGGGAGCCCGGCCTCGAACATGGCCCGCAGGATCGTCCCGGAACCCGAGACAAGGACGGCGAGGCGCACTACGCCAATCTAGTGGGAAGGCCGGGGAACTCCGTAGGCGCGGCCGCTACGACTCCTCGCCGGCGGTGGCCCCCGCCGCAGTGGTGAAGCTGCTCTTGGCGGC
>CAVUEI010000007.1:0-415250 GCA_963740535.1 uncultured Acidimicrobiaceae bacterium
AAGGTGACCCTGACCGACGTCATCTCGGGGAGGCTCCCCGCCCACGTGCAGAAGTTGGTGACCGACCCCGATGCCTGGATCGCCCACTGAGTCCGAGGACGCAGGATCCGTCGCCGTCCCGGCGCCGGACTACCTGTGGTTCGTCGACCTGGCCCTCCGCGAGATGGCCCGCATCGTCGGCGAGCTCGGCGACGAGCTGGCCAACCGGCGTCCCCCTTTCCGCGGCGGCAACTCCCCGTTCGTGATCCTGACCCATTGCCTGGGCGTCCTGGAGTACTGGGGCGGCGCCACGGTGGCCCAGCGGCCGGTCCAGCGCGACCGCGCCGCCGAGTTCACGCGAGCGGGGAGGTGGCCGACCTGCTGCGACGGGCCGAACACGCCCGCCGGCGGCTGCGCGAGGACATCGTCGGTCTCGACCCGAGCGCCGAACCGGTGAGCGTGCGGCGCGACCCCGACGACCCCGTGCCCTACACCGAGTCCAAGGGAGCGGTGCTTCTGCACATCCTGGAGGAGCTCTTCCAGCATCTCGGCCAGATGGAGATCACGCGCGACGCGCTTCTCGCGGGGCACCTGCGGTGACGGCTGAGACCGGGGCCGACCCGCCCCCGATCGCCTGCAGCCTTGACGCGGGGGCTCTGGTGGAACGGGTCGGCGAGTGGCGCGATCTGGTGGCGTCGTCGGTCGTCACTCTGCAGGCAGAGGCGACCGCGGTGCACATGGTGCTCGACGACTCGGAGTCGGCGCTCCTCGCCGCGGCCTCCCTCGGTCAGCGCGAGAAGCAGTGTTGCGCCTTCTTCGACGTCGCCATCGACATCGGGACGGAGCGCCGCACCCTGTCGCTCAGCGTCCCGGCCGGGGCCGAGGAGGCGATGGCCACGTTCGTGGCCCTGCTCACGGAATGAGGCGGGTCAGATGGTGAACGGGGCGACGCGCGAGGTGTCGATGCCGAGGTCCGCGATCGCCGCCGCCACAGTGGCAGGGGGGATGCGGCCGCCCAGCGCCAGTTGCTGCAGGACGGCGACGACGAGATGGGCGGCGTCGACCTCGAAGTAGGTGCGCAGCGCAGAGCGGGCGTCGGAGCGGCCGAACCCGTCGGTCCCGAGCGACGTGTAGGGGCGGTCCACGAAACGGGCCACCTGGTCGGGCACGCTGCGCATGTAGTCGGTGATGGCGACCACGGGGTCGGGGCCCGAGCCGAGCGCCTCGCTGACCGTCGCCCGGCGCGGCTCGGCATCGGGGTGCAGCCGGTTCCAGCGCTCCACCTCGAGCGCGTCGGCGCGCAGGCGGGTCCACGACGTCACTGCCCAGGCGTCGGCACCGACGCCGTAGCGCTCGGCGAGGATCCGCTGCGCCTCTAGGGCGACGCTCCACATCGGCCCGGAGAAGCACAGGGTCGCCCCCAGCTCGCCCGGCACCTCGGGTGCCGCCGCATAGCGGTAGGCGCCGTCGATGATCCCCTGGCGAACGGCCACACCCTCCTCGCCCTCGGGAAGCGGCGGCATCGGGTACGTCTCGTTGTAGAGCGTGAGGTACCAGAAACGGTCCTTGGGATCGGGCCCCAGCATCTCGGCGACGGCCGCCTCCACGATGGTGGCGACCTCGTAGGCGAAGGAGGCGTCGTAGACCATTGCCGCCGGGTTGGTGGAGGCCAGGAGGGGTGACTGCCCGTCGTCGTGCTGCAACCCCTCGCCCATGAGCGTGGTGCGACCGGCCGTGCAGCCGGCCAGGATGCCCCGGCCCCGGATGTCCCCGAGTGACCACGCGAGGTCACCCACCCGCTGGAAGCCGAACATGGAGTAGAAGAGGTACACGGGCACCATCGGCTGGCCCCACGTCGCGTAGGCCGTGGCCAGCGCGATGAACGTGGCCAGCGCCCCGGCCTCGGTGATCCCCTCCTGGAGGACCTGGCCCGACGCGCTCTCGGCGTAGTTCAGCGGGAGGTCGGCGTCGACCGGGATGTAGTTCTGGCCGTCGGGCGCGTAGATCTTCGCCTCCGCGATCAACGCCTCCAGGCCGAACGTCCTGGCCTCGTCGGACACGATCGGGGCGACGAGCGAACCCACCGTCGGGTCGCGCACGAGGTTGCGCAGGAGCCGGGTGAAGACCATGGTCGTGGAGACCGACTGCTTGCCCGAGCCGGCCGCGAACTCCTCGAAGACCTTGGCGTCGGGCCGCTGGGGCGGGGCGGGGCGCACGGTGCGCACCGGGACCGGCCCGTCGAGCACGCGGCCCCGGGCCCGGAGGTACTCCATGGCGTCGGAGCCCTCGGCGGGGCGGATGTACGGCGGCCCTCCCTCGAGTGCCTCGTCCGGGATGTCGTCGGTCAGGTAGAGGCGGTCTCGCAGGGCTCGCAGCTGGGCCTTGGTCATCTTCTTGATCTGGTGCGTGGCGTTGCGCGCCTCGATCTCCGGTCCGAGCGTCCATCCTTTGATCGTCTTGGCCAGGATGACCGTCGGCGCCCCGCGCTGCTCGGTGGCCCGCTTGTAGGCGGCGTAGAGCTTGCGGTAGTCGTGGCCGCCGCGGGGCAGCGAGACCAGGTCGTCGTCGCTGAGGTCCTCGACCATCTTGCGCAGCCGGGGGTCGGGGCCGAAGAAATGCTCCCGGATGTAGGCGCCCGACTCAATGGCCAGCTTCTGGTACTCGCCGTCGACCGTCGTGTTCATGCGGTCCAGGAGGACGCCGTCGACGTCGCGGGCCAGGAGCGGGTCCCACCGTGATCCCCAGATCACCTTGATCACGTTCCAGCCCGCGCCGCGGAACACCGCCTCGAGCTCCTGGATGATCTTCCCGTTGCCCCGCACGGGCCCGTCGAGGCGCTGGAGGTTGCAGTTCACGACGAAGATCAGGTTGTCGAGATGCTCACGCCCGGCCACACCCAGCGCGCCGATGGACTCGGGCTCGTCCATCTCCCCGTCGCCCACGAAGCACCAGACCCGGCTGGCGCTGGTGTCGACGAGGCGGCGCACGTTCAGGTAGCGGTTGACGTGGGCCTGGTAGATCGCGGTGATCGGGCCCAGTCCCATCGACACCGTGGGGAACTCCCAGAAGTCGGGCAGCGAGCGGGGATGGGGGTAGCTGGGGAGCCCGCCGCCGCCGACCTCGTGGCGGAAGTTGTCGAGATCCGCCTCGCTGAGGCGCCCCTCGACGTAGGCGCGGGCGTAAATGCCCGGCGCCGCATGGCCCTGGAAGTACACCTGGTCGCCGAAGCCCCCGTCGGCCTTGCCCCGGAAGAAGTGGTTGAAGCCGACCTCGTAGAGCGCGGCCGAACTGGCGTAGGTGGAGAGGTGCCCGCCGATGCCCTCGGTGCGCGTGTTGGCCCGCGTCACCATGGCAGCCGCGTTCCACCGGATGTAGGCCCGGATGCGGCGCTCCTGGTACTCGTCGCCGGGGAACCAGGGTTCGGCGTCCGCCGGGATCGTGTTGACGTAGGGCGTCGAGACCGTGGCGGGGAACTCGACCTGCTTGGTGCGCGCCCGCTCCAGGAGCTTCATGAGCAGGTAGCGCGCCCTGGCCCGGCCACGGGCGTCGACGATGGCGTCGAACGAGTCGAGCCACTCCTCCGTCTCTCCCGGGTCCGTGTCGGGAACCTGGTGGCTGATCCCGTCGAACAACATTTCTCCACGGTACCGGCCTCGGGGGAACACCACGACCACCGGTCGCGGGTGTTACACATTGGCCATGCCTGCCGACGCCGCCCCGGTCATCGTGTACACGGACGGCGCCTGCCGGGGGAACCCGGGACCGGGTGGATGGGCGTGGGCCGTGCCGGGCGGGCACTACGCCAGCGGGGCGGAGGCCCATACGACCAACCAGCGCATGGAGATCAGGGCCGCGCTCGAGGCACTGCGGGCGCTGGGCCCCGACGCCCCCGCCATTGAGGTGGTCAGCGACTCCACCTACGTCGTCAAGTGCTTCACCGACGGCTGGTGGCGCGGCTGGCTGCGGCGCGACTGGAAGAACTCGCAGAACAAGCCGGTGGCCAACCGCGACCTCTGGGAGCCGCTCATTGAGCTCGCACTCTCCTCTGACGCCGACGTCAGCTTCCGCTGGGTCAAGGGCCACTCGGGCGACCGGTGGAACGACCGGGTGGACGAGCTCGCCACCCTCGCCGCCGATTCGGGCACTGGCGCCAGCGGGTAGGGACGGCCCGCACCCCGGGCTCGGCGCAGTGGGCGAACGGTAGGCTGGAGGGGCAGCACGCGCAGCGCGGAGAGGGCTCCGGCCGGTGCGATCGTGACGTTCCGGCGCTGGCCGAAGCGCGCCGGGAAGTTTCCGCTGAGCCCGGCCACGAGAAGGCGCACACGAGAAGAGGACGGGTGATGGCCACCGAGGAAGAGTTCGACATCGTCGTGATCGGCGGAGGGCCGGGTGGCTATGCCACGGCGCTCTACGGTGCCGCGGCGGGGCTCTCCGTCGCCATCGTCGAGCGGGACAAGGTGGGCGGGACCTGCCTGCACCGCGGCTGCATTCCCGCCAAGGAGTTCCTGGAGACCGCTGCGGTGCGCCGGACCATCGGGAGCTCCAAGGAATTCGGCATCGACGTCACCGACGTCTCGGTCGACTTCGCGGTGAGCCAGGACCGCAAGAACGGAGTGGTCGGCAAGCTGTACAAGGGCCTGTCCGGCCTGCTCAAGGGGCGCAAGGTCACGACCCTGTCAGGCACGGGCACCCTGAAGGCGGACCACCACGTCGAGGTCGTCGACGGTGAGGACGCCGGAAAGGTCGTCGTGGGCCGCAACGTCGTGCTGGCGGCCGGATCGGTGCCGCACGTGCTCCCGGGTTTCGAAGTCGACGGGCGCCTGATCATGACTTCCGACGAGTTCCTCGACCTCAAGGAGCTCCCGGCCTCCGTCGTCGTCATCGGCGGCGGCGTCGTCGGGTGCGAGTTCGCCTCCCTCCTGGCTGACCTCGGTTCCAAGGTGACGATCCTGGAGGCGCTCGACTCCATCCTCCCGGGCTGTGACGACGACATCATCCGCCTGCTCGTCCGCTCCTTCAAGAAGCGGGGCATCGACATCATCACCGGGGTCAAGGTCGAGGGGCACACACCGTCGAATGACGGCACGACGACAACGGTCAAGGCGGGGGAGCAGACGTTCGACGTGGCGGCAGTTGTCGTGTCCGTGGGTCGACGTCCCCGCACGGAGGGGTTGGTCGCAGACGGGCTGGGCGTCGAGATCGACGGGCGCGGCTTCGTCGTCACCGACGAGTACCAGCGCACGGGCGCCGACGGCGTGTGGGCGGTCGGTGACATCGTGGCCGGCACGCCGCAACTGGCCCACGTCGGGTTCGCCGAGGCGATCGTGGCCGTCAAGTGCATGCTGGGCGAACCCGTGGTGCCCGTCGACAACGCCAAGGTGCCCTGGGCCATCTACTGCCATCCTGAGGTCGCCTTCTGCGGCATGACCGAGGCTCAGGCCAAGGCGGCGGGGATCGAGGTGGTGACCAAGAAGGACCCGTTCGGGGGCAACAGCCGGGCGCAGATCATCGGGGACACCGAGGGGATCGTCAAGATCATCGCCGAGCGCCGGCCCGACGGATCGGCCGGGCGGATCCTGGGCGTCCATATGGCGGGCCCGTGGGTGACCGAGCAGCTCGGCGCCGGATACCTCGCCGTCAACTGGGAGGCCTTCCCGGACGAGGTGGCCCAGTTCGTCCAACCGCACCCGTCGCTCTCCGAGACCTTCGGCGAGACGATGCTGGCGCTCACCGGAAGGGGTCTGCACCTTGCCTGACGTCACGATGCCGCAGCTGGGGGAGACGGTGACCGAGGGCACCATCACCCGCTGGATGAAGGCGGTGGGGGAGGCCGTCGAGCGCGACGAGCCGCTGTTCGAGGTCTCGACCGACAAGGTCGACTCCGAAGTGCCCTCGCCGGCCGCGGGCGTCCTCACCGAGATCCTCGTCCCGGAGGGCGAGACCGTCGAGGTGGGCGTACGGCTCGCAGTGATCGGCGACGGCGCCGGTTCCGCTGCCCCGGGCGGCGCGTCCGCGGCCGACCGCCGCCGAACCGGCCGCCCCTCCAACCCCACCCGCGGAGCCAGCCGCCGCCGCCGCCTCCGCCCCCACCGCCCACGCCTCCGCCGCCTCCCACCACCGCCGCCGGTTCCGGCTCCGACTGAAGTGCCCGCGCCCGTTGGGGTTGCCGAGTCGAACGGCGCCGACGCCCTCGTCCTGTCGCCGATGGTGCGCAAGCTCCTGGCCGAGAACGGGATCAGCGAGTCGGAGGTGACCGGGACCGGGTCCGGCGGGCGGATCACCCGGGACGACGCGCTGCGGGTGGTCGACGCCCGCCGTGCGTCCGCGCAGGCGCCCGCGACCCAAACCGGACCCGCACCGGTTGCACCGGCAGCGCCTGCACCGGCCCCACCCGCCTCGCCCGTGCCCCGTGCGCCGGCTGCGCCCCCCGTCTCCATGGCATCCTTCCGCCGCGCCGGGGACCAGGTCGTGCCGTTCTCGAACATGCGGCGTCGCACCGCCGAGCACATGGTGCGGTCCAAGGCGACCTCGCCCCATGCGTTCATCGCGAACGAGGTCGACTTCGAGAGCGTCGAGCGCGTGCGCACCGCCTGGGGCGAGCGCTTCAAGGCAGAGGAAGGGTTCTCGCTGACCTACCTGCCGTTCGTGGCCCGGGCGACCGTGGAGGCACTGCGCGACTTCCCTCTGCTCAACGCCTCGGTGGTCGACGACGCGCTGGTGGTCCACTCCGAGGTCAACCTCGGCATCGCAGTGGACTTGTCGCACGAGGGCCTGATCGTGCCGGTCATCCACCGGGCCGAGGAAGTCACCCTGCGTGGCATCGCGCGGCGGATCCGGGACTTGGCCGAGCGGGCGCGCAGCCGGCAGCTCAACGCCGACGACATCGCCGGCGGGACCTTCTCCATCACCAACGACGGTCCGTTCGGCACCTATTTCACCGTCCCGATCATCAACCAGCCGCAGGTGGCGATCCTGGCCACCGACGGCATCGCCCGGCGGCCCGTCGTGGTGACCCAACCCGATGGCTCCGAGTCCATCGCCATCCATTCGACCGGCATCCTCGGCGTCAGCTGGGACCATCGCGCCGTCGACGGCGCCTACATCTCTCTCTTCCTGGCGAGGGTCTCGGAGCTCCTGAGCACCCGCGACTGGGCCGCAGAGCTGTAGCTGGTCCGGTGCTGCGCATCCGGTCGCTCGGGACTGTCCCCTATCACGAGGCCGACGCGCTGCAGCACGCGTTGGCGACCGAGGCAGACGACGACTACCTCCTCCTCCTGGAGCACCCCCACACGTACACGCTCGGCGCCCACGCGGACGAGCGCCACGTGCTGGCCGACCCGGCACTCGTCGGTGCGGTGCTGGAGCGCACCGACCGCGGCGGGGACGTCACCTATCACGGCCCCGGCCAGCTGGTGGCCTACCCGATCGTCACCGTGCCCGACGACCCCGCCTCCGGACCAGCACACGTGCACCGCATGGAGCAGGTGGTCGTCGACACGCTGGCCGATCTCGGGCTGCCCGGGGCGAGCACCGCGGAGCGGTACCCGGGCGTCTGGATCGAGGGCGACGGTCCCAGCCCCCGAAAGATCGCGGCCGTGGGGGTGCGGACGTTGCGCGTCGGTCCCGGCCGCCGTCGCACGATCCACGGCGTCGCGCTGAACGTCACCTCCGACCTCGCCATGTTCGAGCACATCGTGCCGTGCGGCATCACCGACCGTGGGGTGACCTCTTTGGAGGCCGAAGGGGTCGACGTGGCGATGGACGCCGTCGTCAATGCCTTCGTGGCGCGCGCGCGGCCGCCGTGTTCGGGGATGGGCGGGTTGAGCACTCCAGCATCACGATGGGGGTGGCCGGACCCTCCGCGTCGCCGGACGCCGGCGAGCGTCACCTGCTGCGCCGGCTGCGGCAGGCGGGAGTCGTGCCCGAGGAAGGACTCGACATTGCCCAGCGCAAGCCGTCCTGGCTCCGTGTCCCCGTGCGCATCGGCACGGGCTACCGCCGGCTCGGGGCCACCGTCCACGACCTCGGTCTGGTGACGGTGTGCGAGGAGGCGGGCTGCCCGAACATCTACGAGTGCTGGGCGGATGGGACGGCGACGTTCATGATCAACGGCGAGCGCTGCACGCGCGCCTGCGGCTTCTGCCAGGTGGACACGCGGCACCCTCTCCCGCTCTCGCCCGATGAGCCCGACCGGGTGGCGCAGGCGGTGGAACGGATGGGCCTCGGGCACGCGGTGGTGACGTGCGTGGCGCGCGACGATCTCGACGACGGAGGCGCGGGGGCGATGGCCAACACGATCCGGGCCATCAGGTCGCGCGCTCCCGGAACGACAGTCGAGGTGCTCATTTCCGACTGCAAGGGTGACGCCGCATCGCTCGATGCCATCTTCGCGGCGCGCCCGGACGTGTTGAACCACAACATCGAGACCGTGGCCCGCCTGCAGCGGGCGGTCCGGCCCTCGGCCGGCTACGCCCGGAGCCTGGCGGTCCTGGCCCGGGCCGCGCAGGCCGGACTCGTCACCAAGTCGGGCCTCATGGTCGGTTTGGGCGAGCGCGAGGACGAGGTCGTCGCCACCATGGCTGATCTGCGCGGCGTCGGCGTCTCGATCGTCACCATCGGGCAGTACCTGCGGCCGAGCCGGGACCACCTGCCGGTCTCCCGCTATTGGACCCCCGAGGAATTCGACGACCTTCGCCGCGCGGGGGCCGAGCTCGGTGTCGCCCACGTCGAAGCCTCGCCGCTCACCCGGTCGAGCTACCACGCACGGGAGGCGGCGGCGGCTGCCATTTCGTGACCGCGCCGCGACCTCCGATGAGGCGCTGCCGGAACGTTGACTGCATATGTTACCAAAACCGACCCACCCAGCTAGACGGGAGGGCGCTGTCGCCGATCACCACCGGGTGACGGGACGGCGGGTTGGGCCGTCAGAAGTCGGAGTCGACTCGAGGCGTTCGGGTGTTGGCCCATTGGACCGTAATGCCGTCGTGACGCATCATCGCCATGAACCCGTTGATGGAAAAGAAGATTGCGATGGCGGTGAGGCCATAGGTCACGAGCGAGCGCTCCAGAACGAATGAACGCAGTGACGATGAGATGAGCAGCCAAAATACGAGTCCCGCGTTGAGCATCATGACCGTCGCCCAGAGGACGGAGATGCGGATGAAGAATCGACGAACCAGGGGTCGGCTCATGATTGCCGGGTCCATGGGGCAAAAGTCGTGTGCAAAGCGCTGCGTGAAGGGCCGACCGACTATGGCGGAGACGAGGAGGGCGACAGAGATTGCAACGGTACCGGCCGTCGGTTGTGCAAAGTAGATGAATGCACTCCCCGTGACGAAGGCAACCACCGTCCTCATGGTGATGAGGATCGTACCGAACAGCAACAACATCGACACCCGTTCACCCTTGAGCAGACGGCGACCCAGTGCCAGGTACGACCAGGTGAGCGCCGCGATCAACGCACCTCTGAAACCGGTGAGGACGAGAAGCAGATAGAACACCAGGAGAGGACCTATGACGCCCTCGAGCACCACGGGAAGTGCGTGTCGAAGCGCCTTACGTGGCGAAGGCAACAGAAGAAGTGAACCCGCTCGCCCGTCGCTGTGGGAGGTCGGGTGGAGGCGGAGCAAGTGCCATGGCTCGACGGTCCCGCCCTTCGATCTGATTGCCACGGCACTACCACTCTTGCCGCCGTGAGCGGCGGCGCTTTCACCCGAAATTGAGGTGCCTCATGCTACACCGAACCCGGTGAACGATTCTTTTCACCCTGTTGGTCTTGTTGCGCCTCCATTCCGTCACCGAGGGTTTGAAGTCCGTCTGTCGACAAAGCCATGCGCGGCATGATGAGGCATGGAGATTCGGAGAGCCCTCCCAGGTGAGGCGAGAGTCTCTCGCTGAGCTGTGGCTCAGATCGCGGGCGGCTTCATTTCCATCGATTCCTCCAACCATCCATACCGACGACGAGGTACACGAATGGTTTGAGGAGATAGTCCTCCGGACCAGTGAAGTCTGGGTCGCTGAAAGCACTGACCGGACCGTCGGGCTGATGGTGCTCGACAAGGAGTGGATCGATCAGCTCTACGTCGATCCAGCGTCGACGCGGGTGGGGATCGGATCGGCCTTGCTCGAACATGCCAAACGTGAGCGTCCGAACGGGCTCAAACTGTGGACCTTTCAGAGCAATGTCGATGCTCGACGGTTCTACGAGGACCACGGGTTCGTCGCCGTAGCCACCACATCTGGCGACAACGAGGAGCGAGAGCCCGATGTTTGCTACGAGTGGCGCCCGGCTTGACCTCATGTCGGGCTCGGCAGGGTAGACGCCACGCAGTTCGACCAGAAGTGTGCTCGCCGAGTGCGGCGTATGCGATGCTCAGGCAGTGACCAAAGGCAGGCTCGAGGCCTTCACCGATGCCGTCATCGCCATCGTGATGACGATCATGGTTCTCGACCTGCGCTCTCCTCCCGGGCACGGCTTCGGCGATCTGAAGCCGTTGTTGCCCAAGCTCCTCGTCTACGCGCTGAGCTTCACCTTCTTGGCCATCTATTGGAACAATCACCACCATCTGATGCATGTCGTGGAACGCATCGACAGCAGGGTCCTCTGGGCCAACATGGGCCTGCTTTTCTCGCTGTCGCTCACTCCGGCGGCAACGTCGTGGTTGGGTGAGCACCCGAGGGACGTTGCACCAGTAGTCGTCTACGGGCTGGTCCTCCTGCTTTCCGCCATTGCCTACTTCTTGCTCACTCGGGCCTTGCTCGCGTTGCACCCGCGGGAATCTGCGCTCGCCGTCGCCATCGGGAGCGACCGTAAGGGTCGGCTCTCGGCCATCGCCTACCTGGTGGCCGTCGGTCTTGCGTTCTTCGAGCCGTTGGCGGCGATCGCGATCTATGTCGCGGTTGCCGTCGTGTGGCTGGTACCCGACAGGCGCATCACGAGGGTCATAGAGCAGTTCCCGAGGGAAGAACCCTGAGGCCCCTCATCGGGCCGAGATCGCCGGGATCGCATCGTCGGTTCCCGTGAGCAGATCAGCACGACAGGGATCGGTCAGTACCTCTCGACGAGATGTGCTCGCCCTGCGGGTAGCTCGTATGGATCCGGCCAGAAGTCAGTGATCCGCACGATCTTGCCGTCGGCCCCAAGATCGAAGAAGCACAGCCCAGGCTGGATGGTTCCGTCGGCGTTGGTGAACTCGATCCAGCTGGACGCGTGCAGACCTTCACCGATTATCCGGATGACGGCCAGTCGCCAGTCGCCTGGAAACCCTTCGACATTGAACCGCAGGTAGTTGGCACGGCCCCGTACCCGTTCGCGGGTCTGGGGTCCTTCGTACACCACATCTTCGGCCAGGAGGTCACCAAAGGCACCCCATTCTCTGTCGTTGGCCGCCGCCCAGTATGCGCTCACCACCTCGTTGGCATCTCTCATCGGTGGCAGGTTAGATCTTGGCTGCTCCGCCCTCCGCGACCGCCTTCACTCGTTCGAGGGTGCGCATCATGTCGCGCTCGGTTGCGCCGCTCCCGTAGGAACCCGCCCAGTGGGTGCCAGACCTTTGTGAAGAGGTTGTCGCCCAGATCGAACGACTCGGTCACGTCGGTTCCTCCGCCGTCCGTCTCTCGAAACTCGTAGCGCCACGTGTTCACCGGCCGGTTCCGCATCATGACCGCGAACTCGAACACCTCGCCGGGCCGACACTCGGTGATCTTGCAGGTGGTCCAGTAGAGGATGGGCCAGTTCTCGTTGCGCCTGACGTGGCCCCTGTACCAAGCCCCAACTGCTGGGCCGGTGGCGCCGTCGATCCACTCGGCCTCGACCACCTCGGGGCTGTACTCGCCCATCTTCGTGATGTCGCTGATGAACCCCCAGACGGTGTCCGGCGGTGCATTGATGTGGAGGTGTGACTGCGGCGCGCATGGCAGCTGACTCTAGGACGCGGCTGGCACCGGGATCCAAGTGGTGCTCGGGATCGGCGAGCTCCCAGTCCGAGCGGCGGCAGTTCGGGCCGGCCGCCCGCCGGTTTCAGCTGGCGCTTTCCTTTCAATCCGAACCCGCACTCGGTATCGTGACCGCGGACGATCCGATCGGGTGGGAGGTCTCGCCGCCGATCGCAGACACCTGGGAGCCACGGATGCCCGATCTTGGCCTGCTGTTCGATGAGCACGTCCGCCTGGAGTTCGAGGCCAGGGACGCTGCTGCAACGATGGCGACAATGGTTGATCATCCGACCGTCATCCATGTACCGGTGCTCACCGGCGGTCGGGACACCGACCAGCTCCACACGTTCTACCGCGACTCGTTCATACCAGCTTGGCCAGATGACACCGACGTCGAACAGGTGTCACGGACAATCGGCACGGAGCGAGTCGTCGACGAGCTGATCATCAGATTCACCCATACCGTCGAGATGCCGTTCTGGCTTCCCGGTATCCCGCCAACCGGTCGCAAAGTGGAGCTCCCGCTCGTGGTCGTGATGGCATTCGAAGACGACAAGGTCTCCTCCGAGCACATCTATTGGGACCAGGCATCCCTGCTTGCCCAGATCGGAGCGCTCGACTCGGGCAATCTTCCGATAACCGGTGCGATCCAGGCGCACGCCTTGGTGGACTCCGGCACCATCGTGAACGAGCTGCTCACGCCGAGGGACTGAGCCTTCCAGCCGAGCCGTTGAGGAGCTTCGTCACCGTCCCGTCCAACGAGGCGGCCGGTGCTCGGCGGCCGCTCGCAGCCCTTCCGCAGCATCGTGCGTGGCGCCGGCGACCTGCCGCATGGTCTCGCCGAAGCGAATGGCCTCCAGCGTCGGCATGTGCCGCGTCCGCATCGCCATCTCCTTCATGGTTCGCTGAGCCAGAGGCGCTCCTTCGAGAAGGCGTCTGGCCAGCGCATTGGCCTCGTCGAGCAGATCGTCGTGAGGGACCACTCTCCACACGAGTCCCATTGCGAGCGCCTGCTCGGCGTTGATGCGCTCCCCCGTGAGCAACAGCTCCATCGCATCGGCCCAGTTGAGGCGCTGCGGCAACCGTATCGAAGCCACGATGGCGGGAACTCCGAGGGTCACCTCCGGCAGGCCGAACTCGGCTCGCTCGCTCGCCACGACGAAGTCGCACCAGGTGGCCAGCGTGAGTCCGTAGCCCAGGCAGTACCCGTTCACGGCAGCAATGACGGGCTTGAAGATCTCCCAACCGCTCTCAAAGGAATTCAGGGTCGGCTTTTCCCAGAATGAGCCGTGGAACTCTCCGGTGGATCCAGCCCCGTCCCGAAGGTCTGCGCCCACGCAGAACGCCCGTCCCGAACCAGTGACGATCGCCACCCATGCGTCCTCGTCG
The DNA here is from genome assembly GCA_963740535.1 of uncultured Acidimicrobiaceae bacterium. Lineage (GTDB taxonomy): Bacteria > Actinomycetota > Acidimicrobiia > Acidimicrobiales > RAAP-2 > Bog-473. Next base: position 13,303 of record CAVUEI010000007.1, read on the forward strand.
TCGCGGAACCTCGAGAACGCGTCATTGAGGTCGCGCCGCATCTCGCCGTTGATGGCGTTCAGAGCCTCAGGTCGGTTGTAGGTGATGGTGGCGACATGGCCATCGAGTCGGAACATGGCTGCATCACCCACAGGCCAACAGTCTGCCCGGTCCGAACCTACTCCGCGTCGTCTCGAGAACCAGCGTCAGTCCCCGGCGGATCCATCAGCTGTGGCCGTGCCCCCGGAGAGGGCGATGTGGCACGGACGGCTCCGTAGGGGTGGGGGAGCGTCGTCCAACCAGGCATCGGGTGAGTGGGCCGTAGAGGACTTGAACCTCTGACCCCTTCCGTGTCGAGGAAGTGCGCTACCAGACTGCGCTAACGGCCCGTGGCGCAAGAGGATAGCGGTCTCTCGGATCCGAGCTCGACATGTCCCAGCTGGCGCTTGGCTTGGCTTCAGGAACCGCCGGCATGTGACGTGGTCGCAGATCCACTACCCCGGGTGGCGGTGCCCACAGAACGTGTCGCAGCCATCGGCCAATGGGATCTCGATGTCGGAGGTCGGGAGCTCCAGAACGACCCCGTGAGTATCCTCCGAAGATGGTCAAACTCGTGTTCTGCCTCCACAGGAGCGCCGATGTCGACGAGGCTGAGTTCCATCGCTACTGGCGAGACGTGCACGGGCCGTTGGTGGCCTCCTTCGCATCGGTGCTCGGGATCCGCAAATACGTCCAGGTGCACGCGACGTCAGGGCCTGTCGGGGCTGCGATTGCGTCCGACCGGGGTGCACCCGAGCAGTTCGACGGCGTCGCCGAGTTGTGGTTCGACAGCGTGGATGCGCTCCTGGCGGCCTCCCTCGGCCCTCAAGGTTCAGCCGCGGCTGAACGGCTCCGGGCCGATGAGGAGAAGTTCATCGACCATTCCCGGTCGCCGATCTTTCTGGCCGAGGAGCACCAGGTTCTCTGAGCCACGAGATGGCGTGGCTCAGAGAACCGATGAAGGCTGCTGCTGGGTGGCGTGATCTGAAACTACGCCGTGACTTCGCGCCCGCCGTAGGCGGCCAGTCCGTAGATCACGAAGATGCCCACGAAGATGTACATGAGCGACCACACCGGGTAGAAGGGCATCCACCAGATCGCGCCGATGGAAAGTACTGCCCCGGCGAAGATCCCGATCCACCGGCTTATCTGCGACCGCGCCAAGACGCCGAATGCGCAGAGTATGAGCACGATCGCCACGGCGAGGTATACCCAGCCGTAGGTCTTCAGGCTGTGGCCGAAGATTGCGTCTTCGAAATTCTGAGGGAGCGCGCCGTGATAGCGGAACGCCCAGATGGCGTCGAAGACCCGCATGATGCCCGCGACGCCGAGCACGATGGCTGCGAAGATGAGCCAGCCGTCACCTTTGTCTTCCATGGTTTCACCTCTCCCCCCGATAGCTCGGGAATCGGATCACATCCGTGATGCGATCTAGGGCTCCACCCCCAACGCTATTGCTGCTGTCAATCCGCCTGGTGGATGCGGAGGTCGCTCGAACGTCCGTTGGATTCGTCCTCTCGCCTGCTGCTGCGTGCAGGAGAGGTGGGTATCGGTGAGGACCCGGGTGCCACCTCGGGTGGATGAGCACGCCGCCGCGGAATGGTCAGGCCGAATAGCCTCGATGCCGTGAAGCCACGGCTTCCCCTGCTGCTGGGCGTTGCCGGTGCGGTGGCCGTTCTCGCCGGCATCGCGATCGACGGTTGCTCTGCTCGTGCTGCGGAGCAGCTGCACGTCGAACGCGGTACCGGAGCTTCGGCGCGGACCTGAGCGCGGCCGGCGCATCCTGCCAGGGCTACACGACCGACATCCATTGGAGCTACTTCGCCATCGTGCTCGGTGGGATCTTGTTCATCGCCTCGGCGCTGTCGGCGACGAATCTCGGCCGGCCTCGTTCCGGTGGGAAGTCCGTGGCCGATCCGAACTGAGGGAACTGGTTCCGGTGGCAGCGGGCGACGAACCTGCGGCGACCACGACCAGAGATGCGCGGCGGTTCAGTCGGTTACCCAACGCCCCCGGAGGTCCTCGAGCCATTTCGGCAGCTCGATCTCGGGGTCGGGGAGCGCTTCGGCACCCCGGAGCTCGAGCAGACGTTCGAAGGACGCCGGGTCGTCCCCCCAGCCCCGGGGGTCCCCCATCATCACCTCGAAGAGCACCGCCCCATCGGGCCCGGCCTCGAAAGGACCGAAGGCGGCTCCTTGAGGCAGCTCGATGTGGGTGCCGACCGGGCAGTGACGGTCGCCGCAGGTGATCTCGCCTTCGAGCACCATCACGACGTGCGGGCTCAGGTGGCCGTGCCGCCGCTGGATGACGCCGGGATCCCACCGTGCGTACAAGGACAGATAGAGAGGGTCGGCGGAGAAGGCCAACCATTTCTCCCAGACGGAGGCGACGCTGCCGTCGGCCAGCCGCACCGCACGGACCTGCTGCCACGGGACGTCGGGGTCGTCCAGGTGACGGAAGACCGGCTGGAGACCGGGCACCTTGGGCCCGTTCTCGTCACCCACGGACTGCGCCGCGTTCCAGTGCATGGGTTCCGGCCGCTCGAATGGTGTCCATGGGTCCATGGTGTCACCGATCGGCCGTGGAGCCCCAGGTGCCCCGAGCATCTGCCATCATCCGCGGCGGGAGGCGGAGACCCTCGCAACCGAACGCGCGGCGCGGCAGCGAGGGTCCCCGCGGGATCAGTGGCTCAGTTGGTTGAGGTCGAGGGTGGCGCGGCACCCCCCGGAGCCGGGCTTCCGGCCGGACCGGCACCGAATCCGGCGATGGTCGACGTGGCCGCAAAGTTCGCGTCCAGCTCGACCGTGACGTACGAGCCATCGGCCTTCTTCATGTGGACCTCATAGGGCGAGGCTCCCGAAGAGTTCGTCTCGGCCCTGATGACGGTTGCTCCAGGGACAGCGGCGGTCGCGGCGGCCGTCGCCTTCTGCAGATCGCTCCCGGTCAGCAGCGTCTCGTTCGGGCCGTGCGTCATGGTCGCCGGGTCGGCAGCGGCGCCCGCGGGCGGGGTGTTCGCAGCACCGGACGACGGCGCGGTGGTGGCCGACGTTCCCGACGTGGAAGCAGACGAGCTGGTGGCGGCCGATGCAAGGCCGGCGGCGCCAAGGCTTGCACCCGCCACCATTGCTCCGGTGACGAGTGTGCGGCGCAACCTCTTCGGGTTGGCGGACATGGTGTGACTCCTTCTGTGTATGTGTGTGCTCCGAGAACCTCTCGGAGCGTCACCACCGTGACCGGACGAACTGCCACCCACCTCCGTCCCACCCAGCAGGTTCCTGTGAATCGTCCCGGCGCCCGGGTCCCCTCGTCAGGCTGTCGGGGCCGATCGGCCGCGGTGTCCAGATGGGCGGCACGAACGGTTACCTTCGTACACCTTCGTCGATATGTCGATCAGACGGCGCCGTCGCGCGGCTAGCCGACGTCGCTCGGGCTTGGCATTGCCGGGTTCGTGTTCGAACCCCGTGAGCCCGGGCCCAACGCTCACGGCACCTCTGCAGCCGCGTCGTGTCGGGTTTCGGATCGAGGGCCGGGGTCGCGGCGCTGCGTTGCGCCGGCGCAACAGCGCGGGCGCGGCGACGGCAGCGGCGATCACCGCGACGACCAGCGCGGCGAGACCGACGGAGCCGGCGTTGAGGCCTTTCCCGGCACCGGCCGAGGACGTCCCGGCGGTTCCGCCGGGCGCCGCCACCATCGCCGCATGCTGGGCGTGCGCCACCCGCTCGGCGACGGCGGGCGTGATCGGCTGCGCGTTGGCGGACGCGGCCGAGAAGAAGGACAGCAGGTCGACGTAGACGCCGGCGCGGATGGTGATGGCCTGGCCGACCCCGGCCTGCGTGGTGGAGCCAAAGTACGTCGTCCGCCGGGCGCCGGGGATGGTCCGTAGCGGGCCGGAGCTCACGATCTCGCCCATGTCGAGCGAGTGGTTCGCGGCCTGCAGCGAAGACCTGTGCCCCCACCACCGACGGGAAGCGCACCAGGAGGTCCTGCACCTCGTTGAGCCCGGTGGGGTCCTTCCACACGCGCTGGTAGGTGCTGATGGTCTTGGCCAGGGTGGCCAGCGCATCCGAGGCCGCAGCCGGGTCCGGCGAGTCGGAAGCGAACCCCGAGGCATCGAGTGGTCCCTCCGAGCTGACCGTGTACCCGGGCCCGAGGTCGGCGATGACCACCGAGGAGACCGGGGGAGGGGGCGGCGACGCCCCCGGGGCGGACCCGGGGAGGGCGAACATGGCGCAGACCACCGCGCACAGAATGGCGCCGCTTGTGCGCCCGGCCCGGCCAGCCGGCCCGGCCCTCACGCCACGAAGTACTTGGCCTCTGGGTGGTGGCAGATGATGGCGTCGGTGGTCTGTTCGGGGTTGAGCTGGAACCCCTCGCTGACGGTGACGCCGATGCGATCCCCTCCCAGCAGCTCCACGACCTTGGCGTTGTCAGTGAGATCAGGGCAGGCGGGGTAGCCCCACGAGTAGCGCCCGCCGCGGTATTGCTGGCGGAAGAGGCCGGTCAGCGTGGGGCCGTCCTCGTCGTCGAAGCCGAGCTCCTGGCGGATGCGGCGGTGCCAGTACTCGGCCGTCGCCTCCGCCATCTCGACGCTGAGGCCGTGCAGGAAGAGGTATTCCTGGTAGTGGTTCTCGGCGAAGAGGCGGGCCGTCTCCTCTGACGCCCGGGCGCCAATGGTGCACAACATGAAGCTGGCGAAGTCCTCCTCGCCCGAATCGGCCGAGCGGAAGAAGTCGGCGATGCACAGCCAAGGTTCCTTGCGCTGGCGTGGGAAGGTGAAGCGCATCCACTCCGAGGAGCGCGACTCGTCCTTCCAGATCACGAGGTCGTTCCCCTCGGCATTGGCGGCGAAGTGGCCGTAGGCGACGGAAGGCACGAGCAGGTCGGCCTCCTTCGCCTTGCCGAGCTGCTCACGCAGCGTGGCCTTCACCCGGTCCTTGAACTCGGTGTCGTTCTCCCCGTTCTCCGGCCTGAAGCCCCACTGGTTGCGGAACAGCGCCGTCAGGTTCAGGTATTCGGCGATCTCGTCGATCGGAATGCCCACCGCGACCCGGGTGCCCACGAAGGGCGGGGTGAACAGCCGATTGTCCGCCGCCACGTCCGCCCGGGCGGGCTGCCCCTCGACCGGCGTGGTGTCCTGGTCGTCGAGCCGGCTGCGCCGGGGGACGTTCTTCGCGGAGATCTCTCGCCCGAAAGTGGGGTCCTCCTCGCCGCTTCGCCTCAACTCGACGAGCCGGTCCATCGTCCGCAGGCCCTCGAACGCATCGCGTCCGTAGAAGAGCCGACCGTCGTAGACCTCGCGGAGATCCCGCTCGACATAGGTGCGGGTCAGGGCCGCCCCGCCGAGCAGGACAGGGATCTCCGACAGGGAGCGGTCGTTGAGCTCGACCAGGTTCTCGCGGATGATCAGGGTCGACTTGACGAGCAGGCCGCTCATGCCGATGGCGTCGGCCTTGTGCTCCTGGGCGGCTGAGATCAATTCGTTGATCCCGACCTTGATCCCGAGGTTGACGACCTCGTAGCCGTTGTTGGTGAGGATGATGTCGACCAGATTCTTGCCGATGTCGTGGACGTCGCCCTTGACCGTGGCCAGCACGACCGTGCCCTTGCCGCCCTGGTCCGCCTTCTCCATGTGGGGCTCCAGGAAGGCCACCGCCGCCTTCATGGTCTCGGCCGACTGCAGGACGAAGGGCAGCTGCATCTCGCCCGAGGCGAAGCGCTCGCCGACGACCTTCATGCCCTCCAGCAGGATGTCGTTGACGATGGCAAGGGCCCCCATGTCCGATTCGAGCGCTTCGGTCAGGTCGCCATCGAGCCCGTTGCGGTTGCCGTCGATGATGCGCTGCGCCAGCCGCCGGTCGACCGGCCAATCCAGGTGCTCGTCGGCGGCGCCGGCGTTCACCTTGACGCCGTCGAAGAGCGCCAGCAGCTCCTGCAGCGGGTCGTAGTCGTCCGTGCGGCGGTTGTAGACGAGGTCGAGGCAGATCTCCTTCGCCCGGTCCTCAATGCGCGACAGCGGGAGGATTTTCGAGGCGTGGACGATGGCCGAATCGAGTCCGGCCTCCACGCACTCGTGCAGGAACACGGAGTTGAGCACCTGGCGGGCGGCCGGGTTCAGGCCGAAGGAGACGTTGGAGAGCCCGAGGATGGTCGAGACGCCTGGGAGCTCCGCCTTGATGGCGCGGATGCCCTCAATGGTCTCGATCCCGTCGAAGCGGCTCTCCTCCATCCCCGTCGACAGCGGCAGGGCCAGCGGGTCGAAGAGGAGGTCTTCGGGCGCCAGGCCGTAGCGCTCGACGGCGATGTCGCGGATGTTGCGGGCTGCCCGCAACTTCCAGTCCGCGGTGCGGGCCTGCCCCTCTTCGTCGATACAGGTGCAGACGACCGCGGCCCCGAACTCGCGGGCGAGGCGGAGGAAGGTGTCGAGGCGGGTACCGGGCTCGTGGCCCTCCTCCAGGTTGACCGAATTGAGGATGGGCCGGCCACCGATCCATTCCAGTGCTGCCCGCACGACCGGCCCCTCGGTGGAGTCGATCATCAACGGGACGCTGGACTGGGTGCACAGGCGGCTCGCCACCTCGGTCATGTCTGCTACGCCGTCCGCACCGGTGTAGTCGACGCAGACGTCAATGAGGTGCGAGCCCTCCTTGACCTGGTCCCGGGCCATGGCGACGCAGGTGTCCCAGTCGGCCTCGAGCATGGCCTCGCGGAACGCCTTGGAGCCGTTGGCGTTCGTGCGCTCGCCCACGACCAGGAACGAGGTGTCCTGGCGGAACGGGACGGACGTGTAGATCGATGCCGCCGCGGGTTCGTGCACTGGTGACCGCGGCGCCGGCGTGGCACTGGCACAGCGCTCCACGACGGCGGCCAGGTGGGCCGGGGTCGTGCCGCAACACCCGCCCACGGCGGAGACGCCGAACTCGGTGACGAAGCGGTGCAGGTGCTCCGCCAGGTCGTCCGGCGTGAGGTCGTAGTGCATGTTGCCGTCGACGACCGACGGCAGGCCCGCATTGGGGACGCAGGCGATGGGGACGCGGCTGGATGCCGAAAGGTGCCGCAGCGCCTCGCTCATCTCGACCGGTCCGGTGGCGCAGTTGAGTCCGACGACGTCGACCTGCATGGCGTCGAGCACGGTGAGGGCGGCACCGATCTCGGTGCCGGGCAGCATGCGGCCGGTGAGCTCAATCGTGACCTGGGCCTGCAGTGGCACCTGCCGGCCGAGTGCGACCATGGCGCGCCGGGCGCCGTTGATGGCGGCCTTCACGGAGAGCATGTCGAACTGCGTCTCGATGAGAAGGAGGTCGACGCCGCCCTCGAGGAGGCCGAGTGCCTGCTCCTCGTACGCGTCACGGAACTCGGCGTAGGAGATGTGGCCGAGGGTGGGGAACTTCGTGCCCGGGCCCATGGAACCGGCCACGAAGCGAGGGCGCTCTGGGGTCGTGAACTCGTCGGCCACCGAGCGAGCGAGCTCGGCGGCCCGCCTCGTCAGATCGCGCGCCTGGTCGGCCAGCCCGTATTCGGCGAGGACGACCGACGTCGAGCCGAACGTGTCGGTCTCGACGACGTCACAGCCCACCTCGTAGAAGCTCCGGTGTACCTGGGCCACCAGATCGGGCCGTGTCTCCACCAGCCATTCGTTGCACCCTTCGAGCTCCGGCCCGCCGAAGTCGTCGGGGCCGAGGCCGAGCAGCTGCAGATTCGTCCCCATGGCGCCGTCGAAGATGACGACGCGGTCCCGCAGGGCCTGCAGGTACGCGGACGCGGACGGATCGAGCCGCCCGAGCAGTTCGGGAGAGGGGTCCACCATCCATACAGGATACCGGCGCCTCCCGAGGGCTCCGGAACGGGCCGGTTAGCATCCCGCCTGGTGGCACCCAGGATCTACACGAAGAAGGGGGACGACGGGACCACGGGCCTGCTCTTCGGTGGTCGGGTGGGCAAGAACTCCTGGCGGATTGAGCTCAACGGTGCGGTCGACGAGGCGCAGGCGGCCATCGGGCTGGCCCGCGCCGAGACGACGCCGGGGTCCGAGGGCCACGACCGGCTGACCTCGCTGGCCCGCGATCTGTACGTGCTGATGGCGGAGGTGGCCACCGCGCCCGAGAACCGCCACAAACTCACGGCGGGGTCGACCTTGGTGACTGCCGCAATGGTGGCCGCGTTGGAGACGGGCATCGACGACCTGTTGGCCCGCTTCGACATGCCGAGCGACTTCACCATCCCCGGCGAGAACCGCGTGGCCGCCGCGCTCGACCTGGCGCGCACGATCGTGCGTCGCGCCGAGCGCATCGCGGTCGGCGAGCCCCTCGGGGACTCGCTCGTGGTCCCGTACCTCAATCGCCTGTCCGACCTCTTGTGGGCCATGGCCCGATGGCAGGAAGGGCCCGAGCACCCACTGTCCAAGGAGCATTCCGACTGACCGCCGTCACTCCCGGTGGGACAAACCGAGGAATTATCCGGGCCTTCAGTAGTGATCACCCGTTCACGTCGAACGGCAGCGCGCTGACTGATGTCCCGTCGGCGAATTCGCTCAACCACGCGACGCCCTCCTGCACGAGCGAGACGGTGAACCACCAGCGGCCCGGCGCGGCAGGCGCGGGGAGCCAGAGGAGGATGCGGCGCGACCGGCCCGCGGCAAGCGCGAACGGCAGCCGGGCCCGTTGCTGGTCCCGATGGGCGCCAGGATCCGCCGACCAGCCGACGCTGACCTTCACCGCATGGGCGCCGCCGCTGGTGAGACGGTGATCCGAGCCGTTCCGGATACAGAGCTCCACCGCGACGGGGTCTAAAGGGGCGCAGCACCCCGAACCGCGAGAACGGCTTTGATCTCACCGAGTGCAATGTGATGCCAGTCCTCGCCGGTCAACGGCTCCATGTCGGCAACGGCTCCCCGGGCACGAACATGACCGCCTGGGAGGGGCGGATAGGCCGGTGAGACGTAGTGGTGGGCCACGTCACCCGGCCGGTCGAAGCGGTTCCGGAGGAGATCGTCTTGGACGAAGAAGGCGTTCACCCCGGCGGGGTCGCACCCGACCAGACTGAGACCTGAACCCGCGGCCAGCTGCGCGAGTGGACGCAGGGCGGCACCGTGTCGGATTGTTCCGTCCCATGGTCGCCCCGCGGGGTGGAACACCTTCGAGCTGTTGGGGCCGTATGCAGCGTTGTACTCCACCACGAGGACACGTGGGCGCACCACCTTGAGCGAGGCCCTCAGGACCGCGAGGTCGTCTCCGTCGATGTCGATGACGAGGAGGTCGGGGTCCGCACCGGCCGGAGCCTGTTCGCCGTGTTCATCGGGAGGGCGCAAGATGCCCGGGGCGGACGACTCGTCCACCCAGGCGTTGACGACGCGCACCCCTGCCAGTTCGACCTCTCGGGCTCGGGCAGCTGCAGACGGATCGGCCTCCACCCACAGACCCTGCCAGCCCCTCTCGGCGAGTGCGCGGGTGCAGTTCTCCGAACCGTCCGATGCCCCGATCTCGCAGAACCGGTGGCCGCCCGGGCCGATCCGGGCAAAGATCTCCTCAATGATGCCGTCCTCCTGGTTCTGGGACCACAGCCGCGCGGCGTATGGGACCAGCGAGGTTGGCTCTGAGGACAGTTGCTCCAGCCGGGCGCGCGTGCGGAGCAACTGTCGCAGGTGCCGGCGCCCAACCAGTGCGTACAGTCCATCGTGTCGGGCTGCGACGGCTTCGGCAAACAAAGACGCCTCCAGAACGCCGCCCCGCACCTTTTCGAGCGGTCCGCTCGAGGCTCTCGGCTTCATCGGGACCTTCTTATACTCCAACGTGTGACCCGCCGGGACCGCACTGAGTGACCAGCCAGGAAGCATCGACCGCATCAGGGAACGCGCGGTTCAGTGAGAGCGGCGCTCCATCGCCTCGTCCTCAGACCGTTCCGTGAGTACGTGGTGCGCCGGATCGGACTTGGGCAGGAAATGGAACGGTTGGCCCAAGAAGTCCGAGATCTACGGAGCATGATCGACGGTGGCCGCGGACCAGCCCCACCTCTGAACGGATCTTGGGGACAGCTCGTGATCTCGCGTTACCGGCCGGTCCTGCAACTGGGACCCGACCTTCCGCGCCCGGTCGACATGTTCGAGCGGATCGATACCGACGTCGGGACGATCTCGCTACCCCGATTCGACCGGTTCATCCGGCCCGAGTTGGAGGAGCACGGATGCTGGGAGCCGCAGGAGGCCGGCCTCTTGCGGGCGGCGATCGAACCAGGCATGACTGTGATCGACGTGGGGGCCAACGTCGGCTACTCCGCTCTCGTGATGTCCGAGGCAGTCGGCCAGGACGGGCTCGTGCTCGCGTTCGAGCCCGAGCCGCTGAACTTCAATCTGCTGTGCGCCAACCTCCAGGACAACCGAATTGCCAACGTGCTCCCGATCCACAGTGCCGTGGGGAACGTCACCGGGTCCATCAGTCTCGAGCGGTCGCCGGACAATTCCGGTGACCACCGGACGGCGACGCACCCATGGGGTATTGCGTCGCTCGAGGTCCCGCTCGTCGCCCTCGACGATCTCGTGCCGGCGGAGCGGAGGATTGACGGGATCATGGTCGACGCGCAGGGCTACGACCACAGAGTCATTGAGGGAGCGAGCCGGATCATTGAGGAATGGCGCCCATTCTTGGTGGTGGAGTTCTGGCCCCCGGGCATTGTTGCCATCGGCGACGATCCCGACGAGGTCCTTCGGCGCTACCGCTCGTTGGGCTACCGGATCGAGCTCTTGCCCCACCAGGAAGTGTCCGTCCTCTCCGCCCAGGAGATCCTCACATCGGGTCCTCCCGCTGGCCGGGACCACACGACCCTCTCGCTGGTGCCGGAGTGAGCTGAGCTTCCGTTTCTGATGTGGCCGGGCCTCATCGAATGATTTGGACGTGGCCCGACCTTCGGCCCGGGGTGGTCAGCGGGTGACACCGGGTCCCTCGGCCCGTGGTCACCAGTGCCCGCGGTGGATCCGCTGGGCCGGGGGTTGCACCGGTCGACGGAGCGAGGGCGACGGGTGGTCCGCGCCATCGGGCCGGCCCAACGCCACGGCGCAGAAGAGACGCCAACCGTCGGGCACGCCGAGCTTGTCTGCCAGCTGGGCCTCTCCCCGAAAGGAGCCCAGGATGCATGCGCCGAGGCCGGCGTCGACGGCGCCCAGCAGCACCGCCATGACACCGAAGGCTGCATCGCCCGTCCAGTAGGGCACTGGCCATTGATCGGGAGCCGCGCCCAGTCCCGAGGCCGCCTTGTCGGGCTCGGCGTAGCGGGCGACGTAGAGGCTGGCCGAGGAGTACGCGAGGAGCACGACCGGCGCTCTCCGGAGCCCCTCCCACCGGGTGCTGGCGTCTCGCCAGTCCTCGGTCGTGGTGGCGTCGAAGTAGGCGGACGTCTGCGCGTCGCCCTCCAGCACCACCCAGGCGGTGCCCCCCGTGTTGCCCGCCGTCGGGGAACGGAGCGCGTCGAGGACGATGCCATCGACGACGTCCGGAGGGATCGGCTCGGCGGAAAAGCTTCGGACCATGGCCCGGCGCCTGATCGCCTCGCGGAGCTCCATCGCCGGCAGTCTTCCACCGGCTGCGAGGTGGCAGACGCCCCGCCATCGGGCCGGGAATGTTGACCCCGCTGGTAGTGTTTAACAGTTCGATGCCGGACGAACGGTCCGGCACGACCCGGAGGTTCGAGCGTGCCCACTCCCCGAGACCTTTTAAAAGAGGCCAAGGCGTCCATCCGCGAGGTGGAACAGTCGGACGCGCAAGCCCTGCTGGAGGGCGGCGGTGTGACCTTCCTGGATGTCCGCGAGCCCGACGAGTACGAGCAGGGCGCCATCCCCCATGCGATCCACCTCCCCCGGGGGCACCTCGAGTTCCAGGTGGAGGGGAAGGTCCCGGACAAGTCGGCTCCCATCGTCGTCTACTGCGCCGGCGGCACCCGATCGGCTTTCGCCGCCAAGACGATGGGCGACCTCGGCTACACCGACGTGCAGAACCTGATCGGCGGCTTCAACCGCTGGAAGGACGACGGCCGCCCCTGGGAGGCGCCGCAGACGCTGACGCCGGCGCAGCGCAACCGCTACCAGCGGCATCTGCTCCTCCCCGAGGTCGGCGAGACGGGCCAGCTCAAGCTGCTCGGCTCGAAGGTGCTCTTGCTCGGTGCCGGTGGCCTGGGGTCGCCGGCCGCCCTCTACCTGGCGGCCGCCGGCGTGGGCACGCTCGGCATCATCGACATGGACGTGGTCGACGAGTCCAACCTGCAACGCCAGATCCTGCACAACATGGACAGGGTGGGCGACCGCAAGGTCGACTCGGCCAAGAAGACGCTGACCGCCCTCAATCCCGACGTCAACGTGGTGACCTACGACGTCCGGCTGGGCGCGGACAACATCCTCGACATCATCGACGGCTACGACGCCATCGTCGACGGGACGGACAACTTCCCGACCCGCTACCTCGTCAACGACGCCTCGCTCCTCAAGCGCATCCCGGTCATCCACGGCTCCATCTTCCGCTTCGAGGGCCAGGTCACCGTCTTCGACCCCTACAACGGGCCCTGCTACCGCTGCCTCATCCCCGAGCCGCCGCCGGCCGAGCTGGCGCCGTCGTGCTCCGAGGCCGGAGTGCTCGGCGTGCTGCCCGGCATCATCGGCTCGATCCAGGCGGTCGAGACGATCAAGGTGCTGCTCGGACTGGGCGACCCGCTCGTCGGGCGGTTGCTGGCCTACGACGCGCTGGAGGAGTCCTTCCGTACCTTCAAGGTCCGGCGCGACCCCGCCTGCCCGGCCTGTGGGCCCGACGCCGGCGAGATCGTCATCGCCGAGTACGACGAACTCTGCATGCCCCATTCGCACTGACGCTTCCCGCCTGAGCAGGGGTTCAGCGCGCCACGTCGCCGGCCCAGTCGAACTGCTTGACCCGCCAGGCGAGACGCCTTGTGTCATCGGAGGTCGTGGACGTGCCGCGCCGGCTGGAACCAGTGCGCCGCGCGGATGACGACGAGGGTCGGTGTGCCGACCGATCGGCGGCGCCCCCGGGGCGCAAAGGGGATCGTCACCTCGAACGGGCCCGGCGCGAGGTCGAACTCGGCGCACGGCGCCCCGCGCATGCGGATCCGCAAACGTTGATGCGCCATCTCCCATGGGATCTCACCCTTCAGGACCGCGGCCGAGCCGCGCGGTGCGCGCAGTACGAACTCAGCCCGGCGTTCCACCCAGTCGTCGTCGTGCACCCGGTGCGCGTGGCGGAACGCGAGCCGCTTCACGGCTTCGCACGCCTTCATGACCCTCGACGCGATCGCACTGCGGACCGGTGTGGTCCCCCGGCTGGCCTCGATGCCGGCCAGGTTCAGGCGGACCTGGTCGGCGAGGAAGTACGGCGTTGACGGGGGAAAGTGGCGGACGCTGTGGCTGCGGAGGATCTTTCGAAGCTCCTTGTACCGCGGGATGCCACCCGACTGCGAGAGCGTCTCGCGGTACACGCGTACCGATGCCACCTCCGCCGGCAGATGGGCGTAGGGGTACCGGGTGCACAGCCGGATGAACAGGTCGTAGTCGAATAGCCAACGCCAACGCTCGTCGATGTACCCCACTGAGGCCAAGGCATCGGCCCGGTAGAAGACGGCGCTCCCAAGCACGATCTGGTTGTACAGGTGCATCAGATCCCAGAGGTTCGGATCTCCGAGGCGCATCTCCTCGACGACGTTCCCCTCGATGTCGATGAGGTAGCCGTCGCCGTAGACCAGGCAGACCTGCGGCAGAGCCGTGAAGCGCTCCACCATGGCGGTCACTGCGCCGGGGAGCAGGACGTCGTCCGAGTTGACCCACGCCACGATCTCGCCGCGAACCCGCCGGAAGCCCCGATTCAACGCGTTCGCCTGGCCGGTGTCAGGTTCAGAGGCCCATTCGAGCCGGCCGTCGTACTCGCGGATCACATCGAGTGCACCGTCGGTCGACCCTCCGTCGAGGACCAGGTACTCGAGTCGGGGGTAGTCCTGGGCCAGCACGCTCTCGATCGTGGCCCGGATGAACTGTGCCTGGTTCAGAGACGGGGTGATGATGCTGACCAGCGGGCCGGCCGTCGCCGTTCCGGCGTTCCCGATGACCTCGCTCAATGGGGGCATCGCGCCGGATTGTAGGCGGCGGCCGATGTCACTTCGCAATAGTCACGGACGCCATGACGAACTAGACAGGAACCATGACAACGACGTCCGCATCCCAGAGCGTCCGGGTGAACGGGGTCGACCTCGTCTGGCACGACCTCGGCCGCAGTCTCACCGACGCACCGCCGCTCCTCCTCGTGCACGGGTTCACCGGCTCCTCGCACGACTTCGCGCTGGAGGTCGATGCCCTGGCGGCGGACCGGCGGGTGGTCACCCTCGACCAGCGTGGCCACGGCTACTCCACCAAGACCGGCGTGATCGACGGCTACACCGTCGATCAGCTGGTGGCCGACCTCGTCGCCTTCATCGAGGCTCTCGGCGGGCCGGTGGACCTCCTTGGGCACTCCATGGGTGGGAGAGTCGCGCTCGGCACCGTGCTGCGCCGGCCGGATCTGGTCAGCTCGCTCGTCCTGATGGACACGAGCGCGTGGTCCTTCTTGCCGCCGGACAGAGAGGTCCGGGCGATGGTCAGCAAGTACATCAGCGGGTTCGACCCGGCCCGGGGCATGCCCGCGACGCTGAGCCTCGGTGGGCCCCGAGGACGCGCTCGATCGCGGCGGCGGTCCCGCCGGAGTGGCAGCAGGAGAAGGATTCGATCTTCGTCGGAATGGACGCCTACGCCGTCAAGTCCCTCGGGATGGCGCTGATGGCCGACCTCGACGAGGGTGAGACCTCGCTGCGGGCCGAGCTGCCGGCGATCACCTGCCCCACCACGGTCATCGTCGGCCAGCACGACCACCCTCTGGTCGACCAGGCACCCGAGCTCGCCGCCGAGGTGGTCGACGGGCGACTCGCCGTCATCGAAGGCGCATACCACTCACCCCAGCTGACGCACCCCGACGCCTGGCGCGCTGCGCTCGCGGCGCACCTCGCATGGGCGGACGAGGCGCGGGGGCGTCGGCGATGACGGACGGTGCACCGCCGCAGGCGACCGATCGGATCCCCCTGGCCGGAAGCGACGTGTCCATCCCACCGCTCGGGATGGGGACCTGGGCCTGGGGGGACAAGGGCACGTGGGGCATGGGGAGCTACGACCAGTCGCTCACCGAGTCCAGCATCCGGGATGCGTGGGAGGCGAGCATCGAGGCGAGCGTCGTGCTCTTCGACACGGCGGAGGTCTACGGGAGCGGCGAGAGCGAGCGCATCATCGGGCGCCTCCTCGCCTCCGACCCCGATGTGCGGTCCCGCATCGTCATCGCCTCGAAGTTCATGCCGAGCCCGTGGAAGCTCAATGTGCGCTCGGCACTGCTGGGCGCGGCGCGGCACTCGCTCGAACGCCTCGGGACCGATGCCATCGACCTGTACCAGATTCACGGGCCCGTCTCGCTGCGCTCGCACGACGCGCTCGCCGATGCGTTGGCGGCCGCCCAGGCCGAGGGGCTGGTCAAGGCCGTCGGGGTCTCCAACTACTCGGCCAAGGAGACGCGTGCCATGGACGCCGCGTTGCGGCGCCGAGGCCTGCGCCTGGCGAGCAACCAGGTGGAGTTCTCCCTCCTGCGCACCATGCCGTTGCGCGTGGGGTTGCTGGACTGCTGTCGCGAGCTCGGCGTGGTCCCGCTGGCCTACTCGCCCATCGGGCAGGGCCGCCTCACCGGCAAGTACTCGGCCTCCAACCCACCCCCCGGCCGGCGCACCTTCTCGGCGCACCCGATGGCCGAGGTGGACGCGGTGGTCGACGAGCTGCGCCGCATCGGCGAGGCGCACGACGGCCGCACGCCGAGCCAGGTCGCCCTGGCCTGGCTGATCGCCCAGGGCGCCGTACCGATACCCGGGGCCAAGAACCGGGGGCAGGCGGAGCAGAACGCGGGTGCGCTGGGGTGGTGTATGACCGACGACGAGCTGGGCCGGCTGAGCTCGGCCGCGCTCTACGGCAAGCGGGGGATCGCCCAGCGCGTCTGGCAACACGGCTGAACCCGGCGGTAGCGTCGTGAGGTGATCGCCGCGCTGTACGACGCGGGACTCCCGCCCCTGCGGGGGACGCAGTTCCTCACCACGCAGTTCAACTTCGTCCCGGTGGCGATGATCGTCGCCGCCCTCGCCCTCTACCTGTGGGGGGTGAGGCGCAACAACGCCCTGCACCAGCGCCACCCGTGGCCCGCGGGCAAGACCGTCGCCTTCGTCGGCGCCCTGTTCACCACCGGACTGGGCGTGTGCAGCTTCGTCGGGGTCTACGACAGCGAGCTGTTCTGGGACCACATGGTTCAGCACCTGGTCTTCATCATGGTGGCGGCCCCGCTGTTCGCCATCTCCTCGCCCGTCGCACTGCTCTGGCGCTCCACGTCGGGAACATCGCATCTCGTCGTCACCGAGGTGTTGCGCTCCCGCGTGGCCAAGTTCCTGGTGCACCCCGCAGTGGCCTTCGTGCTGTACGCGGTGGTGATCCCGGTCAGCCACTTGACGACCTGGTACAACTACACGCTCACGCAGGAGAGCGTGCACAACGGCGAGCACCTCGTGTTCCTCCTGGTGGGCTACATGTTCTGGCGCCAGATCTTCGGCAACGACCCGAACTGCTACCGCCTCTACCCCCCGCTGCAGTTCTTCTACCTGTTCCTCGCCATCCCGATCGACACGTTCACGGGGCTCTCCCTGGCCGGCGCGACCAAGGAGATGTTCCCCGCCTACCTGGCCACGCACCGCGCCTGGGGACCCTCCTACGTGGTCGACCTCCACATCGGCGGCTCCATCATGTGGGTGGTCGGCGACACGCTGATGCTGTGGCCCATGATCCCGGTCGCGCTGCGGTGGATGCACATGGAGGAGCGCAAGGCGGTGCGCATCGACCGCGAGCTGGACGCTGCGGCGGAGGCTGAACCAACTGGTCAGCCGCCCAGGTCCATCAACTCCACCCGCACGCCGTCGGGGTCGGTGCAGTAGACGAACTCGAGCGTCGTCCCGCCGAAATCGAGATTGGTCCGGCTCGACTCGACCACGGTGCCGCCGAGCTCTACGACCCGGGCCGTCGTGGCGCCGACGTCGCGTACCCGGAAGGAAAGGTGGGTCAGGCCCAGCTGGTGCACCGCCCGGCGCTCCCGGTCGCCGAAGGGGGCGGGCTCGCTGAAGGCGAGGAGCTCAATGGCGGTCGGGCCCCGTCGGATGAACTGCGAGGTCACGGCCACGTCGGGCAGGTCCATGAGGCGAGCGAACTCGGACCCGATGGCGTGCGACTCGGCCTTCTCGAAGTCGAGGGCTCCGCAGTAGAACGCGACGGACCGTTCCAGGTCGCTCACGCAGATGCCGAAGTGGGAGAACACGGGGCCGGGGGCATCGTCCACGGGCCGTAGTCTGCCCCGTCCGGCACGGCTCCGGTCCCGTTCGGGCCCCGTTTTCCCTCCCCACCCGATCATCCGTAGCCTGGGTTGCGTGACACAGGACAAGCAGGGCACTCCGGACAGTCTCGAGCACCGCACCGATTCGGGCATCGTCATCGAACCCGTGTACCGCCGCGGCGACCTGGAGGGCTGGGACGCCGAGGCCCAGCTGGGCGAGCCGGGAGCGTTTCCCTTCACCAGGGGCGTCCACGCGCAGATGTACCGCTCGAAGCTCTGGACCATGCGCCAGTACGCCGGATTCGGCTCGGCCGAGTCGACCAATCAACGGTTCAAGTTCCTCCTCGACGCGGGCCAGACCGGGCTTTCGTGCGCCTTCGACCTCCCGACCCAGATGGGCTACGACTCGGACCACCCCCGTGCCGAGGGCGAGGTCGGAAAGGTGGGCGTGGCCATCGACTCCCTGGCCGACATGCGCCTCCTCATGGCCGATCTCCCGATGGACAAGGTCACGACGTCCATGACCATCAACGCGACCGGGGCCATCCTCCTCCTGCTCTACGAGTTGGTGGCCGAGGAGCAAGGAGTTCCAGGGGAGAAGATCCGCGGCACCATCCAGAACGACATCTTGAAGGAGTACATCGCCCGCGGGACCTACATCTACCCGCCGCGACCCTCCATGCGCCTCATCGTCGACACGTTCGCCTACTGCGCGGAGAACCTCCCCAACTGGAACACCATCTCCATCTCGGGCTACCACATCCGCGAAGCGGGCTCGACGGCGGTGCAGGAGATCGCCTTCACGCTGGCCAACGGCATCGCGTACGTGGAGGCGGCCATCGCGGCCGGCATGGACGTCGACGCGTTCGCGCCGCGGCTGTCCTTCTTCTGGAACGCGCACAACAATCTCTTCGAGGAGGTGGCCAAGTACCGGGCGGCGCGTCGCATGTGGGCCCGCATCATGACCGAGCGCTTCGGCGCCAAGGACGAGCGCTCCAAGATGCTCCGCTTCCACACGCAGACCGGTGGGTCGACGCTCACCGCCCAGCAGCCGGAGAACAACATCGTCCGGGTGACCGTCCAGAGCCTGGCCGCCGCGCTGGGCGGCACGCAGAGCCTGCACACGAATGGTTTCGACGAGGCGCTCGGGCTGCCCACCACGAGGGCCGCCAAGATCGCCCTGCGGACCCAGCAGATCGTGGGGTTCGAGTCCGGGGTCGCTGACACGGTCGACCCCTTGGCGGGCTCGTACTTCGTGGAGTCGCTCACCGACGAGGTGGAGGCGGCGGCCAACGACTACCTGGACCGCATTGACCAGCTCGGCGGCGCCGTGGCCGCCATTGAGGCCCGGTTCATGCAGGAGGAGATCGAGGCGGCCGCCTACAGCTTCGCCAAGGCGGTCGACGATGGCGAGAAGGTCGTCGTCGGGGTCAATCGGTTCACGGATGCCGAGGGGGAGGCCGCCGAGGTCTTCCCGATTGACGTGGAGCTCCAGCAGCGCCAGATCGACCGCACGAAGTCCGTGCGCGCCGGGCGCGACCAGGCTGCGGTCGACGGGGCACTGTCGGACATCGCCGAGACGGCGCGGGGCGAGGGCAACCTACTGGTGCCGATGAAGGCGGCCCTCAAGCAGATGGCGACGCTGGGTGAGGTGGCCGACGTCCTGCGCGGAGAGTTCGGCGTCTACCAGCCCGGGGGCTGAGAGGCCGTCACGCCACACGCCCGGCTACGTCCCCCCGCACGAGGTGGATCCCGGAGCGTCGTTGGCGCCGTGCTCTGGCCCGGGGTCCCGGTGAGGTCACGGTCGAGGAGCGCCACGTCCCCTCGCAGCGTGTGGACCGCGTCCCAGCCCTCGCCGCCGTAGGTGTATCCCTGCGTGTACGCGGTCGTGAAGATGCTGTCGTCCCGGTTGGTCGGGGACCCGGGGATGGGCTCCATCCCGGTGTCCTCGTTCCAGTCGTCCCAGGAGGTCACCATGACCATGGGCAGTGCAGGGTCGACCGAGGGGATCGCCACGCACCTGAAGAGGTGGTCGAGGGTGGTCGCCGGTCCGCCGCCCTGGACCCACTGACGGGGCTGGGCCGGATGGTTGGTGGCGAGGCGGAAGCCGCGATCGTTGAAGCCGGGAGAGACGTCGGCGATGACAGGCACCCGACCCCCCGTCGCGAGGACGTACTCGCCGAGGAGTCGCCGTTCGTCGGCGACGATGTCGGTGGTGCCCGGATAGGCGGTGAAGTCACCGATCGGGCCCAGGGTGGGATCGGGGTCGCCGAAGTACAGCGTGTAGGAGGTGATGGCGTCGAACTGCTCAATGCGGGTGACCTGCGGCGTCGTCGTGAGCACGGGGCCGGCAGGGTTGAGGGTCACCGGGGTCACCCGCCAGTACACCTCGTCCCCGACGAAGAAGGGGTCGAACCCGTGCGCCCGGAGCACGGCGCGAGCGCCGTCCATCATGCCGGCCACGTCGCCGGTCAGCGTGCGTGAGAGGTACAAGAAGACGACCGGCCGGCCGTCAACGCGCAGGTAGGAAGGGTTGGAGAAGTAGTGCTGCGCGAAGAAGACCATGTCGCGGTCGAAGTGCGCCTCCATGGCGGGGGTGACCGGTGTGGCCTCGCGGACAGGGACGAAGCCGAGGTTCCACGTCTCGTAGAACATGGCGAAGTGGATCCGGTGGAGATCGGGCGCCGCGAGGAAGTCCTTCATGGCGCCGTCCGGCCCTCGGTAGTCCCGCCCCGAAGCGCCGGGGACGTAGGGCCACCAGTCCACGGCGAAGAAGTCGACCCCCGCCTTGCGCGCGTTGACGATGTCGCGCTCCGCCGTGCGCGGGCTCTGGGAGTTCACCAGCGACGCGGGTGGCTGCTGGGGCGGCACGAGGTGGGCCCGCAGTGTTCCACCGCTGAAGTTCCCCGGATTCCACAGGTAGTAGTACGCACCCACGAGCGGGTGCACGGCCGGGGCGTGCGTCCGCGATGCCGTCGACTGGCCGGCGGCATCGCCGACGGAACGGCCCGCCGCCTGGCCTGCTGGGGCCACGATGCAGACGGCAGCGACTGCGCCACCCAGAAACGTTCTCGCACGCCGCCCGAACCCGGTCTGCACGGCGGGAGCCTAAGACAGAACGGCGAGGAGCTCGGCTACGCCGTCACGATCGTCTCGAAGTGCTCGACCACGGGAAAGGGGTCGTAGAAGTGGTGCAGGGCGGCGCGCCATTCCTCGTAGGCCGGGGAGCCCCGGAAGCCCTCGGTGTGGTCCTCCAGGCGGTCCCATTCGACCAGGAGCAGGAAGCAACTCGGGCGCTCCACGCAGCGCTCGACGCGCAGCGACCGGAACCCGGGGCTGGCGGAGATGATCGTCTTGGCCCGCTCCATGGCCCGGACGAACTCGTCCTCCCGGCCCGGCGTCGACCTCGAGCAGTGCGTGCTCGGTGATCACGCCCCGAGGAGCCGTTCGCGCAGGCCGGGGTCGGTGGCGGCGTCAATGGCCGTCCAGGCCAGCGCGACGGCGCCGTCGCGCACCGCGGCGTCGGCGGACGGGGTGATGCAGGCCGCGGCGAACTCGGGCTGGTGGTTGACCGCGCCGTTGGACTCAATACCGATGAGCGGATGGATGGTCGGCACGGCCAGGGAGACGTTGGCCATGTCGGTGGACAGCGTCGGGGGCGGCGTTCCGGCGTCGTCGGCCGCGAAGCGGCGCCCGAGGGCCTCGGCGTTGGCCCGGTAGGCGCGCAGCAGCGGCGCGTCCGCCTCCATGTGCGAGTACACCGGTGCGAGCTCCTCGTATTCGAGGGAGCACCCGGTGGCGAGCGCCCCCGCCTCGAAGCAGGCCTCCACCCTGGGTCGCAGCGCGGCGAGCCCTTCGATCGTCAGCGAGCGGACCATGTAGCGCGCCGTGACCGCGGCGGGGATGATGTTGGCCGCTCGGGAGCTGTCGGTGACCACGCCGTGGACCTGGTCGCCCGGTGCCAGCTGCTGCCGCAGGAGGCCGATGGCCACCTGGGCCACGGTCATTGCGTCCTGTGCGTTGATCCCTTTCCAGGGCGCCGCGGATGCGTGGGCCTCCCGTCCGGAGAAGCGGACGTCGAAGTGGGCCACGGCCAGGCAGGTCCCCGTCAGCCACTCCATGGGCCAGGGGTGGACCATCATGGCGGCGTGGACGCCCTCGAAGGCGCCGCGGTCGAGCATCAGCACCTTGCCGCCACCGCCTTCCTCGGCGGGGGTGCCCAGGACCCGCACGGTCAGCCCGATGTCGTCCGCCACCGCCGCGAGGGCGAGCCCGGCGCCGACCGCGGTCGCCGCGATGATGTTGTGCCCGCAGGCGTGGCCCACGTCGGGCAGCGCGTCGTACTCGGCACAGACGGCCACCACGAGCTCGCCGCCACCGGAGCGGGACTCGAGCGCCGTCGGCAGGTCGTACACCCCCTCGTCCACCTGCAGTCCGCCGGCGCGCAGTGTCTCGGCCACCGCCCGCGCCGAGGTTGTCTCACTGAAGCACAGCTCGGGGGTCGAGTGGACGGAGTGGCTGAGCGAGACGAGCTCGGCGAGGTGGTCGTCGACGACCGCGGCCGCGGCCTCCTTCGCCGATGCGGCGGCGGCCGTGGCGGTAGTCACCTACTCAATGACCGCCACGACGTCGCCTGCGCCGACGGAGTCGCCCGCGCTGACGCGCAGCTCCTTGATCACACCGTCCTTCTCCGCGGCGACTGCGTTCTCCATCTTCATGGCCTCGAGGAGGCAGATCGCCTGTCCCACTTCGACCACGTCGCCCACCGCGACCAGGACCTTGACGATGGTGCCCTGCATAGGGACGGTCACCTGACCCGAGCCCGAGCCGGTCACCGCCGAGGCGGCCGCACGCTTCGGCCGGCCCGCCCCCCGCCCGGGGACGGCATCCGTGCCCAGGTCGGGCACCCACAGGCGCACCGAGAAGCGCCGGCCGTCGACTTCTGCGGTGACGTCGCGCTGGACCATCGGCACGTCGTCCTCCGCCGGGGGAGCGGCAACACCGGCCGGTTCCGCGACGAGCGCAGAGAGGTCCAAGGTGTCCTCCACCCACTTCGTCGAGTGCGTCGCCGCCACGAAGTCGGGGTGGCTCAAGATGGCCACATCGGCGGGCAGGGTGGTGGCCACGCCGGTCACCTTGGTCTCGGAGATCGCCCGCAGCATGCGCCGCCGCGCCGCCTCGCGGTCAGGCGCCCAGACGATCAGCTTGGCGATCAGGTTGTCGTAGTACTGCGACACGGTGTCACCGGCTTCGTAGCCCGCATCGAGCCGCACGCCCGGGCCCGCCGGCTGGTGGAAGGCGGAGAGGGTGCCCGGCGAGGGCGAGAACCGCCCGGCGGTGGGGTCCTCGGCATTGATCCGCACTTCGATGGCGTGGCCGTGCCGGCGGACGTCGTCTTGGGTGAAGTCGAGCGGCTCTCCCGACGCGATGCGGATCTGCCAGGCGACGAGGTCGAGGCCGCTGACGAGCTCGGTGACCGGGTGCTCGACCTGCAACCGCGTGTTCATCTCCAGGAAGTAGAACTCGCCGTCCTGGTAGAGGAACTCGACGGTGCCGGCGTTGTAGTAGCCGCAGGCCTGCGAGACCTTCACCGCCGCCGCGCCCATGGCCTGGCGGACGTGGTCCGGGAAGTCGGGAGCGGGGCTCTCCTCCACCAGCTTCTGGTGACGCCGCTGGGCCGAGCAGTCGCGCTCGCCGAGCCACAACGTGGTGCCGTGCTGGTCGGCCAACACCTGCATCTCGACGTGTCGGGGCCACGCCAGGTATCGCTCAGGGTAGACCTCGGGGCGGCCGAAGTAGGCCTGGGCCTCGCGGGCAGCCGACTCCATGGCCTCGGCCGCGTCCTCCGCCGCGGCAACGACCTTCATGCCGCGGCCGCCGCCGCCGTACGCCGCCTTGATGGCGACCGGCCAGCCATGAAGGTCGCCGAACGCCACCACCTCGTCGGGTGAGGTGAGGGGCTCGGAACGGCCGGGTACGCCGGCAACGCCGACTTTCTCCGCCGCCAGGCGGGAGCTGATTTTGTCGCCCATCACTTCAATGGCCTCCGGCGGCGGTCCGATGAAGATGACGCCGCGATCGGTGATGGCGCGGGCGAAGTCGGTGTTCTCGGAGAAGAAGCCGTAACCGGGGTGCACCGCGTCCGCGCCGCTCTGCTCAATGGCATGCAGGATCGCCTCGGTGTTGAGGTAGCTGTCGGCCGCGGTCTCGCCGCCGAGGGCGTACGCCTCGTCCGCCATGCGCACGTGCATGGCGTCGCGGTCGAGGTTGGAGTAGACGGCCACTGTCGCGATGCCGAGCTCGCGGCAGGTCCGGATCACCCGGACGGCGATTTCACCTCGGTTTGCTATGAGGACCTTCTGGAGCACGCTGGGCCTTCCTCGTGAAGCGGGCCTTCACAATTGCACGCGCCGTATGGTGTCTGCCATGTCCGGGGTGGATTGGGAGGTCCTCTGGCTGGACGAGGTCGACTCGACCAACACGTATGTCCAGGCCCGGGCGCGCCAGGGGGACGCCGAGGGCCTGGTGGTGGTGGCCGACCACCAGACCGCCGGCCGCGGTCGCCTGGACCGCCGGTGGGAGTCGCCACCGGGTGCGAACCTGCTGGCCTCGGTCCTGCTCCGGCCTGAAGGTGACGGCACCGATGTGCATCTGTGCACCGGTGCGGTGGCGCTGGCGGCGGCCGACGCCTGCCGGGAGGTCGCCGGCGTCGAGCCGGCGCTGAAGTGGCCCAATGACCTCCTGGTGGGGGGTCTGAAGCTGGCCGGCGTCCTGGCGGAGGCCGAGTTCTCCGGGCCGGCCCTCTCCGCCGTGGTGGTCGGGATCGGGATCAACGTTGCCTGGCCGGGCCCGGAGGGCGCCGGGGGGACCTGCCTCGACGACGTGAGTCTGACGGGGCATCCGGTCGACCGCGCCCTCCTCCTGGAACAGCTGCTCCGCTCGCTCACGGACCGGCGCGGACTCCTCGGAGACGCCGCCGGCCGGACCCTCCTCGCCGACGAGGTCCGCCGGCGCTGCGCCACGCTGGGACAGACCGTGCGGGTCACCGTGGCCGGGGAGCAGTTCACCGGGCGGGCCGCCGCCATCGACGACGCGGGCCAGCTCGTCGTGGACACCGCTGCAGGTCCCCGCCTCGTGACGGCGGGCGACGTGGTGCACGTGCGCCCTGGTTGAGGCAAGGGGAGGGGGGTTGGGCCTGGGCTAATATTTCCTGCATATGCGCCTTCTCGTGACGGGAGGTGCCGGTTTCATCGGGTCGAACTTCGCCCGCTACTGGGTCGAACGGCACCCCGAGGACCATGTCGTCGCCTACGACGTGCTCACCTATGCCGGCAACCGACCGAACCTGTCCGACATCGAGGACCGGATCGTCTTCGTTCAGGGGGACATCTGCGATCCCGACGCCGCCGAGAAGGCGCTGCGGGGCGAGGAGATCGACACGATCGTGCACTTCGCCGCCGAGTCGCACAACTCCCTCGCCGTCTTGAACCCCGGCCTCTTCTTCCGCACCAACGTGCTGGGGACCCAGACCATGCTCGAGGCGGCCCGCCTGGTCGGCGTGGCCCGGTTCCACCACGTCTCGACCTGCGAGGTCTACGGGGACCTGCCGCTCGACAGCGATGAGGCGTTCACCGAGGAGTCCCCCTACCGGCCGCGGACCCCCTACAACGCGTCGAAGGCGGGGGCCGACCACGCCGTGCGGGCCTACGCCGAGACGTACGAGCTGCCGATCACGATCACCAACTGCGCCAACAACTACGGGCCCTTCCAGTTCCCCGAGAAGCTGATCCCGCACTTCTGCGCGCTCGCCCTCGACGACAAGCCGCTCACGCTCTACGCCAGCACGGAGAACCGGCGCGAGTGGCTGCACGTGGTCGACCACTGCACCGCCATCGACGCCGTGCTGGCGCGCGGCAAGGTGGGCGAGACGTATCACGTGGGCAGCGGCGTCGAGGCCTCCATCACGGAGGTGGCTGACCGCATCCTCGCCGCGCTGGGCAAGCCGGAGACTCTGAAGTCGATCGTGCCGGACCGGCCGGGCCACGACCGCCGCTACGTCCTCGATTCCTCCAAGCTGCGGCGTGAGCTCGGGTGGGCGCCGTCGGTCGACTGGGAGCAGGGGCTCGCCGACACGGTGGACTGGTACGCCACGCACCGCGACGTGGTGGGAGCCGTTGCGGGCCCGGGCCCCGGTGGCCGAGGGGGCCTGGGGATCCGGGGTCGGCTGAGCGGTGCGGATCCTCATCACAGGCGCTGACGGGCAGCTGGGACGGGACCTGCGTGACGCCCTGGCGGGACGGGTGCCGACCGGTGGGCGCCGTTGCGCGCTCCTCGGGCCCGAGGGGCCCCGTGAGGGGCTCAACCACGAGGTGCTGGCAACCGACATCGATTCGATGCGCGTCGACGACCGTGATGCCGTCATGGCGACGGTCAGCGCGTTCCGGCCTGAACTCGTCCTTCATGCAGGTGCGCTGACTGCGGTCGACTTGTGCGAGACGGAGGCCGACACCGCCTACGCGGTGAACGCGGCCGGCACGCGCCATGTCGCCGAGGCGGCCGCACTGGTGGGGGCGCACCTGCTCTACGTGTCCACCGACTACGTCTTCGACGGCACCGCGAACCGCCCGTACCGGGAGTGGGACGAGCCGTGCCCCACCTCCGTCTACGGGGCGTCCAAGCTGGCGGGTGAGCGGGAGTGCCTTCAGGGTTCGACCATCGTGCGCACGAGCTGGCTGTGCGGTGCCCACGGCGCCAACATGGTGGCGACTGCGCTCCGCCTGGCCGACGGGGAGGATGAGCTCCGGTTCGTCGACGACCAGCACGGTTCGCCGACCTTCACCGCCGATCTGGCGCCGGCCATCGTCACCCTGGGTCTGGACCGGCGGTCCGGCACCTTCCACGTGACCAACGGCGGGTCGACCACGTGGTACGGGTTCGTGCGGGCCGTCCTCGCCGAGGTGGGCGCGGATCCGGAGCGGGTGACGCCGATACGCACCGCTGAGCTCGACCCGCCGCGGCCCGCGCCGCGACCCGCGTACTCGGTGCTCGACAACATGGCGCTCCGGCTGAGCGGGCTCCCCGCGCTGCCCGAGTGGGAAGACGGCCTGACCAGGCTCGTCGGGGCCCTCCGATCGCAGGCCGTCGCATGACGACGCGCACCAACGCCCGCACGGCTCCGCACTCCGTGGCCGTGATCGGTGCGGGCTACGTGGGTCTGCCGACGGCAGCGACGCTGGCCCATTTCGGGCACACCGTCGTCCTGGCCGAGCGCGATGTGGCCCGCCTGTCCGCGCTGCGCTCCGGACGCATGCCCATCGTGGAGGTCGGCCTCGACGAACTCGTGGCCGGAAGCGTGGTGGCCGGCAACCTCTCGTTCACCGACTCCGCCGTCGAGGCCGTGGTCGGGGCGCAATTCGTCTTCCTGTGCGTGCCCACGCCCCAGAGTGCCGACGGCTCGGCGGACCTGTCCTACGTGGAGGCGGCGGCCAAGGAGATTGCGGCCCATCTGGAGCCGGGTGCCGTCGTGGTCAACAAGTCGACCGTTCCCGTGGGCTCGGCCCACATGGTCGAGCAGGTGATCGGGCGCCCCGACATCGGCGTCGTCTCCAATCCCGAGTTCCTCCGGGAGGGCACCGCGGTGCTCGACAGCCTCAACCCGGACCGGATCGTGGTCGGGGCGGACGACCCGCAGGCGGCGGCCCGGGTCGGCGAGCTCTTCTCGACGACCGGCGCGCCCCTCATCGTCACCGACGCCACGACGTCGGAGACGATCAAGTACGCCTCCAACGCCTTCCTGGCCACCAAGCTCAGCTTCGTCAACGCCCTGGCCGGACTGTGCGAGGAGGTCGGGGCCGACGCCCGCGACGTCCTGCTCGGCCTCGGCTACGACAAGCGCATCGGCTTCGAGTTCCTCCGCCCGGGACCCGGCTGGGGCGGCTCCTGCCTGCCCAAGGACACGCGGGCCCTGCTCCACATCGCCCGTGAGGCCGGCTACGACTTCTCGCTCCTGGCCGGCGCAATCGCGTCCAACGACGAGCAGCTCTCCCGGGTCGTCGCCAAGGTCGAGGAGGCGTGTGGCGGCTCGGTCGAGGGGGTGCGGTTGGCCGCCTGGGGCCTCACCTTCAAGGCGAACACGGACGACCGCCGCGACTCGCCCAGCCTGCAGATCACGCATCGACTGGCCGAGCTCGGGGCGACGGTGCACGCGTTCGACCCCACCGTCGACGCCGAGGGCGACCCGCCCGATGACCTGCGCGGCCTGCAGCTGCATGCCGACCCCTACGCGGCGGCAACCGCGGCGCGGGCGCTCGTCGTGCTCACCGAGTGGGACGAGTTTCGCTGGCTGGATTTCTCCGCGTGCTCGCCGTGATGGAAGAGCCCTCCATCGTCGACGCCCGCAACTTGCTCGACCCCGCCGCCGTGCGGCGCATGGGTTTCCGCTACTCGGGGATCGGGCGCCGGTGAGCCGGGTCGTCGTCGCCGGCGGAGCCGGCTTCCTGGGGTCGCACCTGTGCGACCGCCTGGTGGAGCGGGGTGACACGGTGATCTGCATGGACGACCTGTCCACCGGCTCGCGGGACAACGTCGCCCACCTCTCCGGCCACGAGCGGTTCAGCCTCGTCGTGGTGGACGTCAGCGAGAAGGTGGAGCTGGAGTCGGGCACCAAAGTCGACGCCGTCTGCAACCTGGCCTCGCCGGCGTCGCCGCCGGCGTACCTGGCCCGGCCCCTCGACACCCTGGCCGTGGGCAGCGAGGGCACCCGCCGGCTGCTGGAGCTGGCCCGGACCCACGGCGCCCGGTTCTTGATGGCGAGCACCAGCGAGATCTACGGCGACCCAGAGGTCCACCCCCAGGTCGAGTCCTATCGGGGCAATGTCGACCCCACCGGGCCACGCAGCGTGTACGACGAGGCCAAGCGGTTCGCAGAGAGTCTGACCATGGCCATGCACCGCACCCACGGCGTCAACGTGGGCATCGCCAGGATCTTCAACACCTATGGACCCAGGTTGTCGCCGGGGGACGGCCGAGTGGTGTCAAACTTCATCGTGCAGGCGTTGCGGGGCGAACCCTTGACGGTCTACGGGGACGGCAGCCAGACGCGCAGCCTCTGCTTCGTCGAGGACGAGATCGCCGGCCTGCTCGCGCTGCTCGACTCGTCGCTGACCGGGCCGGTCAACATCGGCAACCCGGACGAGCGGACCGTGGGCGACCTGGCTCGTTTCGTCCTGGACGTCACGGGATCGGCGTCAGACATCGTCTTCGAGCCGCTGCCTACCGACGATCCGACCCGCCGCTGTCCCGACATCACGCTGGCCCGGCGCGAGTTGGGCTGGGAGCCCAGGATCGGCCTGCGTGAGGGGATTGAGCGCACCATCGAGTACTTCGAGGACAAGGTGAGAGAGCAGGCCCATGACGGACACTGACCTGACGGAGACACCCCCGGAGAGGACGTACCGGACTCTCACGGTGATCACGCCGGTCTTCAATGAGCGCACCACGGTGGCCGAGGTCATCCGGCGCATGCGGGCCGTCGAGTTGCCCGTGGTGCTCCAGATCATCGCGGTGGACGATGGGAGCAGTGACGGGTCTGACAAGGTGCTCGGAGCTCTCGAGGATTCGACCGTGCGCGTGATCCGCCACAAGGCCAACCAGGGCAAGGGCGCAGCGATTCGCACCGGTCTGGCCGAAGCACGGGGTGACCTCATCCTGATTCAAGACGCTGATCTCGAGTACGACCCCAACGACTGGCCCCGCCTGCTCGATCCGATCCTGCGAGGGAAGGCACGAGTCGTCTACGGCAGCCGCTTCACCGGTGAGCGCAAGAACATGCTGCCTCTGCACTGGATGGGCAATCGCCTGCTCTCTCTGATCACCAACGTGCTCTACAGCTCGACCCTTTCGGACATGGAGACCTGTTACAAGCTCTTCGACGCCCAGGTGCTCGAGGGCATGACCATCGAGTCGAACCGTTTCGACTTCGAGCCCGAGATCACGGCCAAGGTGCTGCGCCGGGGCCACCGGATTTACGAGGTGCCGATCTCCTACGCGGGCCGCGAGCAGGACGAGGGGAAGAAGATCACCTGGCGCGACGGCTTCAGCGCCCTGAGGGCCCTGGTCAAGTTCCGCTTCACCCGGGAGTACTGATTCCGCGGTGCCGGGCGTGACCGCGGCCATCGTGGTCGACCACGACGCCGGGCCACTGCTCGCGGGCTGCGTGCGCTCGCTCCTCGACGACGGGGCGGCGCCGGTCGTCGTCGTCGAGAACGGCGCCCCGGGGAGCGCCGACGCCGCACTCACCGACCTGCTCGCGGCGCGGCCTGGGCCGCCGGTCCTGATCGTGCGGCCCGGCCGGAACGTCGGCTTCGGCGCCGGGGTCAACCGCGGCCTGGCGGCTCTGGCGGGAGGGCCCGCTGCCCCCGAGTGGGTCCTGGTCTCCAACCCTGACGTCGCCGTCCACCCCGGAGCGCTGGCCGCCCTCGGATCCGCGCTCGAGACGAATCCGGCCTGGGCCATCGTGGGGCCACGGATCTTCACCGAGTCGGGCGAGGTCTACCCCTCGGTGCGCAGCTTCCCCTCGTTCACCGACGCCGCCGGGCACGCGCTGCTGGCCCTGTTCGACCCGGAGAACCCGTTCACGCGGCGCTACAACCCGGGGACACCCGATGGGGACGTCGTCACCGGCGCCGGTTGGGTGTCCGGCTCGTGCTTCCTGGCCCGCCGCAGCGCACTCGAGGAGCTGGGCGGCTTCGACGAGGCCTACTTCATGTACGCCGAGGACATGGACCTGTGCTGGCGCGCCCACGAGGCGGGGTGGGGGGTGGGCTTCGCGGGCACGGCGGGGGTGACCCACGTCCAGGGCGTGAGCACGGCGCGCCACCCCTACCGAATGATGGTGGCCCATCACCGCTCGGCCCTCCGTTTCACCTTCCGCACCACGAAGGGTTGGCGCCGAGCTGCCCTCCCGCTGGCCGTGGTCGTGCTCGGCCTGCGCATGGCGATGGCCACGGGCCGGCTCGCCCTCAGCCGCTAGCCGGTGGGGCGCCGCCGCGGGCTCCTGTTGGCCGCAATGGCGACCATCGCCGTCGCGGCACTCGCGTTGGGCCTGGCTGCGGCCGTCAGCGGGCCGCGGTCCGTACCGGTGCACGTCGAACCAGAGGTGACCTTCGCGCTGCCATCGGCGGCCTCGGGGTGTGCCGGCGACGTGCCGCTGCCGGGGGGTACGCAACGGGTGCCCCTGACCGTGAGCACCGTCGCCGGCCAGGTGGCCGAGACGGTCGAGGTCTGCTTCGGCACCCAGGGGCCGTACCCCTTCGTCCTCGATTCGGGGGCGGGGCAGTCGACCATCGACGCCGGCCTGGCCCGGGCGCTCCACCTCGTGACGGCCGGACCCGAAGAGCAGTTCGCCGGCGTCGGCTGCACCGGGACCGCCCGCCCGGTCTCGGTCGCCGCGTGGGCGCTCGAAGGGGTGAACCTGGCGCCGCAGGAGCTGACGGCGGCCACGCTGCCCCAGATCGGCGGGAAGGGGGAGCCGGTGGGGCTGCTCGGCTCCGACGTCCTGTCCCGCTTCGGCGCCGTGCGCATCGACTTCACCGCTGCCGCCCTCGTGCTGCCCGGGGAGGAGGGCCCCGAGGTGACGGCGACGACGCCGTACACGGGACCGATCGGCCCTCCGCCGCTCGCCCTGACCGACGGCGAGGGGACCACGGTGCCGGTCACGGTGACGTCCGCGCAAGGCGAGGTCGCCGTCAGCGTGCCGGTGCGCTTCGCCGGCGGGCGGAAACGCAGCTTCGACGTCGACACTGGGTCGTCGCAGAGCGTGGTATCCACGACGGTCGCGCACGAGGCCTCACTCGCGGGCACACACCTGGCGCAGCGCCAGTCCACCGTGTGCTCGGTCATCACCGTTCCGCTCGTGCACAGCGGAAGCTGGTCGGTGCCGGGCCAGTCGTTGCACCCCCAGCTCATCGGCGAGACAGACTTCGGCGCCATCGGCGAGGGGCTCGACGGCTTGCTCGGTTCGGACCAACTCAAGCGCTTCGGTTGGATCGTGCTCGACTACACCGGGGCGCGACTGGTGCTGGGGTAGGGTGCGTCGCTTCAGGGCAAGGTAGGGAGGTGGCGTGCGCCTACGTCAGGCGATCACGCTGGCACGACAAGAGCTGCGAGCGATCCGTGATTCGTCGCGGGTGAGCGGTGGGCGTGATGCGCTGGTCGCCCGGGTGCGCCTGCAGCTCGGCCTGGGGGAGGTCGATGCCCGGATCACCGCCTTCGAAGCGAGGCTGGCGGCGCTCGAGGAGGCCGTCTCGCAGCGTGCTGCGGAGATCGAACGCCGTGAGGCCATGGCCGCGCTGGCGGCGCAGATCCTTCCCGTCACCACGCTGGTCCAGAGTGCCCATGTCGGCACGAGCACGCGCATCTCCGTGGTGCTGGCGACGCGCAACCGGTGCGCCATGCTCCCGACCGCCGTCGACTCGGTGCGGAACCAGGAGTACGCCTTCTGGGAGCTCGTCGTCGTCGACGACGGGAGCACCGACGAGACGCCGGCCGCCCTCGCCACATGGACCGCCGAGGACGACCGCATCATCGCCGTCAGCCAGCCGCACCGAGGCGCCGGGGCGGCGCGCAACGCGGGCCTGGCCGTGGCCACCGGGGACATCGTCTGCTACCTCGATGACGACAACGCCATGGTCCCGCTGTGGTTGAAGGCGGTGGCCTGGGCGTTCGAGCGCCAGCGAGGGTTGGAGGTCCTCTACGGGGCCAGGGTGAAGGACTCCGAGGTCTGGTGGAAGCCGGGAGAGGACGCGCTCCCGTATCTCAACTTCGAGCCCTTCGACCGTACGAGGCTCGAGGCCGGCAACTTCGTCGACCTCGGCGTCCTGGCCCACCGGCGTGACCTCCCCGAGGCCCACTTCGACGAGTCGCTCACGGGCCTGGAGGACTGGGATCTGCTGCTCCGGTTGACGTCCGACCGGGACCCGCTCGTCCTCCCCGTGGTCGCGATGATCTACTTCACGTCGGCGCCGGACCGCAACACCACGTCGGGGCACCAGCAGAAGGCGGACCCGGTGGTGCGCGCCAAGCTGGTGGCGGGCGACTCCCGCTGAGTCACCCGGGGCCTGACAGGCCCAGCATCTCTGTGACGCCGTGATCGCGGCCGGCCGTGTAGCCGCCGTCGACCGGGAGGGCGTGACCCGTCACAAAGCTCGAGTCGTCCGAGAGCAGGAAGGCCGCCACCGCGGCAATCTCCTCGGGACGCCCCATGCGTCGGCCGAGCTTGTGCTCCCGCAGAATGTCGGCCAGGGATCCCTCCATGCCCGGACCGAAGACCGACGCCGTCATCGGGGTGTCGATGAAGCCAGGGCAGATGGCGTTGACCCGGATGCCGCGGCCGGCGTAGTCGATCGCCATGTTCTTGGTGAGGAGGACCACGCCACCCTTTGACGCGCTGTACACGCTGCCGCCCGCCGTGCCCTCGAGGCCTTCGATGCTGGCGACAGTCACCACCGACCCGCGCTGGCCGTCATTGCGCACGGGCTGACTCAGCATCTGCGCGATCACGTACTTGGCCGTCAGGTACGTGCCGGTCAGGTTGACTCCGATCACCCGCGCCCATTCGTCGGCCGGCAGCATGTGCACCGGGCCGCCACCGGCCACGCCCGCCGCGTTGACCATGCCGTGCAGCGCGCCGCCACCGAACTCGACGGCGGCGCGTACGAGCGCCGCGACGGAGGATTCGTCCGTCACGTCGACATGGGTGAAGGCCCAGCGGGTCGATTCGTCCCTCCCCTCCGGCACGTCGTCGGGCGGCACCACGAGGTCGGCCCCCATGACGAGAGCGCCCTCGTCGAGGAGCCGGGTGGCCGTGGCCCGGCCGATGCCAGACGCCGCACCGGTGACGATGTAGGTCCGACCGCCCAATCCACGCATGGCACCTCCAGGGTCTTGGTTGCGCCCGGTCGACCCGGGCTGATAGGAGCAATGCACTGTCTAGCCCGGGCCGTCCCGGGACCGCCGTCCTCTCGGGGGGAGCCCACGCCATGAAGTTCGCGCTGTTCTACGAGATCCCCGTGCCCCGACCATGGGAGCCCGACAGCGAGCTCGTCGCCTACCAGAACACACTGGAGCAGGCCATCGCCGGCGACCGCTTCGGCTGGCACGCCTTCTGGACTGTGGAGCACCACTTCCTGCAGGAGTACTCGCACTGCTCGAACCCCGAGGTGCTCTACGGCGCCATCGCGGCGCGCACCGAGCGCATCCGGCTCGGCTACGGCGTCCGGCTCATGCCCAAGCCCTACAACCACCCCGTGCGCACGGCCGAGTCGGTGGCCGTCCTCGACCTGCTCTCGCGGGGGCGGGTGGACCTCGGGACGGGGCGCTCGGCCACGCGGGCCGAGCTCGAGGGCTTCGGCATCGACCCGGCCGAGAGCCGACGCATGTGGCAGGAGGCCATCGGGCACGTCGTGGGCTGTTGGACCAACGAGGAGTACGAGTTCTCCGGCGAGTTCTGGCAGATGCCCCGGCGCCGCGTCCAGCCCAAGCCGTGGCAGAAGCCACACCCGCCCCTGTGGGGCGCCACCACCAGCGACGAGGGGCATGCGCAGGTGGGCGACCTCGGGCTCGGCCTGTGCTCCTTCGCCGTGGGCCTGCCGCCGTCGGAGGTCAAACGCAAGATCGACATCTACCGCGAGGCGGTGACGCGCTGTACAGACCCCATCGGCGCATTCGTGCACAACCAGGCGGCGACCTTCACCATGGCCATTTGCGGGCCCGACCGCGAAAAGGCCGTCGCCGACGCGCGGGAGTCCTTCGAGTGGTACCCCAAGACCGGCGCCCGCCAGATCGCCACGCTGACGGACTGGATGGCCGAGCGCAAGGAGGATCTCGGCACGTACTCCTATGCAGCCGACATGAAGAAGACCGACGACGAGGGCCTGCTCGACCTCTTGAGCCTGGAGTACCTGACCGACTCCAACGCATGCGTGCTCGGGACGCCGGACGAGTGCCTCGAGGCCTGCCGCCAGTACGAGGCGGCAGGCGTCGACCTGCTGCTCTGCCTGGTCAATCCCTACAAGGTCTCCCACGAGTCGGTCATGCAGACCATTGAGCTCATGGGGACCGAGGTGATCCCCGCCTTTGCCGAGTGAGGCCGCGACCGCGGGGTGCCGGCCCATCGGGCAGGCTGGAGGGATGGGAGAGGGATGGCGGCGGCGATGGGCCGGGCCCGCCACGGTGCTGATCGCCGCGGCCCTGGCCGGCGTCGTGGTGCCCGCGGGGGCGTCGGCGAACGGGGCGGCGGCCCACAAGAAGGCACCCAAGCTGGTGCAGCTCGGCCACGCCACGTTCTGGGAGTGTCCGGCCAAGTCGACCGAGTTGCTCGTCGCGGTCAACACCCTCACGCTGCATCCGGGCGCCGCGCTGACCATCACGTTCACCGTGCGGAACCAGGTCCGCCAAGGCGTGCAGCTACACGGCGCCCTACGCCGGCGCGGCGACAGGGCCGACGGCGACCACCCTGCAGGCGGGACCGTGCGGGTCCGTGGGCTTCGAGATCGATCGGGCCGCACCACCACAACGTGTGGCCGGGGGTGCAGGTCGTCAATTGCCCGGCTCTGGGCTTCGCGCAGCTGGCCTCGAACGGGACCGTGTCGGGGGCGGGCACGTGGAACCAGACGAAGCCCAACAGCTCGGCGCGGGTCCCGCCGGGCAATTACACGTTCGTGGTCGACAACCGGCGCTTCAGCTTCCCGCTGCGCGTCGCGACGCGCTGAGCGACGTGACGACCGAGCCGACAACGGTCGGCCTGTTGCCGCCGGACAGCCGGATCAGACCGGTCTCCGCCTCGCCACGGCGGAGCCCTCGCGTGATCTGTTCGCTCGCCACCGGCACCCACCGACAGCTGATGGCGGTCGCGTCGCCAACCTTCGCGGCGTACGCCGAGCGGTGGCGCTGGGATGTGGTCCTCAGCAGCGAGAACCTCGTCGGCGACCGGCCCGCGTCGTGGAACAAGGTGCGGCTGGTGACCGAGCTCCTCGACGAGTACGAGACCGTTCTGTGGATCGACTCCGACGCGCTCTTCGTCTGCCTCGCCCGCGACATCCTCAGCGAGGTCACTGGGGGACGTGACGTCTTCCTGGTCCAGCATCCGCAGCCCGCACCCGGAGCGCCGATCGTTCCCAACGTGGGCGTCCTCCTTTTGCACCGGTCCGCCTACACGCGTGATTTCCTGCACCGGTTGTGGTCCATGACCGAGTACGTGGAGCACAACTGGTGGGACAACGCCGCCCTGCTGCGGTTGCTCGGGCACTCGCTCGAGCCGCCGTGGCCGCTCGTGGAGGAGACGCCCGATCGGGCCCACATCGGCTTCCTCGACCTGGCGTGGAACTCGGTGCCCGGTCTGTGCGAGGCCGCGCAGCCGATGATCATGCACCACGCCCGGGCGGACAATCGCAGCTTCGAGTCGAGACTGGCCGGGATGACGGCCGATCTCGAACGCTTCTGGCAGTCCCAGAAGCGCCGCGCCGTCACCGGCTGACCCCTGCGGAACCGGCGGCCCCCCAAGGTGGGCCTTGACGCGGGCGGCCCATCACCTATAGTTACCTAGATGACTAGTGAAGTACTACGCCAGTCGATGAGCTTCCACCTGCGTACGGACTCGGGCGTGCCGCCCTACCTGCAGCTGGCCCAGCAGATCCGGCAGGCGGTGCGGCGCGGCGTGCTCGATGTCGGCGACCGGCTCCCGACGGTCAAGGAGGTGGTCGCGGAGCTCGCGATCAACCCCAACACCGTCCAGAAGGCGTATCGCGAGCTCGAGCACGAAGGGCTCGTCGAGGGCCGCCAGGGGGTGGGGACGTTCGTGGCCCGGCGCCCCGCGGGACCCCCACCCGGCACGCAGACACGTCTGGCCCGCGGCCTGCACAAGTGGGTGGAATCGGCTCGATCCGAGGGAATGGACGACGAGTCCATGGAATCCATGCTGCGCGACACGCTGCGCGCCTCGGACAGCGGCGAGGATCGCGTGAGCACGCCAGCCTTCGAGACCGCGGGACTGGGCAAGCGCTTCGGGGCGACCTGGGCCCTGCAGGACTGCACGCTGCGGGTGCCCGAGGGGCACGTGACCGCACTCGTCGGCCCCAACGGTGCCGGCAAGACCACGCTGCTCCGGCTCCTGGTCGGCCTCGCCGCGCCGAGCGCCGGCACGGTCGAGGTCCAGGGCCGAGCCCCGGACGGGTCCGAGGAGTTCCTGGCCGGCATCGGCTACCTGGCCCAGGACGTCCCGCTCTACCGGCGCCTGAGTGCCGCCGACCATCTCGCTCTCGGCGCCCACCTCAACACGCGGTGGGATGCCGACGGGGCGCGGGAGCGCCTGGCGCGGCTGCAGGTGCCGCTGGACCGGCCGGTCAGCACCCTCTCGGGCGGCCAGCGGGCGCAGGTCGGCTTGGGGCTGGCCCTGGCCAAGGAGCCCGGGCTCCTGCTCCTCGACGAGCCGGTCGCGGCACTGGACCCGCTGGCGCGGCGCGAGTTCCTCTCGACCCTCAGCGAGGCGGTCGCCGACGGCGGGCTCTCGGTCATCCTGTCGTCGCACCTCCTGCACGACCTCGAGCGCGTCTGTGATCACGTGATCCTGCTGAGCGCGTCGCGCGTCCAACTCTGCGCCGACATCGACGACGTTCTGGCGACGCACCGCATGCTGCTCGGCACCAAGCGCCCGCTCTCCGAGGTGGAGCCGGGTCTCACCGTGATCAGCGCGACGCAGACGCAGCGCCAGACCCGGCTGCTCGTCCGCACCGACGGCCCCGTGCTCGACCCGGCATGGGAGGAAGCCGAGGTCGGCCTCGAGGACGTCATCCTCGCCTACATGGGCAGCGAGCAGGCCGGCTCGGACTCGGGTCGCCCACGACTGGAGGTGGCGCAGTGAACTTCCTCGTCTGGCGCCTGCACCGCAATCAGGCCTACTTCGCGGTCGCCGCACTGGCCGTGCTCGCCGTCGTGCTCCTGGTGACCGGCACCGTGATGGGCGACGACTACCGGAGCGCGCTGGCTTCGTGTGGGGCGACGCAGAGCTGCGGGGACCTGGGCAGCGAGCTCTTCCGCGGCGACGGGGCGATCATCGACCTGGTCGACCTCACGCTGATCGTGCCGCTGCTCTTCGGCCTGTTCTGGGGAGCCCCGTTGCTGTCGAAGGAGTTCGAGGACGGCACGCACAACCTGGCCTGGACGCAAGGGGTCAGTCGCCGGCACTGGCTCCGCGTGAGCATCGGGTGGTCCTTGGTCGCAGCAGCGCTGTGGGGAGCCGCACTCGCGGCACTCGTGAGCTACTGGCGCTTCCCCGAGAACGCGCTGAACTCACGCTTCCAGGCCTTTGACATCCAGGGCATCGTTCCCGTGGCCTACGCGCTCTTCGCCGTGGCGCTCGGCATCGCCGTCGGGTCGGTGCTGCGACGCGTGCTCCCCAGCCTGGCGACCACGCTCGCCCTCTTCGTGGCGCTGCGCGCCCTCATCGGCGTCTATCTGCGCCCGCATTTCATGACGCCCATCACCAAGCTCTTGCCACCCGTCGGTCCGGCCAGCAGCCCTCCCGGCGCGTGGGTCCTGTCGACCAGCTTCGTGAACGGCCACGGCCAGGACCTCGGGACGAGGTTCGCCTTCGACGAACTCCCGGCCGACTGCCGCTCCGTCCTCTTGAAGGGGAAGGGGGTGAACGGCCGGTGCTTGGCCTCCCACGGGTTCCACCAGCTGGTCACCTACCAGCCCGACAGCCGCTTCTGGGCCTTCCAGGGGATCGAAGCGGGGATGTTCGTCGTGCTCGCCCTGGCGCTGGTGGGCTTCGCCTGGTGGTGGGTGCAGTCGCGCGACGCGTGAACCGAGCCCCGGCGCCGAGCGCCGGGTGCGCTCTGCCTTCAGGGGATGAGCACGATCTTTCCCACCGTGCGCCGGCCGAGGAGATCCTGGAGCGCCCGCGCCACGTCGTCGAGCGGGTACTCGGTCGGGTGGACCGGGTCGATCGTCCCGCCGGCCACCATGGCGAGCAGGTCGGCCAGCAGCGCGCGCTGCTCCTCGGCGTGCTGCATGGCCCAGATGCCCCAGTCGATGCCGATCACGGTGCGGTTGCGCAGGAGCACCTGGTTGAGCGGGACGGAGGGGATGGGGCCGCTGGCGAAGCCGATGACCAGATAGCGACCCCGGTCGCCCAGGGCGCGCAGCGACGGCTCGGCCAGCGCGCCGCCCACGGGGTCGACGACGAGGTCTGCGCCGGTGCCCCCGGCCCAGGCCCGCGCCGCGTCCTTCACGGACTCGGTTGCCGGGTCGAGCACGGCCTCCGCGCCGGCCGCCAGCGCGGCGGCGCGCTTCTCCTCGGTCGAGGCCACCCCGAGCACCCGGCACCCGAGGGCCCGGGCCACCCCGATGGCGGCCAGCCCGACGCCACCGCCGGCGCCGAGGACGAGCACCGACTCGCCCGGCTGGGCCGCGGCCCGTTCGCGCAGGGCGAAGAGGCAGGTGCTGTAGCTCTGGGTGAACGTCGCCGCCTGCGGCGCACTCAGGCGGTCGGGCAGCACCACGGCGGCCGCGGCGGGGACGACGACCCGGCTGGCGAATCCCCCCAGGCCCACCGACGCCAGCACGCGTTGGCCCGGTGCAGGCACGTCGACGTCGGGCCCCACCGCGTTCGACGATGCCGGCCACTTCGCTGCCGGGCACGAAGGGGAGTGCGGGCTTGATCTGGTACTTGCCCGCCACGAACAGCGCGTCGACGAAGTTCACCCCGGCGGCCTCCACCGCGACGGCCACCTGTCCGGCGCCCGGCTCGGGCTCCGGCCGCTCCTCGACCCGCAAGAGTGACGGCGGGCCGAGCTCGTTGCAGACGACGGCTCGCATGGCCGGCCAGGGTACCGGCCCTCGGTGTCCCCTGGGCACCGAATGGGCCAGGCTCTGTGACAAACTCGCAACGCCGCATGACGAAGAGCGCGGAGTTGACTGGTCGTGAAGTCGAGAACCCTGTGCTGCTCGCGCCCGCAGGCGAGGTCGACGAGCACCGCCGCCGGGACCGCGGCATCGGACTCCTCCTCTTCGTGGGGGTCCTCGCCGTGTACCTGGCAGTGACACGCGGGACGTACTACGCCTACGACGCCACGTCGATGATGGCCGTGACGATGAACATCGTCAACCATGGGACGCTCAAGACCACCGGTTTCGTCGATCCGTTCCACCAGAGCACGCCGTACGCGCCCTACGGCATCGGGGTGAGCCTCCTGGCCGTGCCGCCCTACGCCCTCTCGAAGGCCGTCGGCCATGCGAGCTTTCTCGTGTCGCTCATCAACCCGGTCCTGATGTCGTTCGCCGTCCTCATGGTGTACCGGACGGCGCGGGCGCTCCGGTGGAGCGCGGTGCACGGCGTCACTGCGGCCGTCGGGTTCGGCTTGTTCACCATGGCCCTGCAGTCGACGACGGAGCTCTTCAGCGAGCCCGCCGTGACACTGTGCGTCGTCGTGCTGGTGTACGGCGTCGTCCGTTGGCGTGAGGGGGACGCCAGGGCCCCGCTGTGGATCGGTCTCGCCGCCGCGGCAGCGATCCAGTTCCGGTCGGACTCACTGTTCACGGTGTGGATCGGGCTCCTGGCCATCCCGCTCTTCGTGCCCTGGCGCCAGATCCTGACCCGGCGGAACCTCCTGCTCGCGGGGGTCCCGATGGGAGCCAGCCTGCTCCTCCTGGTCTGGTACAACGAGCTTCGCGACCACAAGCTCCTGGCGAGCAGCTACGGCGGGAGCTTCACCACCGCCTTGGGCTTCGGCCTCCACGGTCTGCTCTTCAGTCCCGGCAAGAGCATCTTCGTCTTCAACGCCGTGACGGTGTTGGGCGTGGTCGGTCTCGGGGTCCTGCTCGTACGGGACCGCCCGGTCGCCGTGCTCTTCTTGCTGCTCATCGTGCCGCGGCTCTTCTTCTTCGCCAAGTGGTCGTCGTGGGACGGCGGCTGGGCCTGGGGACCGCGGTTCCTGCTGCCCGCGGTCCCGCTCCTCGTCCTGGCCGCAGTGGAGCTGCTCCGGGTCTGGGACAGGCGCAGCATTCTCGGGCTGGTGACCCGGGGCGTCGCCGTGGTCCTGGCCTGCGCCAGCGCCGTCGTCAACGTCCTCTCCGTCAGGGTTCCCTACGAGCAGTGGCTCCAGGCACTCGCCACACCGGCGACCCTGGCTCGGCTCGGCATCCCGCCGCAGTCGGGGGCACAGCAGCTGGCCGACTACGACGCCGACTTCTCGACCGGACCGTTGTGGGGCGACGTCACGTTGCTCCGCCACCACCTGGCCAGGATGGCTCCGGAGTGGTGGGCTCACGGGCCACTCGTTCGTGGGCTATCTCCTCCTCGCCGTCGCGGCCGGCGCGCTGGTCGGGGCGGCGTTGGGGGCGCGGCGGCTCGATGCCCTCTCGCCGGACCCCGCTCCGAACGCGCCCGACGAAGCACTGCTCCCGGTGTGAGCCGCGGCGAGGACGCGGTCGGGCCCGTCCGGCCCGCCCGCGCCGACGAGCTGGCTCTCCTGCCGGCACTCGAGGCCGCAGCCGACGCCATGTTCGAGCGCCTCGGCATCGGGCCGCTGCCGGGACCCGGCACGGTGGAGGAGTTCGCCGCCGCGCTCGTCGTCCTGGTGGCGGGAGATCCACCCGTCGGCCTGTGCCGTATCGACGGCATCGGCGGCGGCGCGCATCTGGAGCAGCTCTCGGTCCTCCCCGAACACGGCCGGCGCGGCATCGGGCGGGCGCTGCTGCGCGCCGGCTGCGCGTGGGCGGCCGAAGCCGGCTATCGCGAGCTCGACGCTGGCCACGTACCGCGACGCGGTCCCTTGGAACGGACCGTTCTACGCGTCGGAGGGCTTCGTGGAGGTGGGCCCGGTCGACGACTGGCTCGTGGCCCAGGGCCTCCCGCCCGAAGAGCCGGTCATGGGCCGCTTCGGCGCCCGCGTCCTGATGCGCCGGATGCTGTGAGCTCGGCGTAGCGGAAGCAGCCGACCACGTGGTCGTTGACCAGACCGGTCGCCTGCAGGTGGGCGTAGCAGACGGTGGGGCCGACGAAGCCGAAGCCACGCCGGCGCAGGTCGGCGCTGAACGCCTCGGACTCGGGCGTCGCCGCCGGCAGCTGCGCCCATGCGGCGCCACTTGTTGACCAGCGGCCGCCCGCCCACGAAGCCCCAGACGTAGGCGTCGAAGGAGCCGAACTCCTCCTGCACGGCCAGGAAGGCGCGGGCGTTGCGCACGGTCGACTCGACCTTGGCCCGGTTGCGGATGATCCCGGGGTCGGCCAGGAGCTTCTCGACCCGGGCCGGCGTGAAGCGCGCCACCTTGGCCGGGTCGAAGCCGGCGAAGGCCTTGCGGTAGCCCGACCGCCGCTTGAGGATGGTCGACCAGCTCAGCCCGGCCTGCGCGCCCTCCAGCACCAGGAACTCGAAGTGGGTGGGGTCGTCGTGCACCGGCACCCCCCACTCGGTGTCGTGGTAGGCCACCATCGCCGGATCGCTCCCGGCCCATTCGCAGCGCGTCGGCCCGTCGTTCGTCTTCGTGCTCATGGCGCCACGCTACGGGCGCGCTGTGCCGCGGCTGACCCGGTAGAGCACGTGGCGCCGCAGCGGGCTGCCCTCGGGCAGGCGCGGGTGGTCGAAGTCGCCCTCGGGGTCGCGCCCCATGCCGATGCGCTCCATGACCGCCTGCGAGCGGGTGTTGACGGTCGTGGTGAAGGCGACGATCTCGTCCAGGCCCGCCTCGTCGAAGCCGTAGTCCAGCGAGGCCGCGGCCGCCTCGGTGGCGTAGCCGTGTCCCCAGTGGTCCGGGTGGAGGCGCCATCCACCTCGACCGCCGGGGCGAACGGCAGCTCCGCGCGCACCCGGTGCAGGCCCACCATGCCGACGAACGGTGGGCCGCCGGCCACCTCGACCGCCCACAGCCCCCAGCCGTCGCGGGCCATCTCCTCGCCGATAGTGGTCGACCATGGCGTCGCTCTCGGCCCGGATCGGCGACGAGCCCAGCGACTCGACGACCAGGGGATGGGCGTTGAGCGCGGCGAAGGGCGCCCGGTCCACGTCGGTGAACGGTCGCAGGACCAGGCGGGCGGTGACGACCCTCGGCCCGACGGCGCCCACGGCTAGCCCGCCGCCTCCTTGACCGCTGTCTCGGCCGCCCACCGGTAGTCGGCCTTGCCCGAGGGCGAGCGCTGGATGCTCGCCACGAACACGACCTCCTTGGGCAGCTTGTAGCGGGCGATGTGGGCCGAGGCTTCTTCGATGATGGACGCCTGATCGGCCGACGCGCCCTCGGCCAGCTGCACGACGGCGACCACCTCGGACCCCAGCGCTCCGAGGGCCGGCCGGTCACGACGACGTCGGCCACGGCGGGATGGCCGGCGATGGCGCGCTCGACCTCCTCGACGAAGATCTTCTCCCCGCCCGAGTTGACCGTCACCGAGTCGCGGCCGAGCAGCTCGATCTCCCCGTTCGGCCAGGTGGCGGGCCCGGTCGCCGGGGATGGAGTAGCGGACGCCGTCGATCACGGGGAAGGTGCGCGCCGTCTTGTCGGGGTCTCCGAGATACCCCAGCGGCACGTTCCCGGTCTGGGCCAGCCAGCCGTTGCCCTCGTGCCCGGGCGCGAGCACCCGCGACAGCGCCTCGTCGACCACGAGGGTGCCCGGGCCCCGGCAGGAACGTGCCCACCGCGACGTCGTCCATGGAGGTGACGTGCATCTGGGCCCCGGTCTCCGAGGAGCCGGCCGAGTCGGAGATGACGAGGTTGGGCAGCCGCTCCAGCGCCATGGCCCGCGACGGCCGGGGTCAGCGGCGCGCCACCGTTGCCCACGGCGAAGAAGGACGGAGAGGTCGTAGTGCTTCTTGTCGAGCTGGAGCAGCAGCGGCCGCAGCACGGCGTCGCCCGACGATGGTCATGGAGTTGGCCTTCTCGCGCTCGACGGTGGGCCACACGTCGTCGGGGTCGACCCGGCGGGTGTCGTCGGGGAAGACGAGCGTCGCCCCCTGGGCCATGAGCATGAAGGCGGCCCACTGCGCCGCGCCGTGCATGAGCGGCGGCAGGATCATCAGCCGGAGCGGGAAGCTCTCGGCCAGCCGCTCGGTGATGCCCTCGTAGCTGGTGACGACCTCCCAGGTGCCGACCTTCCGCCCGCCCATGGCGGCCATGAAGATGTCGTGCTGGCGCCACAGCACGCCCTTGGGCATGCCGGTCGTGCCCCCGGTGTAGAGGATGTAGAGGTCGTCGGGGGAGGGTTCGACCGGCGCGCCGTCGGGCGAGGATGCGGCCAAGGCCTCCTCGTACCACTCCGCCCCGGGGAGGAGGCCGTGCCCCGACTCGTCGGCCACCTGGAGCAGCACGTCGGGAGGCGAGTCCAGCGTGGGCAGCACCTCGGCGAGGGTGGGGGCGAGCGAGGAGTGCAGGATCATCGCCCGCGGCCGGGCGTCGTTGAGCAGGTAGCGCAGCTCCTCGCCGACGTAGCGGTAGTTGACGTTGAACGGGGCCACCCGGGCCCGGTACGAGCCGAGCATCCCCTCCAGGTACTCGTTGCCGTTGTAGAGCGCCAGGGCGACGTGGTCCTGCCCCGACTCGTGGCCGGCCAGCTCGGAGCGCTCGCGGTGCAGGCGCAGGCCGCGGCCGTGCAGGTAGGCGGCCAGCCGGCGTGAGCGCTCGGAGACCTCGCCGTAGGTGAGGCGCCGGTCCCGCCACACGATGCACTCCCGGTCGGCCAGGGTCTCGACGAGCGTGTCGAAGGCGGTGGCGAGGTTGAACTGGACTGTGGTGGCGCGGTCGGGGGCGTGGGCACGGCACCGCACTGTACCGGCGCCTTCCGGGCCCGGCCCCGGCCCCCGTCGCGGGCGAGCGGGCCCTGCGCATCGGCAAAGATCACAGCGTGGACGTCCGCAACCCCGCCACCGGAGAGGTCATCGCCAAGGTCGAGGGCCTCACCGCGCCGGAGACCGACGCGGCCATCGTGCGGGGCGGCGGCCGCCTTCGAGACCTGGCGGGCGGTGGCGCCGGGGGACCGGGCCCGCCTGCTGCGACGCTTCGCCGCCGCGGTGGACGCCGACCTCGACGAGCTGGCCGGCCTCGAGGT
Source organism: uncultured Acidimicrobiaceae bacterium (assembly GCA_963740535.1). Classification (GTDB taxonomy): domain Bacteria; phylum Actinomycetota; class Acidimicrobiia; order Acidimicrobiales; family RAAP-2; genus Bog-473. The sequence goes on from CAVUEI010000007.1 coordinate 57,826, forward strand.
GGCCAACGCGGGCCACGTGATCGGGAACGCCCGCTGGGAGGCGGGGAACGTGCGCGACGTGCTGGAGTACTACGCCGGCGCACCGGAGCGGCAGAGCGGCCGCCAGATCCCGGTCCCGGGCGGTCTCGACGTCACCTTCTACGAGCCCCTCGGCGTGGTGGGCGTGATCGTTCCCTGGAACTTCCCCATGGCCATCGCGGGCTGGGGCCTGGCCCCCGCGCTGGCCGCCGGCAACACCGTGGTGGTGAAGCCGGCCGAGCTGACGCCGCTCAGCGCGCTGCGCATCGGCGAGCTGGCGCTCCAGGCCGGGCTGCCCGAGGGGGTCCTGCAGATCCTCCCGGGGAAGGGCAGCGTCGTCGGCGAGCGCTTCGTCGCGCACCCCGCCGTCCGCAAGGTGTGCTTCACCGGCTCGACGGAGGTGGGTCGCCGGGTCATGGCGGGCTGTGCCGAGCAGATCAAGCGGGTGACCCTGGAGCTCGGAGGCAAGAGCGCCAACATCGTGTTCGCCGACGCCGACCTCGAGCTGGCCGCGGCCCGGGCGCCGTCGGGTGTGTTCGACAACGCCGGCCAGGACTGCTGCGCCCGCTCGCGCATCCTCGTCGAACGCTCCGCCTACGAGCGCTTCATGGCCCTGCTGGAGCCGGCCGTCCGCGCCGTCGTCGGTCGGGGACCCCACGCTCGAGACACCGAGATGGGCCCGCTGATCTCGGAGGGCCACCTGGCCACGGTGGCGTCGTTCGTGCCCGACGGCGCCCCGGTGGCGGTGCGCGGCTCGTGCCCCGACGGCCCGGGGAACTGGTTCGCCCCCACCGTGCTGGCGCCGGTCGACCCCACGCGAGCGCGCGGCCACCGAGGAGATCTTCGGGCCCGTCGTCGTCGTCATCCCCTTCGAGGACGAGGCCGACGCCGTCCGCCTGGCCAACGACACGCCGTACGGTCTCTCGGGCTCGCTGTGGACGCGTGACGTCGGGCGGGCGTTGCGGGTGGCCCGGGCCGTGGAGACGGGGACGCTGTCGGTCAACTCCCACTCCTCGGTGCGCTACTGGACTCCCTTCGGTGGCGTCAAGCAGTCGGGTATCGGCCGGGAGCTCGGCCCCGACGCGCTCGAGGCCTTCTCCGACGTCAAGAACGTCTTCATCAGCTCGGACTAGCGGGCGACCCGGCCCGCACCGCCATACCCGCCCAGCCCATACCGCCCCGCCCATACCCCGCCCAGCAAGGAGAGCCATGAGCGAGACCGCCCCCTATGCCCGCCGCCTGGTCGACCGCGTCGCCGTCGATCACCGGCGGCGCGAGCGGCATCGGCCGCGCCATGTGCGAGCGCTTCGCGGCCGAGGGGGCCAAGGTCGCCGTGGTCGACCTGGACGAGGCCGCCGGGGGAGCGGTGGCGGCTGCGGTGGGCGGCATGTTCGTCCGGGCCGACGTCACGTCCTCCGACGAGGTGGAAGCCCTGTACGCCGAGGTGGCCGCCCGCTACGGCGGGATCGACATCTGCTGCAACAACGCCGGCATCAGCCCGCCCGACGACGACTCCATCCTCGAGACCGGCATGGACGCCTGGGAGCGCGTGCAGCGGGTGAACCTCACGTCGGTGTACCTGTGCTGCAAGCACGCGCTGCCGCACCTGCTCGCCCGCGGCAAGGGGTCGATCGTCAACACGGCGTCGTTCGTCGCCGTGATGGGCGCGGCGACGAGCCAGGTCAGCTACACGGCCTCCAAGGGCGGCGTGCTCGCCATGTCGCGCGAGCTCGGGGTGCAGTTCGCCCGCCAGGGCGTCCGCGTCAACGCGCTCTGCCCCGGCCCGGTCAACACCCCGCTGCTCCAGGAGCTCTTCGCGGCGGATCCCGAGCGGGCGGCCCGGCGCCTCGTGCACATCCCGATGGGCCGTTTCGGCGAGGCCTCCGAGATCGCAGCGGCGGCGGCCTTCCTGGCCTCCGACGACTCCTCGTTCATGACGGCGTCGACGTTCCTGGTCGACGGGGGGATCTCCGGGGCCTACGTGACGCCGCTCTAGACCCGTGGCCAGGGCCGAACTGATCGAGCGCACCCGGTCGGAGGCGCCGTTCCGGGTCCTGTCGGGGGCGATGTCGGCAACGAATCCCCCAACGGTTGTACGGTAATCCTCAGCCTCGGGGGAGCCGCGGCAGGAGGGCAGGAGGTTGGAGGGGCCATGACCGACCTGATCGAGCGCGTCGATGCCGCGTTCACCGAGCACGACGCCGTACCCGCCGGGTACGACCTGACCGACCACGGGAGCGGCGCCAGCGAGCACGTCGGCACCGCGCGGCCGCTGCAGGTCGTCCTGTGCGTGGCACTCGGCGGATCCGCCGTACTGCTGTTCGCCATGACCTCGGGGCATCTCCGGGGCCTGCCGGCAGCGGCGGGGATCGTGGCCGCGCTGGCGCAGGTCGCCCTCGCGGTGGGCGCACTGACGAGGCCCTCACGGGTGCTCTTCGCCGTCGCGGCCGCCTCCAACGTGGCGATCGCCGCATTTTGGTTCGCTGTCGCGGGCACGCACGGGATCTCCTCGGCGACCGTCGCCATCGGCGCCAGCCTCTCCGCCCTGGTGGTGCTGGTCGCGGCGGCGCTCGCCGTCCGTCCGGCGCTCGGCAGCACATGGTCGTCGGGGACCACGGTGATCGGCTCGCTCGTCCCGCTCTCCATCGCCGTCGTGGCGATCGCCGGCCTCTTCGCCACGACGATCGCCGCCTCGGCGCCCGCCGTCACGCGCCGCACCACCGCCGCCGGTGGCGCCGCCGCGGCCAGTGCGCTGGCGGGCACGGTCACGGTGCCGGGGGAGAACTCCAAGACCTTCCAGAGCATCGTCGCCGGCAACGCGACGGAGCAGTCGGAGCTCCAGAAGTGGGTGCCGCTGAACGCCGCGGACCAGAGCGTGCTGACGGGCCAGCTCTCCGGGGCCCTGCAGGCCGCCGAGCGCTTCCCGACCGTGGCCTCGGCCAAGGCGGCGGGGATGATCCTCGCCGGTGGGATGGCACCCGGAGTGGGCGCGCACTACCAGCTGATCAACGCCGACGTCTTCAAGGGCATCAACCCCGACGGCAGCGTCAATCCCGAGTACCCCGCGTCGTGGATCTACGCCAGCGTGGCCGACAACGCGCCGGTGGTCGGGGTCATGTACGAGTCGCTCAATTCGACGGCCCCCTCGGGATTCATCGGGCCCAACGACCACTGGCACCGGCACGCCAACGTCTGCATCCAGATCGGCGGCGGGAAGATCGGCGTTCCCTTCGCGGCCGACCAGGACGTGACGCCGCAGGAATGTGCCGACGTCCATGGCCAGTTCTTGCAGAAGACCGTGTGGATGGTCCACGCCTGGGTGGTGCCGGGCTGGGAGAGCCCGCAGGGTGTCTTCTCGCACGACAACTTGCACGTCTACTGCCCGGGGAACACGGACCTCACCGACGCGATCGGCTTCTGCACCCGCCAGTCCTGATCACCAGGCCCCCATTTCCGTCCGTCCAGGGCACGTGCCGATGAGGAGCCTGCGCCGGCTCGCGCTCGCGGCCGGCGCGCTCTCGAGCCTCGCCTTGTTGGGGTGGGCGGCGCCCGGCCGCGGCGCACGCCTCCGTGGTCTCCGCGTCGCCCGCCCAAGGGGCCCACCTGGGCCATGCCCCTCGCCTGGTGACCGTCCTCTTCGACCAGCCGGTCCGGCCCGACAACGGCGGCCTGGTCGTCCTCGACTCGAACGGGCGGCAGGTCCAGGTGTCGTCGAGCCACCCTGCGCCGAACGCGGTGCAGGCGCTTCTCCCCGCATCGCTGGGATCCGGGGCGTACGTGTCCAACTACACCGTGACCTCGGTCGACGGCCACGTGGTGAGCGGCGGTGTCGTGTTCCTGGTCGGCCACGTCTCGGCGGGATCGATCGCCACCTTGGCCCGGTCGCAGACGTCGGCGACCAACGGGGTGGACGACGCGGGCCAGTTCCTGATCTACCTGGGCGTCCTCGTCGCCGTCGGCCTCGCCTTCTTCGTGGCCTTCGTCCTGGGAGAGGCTCCGGAGCGGGACCGGCTCCAGCGCTGGACCTTGGCGGCGGCCGCGCTGGCGCTGATCGGCATGGCCGTGGCGGGCGGCGCGCAGTCGGTGCTGACGGGGGGCGGGATCGGATCGCTGGCCCACTGGGGCATCGACAAGGAGTCCTTCGGCGGCAAGTTCGGGGAGCAGTGCGCCGCGCAGCTCGTCGGGCTGGCGGTCTGCCTGGCCTCGTTCCGCCTGCGGAAGGTGGTGTGGCGCCAGTTCGCCGCGTTCTACGGCCTCCTGGTGGCGGCGGGCGCCTTCGTGCTCTTCGGGCACGCCATCGTCTCCCCGGAACGCTGGGTGAGCATCCCGGCCGACGTGGTCCACGTCGTCTTCGCCGCCATGTGGGCGGGCGGTCTCGTCGGGCTGGTGGTGGTGCTGCGCAGCCGCTACCGCGCCGCCCGGCTGGCCGGCCAGATGCCGCCCCGCCGTCACGACCGCGCGGGCGGAGGTCAGGGGACCATCGGCCGCGTCGCGGAGGCGTCCTACAGCCGGGCCGGCGAGGCCGGGGTCGCCACGGCACTGTTGGAGCGGTCGTCGCCCGCCACCACTGGAGGCGCCGAGGGGCATCTCGGCGCAGCACCCGGGTCCGAGGAGGGGGCGCTCCTGCGGAGCACGTCGACGGTCGTCGGGCGCTTCTCGACCATGGCCGGCATCTCGTTTGCCGGCATCGTCGTCGCCGGCACGGTCCTCGCCGTGACCGAGGTGGGATCCGTGGCGAACCTCTTCGAGACCGGTTATGGCCAGCTCCTCCTGGTGAAGATCGCGGTGGTCGGGCTCCTGCTGTTCGTCGCCGGCTACAACCGCTACCTGCTGGTGCCCGGGCTGACGTCGGCCGCGGACGCTCCGGCACGGCGGGAGGTCCTGGCCCGCGGCTGGTTGCAGGCTGGCCTCCACCGTGCGGCTGGAGGCGATCGGCATGGTGGCCGTCCTCGGCGTGACCGCGCTGCTGGCCAACGGGACCCCGAGCAACGGCGCCACGGCACCTCCTCCGGTGCCCTTCGCGCAGACCCAGGCCTTCGAGGGCGGGCATGTCTCCCTCCGCATCACGCCGAACCAGGCGCTGGTGAACAACTGGACGGTCCAGTTCACCGGCAGCGACGGTGCCGCGGCGGACCTGGCCCAGAGTGTCTCCATCTACCTCGTGCTGCCTTCCCAGGGCGTCGGCCCCATAGAGACGGACTTGAAGAAGGTGGGCGTGGGACGATTCGTGCTCGTGAACAGCCCGAACCCGCCCATCCTCGGGAAGTGGGACATCGTGTTGCAGGTGAAGGTGTCGGAGTTCAGCCAGCCCGACGTCAGCTTCGTCGACACCGTGCAGTGACGCCGCCGTCCGTGCGGGGGAGAGGGACCAACATGGCGAGGAAGCTGGGCCTGGCCGGCGCGTGCGCTCTCGTGGCCGTCCTCCTCACCGCAGCGGCGGCGGGCGCGCACGTCACCGTGAGCCCCTCGTCGTTGCCGCAGGGGACCTCGGACGCCGTGCTCACCTTCCGGGTGCCCAACGAGTCGCCGACCGCCGCCGTGGTCGGGTTGAAGATCCAATTCCCGTCGGCGCACCCGATCGTCCTCCTCAGCCCGGAGGCGGGCTCCGGGTGGCAGGTGGCCGTGGTCAAGACGAACTTAGCCAAGCCCATCACCACCGACGACGGGACGTTCACGTCCATCACCAGCGAGATCGACTGGTCCGGTGGCACCATCCCGGTCGGCCAGTTCGGCGCCTTCAATGTGCTGGCGCAAGGCATCCCGACCGGGGCGTCGCAACTGGTCTTCAAGGCGATCCAGACCTACAGCGACGGGTCGGTGGTGTCGTGGATTCAGGTGCCGAACCGGGCCGCGCCGAACCCCGACCACCCGGCGCCGACGATCACACTGACGGCGGGTGGCGGCCCGTCGTCGTCGGCGGCGAACCACGACCACCAGTTCGGGCTCGCAGGCTGCGGTGACCACGACCTCGGGCAACGACGCGCTGTCGGTGGCGGCCCTGATCCTGGCCGGCTTCGCCGTTCTGCTCGGATTGCTCGCCGTCTGGCTCGGCCGCCCCCGCTTCGGTGCGCCGCCCGGCAGCGATGCGGCGCCCTCCGGCCCCGACGACTAATCCCGAGCCGGCGCCGTTACGATCTCCCGTCCGGCGGTGGCGGGCCGTGGTGCCAGCACGAGGCCGGCAGGCGGGCTAACCACCTTGGCGTGCGGCCGTCCATCCGCGACGCTGGCACCACAATCGGGGCGAGGAGGGTTCTTGGGGTCCATGGGGATGGTGTTCCACGCGCAGCTTCGGCACCGATGGCGCTCGTGGCTCGCGATAACGATCTTGATCAGCCTGGTGGGCGGGGTGGTCATGGCCGCCGCGGCCGCCGGGCGACGCACCGATACGGCCATCCCGAGTTTCGTGGCGGCCCACGGCTTCGACGCCGAGGTCTACTCCATCCTGCCGGCCCCGGCGGTCGCCCGGCTGCCCGGGGTCACCTCGGCCACGGCCGTGATCGGCCCCGACAACGGCACGCCGAGGTGCGCCTGCACCCATCCGCTCAATCCGGGGGGCTTCGGGATAGCCGTGCTCAAGAACGGAGGGAGCGCTCCCTTCAACCTGGTGTCGGGCCGACTGCCGGAGCCTTCGAACCTCCACGAGGTCGTGGCCTCGTACACGCTGCAACACGACGCGGGAGTGCAGCTCGGCAGCGTCATCCACGTCCCCTTCTACGGTCGGTCGCAGACTTCGGCCGTCAACAATGCGACCGGGGCTCCGCCTCCACTCACGGGTCCGACGGTGGCGCTGCGGGTGGTGGGATTCGAGGCGACGGAGTTCGACCTCCCGTCTGGGGCCACCCCCAACTACCTCCTGTGGGCCTCCCCCGCATTCAAGCGTCAGGTTCTTCCCCGCGTCGCCGCCGGGTACCTCTACTTCGTGCGTCTCCGGCATGGCGCAGCCGATCTCCCTCGATTCGATGCTGCGGCGACTGCGCTGAGCCCGAACTCGATCTTCGTTCAGAACGAGGACGCCCAGGTCGCAGCGGTCGAGGCATCGGTGCACCCCCAGGCGATCGGCTGGTGGCTGCTGGCGGCGCTGGCCGCCCTCGTCGGGCTCGCGGTCGTCGGGCAGGCACTGGGGCGTCAGAGCATCGCTGAGAGCGAGGAATACCCGACATTGGTCGCACTCGGACTGGAGCGCCGGCAGTTGGTCATCCTGGGCAACGCGCGCAGTCTGGCCGTGGGGCTTGCAGGTGCCGTGGGCGCTGTGGCCATTGCCACCCTGCTCTCCCCCGTCGCCCCGCTCGGGGAGGCGCGCGCCGTCGAGACTTCGACCGGGATCACCTTCGATGCACTCGTCCTGACACTCGGCGCGCTCGCGACGGTCGCCGTTGTGGTCGCGCTCGGCATCTGGCCTGCCGTGCGGGCGAGTCGGACCGCACGCGCCAGCAACTCGATCGTCGATGCGAAGCCCTCGAAGCTGCCCGCGCTTCTGGGAACGATGGGCGCACCGCCGAGCATGGAGATCGGTGTCCGCAACGCGCTCGAGCGGAGGAGCGGCGGGGCCAGCGTGCCGGTGGGCAGTGCGCTGCTCGGCACGGTGTTGGCGGTGGTGGCGCTCTGCGGGACGGCGGTGTTCGGCGCCAGCCTCTCGAACCTCACCGCGACGCCGAAACTCTACGGGGATCCGTTCCAGCTCAACTTCTCGAACCCCAACGGTGGGACGCCCGACCCCACCCTGTTGCGGAGCCTTCAGCACGACCGAGCAGTCACCGGCCTCACGCAGGGGATCGCGCTCCCCGCCATCACGATCGGCAAGGTCGTGGTCGGGGCCCTGGCCGGAACGGCCGTCCGGGGATCGCTCCTCCTCTCGACGGTTGACGGCCACGCGCCCGACGCCAAGGGAGAGGTGGGTCTCGGCGGGACGACCATGCGTGCGGTGGGCGCCCGGGTCGGCTCGGTCGTGAACGTCACCGTGTCGCTGCCTTCGGGGGCCAAGCGGACGGTGCCGTTCCGAGTGGTCGGTCAGATGTCGCTCCCCGTGATCGGCAACGCGGTCGCGCTCGGCACCGGAGCGGCGTTCACGCTGGCGGGGTACGAGGACGCCGCGTGCGCGCCAGGTCCGGCGCGAGCCTCCTGCCGACAGGAAGTGGCGCAGTCGACCAATGGCGGGATGTTGGCCAGTTTCGTGCCCGGCCCGCGCGGGCAGGCAGCGGTCAACCATTATCTCGATCGGTACCGGTCGATCACCGCCCTCGCCATCACGCCGACCTCGCTCATCAACTTCGGGGAGGCGGTCAACTTTCCCCTGATCTTCGGCGCCATGCTGGCGCTCTTCGGCGCGGCGACGCTGCTCCACCTGCTGGTCGTCAGCATCTCGCGCCGCCGACGAGAGGTGGGGCTCCTCAAGGTGGTGGGGTTCGTGAACCACCAGGTCGCCTCGACCGTGGCCTGGCAGGCAACGACACTCGCCGTGGCCGGCATCGTGGTCGGCGTCCCGGTGGGGATCGTGGTCGGTCGGGCCGTGTGGCTGGCCTTCGCCGACAACCTGGGTGCCGTGCCCGTCGCCGTCGTGCCGCTCTCGCTCATCGGCGCCCTGATCGCGGCAGTCCTGGTCGGAGCCAACCTCATCGCCCTGGCTCCCGCGCTGGTGGCGACACGCTCCAAGCCGCGCGACCTCCTGCGAACGGCCTAGCCGCCCCGAGACTCGCCCGTCATGCCGACGCGGGTCAGCCCCCGAGGCTCGCCCGCAACGCGTCGAGCTCCCGCCGCAGCTCTGCGACCTCGGTACCGAGGGCGCCGAGCTCTGCGCGCAGGTCGGCGAGGGACAGGCCGTCGCCGCTGGCACCCGTGACCTCGGGGTCGACCGGCGAGGGTTGCCCAGGGCGGGTGCCGACGGCGGCCGTGGCCTCTTCGACCGGTGTGTCGACCACCGGGCTGACCCACCGCTCCTCTTTCTGGCCCGGGCCGCGCCCGATGTTCCGGGCCAGGGGCTCGTCGCGCGAGGCCAGGAGCGCCAACTCGTGCTCGACCTCGTCGACGTCGTCGAACGGGGCCATCCGCTCGGTCCGGATCCGCAGCTCGCCCGCCGTCTGCGCGCCCCGCAGCATGAGCACGGCCAGCACCGCACCCTGCCGGGCGTCGAGCCCGAGCGCCTCGTCGAGGACGTGGCGGAAGCGTACGACGGAGCGGCCGTGCGACGGCAGGACGTAGCGCACCAGGCGCATCTCCTTGAGCTCGTCGAGGGCCGCCTGCACCGTGTCGTCGTCGTAGTCGACGACGGGGTCGCGGTTCGTCGTCTGGTTGCACGCGGCGACCAGGGCGTTGAGGGTGAGGGGGTACTGCTGGGGTGTCGTCAGGGCCTTCTCGACCAGCGAGCCCAGCACCCGGGCGCACTCCTGGCGCAGCTGCACGGACGGAGCATACGGGTCGGGGTGCAGGCGGGCGGGTGCGTTCGGGCCGTTGCCGGATCGCTCAGGACGGTCCGCTGCGGTTGCCCGACAACCTCACCATGGGGAAGAGCTGGGGATGGCGACGGCGCCACCTGGGGATGACGCGCAGAAAGGTGGGGAGAACGTCTGGATTTCGCGAATCTCCATTGACCCGGCGTGACGTGAAGCGCAACCTGTCTTCAGTTCGGAGACGAGAGCCCACCGAACCTCAAGCGAACGCCGAAAGGTGGGAGCGAGGGAAGCCCAAAGGGAAGCCGCAAGGCGGAACGGAGGGAAGCCGGGAGAACGCTGCAAGGCGGGATCCCGGGCCGGGAGCGGACCCCGCAAGGGGCACGGGACCGGAGTGGGAGCGAGAATCCGATCTGAGATGGTCCGTGGTGCGTCACGGTGGCTTCCCTGGAGTCGCCGGGACCGGCTCGGGCGGGGGTTGTCCGACACGACCCCGGCACGCAGCCAGCGGGTCATCGCTGACGTGGCCCCGAGGAGCACGGGAGGCTTCGGCCGAACGGTTACTCGGGGTTGCGTCGCGTCCGGGCACCGTTTCGCCTCTCCGTTCCCCCTGTGCCGGTCACAACGCCGAGAACGCATGTCGCCGCGCCCCGAAACCGGAAGTTCTCTCGGCCCGGTGCGCCTAGCGCAGGGAGGGCCAGAGGGCCGCGGGCCGCTCCCCGGCCGCCACCTGGCGGTTCAGTTCCGCCTGGACCAGCGGGAGGTCGTCGGGATGGGTCACCCCGATGCAGCGGCCCTGGGCCGGGAGCACGTCGAAGGAGTTGGTGGGGAGTGACTGGGCGACCACCTCGGGCAGGAGCACCTCGGCCTCCTCGGAGGCGTCGACGGCGGCGTCCATGGCCGCCTGCAGCGTCTTGTGGAAGGCCGGGGTGAAGCCCCAGAGGTTCATCGACACCCGGGCGTCGGGCGACAAGATGGCCGGTTCGTGCCCGTCGCCGGCGACGAAGGAGCCCTCCGGCGTCGCCGTCACCTGACGCCGCTCGTGCACCCCGCGCAGCGTCCCGTCGGCCCCGACGTCGCAGATGCCGCGGGTGACAGGAGCGAAGCCGATGACCGCGTCGGCCAGGCGGTAGCCCACCAGCGCGTTGGTGTCGCCGCCGGCCCGCAGGTGCTCGGCCAGGAGCGCGCACCCGTCAGGGCCGTAGATGTCGTCGGCGTTGCCCACCCCGTAGGGCTCGTCGCCCACGTGCTCCGAGGCGCACAGGACGGCATTGACCGTGCCCAGTGGCGCGGGCTGGGTGGCGAAGCGGACGTCGACTGCGGCCGGCCATGTGTGCTCCACGTGGTAGCGGATGGCAGGGCCGGTGCTCGGGCCCAGCACCATCACGATGGTGCTGAATCCGGCCTCCAACGCGTCGGAGGCCACCAGGTCGATCACCGCCTCACCATGGGTACCGACGGGCGCCAGCGGCTTGACGCCTCCGTAGCGCTTGGCCCGCCCGGCGGCGAGGACGACCAGCGTCGGCCCCGCGCCCTGCGACCCGTCGCTCATGCGTTCCAGCGGAAGACGGCGCTTGCCCAGGTCATCCCTCCGCCGAACCCGGTCAGCAGGAGGTTGTCGCCGTCGTGGACCCTTCCGGTCCCGATGGCGTCGTAGAGGGCCAACGGGATGGACGCCGACGAGGTGTTGCCATAGCGGTCGATCACGACGGCGGTCCGCTCTTCGGGGATGCCCAGCCGCTGGCAGGCGGCCTGAATGATCCGCACGTTGGCCTGGTGGGGCACCATCAGCGAAATGTCGTCCGGCCCCAATCCGGCATCGGCCATCGCCCGCTCGGACGACTCGACGACGACCCGCACCGCCTTTCGGAACACCTCCTTGCCGTCCATGAACAAGGTGCCACCGTGTTCGCACTTGAGCAGGTGCTTCAACGATCCGTCTGAGTTCATGTTCCAACTCAGGAGGCAGCCGGGGCCGTCGACGGGCTCGACGACGACCGCGCCGGCGCCGTCCCCGACGATGATGGCGATCTTGCGGTCGTCCATGTCGGTGATGCGCGACAGGGTCTCGGACCCGACGAGCAGAACGGGACCCGACCCGACGGCGATGAGGCCGGCCGCCGTGATCAGCCCGTAGACGAATCCCGAGCACGCCGCGTTGATGTCGAAGGCTCCACCGCGGATGCCGAGTGCGTGCTGGACCGTCGGGGCCGTCCCGGGGACGATGGAATCGGGTGTCGTGGTCGCGAGGATCAGGTGGCCTATTTCCTCGGGCGTGCGACCGGCACAGGCCAGAGCCTCCCGCGCCGCCTCAATGGCGAGGCCCGACGTGGTGCCGCCGATGTGCCGTTCCCGGATGCCGGTGCGCTCGACGATCCACTCGTCGCTCGTATCCAGGTTGACCGCCATGTCGTCGTTGGTGACGACCTTGTCCGGTACGGCGATGCCCCAACCGGTGATCCGGATCCCCGTCACGCGGCGGATCCGGCGCGTACGGCGTGGATGCCCACGAACCCAGCGTCGCCGTAAATGATCCCTCCCGTGTTCACCGCGACCCCGGTGCGCGCCCCGGAGACCTGGCGGTCGCCCGCCCGGCCACGGAACTGGGTCGCCAGCTCGACCACCTGGGCCAGGCCGGTCGCCCCGAGGGGGTGTCCGCGGCCGACCAGCCCGCCGCTGGGGTTCACGACGAGCCCCGGCGTGTCGACGCCGGTGGCACCGGCCTCGGTGGCGGGACCGGCGTCTCCGGGGGCGAAGAAGCCGAGGGACTCGAGGGCATAGAGCTCCTCGGCGGCGGTCGCGTCGTGCAACTCGAGGAGATCGACGTCGTCGGGCCCGATGCCCATGACCTCCCACGCCGCCTCGACCGCCTGTGTGAGCCGATCGTGGTAATCGAGCTGTCCGTTTCCCGATCGCGCCACCGATCCGATGATACGAGGAGCGGCGGCCGGGGCCCGCACCGCCGGACCGCCGAGCACGACCGCGGCGGCGCCGTCGGTGAACGAGCTGCACATCAGGCGGGTCAGGACGCCGGCGACTTGGGGGAAGCAAGGACCTCGTCGACGCTCACCGCGCGCTGGAACTGCGCCAGCGGATTGCGCGACGCATGGTTGAACGCCTTGGCGGCCGCAGCGGCGATCTGGCGCACTGTCGCTCCCACCTCGGCCATCAGTCGCAGTGCCCAGGTGTTGTTGAGACCCATGAGAATGCTCCCGGCCGGGTTGTCGTCCTCGTGGCGACGGTCATGCAGGTCATGGCGGTACTCCGCCGGCAAGCCGTCCTCAATGCCCGAGATCGTCCCGGCCCGGTCGCCGGTCCACATCTTCTCCACGCCGAACGCCAGCACCGGGCGATCCTGGACCGATGCCGCCATCGTCGCGAGATGCAGCGCGGAGCTGCCGCCCGCGCAGGAGTTGTCCACGTTGATGATCGCCGCCTCGCTGAGGCCGGCCTTGCGGAGCCAGGTCTGGCCGCGCATGCACCCCTGGTCACTCAGTCGACCCGCCATGGCGTTGCCCACGATCACCAGGCCGAGCTCGTGGGGTGACACCCCGGCGTCCCCCAGCGCCTCGTGCACCACCTGGTACGACATCGTGTCGAGGGCGAGGTCGCGGCGGCTCATGTCGGTCATGCCGGTCCCGAGGATCGCGATCTCGGCCGTGCTCACGCCGGCGCTCCGGTCAGGATCCGCTGCTCGTCGGTGGCGAAGGCGGCGCGGATCTGCGCGAAGTGTTCCACCGCCGGCGAACCCGCCACCATGACGATGATGTGGCGGGCCCCGGCGTCGGCATAGCGCCGCAAGGACGCGGCACAGCTCTCGGGCGAACCTGTCACCAGGTGGCGACGGAACGCCTTCGGCGGCAACCGGTACAAGTGCGAGAGCCATGCGGCGCCGTCGGAGGCGGTCGCCTCATCGTCGCCCACCCGGGCGAACACGACGACGCCGGGTTCGACGGCATCGGGGGATCGCCCGGCCTCGGCCGTCTCGCATCGGAGCGCCGCGACGGCGGCCGCGTAGTCGTCCGGTGGGATGAAGAGCGGGACCCACCCGTCGCCCACGGCAGCGGCGCGTCGCCGTGCTGCGTCGCTCGACCCGCCGAACCACAGCGGGACAGGTTCGGAGGTGGGCAGCTGGACGTAGTCCGCCGTGTCCTCCTCCCCCCCAAGCCATGCCTCCCGGAGCAGGGCGACGCCGTCGTCCATCAGCCGGCCCCGACGCCGGTAGTCGACGCCGGCCCGTTCGTACTCTCCGGGGTGGATGCCGACACCGAGTCCGAGCACGAATCGGCCCCCGGAGAGCAGTTGGAGCGCGGTCGCCTGCTTCGCCACGGCGGAGGGATCACGAAGCGGCAACTGGAGCACGCACGTGCCGAGCGTCGGCCGCCTCGTCACCACGGCCGCCACCGCCAGAGTCGTGAGCGCCTCCCCGATGGGGTGCGGCCAGTAGAGGTGGTCCACCGCCCACAGAGAGTCGGCCCCGGTCGCCTCGGCGCGGCCGCACAGTTCGACCAGGTCGTTCGCACCGCTAGTAGTACTCTGGGTAGTACCACCCTCTCGAGGGAGTTCTCCCTGCGTGGTGGCGGGGAGGACGAACCCGATCGACGGCTGGGGCGCTCGGCTTCCTACCGGGGTCACACCGACATAGTACGTCGCCGTCGCCGCTGGTTCTATTCCGAGACGGGCGGGGGGTGGACGGCCCCCGAGGCCCCACCCGGCGCCCCGAGCACCGAGAGGGTGCAGCGGGCCTCGCAGATCGCCCGCCCCTCGTCGTCGGAGAGCGAGATCCGCCACACCTGGACGGTGCGGCCCACCCGCACCGGCGTGGCGTCGGCGATGAGGTGGCCGTCGCGCAGGGAGCGCAGGTGGCTGGCGTTGAGCTCTATCCCGACCACGCTGCGGTCGGGACCGGCGGCCAGCGCGGCGCCGAAGCTCGCGGCCGATTCGGCCAGGAGAGCCGAGACGCCGCCGTGGAGGATCCCGTAGGGCTGATGCACCTTCCAGTCCACGGGGAGGCGCATGACGACCCGGTCCGGACCCGCCTCGACGACCTCGACATCGAGTAGTTCGTGGATGCTCTGGCGGCCGTCGGGCAGCCACGCGGGGTCGCTGGGCGTCGAGGGTGGTGTGGTGGTCACCGCCGCAGATTAACGGCACACCGTTAACCTGACCCGGTGCCCGACGTGGTCGACCTGCGCAGCGACACGGTCACACAGCCCACCGCCGCGATGCGCCGCGCCATGGCCGAGGCCGAGATCGGGGACGACGACTACGGCGAGGACCCCACGGTGCGGGCCCTCGAAGAGGCCTTTGCCCAGCGGCTGGGCAAGCCGGCCGCGCTCTTCGTGGCCTCCGGCATGATGGCCAACCAGATCGCCGTGCGGGTGCTGACCACACCGGGGACGGCCGTCGTCGCGGGCCGGCGCCAGCACATCGTGGCCTACGAGTACGGGGCCGCTGCCATGAACGCCGGGATCCAGTTCGTCGCGCTGGACGACGAGGACGGCATGCTGCGGGCGGACGACGTCCGGCGGACCCGCCAGGCATCGGAGCACCACCAACCAACGGTGTCGCTCGTGTGTGTCGAGAACACGCACATGGCCGCATCGGGTGCGCCTTGGTCAGCCGACCGCCTACGCGCGCTCGTTGCGGCGTCCGGCCCGGTCCCGATCCACATGGACGGCGCCCGCCTCTTCAACGCCGAGGCTGCCACCGGTGTGCCCGTGGCAGAGTGGGCTGCCGCCGCGACGACGGTCATGTGCTGCCTCTCGAAGGGGTTGTGCGCGCCCGTAGGGTCGCTGCTGGCTGCAGAAACTGACGTGATCGAGGAGGCTCGGCTGGCGCGCAAGCGTCTCGGCGGGGGCATGCGCCAGGCCGGCGTCCTCGCGGCACCAGGCATGTTGGCCCTGACCGACATGGTCGGCCGACTCCCCGAGGACCACGCCCGTGCGGCCAGGCTGGCCGAAGCCGTGGCGCAGCGCTGGCCCGGCTGCGGCCTCGACCCCGCCGACGTGAGGACCAACATCGTGACCTTCGCGCACTCCGAGCCGGACAAGCTCCTGCACCACCTGGAGGGGCATGGGGTGCTGGCCCACTCCATCGCGCCCGGGACGGTCCGCTTCGTCACGCACCACGATGTCGACGACGCGGGGATCGCCCGTGCCGTCGCTGCGCTCGAGGACGCGCCGGGGAGCGATGCACCGTGAAGGTCCGGGTCGGCATCAGCGCCGGCGGTGAGAACCTCGGACCCGACGCGATGGTGGCCCTGGCCCGGGGGATCGCCGCGACGGGCTTCGACTCCCTGTGGCTGCCCGAGGTGCTGTCGCGACCGGGTCCCGACCCCCTCGTTGGGTTGTCCTGGGTGTCCGGCGCCTGCCCTGGCCTCAAGATCGGGACCACCATGCTCCTCCCGGGCCGCAATCTGGTCTGGCTGGCCAAGGCGGTGGGCACGCTCGACGTGTTGTCAGGGGGTCGCTTCCTGCTCACCTTCGTGCCCGGGCTGGGTCTCGGCGGGGAGCGCAGCGCGATCGGCATCCCCACCGCCGAGCGCGGGGCGCAGATGGACGACGCGTTGCCGGTCCTGCGCCGCCTCTGGGCCGGCGAGGTGGTGAGCCACGACGGGCCGTCGGGCTCCTTCGCCGACGTCTCTGTCTCCCCTCGGCCCATCCAGGACCCCTTCGACGTCTGGCTCGGCGGCAACGTGCCCGCGGCGCTCGCGCGCGCTGCGGACGGCTGGGCGACGGGTGGATCCCCGCCTTCTGCACACCGCGCGACGCCGCCGAGGGGAAGGCGGTCATCGACCGCGTCGCCGCCGAGCACGGTCGGGCGATCAGCCCCGAGCACTTCGGGGTCAGCCTGGCCTATGCACCGGAAGGGACCGATGTGTCCGCCCTGGCCTCGTCGCCCCTGGCGCGACGGGCGCGCGGAAGGCCGTTGGAAGAGCTGATCCCCGTCGGGCTCTCGGGCCTGCGGGCGATGTTGGAGAGGTTCCTGCTCGTCGGGTTCTCGAAATTCATCGTGCGCCCGATGGCGCCGCCGGGTGAGTGGGGAGCCGAACTGGAACGGCTGGCCGCCGCGGTGGGGGACCTCCAGACCTGACGGGAGGCGCTGTACCGGAACGGTCCCCTCCTTGTTCCCATACGCTGCTGCGCATGCCCGAGCGACCCCTCACCCTCATGGCGGTGCACGCCCATCCGGACGACGAGGCGATCGGGACCGGAGGCATCCTCGCCCGTTACGCCTCCGAAGGGGTGCGCACGGTGCTCGTCACGTGCACCAACGGCGAGCTCGGCGACGCGCCGGGCGGGCTGAAGCCCGGCGATCCTGGGCACGACGAGAGCGTCGTCGTTCCGTTGCGCCTCCGCGAGCTCCAGGCCAGCTGCGAGGTCCTCGGCGTCTCGCATCTCGAACTGCTCGGCTACCACGACTCAGGGATGGAGGGTTGGCCGCAGAACGAGGCGCCCGGGTCCTTCTGGCGCACCCCGGTCGAGGAGCCGGCGGGGCGGCTGGCCGACCTCATGCGCACCTACGAGCCGCAGGTCGTGGTGACCTACGACGAGAACGGCTTCTACGGCCACCCCGATCACATCCAGGCCAACCGGGTCACTCATGCCGCACTCGTCGAGTCGGGTATCCCCGCCAAGCTCTACTACACGGCGGTGCCGCGCTCTGCCATCCGCGGCCTCGGTGAGGTCCTGGCCGAGGCGGGCGTGGAATGGCCGGCCGAGGTGGAGGAGAACCCCGACTTCGGCACCCCCGACGAGCTCATCACGACCACCATCGACTGCAGCGCCGTCGCGGGCCGCAAGTACGCCTCGCTGGCTGCCCACGCCAGCCAGAGCGAGAACATCTTCTTCCTCCAGATGGGCGAGGAGCTGTTCTCGACGATCATGGGATCGGAGAGCTTCGTCCGGGTCGTCGACCCGACCGGTGCCCCCGTCCCCGAGGACGACCTATTCGCCGGACTGCGCTGAGCAGGCCGGTCCCGGGCCCGCGCTCCAACCGGGAGAGAGGAGCGCAGGCCCGGTCCGGATCGGTCCCTACGCCGCCCGGCTGGTGGGGGTTGAGCCGTGGCGGGCGCGGGGGACGAACCGCAGAACCTGGTGACGGCCGCAAAGGTGGGGGCAGATGTCGGTCGTCTCCGCAGGCACAGTTGGGATACGTACGACGGCGCCGATGGGATTGACCCGGGTCGGATGAATCCCCGGGGCGGGGCCGCCCGTAATACCTCCTGATGAGAGAATCGGGTGTGGCCCAGGGCGAGCTTTCCGACGAGGCCCTCCTGGCCGGCATGGCCCTGGGGGAGCAGGCGGCGGCGGTCAGCTTCACCCGCCGATATCAGCGGCGGGTGTTCGGCCTGGCCTATTCCATGACGGGTGATACCGGGGTCGCCGAAGACGTCGCCCAGGAAGCCATGATCAGGGTGTGGCGCCACGCGCCGGTCTTCGACGCCCGGCGGGGCTCGGTGGCCTCGTGGGTGCTGACCATCACCCGCAACCTCGCGATCGACGCCCTGCGCCTCCGCCGAGCCGTGCCGACGGACCCCGACGACTTCGCGGCGTCGGCCATGCGCAGCAACGAGTACAACCCCGAGGACACCGTGCACCGGGGCGACGTCAGCGACACGGTCCGCCGAGCCCTCCAGGGACTGCCGGACGAGCAACGCCGGGCGGTGGTGCTGGCGGCGGTCTACGGCAGGACCGCCCTCGAGATCAGCGAGGCCGAGGGAATCCCCCTCGGCACCGCCAAGACACGCATTCGGACGGCCCTGATGCGTATGCGGGCCGTGGTCGAGCAGACCGAGGAGGTGAGCGATGAGCGATGAGTTGAGAGAGAAGGACTGTGCGGAGTACGCCGACGAGCTGGCGGAGCTCGCGCTCGGCGTCCTCACCGGGCGCGACAGGGTGCGCGTCCTGTCGCACGTGGACGCCTGCCCGCGCTGCACGGAGGAGCTGGAGCAGCTGTCCCGGGTGGCGGACGCCGTGGTGCAGATGGCCCCGGCCGTCGAGCCCCCTGTCGGCTTCGAGGTGCGCCTCTTGGAGCGGATGGGTGTGGCCGACGAGCGCCGGCACCGCCGGCGCATTCGCCCGTCGACGTGGGTGCCTGCGGGGGTGGCGGCCGCCGCGGCAGCGGTGGCACTCGGCCTCGGTCTCGGCCTGTCCTCCTCTCCGGCGCCGAGCATCAGCGCGCACGCAGGCACTCCGCACCAGGTCTCGGCCAACCTCGTCGAGGACGGCAAGACCGTGGGGCACGTCATGACGTTCGCGGGTGCCAAGCCGTGGATGTGGATGACTCTGTCCGACTCGGCTGCCCGGGGGACCGTCACCTGCGTCATCGTGACCGATGACGGCGTGTCTCATCGCGTGGGGTCCTTCGCCACGTCGCAGGGCTACGGGACCTGGGCCGCCCCCCTGCATGTCAACCCCGCGCAGGTGCGCAGCGCCGAGGTGGTGTCGCCCAGCGGGACGGTGATCGCCACCGCCTCGCTGGGCTGACGCCGCTCAGTACCGGTAGGTGTCGGGCTTGTAGGGCCCTCCGACCGGCACACCGATGTAGTCGGCCTGCTCCGCGGTCAGCTCGGTGAGCTTGACCCCGAGCGCGTCGAGGTGCAGGCGGGCCACCTTCTCGTCCAGGTGCTTGGGCAGCACGTAGACGTCGTTGACGTACTGACCGGTCTGGGTGAAGAGCTCAATCTGCGCCATGGTCTGGTTGGTGAACGAGTTCGACATGACGAAGCTCGGGTGCCCGGTCGCGTTGCCCAGGTTCAGGAGGCGTCCCTCGGAGAGGATGATGATCGCGTGGCCGTCGGGGAAGATCCACTTGTCGACCTGCGGCTTGATGTTCACCCGCTCGATCCCGGGGGTGCCGGCCAGCCCCGCCATGTCGATCTCGTTGTCGAAGTGACCGATGTTCCCGACGATGGCCTGGTGCTTCATGCCCGCCATGTGCGCGGCCGTGATGATGTCCTTGTTGCCGGTCGTCGTGATGATGATGTCCGCCTTGGGGAGGATGTCCTCGAGCGTGGTGACCTGGAACCCCTCCATGGCGGCCTGCAAGGCGCAGATCGGGTCTACTTCGGTCACGACGACGCGTGCGCCCTGGCCGGCCAGCGACTGGGCGCAGCCCTTGCCGACGTCGCCGTAGCCGCAGACGACGGCGACCTTCCCGCCGATGAGCACGTCGGTGGCACGGTTGATCCCGTCCACGAGTGAGTGGCGGCAGCCGTACTTGTTGTCGAACTTCGACTTCGTCACCGAGTCGTTGACGTTGATGGCGGGGAAGAGGAGGTCACCCTTCTTGGCCATGTCGACGAGCCGGTGCACGCCGGTCGTGGTCTCCTCCGTGACGCCGCGGATGCCGTTGGCGATGGAGGTCCAGCGCCCCGGGTCCTCCGACAGGCTGCGGGTGAGGAAGGTGAGGATCACCGCGAACTCCTCGGAGTCGGCCGTCGAAGGGTCCGGCACCGAGCCGGCCTTCTCGAACTCGACGCCCTTGTGCACCAGGAGCGTCGCGTCACCGCCGTCGTCGAGGATCATGTTGGGGCCGCCCTCGCCCGGCCACAGCAGGGCCTGCTCGGTGCACCACCAGTACTCCTCGAGCGTCTCGCCCTTCCAGGCGAACACGGGCACACCCGACGGGGCGTCGACCGTGCCGTCGGGACCGACGGCCACCGCGGCGGCCGCATGGTCCTGGGTCGAGAAGATGTTGCAGCTGGCCCAGCGCACCCGGGCGCCGAGCGCCGTCAGCGTCTCGATGAGGACCGCCGTCTGGACGGTCATGTGCAGCGAGCCCGTGACGCGGGCGCCGGCCAGGGGCTGGCTGGCGGCGAACTCGGACCGCATCGCCATGAGGCCGGGCATCTCGTGCTCGGCCAGCTCTATCTCCTTGCGACCGAACGCGGCCAGGGACAGGTCGGCCACCTTGTAGGCCAGGGGTGAGGTCATCAATGCTCCTTCGGGTCGATGCGACGTGCGCAGGCGCGGAAAATGGCGGTGGGCCGGACCGGCGGAAGCGCAACGCACGTGCTCCGACCTCTGTCGGAGGCCGCGTACCCGGCAAAATGATAGGCCCTGGGCGCAGGTGCGGGGGCACAATCCCCTGGCCGGCGCCTCACGGATCCATCACATCCCCTCCGTACCCTGCGAGAACAGAGGGAAGGAGTCCGCGATGCGGGACATGGTGATGCAGATGACGGGCTCGGGCGGGGTCTTCTCGGTGCCCGACGAGCACCTGCCCGGACTGGTGGTGCTGGTCCTGGCGGGCCCCCTCATCTGGATGGCCGTGGCCGGGATCCGTGCGCTCGCCCTGCGTGGCGCGGGGTGGGCCCGGCGGGTGCAGGGCCGGCTGGAGGCTCTGCCCTTCGCCGGCAAGGTGGTGCTGCTCGGAACGCTCGTCGGCGCGCTGGTGCATGCCGCGATCGTCCCCACCCACTGGGCGGACGCCCGCGTCACCGCGGTCCTCTTCGTTGCGGACACCGTCGGTTTCGCCATCGCGTTCTGGTGGACGTTCAGCGCGCGCCGCCACTGGAGGCTCGTCTCGGTCGCCATGCTCGGCGGCACCGCGGCCGCCTACGCCCTCTACATCGTCAAGGGCTGGGAGACCATGGACCTGGTGGGCCTCGTCACGACCACCATCGAGGCCGCCGCGGCCCTGGTGGTCATCCTCCCCGCGCTCTCGCCGACGCCGGGCCGTCAGTACGCCACCGCCCTCGCCGCCGTCCCCGTGGCGATGCTGTCGCTGCTCGGCACGAACCTGATCGCCGGCGCATCGAGCGCGGCCGCGCCGGCGTCAACCGCGGCGCCTGCACAGAGCGCCACATCGGCCAGCGGCACCGCTCCGTCGCACAGCGCCTCGACCTCGACGACCGCAGGCGGCTCCGCGATGGCGGGGATGTCCGGGTCGACGCCCTCGTCCGGGACGACCACGGCCCTGTCCTTGCCGACCACGTCACCGGCGGGGAGCATCCAATGGCCCGACGACATGTCGTCGATGATGGCCGGCATGCAGATGGTGGAGCCCAACTGCACACAACAGCCCACGGCGGCGCAGCAGCAGGCCGCGGTCGACCTGGTGGACCAGACCGTGGCGGCGGCCCAGCCGTACACGAGCTTGGCGGCGGCCAAAGCGGCGGGCTACGTGCCCGTGACGCCGACCGGGAAGCGCATCGTGCACTACATCGACCCGGCGTTCTACCGCTCCGGCGGGGTCCTCAATCCGCATGCGATCCCCGCGCTCGTCTACGTCAACACAGCGCACGGGGCCGTGCTGTCAGCCGCCATGTACCTCGTCCCCAAGGGAGACACCCCGGCACAGCCCGGCGGCTGCCTGACCCAGTGGCACATCCACACCGACCTGTGCTTCGGCAGCGGGGGAGTCGTCGGCAACAACTCCAGCTCTTCGTGCGCGCCCGGAAGCGTCAACAAGGTGACCCAGCCCATGATGCATGTCTGGATGACCCCGGTCGCGGGCGGCCCGCTCACTCCCGACCCACCTGCGCTCTCCGAGGTGGAGGCGGCACTCAAGATCCCCGCGCTGAACCCGCCGAACGCGACCGCCTGACACGGGCGACGCTGTCGGGCGGCCCGCACGGCGGAGCGCCGCTGGCCGGCCGCGCTTGCCCAGTGCGTCCGCCCGGTCCGTCATGGGCCAGTATGGGGATCCCCGGGGTGCACGCCGCACCCTCCGAGCCCCCGTAGCTCAGGGGATAGAGCATCGGTTTCCTAAACCGTGTGCGGAGGTTCGAATCCTTCCGGGGGCGCTTTACAGAAGAGCAACTTCGGAATCTCCGAGTCGGCCTCGATCGCGGCCGTCTCGCGGGATCACCGGTGATAGAGCAGGATGCCCGCCTCTTCGCGGCGCTGCAGCCCGCCGGTAGCCCGCAGGTGCTCCAGGTGGGCGAAGGTCTCGGCCTCGGCCATGGAGCCCCATGAACGAGGGGCGAACAGCTCGTGTGACAGGTCGATGACGTTGGCCCAGCCTGCGGCGTCACAGATCTCGAGCAGTCGGTCCAAGCGTTCGTCGTGGTGGCGTTTGATCTCCTCGGCGCGGCCTGCCAGATCGTGGAACGGCTGGCCGTGCGCCGGCAGCACGGTCGATACCTGGGGCAGGTCGGACAAGCGGTCGAGCGACTCGATGTACAAGAGGAGTGGGTTCCCCGGGATCAGCCCGGAAATGTGCGGCGTGATAGTGGGCAACACCTGATCGCCCGAGAGCAACACCCCGCCCTCCTCGTCGTAGAGACAGAGATGGTCATCGGTATGTCCGGAGGTGAAGAGGCCGACCCAGTCCCGACCGCCCAGCGTGATGTGGTCACAATCCGCCACGCGCAGCGAGGGGCGGGGCGGTTTGAACCACTTGAAGAGCTGCTCCCGGTGGGCCAGCATCTTGGCTCGCGCCTCGGGCGGTGGTCCGATTGTTGACCCACCCCAAGGTGCGGGTCGCTCGATGCGGATACTGGGAATCGGGCTCTCGTCCGGATCGATGTCGTCTGCCGCCTCGAGTTCGCGATCGTCGATGTCGTCCGGATCAAAGAACGTGCGGAAGCGGTCGGAAGCCACAATGGCGCCCCCGCTCTCCTGGGCCAAGAGCCCAGCGCCACCGAAGTGATCAGGGTGCGAATGCGTCACCACGATGGTGTGGACGCGGTCCAAGGGGATGCCCGCCGCGTCCATGCGACTCCTGAGCGCGTTCCACGACTCCTCGCCCGGGAGGCCCGGATCGACCAGCGTGAAGCCCTTCTCATCTTCGAGGGCGTACGTGTTGACGTGGCCCAGACCGGTGAAATCGATGGGCAGTTGCAGGCGCAGGATGCCAGGCACCACCTCGACGATGTCCGGCGATGCATCCATCTGTTCCTGCTTGGGGGTCCGAGGAGCGGGCGTCTCGATCGATTCGGATGTCGTCACGAAGCCAGATCATCGCACTCGGCAAGGGATGGGGGAGTAATTGAGACCCCTGACGAGCACGTCGCCGTCCTCGATGTCCTCGACGCGGGCCAGGAACCGCTCGAAAGGATCCGCAGCTCCAGACGAACCAGGTGAGCGCCGAGCAGGCGAGCTTGGGAATCTCTGGGGAATCAAACGCCCAGTACCGCTGGACCGGAATTTGCGGTGAGGAATATCCGATCGGCCAGAGCGGGATTCAGGCGACTTGCGTGGACAGCGTCCGAGACGCTTTTGAACCGATGAGAAGGTCCGAATCCCTCCGGGCGCCTTTGCAACGCCGATGTACACCCGATTCCATTGTCGAATTGCGAGTCATCCGTTCGTCGTAGTGCAGACGAGATGCGTCATGGATCAACAACAGGAGATCGCCAGCCATGGAAGTGGGTCGACAGGTTTCATCCTGTCTGTCACAGCGTGAACCTACTGTCCTCGACCAGCTGGCTCAGAGCCCGTTCGACGACGGCCGACTCTCCATAACCTGTCCCTTACGGTGACCTGACCGGCGGGCGAACCGAGATCACTGACGCAGAACCATCACTGACGCAGAACCATCACCGACTGGAGGAAAGATGACAGCAGATAGGCGCAAATGGTTTGCCCTGGCGGTCATTTGTGTGGCCCAGTTCATGGTCATTCTCGACGTCTCCATCGTGAACGTGGCACTGCCCTCCATTCAGCGCGGCCTGCACTTCTCCGAGGAGAACCTGCTGTGGGTCTTGAACGCCTACGCGCTGATGTTTGGTGGCTTCCTCATGCTCGGCGGCCGAGTGGCGGACAAGCTGGGACGACGCAGGGTGTTCGTGACAGGCGTCGTCGTCTTCACCACGGCCTCCCTCTTCTGTGGGTTGGCGACGTCGAGCGGCTGGCTGGTGACAGCCAGGGCCGTACAGGGACTGGGGGCCGCGATCCTGTCCCCTGCCGCCCTCTCCATCCTCACGGTCACCTTCGAAGAGGGCCGGGAGCGGAACACGGCCCTGAGCATTTGGGGTGCCATCGCTGGCGCAGGCGGCGCGTTCGGGGTCCTGCTCGGCGGGATCCTCACCCAGGAGTTCGGCTGGCAATGGATCTTCTACGTGAATGTGCCGATCGGCTCGCTGGTCGTACTGGCGAGCTTCTTCATCCTCTCGCCATCCCTGGCGGAGGACGAGGACCGGGGATTCGACATTCCGGGGGCCGTCACTCTGACCGCCGGGCTGGTTTTGATGGTGTTCGCACTGGTCAAGAGCACGAGTTGGGGTTGGGCCTCTGCCAAGACGCTGGGGATTCTGGCGGTGGCCTTGCTCCTCATCGCCTTGTTCGTCGTCATCGAGCGTCGGACGAAATCCGCCCTCGTCCCCCTTTCGATCTTTCGCAACCGCAGCCTGAGCGTGTCCAACATGGTCTCGCTCGCGTCTGGGCGCGTCCATCTTCTCCATGTTCTATTTCCTGTCGCTCTACATGCAGCAGGTCCTGGGGTATTCAGCCCTCAAGACAGGAGTCGGCTATCTGGCGATCGCGGGCTCCATCATCGTCGCCGCTGGCGCCGCGCAATCGCTGGTGGCCAAGTTGGGCGTCCGACTCGTGATGAGTCTGGGGATGGCGCTCGCTGCCGGCGGGCTCATCTACTTCGCCCAGATCTCGCCCCATGGCACCTACCTCGGAACCCTGTTGCCTGGCTTCCTCCTGGCCGGCGTCGGCCTTGGGCTCTCGTTCGTACCGGTAACCATCGGGGCCATGAGCGGTGTCGTCCATGAAGAGGCGGGAGTCGCATCAGGGCTGATAACCACGACGCAACAGATCGGCGGGGCACTCGGGGTCGCGGTCCTCTCCACCATCGCTGTGTCAGCCACGACGAGATTCATCGGCGCGCACAGCCATGAGCCGCTGGTCATGACAAACGCGCTCAACCACGGCTTCTCCATCGCCTTCTGGTTCGGCGCGCTCTTTGCCGGGATCGGCTGCCTCATTGCCTTCTTCGGCATGGACAGGACTCCCGTCACCGGTGCCCAAGCGTCGTATTCGCCGATCGAAGAGCGACCGACCCAAGTCGAGCCGGTATCGCCGTGAAGATGAAGTTCGCGAGCTGACCAGAGAAGAGCAGTACCTGGAGTCGGGCATAACGCGTCTCCACCCGGCCCGAGAAGCGGGGCCGGGTGGAGAGATTTGCCGAGGTGTCGTCAGTGCTCAGACGCTTACCGGCTCTTTGATGCTGTTGCCATGACCATTGGTCTCCTCGCTGTGCACCATGAGGTCATCGTTGTGCACTGTGTCTCTGGAGTTGGCGAAGCTGTAGCCCCACATGAGAAGGCTGCCCGCCACCACAAGGGCCACCACCATCACCGCACCGATCGCGCTGGCAAAGACGTCGAAGAATTTCGCGTTGCATGGCTTCTCCTTTGCATAGAGGACCTTTGCTTCCAGTGTCAGTGAAAGAGCGCATCCCCCTCAGAGTCCAAGGTCACAAACGTGGAAGGACCAAAGTCCCAAGAGAGTCGAACGATTGCATGAGGGCTGACCTGCCACGTCGCACTGCATCTTGGCGATTAGTGCCATCAGACCCTGCCGTTGGCGTCGTCGCCGTCCTAGCGTGGAACCACGACCGGCCGAAGCGCGAACCTGGTGAGATGGACCTGGCCCAGCTCCTGACCATGCCCGGGACAAGGGAGGAATGCGTCCTCCGTTCCTCCGTCGGTTTCATGGCTCTGCACGGCGGATCGCAGGACCGCGGTACCGAGCAGATCGCCCGGAGGGCCGCCAAGGAAGCGAACGCGTCCTACTACGCCATCGTTCAGCCTGCCGGGCTCCGAGTCCATCTCACCTCGCGGCTGCACGACCCCGAGCACTCGGCGCAATTGCGGGCGTTCTTGGAGCACGTGGAGGTCGCCATCTCGGTGCACGGGTTCGGTCGCGAAGGGTTTTCCCTCTGGTGTGATCCCGACCGCGGCCTCGTCGTCGAACCGTATGGGCCCGCGGTTCGAGGGAGCCAGACCCGGCCCTTGCGGGGGATCATCGTGGGGGGGTTGAACACGCAACTGCTCGACGCGGCACGCCGGCTGTTCCACGAACGCTTCGCCGGATACCACGTCGCCGACGAGCGGATACGGCTCGGGTTCCATCCCGACAACCCGGTCAACCTTCCGTCTGCTCATGGAGTCCAGGTTGAGCTGCCACCAGGCCTGCGCGGTATCGGCGATTTCGGGGAGACCTTGGTTCCCCGCCAGGACGGGGTCGTCAGCGACGTGGTGGCTGCGCTGGTCGAGCTTGCGACACGGGCCACCGAATTGTTGCGGCCGTCCGTGCCCGCGCAGCCGCGCCGACTCAGGTCGACTTCCTCGCTGAGCGACTGACTCGCGACGCCTCCCGGGGCTCTCGGGGATTGGGTGTCGATTTCGTCCCGCCTCGTTCGTCGTAGGTGTGACAGTCAGGAAAATCACTCACAAAAGGAGACGTCTCATGCCCCACCCCGTGATCCACGCCGAGATCCGCTCAGCCGACCCCGATGCCACGAGGAAGTTCTATGCCGACCTGTTCGGCTGGAAGGTGGCCGCAGAGGGTGCTTTCCCCGGCTACACCTTCATCGACACCGGCGTCGAGGGCGGGACCTTCGTCGCCATCAGCCCGCGTCAAGGCGCCGATGACGAGGTCCTGTTCTTCGTCGGAGTCGAGGACGTGGCAGAGACCCTGCACAAGGCCGAGGAGTTGGGCGGGACGATCGTGCAGCCGGTCCAGCAGGTGCCGGGCACGAGCTTCGGTGTCTTCGCTGACGCCCAGGGCCACAAGGTCGGGGTCGCAGCCACCGGTTAGCGATTTGGGGGCCGGGGGGCTGTCCACTCGTACCTCGCCGGTGACAGGGTCACCTGGCCGCGCCCGCGTCGAAGGGCCCCCGGCCCATCTGGTCTCGCACCGTGACCACGGCCGGGTTGGTGAGGGTCCGGCGCTGCCAGTTGGCGCCATCCACCACCAAGGTGTGGCCCGAGATGAACCGGGCATAGGGCGAGGCGAGGAAGGTGGCGGCCCAACCGAGCTCCTGAAGCCGGCCCGACCGCAACGCGGGCTGGCAAGCTCCTTCTCGTTGGTGCGATCGAGATTGCCCCGGATGTCGGCCGTCATGTCCTCGTGCGGGATGAGACCCGGCACGAGCCCGTTCACCTGGATCCCGTAGGGCGCCCACTCCACCGCCAGCGTCTCCACCATGTTCTTGACGCCGGCCTTGGCGGCGGCCGAGTGCGCGAAGCCGGGGCCGCCGGTCCAGGCGTACGACGCCCCGACGTTGACGATGGAGCCCGGCGTACCGGCCTCCATGTGACGTCGGGCGAATTCGCGGGAGCAGAAGAACGTGCCGTTGAGGGTGATGTCGACCACGGTCCGCCATGCATTGGGCGACATGTCCTCGGCCGGAACGGGGAAGTTGGCCGCCGCGTTGTTGATGAGCACACTGGGCAGCCCGAAGGTCGCCGTTGCCTCGTCGAAGGCGGCGGCGATCTGGTCCGGGTCACGTATGTCGCAGGTCGACCCCGAGGGTCCGCGCCCCGAGAGCCTCCCGGCGGCTCGACCCGCGTCGAGGTGCTCGGTCTTGCGGCTGGCGATGACGAGGTCGGCTCCCAGCCGCCCGAATTCGGCGGCGATCGCTTTCCCGAGGCCGGTGCCGCCGCCGGTCACGAAGACGCGTCGACCCGCGTAGGTGCCCTCGGGCAACGCCGACGTCCCCACCGGAGGGGGTTCGGGCAGTCCCTGCAGCTCGGACATGGTCAGCTCCCCGTGTAGTGCGGCGGGCGGCCTTCGGCGCTCGCCGCCTTGAACTCGGCGAAGTCCGAGGACTTGTTGACGAAGGTCTGATAGATCAACTCGTCAGCCATGGAGGAGCGAACGCCGGGCTCGCTCAGGTGCTGAATGACCCGGCGGGCCATCTTCACCGTGACCATCGGGCGAGGCGGCGATCTTCTCTGCCATCTCCCACGCCGTCTCGTCCAGCGTCTCGGGCGGCACGATCCGCGACACGATCCCGTGCCCGAACGCCTCTTCCGCGCTCATCGGCCGCCCGGTCAGCACCAGGTCGCTGACCACGCCGCTGCCGCACATCTCGTAGAGGCGGCCGACGCCGCCCGTGTCGGGGATGACGCCATGGCCCAGTTCGGGCAGCATGAACCGCGCCCCCTCGGCCGCGATCCGGATGTCGCACAACAACGCCCGCTGGAACGAGCCGCCGATGGCCCAGCCGTGGATGGGCGACGATGATCGGCATGTCCAGATCGAAGACCTGCAGGATCCCCGATGGCCCCGCGTCATCAACTCGTGGTGACTCAGCGGAGTGACATTGGTGCCGATGGCGGACACGTCGCGCCCCGATGACCACGCCTTGCCGTCGCCCCGCCAGATCACCGCCCGCACCTCGGGCCGCTCCTTGAGCTCGGCGAGGATGTCGAAGAGCCGCTCGTCCATTTCGTCGTCGAACGCGTTGCGTTTGTCCGGATTGTTGTTGGTGATCACCGCGATCGGCGCCCTTCACCTCCAACAGAACCTTGTCGGTCATGTGGTGCTGTCCTTCCATCGGCTGAGACGATCTCGCATTCTGTCGGATGTCCCGCGGGCCCCTCCGAAGCGGGCCGGCCAGCGAACCGTCAGGTACACGCCGCCATCATGCAGCAATTGCACACGGGACGGCTACCGGTCGCGGGTGCCATGCAGCTCGACCTTGACGCTGATCTCGGGGTAGACGCGGATCATCAGCATGCTCGGCGGCTGCATGCCGAACTGCGCGGATGTCGAACACGTATCCCCGGTCAGGGCGACGGCATCATCGGTGACCTCAATGTCCATCTCGTGCTCGAACGTGCGCGTCTTGCCGTGGAATTCGATGTCACCCGTGACGGCGTAGCGGGGATGGGGTCCCGTCGCAGCGATGGATGTGACCCGTCCCCCGATGGTCGGATACCGGCGGGCATCCATCCGCCGCCGCAACTCGCGATCGTAGAGCTGGTTGCCGGACGTGAGCCTCTCGACGGCGAGTTCCAGCTCGCCGGCCACCGGGAGGTCGAGATTGAGCGAGCCGTCGTCGCGGGCGGAGGTCTCGAACCAACCGTTGATCCCGCGCGTCTCTGTGTTGATCGGGTGGAGGCTGGAGCGGCCACTCACCCAGACGCACGAGCGCTTCGAATCGAACGTGTAGCGAGCCAGCGCCATTCCCTGATTCTTCCGTTCCCCGGGATGTCGGGACGCCCGGATCCACTCCACGCGAGACCCGCATACTGGCATAAAGTCGGCCCATGGCCCGCCTCGACATCCCGCCCGGCGACGGTGGTGACGCGGTGCAGATCTGGACACTCCAGCCGGAGCTCGGAGCGGCGGCCACGCGCCTGGTGCACGCCGCGTACAACAAGAGCATTCTGCCCGTGCGGGTGCGCGAGGCGGCAAGGATGAGGATCGCACAGCTCAACGACTGCACCGTGTGCCTCGCCTTCCGGGCCGACTCGGTCCGGGCCCAGGGCCTCAGCGAGGACTTCTACTGTTCGGTCGGTTCACCCGGCGATGGCGAGTTCACCGAGCAGGAGCGGCTCGCCGTCGAGTACGCAGAGCGCTTCGCCATCGACCACACCAGCATCGACGATGCGTTCATGGACCGCCTCCGGGGCTCGTTCACGGACCCGGAGATCCTCGACCTCACCATCTGCCTCTCGGCCTTCCTGGGGCTGGGTCGCACGCTGCGGGCCCTGGGCATCACCGAGACGTCGCTGACCGACGTGTAGGGCCGCTCAGCCCCCGGGGGGCGGCGGGTCGAATGCCGCATCGCGTTCGCGGACCGCCTGGCGGAGTCCGATCTCGCCGATCCGGTCGGAGAAGGCCTTCGCCTCTGGGGCGCGGTGGCCGATGGCGTCGTTGAGTGCGGCGAAGCGCTGCAGCTGCGAGCGACCCATGAGCTCCACGCCCATGTTGACGACCCTCTTGTTGGCCACGAGCAGGTCCCGGCCGATCAGCGCCATCCGCTGGGCCAGGCCCAATACGACCTCGTCGAGCAGATCGGGCGGCGCCGTCGCGACCACGAGGCCGATCTCGTGTGCCTCGGTCCCCGACACGGTGTCGCCGGTCAGCAGCAGCCGCTTCGTCCACTGTGGGCCGAGCTGGTAGAGCCACATGTTGGTCGGCGGGACCCCCATGGAGCGCACCGGGGGGAAGCCGATGCGGGCGTCGTCGGCCGCCACGATCAGATCGCAATGCAGGGCGAGATCGGTGCCACCCGCCAGGCAGTTCCCCTGCACCTGGGCGATGACGGGAATGGCGCAGTCCCAGACGCGTCCCCAGCCGGCGGCCAGGTCCAGCATGGCGGTGACGTCTCCCTCAATGGACTCGTGCGGCGCGAAATCGCCGGGGTCGGTGTCCTCCGCAATGAAGCCGTAGCCCGACGAGAACGACTTCCCGGTGCTGCGGATGATGAGCACGCTCACCGCCAGGTCGGCCTCGGCCTCGTCGACCGCGCCGAGGATCTCCCGGATGCAGCGTGGCGTCAGCGGATTGTGGTGGTCCGGCCGGTCCAGCGTCAGGCGCCGCACGCGCCCGATCTGCTCGACCCTCAACGTGGTGAAGCTCGTCACGATCGGCTCCTCGGTTCGTCGCCGGGCCCGAGATGGGACTTGAGGACCTTGCCGCTCTCGTTGCGGGGGAGCGCGTCGACCACGGTAATGCGGCGTGGCACCTTGAAGTCGGCCAGTCGCTCCGGAGGAACGCCTCCAGTTCCGCGGTCGAGACGGCGTGACGGAGGACGACCCAGGCCGCCACGTCCTCCCCGAGCACCGGGTGTGCCAGGCCGGCCACCGCCGCCTCGGCCACCGCGGGGTGCTCGAACAACGCCGCCTCGACCTCGCCCGGCACCACGTTGTGCCCGCCCCGGATGATGATCTCCTTCTGTCGCCCGACGATCCAGAGGTGGCCGTCCGCGTCCAGATAGCCCAGGTCGCCGCTCAGCAGCCAGCCGTCCACCCACGCCCGCGCCGTGCCGTCGGGGTCCGCCAGGTAGGTGCGGGGGCGCCGGGTCCCCGCGATGGCCACCTGCCCGACCTCACCCGGGGGCAGGACCGTGCCTTGGGAATCGAGGATGCGCAGCTCGACACCCGGCAGCGGGACTCCCACGGAGCCGAGGTGCTGACCCTTGTCACCCATCGGCGTCGACGTGACGGCACCGAACTCCGTCATGCCGTAGCCGCAGAGGATCTCCGCCCCGGTCAATCCCGCGCCGAAGCGGCGCAGCGTGGCGGACGCGATGGGGGCGCTCCCGATGTTGACGACGGCGAGGCTCCCGAGGTCGGCCGTCTCGAAGCGGGGGACGCCGACGATGAGCTCTACCATCGCCGGCACGAGGAACGCCGCGACGGGACGGTCGCGCTCGACGATGCCGATCCAGCGGTCCGGGTCGAACCTCGGCAGGAACCACCCGCTCAGGCCGCCGCGCAGCGGGCCGCAGACGAGGAGCGAGCCGCTGGTGGTGGCAAACGGCGAGGAGGTGAGGAACCCCAGCCCGAGCCACGCCGTGGGGATCCGCTCGGTCGCGGAGAGGCCACCGTGGTGCACGACGACCCCCTTGGGCTCGCCCGTCGTCCCGGACGTGTACATGACGTCCGCGACGTCCTCGGGCGAGAGCACGCGATCAAGGTCCGCGTCATCCGGCGAGAACAGCTCCGACCACTCCTCGGTCCGCGTGCGGACGGCCTTCGGCACCGCGGCACGGAGCTCGTCGCCGACCTCGCTGCAGAGTGCGAGGGACGCCCCGGCATGCCGCAGGATGCGTGCGGTCTCGGCCGGTCCGAGCCGGGGCAGCAGCGGGACGGCCACCGTTCCCGCCTTGTGGATGGCCATGTACGACACGAGCCATTCGAGGGGCTCGTCGCCCCCGATGAGCAACCCGACACGGTCGCCGCGGTCGAGTCCGTGCTCCAGCAGGCCCCGCGCCAGGCGGTTGGAGCGCGCGTGCCAGTCGCCGAGCGTGATCTCGGAGCCGTCGGCGAGGTTCCGCCATGCCACGCCGTCGGGGAAGGCCCGGGCGAGCTCGGCCAGGAGCTCCGGCTGCAGGAGCGTCACGCCGTGATGGGGGTCATCAGTAGGGATCGCCGCCCATCAGGATGGTGCGCGGATTGTCCACCAGCATCGTCGTGATGTGGGACTCACCGATGCCCCGCTCGCGCATGGTGGGGAGCACCACCTCAGAGATGTACGTCCATCGCCAGGTCTGCGAGGCGTCCATGACCGCGCGCGGGAACCAGTCCACGAAGCACATGGCGTCATGGGAGAGCACGATCCTCTCCGCGTAGCCGCGGTCGCAAAGCCGCGCTACGGCGTCGACCCGCTCCTCCAGGGTGATGCCGGGCAGGCCGAAGTGATCGAAGCCGAGATACGAGCCGTTGTCGATCAGGCTCAGGTGGTAGTCCGTGTTCACCGTGCCGCCGCTATGGCCGATGACGACCCGCGCCAGGTCGACACCTTCCTCCTTGAAGACGCGCTGTTGTTCCAGTCCCCACGGCTCGGGCGGCGTCGGTGTGTGCGTGGTGATCGGCACGCCCGTGGCACGATGCGCCCGAGCCACGGCGCGCAGCACGCGCTCGACGCCCGGCGTGATCCCGGGACGATCGGACGCGCATTTGAGGATGCCGGCCCGGACGCCGGTGTCCCCGATGCCCTGGCGGATCTCGCGCACGAAGAGGTCGACCATGGGTTCGGGTCCCCCCAGCACGGTCCCCGGTCCCTGGAAGTGGAAGTACATCGGCACCTCGTTGTAGGTGTAGACGCCAGTGGCCACGACGACGTTGATCTCGGGCACCTGCTCGGCAATGGCGGCGATCCGGGGGATATAGCGGCCCAGCCCCACGACCGTGAGGTCGACGAGCGTGTCGATGCCGTGCTCCTTGAGCTCCCGCAGCTTGGTCACCGCCCGCGCGGACTCCGCGGACTCGTCCCACTCCGCGGTGGTCTTCTCAATCTCGGGGCTCAGCACGAAGATGTGCTCGTGCATCAGGGTGCGCCCGAGGGAACCGGCGTCGATCGGCCCTCGCACCGTGTTGACCTGGGACATCCACCCCCCTTGCGTGCACTGGGCCTCGCCCCGGCGCGGGCGATCGTAGCGGGGGGCGACCATTTTCCGAAGGAGCGGCGCGGCAAATGTCACAGCAGGCCCACAGCGGATCCTGCGAGGGGGTCGATTCGCCGATGGTGAGATGAGGGTGTCCCCAAGAAGAGGAAACCAGACCATGGCGCCCATCGGCCGACCGAACACACCTGAGAGCAGGGAAAAGGCCCGGTCGCGGCTGCGCAACGCGACTCGGGGCGCCATCCTGGCCGCCACCGGGGCCACGGTGGTCATCGGGATCGTCGTCTCGCAGGAACACCGTGGGTCCACCAGCACCGCGGGGACCACGGCGTCGACGTCCTCGGGCTCGACCTCCGGCGGCGGCTCGGTCGGTCACCAGCGGCGGGTCGTCGACCTCCGGTTTCGTCGACCAGCACCGGGAACAGCGGGAACAGCGGCAACACGGGCACCTCGTCGTCCCCGACGATCAGCTCGTCGACACCCGCAGTGACGTCGGGGGGTTCCTCGCGATGACGTGCGCCCTCGAGACGCCCGAGGCTGTGCTGACCACCCGCTCCTTCCGGGCCATCGGCACGACGGCCGTCGTGGTCGTGCAGGACCCCGCCGCCGCGGACACCGCCGAGCGCATCCTGGCCGCCGACCTCGCGGCGATCGACCTGGCCTGCAGCCGGTTCCGCCCCGACTCGGAGCTCCAGACGGTGCACGCTCGACGCGGGCCGGCCGGTCACCGTCAGCGAGCTCCTCTACCAAGCACTCGAGGTCGCGCTCGAGCGCGGCGGAACGAACCGGCGGCGCCGTCGACCCGACGATCGGCAACGCGATCGCCGCGCTCGGCTACGACGCCGACCTGGACGAAGTGCTGGCGCGACCTCCCGCGCCGCCGCCGGCGCTCGGCCCCGTCGCGGGCCACGCCCACGTGCAGCTCGATGCCCGCGCCCGGACCGTCCGCATCCCTCGTGGCGTCCGGCTCGATCTGGGCTCGACCGCCAAGGCGTTCGCAGCCGACCGGGCGGCGGCTCGCATCGCCGGCGCCATCGGTGGCGGCGTCCTCGTGAGTCTGGGCGGCGACGTCGCCGTCGCCGGTCCGCCTCCCGACGGTGGATGGGCCGTGGGCATCGCCCTGGAGTCCTCGACGCCGGCGGGTTCGGTGGATCAGGTGGTGGCCATCACACACGGAGGCCTGGCGAGCTCGGCCACCGGGGTCCGGGCCTGGAGGGCGGGCAATCGCGAGGTCCACCACATCGTGGATCCCAGAACGGGGGACTGCGCTGAGCCGTTCTGGGTCCTTGTCTCGGCCACTGGCGCCAGCTGTGTCGACGCCAATGTCGTCACCACGGCCGCCATCGTGTGGGGCGAGCAGGCCCTGGACAGGCTCTCCGGATTCGACCAGTCGGTGCGGCTCGTCCGCTTCGACGGGAAGGTGTTCTGTGTGAACGGCTGGCCGCTGGAGCCGGCGACATGAGCTCGACGACGCTGTGGTACGCCACGCGGGCGACCGGCCTCATGGCGCTCGTCCTCTTCACGCTGACCATGGTGATGGGCATCACGACCACGACCCGCGCCCGTGCCCGCAATTGGCCCGGATTCGCACAGCAGGAGATGCACCGCCGGATCTCCATGATCGCCGTCGTGTTCCTCGCCATCCATGTGGCCACGAGCGTGCTCGACACGTTCGTCAACATCAGCTGGGCCGCTGTCCTCATCCCGTTCACCTCGAGCTACGGCCGCTTCTGGGTCGGGGTGGGCGCCATCGCGCTCGACCTGATGATCGCCGTGTTCGTGACGAGCTTGCTGCGGGCGCGCATGCGCCCGGGCACCTGGCGGGCCGTGCACTGGCTCG
This sequence comes from uncultured Acidimicrobiaceae bacterium, assembly GCA_963740535.1. Taxonomy (GTDB): domain Bacteria; phylum Actinomycetota; class Acidimicrobiia; order Acidimicrobiales; family RAAP-2; genus Bog-473. The sequence continues at coordinate 93,055 of CAVUEI010000007.1, forward strand.
CCTACCTCAGCTGGCCCGTTGCCCTCGCCCACACGTTCGGCATGGGCACCGACGCCGGCGAGAGCTGGGTCATCGTGCTGGGCGTCGCCTGCGTGGCCTCCGTCGGGGCGGCACTGGCGTGGCGGCTCCGGCAGGCCTCGCGCCAGGTTGCGGCGAGGTCCGCACAGGCGTCGGTTGCGGGCGTGCCCCCCAAGCACCTGGCGCTGGCGGCGAGGAGCCGAACGGGGGCGCGACGTGCCTAGCGTGAGCGACACCGTTCCGGCCACCGGCCGCTACCGGCTGCTCGGCCACCCGACCGACCTGGCCGGCCACGTCGCGACGCTCGGTCCGGCGCCCCTCCCGTCGTCGGGAGGCCGGGGCTGGCGCGAGGACTTCGTCTCCATGCTGGAGGCGTCGGGGCTGGGCGGGCGCGGCGGCGCCGGGTTCCCGGCCGCCATCAAGCTCGCGGTGGCCGACGCCGCCGGCGGGCGCGGCACCGTCCTGGTCAACGCCATGGAGAGCGAGCCGGCCAGCGACAAGGACAAGCTGCTCCTCATGCGGTGTCCCCACCTGGTGCTCGACGGAGCCCAGCTGTTGGCAGCGGCGTGTGGCGCGCGCCAGGTGACGGTCTGCGTGCCCGACGGCCGCGAGCAGGTCGCGGCCGCCGTGGCCAGGGCCATGGCCGAGCGGTCCGCAGCCGGCTGCGCGCCCGTGCCCGAGGCGCTCGTCCGTCCGCCCGACCGTTTCGTCGCCGGAGAGGAGTCGGCGCTGGTGGCGTGGGTCGAAACGGGCCGGTCGCTCCCGACCTTCCGCCCCGACAAGGGGACGGCCCTGCGCATCGGCCGCAAGGGGGTGCTCGTGCACAACGCTGAGACGCTGGCCCACGTCGCCATGATCGCCCGGGCCGGTCCCGACGCGTTCCGCGCCCACGGCCTCGTGGAGGATCCCGGCACCTCACTCATCACCATCTCCGGGGCGGTCGAGCACCCCGGCGTGGTGGAGGTCGACCGGGGCACGCCCCTGATCGACATCGCCAACCGTGCCGTCCCCAGCGGGCCGCCCCAGGCCCTCCTTGTCGGAGGCTACGGGGGCTCGTGGGTGGCCCCGACCCACTTCGCGACTCCCTACGCCTCCCTGTCGTTGCGCGCCATCGGGGCGACCGCCGGTGTGGGCATCGTGATCGTTCTGGGCCCCGATGCGTGCGGGCTGACGGAGACCGCTCGCATCGCGCACTACATGGCCGGGCAGAGCGCGGGGCAGTGCGGGCCCTGCGTCTACGGCTTGCCCGCCATCGCCGACGACCTCACGCGGCTCGCCCGCGGACTGGTCGACCCCGGCCTCATGGCGCGTCTGGACCGGAGGCTCGGTGAAGTCGAGGGCAGGGGCGCCTGCCGGCACCCCGACGGGGTCGTCAATCTCGTGCGCAGCGCGCTCAGCGTCTTCGCGGCCGACGTCGGTTCGCACGGGCGTGGCGTGCCCGTGCCCACAGGCCAACCTCGCCTCGCAGCTCCGGTTCCCCCCGCCGGCCAGGGCGGCCTGACGATGGTCCGCATCCTCATCGACCCGGTCGCCTGCGACGCGTACGGGTACTGCGCGGAGCTGTTGCCCGAGGCCATCACGCTCGACGAGTGGGGCTACCCGATGGTCGACGGCAAGCCCCTCCCTCCGGAGCTCGTCGACGTGGCGAAGCGGGCCGCCCGCGACTGCCCCCGTCGTGCGATCACGTTGCGGGAGCGCAAGGGCGGTCGCTGAGGACCATCCGCGGTGCCACAATCGGCGGGTGTGCGCGACCGGTGACTGGGCATGAGCCCCGACGGGCTCGTGATCCGGAGGGCGACCGACGCCGACGTCGACCGTGCCGTCGAGCTCCTGGCCCTCGGCGTCGTACCCGGGGCGGCCTCGAGGGAGGATCCAGCCGACGGCGCCGCGTACCGGGCCGCACTCCGCGAGATCGAGGACTCCGGCGGCAGCGTCCTCGTCGCCGAACTACAGGGGGAGGTCGTCGGCCTGTGCCAGCTCATCGTGTTCCGGCATCTCCAGTCGAGGGGCGGGCGCTGTGCGGAGATCGAGTCGGTCCACGTGCACCCGGACCACCGGGGTGCCGGCATCGGAGGGGCCCTCGTGCGCAGGGCCATCGAGAGGGCGCGGGAGCTCGGCTGCTACCGGGTGCAGCTCACGTCGAACTCGGCCCGCACGGACGCGCACCGCTTCTACGAGCGCCTCGGGTTCGTCCCCTCACACGTCGGCTACAAGCTCCTCCTCGCCTGATCGGACTGACCCTTGCCTCGCCCCCTTGCCGACAGGGATGTAATGATGTAATCTCGTAATATGACTGAAGCAGGCGAGACACGGAAGGGTCCCAGGGGGAGGAGGCGCTCCGCCACCGCGCCGCCCTCGGGGCCGGAGCAGGAGCGGCTCATCGGGGCCTGGTTCGCCGGGCGGGTGCCCGGCACCTGGTTCGACACCGGCCCCTCCATCGAGATCGACGGCGACGAGATCCAGGTCGTGGGCACACTCGCGCCCCCGCAGCTCGCCGAGGGCGCCGGCGAGGACGAGGTCCGGGTGGCCGAGCAGGCGCGGATCTCGGGCTTCCGCGAGGAGACCCGAGGCGCCCGCATGCGGATTGCGGACGAGGCCCAGCCGGCCTTCCGGCGGGCGGTGTCGTGGGGCGCCCAGTGCGGAGGGTCCACGGTCCTGTTCACGACAGCGGGCGTACCGGTGATGACCAGGTTGCGTATGGGCGATCGCCGCGTGCTCGATACGTTGATCGACGCCGGCGTGGCGCGCAGCCGCAGCGAGGCGCTGGCCTGGTGCGTGCGCCTGGTGGCCCAGCACGAGGCGGAGTGGATCGAGGAATTGCGCGGGGCGATGGCCGCGGTCGAGGAGGTCCGCAATCGCGGCCCGAGGAGCTCCCAGAGCGGCTGAGCCGCCCGACGGGCCCGCCCGGCCGACGGCGCGGGCGGGCCATGACACCGAGACGCCGCAGGCGCGCGAGCATGCGCCATGGAACCTGAGCACTTTCACACGGTCCAAGAGGACCTGCGCCAGCCCTATAGGGCTCTCCGTGAGGCCATCCCCGGGGTGGCGTCGGCCTACAGCGCACTGAGTGCGGCGGCCATGGCCGAGGGCGTTCTGTCGGCCAAGACCAAGGAGCTGATCGCGCTGGCGATCTCGATCACCCGCGAATGTGACGGGTGCATCGCGTCACACGCCCGCGGGGCGGCCCGCAGGGGAGCCACCACCGAGGAGGTCGCCGAGATGATCGGCGTCGCCATCTCCATGAACGGCGGTCCGGGAACGGTGTGGGGGCCGCGTGCGCTCGCCGCGTTCGAGGAGTTCTTCGGCGCCTAGCGCCGATCACGCTGCGAGAGCTGCGGGTCGCCGCCGCTCCCGCCGGCGGCTCAGCCCGGAGCGGCCGGCGTGAAGGTGCAGTCGAGGTGCTTGATCCCGTTGATGAACGGGGACAGGAGCCGGTCCGGCTCGCCCACGCTCTGAATGTCCGGCAGGCGCTCGAAGAGGCGGCGGAACATCACGTCGATCTCCTGGCGGGCCAGGTGGGCCCCGAGGCAGAAGTGCGGGCCCGCGGCCCCGAAGCCGATGTGGGGGTTGGGGGTCCGGCGCACGTCGAAGGTGAAGGGGTCCTCGAAGACGTCCTCGTCGCGGTTGGCCGAGTTGTAGAACATGATCACCTTGTCGCCCGCGTGGAGCTCCTGCTCGCCCAGCACGGTGTCCGCCGCCACGGTGCGGCGCATCCAGATCACCGGTGAGCCCCAGCGCACGATCTCGTCCACGCCGGTCGCGGCGATCCCCGCCGGGTCGGCGTGCCACAGGGCGCGTTGGTCGGGTTCTCGGTCAACGCGATGAGGCCGTGGCTGATGGCGTTGCGGGTGGTCTCGTTCCCCGCCACGACCAGCAGGATGAAGAAGGCAGCGATCTCCTGCGCCGTGAGGGCCTCGCCGTCGATGTTCGTGTTGACCAGGGCCGAGGTGACGTCCTCGGTTGGATTGCCGCGGCGGTGGTCGGCCAGCTCCGTCATCAGCATGTTCAGCTGCTGCGCGGCGGTCATGAAGGCCAGCATGGGGTCGGTGCCCTCGGGCACGTACTCCGGGTCGCCGTTCGACAGGATCACGTTCGACGCGCTGAACACGGTGTCGTAGTCGGCCGGCCCGACGCCCATCATGTCGCAGATGATCTCGAGCGGCAGGCGGGCCGCGACCTCGGTGACGAAATCGCAGCCGCCCAGCGGGGCCACCCGGTCGATGACGTCGTTGGCCACGAAGTCGATCCGGTCCTCAATGGACTTGATCATGCGCGGGTTGAAGGCGGCGGACACGATGCGGCGCAGCCTGGCGTGCCGGGGGTTGTCCATGTTGATCATGGAGCCGAAGAAGTCGAGCATCTCCTCGGGCATGTCCATGATGCTGGTGGCCCCACCACCGGACTGGTAGATCTCGGGGTGGCGGCTCGCCTCCGAGATGTGCGCATGGCGGGTCAGTGCGTAGTAGCCGGGGCCCTGCGGGAAGACACCGGCGAGGTTCTCGGGGATCTCGGGCTCTTCGTAGAAGGGCATGGGCCGTTCGCGGCGCAGGGTCTGGAAGGCGCCCTCGCGCTCGTCCCAGGGCCGGGCCCAGAACTCCATGTCCGAAAGGTCGATCTCGTCAGCGGTCAGCACGGCATGTGGGAGCACGAACGCTCACGATAGCCAGCCTCCGTACACTTCGACCATGTGCGACACCCTGTGCGCCCCCGGTCCGGCGGGCATGGTGTTCGCCAAGAACTCCGACCGACCGCCCGGTGAGGTGCAGGTCACCTGGCCCTTCGGCCGGCGGGCCTCGGCGGGCTGCACCTTGCGCACGCAGTACCTCACCATCGGGGACACCGGTGCGCACGCCACGCTGCTCTCGTGTCCGACGTGGCTGTGGGGGGCCGAGCACGGCGTGAACGAGCACGGCGTGGCCATCGGCAATGAGCGTGTCGCCACGACCCACGACGCGGCGGGGGCAAAGCCGGCGCTGATCGGAATGGACCTCGTCCGTCTCGGGCTCGAGCGCGCCCGCAGCGCCGCCGAGGCGGTCGACGTGATGACCGGGCTGCTCGAGGCGTGCGGGCAGGGTGGCATCGCGGACGCAGCGCATCAGGAGGCCTACGACTCGTCGTTCCTCGTTGCCGATCCCACCGACGCCTACATCCTCGAGACGGCCGGCGCCGACTACGCGGTCGCTCCGTTCCCCGGCGGCACCGCCATTTCCAATCGGCTCACGCTCGGAACCGAGTGGACGCGTGCCTCGCACGGCCTCACCCCGGGCGAGGACTTCGGTCGTTTCCGCGACCTCCGCGAGAACACGGGGTACGCCGACGTCCGCCTGGCGGCGAGCCGACGTTTCCTCGCGTCCATCCCTCCCGGCGGGCTGACACCGGCCGCCACGGCGGGGCACCTGCGGGACCACGGCTCCGGGCCGTGGGGGGCGCCCGGCAGCGACGGGCCGGTCCATCCGCCGCCGGACGGTGCGGGCGGGGAGGTCGCCGGCTGCAGCGTCTGCATGCACGTGGGCGACCTGAGCGTCACGGCCGCGTCCATGATCGCCGAGCTCCCGGTCGGCCTGGACGATGGCGTGCCCCTGCGCACCTGGCTGGCCGCCGGGAGCCCCTGCGCCAGCGTCTACGTGCCGGCCTTCCCGCGCACGGCCGCCGGGCCGCCGCCATTCGTCCCGCTGGAGCTCTCGGGCGAGGAGCTGTGGCTCGCCGCCGACGCTGTGCGCCGCCGCATCGAGCGCGGATCCCGCAGCGCTGGCCGAGGTGCGTGCGGTGCTCCAGCCCGTCGAGGACGAGTTGTGGGCCGAGGCCGACGCCGTGGTCGGCGAGCCGTCACGCTGGGCCGATGCGGGAGCATCCTGGGGCGCTCGGGCCCTGCACGCGCTCCACTCCTGCGCCCTCTGAGGGTCTGTATCCCCCAACGTGGGGGTCCGCGGCGGTACGCTGCGGCCACTGACGCAGTGCGCTCCGACTCGCCAAGGAGGACCCCATGCCACCTATGTGCTCACCGACGACGACGTCGCCGTCGGCGATGTCGTCAGCGTCCAACTCCAGAAGATGTGGGGCTGGTACCTCGCCGGCGGCATCCTCTCCATCATCTTCGGGTTCTTCGTGATCAGTTACCGCCATGCCAGCGTGTACGCGATCATCTACCTGGCCAGCGGGTTCTTCATCGCCGTCGGGGTCTTCGAGATCATCGGCTCGAATCAGGATGGCCAAGCAACGATGGCTGGCCCTCCTGTTCGGTCTGCTGTGGATCGGCGCCGGCATCGTGGGCTTCGTGTGGCCCCACATCACGATCTTCATCACGGCTGTGATCATCGGCTGGGGGTTCTTGGTGCTCGGGATCTTCGACATCATCGAGTCGGCCCGCAGCCGCCACCTGCCGCACTGGTGGTTGCTCCTCATCCGCGGCATCATCGCGGTCGCCGTCGGGTTCCTGTGCATCCGGCACCCCGGCGCCCCCCTGACGGCGCTGGTCGTCCTCATCGGCATCCTCGCCATCACCTTCGGAGCGGTCGAGATCGTTGGCGCCTTCTCCGCCCGCCACGCCACCAAGACCTGGGAGGCCTACAAGGCGCAGATGCGCTGAGCGGGTAAAGGGAGAGGCGTGCGTCTCGCCAGCTTCTCCCTGGCCGGCGGCGCAGCCCGGCCCGGGCTCGTCGTCGGCGATGAGGTCGTCGACCTCAGCGACCCCGAGGTGGGGCTGCCGGCGACCATGGTCGAGCTCCTGGCCCTCGGACCGGCCGCACTCGAGCGGGCCCGCGCCGCGCCAACGAGCGGGGCGTCCCGCCACCCGTTGACCGAGGTGCGGCGCCACGCGCCGGTGCCCGACCCGCCCGCCATCCTGGCCATCGGCATGAACTACCGCGCCCACGTGGCCGAGATGGGCCGGGAGCCGCCCGAGTGGCAGTACTGGTTCAACAAGCAGCGCACCTCCATCGCCGGCCCCGGCGATGCGATCGTGCTGCCGTCCGTCTCGGACATGGTCGACTACGAGGGCGAGCTGGCGATGGTGATCGGGCGCCGCTGCCAGCACGTGCCCGCCGCCCGGGCGCTCGAGGTGGTGGCGGGCTACACCGTCATCAACGACGTGAGCGCACGCGACTGGCAATGGCGCACGCCGACGTTCACGATGGGCAAGTCGTTCGACACGCACGCCCCCTGCGGGCCCGAGTTGGTCACGGGCGACGAGCTCGGCGACCCGTCGGTGCTGACCATCCGCACCTGGGTCAACGAGGAGCTGCGCCAGGACTCGACGACGGCCGACATGATCTTCGGCTGCGCCGAAATGATCGAGTACCTCACCACGGCCTTCCCGCTGGAGCCGGGCACCATCATCGCCACCGGCACGCCGGCCGGCGTTGGCGCCGGGCTCGACCCTCCCCGGTTCCTGGCGGACGGGGACACCGTGCGCATCGCGATCGACGGCGTCGGCGAGCTGTCGAACCCCGTCGTGCAGGGTGAGAAGTCCGAGCCCGTCGGGCTCGACTGATCCCCCACTAAGTCTCGGGGCGAAGCGCCCGCTCAGGCCTGCATGGCGCGCAGGCGGTCCGCGATGGACGCCATCACCTGCAGGGCGAAGGTCGGCGTCTCGTGCACCAGGAAGAGGAACCGGCGCTTGTCGATGACGGCCAGCTTGGAGTCCTCGACGGCCACGGCGGTGGCACTGCGGGCCGACGCGTCGACCAGTGCCATCTCGCCGAAGGTCTCGTCGGGTCCCACGGAGACGGCCCGGCCGTCGGGCAGGCGCAGCTCGACCTGTCCCTCCACCACGCCGAACATCTCCTCACCGACGGACCCGGCCTCGAAGATCACGCTGCCGGCGGGGACGTCCCTCGTTTCGGTCGCAGCCTTGAAGACGCCCAGAACCTTCCCGCTCATCGAATATCCCCTTTGCTCAGCTCGGCGGCGACCGGCTCGAACCTCCCGGCCCTGGGGATCCTAAACGACCCCCAGGCTGGCCGATCGGCCTTGTCACGGGGCGTTCGCGGTTTGGTCACACGGCTGCGCGGTCACGTGGGGCCCGCGGCACGGCAGAATGGGGGAGTGCCGGACACCGAATCAGTCGTGAGCGACGCCGAGCGGGCGGATCGCCTGGAGAAGTTGCAGGGGATCATGGACCTGATGCGACCGGCCGTACAGGCCGACGGCGGCGACCTCGTCCTGGTGCGGGCCGACGTCGAGACCGGCGTGATCGAGGTGCAGCTCCAGGGGGCGTGCAGCTCGTGCGCGATCAGCTCCGCCACCCTGTCGGGTGGCGTCGAGCGGATCCTGCGTGATCGCCTTCCCTGGGTGACCGAGGTCATCGGGGGGATCGACGAATCGCTGAGCTTCGACGAGAGCGCCTCGCTCGGAGCAGGCGGCTACGTCCCGAGCCTGTAGCGCGCTCCCCCCGCAACGCCCGGCCGCTCCCGCCACCTCCGTAGCGCCGATCGTCGCCCAATTTGCCCGGCCCGGCTCATTAGTTAGCCCAACTAACTATACTGGTGGCATGTCCACCGCTGCCCGCCACGCTCACCGACGAAGAGGTGGCAGGTCGCCTTCGCATCGCCGTCAACCGGCTCCAGCGGCGCCTCCGCCAGGAGTCGCTCGGCGGGCTCTCTCCTGCCCAGGCCTCGGCGCTGGGCTCGGTGAGCCGGAACGGCAGCCCGACCCTGGGTGAGCTGGCCGCCATCGAGCAGGTGCAGCCGCCCACCATGACGAGGATCGTGGCCAGCCTGACCGAGGCGGGCATGGTGACCCGGGTGGCCGACGACAGGGACCGGAGGAGCGCCAGAGTCCGCATCACGCCGGCGGGTGAGCGCGCGCTCGACCGGATGCGCACGCGCAAGAACGCATTCCTGCTGCGCCGCCTGGGCGAGCTCAGCCGCGAGGAGCAGCGCAAGGCGGTCGAGATGGTCGCCCTGCTCGAGCACCTCTTGGAGGAGCCGTGAGGCGTCGGGTGCGCGCGGCAGGACGGCGCACGTTCCGCGCCATCTCGGTCCGCAATTACCGCCTCTACTTCACGGGCCAGGTGATCTCGGTCTCGGGCACCTGGATGCAGACGGTGGCCCAGGCCTACCTGATCCTCTTCCCACTGCACGGCACCGGCGTGCAGGTCGCCATCGCCACCAGCCTGCAGTTCCTGCCCCTTCTCCTGCTCGGGCCGTTCGGGGGCCTGATCGCCGACCGCCTCGACAAGCGCAAGGTGCTCTACGCCACCCAGGCGGCGGCGGGCCTCCTCGCGCTCGTGCTGGGCCTGCTCGTCGTGGCGGACGCGGTCAGTCTGTGGCAGGTCTACGTGCTCGCCGCGGGCCTCGGGTTCGTGAACCTCTTCGACAACCCGGCGCGCCAGACCTTCGTCTCCGAGATGGTCGGGATGGAGCTGCTGCCGAACGCGGTGAGCCTCAACAGCGTGCTCATGAACTCGGCCCGGGTGATCGGGCCGGCGATCGGCGGCGTGCTCATTCTCACGCTCGGGGTGGCGACCTGTTTCTTCATCAATGCGGCGTCGTACGCCGCCGTGATCGTCGCGCTCGGCGATGATGCGCGCCTCCGAGCTCATCAGACGGCCCGGTGTGGTCCGGGCCAAGGGCCAGGTCCGGGAAGGACTGCGCTACGTCTGGGCCACGCCAGACCTGAAGCTTCCCCTGATCTCCATGGCGATCGTGGGCGTCTTCGCCTTCAACTTCACCGTGACCCTTCCGCTTCTGGCCAAATTCACCTTCGACGGAGGGGCGGGTTTGTACAGCTGGTTCCTGGTGGCCATGGGTGCCGGCGCCGTGTTGGGCGGCCTGGCCACTGCGTTCCGCAGCAGGCCCTCCACCCGGTTGCTCGCCTGTATCGGGGTCGTCTTCGGCGGCGCGCATCCTGGCCGTCGCACTCTCACCGACCCAGGTGTGGGCTATTGCCCTGCTCGTCCCGATGGGTGCCGCCAGCATCTCGTTCGTCGCCACCAACAACGCGACCCTCCAGTTGCGGGCCGACCCCAGCATGCGCGGCCGGGTGATGTCGCTCAACGCCATCGCGTTCCTCGGGAGCACGCCCATCGGCGCACCGCTCCTCGGCTACATCAGCGACGTCACGAGCCCGCGGCTCGCCCTCGCCCTCGGTGGCGTGGCGACGCTGTTGGCCAGCGTCCCGCTCTTCGTGCTCGGGGCCCGCCAGCGCATGCTCGGCACCGAAGGCATGGTGGCGGGAGAGGTGACGACGAACGTCGTGCCACTTCCGGTCAGCGAGGTCGGCTACGAACGGCGGGAACGCCGAACGAGCTAGGCGGCGTCAGCCCGGGTGGACGAGCTCGAGCGCGACGGGGGACATGACGGCGCCGAACTCGACCACCAACGCCAGCAGCAGGTCGTCGACAGAAATGATCCCGGCCAGGTCCCCCTCTTCGAGCACCGGGAGCCGGCGTGCCGTTGCCGTCTTGAACACGCTGAAGGCCTCGAAGACGTCGGAGGAGCCCTGAATGGTGAGCGGATCCGGCGTCATCACCGAGACCACTTCTGCCAAGGGCGGCGCGCCGTCCCCGGTCCCGCGCACGGTGATGTCGCGGTCGGTGACGATCCCCACCAGCCGGTCACCCTCGACGACGAGAAGCGATCCGACCCCATGGAGGCCCATCAACCCTCCGGCTTCTTCCAACGTGCAACTCGGAGGGACGGTCACGGGCGCACTCCTCAGGCATTCTCTCACCAGCACGTCTGCTCCCCCCGTTCGCAGCGGTCGCCCGCTCTGCTTCTGGCCCAGCTCATGACGGCATCATCGCCCCCTGCCCCGGCTCCGAGTAGGGGAGAAGGTCCCACCGACTGATGGGCACGCCCAGGGAAACGTGACCGTGAAGTCGGAGTTTGCTGGGGCGGGGCCACCGTCGGGGACGCGCACCCTCTAGCTGTTCGCCCGTGGCAGCCGCCACGTCCATGCGGGGCAGTGGGAGGAGGCACTCGACGACGCACCCGCCACCGGGGTGCGCCCGTATCAGAACGGATCCGCCCAGCGCGCGGGCGCGCTCGCTCATGTTGCGCACGCCCCGTCCCTTCGCCACCCGGTTCGGATCGAACCCGCGCCCGTCGTCGGCGACCCGCAGCAGCACCATCTCACCGACCTCGACGTCCACGTCGACCCGCGTTGCCAGCGCGTGCCGGGCGATGTTCGACAGGAGCTCACGGAAGATGAAGAGCACGTGGCGCCGCCACTCGCCACCCACCGACCCCACGTCCCCGCTGAAGCGGACCGTGGGGGTCAGCCCGAGTGCCGCGTGCTCCTCGTCCACCACGGCCCGCATGTCCGACTGGAAGTCGGCCGAAGGCTCGTCAGGCGAGAGGCGGTAAATGAGGCTCCGGATCTCGACGATCGTCTCGTCGAGCTCGTCGACGATGTGCGCCAGGTCGGCGTCGAGCCCGACGGTCGCCGGCCTCCTCCGGAGCGCGTGGACGGACATCGCGGTGGCGAAGAGCCGCTGGATCACCCCGTCGTGCAGGTCGCGAGCAATGCGGTCCCGATCCTCGCGGATGCCTGACTCGACGGCACCGTGACGGCGTTTCGTCTCGGCGGCGCCCCGGTCGGTCACGTCGCGCGCCACGCTGACATAGGTGCGGTGCCGGCCGTCGTCGTCGGCCGCCATGGCGTGCGTCCGCACTTCGACCGGCACGTCCACCCCGTCGATGCGCCGCAGGAACGTGCTGTGCACGACGGAGTCGCTGGAGCCGGCGTCGAGCGGCGCCAACAGTTGGCGCAGGCGACCGTCGGTGAGCTCGGGCGCGATCCGCCCGACCCGGCCCGCCACCAGGTCGTCGACTCGGTACCCGAAATGGCGCAGCAGGCCGTTGTTGGCGTAGGTCAGCCGGAGCGTTGCGGCATCGAAGACCCAGATGGCATCGGGGGTCGACTCCAGGATCCCCCACGCCGTCTCGCCGTATGCACCGCCGGTCCGCGCGGCGGGGCCCACGTCGGCGAGCTTCAGCGCGAACCGGTTGTGCGCGCCCCGTGTCGATGGCGTGGACCCGGGGCGCGCCGCCCGGCGCACGGCGGGCGAATCCTCAATCGGGATGCTCACGCGCTCGATGACCTCCCTGAACTGTGGATTCACCCCACACAGCGACGGTACGCTCGGTCGACGCTGGTCGGATAGCCCCAGACAGGGTGCCCACTCCTGCTATCCCCCAGATAGTGGCGCCGCTATTCAGGGGTTCAGGGATCTCCGCCGGAGATCCCTCGGCCTAACGCCGTCAGTCGGAGTCTTCGAGCAGCCCCCGCTCGCGGCTCACCGCCAGCAGCTCCAGCTGGTTGTGCACCCCGAGCTTGCGGTACAGGTTCTTCACGTAGCCCCGGGCGGTGTTCACCGTGATCCCGAGTCGAGCAGCGGCGCTCTGCAAGTCCACGCCGCTCACGAGAAGGGAGAGGATGTCCTGCTCGCGCTTGGTCAGGAGCGCGGAGCCCCGGTTCCTGCGGGGCACCTCGGCGCCGCCGGCGCTCTCGCAGAGGGAGGCCAGGCACTTGCGGTCCACGGCGAAGCTGTGGCCCCGTAGCGAGGGGATGGTCTCGACGACCTCCCCCAGGCTGGCCGACTTGGGGAGGAGGCCGGATGCGCCCGATTCGGCCACTTCCTGGACCAGGGAATGGTTCAGGGGCAGCCCCGTGAGCACGAGCACCTGCATCTCCGGATGCCGGTCGAGCAGGAGCCGGGTGCCCGAGACACCGTCCAATCCGTCGAGCTGCACGTCGACGACGGCGACGTCGGGGACCTGCTCCTCGGCGAGCCCGGCCGCCTGGTCGATGTCCAGGGCCGTGCCGACGCAGGTGAGCTCCCCGGTCGCTTCAATGGCCAGCGCCAGCGCTTCGGCGAACACGGGATGGTCGTCCACCACCATCACCCTGAGTGGTCCGCCAGCCTTCGTCATCACACCCCCGGTGCCGTCCACCACTGTTCCATGCCCGATCCGCTGCACGATATGCGACCATAACGGGGTTGCCAATGACCCGATTCCCGCCTGCCGCCGGCAACCCCAGTGGCCGTTGACCGGCTCGCCGTGACCGAGGCGGATCCGGCGGGACTGGACGCTCGACGACGGGTGCCGGACCGGGGGTTCGACATCGTCCTCCTGGCGGCATCCGCGGGCGGGCTCGCGGCCATCAGCGCCGTGTTGGCCGCCCTGCCGGGGGACTTCCCGGTGCCCGTCGTGATCGTCCAGCACCTCGATCCGAGGCACGGCAGCCTGATGGCCGAGATCCTGCGCCGGAGGACGCCGCTAGAGGTGCACGAAGCCATGGAGGGCACCAAGGTCGCGGCGGCGACCGTCTACATCGCGCCGCCCGACGAGCACCTCCTGGTGCACCCCGATGGCCGCCTCAGCCTGTCGCACGCCGACCCCGTTCATTTCGTGCGGCCCTCCGCCGACCTGTTGTTCGAGTCCGGTGCGGAGTCCTATCCGGGTCGTGCCATCGGTGTGGTCCTCAGCGGCACGGGTAGTGACTCCAACATGGGTGTGCAGGCGCTGGAGCGCACCGGGGGCACTGTGATCGCCCAGGATCCGGCCTCGGCCGAGTTCGCCGGGATGCCCCAGGCCGCCATCGCCACCGGTGCGGTCAATCTGGTTCTGAACCTCGACGACATCGGTCCGGCTCTGATCGACCTGGTCGAAAACGGTGATCGGTGAGCCCGTGAGCGCCCGGGACGGTTCGGCTCCTGTCTCTGGGGGCGACCCCGAAGAGCTGCCGCGCGAGGACGACGGGGACGCCGCCCTCGACGACCTCCTGCGCTTCATCCGCGACGATCGGGGGTTCGACTTCACCGGCTACAAGCGGGCGTCCGTCGGGCGGCGCGTGCGCCGCCGCGCCGGTGAGCTCGGCTTCGAGTCGTTGTCGGCGTACCGCGACCTGTTGGAAGCCGATGTCGACGAATTCACCTCGCTCTTCAACACGATCCTGATCAACCTCACGGGGTTCTTCCGCGATCAGGCGGCGTGGGAATACCTGGAGCACGAGATCGTCCCCAAGATCCTGTCTCGCCACGACGACGACCAGCCCATCCGCCTGTGGAGTGCCGGCTGCGCGACGGGGGAGGAGCCCTACACGCTCGCCATGGTCATGGCCAACCAGATCGGCATCGACGAGACGGAACGCCGGGTGAAGATCTACGCGACGGACATCGACCTCGACGCTCTCGCCCAGGCCCGGGCAGCCGTCTACAGCGAGAAGTCCCTGGAGGACGTCCCCGAGCAGTTGCGGGCCGCGTACTTCGATCCCGACGTCCACGGCCGCGGCTCGGTCGTCATCCCCGCACTGCGCCGGACAGTTGTCTTCGGGCGACTCGACCTCACCCGGGACCCACCGATCTCCCGGGTGGATCTCGTGGCGTGCCGGAACACGCTCATGTACCTCAACTCCGAGACGCAGGGTTTCGTCATCCCGCGCCTGCAGTACGCCTTGGGGGACAGCGGCTACCTCTTCTTGGGGCGGGCCGAGATGGTGCTGCGCGGCGGCGACGGACGGTTCGCCGCGGTCAGCCTGCGGCACCGCATCTTCGCCGCGCTGCCCTCACCGCCCGATGGCGCCGACCGGGTGGCGGCGGTCGTGTCCGACCGTCATCCGTTCGACCTGGGCCGACTGCTGCTCCCGCCGCCAGTGGAGGGCCCGCCCAATGCGGCGCTGGTGACGGCGGAACCCACCGAGTCCGTCGTGGCCGAGCTGCTCGTCGACCCCGACGGGTTCCTGACCGGCGCCAACGACTCCGCTCGCACGCTCTTCGGGATCGGGCCGGACGACATGAGGCGGCCGCTCGCCGAGCTCCGGCTGGCCTTCGAACCGCTGGAGCTGGCGTCGCACGTCGGGCGAGCGTTCGCCGAGCACATGTCGCATCGGGTCGGTGCCGCCACCTACGGCGCGCTGGACGGAAGCGCGCTCGAGCTCGAGGTATGGGTGCTGCCCATCTTCGACGAGAAGGAGAGCGTCCTCGGTGCGGCCGTGACCTTCGCCGACATCGGAAGCACCATCCAGCTCCGGGAGAGCTTCCGGCATGTGCACGAGGAGCTGGAGACGGCATACGAGGAGCTGCAGTCGACCAATGAGGAGCTCGTCACCAGCAACGAGGAGCTCCAATCGAGCTACGAGGAGCTCGAGACCAGCAACGAGGAGCTCCAGTCGGCCAACGAGGAGCTCGAGACCACCAACGAGGAGCTGCGGTCGTCGAACGAGGAGCTGGAGACGACGTACCTCGAGCTCAAGTCGACGAGCGACGCAGTGGCGAGGTTGAACGAGTCGTTGGTCGACACGAACCTGGAGCTCCGTCGCTTCAGCAGCCTTCACCGCGAGGTGATGGACCACTTCCCTTCGGCCATCATCGTGCTCAACCCACAGCTGCTGGTCGAGGAGTGGAACCTCGCCGCCACGGAGCTGTGGGGGCTCCGTGAGGACGACGTCGTCGGGGAGCCGTTCTTCGCGCTCGAATTCGGCCTCGCGCTCGGGACCCTCCAGGAGGCGGTGCGGGCAAGCCGCGGCGCAGGCGCCGCTCCGAGCAGCGTGGAAGTCTCCGCGACCGACCGGTCCGGGCTCCCCTTCGTCTGCCGGGTCCGGGTCATGCCCATCGCGGGACGCGAGCCGGCGACGTCGGCCATGCTCGTCATGGACCGGGTGGGGGACAGCGCGCCGTGACGCGGCGGTCCGGAGCGGGGGACCCGGATTTCGAACAGCAGGCCGACGCGCTCGTCCGCCGGTTGGAGGCCCTGTCGGACCGGGTGATCGGCGCCACCGAAGGCCCGCCTGCTGCGATCGTGACCGAGATGCTCGAAGAGCTGTCGGCGGCGGTCGAGGAGCTCGAGGTGAGCACGGAGGAGATCCACGGGCAGAACGAGGCCCTGGCCGAGGCGAAGAAGCAGCTGGACCTCGAGTCGGCCCGCTACCGGGAGCTGTTCGACCTGGCCCCCGACGGGTACCTCGTCACCGACATGGTCGGCGTCATCCTCGAGTCCAACCGGGCGGCCAGCGAGCTGCTCGGAACCCCGGGTCACTTCCTGCTCAAGAAACCGGTCGTCGTGTTCGTGGACGCGGCCGACCGGCGCCCCGTCCTCGACCACCTGCACGATGCCGTGAACGGTACCCACGGCCAGTTCGTCGAATTCGAAGCCAGATTCGCCCCGCCCAACCACGCCCCGTTCCCGGCTTCGGTGCACCTCACCGTCGGGGGCGCTGCCGAGGTGGGCACCCCCCGCGTGCTCTGGCTCGTCCGTGACGTCAGCCGGCGGATGGAGGCCGAGCGCGCCCTCAGCGCGAGTGAGACTCGTTACCGGCTCATCGCCGAGAGCGCGGCCGACGTCGTCATCGCCACCGACAGCTCGGGCTCGGTCACCTTTGCATCCCCCTCCGTGCGGATGATGCTGACGGTCGACCCCGAGGAGGTCGAGGGTCGGCCGATCGCCGAGTTCGTTCACCCCGGTGACATGCCCGCGCTGGCCGCGATGCAAGAGGATGCGCTGCTGGGCCAGACCGATCTCACCACGGTGAGTCGCTTCCGGTGCGGCGACGGGGACTATCTCCCGCTAGAGGTGCGGGTCGCTGCCTTTCGCACGCCCGGGGAGCGCGCGCTCAGCCTGCAGTACGCCCTGCGCGACGTCCGCGAGAGAGGCGGCGCGCGTTGCGCTCCAAGAGGCGCTGACGCGGGAGCAGATGGCCGCGGCCGCTCTGCGGGACGCCGATGCGGCCAAGAACGCGCTCCTCCTGGCGGCATCCCACGAGCTCAATACCCCCATCGCGGCCGTGGCCGGCCTGGCCGACCTGCTGGTTCGCCATCCGGACCTGCCCGACGGCGATATCCGGAAGATGGCCGAAGGCCTGGCCTCGACCGGCGCGGAGCTGCGGGGGATCCTCACCAATCTGCTGGACTCCGAGCGGGTGATCGGCGGCTATGTGGCGCCGCGCCGGCGGCAGTTCGACCTGGCCGAGCTCGTGGCCGAACGCGCCCGAGGGTTGAAGACGGAGGATCAGGCGATCGCGCTCCCCTCGGCCGAGACCGTCGTGGAGCTGGATCCGGAGCTGACGGCGCGGATCGTCGACAACCTCATCAGCAACGCGCTGCGCCACACACCTGCTGGCACCGCAGTAGAGGTCGAGCTGTCCCGGCTCGACGGGAGCGTCCTGTTGGCCGTCGACGACGCCGGCCCCGGGATCCCCGATGCAGAGAAGGAGGCGGTGTTCGAGGCCTTCCAGCGCAGGGCGGACAGCACCGTCGGGGGCCTGGGCCTCGGGTTGTTCGTGGTGCGCAAGTTCGCCGAGGCGCAGGGCGGCCAGGCATGGGTGGAGGACGCCCCGGCCGGGGGCGCGGCCTTCCGCGTGGTGCTGCCCGATCGCCGGCAACCCAGCCTCTGAGGCGGCCGCCGCGGCGTCTGGCCGCGGGCTACTGGGGTCGAGGCTCCTTGGGCAGTCCGAGCACCCGCTCGCCCACGATATTGCGCTGGATCTCCGCCGAGCCGCCCCAGATGGTCTCCGAGCGCGAGAAGAAGAAGAGCGACTGGAGGTTGTTGACGGGGTAGCTCGCCTTGGCCCGGCGCGCCCCGGGCAGCAGGGTGTCCGCGCCATCGTCCCCGAGCAGGATCTGACCCTCGGGTCCGAGGACGTCCATGGCGAGCAGCATCGTCTCCTGGTGCGCCTCTGACCAGAACATCTTGTTGCATGCCCCGAGCGCCGTCGTCGTGTGCGTCCCGTTGAGAACATCGGAGAGGGTCCGGTACCCGTTGATCTCCATGATCTTGATCTTCGACCACGACCGGGCAAGCCGTTGGCGCGTCAGCGGATCGCTGTCGCGCCCCTTCGCGCGCGCCAGTTCGACGATCTGCGCGAACTCCTTTTGGAAGCGCCGGTGTCCGGTGGTCGACGAGGTGCCGCGTTCGAAACCGAGTGTCGTCATGGCGACCTTCCACCCGTTGTTCACGCCGCCGATGACGTTGTCCTTGGGGCAGCGCACGTTGGTGAAGAAGACCTCGTTGAACTCGGCGGAGCCGTCGATCTGTTCAATCGGGCGCACCTCGACGCCCGCCTGCTTCATCGGGACGAGCAGGTAGGAGATGCCGGCGTGCTTGGGAGCGTCGGGATCGGTACGGGCCAGGAGGAAGATGTAGTCCGCGTCGTGGGCCTGGGTCGTCCACACTTTCTGGCCGTTGATCACCCACTCGTCCCCGTCCAGCTCGGCCCGCGTCTTGAGGCCGGCCAGGTCGGAGCCGGCGTCGGGCTCGCTGAACCCCTGGCACCACGCGATCTCGCCCTTGAGGATGCCCGGGATGAATTGCTTCTTCTGCTCCTCGGTGCCCCATTGCAGGATGGTCGGGCCGACAAGCGTGTCGCCGAAGAAGTCGGCGCGCAGTGGTGCGCCGGACCGGGCGAACTCCTCGTTGAGCACGACCTGCTGGAGCAGGCTCAACCCCTTGCCGCCGTACTCGGTGGGCCAGCTCGCGCAGATCCACCCGCCCGCGAAGAGCTTGGCCGTCCACTCCTCGTTGAAAGCACTGCGCTCCTCGGGCGTCATGGAGAATCCCGGCTCGCCCCAACCCTCCGGCAGGTTCTCCTTGAGCCATCCGGCGATCTGGACGCGGAATTCCTCGGCTTCTGGTGGGTAGGCCAGGTCCATCTCCGCACCGTACCGTCCGCGCCGACGGGCTGCGACCAGCGGCGCGTTCCGTTGCGGACCCGGATGGCCCGGTAACATGACACCCCGGAATCCTTCGCCGGGTTCCTCCCCAGAACGGGGACGACGGAGAAGGAGGTGCGGCCATGTCGAGGGGCGAACCCCCCAGTAGCAGAGCCGGCGCATGCCCCTCTCCGTGCCTCGGCTGATCGACGCGCACCGCGAGCGTGCCGTGAGCCCCGAATCCGGGTATCGCACTGAGGCAGGCGCCGGTCGCTGAACCCCTGGCCGGCGCGCCGCGCCCGTCAGCCGTCAGACCCGACCCTTCCGTTACTGGACAGCCACAGGAGGTAGCTCCATGGCCACGCCACCCTCGACGAGCGCGGCAACCCGCTCTCGCCTGCTCCCAGGTCGAACCCGTGATCCGGAGAAGCACCCGCACCAGCGCCGCCGCCGCACGCGCCGCATCCTCGCGTCCGAGGGGGTCTTCGACTCCATCGTGTCGCTGGCCGGCGTGCTCGGGCGCCCGGTGCGGAACCAGACCGGACAGGAGATCGGCCGCCTGGACGACGTCGTCGCCCGCTGGGCCGACGGTCAGATGTACCCGCCCGTGAGCGGCCTGGTGATCCGCGTCGGACGCCGGCTCGCGTTCGTGCCTGCGTCCGCCATCGACCGCATCGGCCACGCCGAGGTGTTGTTGCGCTCGTCCCGTCTCGACCTGCGTGACGTCATCCGACGACCCGGCGAGGTGCTGTTGGCCAAGGACGTGTTGGACCATCAGCTCGTCGACGTCGAGGGCGTGCAGGTGATCCGCGCCGCAGACCTGTACCTGGCCGAGGTCATCGGCCGAATCAGGCTCGTCGGCGCCGACGTCTCCAACGCCACCCTTCTGCGCCGGCTCGGGCCGCGTCGGTGGCGGCCGCGCCCGACGCCCGACCGCGTCATCGACTGGGCTGCCATTCAGCCCTTCACGGAGCCGACGGCCGGAGGGTCGCAGGGCGTGGCGACCCACGTGCGTCTCAAGACCACCAACGAAGGGCTGCACCGCCTGCGGCCCGGGGAGCTGGCCGACCTGCTCGAGGACCTGCGGCGCGACGAGCGCCGTGAGCTGCTGGCGGCGCTGAGCCCCGACGAAGCGGCCGACGCGCTCGAAGAGATGCAGCCCGAGGACCTGGAGCAGCTGCTGCGCGAGTCCGACCCCGTGGAGGCGGCGCGCCTGCTGGCGGCCATGGAGCCCGACGAGGCGGTCGACGCGCTGCGCGACCTGCCGCTGGCGGTGCGGGCCGAGGTGTTGCGCCACATACCGGCGCAGACGGCGCTCGCCCTGCGCGAGCTCCTGGGCTACGAGGAGGACGAGGCCGGCGGCATCATGACCACCGCGCTCGTGACCGCCAAGTCCGGCGAGAAGGTGAAGAAGGTCGTCGACCGGCTGTCCGAGGCGCGCGCCCACGACGTCGACCTCGATGCCGTCGCCGTCGTCGACAGCGACGGGCGCCTCATCGGCGACGTCACCGTCCTCGACATCCTCCTCGCCCTGCGTGCCTCGACCGAGACCCGCATGTCCGCACTCCTGAGCGACGAGGACCTGGTGACGGTCAACCCGCACGCCGAGGCGGGCGAGGTGGCGGGCCAGCTCGTGGAGGGCCGCCGCCACTCCATGGTCGTCGTCGACGACGACAACCGCCCGATCGGTCGCATCCTGGCCGACGACGTCCTCGACGCGCTCGGTGCCCACCAAGGGCCGATTCCACTTCCCGCGCCTGCTCTCATGAGGGTGCGGGCCCCGAGGCGGGGGCTGGTCTACCTCGCCGCGGCGGGACCGGGGCTCATCGCGGCGGCGGCGGGAAACGACGCCGGCGGCATCGTCACCTACTCGTCGGCGGGCGCGCAGTTCGTCTACGAGACGCTCTTCCTCATGGTGCTGATCACGGTGGCGTACGTCGTGGTCCAAGAGATGGTGGCCCGCCTGGCGGTGCACACGGGCAAGGGCCTGGGTGCGCTGATCCGGGAGGAGTTCGACCTGCGCCTCACCGCGTTCGCCATCACCGCATTCGCCATCGCCAACCTGGGCCTGATGGTGAGCGAGTTCGGCGGCATCGCGACGGCGTTCTCGTTGTTCAACGTCTCGCGGTACATCTCGGTGCCCATCGCGGCGGTGGCGATCTGGTCGTTGGTGCTCTTCGGCTCCTACCGCTACGCCGAGCGTGTCTTCCTCCTCCTCACGCTGGTGTTCATCACCTACCCGATCGCCGCCGTACTCGCCCATCCGAACTGGAAGGAAGTGGCGGCCAATACGCTGTGGCCCCACTTCACTGCCTCGAAATCGTTCCTCCTGCTGGCGGTCGCCCTCATCGGCACCACCATCACCCCCTACATCCAGCTGTACGAAGCGGGCGCCGTCGTCGACAAGGGCGTCAAGCCGGCGGAATACCGCTTCCAACGCGTCGACGCCATCACGGGCGCCCTTCTGGCCGCGTTCGTCGCCATGTCGATCATCGTGGCGACGGGCGCCACCATCGGCGGCACGGGCCCTCTCACCTCTGCCACCACGGCGGCCAAGGGTCTGGAGCCGGTGGCCGGAGCGGCGGCGGAGACCCTGTTCGGCCTGGGGCTGCTGGGCGCCTCGGCGCTGGCGGCCGCCGTCGTCCCGCTGTCGACCTCCTATGCGATCGCCGAGGCGATCGGGGTCGAGCGCTCCGTCACCTCGAGCTTCCGCCAGGCCCCGGTCTTCCTCGGCATCTTCACCTTCCAGATCCTCGTCGGGGCCGCCGTCGTGCTCGTGCCGGGGAACCTGATCACCCTCATCCTCAACACCCAGGTCCTCGAGGGGGTCATCACCCCCGTGACGTTGATCCTGATCCTGATCCTGGCCAACCGGCGCTCGTTGCTGGGGTCCGCTGCCAACGGACCCTTCGCCCGTTGGCTGGGCGGAATCTGCATCGTCTCGGTCGCCGCCGTGGCCTCCGTCTACGTGGTCTTGACCCTGCTCAGCTGGTTCGGCCTTGGCTGAACCACGGATGCGGAGCGGGGAGCCGTTTGCGCCGGACCAGGGCGTTCGGGGAGGCTATGCGGCCATGGTGCGTCGAGTCGGGACATGCGTTGCCTAAGACTCCCCGCCAGAAGTGGATCGAGACCAAGGAGTCCTGGGAGCGCTCGCGCCACATCGAGGTGCCCGCCCCGGTTGCTGCTGCGCCGCCCCGGCCCGGGGGGCTGCGCGTCGCCTTCCTCATCTACCGGGGCAATCCGCGCTGTGGTGGACAGGGGGTCTACACCCGTCACCTGACGCGTGAGCTGGTCGCCCTCGGCCACTCGGTCGAGGTCTTCGCCGGCCCTCCGTGGCCCGAGCTCGACCCGGGCGTGGGCTTCACCCCGGTGCGCGGCCTCGATCTGTACCGCCAGCCCGACCCGTTCCGGGTCCCGCACCGGCGGGAGTTCACCTCGCGCGAGGACGCACTGGAGTTCGCCATCATGTGCACGGCCGGCTTCGGCGAGCCGCTGGCGTTCTCGCGCCGCGCCCGCCAACTCCTGGCCGGGCGCCGCGACGAGTTCGACGTGGTGCACGACAACCAGTGCCTGGGCACCGGCATGCTGGGCATGGTCGCCGACGGATGGCCGTTGCTCACGACGCTGCACCACCCGATCACCGTGGACCGCCAGCTGGCCCTCTCCCATACGACGGGCCGATGGCAGCGCGTCACCACTCGGCGCTGGTTCGGCTTCCTCGGCATGCAGGTGCGGGTGGCCCGGGCGCTCCCCGCCGTCGTGACGGTGTCGCAGAACTCGCGACAGGACATCGCAGCCCAGATGGACGTCTCCCCCGAGCGGATGACCGTCGTCCCCGTCGGGGTCGACCACACCGTGTTCCGGCCCTTTGACGACGTGTCCCCTGTGCCGGGGCGGATCATGGTGACGTCGAGCAGCGACGTGCCCATGAAGGGCCTGGTACCCCTGCTGGAGGCGGTGGCCAAGCTGCGCACCGAGCGTGACGTCGAGCTGACGGTGATCGGCCAACCGAACGAGGGAGGGCGGGTCGACCGCGCCATCGCCCGTCTCGGGTTGGCCGACGCTGTGCGCTGCGTCAGCGGGATCAGCGACGACGCGCTGGCCCGCCTGTACGGAGAGGCAGAGGTCGCCGTGGTGCCCTCGCTCTACGAGGGGTTCTCGCTCCCGGCGATCGAGGCGATGTCGTGCGGAGTCGCAGTCGTGGCCACGACCGGAGGCGCCCTTCCCGAGGTGGTCGGCACCGACGGGGAGACGGGGCTGCTCGTCCCTCCCGACGATCCGGGGGCACTGGCCGGGGCCATTGCCCGCCTGCTCGACGACCCTGCCCTTCGGGCCCGGCTCGGGGCCGCCGGCCGCGAGCGTGTCGTGAGCCGTTTCACCTGGCAGGTGACCGCCGCGGAGACGGCCGCCTGCTACCAGGCCGTCCTGGAGGGACGATCCCTGCCCGGGGCGCCGCCGTCCACGGCGGCCGTGCCGCCGGCGATGCGAGGACCGGCCTGATGCTCACCGTCGACTACGACCGGCTCGGCGTCCGCCCGGGGGACCTGGTGCTCGATCTGGGGTGCGGCTTCGGGCGGCACGCCTTCGAGGCGGCGCGGCGCGGCGCATCCGTGGTGGCGCTGGACGCCGGCCCGGAGGAAGTCGCCCAGGTGCGGGCCACGCTCGGTGCGATGGTGGAGGCGGGCGAGCTCAGTCCCGGCCACCCGGCCACCGCGGTGCAGGGCGACGCACTCGCGCTGCCGTTCGCCGATGCGACGTTCGACCGGGTGATCGCCTCCGAGGTGCTCGAGCACATCCCCGACGACACGGCCGCGATGCGCGAGCTGGCCCGCGTTCTGCGCCCCGGTGGGTCGATGGCGGTCACCGTGCCGCGCTGCCTTCCCGAGGCTGTCAACTGGGCATTGTCGGACGAGTACCACGACACTCCCGGAGGCCATGTGCGCATCTACCGGCGTTCGACGCTGGAGCGCCGCCTCGGCGCTGCCGGTCTGGTGCCGACCGGGTTCCACCACGCCCACGGACTGCACTCGCCCTACTGGTGGCTGCGGTGCCTCGTGGGACCCTCCAACGACTCGCACCCGGCGGTGGAGGCGTACCACAAGGTCCTGGTCTGGGACATCGTCAAGGCGCCGTTGGTGACGCGCACCGCCGACCGGGTGCTCAGCCCGCTGATCGGCAAGAGCCTCGTGCTCTACCTGACCAAGCCGGTCGAGAGCGTCGCCGGGCTGCCCGAGACCCGGCCCAACCTGCCCCGCGGCGTGCCCGGGCGGCGCGGGCCCACGAATCCGACCCAGGGGGCGGCGGCATGACGACTGAAGAGATCCGATCGGCAGCGGTCACGCTCCCGGAGGTACCGGGCATCCTCACGAGCTCCGACGTCCTCGCCACCGGGCATGCCATCGCGGCCGTCCAGCGCGACGACGGGATGATCCCGTGGTTCCCCGGCGGCCACTGCGACCCGTGGAACCACGTCGAGGCGGCCATGGCGCTGACCGTGTGCGGTCTCGTCGGCGAGGCCGTCGACGCCTACCGGTGGTTGGCGCGGGCCCAGCTCCCCGACGGCAGCTGGTTCAACTACTACCAGGGCGCCGGCGTCAAGGACGCCCGGCTCGACACCAACGTGTGCGCCTACCTCGCAGCCGGTGCCTGGCACCACCACCTGATCACGGGCGACGTCGAGTTCCTCGGCGAGCTCTGGCCCGTCATTGAGAAGGGCATCGACTTCATCCTGCGCAGTCAGCAGCCGGACGGCTCGGTGCTCTGGTCGCTCGACTCGGCCGGCCGGCCCGAGGGGTACGCCCTACTCACGGGCTCGTCCTCCATCTACCACTCCTTGCGCTGCGCGGTGGCGGTCGCGGAGTGCCTGGCCAAGGACCGCCCGGACTGGGAGCTGGCGGCCGGGCGTCTCGGTCACGCCGTGGCGCACCATCCCGGCGCGTTCGCGCCCAAGGTCGAGTTCGCCATGGACTGGTACTACCCCATGCTGTCGGGCGCCCTGGAGGGCGAGGCGGGTCGCCGCCGGATCGCGGAGGGCTGGTCGGCCTTCGTCATGGAGGGACTCGGGGTGCGCTGCGTCTCGACCGGTGACTGGGTCACGGCGGCAGAGACGGCAGAGTGCGTGCTGACGCTCGACGCGCTCGGCATGGACGGCCGTGCCCTCGACCTCTTCGCGGCGGGGCAGAACCTGCGCCTGCCCGACGGGTCGTACTGGACGGGGATGGTCTACCCGGAGGAGGAGACCTTCCCCAAGCACGAGCGGACGACGTACACGTTTGCCGCCATGGTGCTCGCCGCCGATGCGCTCTCGAGCGCCACCCCCGCCGCTGGTCTCTTCCGCGGCGAGTGCCTGCCCGCTGCGCTCGACCTGGCCGAACCGCACTGCGGCGATGCGATCGAGGGCTGCGCGGTGGCCGATCTGCAGCAGCGCTTCTCACGCGGCTGAGGCCCACCGCGCGCCACCCATCGCGCTGTCCGGCGATCGCCTGCGGGCTAGGGCACCGTGACGTTCCGGTCCGGGATGACGGCGTCGAGGATCCCGAGGTGGACCACTCTCGACCCGATCCCGCGGCCCGCGCAGCATGGCGACGAAGGAGCCCTCGGTATACGGGCCGGGACCCTGCTCGTCGCCGAAGGCGAGGTCAGCCTCGTCGAGGTGCGCCGGTGCGGAGAAGAGCCATGCCGGCCGGCGCGAGTGCTCGACGGAGTCGAGAATCGATTGCGAACGGATGGGGTCGAGGCGTGACGGGCTCACGGAGAGGCCCGGGTCCAGGTAGTCGATGTTGTAGGCGGTCCAGTAGTTCGCATAGGCGGTCGTGATGTGGGCGGCCCGCATGGCGGCGATCGAGTGCTCCAGGTTCTGGTCCGGGTTGTGCCAGCCCGAGAACAGGGCGTCGGTGCCGGTGCGCAGCGTCGCAGTCGAGCTGGCGAACTGGGTACGGACGCCGGACTGAGCCAGCGTGAGCAAGGTGCCGACGCAGACGACGACGGTGAGCGCCGTGATGACGACGTTGGAGCGATCGGATGGAGGGGCCGACTCCGGGCTGGTTCTCTTCCGACCCCACGCTTCGCGCGCAAGGAGCGGCGCCGTGGCGAACACGACGATGACGATGAGGAAGCTCAGGTCGACCGAGTAGCGGCCGTCGATCCAATACTCGGTCTTCGAATTCGCTGCGAGCACGAACGGAAAGACGACCACGCCGACGCTGCAGGCGATGAGCCCGAGATCCTTCCTCGTGCGTATGAAGAGCCACGTTGCGCCAACCAGCGATGCGATCACGACGAGGGTGCCCGTCAGCAAGAGAACTTTGCCGAGAATCGGTCCACCGACCCAACTCCCATCGAACAGGTATCTCAGGCTGAGTTCGATGGGAGCGTACTCATGGACGAAGATGCTGAGTCGGTGGCCGAGTCCCTGTGACTGCGCGACGCCCGTCGAGAGGGACGCGAAGCCGGAGTTCGCGTTGGAGTAGAGCCAGGGCATCGCACCAACAAGCACCCCTCCCGCCAGAAACGCGAGGCGGCGGAGACTGATCCATCTCGGGATGGAGCCGATGAGCACGATCGCCGTCGGAACCGCGAAGAAGACGAACTCTGGCGACGCCCAGATTCCGAGCCCCGCCGCAAGGCCCAACACGACCATGGAGAGGTCCCCTGTGTGGCCGTGCTCGACCCGGACCGCCAGCCAGATCATGACGAGGCCGAGGAAGAGCGACGCAAAGTGGAAGCCGAGTTCTCGGGTTGAGTTCCACACGGCTGCGTACGGCCAGACCCACGCCAGGGCGCCGGCCAGCCAGCCGGCGCGGCGGTCGGCGCAGATCTCGGTGACGAGCAGCCCGACGACGATGGCGGCGAGCCCCGAGAGGAGCACCGAGGTCAGATTGATACCGACAGATCCCGGAACCACCTCGTTGAGCGCCGCGACGAGATACTGCTCGACGCCCCCGTAGGGCTGGTTCCAATAGAAGCTGGACACGTGACCGTGCTCAATCTGCCGCCCCATGAGGCCGACGACCGCTGTGTCACCGAAGAGTGGTGTGTGCACGAGCAGCCAGAGCCTCTCGAGCGCGCCCACCACGACGGCCAGCACCACGACGGCGCCCACCGCCCCCCGAAGACCTCGCCACGGGGGGGACGCGGCAGAATCGGCTGGGACCTCGGACTGATCGGCATCCGGTGGCGTGTCCGGTCGGGTCTGGGAGGTCAGGTTGGGCATGAATGGCTGCGAGTCGTGCTCCTTCGCTGCGGGACCTGCGACGTGGCTGATCGGTGGCCTGGCCGCGCCGCGACGACTGCGGAGGAGGCAGGTGGCGGAACGAAGGTAGCAGCCGGTCGGCCGCGGCAGGTGGCGGTGGGCGCCCCTGACGCCGTCCTCAGAGCGTTGGTGCCCCGGTCCGGCGTAGGACCCGCAGGCTCCCGCAGGCACCGTCGTCGACGAACTCCCCCGAGTCCAGAGCGGCGCAGTAGAGCTCGTACGGCGGCCGTCCACCGTCAGCAGGGTCGGGGAACACGTCATGGATCGCCAGCCAGCCACCGACCGCCACGTGGGGGGCCCATCCCCGGTAGTCGGCCCACGCCGGCTCTTCGCCGTGTCCACCGTCAATGAAACACAGCGCGAGCGGCCTGTCCCAGCGCGCCGCCACGGTGGGCGAGTCACCGACGACACCCACGACGGATTCTTCGAGCCCCGCCGCCGAGATCGTGCGACGCCAGTGCAGCAGGGTGTCGATGCGACCTTCCCCCGGATCGACGAGGTCGGGCTCGTGGTACTCCCAGCCCGGCTGGTTCTCCTCGGAGCCCCGGTGATGGTCGATGGAGAGCAGGACCGCTCCCGTGACCTCGGCGGCCGCACCCAGATACACGGTCGACTTGCCGCACCAGGCGCCGATCTCGACGAACGTCGGCGGTTGCGCGTCCGCAATCTTCTCTTGGCCGGCCCGGCAGGCGGCGCGGAACAGCGCCTCCCCCTCGTCGTCGGGCATGAAGCCGCGGGTGCGTCGGGCCGCCTGCAGCAGGTCCCGGATCCTCGCGTGCTCGTCGTCCCCGAGCTGCGCCTGGGCCATCAGGAGGGCTGCGTGCCGGCCGCCCGGAGTGTCTCGGCCAGCCCGGGTCGCTCACGGGCCCCGAAGGCCACGTTGACCCTCAGCCGCTCGGCGGATTGGGCAACACGCCGCGGCCCCGAGGCCAGTGGGTGGTCCACGAGGAACGCGATCACGGCGTCGGCGAAGTCGGCGTCGGCGCAGAGGGCAGGGATGGACTCGAGGATGCGAGGCGGCGCGTTCTTGGGGAAGCGATCCAGGATCACGCTCCAGCTCTCGGTGACGCGTTGCCAGACCGCCTGGTTCCCCACCGGGTTGACGAGGAGAGAGCCGATGACGCTGAACCCGTTCTGCGTGCGT
Organism: uncultured Acidimicrobiaceae bacterium; assembly: GCA_963740535.1. Taxonomy (GTDB): domain Bacteria; phylum Actinomycetota; class Acidimicrobiia; order Acidimicrobiales; family RAAP-2; genus Bog-473. Next base: position 121,057 of record CAVUEI010000007.1, read on the forward strand.
ACCTCGGTCAGGGCGAGCTCGAATGTCCGCAGACAGAGGTCGATGTCGGGGAAGCTGGCGAGCGCCCCCAAGGAGCGCATCTCCTCTTGTGGTGTCGCGGCCGACCGGTAGCGCTCCAGGAGCGCGTCGTAGTCGCCCTGTCGTTTCAGCTGCGCGACGACGGCCAGTGTCGCCGTCTCGATGTCGGCGGGGATCGGAGCGCCCGAGCCACCGCCGATGGGCGATGCATCGAAGCGGCGGGCTGCCTCGTCCCGGACCGCAGTGTCGGCGCCGACGGTGCCCATGAGGTTGATGGCGAGCGATCGCAGCGAGGGCGTGCGCTCGCTCTCCCCGGCGATGGCATCGAAGCCGAGGTGTCGGTGGATGGGGCCCACGAGTGCCGCCACCGCCTCGTGGAGCGCGTCCACCTGCCCGGGTTGGGCGATCCGGTTGCACAACACGAGCGCGCCCCCGACCGGCGACCAGGGTCCCGGGTCCGACTCGAGTCCGAGTCGCGACGCCAGGAGCAGGAACTCCCGGAGTGGCGTGAGCCCCGCCAGCGTGGTGGCCCAGGTGTCGCCGAGCAGGTTGGCACGCTCCAACGGGGTCAGCTCGGCCAGGTGGTCGGCCAGCGCCATCCTGTGCTCGCTCTCGTAGCCGACCCTGAACACGCCCCAGCCGCCCGCGTTGAGGACCGCCAGGCCGAGCTCGGACTCCGGAAGCTGCTCCGGTGCCGCCCCGAGGACGAGGTGGCGGACCGGAGCGCCCGGGCGCCCCCCGTCGGGGAGTGCCCGCACCGCGATGGGCACGTTCCACTCGGACCCGATCGACGACGTGATGCCCGGAGGTGGTGGGCCGAAGGTGAACGGCTGCTGGGTGAGGGTTCCGTCGTGCAGCGAGACGAGGGGATGCCCACCCTGGCGGATGAACGTGTCCATCACCTCGCGCACCGGCGCGCCGCTGGCGTCCTCGAGCGCATCCCAGAGATCGGTGGTCACGGTGTTGCCGTACGCGTGCGCCTTGAGGTACGTCCGCACGCCGTCCCGGAAGACGTCGGCCCCGATGTGCTGCTCGAGCATGCGCAGCACACCACAGCCCTTCTCGTAGGTGAGCAGGTCGAACATCCCCTCCGCCTCCTTGGGCGGGCCGACGGGATACTCGATCGGGCGGGTCGAGTGCACCCCGTCGACGGCGAGTGCCGCTTCGCGCGAGGGGGCGAATCCGACCCAGCGGTCCCATGACGGGCGGAAGGCGTCGACGCAGAGCATCTCCATGAACGTGGCGAATGCCTCGTTGAGCCAGATGCCCTCCCACCAGCGCATCGTCACGAGGTCGCCGAACCACATGTGGGCGAGCTCGTGCGCAATGACGTCGGCCACCCGTTCGAGCTCGGCTCGGGCGGCATCGGCCGTGTTGACGAGCAGGGCGGTGTCGCGGAACGTGATGCAGCCCAGGTTCTCCATCGCTCCCGCCGCGAAGTCGGGGATGGCGACGAGGTCAACCTTCTCGCCGGGGTACGGAACGTTGAAGTAGTCCGTGAAGAAGCGCAAGGCGAAGGCGCCGACCTCGAGGGCGAACCCGGCGAGGTCCTTCTTCCCCGGCGTGCAGACCACCCGCAGGGGGACCCCGTCGACGTCAACGGTCTCGGAGGTCTCGAGCTTCCCGATCACGAAGGCCACCAGGTAGGTGGACATCTTCATGGTGGGGGAGAAGCGGATCCGCCGCTTCTGGCCGACCTGGTCGATCCCGACCACGGGTGAGTTCGAGATCGCGTCGGCCTCGGGTTCCACAATGAGGGCGATCTCGAAGGTCGCCTTGCGGTCCGGTTCGTCGAAACAGGGAAAGCAGCGTCGGGCGTCGACGGACTCGAACTGCGTCGTGGCGATGGTCTGGGTCTCGCCGTCAGGTCCGATGTACGTCGAGCGGTAGAAGCCGCGCAACTTGTCGTTGAGGGTGCCTGTGAAGCGGCAGCTCAGCGTGCACGGTCCGGGCGGCAGTTCCGAAGGGGCGCGGAAGACGACCTGCTCGAGCTCATCGTCGAAGGTCACGCCGCAGGCGAGTGCGACCCCGTCGCTCCCGACGACCTCGACGTCGCTCACTGCGAGCTCCGCTGCGTTGAGAACGATCTCTGACACCGCCTCGTGGACGACGGCGTCGATCGCCACCGTGCCCGAGAAGGTGGCCGAGGCCACGTCCGGCTCAATCTCAATCCGGTACGCCTCCGGCTCCACCGTCCGGGGTAGGCGGAAGGGCTCCGAGCGGGACGCGACAGAGGGTGTGGAACCGGTGGGCATCCGGTGAAGGCTACCCGCGGCGCCGCGAGTAGGTTCTCGAGCCATGCCTGAAGTGGACGCCGTGACCGTCGACGACGCCCCTCCATCCCCCGTGGCCGTGGGGGGTACCGATCATGACCTCGACGTCGTGGCCATCGGGTCGCCGCTGCTCGACGTCATCGCGTTGGCGAGTGCCGAACAGCTGGCCGAGGTCGGTCTGGAGAAGGGGTCGATGACGCTGATCGACCTGGTGACGGCCAATGCCGTCCAGGAGGCGATGGCCGAACTCCGCTATGTCTCGGGGGGCTCGGTGGCGAACACGACGGCCGGGATCGCCGAGCTCGGGGGCAAGGCGGGCTTCGTGGGGGCCGTGGCCGACGACGAGATCGGGCGGACCTACGCCGAGAACCTGCGCGCCGCTGGCGTCGAATTCGAGCCGCACTACAGCGAGTCGGCCGCTGGCGACGGGCTCGGCACAGGACGCTGTGTGGTGCTGATCACCGAGGATGCCGACCGCACCATGGGGACCTACCTGGGTGCGGCGTCGACGCTGTCGCCCGAGGGTGTCTCGAGCGCGCTCGTGGCACGGGCGTCGGTCGTCCTCCTCGAGGGCTACCTCTGGGACGTCCCGGCGGCGAAGGAGGCCATGCGCCACGCCGCCGCGACCGCCCACGCCTCCGAGGGTTCTGTCGCGCTCTCCCTCTCCGATCCGTTCTGCGTGAGCCGGCACCAACGCGAATTCCTCGACCTGTTGGTCGACGACGTCGACGTCCTGCTCGGCAACGAGGAGGAGGTCACCATGCTCTTCGGGGCCTCCTCGACCAAGGACGCCATCGCCGCCGCCGAGGAGACCGGCCTCCTCGTGGTCGTGACCCGCGGCGCCAGCGGAGCGGTGGTGCTCACCGCCCAGGGTCCCGTTGAGGTGCCGGCCGCCGCGGTGGAGCGGGTCGTCGACACCACCGGGGCAGGCGATCTCTTCGCGGCGGGATTCCTGTTCGGCCTCACCCATGGCCTGGGCCCGGTCGAGAGCACCACCCTGGGTGGGCTGTGCGCGGCGGAGGTCATCTCCCACACGGGTGCCCGACCCGAGGCCGACCTCAAGGCGCTCGCGGCCGCCGCGGGCCTGCTGCCGGGATAGCCGTGCGGACTCCGTGAGCCTGTCGATCGGGATCGTCGGCCTGCCCAACGTGGGCAAGTCCACGCTGTTCAACGCCCTCACCAACAACGAGGTGCTGGCGGCCAACTACCCGTTCGCCACGATCGACCCCAACGTGGGCGTCGTGGCCGTGCCCGACCCGCGCCTCCAGAAGCTGGCCGACCTCTACGACGGCGCGCCGGTGGTGCCGGCGACGGTCACCTTCGTCGACATCGCCGGCCTCGTCCGCGGCGCGTCGAAGGGCGAGGGCCTCGGCAACAAGTTCCTGGCCGCCATCCGCGAGACCGATGCGATCTGCCAGGTCGTGCGTGCCTTCCACGACGACGACGTCGTCCACGTCGACGCCCGGGTCGACCCGGCGGGCGACATCGAGACGGTGAACACCGAGTTGATCCTGGCCGACCTCCAGACGGTGGAGCAGAGGCTGCCCAAGCTGGCGAAGGAGGCCCGGGCCACCGCCGCGTTGCGACCCATGGTCGACGCCGTCGCCGCCGCCGAGCAGATCCTCGGTGAGGGGCGCACGGTGTCGAGCGCGGCCGAGGCGGGTGACGTCGACGCCGGACTTCTGCGCGACCTGCACCTCTTGACGGCCAAGCCCTTCATTTACGTCTTCAACGTCGACGAGGGCGCATTGGGTGAATCCGGCCTGGCGGCCGGCCTTGTCGAGTCCGTGCGCCCGGCCCGCGCCGTGGTCCTGTGCGCCCAGATCGAGGCGGAGGTCGCGGGGCTCGAGCCCGAGGACGCCCGAGAGCTGCTTCGCAGCTACGGGCAGGACGAGTCTGGACTGGAACAGCTGGTGCACGTGGGCTTCGCCACGCTGGGCCTCCAGACGTTCCTCACCGCCGGGCCGAAGGAAGCACGGGCCTGGACCATCCACGTCGGCGACACCGCCCCGAAAGCCGCCGGGGTGATCCACACCGATTTCGAGCGGGGATTCATCAAGGCGGAGGTGATCGGCTTCGAGGACCTGATGGACGCGGGTTCGGTCGCGGCCGCACGCAACGCGGGCAAGGCGCGCATGGAGGGCAAGGACTACGTGATGCGCGACGGCGATGTCGTGGAGTTCCGCTTCAACACCTGAGGGTCGTCGGGGTCAGGATGCCGAGGCGGGGACATTGGTGCCGAGCAACCAGCTGATGGACGCCAGCGCGTCGGCGGTCGTCCAGCTGGGGCCCTGAGGGTGCTGCAGGTCGTGCACGCCACTGTCGTCGAGGAGCGAGGTCAGCAACTTGTTGAGCTTGCCCCGCTCGTTGGGCGCGGTGGCATCGACGAAGCGCTCCCGGCCGGCGGCGTCAATCAGGAGGTACCCGTCGGTGTGCGCGACGTCGTAGGTCAGCGGCGCGCCGGTCAGCCAATCGGTCTTGGGCGGCGTGTCCTCGGGGATCTTCTGGTACTCGACGCCGAACGGCCTCCAGAACGCGGCGACAGCGGCGGGTGTTCCGGTCCAGAGGTCCCAGTCGGCGCCGAACTCCTTTGCGTAGGCGGCGAGTCTGCTGACCGAGTCACGCTCTGGGTCCACCGTCGCCTCGACGAAGACCACCCGCCCGGCCTGGCCGGCCGACTGCAGGTCGCGCTGCAAGGAGATGAAGGCGCCGGTGATGAGCGGGCATTCGTCCTGGCACAAGGACAGGAAGGGGGCGAGTACCACGACCTTGCCCCTGAGCTGAGCCAGGGACACCGGCCGTCCCCTCTGGTCGACGAGCGCGAGGTGTTGGGGCGTCGGCCGGTCGATCGTCTGCCCCTGGCTGGGTGGCGGCGCGGCGGGAGCGGACGATCCGCAGGCGGCCAGGACGAGTCCGAGCGTGAGCGCGACCAGGCCGACGATGGCCGGGCGCGACGAGGTGGGGGTCAGGCGTCGTCCTCCCCGGCGGGCAGGAAGGTGAAGGGGAGGTCGGCCAGGGAGATCAAGGTGGAGGCGATCCAGCGGGTCAGGGCGTCGAAGACGGGCTCCACCGTCGAAGGATCCTCGAGCTGTTGTTCGCTGAAGCGGACGGATCCCTCGTAGGTCGCCTCGGCCGCCCAGCGCAAGGCGCCGGCGTCGGGTCTCGGTGCGGACCTGCTCAATCGTCGTCGCCGTACGGACGAGGTCCATGGGGTCGCCGAGCGGGCCGGTGATCGGCAGGACGGCCATGACCTTCTCGGTGTCGGGGGCCTCGGCCATGCGCTGGACGCGCAGCGCGACCTCAATGACGACCTCGGGCATTTCGTCGGGGGGTTCGCCGATCGACCAGCTGCGGTACGACGTCTGGCTCCACGTCGGCCAGTCGAGCGAGAGGTCGGCACGCACCCTCGGCGGTTGCTCCTCGCCGGGGAGGCTGTAGGAGGTCTCCCAGGACACGTCGCCGAGGAAGACGTCGACCTGGAAGCGTTCCTCGACGGCCTGGCGTTGCAGCAACGCCCGGTCGAAGGAAGCACGGATGGTGCCGATGACGTCGACGAGGAGGTGGTCGAACACGCTGCGAGGATAGGCCCGCCGCCGCAGCGGGCGGGTTCGCCCCACCGGCGCCGGGAGTTCGTCGGGTCACCGCCGGTCCGGGGCCGGTCACGGCCGACCCCGGGGGTGACGGCTGTTACGGTCGGGCGGGTGAACGAGCGCTCCCCTGGCTCGACCGCAGGGTGATCGCCTACGCACACCAAGGAGGCGCCTGGGAGTCACCCTCCTCGACCTTCCACGCCATCGCCGGCGCGCTCGAGGCCGGTGCCACCGGGATCGAGCTCGATGTCCACGGAACTGCGGACGGGGAGCTGGTGGTCTGCCACGACGCGACGGTCGATCGCACCACGGCGGCGAGCGGCACCATCGCGTCGTTCACGCTCGCCGAGCTGCGCCAGATGGACTTCTCGTACTGGTGGATCCCCGGCGCGGACGTCAGCCCGGGCCGGCCGGACGGTGACTACCCGTTCCGCGGCCGGGCGCCGGCGGACCCCGAGTTCGGCATCGCCACCCTGCACGAGGTCCTGGAGCGCTTTCCCGGCGTCGTGCTGAACCTCGACATCAAGCAGACCGCGCCCGTCGTCGCCCCCTACGAGGAGTCGCTGGCCCGCCTGCTGGCGGAGCACGGCCGCACCGATGACGTGATCGTGGCGTCGTTCCTCGACCCGGCGACCGACGCCTTCCGGCGGTTCGCACCGTCGGTGCCCACCTCGGCGGGGACGATGGCGACGGCGGAGGCCTGGCGCGCGGTGCAAGCCGGGGAGGAGATGCCCGAAATCCCGGCGGTGGCCTACCAGGTGCCCGAGCGCCAGGGCGACCTCGTCGTCGTGGACGAGCGCTTCGTGGCGGCGGCCCACGAGGCGGGCAAGGCGGTCCACGTCTGGACGGTCAACGACACCGAGTCGATGGAGCGCCTGGTGGATCTCGGCGTGGACGGGATCATCTCGGACCTGCCCACCGCGCTCTGCGGCGTGCTTTCGTCGAAAGGGGTCGCCTGGAACGGGGCGTGTGACCGTCGGTTCCTCAGGTGCGGGGCTGTCCCCGCTGGGGGTCTAGCCGCGGCCGCAGTTCGGCTTCTTGCCGTGGTTGGCCTTCTTCTTCGTCCTGAGCTTGCGCTTCACCGTTCGCTTCGACATGAGGCGAGCATCATAGACGGAGTCGCACGGGTCGTCCGGTAGCCTCGGTCCCATGCGGTCCGGATGGCTGCTGCGGGACGGAGACGTGGTGTGCGCGCTCGAAATGACCGACTCGCCAGCTGAGCGCGGCGCCCTGCGCGGCCGACCCGGCTGTGAGGGCGCGCTGCACGTGGACGGCGTGCGCTCAGTCCACACGGCAGGCATGAAGTTCCCCATTGACGTGGCCTTTCTCTCGCTGGACCTCACGGTGGTGCGCATCGCCCGGCTCAAGCCCTGGCGCATGGCCATGGGGGGCGCCGGGACCCGCAGCGCGGTCGAGACCGAAGCGGGGGCGCTCGAGCGCTGGGGCGTCCGGGTCGGTGACCAGCTCGAGGTCTGCGAGGTGCCGAACGGTGCAGTGGCCGACGGGAAATGACCGATGAACGGGCGGGCCGCCTCGTGCTCGTGGCCACGCCGATCGGGAACTTGGGCGACCTGTCCCCCCGGGCGCGCGACGTGCTGGCGACCGCGGACCTGATCTGCTGCGAGGACACACGGCGCACCCGGGCCCTGCTCTCCGCGGTGGGCGTTGCCGCCGGCGGGCCCGCCGGCGACCGCCTGCTGTCGCTGCACGAGCACAACGAGTCGGCCCGCTTCGACCGGGTCGCCACCGCGGTGGCCGGCGGCGCGACGGTGGCCGTCGTGAGCGACGCCGGCACGCCCGGCATCTCGGACCCGGGCCAGCGGCTGGCCGCGCACCTGGCCGCCCTCGGAGAGACCGTGAGCGCGGTGCCGGGGCCGTCGTCAGTGGTGGGCGCGCTCGTGGTGAGCGGACTGCCGACGGACCGCTTCTGCGTCGAGGGGTTCCTGCCGCGCAAGGGCTCTGACCGACGCCGCCGGGTCGCCGCGCTCATGGGCGACGAGCGCACCTCCGTCGTCCTCGAGGCGCCCGGCCGCGTCGCCGGCACCCTGGCCGAGCTCGCCGCCGCCGACCCGCAGAGACCGGTCGCCGTCGTGCGCGAGCTCACCAAGCTCCACGAGGAGGTCTGGCGGGGCCCGCTGGGGGAGGCGGCCGAGGCGTTCGCGGCACGGCAACTGCGTGGAGAGGTCGTCCTCGTCATCGGCGGTGCGGCGCCGCCGGAGCCCGCGGGAGAGGTCGAGGTCGAGGCGGCGGTGCGAGCGGTGGTCGGGGACGACCCCTCGGCGGGGCCGCGTCAGGTGGCCGACCGGGTCGCAGCATCACTCGGCGTGCCGCGGCGGCGCGCGTACGAGACGGCGCTGCGCGTGCGTGCGGCGGAGGCGGGTGAGGCCGGCGGGTCGGGCGGCGCCTGACCGCGCCGGTACGCTACCGGCGGTGCCCCCCTACTACCTCACGACGCCGATCTACTACGTCAACGACGCGCCGCACGTGGGCACGGCCTACACGACGGTCAACGCCGACGCGCTGGCCCGTTGGCACCGCCTGCTGGGCGACGACGTCTGGTTCATGACCGGCACCGACGAGCACGGCGCCAAAATCGTTGAGGCGGCCGAGGCCAACGGGACCACACCCAAGGAGTGGACCGACCGCACCTCGGCGCGCTTCGAGGAGGCCTGGCGCCGGCTCGACATCTCCTACGACGACTTCATCCGCACCACCGAGCCCCGGCACTACGCCGTGGTCCAGCAGTTCCTCCAACGCATCTACGACAACGGGTTCATCGAGCTGGCCCCTTATTCGGGGTTGTATTGCGTGTCCTGCGAGGACTACTACACCGAGGACCAGCTCGTGGACGGCAACTGCCCCGTGCACGGGCGCCCGGTGGTCGAGATGCAGGAGGACAACTACTTCTTCAAGCTGAGCGCGTTCGAACAGCGCCTGCTCGACTTCTACGAGAGCCATCCCGACTTCGTGCGGCCGGTCTCCAAGCGCAACGAGGCCCTGGGCTTCATCCGGGGTGGCCTGCGCGACGTCTCCATCACGCGCACGTCGTTCTCGTGGGGCGTGCCGGTCCCCTGGGACAGCGGCCACGTGTTCTACGTGTGGTACGACGCGCTGATCAACTACCTGACTGTCGCCGGGCTACGGCGGCGAGGAGGCGACGTTCGCCAGCCGGTGGGGCGCGGCGCACCACCTCATCGGCAAGGACATCCTCAAGTTCCACTGCGTCTGGTGGCCGGCGATGTGCCTGGCGGCGGGCATCGATCCGCCGGCGGAGATCTTCGTGCACGGGTACCTGTTGATGGGCGGCCAGAAGCTCGGCAAGACGATGATCGCGGCGGGGCTGGCGGGCGGCGCCGAGGGGGCGAAGCCACTGAAGGTGACCGACGTGTCGCCCCTCGCGCTGGCCGACGACTTCGGGGTCGATCCGCTGCGCTACCACCTCCTGCGCGACGTGCCGCTCGGCGGCGATGGCGACTTCTCCTACGAGGGCATCGTGGCGCGCTACAACGCGGACCTGGCCAACAACCTCGGCAACCTGGTCTCGCGGGTCACGACGGTGGTCCACTCCAAGTGCGGCGGCGTCGGACCCCCCTGCGACCCGGGCAGCACGCTCGCCGACGTGGCATCGGGCGTGCTCGACGCCGCGACGGGCGCCTGGGCCCGCTGGGCACCCCACGAGGCGCTCGAGGAGACCTGGCGCCTGATCGGGTCGGCCAACGCCGAGTTGGAGGCTGCGGAGCCCTGGAAGATGGACCCGGGGCCGGCCGTCGACGCCGTCCTGGGCGACGCCCTCGAGGTGCTGCGGATCGTGGCCGTGCTCATCGCACCCGCCATGCCTGCCACGGCGGCCGAAGTGTGGCGCCGCATCGGCGTCGCGGGCGACCCGACGACGGCGCGCCTGCCCGGCGAGGCGGCGTGGGGCGGGTATGGAGGCGGCTCCGACGTCGTGAAGGGGGAACCCCTCTTCCCCCGCCGCAAGGCCTGACGTGGGGGGTTGGTTCGACTCCCACTGCCACGTGCAGGAGGAGTACCTGGGCGGGGATGATCCCGCGCCGGCCCAGCTGGAGCCGGTCCTGGCCCGGGCCCGCGAGGCCGGCATCGACCGCCTGGTCTGTATCGGCACCGGCGTCGCGACCTCCGAGCAGGCGGTGCAGATGGCCCGGGCCACCCTCGGCGCCGGCGCCGGCACCGTGCCGCGGGCATGGGCGTCGGTGGGGCTGCACCCGCACGAGGCGAGCGCGGGAGTGGACGCGGTGGCAGAGGTGCTGGCGCGTGAAGTCTCCTCGGGTGACGGCGCGGTCGTCGCGGTGGGCGAGTGCGGGCTGGACTACTACTACGAGCACTCGCCCCGCGACGCGCAGCGCGCCGCCTTCGCGGCACAGATCTCGCTCGCGCACGCCCACGGACTGGCGCTCGTGATCCACGCGCGCGACGCGTGGGACGACCTGTTCGACGTGCTCGCGTCCGAGGGTGTGCCCGAGCGCACCGTGCTGCACTGCTTCACGGGCGGGCCCGAAGAGGTCGATCGTTGTCTGCAGGCCGGCATGTTCGTCTCGTTCAGCGGCATCATCACCTTCAAGAACGCGACCGACGTTCGTGCTGCCGCGGTGAGGTGCCCGCTCGACCGCCTGCTCGTCGAGACCGACAGCCCGTTCCTCGCCCCCGTGCCCCACCGGGGACGGACGAACGAGCCGGCCTATCTCCCGCTCGTCGGCGAGACCGTCGCCACCGTGAAGGGCTGCAGCATCGACGAGGTCAGGGAACGCACAGCTGCGAACGCCGCCATGATCTTTTCCACAGGCAGCTAATTCACGCGCTGTTGTGCGTAATACGAGAACCATCTGACCAGGGTGTTTCACCTTGATCATGTTCTAAAACAGCGGTTGAACTGGGAGTTTACGCAAATATCACATACCGCTCCCTCGTGACCTGGGGAAATGGCGCGTAAATAGGTTCCGCCGCATTTCTGGTTTTGCGCAGCCCGCGATTGGTTATCTAAGTTCTCCAGAAACCCCCCGCCACCCGTATGTCGGCGCGGGTGTGCTGAGTCCCGGAGAAGGGTGGAGCCCTGCGGAACCAGAGCACGAGGGGGAGGCGCCTCGGCGTCGCTGCATGCATTTGCGGCGCGCTCTTCGGCGCGCCTCTCCTGTTGTTGAACAACGGAACGGCGCACGCCACGCGGTCGAACGCGGCGGCGCTCGGCGCGCACGGCCACGGCCCGTACTCGGCGTCGCACCTCGACGGCGTGCGGTTGCCGTCGCACCTCGTCGCGTTCCAGGCGCCGGCGACCACGACGACGACGGCGCCCACGACCACGACGACGGCACCGCCGGCGACGACGACGACCGCCGCGCCCACGACGACGACGACGACCGCACCGCCACCACCGCCGACGACCACGACGACGGTGCCGCCGCCCTCCCACCACGAGGTGGGCCAGGCGACGTGGTACTCGGAAGCGCCCGCCGGCATGTGCGCCAGTCCGACGCTCCCGTTCGGCACGGTGCTCACCGTCGTCAACAACGCAACGGGTGCATCGACCGTCTGCCGGGTGGACGATCGCGAGGACTCCGGTTACCCCCGGGTCGTCGACCTCTCACCCGAGGGCTTCTCCCAGATCGCCGACCTCAACCAGGGAGTGGTGGACGTCACAATCTCCTGGTGACCCATTCCGGCGCCGACATCGCCCGGCTCCTGGAGGAGCACGGGCTGCGGCCGAGCCGGGCGCTCGGCCAGAACTTCGTCGCTGACCCCAACACCGTCCGTCGCATCGCCCGCCTCTCGGGGGCCGTGGCCGGTTCCCGGGTGCTCGAGATCGGGGCCGGCCTGGGATCCCTCACCTTGGCCCTGGCCGAGACGGGGGCCACCGTCGTGGCCCTCGAGACCGATCGCCACCTGATCCCCGTGCTGCGCTCGGTCGTCGAGCCGGTCGGTGTCGAGGTCGTCGAAGGGGACGCCATGACCCTCGACCTGGCCGGGCTGCTGGCCGAACGAGACGGCGGGCCGTGGAGCCTCGTTGCCAACCTCCCCTACAACGTGGCCACCCCGCTGGTCCTGCGGATCCTGACCGGGGTGCCGTCGGTGGCCCACGTGCTGGTCATGGTGCAACGCGAGGTGGGGGAGCGCATGGCCGCTGGAGCGGGGGACGAGGCGTACGGGGCCGTCTCGGTCCGCATCGCCTACTTCGCCCGGGCCGAGGTCGTGGGCCGGGTGCCCGCCTCGGTGTTCATCCCGCGCCCGAGGGTCGAGTCGGTCCTCGTGCGGCTCGAGCGCCTGCCCGTTCCCGCGGTGGACCCGGGCCTGGTCGGCTACGAGCGCCTGGAGGCGGTGGTGCGGGCGGGCTTCGCCCACCGGCGCAAGATGCTCCGCCGTTCCCTGGCCGGCGTCGTCGAGCCCGAGGCGTTCGAGCGCGCCGGAGTGCGGCCCGACGCCCGGGCCGAGGAGCTCGGGATCGCGCAATGGGGGAAACTGGCGGCACTGTGACGAGAGGGACCCCGGTCAGGCTGCTGGCCCCGGCCAAGCTGACGGTGTCGCTGCAGGTCACCGGCGTCCGGGCCGACGGCTATCACGAGCTGGACGCCGTGATGGTGGCGCTCGACCTGGCCGATGAGCTCGTCCTGGCGGACGGCGGCTCCGGCCTGACCGCCACCGGCGGTCCCGGGATGCGGGCCGAGGATCTCCCGGACCCCGCCGACAACCTGGTCACCCGCGCCCTCTCGGCCTGCGGGCGCCGCGCCTCTGTGCAGCTGACCAAGCGCATCCCGTTGGGCGGCGGCCTGGGCGGGGGGTCGGCCGATGCGGCGGCCGTGCTGCGCTGGGCGCGCTGCGCGGACCTCGACGTCGCGGCGCGCCTGGGCGCGGACGTGCCGTTCTGCCTCGTCGGAGGACGGGCCCGGGTCAGGGGCGTGGGGGAGCGGGTGACGCCGCTTCCCTTCGAGGCGGCTGACTACCTGCTCGCCCTCCCCCCGTTCGGTGTCGACACGGCGTCGGTGTTCCGGGCCTGGGACGAGGGGAGCCGCGGCCCGGGCCCGAACGCGCTCACCGAGGCCGCTCTGGCGGTGGAGCCCCGGCTGGCGCGCTGGCGCGACGCGTTGGGCGAACTGGCCGGAGGCGAGCCGATCCTGGCCGGGAGCGGGTCGACCTGGTTCGTGGCGGGAGGGCCGGCGGAGGCGGGGACGCCGTCGCTGCCCGAACTGCGCTCAGCGGGCGAGACAGCCCGGCTGGTGCGGGTCCGGGCGGTGCCGCCGGGGTGGGAGGGGTACTGAGGCCGGGCGGCGGGTCGGAGCTACTTGCCGGCCCGGCGCTGCCAGCGGGTGGCCTTGAGCATCTTCTTGTGCTTCTTCTTGCGCATCCGCTTGCGGCGCTTTTTGATCAGTGATCCCATGACCTGCGGCAGGCTAGCGGTCCGGGGCGCGACTGCCAGGTCGCGCCCGCCCCGAGGAGGCAGCATGGGCTTCGAGATCGTCCGGCTCGACCACGTGCAACTGGCCATGCCGCCGGGCCGCGAGGCCGAGGCCGAGGCCTTCTACTCGGGCCTTCTCGGGCTGACCAGGGTTCCCAAGCCCGAGCCGCTGGCGGCGCGGGGTGGTTGCTGGTTCGAGCGCGGCGCGGTCGCGGTGCACCTGGGTGTCGAGGAGGATTTTCGCCCCGCCCGCAAGGCCCATCCCGCGCTGGTGGTCCGTGACCTGCCGGCGCTCGAGGCGGTGCTGCGCGCCGCCGGGGTGGAGGTGCGGGCCAACCCCGAGCGCGCACCGGGACAGGGTGCCTATGCCGACGACCCGTTCGGCAACCGCATCGAGCTGATCGGGGTCGAATGAGTCGGCTCGAGGCGAGAGGGAGGTGCCGGCGGGGACGGAGGCGGAAGCCGCCCCCGCCGGCGCTGCCGGTGGCGGAGTGGCGGTCTCGCTGCCATCGGCGGGTGTGGCCCAGTGTGCGCCGGCCGGCTTGGCGCCGGGTTGGGATCGGATAAGACGCAGCCGAGAATCAGTCGTCGCCCGGACCGGGGAGCAAGTCGGCATCGCCCGGGGTGGGCACCGTCGGCAGCCGCATCGACAGCCGCGCCCCACCGGAGGGGTCGTTCTCGGCCGAGATGGTCCCACCCTCGGCCTTGACCACCTGGGCCACGATGGCCAGGCCGAGGCCCGACCCGGGCAGGCCCCGGGCGGCCGGGGACCGGTAGAAGCGGTCGAAGATGTGGGGCAGGTCGCTCTCGGCGATGCCGGGGCCGTGGTCGTGCACGACGACGGCCCCGTCGCGGCACTCGACCGACACGTTCCGGCCCGGCGGGCTCCATTTGCGGGCGTTGTCGAGGAGGTTCCCGACGGCCCGGCTGAGGCGGTCCGGGTGGCCCTCCACCCAGCAGGGTTCGGCGTCCAGGTCGAAGGAGACGTCCTTGGTGCGGCCGTGGGTGTTCTGCACGGCGACGGCGTCGCGGACGAGCAGGTCGAGGCGGAGCGGCTCCGGCGGGGCCGGCTGCTGGTCGCCCCGGGCCAGTTCCGCCAGGTCCCCGACGAGGTCGGTCAGCTCCTGCAGCTGGACGAGGACGTCGTCGACGAGCACGGAGCGGTCCTCGACGCTGAGCTCGTCGACCCGGCGGATGACCTCGAGGTTGGTGCGCAGGCTGGTGAGGGGGGTGCGCAGCTCGTGGGACGCGTCGAGGACCAGCTGGCTCTGCGCCCGGCGCGACGATTCCAGCGCCTCGAGCAGGCGGTTGAAGGTGCGGCGGAGCCGACCCAGCTCGTCAGGGCCGCCGGGGGACAGCCGCCGCGAGACGTCGGTCGTCTCGGCGAGGTCCTCGACGGTGTCGGTGAGCGAGTTCAGCGGCACCAGGGCGGTGCGGGCGACGAGCCAACCGAGCACGACGGCGAGGAGGACGCCGATGAGCGCGACGACGCCGAGCAGGAGGGCGAGCGTCTTGAGCTCCGAACTGGCGTTGAAGAGGGTGGCGATCTGCAGCGCCCCGCCCTTGACGAGGATGCCCGACTGCACCGGCGTGCCGGGCGGGAGGTGCTCGACGAGCTCGCGCATCTGGTTCCCGCCCACTGTGACGGTCGTGAAGAAGGTCGGTGCGAGTCCCACCGCCACCAGGCGCACCTCGCCCGTGACCGGCAGGCCGCCGCCGGCGACCACGGCGCCGGTGGTGTCGATGACCTGCCCCAGGGTGGCGGTGGTCGACCCGATCTCCTGGCCCGCCACGACCCGCTGGGCCGCAGTGGTGAGCGAGTTGTCGGCCGCCTGGAGCAGCGTGTTGCGCGCCACCAGGAACGCGGCCAGCGAAGCCGCCAGCACGGCGACGACCACCGCGACCGTGGTCGCCGCGACCAGCCGGGTCCGGAAGGTCACCGGTCCCGCAGCACGTAGCCCACGCCGCGGACCGTCTGGATGCAGCGTGGCTCGCCCCCCTCCTCCAGCTTGCGGCGCAGGTAGCCGACGTACACGGCGAGCGAGTTCGTCCCCGAGTCGAAGTCGAACCCCCACACCCGGTTCAGCAGCACCTCGCGCGTCAGCACCTGGCGGGGGTGGCGCAGGAACAGCTCCAGGAGGTCGAACTCAATGCGCGTCAAGGCGAAGGTGCGCTCGCCGCGCTGGCCCTCCCGGGTGGAGAGGTCCAGCGCCAGGTCGCCCACCCGCAGCAGCCCGCCCTCGCCCTCGAAGCGCCGCCGCAGCAGCGCGCGCAGTCGGGCCAGCAGCTCGGCCAGCGCGAAGGGCTTGACGAGGTAGTCGTCGGCCCCGGCGTCCAGCCCCTGCACCCGGTCGTCGATGGCGTCACGAGCGGTGAGCATGAGGACCGGGGTGTCGTCGCCGGCGCTGCGCATGCGCCGGCAGACGGTCAGTCCGTCGATGTCGGGCAGCCCCAGGTCGAGGATGAGCGCGTCGGGCGGGGTCTGGGCCAGCGCCTCGAGCGCCTCCCCTCCCGAGGGGACGGTCACCACGTCGTAGCCCTCGAGGCGCAGGGCCCGGTCGATGGATCGACGGACGGCGAGGTCGTCGTCCACCACGAGGATGCGCACGAAGCAAGAAGCTACCGCCGTGCCTCGCCCGGTCACCGCCGGCGTGGTGTCTAAGGGTCTGCCGCAAAGCAAGTCGTGATCAGTGGATCAGGCGACTTGTGCGTGAGGAGCCGACCCGACCCCTTGTACGGGCAGTTCCTGCGACTTCCGCCGCAAGTTCCGGGGAACTGCCCGGGTTAGTGGTGGACAACCGGATCCTCGCCAAGCTGCATCGGCGGATTCCCCGCGGGCGGCGATGACCTGGGCGGCATTCACATCGGCATGCTCCTCGTGTCCGCACTTCGTGCACGAAAAGACCCTCTGGTGACGATTGGCAGCAGCGACGTTCCCACAGCAGATGCAGGTGCGGCTCGTGTTCTTCGGATCGACCTTGTAGACCCTGCGCCCAGCCTCTTCCGCTTTGACTTGGATCCAATAGGCCAGTCTCCCGAGCGCCGCGTCGGACAGACTGCGGTTGAGGCCTCGCTTGGCCGCTACTCCTTTCCCGGGGTGCTCTTTGGTTCCCCGTGCCGATCGGGTCATGTTGGTGAGACACAGAGCCTCGAGGGCGATGACGTCGAAGCGTTCGACGATGTCTATGGCTGCATGCCTGGCCCAATTCTGTGAGCGCTGACGGGCGCGCCGATAGGCCTTCGCGACCTCTCGGTTGCATTTCTTCCACTCGGAGCCGAAGCGCTCGCATCTTTCGCGCTTGCGTTGGAGGGCGGCGATCTCGATTCTGGCTTCAGCCAAGAACCTCGGCATCTCTAGCAACATGCCGTCCGACAGAGCCGCGGTGACACAGATACCACGATCCACCCCACCCACCTCGTGATTCTGAGGCATGGGCTTGGTCGAGACGCCCCTGAATCCCACAGTGGCCCGAAAGGCGCCTGACCCGGTCTTGGTTATGCATAGGTTGCGGGGCTCTCCACCCCGAGCGGCCAGGCGCCGCAACTGGCAGTGAGCTGACCGTGACAGGGAGATCTCTCCCACTCCTTGGATATAGAGGGCGGGGTCGTTCTGGTCAAAACGTCGCAAAGCCCACCCAATCGGCTCGTCGTAGAAGACCGTGCGGAATCGATTGTGAGACTTAAAGCGTGGGAATCCAGGGTTCTCGCCGTCCTTGACCCTGCGGAAGAAGGAAGCGAATGCCTCGTCAGCCCGAGAGATCGCTCCGCGGACGAAGCGGCTCCCGAACGTGGCCACATCGGGACGTAGCACGAGCAGATCGGGGATCTCGTTGAACTCATCGAAACGGGTGACGGAGGTCCTCGCAAGCCTCCAGGCACCGCGCCGGTGCTGAACCACCGCGTTGTAGACCTCACAGCTGAGCGAGACGAGCTTCGAAAGGCGACGGCTCTTCACACGGCCGGGTACGAGCGAGAACTCCGCCTTTCGGTTGAGGGAGGAGTCGGTACCGTCCACCACCAGGAGGGCGCTTCCCACCCGCAGAGCTTGTCTGTCCGAGGCGATCACGGAATGAACCGTATTTGGGGGGTGTGACGCCTTAAGGAGGATGGCGATGGTCTCCTTCGGGCTCTCGGAGCCCGGCTTTCCGCGATCCATTCCCTGGCGCGCCATAACCTCTAGCTGGCGACCGCCTCGGTCCGGGGTAGTTCAATCGGCAGAACGTCGGCCTTTGGAGCCGGATGTTGGAGGTTCGAGCCCTCCCCCCGGAGCGCCGGAATGCTGCCCGGGCTATTCACGAGCGAGCTCCAGGGCGGCCCGTTGGTCACCGATCAGGCGTGCGCCCGCCCAAATGAGCAGTGCGCCCACCCGGTGGCGTGCCCGCGGGAACCGGGCTGAGTGGTCATGGAGTCGGACTCGTGGTTGCCTTCGGGTTCGACCGGTTCGACCGTCGTTGAGGAGATCCTCATGTCTGGCCTTGGCGAGGGCCCGCAGCACTTCGGGGTGCATCGCTGCTCCTTGGGGACGGAGAAAAAGAAGTATTGGCCGGGGGTGTGACAACGGGCGGCGGCGACGCTGCGCCATGGTCCTGCGGCACGCGGACGCCACACGCCTTTCTCCATCTGGTGTACGAGATACCCCCGTGTCGGGATTGGGCGGACGGCGGGAATTGAGCCCTCGCCCGGAGCGCCACGTCAGCCCTCGGCGGCCCGGTCCCGCTCTGCGAGCTGCGCCAGATACGCGTTGTAGGCCGCCAGCTCGGCGTCCTCCTGCTCCACCTCGGGCGGTGCGGGCTCGGGTCCGGCGGCGGCGGTCCGGCCGCCGGGAGCGCCGGTGGCCGCGGCGGGCGGCGGCGTGTCCTCGGCGCCCTCGTGGACGAGTCGCCACCACATGTAGACGGCGTAGCCCGCGAAGATCGGCCACTCGAACACGTAGGCCCAGCTGAGGCTGTTGCCGCCCACGGCGCGGGAGACCTGCCAGGCGCACAGCGCGAGGAAGGCGGGCACCAGGATCAGGATCACCGCGTGCAGCTTCAGGGCACGGCGCGAGAGCCAGACGTTCGGGTCCATCACCCCGCCGGGAAGAGGAAGTCGTCCAGGATCGTGGCCAGCTCCAGGGGCCGGTCGCCCTGGATGCTGTGCCCGGCCCCCTCGACGCCGACCACCCGGGCCCCGGGCTGGCGGCGCAGGAGCTCGTCCACGTCGGCGTCGTCGACGACGGACCAGGCCAGCGCCCGCACGAGGAGGATGGGGACGCTGAGCGCCGAGATTGCCTCCCACCAGTCCGCGAAGTCGGGCACCCCCGAGCCGGGCTCGGTGCGGAACCGGGCGTAGCGCCAGACCCAGGTGCCGTCCTCTCTCTGCACCGCGTTGTGCAGGATGCCCCGGCGCAGCGACGACTCCGACCGGGAGGGGTTGTGCTCCATGGTGCGGGCGAGCAGGTCGTCGAAGCTGTCGAAGCTGGCCGGCCCGTTCACGAAGTTGGTGACCGGCGCCGCCTTCTCCGCGTTGACGCCGGGGGTGATGTCGACCAGCACGAGCGCGCGCACGAGCTCGGGCGCATGGGCCGCCAGCGCGATGGAGGACATGCCGCCGAGCGACATGCCGACGACGCCGCGGGCCTCCGGGGCCAGCTCGGCGACGACCGTCGCCAGGTCGCGCCCGTTGCTGCCGATGGAGATGGAGCCCTCCGGCCCGCCGTCGGAATGGCCGTGGCCGGGCAGGTCGACCGCCAGCAGCGGCCGGCCCAGGGCCAGCGCGACCGTGTCCCAGGTGTGGGCGTTCTGCGCGCCGCCGTGCACCAGGACGAGCTCCGGTGCGCCCGGGCCCCACAGCAGGCTGGAGACCTTGCGGCCCGGTGCCACCTCGACGTCGACCCGGCGCACGTCGGGGGGGCCCGGATAGGGCAGGCCGTACTCGGCCGCGTTCTCGTGGAACAGGCCGAACTCGTCGTAGCGGATCAGCTCCGGCACGCCACGAGTGTCCCATACGCACGCCGGACGGCCGGGCGGGCTAAGAATGCGGCGATGCCCGAGCGCCGCCTCTCCGCCGTCGTCCTCGCCGCCGGCGAGGGGACCCGGATGCGCTCGGAGCGGCCCAAGCCGCTGCACCTCCTCTGTGGCCGTCCGATGGTCCTGCACGTGCTCGACGCCATGGCCGAGATCGACGTGCGCCGGGTGGTCGTCGTGGTGGGGCACCGGGGCGAGTGGGTGACCAAGACCCTGGTCCAGCTGGCCCCGCCGAGCATGGAGATCGAGTTCGTCGAGCAGCTCACCCAGTCGGGCACCGGCGACGCGCTGGCGGTCGGGTTGACCGGGTTGCCCGACGACGACGACGACGAGGTGGAGGACGTGGTCGTCCTGCCGGGCGACACCCCGCTGCTGCGCCCCCAGACGCTGGCGGCGCTGGTGCGGGCGCACCGCGCCGAGGACGCCGGCGCCACGCTGCTGACCGCGGTGGTGGAGAACCCCTCGGGCTACGGCAGAGTCGTGCACGGCAAGGACGGCGACGTGACCCGGGTGGTCGAGGAGGCCGACGCCACCGAGGAGGAGCAGGCCATCGACGAGGTCAACACCTCCATCTACTGCTTCCGGCGCAGCATCCTGGCGCCGACCCTGCGCCGGCTCAGCCCGGCCAACGCGCAGGGGGAGTACTACCTCACCGACGCCGTCGCCGTCCTGAGCAGCGCGGGCTACCCCGTGAAGTCCCTCGTGCTGCCCGACTCCATGGAGGCGGCGGGGGTCAACGACCGGGCGCAGCTCGCCGTGGCCGAGGCGGAGCTGCGCGACCGGATCAACGAGCGCTGGATGCGCCGTGGCGTGACGATGTGGGACCCGGAGCGGACCTACGTCGACGCCCGGGTCCACCTCGCCTCCGACGTGTCGCTGCTCCCCGGCGTCATCCTGCGGGGCGACTGCACCGTCGGCGCCGGGTCCGAGATCGGGCCCAACAGCGTGCTGACCGACACGTCGGTGGGCCGGGGCGCCGTCGTCGCCGAGAGCGTGTGCACCCGGGCCACCATCGGCGACGGGGCCCGCATCGGGCCCTTCAGCGTGCTCCAGCCGGGCGCCGAGGTGGCGGCCGGGGCCGAACTGGCGCCGCATTCGGTGCTCGGCGGTCCCGGCGACTGAGCGCCGGCGACGGGCCGAGCGCCGGGGCAGTAGCGTGACGCCGTGGAGCTGATCCCGCGGCGTCGCCTCGAGCTGGTCTCGGGGCGTGCGCACCCGACGCTGGCCCGCGCCATCGCGGGGCACCTCGGCGTCGAGCTCGGTGAGGCCAACCTGCGCGAGTTCGCCAACGGCGAGATCTACTGCAAGTACGACATCTCCATTCGCGGTTGCGACGTCTTCATCATCCAGACGCACGCCAGCCCCGTGAACGACTCGCTCATGGAGCAGCTCATCATGATCGACGCCGCCAAGCGCGCGTCGGCCAAGCGCATCACCGCCGTCTGCCCCTACTACGGCTACTCGCGCCAGGATCGCAAGTCGACCGGGCGCGAGCCCATCACGGCCAAGCTCGTCGCCGACATGCTCTCGGCCGCCGGCGCCGACCGGGTGGTCAGCGTCGACCTGCACTCCGGGCAGATCCAGGGCTTCTTCGACACCCCCTTCGACCACCTGGTCGCGGCGCCGGTGCTCGAGGCCTACATGAAGGAGCACTTCGGCGACGACGTGGTCGTCGTGGCGCCCGACGCCGGGCGGGTGAAGGTGGCCGAGCGCTACAGCCAGCATCTCGGCTGCGACCTCGCCCTGATCCACAAGACCCGCCCGCGGGGCACCTACAACGAGGTCCGGGCCCGCCACGTCATCGGCGACGTCGAGGGCCGCCACTGCGTCCTCATCGACGACATGATCGACACGGCGGGGACGATCTGCGCCGCCGCCGAGCTGCTGTCCGAGGCCGGGGCGTCGGAGATCTGCGCCATGGCCACCCACGGCGTGCTCTCGGACCCTGCGGTCGACCGCCTGAAGGTGGCGCCGATCTCGAGGGTGGTGGTGACCGACACGCTGCCGGTGGCCGAGGACCGGAGCTTCGACAAGCTCGAGGTCCTGTCGGTGGCCAAGATCATCGCCGACGCCATTGACGCCGTGTTCGAGGACACGTCGGTCTCGGAGATCTTCGGCGGGGACAACCTGGCCTGACGGCCCTCCGGCCCCGGTGGTCGGCGGCCCGGCCCGTCGGCTACGCTGGTAGGCCGTTCGCCGGAGGCCCCGAGCCGTCCGCGCACGCCGCTCTCGCCACCTGAGGAGATCCGTTATGGCCGAAGTCGTACTTGCCGCCGAGGTCGGGCGCCCCATCGGGTCACGCGCCGTGCGCCGCCTGCGTCGTGAGGGGAAGATCCCCGGCGTGATCTACGGGCACGGGACCGACCCGGTGCCCGTCGCCGTCGTGGCCAGGGAGCTGCGGAGCGCCCTCAACACCGAGGCCGGCGCCAACCAGCTGCTGTCCCTCAACACCGGATCGGCGACCTATCTCACGATCGCCCGTGACATGCAGCGTCACCCGGTCGCCCAGACCGTCATCCACGTCGACTTCGTGATCGTCCGCCGCGACGAGGTGATCAGCGCCGACGTCCCGGTGCAGCTGGTCGGCGAGGCGCTGGAGGTGCAACACGGCGACGGGCTGGTGGAGCAGCTGATGTTCACGCTGCCGATCCGCGCCCTGCCCAGGACATCCCGACCTCGCTGGAGATCGACATCTCGGAGCTCACCATCGGGGCCCAGCTCAGGGTCTCCGACCTGTCGCTGCCGTCAGGCGTGACCACCGACGTCGACCCCGAGACGGCGGTCGTGTCGGGCCAGCCGCCCCGCGTCGTCGTGCTCGAGGAGGAGGCGGCCGAGGGCGAGGCAGTGGAGGGCGCGGAAGGAGAGACCGCCGAGTCCACCACGGAGGCTGCAGCCGAGCCGCGTCCGAAGAGGGCTAGGCCCTGCGCCGCCCCTTCGCCCGGTCGGAGCGCCGGGGGACCCCGGCGGACCTGCTGGTCGTCGGGCTGGGGAATCCCGGTGCGGAGTACGCGGGGAGCCTGCACAACGCCGGGTCCGACGCCGTGCAGCTCCTGGCGCAGCGCCACGGCGGGTCGCTGCGGGCCGAGAAGGGCGCCCACGCGCGGGCCTGCGTCGTCACGCTCGGTGGCCGCCGGGTGGCGCTCGCCGTCCCGACCACCTTCATGAACGAGTCCGGGCTCGCGGTCCGCGCGCTGGCCACGCGCTTCGGGATCGCCGAGCCGGCGGACATCGTGATCGTGCACGACGAGCTCGACCTCCCCCCGGGGACGGTGCGCCTCAAGGCGGGCGGCGGGCTCGCCGGGCACAACGGCCTCCGTTCCATAGAGTCACACCTGCACTCGCAGGACTTCCTCCGGGTGCGCATCGGCGTCGGCAAGCCGCCGAGCGCCGCCCAGGGTGCGTCGCACGTGCTCCGCCGGCCCCCCAAGGCGGTGCGCGAACTCGTGGCCGCCTCCGTGCAGACCGCGGCGGACTCGGTGGAGCGCATCGCGGCGGAGGGGATCGACGCCGCCATGCGCGTGGTGCCACTCGCTGCCCACCTGAGCCATGACGTCCACACGCCCGACCCTTCCGCCGGCCCCCGCGGGCGGCAGCCTGGCTGCCATCCCGCGGCTGCTGCGCGCCGATCCGGCCATCGCGGTGCTGATCGGTGCGGCCGACTCGACGGTGGCGGTCCCCGAAGCGGCACAGGCCGTCGTCGTCGCCGCAATGGCGGCGTTCACCGAGCGGGCCCCGATGCTGGTCGTCACCGCGACGGGCCAGGACGCCCAGCGGTTGGGGGACGACCTCGCCTGCCTGCTGGCGCCGGCCGACGCGGCCGACCGCGAGGTCGTCGGGGCCCTCTCGGGCCCGGTGCGCGTCCTCCCCGCCTGGGAGACGCTGCCCTTCGAGCGCGTCAGCCCGGAGACCGAGACGATGGGGCAACGCCTCGCCGTTCTGGACTCGCTGACCCGCCCGCCCGAGGGCGCACTCCCGGCGCCGCCCAGGGTCATCGTCGCCCCCGTGCGGGCCTTGCTCCAGCGGCTCGGGCCGCTGGAGGGGACGGCGCCGATCGTGATCAGCCGGGGCGACCAGGTCGACGTCGGCGTGCTGCTCCCCGAGCTGGTGGCCCGGGGCTACCGGCGTGAGCACCAGGTGGAGCACCGCGGGGAGTTCGCCGTCCGGGGCGGGATCGTCGACGTCTTCCCGTCGACGGCCGACGAGCCGGTGCGCATCGACCTCTGGGGCGACGAGGTCGACCGCCTGACCTCGTTCGCGATCAGCGACCAGCGCTCGTCCCACGACCTGCACGCGGTGGCCCTCTACGGGTGCCGCGAGCTCGTGGCCACCGACGAGCTGCGCGCGGCCGCCGCATCGCTGGTGGCGCGGCAGCCGTGGGGCGCAGCGGTGTGGGAGCGCCTCGCCGAGGGCGAGGAGTTCGACGGCATGGAGTCGTGGCTCCCCTTCCTCGACAGCGGCGAGCGCGTGCTGCCCGACCTGCTCCCCGCGGGCGGCCAGGTGGTCCTCGTCGAGCCGCGGCGGATCCGCGACCGGTCCGTGCAGCTGCTCGACGAGGAGGCGGCGCTGGCCGAGACGCTCGCGGCCACGTGGGGGGCCAAGGAGGGGAACGAGGACGGCTTCCCGCGCCTCCACCTCCCCTTCGACCGGTTGTTGCCGCGACTGCCCGGCCGGCGTCGTCGCCCTCCCCCCGGTCCCCGAGGGGCCCGCCGTCGACGCGCTCACGGTGCGGCGCTTCGACCCGGTGGCGGGGGACCCGGCCCGGCTGGCGTCCGGGGTGACCCGGCTCGTCGGCGAGGGCTACGCGGTGACGCTGTGCGCCGCCACCGGCCCCGGTGCGGCACGGCTGTCGGCCACCCTGTCCGAGGAGGGGGTGCACGCCCCCGTCGTCGAGGCCGCGCCGGGCGCGCCGGGGGTCGTCGTGGTGGTGGCGCCGGTCACGAGCGGATTCGTCCTTCCCGACGCCAAGGTGGCCGTGCTCTCCGAGACCGACGTCACGGGCCGGCGGATGCCGCACCGGCGGGCCCGCCCGCGGGCCCGGGCGGCGGACGGGTTCTTCGACGACCTGGAGGCGGGGAGCTTCGTGGTCCACCGCCAGCACGGCGTGGCCCGCTTCGAGGGCGTCACGACGCGGACGATGGGCGGCACCACCCGCGACTACCTGATCCTGCAGTACCGGGGCTCGGATCGCCTCTACCTCCCCGTGGAGCAGATCGAGGCGATCACCCCGTATTCGGGTGGCGAGTCCCCGACCCTCTCGAAGATGGGCGGCGCGGACTGGCAGAGGACGCGGGCCAGGGCACGGGCCGCCGCCGGGGAGGTGGCGGCCGAGCTCGTCGAGCTGTACCGGCGCCGCCTGGCGGTGGAGGGGCACGCCTTCGGCCCCGACACGCCGTGGCAGGCGGAGATGGAGTCCTCCTTCCCCTTCGTGGAGACCGAGGACCAGCTCACGGCGATCGCCGACGTCAAGCGCGACATGGAGGAGCCCCGGCCGATGGACCGCCTGGTGTGCGGCGACGTCGGGTTCGGCAAGACCGAGGTGGCGCTGCGGGCCGCCTTCAAGGCGGTGCAGGACGGCACGCAGGCCGCGGTGCTCGCCCCGACCACGCTGCTGGCGAGCCAGCACGCGCAGACCTTCGCGGACCGCTACGCGCCGTACCCGGTGCGCGTGGAGCTGCTGAGCCGCTTCCTGTCCCCGGCCCAGCAGAGGGCCGTCGTGCGCGGCCTGGCCGACGGGAGTGTCGATGTCGTCGTCGGCACGCACCGCTTGCTCGGCACCGACGTCGTCTTCAAGAAGCTCGGTCTCCTCGTCGTCGACGAGGAGCAGCGCTTCGGGGTCACGCACAAGGAGGCGGTGAAGCGCATGGCCGAGGGCGTCGACGTCCTGACCCTGACGGCGAGCCCGATCCCGCGCACCCTCGAGATGGCGCTGACCGGCATCAGGGACCTGTCGATGGTGAACACCCCGCCGTCGGACCGGCGCCCGATCCTCACCTACGTCGGCGAGCAGGACCCGTCCGCGGTGAACGAGGCGCTGCGGCGCGAGCTGCTGCGGGAGGGCCAGGCCTTCTACGTGCACAACCGCGTGTCGGACATCGACCGCGTCGCCCGCGACATCCGTGACCTCGTGCCCGAGGCCAGGGTGGCGGTCGCGCACGGGCAGATGGACGAGGGAAGCCTCGAGACCGTGGTCCTCGACTTCTGGCAGCGCCGCTACGACGTGCTCGTGTGCACGACCATCATCGAGTCGGGCATCGACATGCCCTCGGTCAACACGCTGATCGTGGACCGGGCCGACCTCCTCGGCCTGGGCCAGCTCCACCAGATCCGCGGGCGGGTCGGGCGGGCGGGCCAGCGCGCCTACGCCTACCTGTTCCACCCGGCCGACCGCGTCCTGTCCGAACAGGCCTACGAGCGGCTGCGGACGATCGGCGAGCACACCGAGCTCGGCTCGGGGTTCAAGATCGCCATGCGCGACCTGGAGATCCGCGGCGCGGGCAACCTCTTGGGCTCGGACCAGTCGGGGCACATCGCTGCCGTGGGGTACGACCTCTACGTCCAGTTGGTGGCGGAGGCGGTGGCCGAGGCCCGGGGTGAGGCCAGGCCGGCACCCCCGACGGTCTCCATCGACCTCCCCGGCGACGCCCACCTCCCCAAGGACTACGTGGCGGCCGAGGACGCACGCCTCGAGGCGTACCGGCGGCTGGCCGGAGCGGCGTCGGCGGCGGACGTGGACGACATCGGCAACGAATGGGTCGACCGCTACGGCCCGCTGCCCGCGGCGGCTGAGGGCCTGCTGGCGCTGGGCCGCCTGCCGCGCCGGTGCCATGGCCCGCGGGATCGGCGAAATCACCCAGAGCCCGGTCCGGCAGGGTGGCGCACGTCAACCCGTGGTGCGGGTGTCGCCGGTGTCCCTGCCCGCCAGCGCCCAGGTCCGCCTGCGCCGCCTGGTTCCCGGTGCGACCTACCGCGAGGACAGCGCCCAGCTGCAGGTCCCGATCCGCGGCACCGAGTCGGCGGCGGACACCGTGCGCGCCCTGCTGGAGGAGCTGATGCCCGTCGGTGATGGGGGACCGGCCGGGGACAGCTTGTAGCATGCGCGGCGCGTGAAGCGGCTCATCGTCCTCCTCGTCCTCCTCGCCGGCGGCGTCGCCGCGGCCGCGCTGTTGGTGCCCACCCATGCGGCGGTCGTCAACGGCACGAGCATCAGCCAAGAGGCTCTGAACAGCGACGTGCAGGCGATCTCGAGCAGCGCGTCCTACCAGTGCTACCTCAACTCCCAGGCCTATCTCGCCTCGAGCGGGAGCGAGCAGCTGGCGCCCGTGAACGGCGCGGGCAGGGGCCAGGACGCAGGGGACCGCCCGACGGCGAGCACCGCCTTCGTCTCCACCTACCTCGACACCCAGATCGGTCACCAGCTGGTGCTGCAGCTGGCGGACGAGCGCCACGTCACGGTGAACCAGGCCCAGCTGGCCGAGGCGCAGACGAACCTGAGCGGGCAGATCACGTCGGTGATGACCCAGATCCTGCAGACGCCGGTGGCGCAGAACCCGCGGTACTCCTGCAGCCTCACGGGACAGCCCCTGACCGGGCAGCAGGTGCTGAGCACCCTGCCCGCCTCGTTCGTGGACCAGCAGGTGCAATTCGTGGCCACCGCCAGCGCGCTCCAGGAGGACTTCGCGGGGGTCGGCTCCAGCGAGGCCGACCTGGTGTCCTACTTCGAGCGGCACCGCTCCCAGTTCGACACGGCGTGCTTCACCGCGGCCGCCTTCACGACCCAGACGGCGGCCCAGGAGGCGGCGGCGGAGATCGCCTACGGGACGCCGTTCGCGCAGGTGGCGACCAAGGCCGCCCAGAGCGGACAGCTGCAGTGCGGACCGCTGGCGGAGATCGCTGCGGGGCTGCCGCCCGGCGCCAAATTGGACGGCCTGGCGGTCGGCGGCGTCTCCGCGCCCATCGACGTCAACGGGGACTACTACCTGCTCCAGCTGACCAAGCGGACGCCTTCCTCGTACGCCGCGGTGAAGTCAGCGGTGTCCGGGTTGGTGCAGCAGGCCGGAGCCAAGGCCGCCCAGGCGGCGATCACGACGGCCGAGCGTCACTCGTCGGTGAGCGTCGACCCGCGCTACGGGGTCTGGGTGCCCGCCCCGGCGAGTGTGTTCGCCCCGCTCACGCCGAGCTCGTCGGACGTCTTGAACCCGGCGGCGAACACGACCGGCGTCAGCGCGGCAGCGGCCAGCCCGTCCAGCGGCTGAGCGTGACGCGGGTGCGCCCCCACATCACGGTGGTGGGCCTCGGGCCCGCGGGCGCCGAACTTCTCTCGGAGTCGGTCGCGCAGCACCTGCGGCAGGGGCGCACCTACCTGCGCACGGCGCGTCACCCGGCGGCGTCGGGCCTGGACCGGGCCCGCGCCTTCGACGACCTGTACGAGTCCGCGGCGACCTTCGAGGAGGTGTACGCCGCGATCGTGGAGGCGCTCGTCGATGCGGCCGTCGACGCGGCCCCCGAGCCGGTCGTCTACGCGGTACCCGGATCTCCCCTCGTGGCCGAGCGCACCGTCGACCTCCTGCGGGCCGACCCCCGGGTCGAGGTGACCGTCCTGCCGGCGCTGTCCTTCCTCGACCTGGCCTGGGCCGCACTGGGCGTCGACCCGCTCGCCGACGGGGTGCGCCTGCTCGATGCCGCTGCCTTCGCGCGGGCCGCGGTGCACGACCGCGGGCCCTTCCTGCTCGCGCAGTGCTGGTCGCGCCACCTGCTCTCGGAGGTGAAGCTGAGCGCGCCGGACGAGGGCGACACGCCGCTGCCGCGGCCGACGATCCTGCACCACCTCGGCCTGGATGACGAGGTGGTGGCCACGGTCGAGTGGTGGGAGCTCGACCGGACCGTCGAACCCGACCACCTCACGTCGCTCTACGTGCCCGCGCTGGGCGACCCGCTCCGGCGGTCCTCGGCCGACGAGGTGGCGCGGCTGGTCGCGCTCATGGACACGCTGCCGCGAGCACTGCCCCTGGGACCGGGCCCAGACCCACGCTTCGCTGATGCCGCACCTCGTCGAGGAGTGCTACGAGGTGCTCGACGCCCTGGCGTCCCTGGACGGGCCCGGGGCCGACGCCACCGGCGCCCATCTGCAGGAGGAGCTGGGCGATCTGTTGTTCCAGATCGTCTTCCATGCCCGCCTCGCCCACGAGGAGGGGCGGTTCGACCTGGGGGACGTCGCGCGCACCGTCCACGACAAGCTCGTGCACCGCCATCCTCACGTGTTCGGGGACGTGCAGGTGGAGGGTGCGGACGAGGTCGTCTCGAATTGGGAGGCGATCAAGAAGCGCGAGAAGGGCAGGGCCAGCGTCACCGAGGGCATTCCCGCCGGGCTCCCCACGCTGATGCTCACCACCAAGCTGGCGCGCAAGGCGCGCTCGGTCGGGCTGGATCCCGAGGGCGCGGCCGGGCCGGGGCCCGACGGTTCGGGCGGAGCGCTCGCCGTGGCGGCAACGATGGAGTCGCTGGCGCGGCGCGCCGGCACGGCCGAGCCGTCCCCGGACGACCCGCTGTCGGCTGAGGCCGATGAGCTCAGCGCGCAGGTGGGCCAGGTCCTCTTCGAGGTGGCAACCCTCGCGCAACGCCTCGGCGTGGACGCGGAACAAGCACTGCGCGACCGCGCCCTCGCATTGCGCGCGGACATCCTTGTGGCCGAAGGCGTCCCCGACCAGGAGATTGGCAACCGCTAGCCTTGTGCCCCGGTGTCCCACCAGGGCGGGCACCCAAGGAGTGATGTCGTGAGCACCATTGAGTACGTGATCGGGCGCGAGGTCCTCGACTCCCGCGGCAACCCGACCGTCGAAGCAGAGGTGCTGCTCAGTTCCGGCGCCCGGGGCCGTGCGATCTCTCCTTCGGGCGCTTCCACCGGCATCCGCGAGGCCGTCGAGCTGCGCGACGGTGGCGATCGGTTCAGGGGCTTGGGTGTGCTGCGGGCGGTGGCCGGCGTCAACGGCGAGATCGCGGAGGCGATCTGCGGGCTCGACGCGCTCGACCAGCGCGCCGTCGACTTCACCATGATCGATCTCGACGGGACGCCCGACAAGGGCCGCCTCGGGGCCAACGCGATCCTGGCCGTGTCGCTCGCGTCGGCCAAGGCCACGGCCGACGACCTCGAGATCCCCCTCTACCGGTCCATCGGCGGGAGCAACGCCCACGCGCTCCCGGTGCCGATGCTGAACGTGTTGAACGGCGGGGCGCACGCCACCAACTCCGTCGACTTCCAGGAGTTCATGTTGATGCCCCTGGGCGCAGCCTCCTTCGGCGAGGCGCTGCAGTGGGGAACCGAGACGTATCACGCACTGCGCTCCATCCTGGCCGAGCGCGGGCTGTCGACCGCGGTCGGCGACGAGGGCGGCTTCGCCCCGGACCTGCCCCACAACGAGGACGCGGTGAAGCTCCTCCTCCAGGCGATCGAGCTCGCGGGCCGGGTGCCGGGTGACGAGATCGCGCTCGCACTGGACCCCGCGACGAGCGAGCTGTGGGACGACGGGTCCTACGTCCTGGCCGGAGAGGGGCGGACGCTCTCGTCGGCCGAGCTCGCCGACTACTGGGTCGACCTCGTGGACCGCTATCCGATCGTGTCGATCGAGGACGGCATGGCCGAGGAGGACTGGGACGGCTGGGCGGCCCACACCAAGACCCTGGGCGGGCGGATCCAGCTGGTGGGCGACGACATCTTCGTCACCAACTCCGAGATCCTCGGCCGCGGCATCCGCGACGGCGTGGCGAACGCCATCCTGGTCAAGCTGAACCAGATCGGCACGCTCACCGAGACGTTGGAGACGGTGGCGCTGGCCAACCGGGCCTCCTACGCGACGGTGATCTCGCACCGGTCGGGCGAGACCGAGGACACGACGATCGCCGACCTCGTGGTCGCCGTCAACGCGGGGCAGATCAAGACGGGCGCGCCGGCCCGCTCCGACCGGGTCGCCAAGTACAACCAGCTGCTGAGGATCGAAGAGGACCTGGGCGAATCGGCCCGCTTTCCCGGCGCCGCTGCGCTGTCGGGACAGGGGATGCGGCGTGGCGCGGGCTAGCGGCCGGCCCCGGGCCCGCAGCGCGCCCGACCGGAAGGCACCCCGCGGCGCGGGGCGCTCGCGGCTGATCCTCCTGGGCGCGGTCGCGGTGTCCGCCGTCGTGCTGTTCGCGTGGTTCCCCGCGGGCTCCCTGCTGAGCCAGCGCTCCAACCTCAGCGAGGCCGAAGCGCAGCTCGCCACGCTGCACCAGCAGGACGCGGCCCTGGCCCAGGAGAAGAAGAACCTCAGTGACAGCGGCGAGATCGGGCGCATCGCCCGGGAGCAGTACCAGCTCGTCGGTCCCGGCCAGCAGGCCTACGAAGTGCTGCCGCCGTCGGGCGCGGCCGCGGCGGGCACCCCCTACTCCGGCGATCCGGGCTCCCACGCTCCCGTCGCCCCGTCGGCGACCTCCGAGCTCCCACCGGGAGGGGTCACCACCACGACGACACCGGCGAAGGCTCCCCCGGCGCAGCACCCGAGCACGCCGGCGGACGCGGGCTCGGGCCTGCTGTCGCGGATGGTGCACTCCCTCGAATTCTGGCGGTGAGCGCCGCGCCGGCGACCGGATCGGCCCATGACGCCGGCGCCCCCGCGGAACAGGACGTGGTCGCGGCCCTCCTGGGCCGGGACCCCGGCGGTGCCTTCGCCGTGGTGGTCCGCCGGGACGACGGCGCCCCGATGGTCATCGCCAACGAGCCCTTCCTCCGGGACGGCACGCCGATGCCGACGACGTACTGGCTCGTCGACCCCGACCTGCGGGCCGGCGTGGGGCGCCTGGAGGCCGCCGGCGGGGTGCGGCAGGCCGAGGCGGAGGTGGATGCGGCTGCGCTCGACGCCTGCCACCGCCGCTACGCGGCCGAACGCGACGAGCGGATCCCGCCGGGATGGACCGGCCCGCGGCCGAGTGGAGGAGTGGGTGGAACCCGCCAGGGGGTCAAGTGCCTCCATGCCCATCTGGCCTGGTGGCTCGCCGGCGGTGACGATCCGGTCGGGGCCTGGGTGGCGGCCCGTCTCCCCGTCTCCCGGACGACCTGAGCCCGACAGCGCCGATGACCTGCGCCGATGCCCGCGGTCTCGAAGGCTGAGGTGCGCGGACCACTAGACTTGCCGCCAGCGATGGGCACGCCGCCGGCTGGGTCCGCTGTCACCCACCCGTGCGCGACCACGAGTCAAAGAGGGAGCTCGCATTGAGCGCGAAGAGCAAGGCCAAGGGGCTGGCACGGCGCCTGGCCGCGCCGTTCACCAAGCGGGTCTACGGGCGCATCGACTTCCGGGCCGACCAGCTGCACCAGGAGATCAACGCGCTTGCCCGCCGTGATCGACACCCGCACCGCGGAGCTCTCGGCCCAGATCGAGGCCCTGAACCGGTACCTCCCGACGGTGATCAACACCATCGCCTCCCAGAACGCATCGAGCCGGGAGACCCAGCGGCAGATTCGGGCGAGCGAGTCGCGATTGGACGCGCTCGAGATCGGCTGAGAACATCACGCGGCCACCATCGCAGGCCTCCAGGAGCGGATGGAGTTCGTCCGCAAGGAGATCCTGCTGGAGAAGCGCTACGCCGGGCCGGCCGAGGCGCCGACCGCGGGTGAACCGGCCGGGACCACGGTGAGCAGGGTCACCAACGAGGCGAAAGTCAGCTCCATGGCGGGCAACCTGCGGGTGAACGTGGGCGCCGGGCACCTGACCCGTGAGGACTACCTCAACGTCGACTCACGCGAGCTGCCCGGCATCGACATCGTGGCGGACGTGCGGGACCTGCCCTTCGCAGCCGAGGAGCTCACCGAGATCTACTCGGCGCACCTCTTGGAGCACTTCCCCGTCGAGGAGCTCCGGCGGGTGATCCTGCCCCGCTGGGTCTCGCTGCTCGAGGACGGGGGGAAGCTGGTCTCGGTGGTGCCCGACGTGGAGACCATGGTGGCCGAGCGCGCTGCGGGACGACTCTC
Source organism: uncultured Acidimicrobiaceae bacterium (assembly GCA_963740535.1). GTDB lineage: Bacteria > Actinomycetota > Acidimicrobiia > Acidimicrobiales > RAAP-2 > Bog-473. The sequence goes on from CAVUEI010000007.1 coordinate 153,339, forward strand.
CTTCGACGACTTCGTCGAGGTCATGTACGGGGGGCAGGAATACGCCGGCGACTTCCACTTCAGCGGGTTCTCCAAGGACACGCTCTCGACGCTGCTCGAGGAAGCGGGCCTCGAGGACGTGAAGGTGATTGAGGAAGGGCGGCGCAACGGCGCCTGCTACGAGATGGAGATCGAAGCGGTCCGCCGCATCTCGTCTCCTGGTTGAAGAACGACCATTGTCCTCACCCAACCTGCCGGCCGGCGGTGACGGCACGCAGCCATTGCGCATCGCCCTCTACAGCGGCGTCGTCATGGAACGCGACGCGGTGTCCAAGAGCTTCCTCTGGAAGCTGCGCCTACTCCAGCGGCTGCGCGACCAGGGTTGTGGGGTCGAGGTCACGGGGTTCACGCATGGAAGCGACTACGACGACCCCGACATCCGACTCACGCCGGACATCGGGACCTTGTTGCGAGATCCACGTTTCAACGAGGCCGACCTGCACGTCTTCGAGTACACGATGTGGTACGAGCTCTTCAACGCCCTCTTTCTCATCGACCGGCCGTCGCTGGTGATCGACCACAACACGACGCCCCCCGAGCTGATCAACGACCCGATCGTCGAGGCCGCCTGCACCCGGGCGATCCGGGAGCGGCACAACCTGCATCTCGCGTCCCGGATTGCCACGGTCAGCGAGTTCACCCGCGATCAACTGGTCGCACTGGGCCTCGGGGACCCGCCGATCACGGTGATCCACCTCCCGCCGAACAACGCGGACGCGGACCACGGCCGGCGCGACTTCGCCGACCCCTCGTCGGGCGACGTGATCACGCTGCTCTTCGTGGGCAGGCTGGTCAAGGCGAAGGGGATCGCCGAGCTTCTCGGGGCCATGGACCTGCTGTGGGAGCGGGACCCGGACCTGCGGCTGACCCTGGCCGGCAGCGTCCGCTTCTCGCAGCCCGAGGTGGTGGCGTCCATTGAGCGCGCGCTGGCCCATCACGGAGCGGACGGGAGGCTCACTCTGGTGCGCGACGCCAGCGACGACGCGATCGCCCGGCTCTACGGTGCATCGGACGTCTTCGTCATGCCGTCGCACCACGAGGGGTACTGCGTCCCCGTCGTCGAAGCCCTTCGCTCGGGTTGCTTCGTCGTCGGGTCCGATGCCGGGAACATCCCCACCGTCATCGGTGGACTCGGGTCGGTGTTCCCGACCGGCGACGCCGCCGCGTTGGCCCGCAGGATCGCCGAGATCGCGGAGCGGGTGCGGAGGTCACGCGCGACGGGGTCCCAACTCGTCCTGCCGACGAGTAGCGGTGAGTTGGCCCTGCCGAATTGGCACGACGCGGTGGCGCGGCACCTCCGTGACTACTCCCTGTACAACTTCGAGACGAAATTCCTCCAGCTCGTCGAGGAGCTGGCCCCGGCCCGAGCCCGGGCGGCCGCCCGGATGGCTGACCGGTGCCGTGCCGACGCCCGACCTCGCCCTACAGACGTCATGAGGTCAGTGTCCGTGGTGGTCAACACCTTCAACCGACGCGACAGCCTCCAACGCACGCTGCGCTCCCTGGAGTGGCTCGACTACCCCAATTTCGAGGTGGTCGTGGTCAACGGACCCTCCACGGACGGCACCGACGAGCTGTTGGAGGACTTCGCCGGCCGGATCAAGGTTGGACACTGCCCGAACCGCAACCTCTCCGAGTCGCGCAACATCGGCATCCGACTGGCGAGCGGTGAGATCGTCGCCTTCATCGACGACGACGCCTACCCGGATCCGGCCTGGCTCGACGGCCTGGCCGAGGCGTACGAGTGGGCGGAGGTGGGGGCAGCCGGCGGCCCCACGGTCGGCCACACCGGGTTCTGGTACCAGGTCTGGCACTCCAGGGCGGACCGTTTCGGGAACTTCTGGACGGACTTCCCGCCCTGCGCCAACCCCTCCTTGCTGCTCGCCGCCCCCGGGTCGATGGAGTACACCTACACGATCGGGACGAACAGCTCGTTCCGTCGCGACATCCTCGTGCAACTCGGGGGCTTCGACGAGGAGTTCGAGTACTACCTCGACGAGACGGACCTGTGCTGTCGGCTGACGGATGCCGGATACGTCGTGATGGCGCTCGACAAGGGGTTCGTGTACCACAAGTTCCTTCCGAGCGACATCCGTGAGCGCAGCGATGTGATCAAGGACTGGTATCAGGTGCTGAAGAGCCGCTTCTACTTCGGGATGAAGCACGGCCTCAAGGCATCGTCGTTCGCAGAGGTGTGCGCGCAGCAGACGGCATTCGTGGAGAAGACCCGGGCCAACGTGGAACTGAACTTCGAAGCCGGAGTGCACGATCGCGCCACGAGGGACAAGTTCGAAACCGACGTCCAGGCCGCCTCGGATCTCGCGCTCGAGCTCTACGTCACGGGCCGCACCAGGGAACGGCCACCGGAGTGGTTCGACGAGGTACCGACGCCGTTCGTCCCGTTCGCCACCCGGCAGCCGGAGGGCGCCAAGCTCCATGTCTGCTTCCTGTCCGCGGAATACCCGCCGGCCCAGGTCAACGGGATCGGCCGCGTCCTGCACGCGCTGGCCACGAGCCTGGCCCGGCGCGGCCACTGCGTGCGTGTGCTGACCGTGGGCGAGGGGCACCCCCGGGTGGACCTGGAGGACGACGTGTGGGTCCACCGCATTGCCGCGGTCCCACACGAGCCCCCGCCGGGCCTCGCGGTGCCGGCACACATCTGGGACCACTCCGCGTCCATGCTCGACGAGCTCCACCGTATTGAGACGTTCCGTGCGATCGACGTCGTCCAGGGCCCGAACTGGGACTCCGAGGGCATCGCCATCGTGCTGGAAGGGGAAGTACCGCTACGTGGTGGGGCTGTACACACCCCTGCAGACGGTGTTGGGAGTCGATCCGGCGATGCGCCGGAACCAAGCGGCGGACCCGGAGCTGTTCCGGCAGCTCATCGACATCGAGACACTGGTGTACGAGCGCGCGTCCGGATACCTGGCCTGCGGGCCCGCCATCGTCGAGGAGGTCGGGTCCCAGTACGGCGTCTCGTTCCCCCCGGACCGACTGGGGCTGGTCGCCCACGGGCTGGCGGACGAGACGGAGGGCGCCACGGCGCCACCGGCGCGACGCAGGGCGGCAGGGCCCGGATCCTCTTCGTCGGCCGGCTCGAGGCCCGCAAAGGCGTCGACGCGCTGCTCCAGAGCGCGGTCATGCTGGCCGACGCGGGGGTCGACTTCGAGCTGCGCCTGGTGGGCGACCTCTCCCTCGCGGGGCCCACCGGAGCCACCTACCGCGACGCGTTCGAGAGCGACCATCCGGAGCTCGCCGACCGCGTCTCGTTCCTCGGGCGGGTCGACGACGAGGCACTGCGCGCCGAGTACGCGGCGTGTGACGTCTTCGTCGCGCCCTCGCTCTTCGAGTCGTTCGGGCTCATCCTCCTGGAGGCCATGATGTTCTCCAAGCCGGTCGTGGCGACGGACATCGGGGGTATGCGCGAGATCATCACCGACGGGGTCTCGGGTTTCCTCGTCCAGCCCGGCGACCCGACGGAGCTGGCCGCCGCGCTCCGGCGGCTCATCGACTCGCCGGAGCTGCGCGACCGGATCGGTCGCGGTGGGCGCCAGGCTTACGCCGAGTCCTTCACGCTGGAGACGATGGCCGAGAACGCCGAGCGGTTCTACGAGGCGATCGTGGGGCTGCCGGTGCTCGGCGCGGTGGCCGCGACGGCCTGACCTCGGGTCGTCACGCGGGCTTGCGGGCCGCGATGTGCACCCCGCCCGCGACCGGTTTGAGCTCGTCGTGCGAGATCAAGCCGTCGAACTCCTCGAACTCCGCGCGGATGCGGTCCAGTCGCTCGGGCTCGACCTTCTGCGTCAGTGCCGCCGCGTCAAGGAGCCAGGCGACGGTGTCCGACAGCGGCCCGAACCAATCCGAGGCGACGATCTCACATCCCTTGAAAAGCTCCTCGACCCCCCACAGCGTCATGTTGAAGAAGTGGTACGGAACGGCGTGGAGCGGCTGCAGGAAGGCCACCTCGGTGAGGACCAGCCCGCCCGGCTTGGTGACCCGGAGCAGCTCCGTTGCAGCCGCAAACGGGTCGGCCACGTGCTCGAACACAGCTTGGCTGTGGACGACCTCGAATGTGTCGTCCTTGAAGGGGAGCGCGTGAATGTCGCCGTAGACGTCGGCCAGCTCGAATCCCACGTACTCGAAATTGAGGTGGTTCGGCAGGACCCTCCGGCGATCGCCCCCGCCGATCTCCAGCACCAGCTCGTCGGGCGACGTCCGGAGAGGTAGGACTCGATGAACGGGCTGTACGGGTTGCCGTAGTTGAGGGGCACCGGGGCGCCGAAGCCGTCGACGCCCGGTGGGGCGTGCAGCACCAGCTCCTCGAACAGGGCAGCCGTCCCCCGCGAACCGGCCGGCGCGACTCCCCTCGTGGCGATCACCAGCTCGTGTCTGCCCAGAGGGACATCGCTCGCCACGATGGTGGGGAGGGTGAACGTCCCCTCGGGTGCGAACAGCTCGACGGAGGCCGCCAGGGCGTCGTCGAGGAAGACGTCGACGATGCCTCCGTCGCCCTGGGTGCGGAACCGGACCAGAGCGTCGGTGAAGTCGCCCGCGAACGAGCACGTGTCTCCCGTGCGACCCTCCGAGTAGAGGTAGAACGGCGGTGTCGGGTGCCACCTCGACGACCTCGAGATCTCAGCGGAGTCCACGTGCACGCGCCTTTCGTGCACAGACCGGGACACCAGGGTCTCCCCGCTCCATTGTCTCGGCACCCCATCGAAGTGGAAGTCGTACTTGAAGTGCCGGACGTCCGCTGCGGTGCGCCCGCACGAACCGCAGTCGAGGCGGCCCTCCTTCAATCGCCCGTCGTCGGACCGGACGAAGGCGACCACCGTAAGGTTGGCGCGGCAGGTCGGGCAGCACATCGTGCTCGTCCAGTCCACGACGTGAGCGGATTCATGAAGGGTGGTGAGGTTGCTCACCGCAGGACGGACGTCCGGGCGCTCCAGTCCTTCTGCGCAGTGGAGGAGTCGGGCGTCGAGCCAGCTTCGCCCTCGTCCTCCTCCAAGGAGTCATAGGCGACGAAATAGGTCGGCCGACCCTGGAGGATCATGTAGATCCTCCCCACGTACTCACCCAACAAGCCGAGTGCAAGGAGCTGCAGAGCCCCGAATCCCGCCACTGCAGCCATCGTGGACGTCCAACCGGGCACCGTTGTGGTCGTGATCTCGGCCAGCACCGCGTAGCAGACCAGCCCGAACGCCACGAGACTGCCCAGGAGCCCGAACCAGGTGGCCAGACGCAACGGCCCAATGGAGACCGCAGTGAGGCTGTCGAGGGACAGGCGCACCATGTGTCCGAGGGAGTACTTCGACGTTCCCGCGGCACCACGCGTCCCGGCGGTAGTGCACCGACCCCGAAGGAAATCCGAGGGCAGGGACAACGAGGCGCAGCACGCGGTGATGATCGGGCAGTCCGTTGACCGCCGCTACCGTCGCCCTGGACATCAGACGGAAGTCCCCACCGGAAGAAGGTCCGCTACTCCGGCCGAGACGTCCGACGATCCGATAGTAGGCATTCGCAGTGCCGCGCTTGAAGGCTGAATCACTGGACCTGTCCGAGCGCACCCCGTAGACGACGTCGAGGTGGTCCCGGTGCGCCAGGGCGACCATTTCGGCGATGACTTCGGGCGGGTCCTGCAGGTCGGCGTCGATGGTGACGACGAAGTCTCCCCGTGCCGCCATCAAGCCTGCCGAGATCGCCGGCTGATGTCCCGAGTTCGTGCGCAAACGCACGATTCGCAGTTGTGACCAGGTGCGATGATGCTTCTGCAGGAGGATTGCCGTGCCGTCCGTGCTGCCGTCGTCGACCGCGACCACCTCGTAGGAGCCGGGCAGCCCGTCGAGGACCGGACGAAGCCGTTCGATGAAGACGGGCAGGACTTCCTCCTCGTTGTACACCGGCACGACCACCGAGAGGTGCGGAGCGCTCACCGGCCCAGGCTACACGCTCCGACGTTGCCCACGGGGCCTGCAAAGACTTCCCTCGACGACGCATGCGCGGCCCCACGGGCGGCGTCGGAGCCGTTCGACGGCTGGGTCGAGGTCGTAAGCGCATGTGCCCGGCTGAACCCGGAGCGGAGAGAAACCCCAGCTAGAGTGACGACGGCAAAGCCGGACGGGTGACCCACTCTCCCGTCCGAGCCGGCGGTCGAACCCGAGACGAAGGTGTGACGAATGGGCGTTCTCGAGAGTGACGCAGCTGACGGCGCGTCCCTCCGGTCGTGACCACTGAGTCTCGAGTTACCGAGGAGCGGCGGGATGGTGTCGGGGTGCCGGCCGTCGACGTCCAACAGCCGGACGCGGTGCCGGCCGATGTGCTGCGGCCCGAAGAATCGCCGGCTGGGTCGTCTGGGTCGGAGGGCCACCTCGCGTCGCATTCACCTCGGCGGCGTGCCCAATTGGCTCCTCTGGCGCGACCCGTCGGGTACTTCCTCCTCTCCCGGGTTGCGGTGCTGTTCGCCGCCCTCGTCAGCAAGTGGATCTTTCCCAGGCTGAGCATCCCGACCGCACTGGGTCGCAGTTGGGACGGAGGCTGGTACATCCACATCGCCCAACACGGGTATCCGGACCGTCTGGTCAACGAAGGGTCGGGGAACAGCTGGGCGTTTCTGCCCGCGTTCCCGGCTGTGCTCCGTGGGACCGCCTCCGTCACGGGAATGTCGTACACCCACGCTGGCATCGCCATCACGTTCGTGCTCGGCATCGCATCGGCGGTCGCGGTCTGGCTGGCCGTGCGCGAGGTATTCGGAGCGACGATCGCCGACCGGTCGGTGCTCTTTTTCGTCTTCTTCCCGACGGCATTCGTGCTGAGTATGACCTACACGGAAGGTCTGTTCATCGCCGCGGCGGGGTTCTGCCTCTACGCACTGTCGCGACGGCTCTGGATCACGTCGTCCATCTTTGCCATCGTGGCCAGCCTGACGCGGAATTTCGGAATTGTCCTGATCGCGTGCGTTGCGGTTGCCGCCATACCGGTCATCGTGAAGGACCGGAAGCTCCGTCCCCTGGTGGCCCTCGTCCTCTCCCCGCTCGGCCTCATCGCGTGGATGGCCTATTCGTGGGACCGGGTCGGGACGCCACTGGCGTATCTCAAGGCAGAGACGTTCTGGGGCGGCGCGCACTTCGTCTGGTTCACGGCGCCGTTCCGCTCGCTGCGCAATCTCTTCCACGGTGCGCAGGCGTTCAAGGTGGCGCCCGACGTGCTCGCAGTCGCTGCGCTCGTGTTCGTGGTCGTGGGGCTCGTGTGGCTCGTTCAGGCGAAGCTGAGGGGAGTACCCATCCCGCTCTTCTGGTGGGTGTTCACCGTGGGAAGCGTCCTCGGGACGATGAGCCCGTTCTGGCCGTCGAGCATTCTGCGCTATTCGATGGGGATCTTCACGCTCTTTGCCGCGCTGGCGTGGAAGATCCGTCCCAACTGGACCGATGGATTCGTTGGCACGCTTGCGGTGTCACAGGGCGCACTGGCCGTCATGATCCTGGTCGCCGTCGTGCATCCCCAGGCAACGCTGCTCGCGCCCTGACGCCCGCGTCCCCTCAAGGCGTGCGCCTCAGGGTGCGGGCAGCCCCGCGATAAGATTCGACGGCGCTCGCAGCGTCGCGACGACCCGACCGCCGCACGTGGAAAGGCAACTGCCGAGGTGAGCACGCACACGGACGCAACTGAACTCACTGTCCTGGTGGGGCAGCACAGTGAGGATCCGCCCGAGACAGCAGTGAGGGTCCGCCCGAGACAGCGGTCGCACGCAGAGCGATCCGAGGCGTCACCGCCTCGACCGGTGACCGCGTGGCGTGACCGGGGGAGGGAGCTGGCGCGGCCGGCGGGCTACTTCGTCCTGTCGAGAATCAGTGTGCTCTTCGCCGCTCTGGTCACCAAGTGGATGTTCCCGAACTTGAGCATCCCGGGCGTGCTCGGAGACGGTTGGGACGGTGGGTGGTACCTGCGCATCGCCCAGCACGGGTACCCGCACCACCTGTTCAACGAGTTCAACAGTGGGAGCCGTTGGGCGTTCTTCCCGGCCTTCCCGGCCGCGATCAGGTCCGTCGTCGCGGTCACCGGTCTCTCCTACATCCATGCCGCGATAGTGGCGTCCGCCGTCTTCGGGCTGGCGTCGGTCCTGGCCGTGTGGCTCATGGTCAACGAGGTGTTCGGAGCGGAGGGTCGCAGACCGGACGGTCCTCTTCTACGTCTTCTTCCCCGCGGCGTATGTCCTGAGCATGGCCTACACGGAGGGGTTGTTCGTCGCCGCCTCCTGCTTCTGCCTCTACTCGCTCTCGCGCCAGAGGTGGGTCCTCGCCGGTGTCCTGGCGAGCGTGGCCAGCCTCTCGCGGAACATCGGGTTCGTACTCGTGCTGTGCGTGGCGGTGGCCGCCCTGCCCGCGATCGTCCGGGAGAAGGACAAGCTGCGGCCGATCGCCGGCCTCGTCATCGCGCCCATCGGAATCATCGGGTGGTTGATCTACTCCTGGCATCAGGTGGGCACGCCCCTGGCGTTCGAGAAGGCCCAGAAGTTCTGGGGCGAGTCCCACTTCGTGTGGTTCAAGACGCCCTTCGAATCGCTGAGCCAGCTGTTCTCGGGTGCGGCCGCGTTCAAGGGCGCCCCGGACGTGTTGGCGAGCATCGCCCTGGTGTTCATGGTGTCGGGCTTCGCTCTGCTGGCGTGGGCCCAACTCCGGAAGGTTCCCATCCCCCCTTCGTGGTGGGTCTATGCCGTCGGTGCCACGCTCGGCGCAATGAGCGCCTATTGGCCCTCGGCTGTCCTTCGCTACACGCTCGTCCTGATCCCCTTGATGGCGGCGTTCGCCTGGCGGATCCGCGAGAAGTGGACCGGGGCGGTTGTCGGTGCCATGGCGGTCTCGCAGGGTGCCTTGGCCATCATCATCTTCATGGCTTTCGCGCACCCGCAGGCGACTCCGCTCTCTCCTTGACCCGGCTTTCACCTAGGCCGGTCGACCCCGCGAGTCACCGGCGTCAGAGCAAGGACATGGCCAGGCCGTCCAGCATGTCAGCCTCGGACACGAGGCACGTTTCGAAGCCCAAGACGTCCATGATGATGCGGAGGATGAGCGCACCGCCGACGATGACATCTTCCCTGCCGGGTGTGATGGCCGGCCGCATTGAGCGTTCGGATGCCGTTTCGGCCCCGAGCACCTTGCACCAGTGATCGACGGAGTCCCGTGTGAGGTGTGAGTGATGAATCTGCTCGTGGTCGTACTCCTCCAGGCCGAGCTCCAGCGCGGCCAGTGTGGTCACCGTTCCGGCCAGGCCGATGAGGCGGCCATCTGCTGAGAGCGCGCCGGCGCCCGCGACCTCGCTCGCCGCGGTCGTGATCACGGGGCGAATGCTCGACTCGGCCTCCCGCACCTCGTCGGCGGTCGGAGGGTCGTGCCGGAAGAACCGTTCCGTCACGCGGACGCACCCGATGTCGACCGAGGTGGCGTAGACGGCGCCCTCTCGACCCACGGCGATCTCGGTCGAACCACCTCCGATGTCGATCACGACATCGTCGCCCGGCACGGGGGGCAGGCTGCTGGTGGCGCCGACGTAGGCCAACTCGCCCTCGGCATGACCGTCGAGCAGCTCGGCCGGCGTGCCGATGGCGACTGAGGCCGCGCGCAGGAAGTCCTCCCCGTTGGCGGCGTCGCGGACGGCGGACGTCGCGACGAGTCGGGCCGCAGTCACGGCGGCGTCGTCAATGTGGTGGCGGTACTCCGAGAGGACGGCGATGGTGCGCTCCACGGCCTCGGGAGCGAGCATCCCCGTGGCGTCGACACCCTCGCCCAGCCTGGTGATGCGCATGAGTCGCAGGTGGGTCGAGCCGTCGTCGTTGACGATGAGGAGCCGGGTGGAGTTCGTACCGCAGTCCACGGCGGCGACACGGTCCGTGGACGGCGTCACCGGGGCTGCGGCAGGCCCCAGGGGAGGTGCCCACGGCGGGCGCGACGGTTCTGAGATGGAGCGGTGCGACCATGACCCCGAGACGGCACGCCGGAAATCTACCGGCCCTCTCCGCCGTGCACTGCCGCGTTGGCGCACGTGGGCGTCGACCTGCCACGATGCGCCGGTGGGGATATCCGACCGGCTTCTCATGGGACCGGGGCCATCGAACCCGTACCCCGCCGCCACGATGGCGCTGGCCGGGCCGCTGCTCGGTCACCTCGATCCGGAGTTCCTCGGCGTGCTCGACGACACCAACGATCGCCTCCGCACCGTGTTCGCGACGTCCAACGCGTTGACCTTGCCCATCAGCGGCACGGGTTCGGCCGGGATGGAGGCCTCGTTCGTCAATTTCGTCCGACCGGGAGCGACGGTGGTCGTCGGCGTCAACGGCGTCTTCGGCGAGCGGATGTGCGAGGTGGCGGACCGCCTCGGCGCCGAGGTGGTCCGGGTGGACGCCGAATGGGGCGAGCCCATCGATCCCGGTCGCCTGCTCGCCGCCCATCCGTCGCCGGAGATCATCGCGGTGGTCCACGCCGAGACCTCGACGGGGGTGCGCAGCGACATCGCGCCGCTCGGGGAAGGCAAGGGCGACGCGCTCCTGCTGGTGGACATGGTGACCTCCCTGGGCGGGATCGAGGTCGCGGTCGACGACTGGGGCGTGGACATCGCCTACAGCGGCACGCAGAAATGCCTGGGCGTCCCACCAGGGCTCTCGCCGCTGACGGTCTCCGATCGGGCGCGGCGCCGCCTCGTGGAGCGGCCCTCCAGCTGGTACCTCGACCTCAATCTCCTGTCGCGCTACGTCCAGGACACCTCCGGCAGCGGGCGGGTGTACCACCACACGGCGCCGGTGGCGATGATCGCGGCCCTGCACGCCGGCCTCGGAACGATTTTGGACGAGGGCATCGAGGCGGTGCGGCAACGACATGCCGAATGCGGGCGGTTGCTCCAGGACGGACTGGAGGGCCTCGGCCTCGAGCTGCTCGTCGACGCCGACCATCGACTGCCGCAGCTCACCACGGTCCGCGTCCCCTCCGGCGTCGACGAGGCCCGCTGCCGCCGGGAGCTCCTGGGTGGGTACGGGATCGAGATCGGGGCCGGCGCGGGCCAGCTGGCCGGGCAGATCTGGCGGATCGGCTGCATGGGACATGTGGCCCAGGCGCCGGAACGTGCTCGCGCTGCTCGGCGCCTTGGAGGAGGTGCTGGCGCGATGAGCGCGGCCAGGGCGTTGCGCCACGCGCCGCTGGAGCTGCGAGGCCGGAGGGTGCTCCTGCGCTCGTTGACCGAGGACGACTTCCCCTCCTGGCACGAGGTGCGCACCCGCTGCGCCGACTGGCTGCTGCGCTGGGAGCCACGGCCCAAGGGCGCCCCGGTGCCCTCCGAGGACCGCCCCAGCTTCGCGGCCCGCTGCGGCATCCGCGAGCGCGAACGGCACCTCGGCACCGGCTACGGGTTCGGCGTGTTCGTCGGGCGAGCGTTTCGCGGGCGAGGTGACGCTCTCCTCCATTCAACGCGGCCCCTTCCAGAGTGCCTTCATCGGGTACTGGATCGACGAGGCGCTGGCCGGTCGTGGGCTCGTGCCCGAAGCGGTGGTGGTCACGCTGCGCTTCGCGTTCGAGGCGATCTCGTTGCACCGCGTGGAGATCTCCATCATCCCGAGGAACGTCGCCAGCCGCCGGGTCGTCGAGAAACTCGGCATCCGCGAGGAGGGGATCGCCCAGCGCTTCCTCGAGATCGACGGCGTCTGGGAGGACCATGTGCGCTACGCGATCACCGCGGAGGAATGGGCGGTCCGGGAACCGGACCTCGTGGAGGAATGGCTCGGGAGCTGAGCGTCAGGTATCGCTGGCGCCGAGCACCGACGGCGAATGGCGGAAGAACTGCTCGACGTCGTGCTCGTAGGTGTACGACATCGGCTTCTTTCCGGATTGCCGGCGCAATCGCAGCGCCCTGATGAACGTGCGCACCGCGCCAACACTCGTGGCGTTGTACGTGAAGCCCGTGGCCGCCATCCGTCGCGTGTCGACGCCCCGTCCGTAGCGGAGCAGGTCCTCCAGCTCCGGGGGCAGGTCGAAGAGCCGGGCGACGGGGCGGATCTTGAAAGGGCTGAAAGGAGCGAGCGGGACCAACCTCGTGCCGCAGATGCCGGCCACCTCGCTCCACGGCAGCCGTCCGTCACCGGCGACGTTGTAGAGGCCGGGGATGCTGTTCTTCGTGACATGGAGGAGCGCCGCGCACGACGTCGTCCTCCTCGACGAATTGCAGGAGCGGGTCGAACCCGAAAATGCTGGGGCAGAGCGGCCGGGACAGGTTCCGGCTGATGGGCGTGGCGAGGTGCGTGCCCAGGACGTTGGCGAAGCGAAGGACGGTGACACGTGTCGCCGGGTTGTCCTCCGAGAAGTCCCGCACCAGCCCTTCGGCCTCCACGAGGGCGCGCTCCACGCTGCTGCGCACCGGGCTCGTGCGCGGCGTGTCCTCGTGGAAGGTGTTCGGGTCGCTGGCGGAGGAGCCGTACACCAAGGTGGACGACTTCACCACGATGTGGCGCACCGACGATCCGGCCGCCCCGGCCGCGGCGAGCAGGTTCATCGTCCCGATGACGTTGATCTCGTGCATGGCCCGACTCGACACGGTCGCCGAGTTCGTGATCATGAAGGTGTGCAGGATCGTGTCGACCTGGGTCGCCTTCACGATCCGGTTGAGGATTGAATAGGCCTGGTCCGCCCGGACGAACTCGGCCCGCTCGAAAGGGACCGACGGCACATTGGTTCCCATGCCGAGGATGACGTCCATGCCCGGATCGTCCTCCAAGGCCTGGATCATGCGGCCGCCCCAGAAGGTGTCCGCACCGGTGACCAGGACGCGCCGGCTCATGGGAAGCTCACCCGAACCAGACGCTGCGCCGGTCACGCAACATGTCGTAGACGGCTTCTTGGAGCTGGGAACGGATGTGCTCCGACTCCTCCATGATCCGGCTCTTGGAGTACCGCTCCTGGTCGGCCGGCACGTCGAAGCGGACGGGGTCGAGGACGCGCAGCTTGAACTTGGCCGGGAACGGCGCCACGACGCCGAGCGGTCCGAAGGCGAGAAGGTTGGCGGTGATCGGGACGTAGGGGACCCCGATGGCCCTGGCCAGCGTGGGCAGGCGCAGGAGCACGGGCATGGCCTCCTCGGACCCGATCACGGCGATGGGGATGACGGGCACGCCGGCTCGCATGGCGATCTCGACAAAGCCGCCGCGCCCGAAGCGCCGCAGCTGGTAGCGGTCGGTGAACGACTTCGACGGTCCCTTGGTCCCCTCCGGGAACACGAGTGCCAGCTGCTTCTGCTCCTTCAGCAGGCGGTAGGCGTTGGCCGGTCGGGCCGAGACCCCGCCGGAGCGCGCCCACAGGGTGCCGACGACGGGCACCGTCCGGAAGAAGTAGTCGGCCATGCCGTAGACCGGGCGCTCCAACTCCTTCTCCAGGCCGTGCATGATCACCGGCGCGTCGGAGGGGATCGCTCCCGCGTGGTTCGCCACGAGGAGCGCACCGCCGTCGGTCGGGATCTTCTCGAGCCCTTCCCACTCGGCGCGGAACCACTTGGAGTAGATCGGCTCGTAGATCGCCCGCGCCAGCGCGCGGGTCCTCTCGGACCGGCCCCACTCGTCGACGTCGGAGAGCCGGAGATCCTCCTGGTCCTCCGCTTCCTCAGCCGGGATCCGGATCGGGACGATGGCCGTCGATCGGTTCTTCTCGCCGACAACCGGGCGCCCGCTGGCCATGGTTCATCGTACCGACCGCCGGGGCCCGTGACCCCCGGCGCGGGTGGGCCCCCGGGAGGCGCAGATCACCGGCGTCGCCGGTGATCGCTTGCCTACGGGCGGGCAGCCCCGATGAGGCCCCCGGTGAAGATGGGTGAGTACGAGACCGTGGACCCCGTGAAGGGGGCCTGGATCACCGTGTCCGTCCCGTAGGGGCCGGATCCGGCGTACATCACGACGTGGTCCACCTGGTTGTCGCCGTCGAGGTTGTAATAGAAGAGCAGGTCACCCGGCTGCAGCGAGTCGAGCGAGACGTGCGGGAGCGCCGGCCACTCCGTCTCGGTCGTCCTGGGGATCGACACTCCCGCCTGGCCCCACGCCCACTGCACGAGTCCCGAACAGTCGAAACCGACGCCCGGTTGCTCACCGCCCCACACGTAGGGCACGCCGAGCTGGGACACGGCGGCCTGCACGGCTGCCATCCCGCCCGAGCCGCCCGACGAGGAGCCGCCGACGGGCCCGCCACCGCCCGCCTGGTTGGCCGCTGTGGTCGCCGCCGCGCCGCTCGAGGCGCCCCCGACGATCCCGGCGACGGTCGCTGCCGCTGCTGCGGCGGCGGCAGCCTGTTGTTGCTGGGCCTGGCTGGCTGCCCTGGCGGCCGCCGCGGCCTGCTGCTGTGCTTCTTGGATCGCGGCCTGCGCGACCTCCTGCGCCAGCTGGCCCTGCACCTGACCGAGCGTCGCCTTCGTCGCCGCGGCCGCCTGTTCGTTGGCCTGCGCCAGAGACTTGGCCTGCGCCGCCTCGGTCTGGGCCTGTGCTGCCACGGCTTGCTGTTGCGCTTGTTCGCTCTGGAGGCGCGCCTCTGAATGCTCGAGCGCGGTCTCGTCCTTGGTGAGGTTGCCGACGATCTGGTTCGTGTACTGGTTCCGCGCCTGCGTCTGTGTCACCGACGACGAGAAGTAGGAGGCGAAGCCCGTCTGGGGGGTGGCATAGATGTACGCGGCAACCGCGTCGGTGGCGACGAGGCGCTTGTCGGACTCGACTGCGGACCGCGCGTGGGTGAGGTTGGCGGCGATCGACTGGAGCGAGCTCTGTGCGGTCTGGAGGTTCTGGACCGCCGTGTTGTACTTGTCGTCGAGGATCGACGCCTGCTGCTCCTGATGGGTCAGCGTGGTTTCTATCTGCGCCACTTGCGATTGCGTCGCGTTGATCTGGCTCTGATTGGGTGCGGGCCCGGGGAGGGTGGTCGGCGTGGCACCGGCACCGACCGCGCTGATCGTCGACAAGAGGGCACCGAGGAGCCCAGTGGTCATGGCCGCCCGGGCGAGGTGTGTCCGCCTGGGGGCAGTGCTCCGACAATTCACTGCACCCACGGTCGCAAAGCGTACTGGCTGCACGGTTGCAAATTCGGCACCCCCGCGTTTCGTTCGGGTTGCAGCCCGTGTTCGCGTGCCGTTCACATTGGGCACGCTTGGTGCGCGGTTCACATTGAGCACGATTCGCGTGCCGTTCACATTGGGCACGATTGACCCTTGCGGCGGGCGTCCGT
This sequence comes from uncultured Acidimicrobiaceae bacterium, assembly GCA_963740535.1. Lineage (GTDB taxonomy): Bacteria > Actinomycetota > Acidimicrobiia > Acidimicrobiales > RAAP-2 > Bog-473. The sequence goes on from CAVUEI010000007.1 coordinate 168,611, forward strand.
ATGGTGCTGGCCATGGAGGGAGTCGTGTCTGTCACCCAGGGACGGCTCAGGGGCGTGTGGCGCAGCGACCACTGGACCTTCTCGGGCGTGCCCTACGCCCGGGCTCCGGTCGGCGGGCTGCGCTGGCGACCACCGCAGCCACCCGAGCGTTGGGAAGAGGTGCGCGACGCGTCGACGTTCGGTCCGATTGCGCCGCAGTCGGCCGCCGTCCCGGGGATCACGAGCCCCTCGGACCCCGAGACGTCGGAGCCGCACAGCGAGGACTGCCTCTCACTCAACATCTGGACGCCCGAACTGCCCGCGACCCCGACGGTGGAACCCGGCCGGGGCCGTCCCGTCATGGTGTTCGTCCACGGAGGGGGCTTCACGTCGGGCAGCGGGTCTGTGTTCCTGTATCGAGGGGGCAACCTCGTCCGCAACGGAGACGCCGTGGTCGTGACCATCAATTACCGTCTCGGCGCCCTCGGCTTCCTCGGTCACCGCGACCTGGCCGATCCCGAGGGACTGATCGGCAACTGGGGCATCCACGACCAGCTGGCCGCGCTGGCATGGGTGGGCGAGAACATCGCCGTCTTCGGGGGGGACGCGAGCAACGTCACGATCTTCGGGGAGTCAGCGGGGGGTTTCAGTGTTGCCACCCTGCTCGGGACCCCGGCCGCCGCGGGGCTGTTCCGGCGCGCGGTCGTGCAGAGCGGCGGCGTGTACGTGCACTCGGTGGAGGAGGCCGAACGGTCGGCGGAGCGCCTGGCGTCCGTGCTGGGCGTCGCCACCTGCGACAGGGCGTCGTTGGAGCCGATCCCGGCTGCCGAGTTCGTCGCGGCGACCGAGGAGCTCGGCAGGCGGCGCCCGGACCCCGGGATGATCCCACTGCCGTTCCTGCCCGTCGTCGACGGGGTGCTCCTGCCCGGTGATCCCCTGCGGGCCGTGGCCGACGGCGCGGCCGCCGGCATCGACCTCCTGATCGGCACCAACAGGGACGAGCTGACACTCTTCGGACTCGGCAACCCGGCGCTCATGGCGTTGGACGCCGAAGGCGTGCAGCGCTGGGTCGCCAATGCCGTGCCCGACATGCCGGCGGACGAGGTGATCGACGGGTACAGAGTCGCCCGGAGCGTGCGAGGCGAGGCCGTGGAGAGCAAGGACATCTGGGTCGCCGTCGGGACCGATGTCGTGTTTCGCTGGCCCAGCCTCCAGCTGGCTGCCGCGCACGTCGCCCGGGGCTCCCGCGCGTTCGTCTACCTCTTCGAGTGGGAGTCGCCCGCCTTCGGTGGGATGTTGGGCTCGTGCCATGCCCTGGAGCTGCCCTTCGTCTTCGGTGCCGTGCACCTTCCGGCGGTCCAGATGTTCTCCGGGGGAGGACCTGAAGTCGCTGCACTCTCGGACATGATGCAAAAGGCATGGCTCGCGTTCGCCGGCACCGGGCGACCGTCCCACGACGGTCTGGGCGAATGGGATCCCTGGGACCCTGCGCGCCGCGCCACCATGGTGTTCGGAGCCAAGACGGCGCTGGTGGACGCCCCCCGCGACGAAGAGCTGGCCGTCCTCGAGCGCTACCGACCCCTCGTCCCGGGGGTGCCCGCCTGACCGCTCGAGACGTCGGCCCGGTCATCCTCGTGACGGCGCTGAAGTCGGTCAAGAATGGTGCACGGGGGGTGTAGCCCAATTGGCAGAGGCAGGGCGCTTAAACCGTCCCCAGTGAGGGTTCGAATCCCTCCGCCCCCACGGAGGTCGGGAACGACCGTTCCCCGGCGTGCCCCATGACGGCGTCGACGTTGCTGTCCTCGGCCCGGTCACCGTCACCGTCAACGGCGCCACGGTGTCCTTTCGTCGCTCTGCTTCCCTCGACCTCGTGGTCTACCTGGCCTTCCACCGGCACGGGGTGCGACACGCCGATTGGTCGCTGGCCATCTGGCCCGATCGCGCGGTGGCCGCGGCGACCGTGCACTCCACCTGCTCGGACGCTCGGCGCGCGCTAGGGCTCGCTCCCGACGGCACCGCCCATCTTCCGCGCGGCGTCAACCTCCGACTCGGCGACTCCGCGTGCACCGACGTCGAACAGTTCGCGACGCGTGCCGAGTCGGACGACCCGCGACGGCTCCGCGAGGCCTTCCGGTTGGTACGCGGTCCGCTGCTCGCCGGCCTCCGCCACAGCGACTGGGCCGTGTTCGACGGCACCCGGTCGCGCATTGAGTCGTTGGTCGTGTCCACGGCACTCCGCGGCGCCGAAGCGGCCATCCGCAGCGGTGACGGCGGGGACGCCGCGTGGATGGTCCGGCAGGCCCTCCGGGTGAGCCCCTACGACGAGCGGCTGTACCGGGCGTTGCTCCAGGCGACGGCGGCCCAGGGGAACCGAGTCGCCCTGCGCTCGACGATGGACGAACTGCTCACGTTGGCCGGCGAGGCGGTCAGTCCTCGTGCGGTGCCGTACGAGCGCCCCCGCAGCGAGGGATCCCCTCTGAGCTGCCTCCATCCCGAGACAGCGGCCCTCTACCGTGGCCTGCTGCAGGAGCGGCCTGCCGCCGGAGCCCACCCCGGCAGGCTGTAGGGTTGCGTCCCGCCATGGCGAGAAGCTCATCAGGAAAATCGGTCGCCCGCGCCGCTGCGACGGGCGGTGGCACCTCATATCGCGGGCAGATGCCGGTGAACTGGTATGCCGCGCTGGTAGTGATCGTCCTGGTCGGGCTCGCGTCGGTGGCGTTCGCCAAGTACCACTACGACCAGACACCGACGGTCGTCGAGCCCACCACGAACACGACCTGGCACGCGGGTCTGGCGTTCGACATCTGCGGGACGATGGTGCCGGCCCTGCCGGCATCGCCCACGGGTGGGACGACCGGCCTGATCTCGACGGGGAACGGCGTGTTGCAGATCGCGCCCAAGACGGCCAGCGAGGCCGGCAACAACGCGACACTGGGCAAGTTCGCCAAGGGGTATCACGGCCTGATCTTGACCAACACGACCTTGAAGTACCCCTCGGCTTCCATACCCGAGTACGCCAACGGCCAGAAGTGCGCCCCGGGCACGCCCGACGCCGGCAAGGCCGGTGAGGTGCAGGCGCGGTGGTGGGTGATCACGACCAAGACCAAGAACGGCCAGCTGGTGCAGACCAACGGCATCACGACGCTCAAGCCTGCCGACCTCAAGTTCCTCAACCGCCAGCTGATCACCGTGGGGTTCGTGCCGGCCGGCACGCAGTTGCCCAAGCCCCCTGCTTCGACGATCCAGGCCCTGCTGCAGGTGCTGGCGGGCAACCAGCCCGTTGCCTCGACGACGACGTCCGTCCCCGGTGCCTCCACCACGACGTCGGTCGCCCCGGTGTCGTCGACCACGACGACGGTGGCCCCGGCAACCACGACGACGGCCGCTCCGGCGACCACCACGACGACGAAGCCCTCGTCAACGACGACCACGAAGTAATGAAGGCGGTGGTCCTCGTGGGTGGCGAGGGGACGAGGTTGCGTCCCCTCACGCTCTCGTCGCCCAAGCAGATGCTGCCCATCGTCGGTGTCCCCATGATCGAACGGGTGCTGGGCCACCTCGCCTCCCACGGCGTCGACGAGGCCATCCTGTCCCTGGGCTACCTGCCGGACGCGTTCATGGAGGCGTATCCCGACGGGCGGGCGGCCGGGGTCCGCCTGACCTATGCGGTCGAGCCCGAGCCGCTCGACACCGCGGGGGCCGTCCGCTTCGCCGCCACCTTCGCGGGGATCACCGAGACCTTCGTCGTGGTCAACGGCGACGTGCTCACCGACCTGGACCTGACCGGCCTCGTCGCCTTCCATCGCGAGCGGGAGGCCGAGGGGACGATCGCCCTCCACCCGGTCGCCGACCCCTCCGCCTTCGGCGTGGTGCCCACCGACGGGGACGGGAGGGTGACTGCGTTCGTCGAGAAGCCGCCGCGCGACGAGGCCCCGACCAACGAGATCAATGCGGGGACCTACGTGCTCGAGGCGTCCGTCCTCGACCGGATCCCCGAGGGTGGCCGGGTCTCGATCGAACGCGAGACGTTTCCCGCCATGGCGCGTGACCGTCGGCTCTTCGCGCGTTCGGACGACCGCTACTGGCTCGACACCGGCACGCCGTCGGCGTACCTGGAGGCGAACTTCGACTACCTCAACGGCAAGCGCGGGCCGGTCGTGGCGCCGGGTCTCGAGGATCGGGGCCAGGGCTTCCTGACCGACGGCGACAGCGACATGGAGGGCGAGGTGGTGAGCCCGTCCGTCGTCTTCGCCGGTTGCGTGATCGAACCCGGCGCCAGGATCGAGCGCAGCATCGTCGGGCGCGGCTCGGTCATCTCCACCGGTGCCGTCGTCACGGACTCCGTGCTCATGGAGGGATGCCACGTTGCCGCGGACGCCAAGGTCACGGGCTCGGTCATGGGCCCCCGCTCCATCGTCGGCCAGCGCGGCGACGTACGCGCGGTCTCCGTGCTCGGAGCCGACGCGGTCGTGTCCTCGGGGACACTGGTCGACGGCGAGCGGGTCGCGGGCTAAGAAGTCGCATGCGCACGCTCGTGACGGGAGGCGCCGGGTTCATCGGTTCCAACCTGGTCGACCGCCTCCTGGTGGAGGGGCACGAGGTCGACGTCGTCGACGACTTCTCGACCGGCTCCCTGTCGAACCTTGCCGAGGCACGGGGCAGCGCGGGCCGGGCGCTCACGATCCACCACCTCGACATCACTGCGCCCGGGGTGGTCGAGCTCATGGCGCGCCGCCGCCCTGAACTGGTCTTCCACCTCGCCGCCCAGGCCGACGTCCGGGTCTCCGTCGCCCGCCCCGCGTTCGACGCCACGGTCAACATCGTCGGCTCCCTCAACATCCTGGAGGGCGCGCGCCAGGCGGAGGCCGAGCGAGTGGTCTTCGCGGCGAGCGGCGGCACGCTCTACGGCGAGCCCGCCCCGGAGGACCTTCCGGTGCGCGAGTCGCATCCGCAGCAGCCGCTCTCGCCCTACGGCGTGGCCAAGAAGTCGGTGCTCGACTACCTGGTGGCGTACCGGGAGTTGCACGCCCTCGAATTCTGCGCCCTGGCGCTCGGCAACGTCTACGGGCCCCGCCAGGACCCCCACGGCGAGGCGGGCGTGATCGCCATCTTCGCCGAGCGGATCCTGCGGGGCGAGCCGCTGACCGTCTTCGGCGACGGAGAGCAGACGAGGGACTTCGTGTTCGTCGACGATGTCGTCGACGCCTTCGTGCGGGCCGCCACCCGCGGCGGCGGTCTCCTCTGCAACGTCGGGACCGGGCGCGAGACGTCGGTCAACGAGCTGCTCGCCACCATGGAGAGCGCGTCCGGGGCCGAGGTGACGCGGGTGGCTGCGCCGCTCCGCCCCGGAGAGTTGTTGCGGTCCAGCCTCGACATCGAGCGGGCGGCCATCCAGCTGGGGTGGCGACCATGGACCGAGCTGGCCGACGGGACGCGTGCCGTCCTCGACTACATCGGCGCGCGCCTCGCCTCAGGGCCCTAGCGGAAGAGGTCCTCGTCGGGCGGGCGGATGACCTCGGCCCGGACCGAGGCCGGGCGCAACCAGTCCACGGGCACGCCGCGCACGAGTGCGACCGGTATGGAGCGGTCCTTGCCCATGACGAGCTCGGCCGCGGCGGCGATCTCGTCGACGACACAGACCTCGGTGGCGACCAGCTCGCGACCCCCAGCGTCGAGCGTGCCCTTCAGGTCGACCACGGCGGCCACCCCCGCGCACCCGATGGCGACGTCGGTGACCCCGCGTCGCCAGGGACGCCCGAACGTGTCGGAGACGATGACCCCCACGTCAACGCCGAGGGCGTGCTGCAGGCCGGCCCGGATGCGACGCGCCGAGCGGTCGGAGTCATCGGGGAGCAGCGCTGCGGTCCCTTCGGCCACGTTGGAAAGGTCCACGCCGGCATTGGCGCAGACGAAGCCGTGACGGGTTTCGCTGATCACGAGATCGCCGCGGCGCCGCAGGACCCGTGTCGACTCGCGCTCGACCAGCGCCAGCTTGGCCGCCGGGTCGGCGTGGTCGACGGGGACCAATTTCCCCTCGGCCTTGGAGACGATCTTCTGGGTGACCACGACGACGTCCCCGGCCAGCAGCTCGGGGCCGTCCGGCCGCGCCGGCGCCAGGGCACCGGCGATGAGCACCGCCAGGTCGGTCCCGGGCGTCACCTCGCCGATGCCGGCGACCGGCACCACGAGTATCCCGTCAGCCTGCGGCACGCAGCACCACCCGGGCCAGCTCGTCCGCCCGCGCCGGCGAGCTCATGACCGTGGGGGTCACGACGCAGCGGACCCCCTCCGCTTCCACCTCGGCGGCCCGCCCCGCGTCGACCGTGTCGACCACGAGCGTGCCCACCCAGGGCGCGTACAGCCGGGCCACACCGACCACCGACGCCTCGGTCCCGAGCTCGGCCATGAGCCGGTCGGCGGGGCCCTTGAGGGCGGCGCCCGCGATGATCGGGGACACGGCCACGACCCGCGACCGGCGGGCGGTCAGGGCGTCGCGGACACCGGGCACCGCGAGCAGCGGGCCCGATGGAGACCACGGGGTTGGACGGGCACACGACGATGGCCTCCGCGTCGCGGAGGGACTCCATGACCCCGGGCGCCGGGCGGGCCGAGGCTGCGCCCTCGAACCGGACGCCGCTGACGGTCACGTCGTGGCGGAGGCGGACGAAGTAGTCCTGGAACCCGACCTCGGTCCCGGGCGGTCCCATGCTGCTCGCCTCGGCCAGGGTGACCCGGGTGCGCAGCGGGGTCGTCGGTCACCGGCAGCATGCGCACGGCCACACCGCGCCTGCGGCACAGCTCCGCGGTCACCGAGCTGAGCGGCTCCCCCCGGCGCAGCCGTCCCGTCCGGAAGAGGTGCGTTGCCAGGTCGCGGTCGCCGAGGCGGAACCAGTCCTCGCCGTCGAGACGGGCCAACTCGTCCATGACGGCCCAGCTCTCTCCGGCGACTCCCCATCCGGTGTCGCGGTTGTCCATGCCGGCGAGCGTGTAGGTGACCGTGTCGAGGTCGGGGCTGATGTGCAGGCCGTGCAGGACCATGTCGTCGCCGACGTTGACGACCGCGGTGATGTCAGCCGGAGGGGCGACGCGCACCAGTCCCGAGAGCATCCGGGCGGCCCCGACGCCGCCGCACAGGGTCACCAGCACGATGCGAGCATACGAGCGGCTGGCGGGAGGCCCGTCCGAGCGCTCCTGGTACGATCGCCGCCCGCCATGACAGAGCGAATTCCCTCGGATCGGCACACGACCGTCGTGTCGCTCCTCGGGGAGGCGGCCAGGGTCAACGCCGACGTCGAGGCCTACGTCGAACCCGCTGCGCCAGGGGGGCGCCGCGCGCTCACCTTCGCGCGAGTGGGACCGCGCCGCCGCCGGGGTGGCCGGGTATCTGGCCCGACGCGGCGTTTCCAAGGGCGATGTCGTGTGCCTGGTGATGCCGTCGTGCATCGAGTACGCCGTGCTCTACGCCGCGTTGCTGCGGCTGGGCGCGATCACCTCGGGGATCAACCCGCGCATGGGCGCCGGGGAGGTGGCCTCCATCATCGAGCGGGCGGCCCCGGTGCTGGTGGTGGCGGACGGCGAGGCGGCGTCGCTCCCGCCGATGGGGCCGGTCGACGTCGTCGGGCGGGTCGAGGTCCACTCCGCGTGGGAGGCCGAGCCGCCGGCGAGCATGGCCCGCGCTGGCGTCGGGCGACCCGGTCGCGGTGGTTTGGACCAGCGGGACCACCGGGAAGCCCAAGGGAGCACTCTTCGACCATTCCAACCTCGCCGCCGTGGCGCTGGGCACCGACGTGCTCAGCCAACCGGGCGATCGCCGGCTGTCCCCGCTGCCGTTCGCGCACGTGGCCTACATGACACGGCTGTGGGACGAGATCGCCAACGGCGTGACGACGGTGATCACACCGACACCGTGGCGGGCCGACGACGCCGTGCGCATCATGTCGGACGAGCGGGTGACCGTGGGCCAGGGCGTGCCGACGCAGTGGGCGCTCATGCTGGCCAGTGACGAGCTCGCACGGGCCGACCTCGGCGCGTTGCGGGTCGTGGGGACCGGTGCGGCGCGGATGACCGCGTCCATGGTCGCCGACATACGGCGGCGCCTCGGCGTGCCCGTCGTCGTGCGCTACACCTCGACGGAGGCCTCGCTCGGGACCGGCACGACGCTGACGTCGTCCGACGAGGAGGTCGCGACCACGGTGGGGCGGCCCGTCCCCGGGGTCGAGCTGGCCATCGTCGACGACGACGGTCGTCCCGTCCCCCCTGGCTCGGTCGGCCGGGTCAGGCTGCGCTCCGCGGCGACCATGCGCGGGTACTGGGGCGCGGGCCCGGCCGGGGCCGGCCGGTCGGCGACCTCGTCGACGCGGTGGCGACGGCCACCGTGCTCGCCGCCGACGGCTGGCTGACCACCGGAGACTTCGGGCTGCGCACACCGGAGGGGAACCTCCAACTCTCGGGGCGGGCCCACGAGCGCTACATCCGCGGTGGCTACAACGTGTACCCCGCCGAGGTCGAGGAGGCCCTGTCGTCCCATCCCGCCGTCGCCCGGGCCGCCGTCGTGGGCGTGCCCGACGACGTCCTGGGCGAGATCGGCGTGGCGGTGGTGGTGCCCCGCGAGGAGGCCACACCGGACCTGGGCGCGCTGCGCGAGCACTGTGCACGGCAGCTGTCCGACTACAAGGCCCCCGACGCCCTCGTCCTCGTCGACGAGCTGCCCCTGACCCCGATGATGAAGGTGGATCCCACCCGCCTGGCCGCCCTGGCCGCCGGGGCGGCCGAGGAGCGGAGCGCGCGCCTGGAGCGGAATCGTCGCCCGCCGCCCGGGGTGCTAGGCAGTGGCCCCATCGGAAGGCCCGACGACAAGGAGCGCGCATGAGCCCCACCACGAGAGTCGGGCAGTCCGACCCCAACCGTGGGACGGCCCCCGAGGCGATCACGCCGGGCCGCTACGCCGGTCACGTCGCGGTGGTGACCGGGTCCGGGTCGGGCATCGGGCGCGCCACGGCGCGCCGTCTCGCCGCGGAGGGCGCCGCCGTGGCCTGCCTCGACCTGGCCGGCGACGCCATCGAGTCCGTGGCAGCCGAGATCAACCGCGAGGCCGCCGAGGCGGGCGGGCAGGCGATCGCCATCCGCTGCGACGTCACCGACGAGGACGGGGTGGCCGCGGCCGTCTCACAGGCCCGCGAGGAGCTGGGGCACATCACCAACCTGTGCAACATCGCCGGCATCGGCGGGTTCGCCCACACCCCCGAGCAGTCGCTGAGCGGCTGGGACAAGATCATCGCCGTCAACCTGACGGGGACGTTCCTGATGTGCCGCGCCGTCCTGCCGGGCATGATCGAGCACGGCGGCGCCATCGTCAACACGGTGTCGACGGCCGGCATCATCGGGCAGCCGTACTCGGCGGCGTACTGCGCGTCGAAAGGCGGCGTCAAGCTGCTGACGAAGGCGCTCGCCGTGGAGTACATGGCGCGCGGCGTCCGGGTGAACGGCGTGGCTCCGGGCGGCGTGGACACGCCGATCATCCACAACTTCGGGCCCCCGGAGGACGCCGACTGGAAGCTGATTGAGCGGTTGATGACCCCGATCGGCTTCGCCTACCCGCACGAGATCGCCGGAGCCTTCGCCTACCTGGGGTCGCACGAGGCGGACTACGTGACGGGCGCGATCCTCTCCATCGACGGGGCGATCACGACCTGAGCGGCGCCGGCACGTCCCGAGGCGCAGAACGCGCGCGCCTGCGCGTCGCGCTCGACGCGACGCCGCTGCTCGGGCTCCCCACCGGCGTCGGGGCCTTCTGCCAGGGCGCGCTCGCGGCACTGGCCGTCCGAGCGGGTCTGGAGGTGCGCGGCCTTCGCGGTCAGCTGGCGCCGGCGCGGCCTGATCGGCGCCCACCTGCCCGCCGGCGTGGAGGCCCGCCAGCGCCCCATGCCCGCCCGGCCCCTCCATGCCCTGTGGGCGCGCCGGGACACACCGCCGCTGGAGTGGTTCGTCGGCGCCACCGACGTCGTGCACGGCACGAACTTCGTCGTGCCCCCGACCGGTCGTGCCGCCGCAGTCGTCTCGGTGCACGATCTGACGCCGCTCCGCCATCCCGAGCTCTGCAACGAGGCGACATTGGCCTACCCCGGACTGATCCGCCGGGCCCTGGCGCGGGGTGCCTGGGTCCACACCGACTCGGCCTTCGTCGCCGCCGAGGTCGTCGACGCGTTCGACGCCGATCCGGCCCGGGTGCGCGTGGTGCACCCGGGCATCCCCGACCTGCCCCACCGCAGCGGGGACGACGCCGGCCGAGGTGCTCGGCCGGTTGCTCCCGCCCGGGACCGGCCGGTTCTGCCTGGCCGTCGGCACGGCCGAGCCCCGCAAGGACCTGCCCGGCCTGGTGCGCGGCCTTCGACGCGGTGGCGTCCCGCCACGGCGACGTCGCCCTCGTGCTCGCCGGCCCACCCGGCTGGGGTGAGGACGCGCTCACCTCCGCCGTTGCCGCGTCACCGGTGCGCGCCAGGATCGTTCGCACCGGCTGGCTCGAGTCGACCGACCTCGCCGCCCTCCTGGCCCGGGCCTCCGTCCTGGCCTACCCCTCGCTCTACGAGGGTTTCGGCTTCCCGCCGCTGCAGGCCATGCGCGCCGGCGTGCCGGTGGTGGCCACCCGCGCCGGCTCCCTGCCCGAGGTCCTCGGAGACGGCGCCCTCCTGGTGGACCCGGGCGACCACGACGGTCTCGCCGCGGCACTCGACGCCTGCCTGGCGGACGACGCGCTGCGCGCCCGGCTCATCGCGGCGGGCAGCGCCTGGTCGGCCCGGTTCACGTGGGAGCGCTGCGGCGCCGGCCTCGAAGACCTCTACCGCGACGCCGCGGGGGACCGGCGTGCCTGAGCCTCCGCTGTCGGTGCTCCTCGCGGTCGAACAGCTCCGGCGCCCGGTGCCCGGCGGCATCGGCGCCTACGCCCGCGGCCTCCTCGGGGGGCTTGGCGCAGAGCTCGGGTGAGGGCGAGCACGTCGACGCCACCCTCCTGGCCAGTCGCCCACCGGGCCGCGCCGCGGGCGCCGCGGGTGACCCACTCGCCGCCTTCGGCCTCCCGGTGCTGGCCTCGCGGCTCCCGAGCCGGCTGCTGACCCGGGCCTGGGACCACGGGCTCCGCCGGGCGCCCGAGGGATTCGACGTCGTGCACTCCGTCTCGTTGGCGGCGCCCATGCTCCGGCAGCCGAGCCGGAGCCGTCTGGTGGTGACGGTGCACGATGTCGCGTGGCGGCGCCATCCCCAGGCGACGACCCGACGAGGCCGACGGTGGCACGAGGCCGCGCTGGTCCGGGCCCGGGACGGGGGCGCCGCGCTCATCGTCCCCTCGCGGCTCGTCGCCGCCGACGTGGCAGCCTTCGGCGTCGATGCCGAGCGGATCACCATCATCCACAGCGGCGCGGACCACCTCCCGGGCCCCGACCCGGTCGCCACCGACGCGCTGCTCGATCGCGTGGGGGTCCGCGGCGAGTTCCTGCTCACTGTCAGCACGCTCGAGCCACGCAAGAACGTGGACCGCCTGGTGCGTGCCTTCGGGCGGGTGCGGCCCTCCCTCCCGTCCCCGTGGCCCCTGGTGATCGTGGGGCCGGCCGGCTGGGGCCGCGAGCCGGCGGCCGAGACCCACGCCGACGGCGTCGTGTTCACCGGGGCCCTGCCCGCTCCGGTGCTCGCCGAGCTGTACCGGCGCGCCCGCGCCTTTGCCTACGTTCCCCTGACCGAGGGCTACGGGCTGCCGCCGCTGGAGGCCATGCGGGTCGGGACGCCCGCAGTGGTGTCCGACGAGGTCCCGAGCGTGCACGACCTCGGTGCCGAGGGACCGTCACCGGCCCGTGTGGTCGACGCGTTCGACGTCGACGACATCGCGGCGGGGCTCGCCGCCGTGCTCACCGACGAGGCGGTGCGGGCCGACCTGGCCGAGCGCGGGTCACGGTACGCGCTGGGGCGCACCTGGCTCGGAGCGGCGCGCGAGCACATCGCACTGTGGAGGGCACAACCGTGACGCCGCCGTTCGCACTCGCGCTCGATGTCTCGGCGGTGCCGCTGCGGCCCGGGGGGGCGGGCTACTACACCATGGCGCTGGCGAGCGGACTGGCCGGGCGGCCCGACGTCGACCTCACGCTGATCGCCCGTCGGGGCGACGAGGCTCGTTGGAAGGACATGGCCGTCGGCGCGGCGGTCCGGGCCGCAGTGCCCTCGTCGCGTCCGGGCCGGCTGTCCTTCGAGCAGTTCGGCCTGCCCGCCGTGCTGCGCTCGCTGGGCGTGCGGGTCCATCACGGGCCCCACTACACGATGCCGGCGCGCTCGCCCGTGCCCTGCGCCGTGACGATCCACGACTGCACGTTCTTCGACCATCCCGAATGGCATGTCCGCTCCAAGGCTGCGTTCTTCCGCCGGGCCATCCGCCGGGCGGCCCTCGAGGCCGGCGTGCTGATCTGCGTCAGCCAGGTGACGGCGGAGCGCCTGCAGGAGTGCTGCGAGGTGCGGGTGCCCATCGTGGTGGCGCCCCACGGGGTCGATCACGAGCGCTTCTCGCCCAGCGAGCCCGACCCGGGCGCGGACCTGGTCGAGCTCGCCGCCCTGGGCGTGCCGGCCGACCGCCCGCTGGTCGTCTTCGTGGGCACGCTCGAGCCGCGCAAGGGCGTGGCACCGCTGGTGGCCGCCTTCGATCTGCTCGCCGACGCCGAGCCCGACGCGGTGCTCGTCCTCGCGGGCCAGCCGGGCTGGGGGATGGCCGAGACCGAGCGGGCCCTGGCCGGCGCCCGTCACGGCGGGCGCATTCGTGCGGACGGGATACCTCCCGGACCGGGCGGTCCCGGCGCTGCTGCGCCAGGCGTCGGCCGTGGCCTACCCGGCCTTCGAGGAGGGATTCGGGCTGCCCGCCCTCGAGGCCCTGGCTTGCGGTGCGCCCCTCGTGACCACGGAGGGGACGGCCATGGCCGAGGTGGCCGGCGATGCGGCGCTCCTGGTGCCGGCCGGGGACGTCCGCGCCCTGGCCGCCGCGCTCGGGATGGCGCTGTCGGACGGCCGCGCCACGGCGCGGCGGGAGCGGGGGATCGCCGCGGCGGCCCGACGGACCTGGGAGGCGAGCGTGGCGCAGCACGTCCACGCCTATGGGGTTGCGGCAGCGCCGTCGCTGTAGGGTTCGCGCATGCGCGCGCTGATCACGGGCGGGAAGGGCTTCGTGGGCCAATGGCTCGCAGCGCACCTCAAGGACGGCGGGGACGAGGTGGCCGTCATCGACCTGGAGACGGACGTCGCCGATGGCGCGGCGGTGCGCCGGGTCATGGCCGATGTGGCACCCGACGCCGTCTACCACCTGGCCGCGATGACCCACGTGGGTGAGAGCTGGGACGAACCCCAGCCAGGTGCTGCGGGTCAACGTGCTGGGGACGGCGGAGATCCTCGCCGCCGCCCGGGCGCTGCCGGCGAGCCCGCGGATGCTGGTGGTCAGCTCGGCCGAGGTGTACGGCATCGTCGCCCCCGACCAGCTCCCGTTGGGCGAGGACACGCCCACGGTCCCTGCCAGCCCCTACGCGGCCAGCAAGCTGGCGGCCGAGGCGGTCGCCCTCCAGGCCTGGCGGGGATACGGGCAGCCCGTCATCGTGGTGCGACCCTTCAACCACATCGGCCCCGGCCAGTCACCCAACTTCTTCGTCCCCGCCCTGGCCAAGCGGATCGTCGACGCCCGGCGATCGGGCGCCCGCTCGCTCCGGGTCGGGACACTCACCACCCGGCGGGACTTCACCGACGTGCGCGACGTCGTGGCGGCCTACCGCCTGCTGATGGAGCGGGGTGCCGAGGGGGCGGTCTACAACGTGTGCTCGGGGACGGACGTCGCGATGTCGGAGGTCGCGGCCCAACTGCTCCGGCTGGCCGGGCGCCGACCTCGAGCTCGAGACCGACCCGGACCTCGTCCGACCCGTCGACGTGCCCGTGCTGCGGGGCGACGCGAGCCGCCTGCGCGAGGCCACGGGGTGGCAGCCGGTGATCCCGCTCGCGACAACGCTCGCCGACGTCCTGGCCTCGTGGGAGGCGGACTGAGGGCGAGCGTCGTCGACGGGCGTTGCGGGGGTGGCGCCTAGGCGCTGACCCGCTGGCGGATCTGGATGCGGACCTCGCGGGCCTGCTCCAGGGCCCTCGTGGTCACCTGGGTGACCGTGGGGGGCAGCTTCTCCTCCAGGGGGTGCAGGGTGGTCTCGACGAACTGCGCGGCCGACTCGGCCAGGTCGTCGATCTGGTGGATGCCCTTGGCCACGCCCTGGCGCACCTCGTCGATGGCCTGGTCCAGGGAGAAGTCAGTGGACAACCGGTTTTGCAGCTCGACCCGGCGAACCTGGGCCCGCTGGTACCCCAGCACGCCGAGGCCGACGGCGACGTAGGCCGCGTCGCGGGCGAGGTCGCTGACGCCCTTGGAGAGGGTGTTGATGTTGCTCGTTACGTCAGGCATGAATGCCTCCTGTCTGTGTCGGTGGATCTCGATTCGCACGCACTGGGCCCTCCGGCCGGCCGCCTGCGTTCGTGTACAAGAGTATCAGGTTTGTTAAACAGTAGCAAGCACTTTGGGCTCCTCTCCGTGTCTTCCGGGGCCCTCTTCGTGCCTGAGGGGCCGATCCTCGACCGGATAGCCTCTGCCCCCTGATGGACGCCCAAGTGCCGGCCGTGGTCGTCGTCTTGGTCGCGACCGATCCCGGGCCCTGGTTCGAGGAGGCCCTCTCCTCCCTGGCGGCGCAGGACTACCAGGAGCTCTCCGTCCTGGTCCTCGCGTCGGGGGACGACGCCAACGGGGTCACGGACCGGGTCGGGCGCATCCTTCCCGATGCCTTCGTGCGCCACCTGCCCGGTCGACCCGGGTACGCGGCCGCCACCAACGAGGCGCTGGGCATGGTGGAGGGGGCGGCCTTCTTCCTGCTCTGCCATGACGACGTGGCGCTCGAGCCGGACGTCGTCCACAAGCTGGTGGAGGAGTCGTTCCGCTCCAACGCCGGTGTGGTGTCCCCGAAGTTCGTCAATTGGGACGACCCC
Organism: uncultured Acidimicrobiaceae bacterium; assembly: GCA_963740535.1. Taxonomy (GTDB): domain Bacteria; phylum Actinomycetota; class Acidimicrobiia; order Acidimicrobiales; family RAAP-2; genus Bog-473. The sequence continues at coordinate 183,623 of CAVUEI010000007.1, forward strand.
ACCATCTTGTTGCACGTCGGGATGAGCTGCGACAAGACCGGCGCGGTCGTCGACCGCATCGTCCAGGGCGAGGTCGACCACGGCCAGCACGACGCCGTGCGCGACGTCTTCGTGGCCCCCGGCGGGTGCACGCTCGTGCGGGCGGACCTCTTCAGCGAGCTGAGCGGTTTGGACGCCGGGATCTCCGCCATGGGCGAGGACCTCGACCTGTCGTGGCGGTGCCAGGTCGCCGGCTCCCGCGTGGTCGTCGCACCCGAGGCGCGGGTGCGCCACCGGGAAGCGGTGGCCAGCGGGCTGGCGCCGCTGTCGGTCGCGGGGGTCGGCCGGGGCCGACATCCCGTCACCATGCAGATGCTCCAGCGCCGTCACGAGCTGCGGGCCGTCCTCAAGTGCTACACCCGGATCCACCTGGTGCGCGTCCTCCCGCAAGCGGCGCTGTTGGCCCTCGGCGAGGTGATCGTCGCGGTGCTGTCCCGCGACGGCGACCGTGTCCGCGCCGTCACGGGGGCCTGGAGGTGGAACGCCCGGCGGCTGACCGAGCTCTCCTTGCTGCGAGGCGAGCTGGCCGAGCACCGGCTGTTCCCCGACGCCGAGGTGCGCCGCCTGCAGGTCCGGGGCAGCGCGCGCCTGTCGCTCTACCTGAGCCGCCTGTCCCACCAGGGCCTGGCCACTGCCAATGCGATGACCGGGGTGCGCGAGCGGACCGGGCGGGCCGGCGGGAACGCCGAGGTGGCGGTCCTCACCGGCAGCGTCGGGACGGCCTTCAGCGAGGACACCGACTTCGACGAGCTGGACGACCTGGGCCGGCGCGCCGGCAGGGACCGCTTCGGCCGCAGGATCCGCACCGCCCCGCTCACCACCGGACGCCAGCGCACCGTGGCCATCGTGGTCGCCCTCGCGGTGATCGCCGTGGGGACCCGGGACCTCTTCTTCGGGACCCTGCCGCTGGTGGGGCAGCTGGCCCCGCTCCCGTCCTGGTCGACGAGCTGGCACCACTTCTTCTCCGGTTGGCAGTCGCCCGGCGTCGGGACGACAGCGCCCGCCTCGCCCGCCTTCGGCTTCGTCGGCATCTCGGGGACACTGCTCTTCGGCGCCATGGGGACGCTGCAGAGGGTGCTGCTCCTGGGCTGCATCCCCCTCGGAGCGTGGGGCGTCTCCCGCTTCATGCGGCCCCTCGTCTCGCCCCGGGCGCGCGCCGTCGCTGTCATCTGCTACCTGGGCCTCCCGTTGCCTTACGGCGCGCTCGGAACCGGTCGCTGGGACGGCCTGGTCGCCTACGCCGCCCTCCCCTTCATCGCGGTGCGGCTGGCCCGGGCGGCCGGGATCGAGCCCTACGCCGTCGAGCGCGGTCCCACGTGGCGCAGCGGCCACGCCGGCCAGGTGGCCATCTTGGGCGTCGTCATCGCGGTGTCGTCGAGCTTCGCACCGGCGGTGGCCCCCCTCGTCCTCGTCGTCGCGCTGGCCTGGGTCGTGGGCTCGGTCCTGGTGGGGGGGGCCAGGGGCAGCTGGCGCGTCCTGGTGGTCGCCGTGGAGGCCGTCGCCGTGGCGCTGGTGCTGGCCGCTCCGTGGGTGATCGGGACGGCGCTGGCCGGCAAGGGGTCGGTGGCCATCTTCGGGCTCCCGATCTCGGGTACCACGGCCCCGACTTGGGGCGAGGTCATCCGCTTCGCCATCGGGCCGGCGGCGCGGTCGCCCATCGTGTGGCTCCTGGTGGCCGGCGCGCTCCTCCCGCTGGTGATCGGGCGCGGGACCAGGCTGCGCTGGGCGGCGCGCCTGTGGGTCACCGCCTGCGCGTCCTGGGGCCTCGCCCTGGCGGCCACCCGGGGTGACATGGGTTCCTTCGCACCGTCCGAGTCGGTGGTCCTGGCGCCGGCGGCGCTGGCGATCGCCGCCTGCGTCGGCCTCGGGATCTCGGCTTTCGAGAACGACCTGACCGGCCGGGAGTTCGGGTGGCGCCAGGTGGTGAGCGTGGGATCCCTGGCCTTCGTCGCGCTCGGCCTCCTGCCGGTGGTCGCCAGCGCGGGGGGCGGCCGCTGGGACCTGCCGTCCCAGGGGGTGGAGCAGCCGCTCGCCTTCCTCGGCCATCCGAGCACCACCGGCGTGGCGCGGGTGCTGTGGCTGGGCGACCCGCGGGCGCTGCCCGCGGGTGGGTGGTCGGTGCGACCCGGCCTGGCCTTCGCCCTCACCCCCGAGGAGCTGCCCGACTCGGCCCAGGTGTTCACCCCGGCCGGTCCCGGGCCCGCGGTGCTCGTGGGCGACGCCGTGGAGCTGGCGACCTCCGGCGGGACGGTGCACCTGGGCCGGCTGCTCGCCTCCGCCGGCGTGCGCTACGTCGTCGTCGTCAACGGCGTGGCCCCGTCCATGGTCGGCACCGTCCCCGCCTCGGTCAGTGCGCCGCCGCCCCCGGGTCTGGTGGCCGACCTGCTCAAGCAGGACGACCTCCAGGTCGTGCCGGGCGTGCTCGGGGTCGACGTGTATGCCAACGGCGAAGGCATGCCGGTGACCGCCCAGCGCGCCGCGCCGCTGCCGGTCGTGCGGGCGTGGTCGTACCCGGGCGGGGCGGACGTCGTGGGCTGGCAGCCCGTCCTCGAGCGCGCTGTCGAACGGGGGCCCCGCCACCGGCGCGGTCGGGGCCGGCACCCTGTACGCGGGCTACGCCCCGGCCGGGAGCTTCGCCGTCGGCGTGGGCGGTCGAGCCGCGGTCCGCCGGCCCGCCTTCGGCTGGGCTGCGCAGTACGCCGTGGCCAAGGGGGAGGCATCGCTCTCGTTCTCGAAGTTCCCCTACGTTCCCCTGGCGGTCCTGCTGGAGCTGGTGGCCTGGCTCGCTCTGGTGGCCGCCCTCCTGCAACGGCCGCCGCGGGCGGCGCGGGCACGGGCGCCACGAGACGCGGCAAGCGAGGGCGCGGCGGCCGTCGTCGTCGTGCGGCGTCGTCGACGGGGTGGAGGCACACCCGTGAGCCCGGCCCATGTCAGCCGCGAGCGCCGTTGGCGCGTGCTGCTCGTGGTCCTCGCCGTCGTGGTGGGCGTGGGTGTCGCCGCCGGCGCCCGCAGCACGCCGGCCCCCGCGGGCGCGCCGCTGACGCCGGGCGCGCTGGTCGATGCGCCCGACGCGGAGTCCTCCGCCTGGTACTGCACCGGGCAGTCGACCGGCTCGGGGCTCTCGCCGGGCTTCCTGGTCCTCACCAACACGACGACCCGGCCGGTCACCGGGGACATCACCGCGGTGCGCGACACCGGCGCCTCCGTGCACGCCGCGGTCGCCGTCCCGGCCTCGCGGTGCTCGTGCCGCCCATCCCGGCCCTGTCCTCGGGCACGTGGGAGTCCGAGACGGTGACGGTCGCGGGCGGCGGGCTGGCCGTCTCCCAGACCGTCGCACGGCTCGTCGGGCTGGTCCGAGGCGCCGTGCCAGAGCACGACGGCGGCCAGCGTGGTACTTCGCCGGCGGCACGACGGCGAACTCCGACCCGCTCTATCTCTCGCTCCTCAACCCCACCTCGACGCCGGTGGTGGTCGACCTCAGCTTCATGACGCCGACGGGCGCGGTCCATCCCATCAACTACCAGGGCATCGTGCTGCAGTCGGGCCAGGTGCAGGTCGAGAACGTGGCGTCAGAGGTGCAGAACCAGTCCAGCATCAGCACGGTCGTGTCCACCAGGACGGGTCGCGTCGTCGCCGCCGAGGTGCAGGCGTTCGGCCGGGATCCTCCGGCGGGCTGTCACTCGTGACGGGCGCCCCGAGCGTCGAGCGGCACTGGACGATCCCCCAGAGCCAGGAGGTGGCGGGTGGCGCCGGCCGAGATCGACATCTTCAACCCCGGGACCACGACCGAGGCGGTGACGGTGCGGCTGCGCCTGGCTCGGGACCGCTCGCGCCGCTCGCCGGCAAGGTCGCCCCGGGCTCGACGTGGGTGCTGACGACGAGCACGCAGACGCGGATCCCCGTCGGCTCGACCTACTCCGCCGACATCCGCGCCACCGGCGGACCGGGAGTCGTCGTCGGTCGGACCGTGATCCTGCCGCCGTCGGCGCCGGCACCCCAGGCCGGGATGGCCCTGGCCGTCGGCGGACTGAGCACGCGGTCGCCCCGGGCACTGGGTGGTGCCGCCGCCGGGAACGACCGGCAGCCCCGCCGTCAGCGGGGCCGCGCCGGCCTCGTTGGCGCTGGCCAACACCTCGGGCGCCACCGAGCGCTACATCGCCTACGCCATGACGCCGTCCGGTGACCGCACACTGGCGGCGGGCACGCTTGAGCGCCGGCACCACCGGTGTCGTGTCCGGAGCCCCGCTCGCCGCCGCCGGGCTCAACCTGATCATGGTGCGCTCCAGCGGCCGATGGCCGTGAGCGAGGACGCTGGGCCCACCGGCGGCACGGGCGTGGTCACCATGCCCGGCATCCCGCTGGCCGCCGTCATCGGGCTGTAGCGTAGCTGTACGCGCCGGCGGCCGCTACAGGTTGTGGCGCTGGTAGCGGCGCCACAGCGCACGGCCCCCGACGACGAGGGCGGCCAGGCAGAGCAGGGCGAAGAGCACCGGGCCGGCGAGGCGGACCAGGCCCTCGACGCCGTCGACGAAGCCGCCGATGCTGGCGTGCCAGGCCCGGACGAGCCCCGACTCGGGCAACGGAGCGGGGCGCGGCGCCGGCGTTCCCTCGCTGACGTTCACCGTGAGCGTCGAGTAGGCGGTCTCGCTGGTGAGCACCTGCAGCTGGCCCTGCAGCTGCTCGATCTGGTTCTGAATGGAGTCGAGCTGTGCTGCACGGCCAGCACGTCGCCCACCGTCGTCGCCCGGGACAGGATCGTCAGGTACTGCTGGCGGCTGTCCTGCAGCGCCGCGATGCGCGACTGCAGGTCCACGTACTGGCCGGTCACGTCGGTGGCCTTCGTCGTGAGATCCGGGGTCCGGCCGAGCGCCTGCGCCTGCTTCAGCACGGCGGAGAAACTGTCCACCGGGACCTGGAGCGTGACCGTGCCGTGGGGGCCCCGCCGCCGGACTGGGTCTGCGAGCTCGCCACGAAGCCGTTGTTGGCGCCGGCCAGCGCGGCCAGCCGCGTCATGGTCCGGCTCAGGTGGTGGTGACCGACGGAGAGGCCGAGCGTGCCCGTCTGCTCGATCTTGGCGGACTTGCCGACGGCGTCGGGCAGGCCCGGCGCCGTCGTGGGCGTGGTGACCGCCGTTCGCGCCGCCGCGCTGGCCGCACCCGGCGCGGCGGCGCTGCCGTTGGCGCTGAAGGGCGCGGCGCTCTGCGCTTGGAGCCCCGTTGGAAGACGACCCCTGTGGCGGGGACGGTCGTCGTCGTCAACGGCGGTGCGGCATGGGTCGCGGCGCGGCAGTCCCGAGGTCAGGCTGGGCGTCGACGTCGTGCGCGCCAGTGCCCCCACCGTGCCGGCGACGATCAGCGCCACGACGAGGCAGGCCGCTGCCGAGAGGATGCGGTGCCGGTCGGCGAGAGCCGCCAACCGCCGCACCCGCCCGGTCCGCAGCGGCCGCTGGCGCGTCGGTGCCCGTCGACGCCGCCGCCGTCGCCCGTCGCCGTCTCCGTCGCCGGACCCGTTGCCCGACGCCCGGGCGGGTCGCCGCCGCCCGGGCCAGGATGTCCTCGGCGCCCGAGGCGGGGACCTCGAAGGCGTCGCCGGCACCGGCGAGGAGGGAGGCGAGGCGGTCGTCGTCGAGCATGGTCATGGTCCGGTCTCCTCGGCGGCGGGGTGCGTCCCCGGCGCCGGCCATGGCGCGTCAGGGCGGGGTCCGCCGCCAGGCGCCGCCGCGCCTCGTGCAGGCGGGACTTCACCGTCCCCGCTCTCCGGCCGATGGCCAGCGCGATGTCGCGCTCGCTCAGGTCGGCGTAGTAGCGCAGGACGACCGGGACGCGCAGCGAGAGCGGCAGGCGCTGCAGGGCGGCCAGGACCGCCTCGGCCACCTCGGCCTGCTCGGCGCTGGTCTCGGGGTCGCCGCCGCCCGCCGGCACGTGCGCCAGCGGCTCGTCACCGGCCCGGTGGTCGCGGTGGGGGATCTCGACGGCGCAGCTTGGAGTAGCACGAGTTGACGACGACCCGGTAGAGCCAGGGCCGGATGCTCGGCACGGCCGCCAGCGAGTCGCGGAAGCGCCAGGCCCGCAGGATAGGCGTCCTGGACGGCCTCCTCGGCGTCGGCCCGGTTGCCCAGGATCAGGCAGGCGGTGCGGAAGGAGGCGGTGTAGCCGTCCTCGAGCCACTCTGCGAGCTGGTGCTCCACCATCCCCCTTCATGACGCAGCGGGACCCGGTTTGGTTCGTTCCGGCCCCCGTGCTCGTCGGCCCTGCTCGGGGTGGTGCGGCGCTGGCCGTGCCTAACGGCTGGCCGGGCCCTCCGGGGTCCGGGTCGAGGGGTCGGCCGGCGGGGGCCAGGGCGGGGGAGCCCACGCCTCTGGATCGGGCTGGCCGCTCGCAGGCGAGGCCGGGGTGGCCGGGACGGCGACGGGGCCACCGACCAGGCCCTCGTCGGATTCGCCGTGCGGGCCGTCGCCGTTGCCGCTGCCGTTGGCCCCGTTCGAGGCCGACCCCGTGATGGCGCCCTCGTGGAAGTGCGGCACCGACTTGGCCCCCTCGGTGTGCACCGGCGAGCCGTGGGCCTCGTCGACCAGGCGCCCCACCTCGGCGCCGTCGATGATCTCGTTGTCGAGCAGGGCGCGGGCGATGGCGTTGAGGCCGCCGCGGTGCTTGCTCAGCACCTCCATGGCGCGCTGCCTCCTCGGCGCGCAGGATCCGCTCGACCTCGTCGTCGATGATCTTGGACGTGTCCTCGGAGTAGTCGCGGGTGTGCATGAGGTCCTCGCCCAGGAAGACCTGACCCTGCGAGCCCCAGGCCATCGGGCCGATGGCGTCGCTCATGCCCCACTCGCGGACCATCTTGCGGGCCAGCTCGGTGTTGCCCACCAGGTCGTTGGCCGCGCCGGTGGACAGGTCGCCGTAGACGAGCAGCTCGGCGCACGCGGCCGCCCATGCGCACGCACAGCGAGTCCTCGATGTACTGGCGGGGGTGGATGTGGCGCTCCTCCATCGGGAGCTGGTGGGTGACGCCCGAGCGCCATGCCGGTCGGGAGGATGGTCACCTTGTGCACCGGGTCGGCGTCCTCGAGCACGTAGGCCAGCACGGCGTGGCCGCCCTCGTGGTAGGCGATGCGCTCCTTCTCGGCCTCGGAGAGCACCATGGTCTCGCGGCGCTGGCCCAGCAGGACCCGGTCGCGCGCCGACTCGAAGTCGGCCATGGCGATGCTCGAGGCTGCCCCGCCGCACGGCGTGCAGGGCGGCCTCGTTGACCAGGTTGGCCAGGTCGGCGCCGCTCATGCCGGGCGTGCCGCGGGCCACCACGCTGAGGTCGACGTCGGAGTCCATCCGCTTGCCCTTGCAGTGGACCTGCAGGATGGGGAGGCGCTCCTCGAGGTCGGGCAGCGGCACCACGATCTGGCGGTCGAAGCGTCCCGGCCGCAGCAGTGCGGGGTCGAGGATGTCGGGCCGGTTGGTGGCGGCGATCATCACCACGCCCTCGGAGGTGTCGAAGCCGTCCATCTCCGAGAGCATCTGGTTGAGGGTCTGCTCGCGCTCGTCGTGGCCGCCGCCGAGTCCGGCGCCGCGCTTGCGGCCGATGGAGTCGATCTCGTCGACGAACACGATGGCGGGGGCCTGCTTGCGGGCCGTCTGGAAGAGGTCGCGGACCCGGCTGGCGCCGACGCCGACGAACATCTCCATGAAGTCCGATCCGCTGACCGACATGAAGGGCACGCCGGCCTCACCGGCCACGGCGCGGGCGAGCAGGGTCTTGCCGGTCCCCGGCGGCCCGACCAGCAGGACGCCCTTGGGGATCTTCGCCCCGATCTCCTTGAAGCGGGCGGGGGTCTTGAGGAAGTCGACCACCTCGCTGATCTCCTGCTTCACCCCGGCGTAGCCGGCGACGTCCTCGAAGGTGGTGGAGGGGCGGTCGCTGCTGAAGGTCTTGGCCTTGGAGCGGCCGATCGACATGATCCCCGACATCTGGCCCCGGGTCTGGCGCCCGATGAAGTAGATGAAGGCGGCCCCGATCCCGATGATGAAGAGGTAGGGGAGGATGGCGCTGAGGATGTTCGACGACGGGGTGGGGAAGCTGACCTGGACCCCGTTGTTGCGCATCTCGGTCACGTCGTTGGGCAGCGACGGGGTGGGCCCCTGGACCGTGTAGCTCGTCCCGTCCTTGAGCTTGCCGATGATCGTGCCGCTGGCGTTGGAGATCTGGGCCGTGGAGACCTGCTTGGACGTGACGTCCTGGAGGAACTTGGTGTACGAGATCGACTTGGCGTTGCTGGTCTTGATGGTGCCGACGGCCAGCAGGATGGCGACGATCCCGATGGCGAGCACGCCCCAGAGCCAGCGCCAGCTCTGGCCGGTCGACTGCCCGGGTTGCGGGCTCCCGTCACCCCCGTTGGGCGCGTTCGGGCCGCTCGGGGGCTTCTCCGTACGCTGCGGACTCACGCCTGCCATGCTAGGCGCCCCCCTTGCACAACGGTGACCGCCCTGGTGGCGCAGGCGGGCCCCTTCCCTGCAGGTGGTCGGGCACCAGGGCACCAGTAACGTCTTGCCGATGACCGAGACAGAGCCCGGCGCGCCCGCCCGCGGCCCGCTCGGGCCGCCCGGGCCGCCCCCACGGCCGCCCGGTCCCGTACCCTCCGGGTTCGTCCCGAGCGACCAGGTCGAACAGAGCCGGCTCGCCCCCGCCCCCGCCGCCGCAGTACCTCGCGTACGCCCCCTCGGCGCTGGGGTCGCCCTCGGCACTCCCGCCACCCCCGGGGGACGTCCCCTTCCTCGATACGCCGTGGGTCCCCCCGCAGACCAAGCGCCAGGGCTGGCTCTGGCTCGTCTACGCGGTCGTCGGGTTCTTGGCCGGCCAGGTCGGCGCCCTGGTCTTCGGTCTCGTCGCGGGGGCCATCGCGGGCAAGAGCACGGCGCAGATGCAGGCCATCGCCACCGCGGCCGTCCCGCCCGAGTGGTACGTGGTGGCCACCCTGCTCGGCCTCTGGATCGGCTTCATCGGCGCGCCCTGGCTGGCCAGCCGCACCCAGGGCACGGGCCACTTCACGCGTGACCTCGGCGTGCGCTTCCGGCTCATCGACTTCCTCGGGATCCTGATCGGTATCGGCGGGCAGATCATCGTGGCCGTCATGTACGCACCGTTCCAGCACGACATCCACGACTTCAACGGCCCCTCGCAAAAGCTGACCGGGGGCTCGCACGGCGGCGGGTTCGTCATCATCGCCATCTTCACCGTGGTCTTCGCTCCGGCCATGGAGGAGCTGTTCTTCCGCGGCCTCCTGCTCAAGGCGCTGGTCCGCTTGCTCACCCCGCTGCGGGCGGCCGGCCGCGCCCGTGTCGTCGGAGTCGTCCTGGCGGTGATCCTCGACGGGCTGCTCTTCGGCCTGGCCCACGGCGAGTGGGTCCAGCTCGCCGGGCTGGCCACCTTCGGCGTGATCCTGGCCGCCGTCTCCTATCGCACCGGGCGTCTCGGCATGAACATCGTCGCCCATGCCACCTTCAACCTGGTGGCGATCCTGGCCATCGCGTTCGGTGGCAGCACGATCCTCCACTGAGCGCGCCTCGGCTGCAGGCGCCTCCCTCCACCGCACGAGCCTCGTGTGCCGGGCCGCGCGTGCCCGCTCCGGACGGTTCGGAGCCCCGTGCGGGCGCCCCCTATGGTTGGGGCCCGTGAGCAGGATGGACCAGGTCTTCAAGGCCTACGACGTGCGCGGGACGGTGCCCGACCAGCTCGACGCGGACATGTGCCGGGCCATCGGCCGCGCCGTCGCCCGCTTCGCCGGCGCGCCCGAGATCCTGGTGGCCCGGGACATGCGCGACTCCGGTGTGGAGCTGGCCGCCGCCTTCTCCGACGGGGTGCGGGCCGAGGGGGTCGACGTGACCGACCTGGGCCTCGCCTCCACCGACTTCCTCTACTTCGCGTCGGGGCATCTCGACGCGCCGGGTGCCATGTTCACGGCGTCGCACAACCCGGCGCGCTACAACGGCTTGAAACTGTGCCTCTCGGGGGCGCGACCGATCGGACGCGACACCGGCCTGGCGGAGATCGAGGTCGAGGCCGAGAAGCTGCTGGACGAGCCCTCCCCGCCGCCGACGGGCGCCTGGCGCGAGCTCAACCTGCTCGGGGAGTGGGCCGACCACGTGGTCTCCTTCGTCGACGTGGGCTCGCTGCGTCCGCTCAAGGTGGTCGCCGACACGGCCAACGGCATGGGCGGGCTCGTCGTGCCGATCGTCTTCGAGCGACTCCCCTTCTCGGTCGAGATCCTGTTCCCCGAGCTCGACGGCACCTTCCCGAACCATCCCGCCGACCCCATCCAGCCCGAGAACCTGGTCTCCTTGAAGGCGGCCGTCCTCGAGCACGGCGCCGACGTGGGCCTCGCCTTCGACGGGGACGCCGACCGGGTCTTCCTCGTGGACGAGAAGGCCGAGCCCGTGTCGGGTTCGCTGACCACGGCCCTCGTGGCCGCCTCCATGCTCACCAAGCACCCGGGCGAGACCATCCTCTACAACCTCATCTGCTCGCACGTCGTGCCCGAGGTCGTCACCGAGATGGGCGGCACACCGATCCGGACCCAGGTGGGCCACTCCATCATCAAGAAGGTGATGGCCGAGACGGGCGCCGTCTTCGGCGGCGAGCACTCGGGCCACTACTACTACCGCGACAACTTCCGGGCCGACTCGGGCATCATCACGGCGCTCCTCGTCCTGGAGCTGCTCAGCCAGAGCGCCGAACCGCTCTCGGCCATGCTCCAGCCGTACCAGCGTTACGCCGACTCGGGCGAGATCAACACCGAGGTGACGAACCCCGCGGCCACCGTCGCCGCCATCGCGGACACCGAGCGCAAGGCCGGCGCATCGGTCGACCGGCTGGACGGGCTGACAGTGGAGCACGGCGACTGGTGGTACAACGTGCGGCCGTCCAACACCGAACCGCTCCTGCGCCTCAACGTGGAGGCGAAGACGCCCGCGCTGTGCGCCGCCCACGTGGCCGAGGTGAAGAAGCTCATTGCCGCCAACGCCGCCCGCACCGCGACCTGACCTGAGCCGATCCGCCATGAGCCAACCCGATGTGAACCGACCTGACGTGAACCAGTCCCGACCCGAACTGAGGAGCTCGCCATGAGCCTTGACCCACTCCTGCTCGACGTCCTCGCCTGCCCCGTCGACAAGGGCCCGCTGCTGTGGTTCGAGGACGAGGAGGTCCTCTACAACCCGCGCCTCAAGAAGAGCTACGCGGTCGTCGACGGCGTGCCGGTGCTGCTGGTGGACGAGGCGGTCGACGTCGGCGACGCCGAGCACGAGCGGCTCACGGCCAAGGCCGACAAGGACAAGGTGCGGGCCACGGGTCCAGCCGAAGGGTGACCGCGGGGCAGTACCTCGACACGCTCGGGATGTGGGAGGCGACCGCGAGCCTGCCCGAGCAGCTGGTCGGGGCGCTGCAGGAGGCCGCGACAGCGTTCAGCGGTTCCGCCCTCCCGTCCCGGGACTCGGTGCGGGCGGTGGCTGCGTTCGGAGAGGGCACCGGGGGGATCGCCTGCCAGGCGGCGGCCGCGCTCGCGGCGCCACACCTGCCGGTGCCGTTGTGGGTCGGCCACGGTCCCGCCGTCCCCGCGTTCGTCGACCGGCACACGTTGGTCTTCGCGGTCTCGTGCGCAGAGGGCGGGGAAGCGACGGCCGCCGCCCACGGGGCGGTGGCGCGCGGCGCCCGCGTCGTGGCCGTCGGGAGCGACGGCGCGCTGGCCGCCCTGGCCTCCGAAGCCGGCCTTCCCTTCTGCGCGCTCAGCCCGGGCGCGCCCGCCGCGCGCGCGCCGCACTGGGCGCGGCAACCGTCCCGCTGCTGGTCGCCCTCGCCGCGACGGGCTTGATGCCCGACGCCGCGCCGGCGGTGGCAGGCGGCGGCGCAATCATTGGCTCGCCGAGCGCGATGCGTACCTCGTCGCCGGCGGCCCGCCCGAAGTGCTGGCCCGCCGCATCGGGCGGACCATCCCCTTGATCTACGGCGCGGACGGCGTGGCCGCCGTGGCGGCCCGCTGGTGGAAGTCCCAGGTCAACCTCAACGCCAAGGCGCCCGCGTTCGCGGCGGCGCTGCCGGGGCTCGCCCACGACGAGCTGGCCGGTTGGGGCCAGGGCGGTGACGTGACCCGCCAGACCATGTCGCTCGTGCTGTTGCGGCACGGCGTCGAGGATGCGCGCACGGCCGGGCTGTTCGAGGCGGTGCGCGCCGCGACCGATGAGGTCATGGCGCGCATCTTCGACGTGCGCGCCGTTGGGGAGGACGACCTGGCCCGCTTCTTCGACCTGGCCCTCCTGGGTGCGCTCGTCTCCTTGCACCTGGCCGGCCGCGAGGGTGTCGACCCGGGCCCGGCGCCCGCTGTCGACGACGTCCGCCCGGACTCGGAGCGCACGCCCTAGCGGAGGCCTTCGCCGAGCCTTAGCTGAGCCGTTCCACGATCATGGCCATGCCCTGGCCGCCGCCGACGCACATCGACTCCAGGCCGAAGGTCTTGTCGCGGTCCTCCAGGCCGTTGAGCAGCGTGGTCATGATGCGGGCGCCCGTCTGCCCGAACGGGTGGCCGAGCGCGATGGCCCCGCCGTTGACGTTGAGCTTGTCCCAGCTGATACCGAGGTGTTTGGCCGAGGGAATGACCTGCGCCGCGAAGGCCTCGTTGATCTCGACGAGATCGATGTCGTCGATCGTCATGTTCGCCCGCGCCAGCACCTGACGGCAGGCGTCCACGGGACCGAGGCCCATGATCTCGGGGTTGAGCCCCGACACCCCGCTCGCCACGATGCGCGCCAGCGGGGTCAGGCCGAGCGCCTTGGCCTTGGTGTCGCTCATCACGATCACCGCGGCGGCGCCGTCGTTGAGCGGGCAGGCGTTGCCCGCGGTCACCGTCCCGCCCTCGCGGAAGACCGGCTGCAGGCCGGCGAGCCCTTCGAGGGTCGTGTTCGGCCTCGGACCGTCGTCCTTGGTCACGGTCGTGCCGTCGGAGAGGGTGACCGGGATGATCTCGCGCTCGAAGAAGCCGTTCTCCTGCGACGCGACGGCACGCGTCTGCGACAGGAGGGCGAACTCGTCCATTTCCGCCCGTCCGACCTTTTCGTACTCGGCCACGTTCTCGGCCGTCTGGCCCATCGCGATGTAGACGTCGGGCAGCCCCGCGGGAGGCGCCCAGGGCTCCGTCACCGCCGGTGCGCGAACCTTGGTGCGCTCCTCGGCCTCGGCGAACTCGGAGTTGTGGGGACCGGTGTCCGATGCGCCGTGCATGTAGCGGCTCACCGTCTCCACTCCGGCCGCAATGAAGACGTCGCCCTCTCCGGCCCGGATGGCGTGCGCGGCCATCCGGATCGTCTGGAGGGAGGACGAGCAGTAGCGGTTGACGGTCACGCCGGGAACGTTCTCCATCCCGGCGAGGATGGCGGCGACGCGCGCCACGTTGTAGCCCGCCTCGCCGGCCGGCTGGCCGCACCCGAGGATCACGTCTTCCACCTCGGCCGGGTCGAGCTGGGGCACCTTGTCCAGCACCGCGCGCAGGACGAGGGCGCTCAAGTCGTCGGGTCGGCACTCGACGAGCGAGCCCTTGTTGGCCCGACCGATCGGGGTGCGACCGGTGGCGACGATGACTGCTTCAGGCATGGTGGCTGCTCCTCGGTTCTGTCGTGCCCGTGGGGTCCCGACCCCGCGGCGGACTGCAGGTTACTTGGCGGTATCGGGGGCACCTCCGGGGCGGCCATTGGCCGCCATGGCGGGCCGGACTGTAACGTGTTCTAGCGCGCCGAGCCTGACGGGACGGGACGGTGACGACGTGGCGTTGACGTGGGCCGATGTGGCCACGCCACCCGGGAGGGACACCGATGGAGATTGCCTACACCGAGGAGCAGCAGGCGCTGAAGAGCGAGCTGCGCGCCTACTACGAGAACCTGCTGACCCCCGAGATCGAGCAGCAGCTCGCCAACGCGGGCGGTGTCGGCCCCGTGGTGCGCAAGGTCGTCAAGCAGATGGGCAGCGACGGCTGGCTCGGCATCGGCTGGCCGAAGGAGTGGGGCGGGCAGGGCCGCTCGGCCATTGAGCAGTTCATCTTCTTCGACGAGTCGATGCGCAGCGGAGCGCCCGTTCCGATGCTCACCATCAACACGGTCGGCCCCACCATCATGAACTTCGGCACGCAGGAGCAGAAGGAGTTCTTCCTCCCCCGATCCTGGCCGGCGAGATCGCCTTCTGCATCGGGTACACCGAGCCCAACTCGGGCACCGACCTCGCGTCGCTGACGACGCGGGCGGTGCGCGACGGCGACGAGTACGTGATCAACGGCTCGAAGATCTTCACCAGCCTGGCCGGTGACGCCGACTACGTCTGGTTGGCCACCCGCACCGATCCCAACGTGGCCAAGCACAAGGGGATCTCCATGTTCGTGATCCCGATGGACACCCCGGGCATCCGTGTGGTGCCGATGAAGCTCCTCGGTGACCACAACATCAACTACACCTTCTACGAGGACGTGCGGGTCCCGGCTTCGAGCCTCGTCGGCGGGGAGAACCAGGGCTGGAACCTGATCACGAACCAGTTGAACCACGAACGGGTCACCTTGTGCTCGCCCGGGATCATTGAGCGCGTGCTCACCGACGTGCGGCGGTGGGCCCAGGAGACCAAGCTCCCCGACGGCCGGCGCGTCATCGACCAGGAGTGGGTGCAGGAGCACCTGGCGCGCGTGCACGCCGAGCTCGAGTTCCTCCGCCTCATCAACTGGAAGGTGGCCTGGCAGGGCACGCAGGGCCATCTCGACGTGGCCGACGCATCGAGCATCAAGGTCTTCGGCACGGAGTTCTACCTGCGTGCGTTCCGCTCGCTCCTCGAGATCCTCGGCCAGGCCGGCTACCTCACACGCGGGTCCCCGGCGGCGGTGGCCGCCGGCAGGCTCGAGATGTACGCCCGCTCCATGATCATCCTCACCTTCGGCGGCGGCACCAACGAGATTCAGCGGGACCTCATCGCGATCTTCGGCCTCGGCATGCCGCGGTCGTTGCGCTGAGCCCGGGCAACCCGAGGAGGACGCAATGGACTTCAACTACAGCGAAGAGCAAGAGGCGGTCCGCCAGCTGGCGACGCAGATCTGCGGTGAGCGGTCGACGCACGAGCGGCTGAAGCAGGTGGAGGCGGAGGCCGGCGACGAGGGGCCCTTCGACCGCGACCTGTGGCGCGAGCTGGCGGGCGCGGGCCTGATCGGCATCCACCTGGGCGAGGAGTACGGAGGCGCGGGGCTCGACTTCGTGGCGGCCTGCCTGGTCATTGAGGCCGTCGGCCGCACCGCCGCCTACGTGCCGGTGGTCGAGACCATGGCGTATGCGGCCGTGGCCGTCGCACAGTTCGGCACGGACGCGCAGCGCAAGACGTGGCTGAGCGGTGTCGCCAGCGGCGAGACCATCCTCACCGCCGCCATGGCGGAGCTGGCGGGCGAAATGATCCTGCCCGGCGGCGCCGCGCCGGCCACCACGGCGACCGCGCAGCAGGACGGCTCGTGGCTCCTCTCCGGCACGAAGGCCTGCGTCCCGGCGGCCTTCGTGGCCGACGCCATGCTCGTGCCGGCGACCTGCCTGGCCTCCGACGGGGCGGTCACGGGCGTCGGGGTCTTCATCGTCGACACCGCGGCCGAGGGGCTCACCTTGACGAGGCAGACCACGACGACGGGCCGCCCCGAGGCGATCGTCGAGATGGCGGGCGTGCGCGTCGGCGGCGAGCGTCTCCTGGGCGAGGGCGCCGACGGCGCGGCGGTGATCGACGTCATCACCGAGCACGCCACCACTGCGCTCTGCGTGATGGAGGCCGGCGCATGCGCCACCGCTCTCGACCTCACCGCCGAGTACACCAAGACGAGGGTGCAGTTCGACAAGCCCATCGCGACCTTCCAGGCCGTCGGGCAGCGCGCGGCGGACGCCTACGTCGACACCGAGGCGATCAGGCTCACGGCCTGGCAGGCGGCCTCCCGGCTCTCGTCGGGTCTGCCGGCAGCCTCCGAGGTGGCGATCGCCAAGTACTGGGCCGCCGAGGGCGGGCAGCGTGTCGTGCACGCCGCATCCCACCTTCACGGCGGCGTGGGCGTGGACCGCGACTACCCGTTGCACCGTTACTTCCTGCTGACACGACAGATCGAGCTCACCCTGGGCGGGGCCAACGAGAGCCTTCGCCGCCTGGGGCGGATACTCGCCGACGAGCCCGTCTGATCCGTTCGCGCCCGCGTGGACACGCGGGGCGCAGCCGAGGGAGATCGGCCGACTAGGGAGCGGGATTCGAGAGGCCGAGGCCGTAGCCGGCCAGGAACACGCCGGCCTCCTCGTGGCGCGGGAAGGCACCGGCCAGCCGGTGGAAGGCGGGGGAGTGGTCGGCGTGGGTCAGATGGGCCACTTCGTGGACCAGCACCGAATCGAGCACCCAGTCGGGCACGACGCGCAGCCGGTGCGAGATCCGGATGTGGCCCGAGTAGTAGGAGCACGAGCCCCAGCGGGCACTCTGGTTGGTCACCCAGCGCACGGACGCCGGTCGCGCGCCGACGAGGTAGCGCTCGCTGAGCACGATCGCTCGCGCCAGGAGGTCGTCGTCGGCGAGGGCGGACTGCGGGCCGTGCCGGGTGAGGAGCCGGTTGACCAACCAGTCCGTCGTCTTCTGGCGGGACTCGACATCGAGGTGGGCGGGCAGCGAGACGACGATGCGGCCCCCCACCCACTTGGCCTCCGACGTCTTCTTGCGACGCGTGCTGATGCGGACCTCGACCTCGGGAACCGGCTCGGCCTCGGGCGCCGCGTCGACGGCCCCCGTGTTCGGGCGCGGCCACGTGGGCGCGGGCGGCGACGGCTCGGCGAGCAGCGCCATCGCGGGTCGCTCCCCTGGAGCCGATTCCGAGTCGAGGTCGGCGACGTCGAAGAGGGTCATGGACCGCATTGTGGCCGATCCGTGTGACCGTTCCGTGAATGCCTGGTCAGCATCCCTGCAGCGGGGAATGCACCGGCCTACGATCGCGAATGCCCGCGCTGGCGTCGTGGGCAGAACTGGAGAACCGACGTGTCAGCGTTGCTGCTTGCTTCGTCCGGTACCGCCTTCCTCGTGATCATCTACATCGCGGTCATCGTCTTGGTGATCGCCGGCTTCTGGCAGACGTTTGTGAAGGCGGGTCGGCCCGGTTGGGCGGCCATCATCCCCATCTACAACTACTACGTGGTCCTCAAGATCGTCGGACGACCGGGATGGTGGCTGATCCTCTACTTCATCCCGTTCGTCAACATCATCGTCTGGATCATCGTGGCCATCGACCTGGCGAAGTCCTACGGCAAGTCGAGTGGCTTCGCCGTCGGCGTGATCTTCTTGCCCTTCATCTTCGTCCCGATCCTCGGCTTCGGTCAGGCGAGCTATGTCGGACCGGCCGCCGGCGGCCCGCGGGCGTCGATCGCGGTCTGATTCTTCGGCCGCGGCGCGGGCGCGTCGGTGAAGTCGCGATCGCGTTGGCAACGAGCGGCCGCGTGCCTAGCCGAGGACGAAGTCGGCCATGGTGCGCAGTGTCTCGACGTCACCGTTGATCAGCATCGTGGTGGCGCGGGACTCGCGCCAGGCCTCGAGGTCGTCGCGGATCTTGGCCGGCGGGCCGACCAGCGCGATGTCCTCCACCATTGACGTGGGCACCGCGGCGGCGGCGTCGTCCTTGCGGCCGTCGAGGTAGGCGTCCTGGATCTTGTGAGCCGCCTCCTCGTAGCCCATGCGGGCGAAGACGTCGAAGTGGAAGTTCATCTCCTTGGCCCCCATGCCGCCGATGTAGAGGGCGAGGTAGGGCCGGAACCCGTCCGCCGCCGCCTCGGTGTCGTCGTTGATCACGGTCGGGGCGAAGGCCAGCACCTCGAAGTCCTCGGCAGACCGGCGCGCCCCGGGCCGGGCGAAGCCCTCGTCGAGCGACGCCTCGAAGGAGGACATCGCCTTGGGGGAGAAGAAGATGGGGAACCAGCCGTCGGCGATTTCGGCGGCGAGGGCGACGTTCTTGGGGCCCTCGGCGCCCAGGATGATCGGGATGTCGGCCCGCAGCGGGTGCACGATCGGCTTGAGCGGCTTGCCCAGCCCGGTGCCGCCCGGGTACGGGAGCGGGTAGTGCGGGCCGTCGTTGGTCACGGGCTTCTCGCGGGCGAGGACCTGGCGCACGATGTCGACGTACTCGCGGGTCCGGGCGAGCGGGGCCGGGAAGGGCTGGCCGTACCAGCCCTCGACCACCTGGGGTCCTGACACGCCGAGCCCGAGCACGAACCGCCCGCCGGAGAGGTGGTCGATGGTGAGCGCCGCCATCGCCATGGCCGTCGGCGTGCGGGCGGACAGCTGGCACAGCGAGGTGCCGAGGCGGACCCGCTCCGTGCGGGAGCCCCACCAGGCCAAGGGGGTGAGGGCGTCGGAACCGTAGGACTCCGCCGTCCAGACGGAGTCGTAGCCGAGGCGGTCGGCCTCCATGACCAGCTCCAGCGCGTTGGCCGGCGGTCCCGACCCCCAGTAGCCCAGCTGCAGGCCGATCTTCATCGTCTTCACGGTTCGGCTCCTCTCGCGTGCTCGGTGTTCAGACCTTGGCGACGATCTCGTCGGCGAACCACCGCACCAGGCCGAGGCGGGTCTCCAGGGCCTCGCCATCGGGTGTCCCCGGCGCGATGTCGGCGAACATCCACGGCGCGCAGACGAAGTCCGTCACGCCCGCGTCGGCGAAGCGCCGGTAGAGGTCGACGTCGGGCCGCTCGTTGAGCGAAAGGTAGGTGGTGAAGCCCTCCTTGTCGCGCCCGGCCTTCGCGAGAGCGTCGTGCAGCTCGGCCAGGTGCATCCACGCCTCCTCCTCGCTGTAGGCGCCGGCGGCGATCCAGCCGTCGCACAGGGCCGCCGTGCGCCGGAGCGCCACGGGGGAGTGGCCGCCGCCGATGATCGGGATCGGCTCGGTCGGGGCGGGCTCAATCTGGCACGCCGGCACGTCGTAGTACTCGCCGTGGTGCTCGACCCAACCGCCGGCCCACAGCGCGCGCAGGGCGACGATCATTTCGTCCAGGCGCTTGCCCCGGGTGGCGAAGTCCTGCCCCGTCTGCTCGAACTCCTCCTTGCACCAGCCGACCCCGACGCCGAGGCGCAGACGGTTGTCCGCCAAGACCGCGGTCGTCCCGACCGTTTTCGCCACGGTCATGAGGTCGCGCAGCGGTGCGATGTAGACGCCCGTGGTGAAGAGCAGGTTCTCCGTGGCACCGGCCATCGCGGCAATCACGGTCATGGGATCGGGCCACGGCGTCTCGATGCCCCAGCTGGGCGCGCCGTCCTCGCGGGTCGAGTAGGTGTAGCGCGACTCGAGCTGGCGGGGGTTGAAGAGATGGTCCGAGACGTACATGCCGCCGTAGCCCAGCTCGTCGGAGGCCCGGGCCAGCGGGATGGCCTGCCGCGTCGGGAGGAAGGAGATGGCCTGGTGGAAGCGCACCGCGTGGTCGCTCACTGGGACGGCCTCAGCGAGCCCGGGCGGGGAGCGGCGTGCCCCCGATGGGGGCGGTCGGCGCGAAGGCGACCGGGATGTGCTTGGTGCCGTTGATGAAGTTGGACTGCAGGCGCTGCACCTCACCGTCGAGGCGGATGTCGGGGATGCGATCCAACAGGCGGTCGAACATCACCATGATCTCCATGCGGGCCAGGTTCGCCCCGAGGCAGAAGTGGGGCCCGCCTCCGCCGAAGGCGATGTGGTTGTTGGGCGAGCGGGTGACGTCGAAGGTGTCGGGATTGTCGAAGGCGGACTCGTCACGGTTGGCCGAGGTGTGCCAGAACACGATCTTGTCGCCCTCCTGGATCTTCTGGCCGCGCAGCTCCAGCTCGGTCGTCGCCGTGCGGCGGAAGTGCATGACCGGCGTGACGTAGCGCAGCATCTCCTCGACGGCGCCGGGCAGGAGCGAGCGGTCCTTGCGCAGGAGCTCCCACTGGTCGGGATGCTCGAAGAACGCGGTCATGGCCCCGGACATCAGGTTCCGCGTCGTCTCGTTGCCCGCCACGATGAGCAACAGGAAGAAGAGGTCCAGTTCCAGCTGGTCCAGCTTCTCGCCCTCCACCTCGGCGTCGATGAGGACCGAGATCAGATCCTGCTTGGGCCGGAGCCGGCGGTTGGACGCCAGCTCCTCCGCGTAGCTGTACACCTGCATGGCCGCCTCGCCGGGGTCGGTGTCGGGGAGCTGGTACTCGGGGTCCTCGGAGCCGATCATGCGGTTGGACCAGTCGAAGACCATGCGGCGGTCCTCCTGGGGCACGCCCAGGAGCTCGGCGATGACGAGCAGGGGGAGCTCGGCGGCGATCTCCTCGACGAAGTCGGCGGTGCCGCGCTCGCAGACGGCGTCGATGATGCCGTCGGCGTAGCCGACGATCTGCTGCTCCAGGTCGCGCACCATCTTGGGGGTGAAGCCCTTGTTGACCAGCCGGCGGTAGCGCGTGTGCATGGTCGGGTCCATGTTGACCATCATCAGCTGCTGCTGGGCCAGCTGGTCGTCGTCCATCTCGTGGAAGAGCGAGCCCCGGCGTGCCGAGGAGAACTGCTCCCAGTCCCGGTTGACGTGCACGCAGTCGTCGTAGCGGGTGATGGCCCAGAAGCCGCCCCGGGGGGCCACCGCCTCGGGGTGCCAGTAGACCGGCGCCTCCCGGCGGAGCTCGCGCGAACCAGTGGTGGGGCACCCCGGCCACGAAGTTGCGCCCGTCAATGAGATCGATCTCGTCGAGACCCATGGGCCCCCCTTTCACCCGCCGGACAATGGCGCTCGCCAGCCCGTTCGGGGCCATTTTTAGAACGTGTGTCAGTTGATCATACGCACGGGCTTGCTCGGCGGGGACGAGCCACCGATCCCGCCCGCTGCGTCGGCTCACCGGCCACACCGGACCTGTCGCTGGGGGCGACGGCCGCCGGCGGGTGCGCGCCGAACCGACACATTCATGTTTAGAGTTTTCAGAGCCGCCCGGGGCGGAGCAGAGGTCGGGACGGCCCGGCGGACGGGAGCACCGAAACGAGAACGTGTTACAGTTTTGCTCCAGCGCGGCCTTGACCTGGCAGGGACCGCCGAGTGCACCGCCGAGGCTGCCCCACGATGTTCCTCGAAGAGAGCCCCGAACAGCAGCAGCTGCGTGCCGAATTGCGCCGCTACTACGCCGACCTGCTGACCGACGAGGTGCGGGCCGGCCTGGTCGAGGGTGGCGAGGGGGGCGAGGCCTGGGGCCAGGTCGTGCGCCAGATCGGCAAGGACGGCTGGCTGGGCATCGGGTGGCCGACCGAATTCGGTGGCCAGGGCCGTCCGGCGACCGACCAATTCATCTTCTTCGACGAGACGCGGCGAGCCGGCGCTCCCTTCCCCTTCGTCACCATCAACACGGTCGGCCCCACCATCATGCGCTTCGGCACCGACGAGCAGAAGTCCTTCTTCCTGCCCAGGATCCTGGCGGGCGAGCTCAACTTCGCCATCGGCTACACCGAGCCCGAGGCCGGGACCGACCTGGCCTCGCTGCGCACCCGCGCCGAGCGCGACGGCGACGAGTACGTGGTCAACGGGGCAAAGATCTTCACCAGCGGCGCCGACCAGGCCGACTACGTCTGGCTCGCCGTGCGGACGGACCCCGATGTCCCCAAGCACAAGGGCATTTCGATCCTGTGCGTGCCCACGACGTCGCCGGGCTTCGAGTGGTCGATCATCAATACCGTCGGCGGCCTCACGACGACGCAGACGTTCTACGACAACGTGCGGGTCCCTTGTGCGAACCGTGTCGGTGAGGAGAACGAGGGCTGGCGCATGATCACGACCCAGCTCAACCACGAGCGCGTCGGGCTCGCCGCCTGGAGCGGGCTCGCCATCTCCCTCTACGAGGGCATCGTCGCCTGGGCGGCCGAGCAACCGACCGACGACGGGAGGACGCTGATCGACCAGCCCTGGGTGCAGATGGATCTCGCCAAGTGCGACTCCGAGCTGCAGGCGATGTGGCTGCTCAATTGGCGCATGGCCGTCCACGTCGCCGACGGGGAGCTCACCGGGGCGGAGTCGTCGTCGATCAAGGTCTTCGGGACCGAGCGGATCATCGAGGTCGTGCGCCTCCTGACCGGCGTGGTGGGGGCGCTGGGTTACCTCACTCCGGGGTCGCCGGGTGCCTTGCTCCGGGGCCGGCTCGAGGCGACGGGTCGCCAGGCGCAAATCAACACGTTCGGCGGCGGCGTCAACGAGGTCCAGCGCGAGATCGTGGCCACGGCCGGGCTGGGCATGACCCGGGGCGCGCGGTGAGAAAGACGAGAGCGTCCAGCGCGGTGGCTCGGTGAGCGCGGTGGCGGAGACCGAGCGCTTCGAGGAGCTGGCTGCCTTCCCCGACCACGGCGATCGAGCTCGAAGGACTGGTCGGCCGTCCGTCGGGCCCGCCGACCTGTCGCCCGACGCCGTCAACCTGCCCATGATCCGACACTGGGTCGAGGCGATGGGCGACGAGAACCCGGTCTACGTCTCCGACGACGCCGCCCGCGACGCCGGTTTCGACCGCCTCTTCGCACCGCCCACCATGCTGCAGGCCTGGATCATGCGGGGCCTGCGCGCCGTCGACGGCGATCGAGGAGGCGCGGGCGGGCGGGACCGCGCCGGGGAGCGGGCCCAACGAGGTCATGATGGGCCTGCTCGACGAGGAAGGGCTGACCTCGGTGGTGGCGACCAACTGCGAGCAGCACTACGGGCGCCCCCTGGTCGTCGGCGACCGGCGTGCTGGCGCGCTCGGTGATCGAGTCGATCTCGGATCCGAAGCGGACCGGGCTGGGCACCGGCCGCTTCGTCACCACCCGGATGGACTACGTCGCCGTCCCCGACGCCGAGGTCCCGGCGGGCGATCCGCTGAGCCCCGAGCAGCTCCAGGCGCTCTTCGAACGCCGGCGAGCCGGTGGCCACCATGCGCTTCCGCATCCTCAAGTACCTGCCGGCCACGCGCACGCCGACGCGGCCGCCGCGCGCCGAGGCCCGCCATGACCCAGGACAACGCGTTCTGGTTCGAGGGTGCCCGCGCCCACCAGTTGCTGATTCAGCACTGCACCTCGTGCGGCACCCTGCGCCACCCACCGCTGCCGGCCTGCGCCAACTGCGGCTCGCTCGATTGGGACACCGTCGATCGAGCGGCCGGGGCACGCTCTACTCCTTCGTCGTGGTGCACTACCCGCAGGTGGCTGCCTTCGAGTACCCGCTGCCCATCGGTCTGGTCGAGCTGGAGGAGGGGACACGCGTGGTGGCGAACCTCGGCGTCGAGCATGACGACATCGCGATCGGGATGGCGCTGCGGGCCGAATTCGTCGACCACGACGACGAGCTGTCGCTGCCCCTCTTCGTTGCGGCGGGATCCGATTCGGGGAAGGTGGCCTGATGGACTTCAGCCTTCAACGACGAGCAGCTCGCCGTCTCCGAGGCGGCGACCGGGCTGTTCTCGGGACTGGTGGACCCCGAGCGCATCACGGCGGTCGAACAGAGCGACGACCGCATCGACCGCGACCTGTGGCGGGCCCTGGCAGGCGCCGATCTGCTCGGCCTCGCCGTGCCCGAGGCGGACGGTGGTGCCGGCTACGGGCTGATGGAGCTCTGCCTGCTCCTGGAGGCGCAGGCCAACGTCGTGGCGCCGGTTCCGCTGTGGTCCACGCTGGTCCTCGGCGCACTGCCCATCGCGCACTTCGGCTCGGAGGCGCAGCGGGCGCGCTGGCTGCCCGGTGTCGTCGCGGGCGACGTGATCCTCACCGCCGCGCTCAACGGCACCGCCGCCAGCCCGACCTCGACACCGGCCGTGCACGCGACGCCGAGCGGCGGCGGATGGCTGCTCGAGGGCGCCGAGCTCGCGGTGCCGCACGCGCACCTGGCCGAGCGGATCGTGGTGCCGGCGCAGACCGTTGACGGCGGGGTGCTCCTCGCTCTCGTCGACCCCCGGGCCGACGGTGCCTCGATGGAGCGCGCGCTGACCACCAACCGCGAGGTCCATCCCCACCTGCACCTGGCCGACGTGGCCGTCGGGGCGGAGGACGTCCTCGTGGGGCCCGACATGGGCCGCCCGACGCTCGACTTCCTGCTCGTCGCCGCCACGATCGGCCTGTGCGCGCTCCAGGTCGGCGTCTGCGAGGCGGCGCTCACCCAGACGGCGGCGTACCTGAACGGCCGGCACCAGTTCGGGCGGCCACTCAGCACCTTCCAGGGCACCATGCTGCGGGCGGCGGACGCCGCCATCGACATCGAGGCGATGCGGGTCACCTGGCACAACGCGGCCTGGCGCTTCGACACGGGCCGGGACGCCGCCGAGGCGGCCCGGGTGGCCAAGTGGCAGGCCGCCGAGCGCGGCCAGCGGACGGTGCACGCGACCCAGCACCTGCACGGCGGCATGGGCGCTGACATCACGTACCCGATCCACCGCTACTTCCTGTGGGGCAAGCAGATCGAGCTGATGCTGGGCGGGCCCAGCGCGCAGCTGGCCGCGGCTCGGCGCGGCCATTGCCGAGCGGGCCTTGGCGGAGGCGGAGGCCGGGCAGTGACACCGTCAACGACCAGCGGGCCCACCTTCTTCGAGGTGTCGGTGGGTGACGAGCTGCCCACGCTCGTGCTGCCGATCACCCGCACGCTCATCGTGTCGGGCGCCCTGGCGAGCCGCGACTACCAGGACGTGCACCACGACTCCGTGCTGGCCAAGGAGCGGGGGTCCAAGGACATCTTCATGAACATCCTCACCACCAACGGGCTGGTGGGCCGCTACGTGACCGACTGGTCGGGTCCGCGCGGTCGCCTGTCGGAGGTCGACATCCGGCTCGGCGCACCCAACTACCCCGACTGCACCATGACGCTCACCGGATCGGTCACGGCGAAGGGACCTCTGGGCAGCGACGGGCAGAGCGGCGTGGTGACGGTGCTCGATCACGAGGCGCCAATCGAGCTCGGTGACCACGTGAGCGGCACCGTCAGCGTCATCCTGCCGTTGGAGGAGGCCTCCGACGGTGCGGGTGCCACGGGCGGCGACGGCTGATGCCCCACGCCTTCTCGGGGCGGACCGCCATCGCGGGCATCGGCGCCACGGAATTCTCCAAGAACTCGGGCCGTTCCGAGCTTCGCCTCGCCGTCGAGGCGGTGGACGCCGCCCTGCGCGACGCGGGGATCGCGCCCTCCGAGGTGCAGGGAATGGTGACCTTCAGCACCGACACCAATCCCGACATCGACATCGCCCGCAGCCTCGGCATCGGGGAGTTGACCTTCTTCAGCCGGATCCACTACGGGGGCGGCGCCGCGTGCGGCACCGTGCAACAGGCGGCACTGGCCGTGTCCTCGGGCGTCGCCGACGTGGTCGTCTGTTACCGCGCCTTCAACGAGCGCTCAGGGAGCCGGTTCGGAGCCGGCGTCCAGGGCCGGGTCCCCATCCCGACGGCGGAGAACGCGCACATGGCCTCCTACCTCCCGGTCGGCCTGCTGACCCCGGCCTCGTGGGTGGCCATGGCGGCGCAGCGCTACCTGCACGAGACCGGCGCCACCAGCGAGGACCTGGGTCGGGTCGCGGTGGCCGATCGCAAGCATGCGGCGACGAACCCCAAGGCGTGGTTCTACGAACAGCCCATCACGCTCGAAGAGCACCAGGCCAGCCGTTGGATCGTCGAGCCGCTGCACCTGCTCGACTGCTGTCAGGAGACCGACGGCGGCCAGGCGCTCGTCGTCACGTCGCTCGAGCGCGCCCGCGACCTGGGCACGTCGCCGGTCGTCATCCGGGCCGCGGTGCAGGGCTCCGGCGCCGGCCAGGACATGATGACGAGCTACTACCGCGACGACCTGCTCGGGCTGCCCGAGATGGCCGTGGTGGCCCGCCAGCTGTGGGAGACCTCTGGGCTCGGGCCCGACGACATGCAGGCCGCCATCCTCTACGACCACTTCACCCCCTACGTCCTGTACCAACTCGAGGAGCTCGGGTTCTGCGCCAAGGGCGAGGCCAAGGACTTCGTCCAGGGCGGCCGCATTGAGATCGGTGGCGCGCTGCCCATCAACACCCACGGCGGGCAGCTCGGCGAGGCCTACCTGCACGGGATGAACGGCATCGCCGAGGGGGCGCGGCTGGTGCGCGGGACGTCGGTGAACCAGGTCGACGGTCTGGAGCACGTCGTGGTGACCGCCGGCACCGGGGTGCCGACCAGCGGGCTGGTGCTCGGCGTCGATCGCTGAGTTCGATAGCTTTCGCCCGTGGACAAGGATCCATTCGGCCCGATTGATTTCGACTGGTTCCACCGGGAGGAGTTGCCCACGCTCCTGGAGCAGCGGGGTGCAATCTTCTCCGACACCGATGCCCGGGTGGTCCGCCCACTCGGGTTTCAGCTCTCCGACGGCAGGGCGTACACCTATGTGCCCGACGGGTCGTCCTTTTCCGTCGAGCCCGGGACGGGCGCCGCGCAGACCGTCGTGGAGCTCACCGCCGAAGCCTGGAGCGCCTTCGTGTGGGAGCTCAAGACCTGCTTCGCGCTGCTCTATGCGGATCAGCTGAGAGTCCTTCACGGCAGCTTCGGCCACATGGCGCGCTGGGAGCCGCCCTTGCGGGTCGCCTTCAGCAACCAGGTCCTGTTCGACATCGATCATCCGGCCAACATTGAGGACGAGGCCGGATGCGTGATGGACCTCACCAAGAGCTTCACGCTCGAGGACCCGACCACGGTGACCAGAGAGTTCCTGCAGCGGGTCGGCTTCGTGCATCTGCGGTCGGTGCTCGATGCCGCGGAGATCGACGCACTCAAGTCCGACGTCAGCGACGCTCTCGACCGGGCCCGACCCGATGACCGCAAGTCGTGGTGGACCACGGTCGACGGGCGCGAGGTGTGCAACCGGGTGAACTACCTCAACCACGGGTCGCCTCGCATCGCCGCCCTGGGCGCCGACCCCCGGTTCCTCGGCATCGCCGCGCTGGGAGGTGCCGATCTCCGGGATGCCCAGGATCGCCTCGACGGGAACAGCGTCGTCATCAAGGTGCCCGGATCGCACGGGGGATTGGCGGACCTGCCCTGGCACCGCGATTGCGGCATGGGCGGCCACCCTGTGAAGTGCCCCATGCTCAACGTGGGGATCCAGCTCCATTCCGCCACGGCGGACGCTGGGCAGCTCCAGATGATCCCAGGGTCGCACCGGGGAACCTCCCGCTTGCCCAGCGCACGCGAGGCCGAGGGTCTCCCCGTCGTGGCGCTCAGCACCGAGCCGGGCGACGTCACGGTGCACTTCGGCCACACCCTGCACGCGGCGCCGCCCCCGAACGACCCGGGCGCCCAGGGCAGGCAGGCGCTCTACCTCTCCTTCGTACCCCCACTCACCTTCGAGATGGTCGGCCCCGGGCAGGGGTACAACGACGTGCTCTTCACCAGGAGCGAGGGGCGCGTCCAGCACGTCGACCAGTTCGGCTGAGAAGGTCGTACGGGTTCAGTCCCGCGGCCGGCGTCCCCAGGCCTGGACGACACGCGGACCGCTCAGCACCAAATTCTCTTCTCCGCGATGGCGTAGAGCTCGTCGACCGTGTCCGTGACCTCCTCCTCGCTCGGCGAGGCCGGAGCTCACGACCGCCTCCGCGATGGCCTCGAGGGTCAAGGCGGGCATCAGCTTCACCTCACCCGAGAACCCCGCCGGTTGGACGACGTGCATCGCACGCTGCTCGAGCCCGGCCTCGTGGAGAATCGCCGGGAGGCGGGGCCCGATGTTGGGATCGCCGCCACGGCCCTGCACGGCGCGGGTGTACCAGTCGACGTAGCGCCCGAACGCGACGGAATCCGGGTGGCAGAAGGACCCGCTGAAGTCGATGTCTTCGACCACCACCACGCCTCCCGGCGCCAGGCGGCTGCAGATGTTGCGCACCGCGTGGACCGGATCGGGGAGATGGGTGAGCACGAAGCGCGGCATAGGCCACGTCGTAGCGGTCGTCGAGGGAAGGAGGCTCCATGACGTCCTCGACCCGGAACTCGACGTTCGCCACGCCGGCCTCCGCGGCCTCGCCACGGGCGATGGCGAGCTTGGCTTCGTCGAGGTCGACGCCGACGACGTGACCGTCGGGCACGAGGCGAGCCAGTTCCAGGCTCACATCGCCGCCCCCACAACCGACATCGAGGCACCGAGCCGAAGGGCTCAACCCGATCTCGGCGAGCAGCGGGCTCGTCGTCGGCCACATCACGCGGGCGAGGACTCGCAACCGGTCGCGGCCCTCCACGCCACCCCGAATGACGTAGTGCCGTGGCGCCATCATTCCCCCGATGTCCGACCGGTCGTTCACGCTAGTCGTGGGATACCACGTCAGCCCTTCCTTCTTCCCAGGCATAGCGGTAGGTGCCGCGTGTACGTCGAGTCGTAGCTTTCGAACCGGCGGACCATGAAGTGGGGATTCCCCGCACCGGCGGGCGGATACGAGATTCCCAGCGCGGCGGCGGGCTCGAAGCCGAACCTCGAGTAGTACGCCGGGAGCCCCAGAAGGACGACAAGAGGTTCGTTCGCCCTCTCGACTCGAGCCAGCAGCTCGGTCATGAGTGCCGTCCCGATTCCCTCGCCCTGGCGGGTGGGGGCGACGGCGAGCGGGGCGATGCCCACGACCCGATGGCCGCCGAGGTGGCCCGCGGAGCCGAGCACGTGACCGACGACCCGGCCACCATCCTCCGCGACCAGGTCGAGGCCCTCGACTCCGGCATCGAGCGCCCACACGGCACGCACGATGGCGACCTCCTCACTGCCGTCGCGGCCGCCGTTGGCGAAGGCATCCCCGACGACGGCGATGATCGATTCGCGATCTCGGGCTTCGGAAGATCGTACGGACCAGCTCAAGTGGACGACTCCATTTCTCGACCCTCGAGCGCAGTGCCGGTCTCCGACCGTCCTCCCGGCGCACCGCGGGAGCGTCAGGTGTCGAGCTTGCCCTTCGCCACGCAGATCACCAGGTGCGCCTCCAGGACCGCGTCCCGTGCGGCCGGTGAGACGCCGGGGTCGGCCTCCACGGCCGCCTTGGCGCTGTCGCCCGCCTGTTCGAGCTCGACCACGGCCAGGCGCTTGTCGGATGACCGTGACGCCTTGTCCGCCTTCTTGGCGAACTCGTTGACGACCGCAACGAGGACGGGTGACGCCCCTGAGTCCGCCTGCACGGCGTCGCGGGCGCCATCGATCTTGACCCGTGCCGCATCAATCCGCTCTGCGATTGTCGCCATGGGAGAAGGCTACGCCGGACAACCCGAGGATGCGAAGGGCCAGCCCACTTATGAATCGGCGCCGGCGCCGCTCCCGTGCTGGCTGAGCTTTCGGGCCGAGGACGGGTCGGCGGCGAGGACCGAATCGATCTCACGCGGGTCCAACACGAGCACGACCATCTCGCTGCGGGCGCGCACGGTCGCGGCGCGTCGCCCCGTTCCGAGCATGGCCAGCTCGCCGACGATCTCCCCGATCTTCGTCCCTCCAACCGCCTTGCCGTCGATGATGACGTCGGCCTGCCCGTCGACGACGAGGTAGACGTCGTTCTCGAAGGCGCCCTGGACACAGAGGTCCCTCCCGACCGGGATCCGCCGTTCCTCCGCGAGTTGGGCAACGTCCCGGAGCTCTGCCTCCGTGCAGCCACCGAAGAACTCAATGGTCGCCAACAGCTCCTGCTTGGCCTCGTTACTCAGCGTCGACATCGGACAGGACCCTTTCGTGGTGAGTCGGGCACAGGGTACTGCTCACGCCGCGGAGGCGACGATGCAGTCGTCACCTGCGCGTGGCTCTGCCGCGCCGTCGTCTACGGACCGGGGAACGCCCGGGAGAAGGCCCGGGCGAAGTCGACATCACCCGCGAGCACCGGCGGTACGCGGGATGGACGGCCAAGGAGGAGGGCCAGAAGGTCCCGGCTGCTGGCTTCGATGACGGCCGTCGCAGGGGAGCCGGGACGAGCCGGTTGCGACTCGACCTCGGGTCCGTGCACGCGCACCAAGTAGGTGGGCCCGTCCGTGGCGACCAGCAGCCAGGAACCGTCCAGCTCCGCGTCGAACACGCGATGGTTCGCCCGGCGGGTGTTGAGCCAGTCGAGGCGCAGGGGGAGTGCGGCGTTGACGAAGAGCCCGCTCCAGTCGGGCAGGCCCAACCCCAGGTCGGTGCCGTGGACCTCGACCTCGGTGAGCCGAAGCGTGGGCAGGCGGCCGAGGGGGAGCGGGCCGAGGTCGCGGTTCTCAGGGGGCTCCATGACCTCTACCTTCCACGCACTGTCGTCGAGCGCCGACCAGGTCTCGTGCAGGTTCTGACCGAGCCGTGCCAACGACTCGACGACCGCGGCGGGTGACTCGGCGGGAAAGGGGAGGAGCGTCCGGGGCCGTTGCGCCTCCCGGCCCTCGGGGTAGTAGGCCACGGGCTCACCCTGCAACGCGGCGTTGGTCATCCGAATGAGCGCGTCCGCGCCGTATCGAAGGTGGCAGGCGATGGTCAGACGGCTCCACCCGGGCAGCTCGGAGGGCTGCCGGAGTTCGTCCTCGCTGAGACCACGCAGGGTCTCGGCGATGCGTCTGGTCCTCTCACCGATCGCGTCGATCACCTGCGGAGGGAGTTCGTCGCTGATCACCACGAACGCAGTATGGCCAGCGGGTTGGTGCCCCGCTCAGATGGCCCGGTCGCCCACCGATGCTTCGAGTGCGGCGGCGTCGGCGGCGCTGAGGACCTCGTAGGGATCGCCCTTGTGGCGCCGCCACAGCACGGTCTCGGTGCAGTTCCAGCGCTCGGCCCGCAGCGCCCGCTTGACCACCTTGTTGGTGGCCGTGGCGGGGAGGGACGCGCTCATGCGGACGAAGCGCGGCGCCCATTTCGTGCCGAGGTCCCCCTGGGCGGCCAGGAATTCGGCCAGCGCGGTCCCGTCCAGGACGTCCTTGCCGGGCCGGAGCTGCACCGCCGCCATCACCTGGTCACCCACCACGGGGTCAGGCACGGCGTAGACCGCGGCGAGCACGACGTCGGGATGACGCTGCAGGATGCGCTCTATCGGGGCGGACGCGAAGTTCTCCCCGTCCACGCGGAGCCAGTCATGGTCGCGTCCGGCGAAGTAGAAGAAGCCGGCCTCGTCGCGGTAGGCCAGGTCACCCGTCCAGTACCAGCCCTCCCGCAGGCGGGCCCGCTCGGCGTCGTCGTTGCGCCAGTAGCCCTCGAAGCCGGCGCCACCCGCCTTGGACACGAGTTCGCCGATCGCCTCCTCGGCGTTCAGCAGGCGGCCCCGGTCGTCGAAGCGCGCCGGCGGGCACTCCTCCCCGGTGGCCGCGTCGAGCACGACGGTTCCCTCCGGGGCGCGACCCAGGGCGCCCGGCGGCGTGTCGGGGGTCCGGGCCACCGTCGCGCCGCCCTCGGTCGACCCGTAGGAGTCGGTGACGGCGACGCCGAAGCGGGCGGCGAAGCGGGCGACGTCGTCGGTGGACCCCTCGTTGCCGAAGGCGCGCACCAGCGGGTTGTCGGCGTCGTCGGGTTGCTCGGGCGTGGCCAAGATGTAGGAGAGCGGCTTGCCCACGTAGTTGAAGTAGGTCGCACCGGCCGCCCGGACGTCGGAGAGGAAGCCCGAAGCCGAGAAGCGCCCCCCAGAGGGGAGTGCGACGGCCGACCCGCCCATGAGCGCCGGGCACCAGCCGGCCATGAGCGCGTTGGAGTGGAAGAGCGGCATCGCCAGGTAGCACACGTCCTCGGGTGTGAGCGAGAACATCTGGGCCACGATGGCACCGATGCGCGCCAGGCGGCCCTGGCTGCACAGGCACGCCTTGGGCGCGCCGGAGGTGCCCGACGTGAAGAGCAGGTAGCCCAACGTGTCCGGTGACACCGACGGATCGGCGACGTCCTCCGGCCGCGTACCCGCGTAGGCGTCCAGGCCCGCCTGCGCCGCCGCAGAGTCGAGCACCAGGACCCGCGCGTTGTCGGCCGAGACGGTTCCGAGGGAGGACCCGACGACTGCCCCCTCGAGGAGGGGGAGGTAGGTCGAGTCGGTGACGAGGAATTGGCATTCGGTGTGGGTCAGGTCGCGCACCAGCTCGTCGCCGCGGTGCGTCGGGTTGGCCCCGACCACGACCGCGCCGGCCAGCGCGGCCGCCTGGAGCCAGAACACGAACTCCGGGCCGTTGTCGAGCATGAGAGCGACGTGGAAGGGCCCGTCGGCCCGCCGCCCACCCAACCAGGCCGCCCGTGCGGCGGCCCTGTCGGCCACCTCGGCGTGCGTCAGACGGAGGTCGCCGGCCACCAGCCCGAGCTCCGTGTCACCGGCCCGGGCCAGCACGGCGCCCGCGATCGTCTCCGGGGCCGCCACCGCGAACGGCTCAGCTGGGCTCATCACATCTCCGAACGTCTCTGACCTGCGGTGGAAGGACCATTACTGGAACACGTTGCACTTTAGTCCCTCCCGTGTTAGCGTCGCAGGACCGCCGCTGGAACGGACCGCGGCACCGTAGACGAGGACGTGCATCCCCATGGAATTCGGCATCTTCAACGCCGCGTGCGTGCTACCCAAGTACGTCGAAAAGCACGGTGAGTCCGCCGAGCACGACCGCATCATGGACGAGGTCGCGTTCATCGTCGCGGCCGACAAGGCGGGGTTCAAGTACACGTGGGCGTCGGAGCACCACTTCCTGACCGAGTACTCGCACCTGTCGGCCTCCGAGTCGTTCCTCGCCTTCGTGGCCGCCAAGACGAGCAACATCCACATCGGCTCGGGCATCTTCAACATCACGCCGCCGGTGAACCACCCGGCCCGCATTGCCGAGCGCGTGGCCATGCTCGACCACCTCTCCGAAGGCCGCTTCGAGTTCGGCACCGGCCGGGGCTCGTCGACGACCGAGCAGAAGGGCTTCGGCATTAACGACCCGGACCTCACCCGCGAGATGGTGGCGGAGACCCTCCCGCAGATCGTGCGCATGTGGAAGGACGAGGACTACAGCTACGAGGGCAAGTTCTTCTCGATGCCGTCCCGCAACGTCCTGCCCAAGCCCTATTCGAAGCCGCACCCGGCCATCTGGATGGCGGCGGGCAGCCCGTCCACCTTCGATCTGGCCGCCGAGATGGGTGTGGGCGTCCTGTGCTTCGGCTTCTCGACGCCGGACCAGCTCACCCCGCTGGTCGCTCGCTACAAGGAGAAGATCCAGGACTGCACGAATCCCGTCGGCGGCTTCGTGAACAACAACGTGATGATCACGACCCAGATGATCTGCATGGAGGACGGTGCCAAGGCCCGCAAGACCTTCCTCGAGGCCGACTCGAACTACCACTTGAGCCTGGTCTTCCGCTACCTGGACACGTTCCCCCGGCCCGCCGGCATCCCCGAGTGGCCGGCGATCATCCCCGCCATGGATGCCGCCACCCTCGACGCCGCCATCGCCGCCGGTGTCACCGCCGTCGGGACCCCCGACGAGGTCGGCAAGGCCGTGGAGAGCTTCGCCGCCACGGGCGCCGACCAGCTGGCCTTCGGGATGCTGTCGACCTCCATGCCCATCGAGTTGTGCCAGGAAGCCACCGAGACGTTCGGCAAGCACGTGCTGAAGGACTTCGATAAGGACCCCGAGCACCTCACGACCAAGCAGCGCCTCGCCGCCGGCGGCAAGTAAGCAGCTGCCGTCCGGGCGGCCCGCCGCCCGCCGTCGTCCCCGGCCCTAGAGGCGCAGCTCGCCGGCCCGCATCCGCCGGTCGATCTCCTCGGCCACCTCCGTCGGGCCGAGCGCGCCCGAGTCCACCCGGTGCCGCACCTCCACGCCGTAGCTCTCGAACTGCGTCCACAGGTCGTCCACGACGGCCGGGTCCGCCAGCGCGCCGGCGTGGGGCGGTTCCACCAGGCGATCCTGCACCCGCCGCTGGACGGTCCCGATCGGGGCCCGCAAGACCGCGTAGTGGAGCACGATGCCATGCGGCGCGGCAGGTCGCGGTGAAGAGGTCGACCATGTTCGGGTAGAGGATGCCCTCGGCCACGGTGAAGTAGCCGCCCTCAGCGAATGCGGCGGCCGCCTCGGCGGCGGCGCGCAGCACGACCCGGTTCTGCCTGTGCGCTTCCTCGCGCCACGGCTCTACCACACCCCGTCGCACCTTGGCGAAGAACCAGTCCAGGTCGAGGCAGGCGGACGGATCGTGGCGGTCGGCGACCAGCGGCGCAACGGTCGTCTTGCCACACCCCGGGGAGCCGGTGAGAAGGAGGAGGGGCCCGGCTGGCACGTCTGCATCATCGCGTGTCGCCGCGCGGTCCTCCCGGACCGGCCATGCACCGGCTCAGCGCCGACCGGCGAAGACGGGGCGTTGACGTCGAGCCCCGAGGAAGACCTCAGCTGGCCGAGGCCACCCCGACGACTGGTTTGTTCAGCGGGGTGCCGCCCTCGGACCCGTTGAAGTTGGCGCTCCCGTAGTTGAAGATGCCGCCGTCGGACGCCGCCAACCAATAGCCGCCGTTGCCCGATGCCGCAGCCATGCCGACCACGGGCTGGTTCAAGGCGATGGCGCCGGTGGAGCCGTAGAAGGTGGCGTCGCCGAAGCTGAAGATCCCCCCGTCGGAGGCCACCATCCAGTAACCCTGCCCGCCCGACGTCGGAGTCATGCCGACGATCGGCCGGTTCAGCGGTTGGCCGCCCATCGATCCCTGGAAGGCGGCGTCGCCGAAGCTGAAGATCCCGCCGTCGGAGGCCACCAGCCAATAGCCCTGCCCGTCCGCTGTCGGAGCCATGCCGACAATGGGCTTGTTCAGCGGCTGGCCGCCCATCGACCCTTGGAACTTCGCATCGCCGAAGCTGAAGATGCCGCCGTCGGAGGCCACCAGCCAGTAGCCACCCCCGTCGGGCGTCGCCGCCATGCCGACGATGGGCGCGTTGAGCGGCATGCCGCCCTGCGAGCCGAAGAAGCCGGCATCGCCGTAGTTGAAGATGCCTCCGTCGGAGGCGACGAGCCAGTAGCCGGCCTTCGACGCCGTCGGTGCCATGCCGACGATCGGCTTGTTCAGCGCCATGGATCCGGTGGACCCATAGAAGCCGGCGTTGCCGAAGGAGAAGATGCCACCGTCGGACGCGACCATCCAGTAGGACGAGTTGGGCGGGGCGGGCGGAGGGGGTGACGGCGGTCCGGGAAGGCCGGCCGAACCGGAGAACGCGACGACCTGGTCGGCGGAGGGGGCTAGGAGCAGCCCGTCGCCTACCGAGGGGGTCGGGAAGTGGTTGGCCTCGCTGCCGATCGTGGCCTGCTCCACAGTGGCACCGTTCGCCGGGTTCAGGCCGTAGAGCGTGCCGCCGCCGATCGACCACACGAGGCCGCCGGCCGTGATGGGCGGCCCTCCTGCGCCGCTGGCCGCGTGCCACAGGACGCTCAGGGACGGGCTGGTCTGCACCGCCTCGACTCCGGACCGACAGGGAATGTAGACGACGGTCCCGACCACGGCGTTGCCGCCGTCGACGTCGTTCGACGCACAGACCGAGAGTGTGCCGATCTGCCCGTTGATGCCGCCGAGATTGGCCTGGTTGAGCAGGAAGGCCCGGTGCGACTTTCCAGCCTGGAGGGCCGTCCCGTTGGACAGCAGCGCGGGAACGTCCGATCCGAGGTCAAGGTCGTGTGCGTTGTCGTTGGACCAGTCGAATGGGGCGAACAGCTGCTCGAGCCCGAGCTGGGGCGACAGCTTGACCACCGAATCGCTGCCGTCGTAAGGGCTCGATGACGACCCGTTGCCCGTGGCAGCCCAGATGTTGCCCGCGCCATCGACCTCGGGCGCGGCGCCTCCCTGCCAGACGGCCCCTTGCGTCCCGTTCGGTGTCGTCCCGGTCGTGTCGTAGTGAACGACGGTGCCACCACCCTCCGGCACCGAGACGACCCAGCCGTGATACGGCTCGCAGTCATCCGCATTGCCCCCGAACCCGAAGACGACGTTGCCGCCGTCGAGGTTCAACCCGGTGCGCTGCAGGAGATTGCCGGGCGGGTTGTCAGGGCCCGGCGGGTCCACGGGAACCTGAGGGAGCTCCTGGGCGCCGCTGTAGATGTTCAGCCCCACCAGGAAGTGAGCCACCGTGTCCCCACCGACGAGCTCGTCGGCCACGGCGAAGATCTCGCCGCGGGCAGCGTCGATCACCGGCGTGCCGGTGATGCCGACAGTCGGGCCGATGTCGCCGCAGGGGAGGTCGCCCGACGGGACCGGCGTGCCCACGTGTGACGACCACAGGATGGCGCCCGTGTTGGCAGCCAGCGCGTAAATCGTGTCGTTCTCCGTCGCCACGTAGACGCGCCCGGTCGCTTCCAACGGCTCCCCGTAGACCTGGCCGTCGAGCACCGGCGACGTCCAGGCCGGCGTGGGCGGCGAGAAGGTGACCCCGGACGTGTCCGCGCCGCTCCCGTTCGGGTTCCCGTGGTACACGGTCCATGACGTCGTCGGGTCGACGTGGGGTCCTGCCGCTCCTGCTGCGGAGCTCGCGCCCACGGTCGACAGGGCGACGGCACTCGTGACGCCCACCAGCAAGCCGGTCGCTGCGAGTGCCCCCGTGAGGTTCCGTCCTGCACCGCGCGCGGTCGACGACCAACGCCTCGTCGGACGTGGAATGTGCGTGGCCCGAGTGATCGGCGCACGGTAACGCGCCGCGCCAGGGCTGTCGATAGCGCCCCGCCGTTTCAGGATGACGGCAGGGCGCCTTCGGGCGGTGGGGGTGCCGCGCCGGTCCCGGCGTTCACAATGGCCGCGGCCCAGGTGTAGTCGGGCTTGCCCGATGGCGAGCGCTCCACCGCGTCGACGACATGGAGGCGACGGGGCAGCTTGTAGCCCGCGATGGACTCCCGGCAGTGCTCCTGCAGCGACTCCAGCGAGGGTGCGTCATGGCCCACCCTGGGTTGCACGATGGCGGCCACCGTCTGGCCCCAGCGCTCGTCGGGAGCGCCGCAGACGATGGCGTCCATGACGTCGGGGTGCGAGCGCACCGCGGACTCGACCTCCTCGGGGAAGATCTTCTCTCCACCCGAGTTGATGACGATCGATCCCCGGCCGAGCAGCGTGATGGACCCGTCCGCCTCGACGGTGGCGTAGTCGCCCGGCATGACGTAGCGCGTGCCCCGGACCTGAATGAACACCTCGGCCGTCTTCTTCGGGTCGTTGTAGTAGCCGAGCGGGATGTCACCCGACCGGGCGATCTTGCCGATGACGCCCGACCCCGGCTCCACCGGGTCGAGGTTCTCGTCGAACACCACCGTCGCGCCGAGCAGGTGGACGGTCGGGCCGCTCTTCATGGCGGTGTTGCCCGCGGTGATCACCGTCATCCCGTTGTTGCCGCCCTCCGAGGAGCCGATGGCGTCGGTGATCACGAGGTTGGGCAGCGCGACGAAGAACTGGTCCTTGACCGGTGCCGAGAACAGCGCCGCCGACGACACGACGGCCAGGAGCGATGACAGGTCGTGGTCCGATCCCGCGTCGTCCAGCGACTCGATGAGCGGCTTGCCCATCGCGTCCCCCGTGATCATCACCGAGTTCACCCGCTCCTCGTCCACCAGCCGCCAGACGTCATGGGGGTCGAACTTGGCCATCAGCACGATCTTGGAGCCGACGAAGCTCTGACCCATGACGCACCACTGGGTGGCCCCGTGCATGAGGGGTGCCACGGGCAGGTGCACCAACCCGCCGCCGGCCCCCTTGGCCACCATCACCGCGGGGTCGGTCACCCGCTCGTTCGTCACGGGGTCCGTCCCGCCGCCCAGGGCGTAGAAGACGTCCTCGTGGCGCCAGACCACGCCCTTGGGCATGCCGGTCGTCCCGCCGGTGTAGAGGATGTAGAGGTCGTCACCGGAGCGGGGCCCGAAGTCGCGCTCGTCGGACTGGCCGGCCAGCGCCTCCTCGTACCCGACGGCACCCGTCGTGGGGTCGACGTCGCTGCCGTCCTCGATCACGATGATGTGGCGCAGCGCGGGCAGCTCCGGCAGCAGCGCGGTCACGAGCGGCGAGAACTCACGTTGGTGCACCAGCGCCTTCAGGTCGGCGTTGGTCAGGAGGTAGCGCAGCTCGTCCTTGACGTAGCGATAGTTGATGTTGATCCAGATCGCCCGCAGCTTGAAGACCGCCCAGGCGGTCTCGACCCACTCGACCGAGTTGTAGGAGTAGATCCCGACGTGGTCCCCCGGCCCGATCCCCTGTGCGGCCAGGTGGTGGGCCAACTGGTTGGCGCGGGCCTCCATCTCGGCGTAGGTCCGCCGCGCCCCGTTGGCGACCAGGTAGTCCCGTTCGGGGTAGGCGTCGACGGCGGCCTCGAACAGGTCGGCGAGGTTGAATTCCATTGCGCTCAGGTTAGAACACGTTCTCGTTCTGCGGGCAATCGGCCCCCTGCGGCCGGCGGCGACGTGCGGTTCTTCTCGGCCCGATGCGGCGGCACCAAAGTATCGTCTGCCCATGGCCTACCCCACCGCCGCGACCCGTGACATCAACGCGCCCACCGAGAAGGTGTGGGCGCTGGTGACCGACCTCCCCCGGATGGGGGAGTGGTCGCCCGAGAACGCCGGCGGGAAGTGGGTGAAGGGCGCCTCGGGCCCGGCGCTCGGCGCGGTGTTCAAGGGGACGAACAAGAACGGTCTGCGACGCTGGTCCACCACCGTGACCGTCGTCGACTTCGAGCCCGGGAAGGTGTTCGAGTTCGCCGTCACCTCCGGCCCGCTCGCCGTGGCCAACTGGCGCTACGAGTTCGAGGACACCGAAGCGGGCTGCCGGGTCACCGAGTCGTGGGTTGACCATCGCAAGCCGTGGTTCCTCACGGTGGCGCGCGTCATGGGCGACCACAGCGCGGGCCACGCCGAGCAGGAGATGGCGGCGACGCTGGCCAACCTGGCGGCCGCCGTCGAGTAGGAAACCCGGGCCGCGGTGCCCAGCCATGCGCCGGCGGACTCAGCCCTCCAGGCGCCGCAGGACGTGGCCGGCCGCCGCCTCGTCACCCGGGCCGCCCCTGGCGTGCAGCCGCTCCACGACGGCGCGGCGATGCGCCTCGTCGACGTTGCCGCCGTACTTGAACTTGGCCGTCACCTGTTCCACGCGGATCTCTATGCCGAGGATCGCCGACAGCCTCGCCTCGTGGGCGTCACCCGGGTCGGCCACACTCGGTGTCGGGCTGGAACGCCGCCAGCTGGCGGCGCAGGATGGCGGCGACGCTCCCCGGTGCGGTCCGCTCGTCGTGCACCGTCGCCGAGCCGACCAGCTGCACCGCCCCGTAGTACGTCGTCGGTATCCCGAGGGCCGGGTCCTCCCCGTCGAGCACCTTCCACGAGGAGGGGATGAAGGCCCAGTCGTCGGCGACGCTCAGCACCACCCGCGGGTTCTCGGCCAGGGCAGCGAAGACGGGGTTGGCCCGCACGGCGTGCAGCCACACGGTGTCGCCGTCCAGCACGAACTGCGTGGGCACCACGACGGGCACGTCACGTTCGGGCCGCCCCGGGGCGATCAGGTGCCCGAAGGGATGCGCCTCGACGAAGGGGCGCCATTCGCCTTCCCCGGTGGTGGCGTCGACCGGGGCGATGTACATGGCCGCAGTCTTGCGCGCCCGGGCCGGGGTCCGGACCGCCCCGCTCAGTTCGAGCCCGCGCTGAGCTCCTCCACCGATTCGGCGCGGTGGCGCTTGTAGTCGACCTTGCCGTTGGGCGCCCGCCCGATCGTGGCCACGGGACGAACCCGGCGGGGCGCCTTGTAGTGGGCCAGGCGCTCCTTCACATGGGCGATCAGCTCCGCCTCGCCGGGGAGCTCGGCCCCGTCGGCCGGTTCGACCACCGCGACGATCTGCTCGCCGTAGGTCGGGTGGGGGATGCCGACGACCACGGCGTCGCGCACGGCCGGGTGGGTCTTGAGCGCCTCCTCGACCTCCTCGGGGAAGATCTTCTCGCCCCCCGAGTTGATGCAGACCGATCCCCGGCCGAGCAGGTGGATCGTGCCGTCCGCGTCGACCTGGGCGTAGTCGCCCGGGATGGAGTAGCGCACACCGTCAATCAGCTTGAACGTCCGTTCCGACTTCTCGTCGTCCTTGTAGTAACCGAGCGGGTTGCGGCCGCCGAGCGCCAGCACCCCGACCTCGTCCGACCCGGCGGCCACCTCGCGGCCGTCCTCGCTCAGCACCTTGACGTCGGGACCGAGCATGAACGACGCCGTCTTGGCTGCCGCGCCGCCACCCGAGACCGACATGCCCATGCCGAGGGCCTCCGACGAGCTGAACGCATCGACGAGCAGCATGGCGCCGTGATGGGCCAGCAGACGCTCCTTGATGGGCTCGCTCCACATGGCGCCCGACGAGATCACCATCAGGAGCGAGCTCAGGTCCCACCGGCCGGGGTTCTCGTCGAGCGCGGCGAGGAGCGGGATGGAGAAAGGGTCGCCCACGATCACGAGGCCGTTGACCTTCTCGCGCTCAATGGTGTCGAGCATCTCGACGGGGTCGTAGCGACGGCTCTCCAGCAGGCAGACGCGCCCGCCCTCGGTCAGGGTCGTGTTGGCCGTGAAGCCGCCGGTGCCGTGCATGAGCGGGCAGGCGGGCGTCAGCGTGACCGTGTTCGGGCTCGCCTCCAGCGCGGTGCGCACGCCCTCCAGGCCGCCGTTGACGTCGTAGTGGCGCACGCCCCCGTCGATGAGCCGGGCGAAGAGGTCGTCCTGGCGCCACATGACGCCCTTGGGCATTCCCGTCGTGCCGCCGGTGTAGAGCATGTAGAGGTCGTCGCCGCTGCGGCCCCAGGGCGCGGCGCATGCGGCCCATGGCGGACTTCGCCGCGTCCTCGTAGGGCGTGGCCCAGTCGGGGCACGGGCCCGTGCCGTCGTCGACCCACAGCCAGCCCCTCACGTCGGGCACGCGTTCGAGGATCCCCTCAATGCGCTCGGTGAAGGTGCCGTGGAAGACGACGGCCACCGCGTCGGCGTTCTCCCACAGGTAGCTCAGCTCGTCGTCGCCGTAGCGGTAGTTGGTGTTGACGGGCACCAGGCCGGTCTTCATGGCGCCGAAGGTGGCCTGGATGTACTCGGGTGAGTTGTGGAGGTAGACCGCCACCTTGTCCTGCCGGGCGACGCCGAGGTCGAGCAGGAACTGCGCGATCCCGTCGGCCCCGCTGTCGAACTCGCCCCACGAGACGTTGCGGGCGCCCTGGGTGATCGCCACCGCTTCGGGCTGCACGTCGGCCACCGTCTCCCAGACGTCTGCGTAATTCCAGTCAGTCATCCTCGCTCCCTCTTCGCCCGCCCTTCGACCGCCGACGCCCGTCGACCCCCCCGCCCCCGCCGAGATGCGTGAAGCGAGACGCTGAGCCTACGCTGCCGGCGTGGACCTCGGCCTGCCGGGTGACGACGATCCCCGACGGCGCCGGGTCAGGGAGTGGCTGGCGGCGCACCCCCACCCGAGCGGGCGCCAGCTCGCCGAGGCCGGGTACGTCGTGCCGCACTGGGCGCCGCCCTTCGGGCTCGACGCCGACCCGCTGACGCAGCTCATGATCGACGAGGAGCTGCGGCGGGCGGGTGTCCGGCGCCCCATCAACCCCATCGGCATCGGGTGGGCGGGGCCGACCCTCATGTACGCCGGCACCGACGAGCAGAAGGAGCGCTGGCTCTGGCCGCTGCTCAGCGGCGAGGAGTTCTGGTGCCAGCTGTTCTCCGAGCCCGAGGCGGGCTCCGACCTGGCCTCGCTGACCACCAGGGCCGAGCGCGACGGCGACCACTACGTGGTCAACGGGCAGAAGGTCTGGACGAGCTACGCCCATGTCGCCCGGTGGGGGATCCTCCTCGCCCGCACGGACCCGGGTGCCACCAAGCACATGGGCATCAGCTACTTCGTCTGCCCCATGGATGCGCCGGGCATCGAGATCCGCCCCCTCATCGACATGACGGGGGAGCACGCCTTCAACGAGGTCTTCTTCACCGACGTCCGCATCCCCGCCGACCATCTCGTCGGGGCGGAGGACGGCGGCTGGGAGCTGGCCAAGGTCACCCTCGGCAACGAGCGTGTCTCGCTCTCGGGCGAGGGCGCCCTGTGGGGGATGGGGCCCACGGCCGACGACCTCGTCGAGCTCGTCCGGGCCGCCGGCGGCGCCCCGGACCCGACGACCAGGGACCGCCTGGTCGACGTCTACGTGGAGGGCCAGATCCTGCGGGTCCTGCGCCTCCGCATGGTCTCGGCCGTCCTCGCCGGGAAGGCACCCGGCGCGGAGGCCTCGGTCCGCAAGGCCATCGCCGATGCCCACGGCCAGCACATCATGGGCGTTGCACGTGACCTGGCCGGGCCCCACGCCATGCTGGGCGGCTCGGGGCCGGTCGGCGGCTGGGGGCCGGGGGGAGCCACCGCCGGTGACCCGACGTGGTCCCGGGGCTTCCTCTTTTCCCCCGCGCTGACGGTGGGCGGGGGCACCGCGGAGGTCCAACGCAACATCGTGGCCGAAAAGGTGCTCGGTCTCCCGCGAGATTCCTGAGCGCGCCCCGTTACCCATGCGGCACCCGATGTGCCCGCCTGAGCGCGCCGCGACACCGCAGCGGCCGTCGAGGGCGTCAGCAACGAAGTAGCTGATCTGGTGGGAAGTGGCTCACACGGGCCGATGATCAGGGGAGGTTCCATGCGGAAGGTGCTGCTGTCAGGTGCACTCGTGTTGATCGGCCTGGCGGCCCCGGCCGCCCCGATCCTGGCCTCCGCCGCCGCGCCTGCGGCTGCGGCGGCTCCATCACATCCGGCGGTGCCGGGCCTCTACCACGTGCCCATCATCGGCAAGGTCACCCTCCCCGGGCTGGGCTCCCTGCTCGGTGGCGTGCGCCACGCCACCGCGGTGCAGTCGGCCAACTGGTCGGGCTACGCGGACACCAACGACACCTACGGCTCGGTGGCGTCGTCGTGGACCGAGCCCGCCGTCAACTGCGCCCGCGGCGGGGGCGGGCTCTTCGGGTTCGGCGGTCTGGGTGGTCTGTTCGGCGGGCCGAGCGCGGCGTCGTCCTTCTGGGTCGGCCTCGACGGCTACAACTCGACCAGCGTGGAGCAGCTCGGGACGGACTCGGACTGCAACTCGGGCAAGCCCGCCTATTACGCCTGGTACGAGATGTACCCCAACCCCTCGGTCACGCTCCCGAGCCAGTACGCGGTGAGCCCGGGGGACCACATGACGGCCTGGGTGGCCTCGAACGCGGCCGGGACGTCGTTCCTGCTCTCCATCAAGGACACGACCCGCAACTGGACGTTCTCGACCACCCAGACCGGGAGCGGCTTCGCCCGCTCCTCGGCCGAGGTGATCGCCGAGGCGCCGTCGTCGTGCAACGTCGTCTTCTGCAGCGAGCTGCCCCTGGCCAACTTCGGCAGCATCGCCTACAGCGGATCGTCGCTGATGGACACCGTGGGGAAGACGGGCTCGCTCTCGGCGTTCAACGCCAACGAGATCACGATGGCGAACAGCACCGGGACGAAGATGGCCACGCCGAGCAGCCTCAGCTCGGACGGGACGTCGTTCTCCGTGAAGTGGGACCACTCGTAGCGGAGCTCGCCGCCACCGATCTCACAGCCACCGCCCCTCAGCCGGCGGACGCATCCCACCCCGGGTCGGCGGACCTTCCGGGGTTCGCCGGCTGAGGGGACGGTACCCCTGCGTGGTCTCTGCGGGCCGTGGCGCCTCGGTGAGGCCGCCGGTCAGGCGTCGAGCGGCCCGGCGTGGGCGAAGCCCTGGCGGATGC
The DNA here is from genome assembly GCA_963740535.1 of uncultured Acidimicrobiaceae bacterium. GTDB lineage: Bacteria > Actinomycetota > Acidimicrobiia > Acidimicrobiales > RAAP-2 > Bog-473. The sequence goes on from CAVUEI010000007.1 coordinate 227,285, forward strand.
CCTGGCCGGCCCGCGCCGTGAGCGCCTCGGGCTCGTAGAGCATGAGGTAGGCGTTGCGGGCGTGGTCCCGCGAGCGGTTCTTGAACACCATGGCCAGGGTCGCCGGGTCGTCGGACTCGTCCTCGTGGACGAACACCTCGAGGATCGGTGTGTTGGTCATGAGCTGGGCGGTCATGATCCCGGTCGAGGCCTCGTGGGCGCAGACCTTGTCGACCTTCTCCTTGCCCGGCATGCCGAGCGCCACGACGATCCGGCAGCCCTCCTCCTCGATCAGCTTCTTGGCCGCCACGGCCAGGTCCTTGAAGCCGGGGACGGTGCGGCGCACCACGGTGAACCGGCTGCCGTAGCCGGGGCACTCCGAGAGCTCGTCGATCGCTTCGGCGCCCATGTCGTACCGGGCGAACATGGTGTCGACGACGCCGATCAGGTCCATGGACCCATTCTCGCGCAGCCCGCGCATCTGGCCAGTGCCGGCCCGGCTGCGTCCAGAATCGGGGCGTGAGCGGGACCACCACCAGAACCTGGGTCGAGCGCGACGCCGCCGTGGTCTGGCACGGGTTCACCCAGATGGCGACCTACGCGGACAGCGCACCCTGGTGATCGACCGCGCCGAGGGCCGCGAGCTGATCGACGCGGACGGAAAGCGCTACCTCGATGCGATCTCGTCCCTGTGGGTGAACACCCTCGGGCACGGGATCCCCGAGCTCAATGCCGCCCTGCGCGAGCAGGCGGCCAAGGTCGCCCACTCGACCATGCTGGGCAACGGCAACACCGTCGTGGTGGAGCTGGCCGAGGCGCTGGCGCCGGTCGTGCCCGTCGACGAGCCCCACTTCCTCTTCGCGGCCGACGGCGCGGTGGCCGTCGAGCAGGCGCTCAAGATCGCGTTCCAGTACTGGGTCAACCGGGGCGTCGCGGGGCGCACCGGCTTCCTGGCGCTCGGCGACGCCTACCACGGCGACACGATCGGCTCGCTCTCGCTCGGCGACGGCGGCGTGTTCAGCGCGGTGTTCGAACCGCTGTGCTTCCCGGTGGTCCGCACGCCCGGCTACGCGGACCCCGGTTGGGCGGCCAAGGCGTGTGCCGCCATCGATGCGCACGCCGGCGCTCTGGCCGCGGTCGTGCTCGAGCCCCTCGTCCAGGGGGCGGCGGGGATGTTGTGCGCCTCCGCGTCCGACGTGCGCCAGGTCGGCGAGGCGTGCCGGCAGGCCGGCGTGCTCCTGATCTGCGACGAGGTGGCGACGGGGTTCGGCCGGACGGGGACGCTGTTCGCCTCGGAGCAGTGCGGACTGCGGCCCGACCTGCTGTGCCTCGGCAAGGGGATCACCGGCGGCTACCTGGCCATGTCGGCGACGGTCGCCTCCGGCGAGGTGTACGGCGCGTTCCTCGGCGCCGACCTCGGGCCGGCGACCCTCTACCACGGGCACTCCTACGGGGGGAATGCGTTGGCCGCCGCCGTGGCGCTCGAGCACCTGCGCCTCATGGAGTCCTGGGCCGTGCTGGACAACGTGCGCGCCAGGGCCGGCGCAGCTGGCGAGCCTGCTCGGAGAACGGGTCGCCGCTCGGCCGTCGGTGGGCGCGGTGCGCCAGCGCGGCCTCATGGTCGGGGTGGAGCTCGCCCCTCCCGGCCCCGGCCTGCGCTGGGGGAGGCGGGTGTGCGCGGGGGCGGTCTCGAGGGGCGTGCTGCTGCGTCCGCTGGGTGACGTGGTGGTGCTCATGCCGCCGCTGACCATCACCGCCGACGAGGTGGTGCGGATGGTCGACGCGCTGTGCGGGGCGCTCGACGAGGTGACCGAAGCGCGCGGCGGCATCGTGAGCGACGACCACGATCCGTGGCCGGCGCGGGTCCGCGCGCAGCTGGCGCAGGTGGTCGACGAGGGGCGCTGGCGAGCACCCCGGGAGTTCGACGCCCGCGGACCGGCCGGCCTGCTCGAGTCCGGGCCCGTGGTGTCCTTCGCGTCCAACGACTATCTCGGCCTGAGCGCCCACCCCGCCGTCGTGGCGGCCGCGCAGGAGGCGCTCGCGGCGCTGGGGCGCCGGCTCGGGTGCGTCCCGGCTCGTCACCGGGTCCCGTCCCGTGCACCACGAGCTCGAGGAGGCGCTGGCGGCCTGGAAGGGGACGGAGGCCGCGGTCTGCTTCCCGACCGGGTTCGCCGCCAACCTCGGCGTGCTCACCGTCCTGGGCGGGCCGGGCGTGCGGGTGCTCTCCGACGAGCTGAACCACGCCAGCATCATCGACGGCTGCCGGCTCTCCCGCTCCACGCTCGTCCGTGTACCGGCACTGCGACCTCGGGCATCTCGAGGAGCTGCTCTCGACCGGCGGCGGGTCCGGCGGCGCGTCCGGCGGCAGTGGCGCGCCGACCGTCGTGGTGACCGACACGGTGTTCTCCATGGACGGCGACGCGGCCCCGGTCCAAGGCCTCGTGGAACTGTGCCGCCGGCACGGGGCCCTGCTCGTGCTCGATGAGGCCCACGCCGTCCTGGGCCCCCACCTCCCTCCCGCTGGCCGGGACGGAGCCGGGGCGGGAGGCGGGGACCGGGATGGCGCCTGCAGTCAAGGAACGGTCGTGCGCGTCGGCACGTTGTCCAAGACGTTCGGCTCGCTGGGCGGGTTCGCCGCCGCGTCACGCGACGTGATCGACCTGCTGGTGAACCGGGCCCGCTCGTACATCTTCTCGACCGCGGCGTCGCCGGCGGACGCCGCGGCCGCGCTCGCTGCGCTGGGCGTGCTGCGCTCGGCCGAGGGGGCGGCCCTGACGGCCCGCCTTGCCGCACTCGTCGACCGCTTCTCGGAGGCCGGACTCGTCGCGCCGGGGCATCCGAGCCCGATCATCCCGGTCGTCCTCGGCTCCGAGCAGGTGGCGTTGCGGGCGTCGGCCGCGCTGTTGGAGCAGGGACTCTGGGTGCCTGCCATCCGCCCCCCGACCGTCCCGGTCGGCACGAGCCGGCTGCGGGTCACGTTGTCCGCCGCGGACGACGACGAGGACGTCACCCGACTGCTCGGCGCGCTGGCGCGCCTGGACCTGCCCGCGGTCCCCTCGGGCACGCCGTCACGCTGACCCGGTCCGGTCCCGTCTCGCTCGTGCGCCCCCGACGGTTGGTGGCGGTCCTCGGGACGGGTACCGACGTCGGCAAGACCTGGGTGTCGGCCCGCCTGCTGCGCGACCTCCGGGCAGCCGGCGTGACGGTCGCCGCCCGCAAGCCGGCGCAGTCCTACGAGCCCGGTGACGACCCCGCGGCCCGCGACGCCGCGGTGCTTGGCGGGGCAAGCGGGGAACCGCCCGAGGCCGTGTGCCCCCCGCACCGCTGGTACGAGGTGGCGATGGCACCCCCGATGGCGGCGGCGCGTCTCGGACGCCCCCCGTTCAAGATCGCCGACCTCATGGGGGAGCTGGACTGGCCGGAGGAACCTGTCGAGGTCGGCCTCGTGGAGACCGCAGGCGGCGTGCGCTCGCCCATCGCGGACGATGGCGACTGCATCGCCTTGTGCGAAGCGATCGCTCCCGACGTCGCCCTGCTGGTGGCCGACGCGGGCCTCGGCACCATCAACTCCGTCCGCCTCTCGGTGGGCGCCCTGCGCGCGCTGGAGTCGAACCTGGTGGTCGTGTTGAACCGCTTCGATGCCCGGAACGAGCTGCACCTCCGCAACCGTGACTGGCTGCGGGCGCGCGACTCGTTGTCGGTGGTCGTGCTGCCCGGCGACGAGACGGCCCTGGTGGATCTGGTCATGGGCGGCTGAAGCCGCCACACGCACGGCGTGCGAGCGTCGTCAGGCGACGCGACGCCGACGGGAGGCGTGTCCCTACCCCGAAGCCCGTATGGCGTCGGTGACGTCGTGCAGCAGGGGTTGGTGGTGCAGATAGCGGTCGAGGTTCTCACCGAACAGATCGGCCTGGCGTCGCAGCCGACCGATCCCGCCCGCAGCGTTGTGCGGCGTGACGCGCACCGACGGGTGGGTCCAGAACGGATGGTCGTCAGGTAGGGGCTCTTCCGAGAACACGTCGAGGATCGCCGCCCGGAGGTGGCCCGAATCGAGCGACTCGAGCAGCGCCCGCTCGTCGACCAGGGCGCCCCGCGCCACGTTGACGAGGAGGCTCTCCGCTGGCATGAGGGCCAGGAAGGTGGCATCGACCAGGCCTGTCGTCTCGGGCGTGGCCGGTGCGGCCAGGACGACGACGTCGGCGAGGCCGAGGACAGTGTGCAGCTGGTCCGGCGTGACCGTGCCATCGGTCGGATCGCTGGGCGACGGCTGTCGTCGGCACCCGATGAGGCGCGCGCCGAACGCGCGCGCACGGAGGGCGACCTCGGTGCCGATCCCGCCGAGGCCGACGATCACCCACGTCGTCCCGGACACCTCGCGCCAGTCGTGGATGCGCCACCCGCGGGTCGGGGTCTGCTCGCGCCACCTCGACGCCTCCTGGAACTCATCGAGGACTGACCGCATGACGAACTCGGCGATCGGGATGCTGTTCACGTGCGCGTTGGTGATCGTCACCCCGTGGGACACGAGTGTGCTGAAGATGTCGTCGTCGTATCCCGCCGCCGGCGATTGGAACCAACGCAAGGCCGAACTCTTGAGCAGCAAGGAGAAGAAGGCCACGAGCGGGGCACCCTCGCGGAAGAGGTCGGACGTCCCCCAGGCGATGTCCGGCTGTGCGTCGCTCGGCGTCACGGCCGCACCCGATACGTCGCGCACGCCCCCGTCGTCGCCGAGAACGAGCCACTCGACACCTTCCCTCTCCAGCCCGGACCCGAAGGCGGCGTGGGCCGGTGCAGTGATAAGGCAGCGCATCGGCTCAAGTTACAGCCGGGTCTCACGGGTCCTCGAGCCGGAAGGCCGTGGCGGGCCTCGCGATGACCGGGTCGCCGCTCCCGGGCCGCCGCGACGGCCATTAGGGTCCAGGACCGAGCCGAGCGCCGATCGGCGGACCACGGAGGGCACCGATGACGGGCAAGGGTGACGAGCAGGACGACGAACAGGTCCACGAGTGGGGAGAGGCCGTGCCCGCTTCGTCGGGCCCGCCCAAGCCGGGCGACATCATCACCGAGTCCGGTCTGCAGATGACCCCGGGTCCGATGGTTGGCCACGACGTGTCAACGCCACTCGAAGAGGACGAGCCCGAGCACACCATCCCGCCGGCCCCACTGTGGGCGATGAAAGAACGCCGACACACCCAGTGGCACCTCTTGCCCGCCCAGGAGCAGCACGAGCGAATCCGCGAATGCCTGGAGGCCGACGACTACACCCTGTACTGCATCGACGACGGGCGGCACCACGCCATGATCGGCCGTCGCATCGGCGCGTCGCCCAGCGGCTGTGAGTACACGCTGATCGGTCGCATCTCCCGCCAGCGTTACGAGGAACTGCGCGACGAGGTCGTGCTGCTGGTCAACTGCTACGACACGGCCACCGAGATGCGGCTGTGCGGGGTCGCCGTCGAAGAGGACATCCGTTCCTCCAACGTCTTCGACGTTGCCAACTACGACAGCATCGCCGAGGTCCCCGAGGACTACCGGCCCGGTTCGCCGTACCACCACTTCCCTCAGGACCTGGAGATCACCGCGTACGACTGACGATGGGACCTGCGGCCGCATGTCCCTGTAGGACCTGAGTCGGGGTCGGCGAGGGCATCTCTGCCCGCTCCTTGCGCCTGCAGGCCGGCCGGGAGAACCCAGTAGCCGAATGACATGGGCGGCGCGATAATCGCCAGGTGCCGGTGGAGGGCCACCTATACGGCGAACGCGTCTGGTTCTTTGACACGCGCGGCCCCGTTCGCAGGATGGGGGTCTCGGCTCACCCGGTGGATTCCACCATGGTGATCTCCCTGTGGCAGGGCGATGTCTGCACCGGCACGTTCCGGTTGCCTGCCCAAGAGGCGGCCCGTCTCATCTCGACCCTGGCCTACGGAATGGCCGACGCGATTCCCGTCCAGGGCCCCGGCTCGGGCTCCGCGCCCAACCGCCCCTCGATGTGGTCACGCGTGCGTCGCCTGTTCGTGCGGTCGCCGACGGAGACCACGACCCGCCTCCGGCTGCTGAAGTAGGACGACGCCGCCCGCTCGGCCCCTAGGGGGTGCACCCCCACGAGCCGACCACGTGGACCTTGCCCTTGCCCGCCTTCCCCCGGAAGGAGCTGTAGGGCCCGAGGGTGGTCGTTACCTTGCCGGAGGTCTTGGTGGTCGTGATGGACCCGTTCTTCTTCGAGGTCGTCCAGTTCCAGTTCGTCGTCCCGTCGGACGTGGCCCCGATCAGCGTGACGCTCGCGCCCTCACCGTTCTCCTGGCCGAAGTTCTTCGAGGTCCCGGCCTTCGGCGCATAGAGCTGGATCGTCCACTTGGTGGCCGGTGCACCCTTGAGCGTTCCGTCCAGCATGAACGTCGCCCCATGCGCGGTGACGACCTGGCCGCTGCACGGCGTGTTCGGCGTGGTGAGCGTCCCCTTCACCGATCCCGTGAAGGTGAAGGTCGTCTGGCTCGGGGCGGCTGCCGCTCCGACGGCGACCGGCCCGATCGAAAACGCCACCAGGCCCACGACCACGAGCGCCGTCTGCCGGTACAGCCGTGGCCAACTGCGCCCGGTCGAGCGTTGTCCATTCGGGCTCTTCGGGATGCCTCTGAGGAGCATGGAACGTGCCTCCTTATCCGCCTCCGGACAGCCTAAATCGACGGACCGGCGCAGATCTAGAGGTACATCGAGATCTGGTTGAGCCGAATCACAGGACCCACGGCTGTCGGTCTGAGATCACTCCGGTGGCACGGCCGGATGTGCCTCCCGACGCCGCCACAGCGCCGCATTGGCGGCGATGGCAGCGGTGAGCAACCGACCGGCGAAGTAGGTCCAGAGCAGCAGGGCCACGGCGATCCCGATGGCGCCGTAGAGCGACGACTTCCTCGACACCACGTGGGCGACGTAGGTGATCGTCAACAGGTGGAGCACCCCGACACCGAGCCCGACGATCACTGCTCCGGGCAGCAGGGCCCACCATGGACACTGGTCCCGCGGGAACCACCACGACACCAGCAACCAGGCGGCGCCTGCGCCGACGACGGTCAGGAGGAGGGCGACCAGCCGCAGCCACACCGACTGCGAGCCCAGCCATGCCGCCAGATCGGCGAGACCGAAGAGCACGGTCGCGAGCCCGACGAGGATCAATGGGGACCACGGGTTGGGTTTGCCCGATCGCGTGATGCCCCAGATGAGGCGGTGGACGATCCACAGCACCGTCACGAGGGAGCGGGCGGTGAAGGCCAGCGCGACCCCCCCGAAGACGAGCGCGGTAATCCGGTTGAACAACGACAGGGTGCTGGTGCTGGCGACGGCACTCGCCAGCAGGCCGCCGATGCCGGCGGACTGCGCGGCATCGGCGGGGACCTGGCCGGCTGCGGTGGACGAGAGCCCGAAGCCCGTGATCAACACGAAGGCATAGGGAACGAGGAACATGAACAGGCGAAAGGCCACGGCCGCCGCCAGCACACCGCCGCCGGTCTGGGCGTCCCGTTCAACTGCCTCGAACGCGCTGTCGATGGAGGCCGAGCCGGCCCGCCGAGCCTCGATGTCGGCCCAGGCGCGCTGCCCCCGTTCCTGGAGGCGCTGCAACCGGCTGGTCACCGCCGAGGGCGCGGACCCGCCGTCCTCGGGGTCGGTCTCGACGGCCATGCCGCATTCTCCACCGGAAAGGGCCCGCCGACGGTGCTCCCGGCCTCAGGCGGATGAGAGCTCCGCATGGTCGCGGCAGCGGGCGACCCATCCCGTGGGGACCACGGTGACGGTCATGCGCCGGCCACAGTCGGGACAGAAGCGCGGCGGGTCGAGGGCGCGCCCGCACCCGGGGCACTCGGTCGTCGGCCTGCCGCAGCCCGTGCAGTGTGCCGGAGCGGGCATCGGGGCCATGGCGGCGCTCAGATGGCGGCGGTGAGCGCGCCGATCGGCATCCGCAGGTCCTCGAGCATCTGGAGGTCCTCTTCGGCGGAGCGGCCGAGGGTCGTCAGGTAGTTGCCGACGATGAGGGCGTTGATCCCCGCCGTCATCCCGATGGCCTGCAGGTCGCGCAACGTCACCTCGCGCCCGCCGGCGTAGCGCAGGATGACCGAGGGGAGAGCGAGACGGAACAGCGCGATCCAGCGCACGGCCTCCCAGGCGCCGAGGATGGGCCGGTCGCCGAGGGGCGTGCCCGGTCGCGGATTGAGGAAGTTGATCGGGACCTCGGTCGGGTCGAGCTCCTGGAGCTGGGTCAGCAGCTCGACTCGTTGGGCGTCCGACTCCCCCACGTTGATGAGGGCCCCGCAGCACAGCTCCATCCCGTGCGCCTTCACCAGGCGGCAGGTCTCCGCCCGCTCCTCCCAGCCATGCGTCGAGACGATGGAGCTGAAGTGTGAGCGTGCCGTCTCGACGTTGTGGTTGTAGCGGTGCACGCCCCCCTCGGCCAGGCGGCGGGCCTGGTCCTCGGTGAGGATGCCGGCGCTCACGGCGACGTTGAGCCCGGTCTCGTCACGGATGAGGGGGACCAGCTCCAAGATGCGCTCCATGGTGCGCTCGTCCGGGCCGCGGATGGCGAGCACGATGCAGAATTCCGAGGCACCGAGGGCGACCGTCTCGCGGGCCGCCGCCAGCACCTCGTCCCGGTCGAGGAAGGGCGTGGCCTTCACCGGCGTGTCGAAGCGGGACGACTGCGAGCAGAAGTGGCAGTCCTCGGGGCACCCACCCGTCTTGGCCGAGAGGATCCCCTCGATCTCGACCTCGGGCCCGCACCATGCGAGCCGAACCTGGTGGGCGAGCGACGCCAGTGCCATGACGGCACCGTCGGGGAGGGCGGCCAGCGCAGCGAGCTCGTCGGCGCCCAGCAGGCGGCGCTCGTCGAGCAGGGCGTGCTCGGCGGCCGAGATCACGGCCCGGTCCGCCTCACCCAGGGCGACTTGGGGAGGGGGCGCTGCGCTGCCCGCAGAGGTGGAGGTGGAGGCGGTCATGGACGCCGCGTTGCGCAAGGACACGCTGCTCGTGGTGGTCACGGCGCCCACGGTAGTGGCAGGGTGGGGGCTCCCGGTAGCTGACCGGCGGCAGGGAGGAGCAGCGATGGCCTGGGATTTCTCGACGGAACCGGAGTTCGAGGAGAAGCTGGAGTGGATGCGCGGCTTCGTGCGCGAGGAGGTCTTCCCGCTCGAGACGCTCGAACTCACCTACGACCAATTGCTGGCGGTGATGCGGCCTCTCCAGGAGCGGGTCAAGGCGGAGGGGCTGTGGGCGGCCCACCTGCCTCCGGCGCTCGGCGGCATGGGCTTCGGCCAGGTGAAGCTGGGCCTGATGCACGAGATCCTCGGGCAGTCGGGCCTGGCACCCGTCGTGTTCGGCAACAACGCGCCCGACTCGGGGAACGCGGAGCTGCTGGCGGTGGGGATCGAGGACAGCGGCAACGAGGAGCAGCGGGTGCGCTGGCTGCAACCGCTCCTCGACGGGGAGCTGCGCTCCGCCTTCTCCATGACGGAGCCCAACACCGCCGGGTCCGACCCGACCCTGCTGACCACCTCCGCGACGCGCGACGGCGACGAGTGGGTCATCAACGGCCACAAGTGGTTCACGTCCAACGGGTCCGTGGCGGACTTCCTGATCGTGATGGCGGTCACCAACCCCGACGTCCATCCCTACCAGGGCTCGTCGATGATCATCGTGCCCGTGGACACGCCCGGAGTGGACATCGTGCGCGACGTGTCGACGATGGAGGATCCCCACACGCCCTACGGGCGCTTCGGGAACCACGCCGAGATCGTCTACCGCGACGTCCGGGTGCCGGCCGAGAACATCATCGGCCGGGAGGGCTCGGGCTTCGTGCTGGCCCAGCACCGGCTGGGTCCCGGTCGGATCCACCACTGCATGCGCTGGCTCGGGCAGTCCCGGCGCGCCTTCGACATGCTGTGCGAGCGGGCGGTGTCCCGCTACGCCCACGGTTCGATGCTGGCGGAGAAGCAGACCGTCCAGAACTGGGTGGCGGACTCCATGGCCGAGATGCAGGCCGCCCGGCTGATGACGCTGCACGCGGCCTGGAAGATGGACCAGGAGGGGGCGCCGGCGGCCCGGGTCGAGATCGCCATGATCAAGTACTACGGGGCCACCGTGCTCTACAACGTCATCGACCGCGCCCTCCAGGTGCACGGGTCGCTCGGGTTCTCGTCCGACCTGCCCCTCGAGTCGATGTACCGCAACGCCCGGGCCGCGCGGATTTACGACGGGCCCGACGAGGTGCACCGCCAGACGGTGGCCCGGCGGGTCTTGAAGGGCTACGAGGCACACGAGGTGCCCACCGAGCACATCCCGACGCGACGGGCCGAGGCCCAACGGCGCTTCGCCGACCTGCTCGACACCCTGACGGTGGACGCGTAGCGTCGACCGTCAGGCGATCCCGAGCGCCGCCTCACCCGGGGGCGTGGCAGACGGCCTCCACGTTGTTGCCGTCGGGGTCACGCACGAACGCCCCGTAGTAGTCGGGGTGGTACTCGGGCCAGACACGCGGCTCGTGCAGGACGGCGTCGCCGGCACCTCTGGCGGCGTCGAAGAACGCTCGTACGGCAGCCCGATCGGGCGCCGCGAAGGCGATGTGGGTCTCGCGGAAACCCTCTCCGGTCTGTTGCGGCGCGATCCAGAACGTGGGCGACGGTGGGATGCCGTAGCCGACCGCATCGCCGTCCTGCATGACGCGGACGCCGCCCAGGGGAGCGAGGACGGCGTCGTAGAACGCCGCGCTGGCCCCGACGTCCGCGCACTGGATGGAGAGGTGGGAGATCACGGCGCCAGTCTGTCAGTCGTGCCTCCGCCGGTCCGGCGTCCTAACCTGCATTGATGCTCATTGCGACGACCGACTGGGCCACGATCGCGACGTTCGCCACGGCCATCGGGACGCTGGTCCTGGCCGTCGCCACGTTCGCCGCGGTGCGCTCGTCGAACCGGTCGGCCCGGATCGCCGAGGCGGCGTTCGAGGTCAATCTGCGCCCCGTCCTCGTCACGTCGCGGTTGGACGACCCCGTGCAGAAGATCCGCTGGGTGGACGACCACTGGGCGCGCCTGGAGGGGAGCCGCAGTGTCATCGAGCTCATCGACGGGAGCATCTATCTCGCCATCTCGGTGCGCAATGTGGGATCCGGTCTGGCGGTGACATTCGGATGGCACGTCGCGACGGACCTGGCGCTGAACGACGTCCCGCACGCCGACCCCGAGTCGTTCCGGACGCAGACGCGGGACCTCTTCATCGCTCCGGGGGACATCGGGTTCTGGCAGGGCGCGATCAGGGAGGCCGACGACCCCGACTACCCCGCCTTGAGCGCGGACATCTCGGACAGACAGCCCTTCACGATCGAGGTGCTCTACGGCGACCACGAAGGCGGACAGCGCACGATCACGAGGTTCGGCATGACACCGCACCGCGACGGGGACGCCACGAGCTGGTTCCCGTCGGTCGCCCGGCACTGGAACCTGGACCGGCCCGACCCGCGCTGACCTGATCGACGGTGCATGGGGGCGCGCCGGTGGGATGGTTCCCGGCGAGAGCCGGTCCGGAGATCAGGGGCGCAGTCCGCGCAGCAGCGCGGCGCAGTCGCGGTCGAACCCGGCCTCGGGGTCCTCGACGAACCCGAAGCCCAGGAGCTCGAGCGAGACCCAGCCGTGGACGTTGGCCCAGATGATGTGCGCCGTCTCGGTGGGGGAGTCGTCGGCGAGGACGCCGGCGGCCATCGCCCGCTCCACGGCGGCGGCGAGGCTGTCGAACACGCTGGCGGCGACCTCGACGGCGGGATCGCTCGGCTCGAACCCGGGGACGGCCCGCAGGAACATCACCTGGTACATCATCGGGTGCGCCAGGGCGAGGGCCCGGTAGCGGCGGCCCCCCTCGCGCAGCGCCTCGTAGGGATCCTCGACCTCCGCGATGGTCGTCAGCGCCTCCCGGAGCTGCTCGAAGCCCTGGACGAAGAGCGCCTCGACGATCCCGAACTTGGACTCGAAGTGGTTGTAGACGCCCATCGGGGCCACGTTGGCGGCGGCGGCTATGCGACGCACGGAGAGCCCGTCGGGACCCTCGGTCTCGAGGATCTCGGCGGCGGAGGCCAGGAGGGCTGACTCCATCCCGGCGCTGGGCGTCCTGGTCCGGCGCATTTTCGTCACCTCCCTAGCGTACTGAAGAACATCGTGCTATAACAATAGCACAGCGTTCTATTACTCCAGTTGCACCCATCCGGAAGGAGCCCTGATGCCCGGAACCTCGCTCGACACCGCCACCCTCACGCCCGCCAACGCCGCGTCGCCACCCAAGGATCGGCGCTGGATCGTGCTCGCCGTCCTCTGCCTGTCCGTCTTCCTGGTCGTCGTCGACAACACCATCGTCAACGTCGCCCTGCCCACCTTGAACCGCAGCCTGGGGGCGTCCATCACCTCGCTGCAGTGGATCGTCGACGCCTACAGCCTCGCCTTTGCCGGCTTGTTGCTGGCCGGGGGAGGGATCGGTGACCGCCTCGGGCGCAAGGGCACCATGCAGGTCGGTCTCGTGTTCTTCGGCCTCTTCTCCGCCGCGGCGGCGTGGTCGCACTCGACGGGAGCCCTCATCTCGACCCGCGCCCTGATGGGCGTGGCCGCCGCCTTCATCTTCCCGGCCAGCCTGGCCATCCTCACGAGCGTCTTCCCCGACCACTCCGAGCGGCAGAAGGCCCTCGGGATCTGGGGCGCGACGTCGGGCATCGCCGTGGCGTTCGGGCCGATCGTCGGTGGGGCACTGCTGGAGCACTTCTGGTGGGGCTCGATCTTCCTCGTCAACGTGCCGATCGTCATCGTGACGCTCATCGCCGGCGGCGTGCTCATCCCCCGGCTGCCGAAGGTGGCCCAGCACCCCTTCGACTGGCGCGGCGTGCTGATCTCGACGGTGGGAGTGACCGTGTTGGTGCTGGGCATCATCGAGGGTCCGCAGTGGGGCTGGGCGTCGACGGGCACACTCGTGTGCTTCGCCGTGGCCGCCGTGCTGTTGACCGCCTTCACGCTGCTCGAGCTGCGCACGGAGGGCCCCTTGCTCGATGTGCGGGTGTTCACCATCCCGCGCTTCACCGGCGGAGCGCTCTCCATCTCGGTGGCGTTCTTCTGTCTCTTCGGGTTCATCTTCCTGATCACCCAGTACTTCCAGTTCGTCAAGGGGTATTCGACGCTCTCGGCCGGGATGCACACCCTTCCGTTTGCGATCGTCGCGGCCATCTTCACGCCCATCGCCGCGGTGGTGGCGCTCAAGGTCGGGTCACGCCTCGTCGTGGCCACGGGGTTGCTGCTCATGGGCGGCGGGTTGGTCGTGGCCGCCTTCAACTCGGAGGCAGACACCGCGTACTTCGGACCGATCATCCTCTCCATGGTCCTGTTGGCCCTCGGCCTGTCCTCCATCACGGCGCCGACGGCGGAGGCGGTCATGGGATCGGTGCCCGACGAGCAGCGTGGCGCGGCGGCGGGAGTGAACAACACGACGAGGGAGCTCGGTGGCACGCTCGGCGTGGCGGTCTTCGGCTCCATCTTCGCCTCGTCCTACGCGCCGCGCATCACCAGTGCGTTCGGTCCTCTCCCCATACCGGCGGGCCCCAAGGCGGAGGCCCACCAATCGATGGCCGCCGCCCTGGCCGTGGTCGCCCGCGCCCCGCACGCCGTGCAACCGGCCCTCCAATCCGTGGCGTTCACCGCGTTCCACAGTGGGTTGCGGGTGGCGTGCCTGGCCGGAGCCGGCGTGGCCCTCGTGGGCGCCGTGGCCGCCTTCCGGCTCCTGCCGGGCCGGGGCGCTCCCGAAGTGAAGACGTGGAGAGCGCCCGAGCCGTCCGCGGAGGACCGCTCGTTGGTCAGCGCCTGAGCCCGGCGTCGGGTGGCCGCTATGCGAAGACCAGCGGGGCGTGGCGGACGCCGGCGATGACCGGGCTGGGCGTCCGCTCCACCGGTCCGGCCGGGGCGAGTGACTCGAAGCGGTCGAGCAGCTCGCCCAATACGACGCGGGCCTCCAGCCGGGCCAGGGCCGCCCCGAGGCAGAAGTGCGGGCCGAAGCCGAAGCTGACGTGGGGGTTGGGATGGCGGTCGATGCGGAACTCGCCGGCGTCGGGGCCGAAGACGGCCTCGTCGCGGTTGGCGGAGGCGTAGACGAGCAGGAGGGGGTCTCCCTCGGCGACCGCCTGGCCGCGGACGGTCACCGCCGCCGTCGCCGTGCGCATGAACGAGATCACCGGCGTGGTCCAGCGCAGGAGCTCCTCGACGGCGCCCGGGATCAGCGCCCGGTCGGCGCGCAGGGCGGCCCATTGCTCGGGGTGCGCGGCGAGGGCGACGAGCCCGCCCGAGATGAGGTTCCGGGTCGTCTCGTTCCCGGCGACCAGCAGCTGGATGAGGAACATGGCGAGCTCGGCCTCGCTGAGCTCGTCGGCGTGCTCCGTTCCCGGGCCGTCGCCGGGCGAGGGCGAGCCCACGGAGGCCAGCACCGACACCAGGTCGTCCGCCGGCACCCGCCGCCGCTCCTCGGCCACCCCGATCAGGTACTGCCACATCTCCATCTGCAGCAGCCCCCGCTCCTCCTCGGAGCGCTCGCTCTCGCCGGGGATCACCGCCTCGGACCACTCGAAGAAGCGGGGCCACTGTTCGCCGTCGACCCCGAGCAGCTCGCAGATCACCTGCAGGGGGAACGGGATGGACAGGGCGGCGACGACGTCGGTCGCCTCGCCGGCCACGATCTGGTCGACCAGCGCCCGCGCCTTGGCCGTCACCCCCGCCTCCATCAGGCGCACCATGGACGGCTTGAAGCCGGGCTGGACGAGCCGCCGGTAGCGGGTGTGCTGCGGGGGATCGGTGTGCATCATGGTGGGCGGGGCGTCGTAGGTCGTCCCGATCTCGTCGATCAAGATGCCCCGCGACGAGCAGAAGTCCAGCGGATCGGCGCCGATGGCCGACACCTCGGGGTGCGTCATGACCGCCCAGAAGCCGCCCCCTTCCCGGTCGACCCAGGACACGGGCGAGGTCCGCCGCAGCTCGGCATAGAGCTCGAAGGGATCACCGCCCGCGTACAGCCCCGGATCGGTGAGGCGGCCGGCGTCGGCGGTCACGAGACGGGAACGATCAGACGATCAGGCCGTTGGGGCGCGGATCCCCCTGGGCCTCGAGCAGCGCGTAGTAGGCCTCGAGTGTCGCCGGGCCGTCCGAGACGGACTCGACCGAGTCGTCGTCGGCCAGGTTCAACAGCGCACCCTCAATGATGAAGCACACGTCGGTGTCCTCGTGGTTGTCCTCGGGGACATGCAGGGTGTGCACCGAGTTCGCCGGCTCGTACAGGTAGGAGCCGGCGGTCACGTAGAAGTCGTACTCCAGGTAGTGCCAACGCCCTGCCGACGTGAACGCGTCCACCGAGCCGGTGTGGCGGTGCCGCTGCAGCTGCACGCCGGGACGGAAGCGGTTGAGGATGACCCACGTGCCGTGCTGGGAGTCGAAGCGGACCACCTTGAGCAACACGCCCATCCCGGTGTCCGCCCAGGGGGCATCGTCTGCTCCGACCAGACGGACCGCGTCGGTGGGGTTGGCCGGTGTGGCGATCGACATTGGCGATCGACTCCTTTCGTCAGGGACTCGAGTCGGTGGGGGATCTCAGGTGGGCAGCGTGGCGAGCGTATCGAGATCCACCGCCGC
The DNA here is from genome assembly GCA_963740535.1 of uncultured Acidimicrobiaceae bacterium. Lineage (GTDB taxonomy): Bacteria > Actinomycetota > Acidimicrobiia > Acidimicrobiales > RAAP-2 > Bog-473. The sequence continues at coordinate 242,939 of CAVUEI010000007.1, forward strand.
CTCGAGAGCGGCGGCCGTGCGCAGCACGACCAGATCGCCGTGCTGGGGCCCGACGAGCTGCAGGCCGATGGGCAGGCCGGCGCTGCTCAGGGCGACCGGGACGGTGGCCGCCGGCGACCGCGTCATGTTGAAGGGATAGGTGAACTGGACCCAGTTGACCGTGGTCTCCCCGTTGACCGAGCTGGTCATCTCCCCGGCGAAGGGGGCCACGGCGGAGCAGGTCGGCGTCACCAGGATGCGGGCCGTGTGGAACAGCTCGACGAGACGGAGGTTCATGAGGTGGAAGCGGTCGTGGATCTGGAGCAATTCCTCCGCCGTGGTCGACTGCCCCCGCTCGACGAAGTGGCGCAGGACGGGATCGACCTCGCCCCACCTCGGGTGGCCCATCAGCGGCCGCAGGGTGCGCAGGTGGCAGGCCGCGGTGAAGGTGACGAAATCGCCACCGGGATCGACGTCGAAGACGGAGTCCAGCACCTCGACATCCGCGCCGAGCGACTCGAGCACCTCCACCGCCCGGTCGCAGGCGGCGGCGACCTCGGCGTCCACGGTGGCGTAGCCGAGCGTGGGCGCGTACGCAATGCGGACGGGCACGTGGGGGTCGTCGAGGGCGGCCAGCCAGGAGGCTTCGGGGCGGGGGAGCGCGCGGAGGTCGGTCGGATCGGGACCGACGGCGACGTCGAGGCCGCGGGCGACGTCGGCGATGCGGTTGGCCATGGGCCCGTTGGTCGAGAGGTCGATCCAACCGGGAGGGTTAGGACCCCCGCCGGGGACCCGGCCCAGGCTCGGCTTCATGCCCGAGAGCCCGCAGCACGCCGAGGGGATGCGGATGGAGCCGCCGCCGTCGGATCCCGTGGCGAGGGGGACCATGCCCGCCGCCAACGCGGCCGCCGCACCGCCCGACGACCCGCCAGGTCCCCGCGACGTGTCGAAGGGGTTCAACGACGGCCCGAAGATCGCGTTGGTCGTGTTGCCCATGAAGCCGAACTCGGGCGTGTTGGTCTTGCCGACCACGACGCATCCGGCCGCCCGCAGCCGCGCCACGAAGGGGTCGTCGACTGTGGCGGGGGGGTCGTCGGCATGGAGCGCCGATCCATAGGTGGTGGTGTAGCCCACCGCGTTCTGCAGGTCCTTCACGCCGATGGGGATGCCGGCGAGTGGGCCCGCGTCCTCCCCGTCGGCGATCCTGTCATCGACGGCTGCCGCCTCGCGGAGGGCCCGCTCGCCGTCGCTGGCGACAAAGGCGTGGTAGGTCCCGTCGAGCCGCGCGATGCGGTCGAGTGCGGCCTGGGCCAGCTCGCGGGCGCTGACCTCCTTGGCGCGCACCGAGCGGGTCAGCTCGGCCAGCGAAATGGTGCGGAAGTCGATCTCAGCCATGGACCGTCGCTACCCCGCCGAGGGGGACAAGCCGGCCACGGCGTCGGCCAGGTCGATTCCGATCGGGATGATCATGGGTGCGGGGATCGTCACGCCGTGGTCCACGTAGCGCTGCACGTGGGCCCGGCACTCGGCGACCGAGCCGTGCACCACCAGCTCGTCGACCACCGCGTCGGGGATCGCGTCGAGGGCCGCCTTGCGGTCGCCGGCGGCCCAGGCGTCCCACATGGGCTGGAGCGCAGGGCCCCGGCCGAGCCAGCGGTGGAACTGCGCGTAGGCCTCGACGTTGAGATAGGCGGTGATCATCCGCCGGCCCACGGTGCGCGCCACTCCGGCGTCCTCGGTCACGATGACGAAGATGCGGGCGACGATCTCCCGCGGCGCTCCGCCGGCAGCCTTGTCGACCTCCGCCACCGAGGTGGCCACGTCCTCTGCACTGAGCCAATTGAGGATCGCCCCGTCAGCCTCACGACCGGCCAGGTGCAGCATGCCCGGTCGCAGCGCGGCCAGGTAGATGGGCGGGAGCTGTTCGGGGATCCGGCCCAGGCGGAAGCCCTTGACCCTGAAGGTGTCGAACTCCTCGGTGACCTTCTCACCGTTGAACGCCATCTTGAGGAAGCGCAGCGTGTCGCGGATGCGGCGGAACTGGTTCTCGAAGGCCATGCCGTTCCAATTGGCGACGATCACCTCCGAAGACGCGCCGAGCCCGCAGGCGAACCGGCCGGGGGCGGCGTCGGCCATGGACGCGAGGCTCTGGGCCAGCAGCGCGGGTCCGCGGGTGTAGGCCGGTGTGATGGCGACGCCGAGGTTGAGCTGCGGCTCCCAGGCGGCCGCCAGGGCCAGCGGTGTGAACCCGTCGGCCCCGTCGACCTCGGCCGACCACAGGTCGGTGTAGCCGAGCTCGCGCAGTCGCGCGAACCACTCGCGGTGCGCGTGCAGCGGGATCCCGTCGAAGGGGATGGTGATGCCGGGCCTGGCCGGCGCGGGGCTCATGCCTCGAGCCGCTCGCCCGGCTGCTCGTCGGACGGCCCGCCCGACTGGTCCCCCGCGTGCGGACCGGAGGCCCCGTGGGCCACGCCGTCGACCTCGGATTGGAACTCCGCGTCGTCGTAGACGAGGGCGAGCTCGGTCTTCTCCTCGTCGGCGTCGTGGAGCGGGACCGGGAGGCCCCAGCGGGCCATGCCCTCTTCCATGCGCCGGATCACGGTCTCAATGACCTCCACCCGCCCATTGCGCTTGTTCTCCGAAGAGATCACGTCCCACGGCGCCAGCGGACCGTGTGTCAGCCGCAGCATGGCGGACACGGCTTCGTCGTACTCCCCGCGCTTCTCACGATTGCGCCAGTCCTCATCCGTCAACTTCCACGACTTGAGGGGATCGTCGCGACGGCGGACGAAGCGGCGCAGCTGCTCCTCGTGCGACATGTGCATCCAGAGCTTGATCACGATCATGCCCTCTTCGGCCAACGTGTGTTCGAAGTCCATGATCTCCTGGTAGGCGCGGCGCCACTGCACCTCGGTGGCGAGGTTCTCGACGCGCTCGACGAGGACCCGCCCGTACCAGCTGCGGTCGAAGATGGTCATGCCGCCCCATCCGGGCAGCGGCGGCCAGAAGCGCCACAAGAAATGATGGCGCAGCTCGTCGGGCGTGGGCGCGGCGAAGGGGGCCACGTGCACGTGGCGGGGGTCGAGGGGCTCGACCAACCGCTTGATCGCGCCGCCCTTGCCCGCGGCGTCCCACCCCTCGAAGACGATGCACACCGGCGGCCCGAGCTGCCCTTCGTTGAGCTGGCCCCCGTTGATCAGGCGTAGGTGCAGCAGGCGGCGCTGGGCCCGGCCGAGCCGCTTGGCCTCCTCGTCCTTGGAGATCCGGCGAGTGAGGTCGCAGTCCTCGAGGCGTGCGTAGCCGTGGTCCGACCTCTCGTCGCCGCTCACGTCGTCTGTTGTAGCCGATCCACCATGGGCGCGCCCACCGCCTCGACCACCCGCCGCACGATCGTCGGCGCTCCGGCGATGACCAGCAACTCCTGGTTCGACAGATGGCTGACCCGGCCCACCTTGCGACCCGACGGATCGAAGATGCCGATCCGGGCGCCGACGTAGCGGGCCGAGTCGAAGGCCAGCGTCGCCACCTCCGTGTTCTCCGTACCGGCACACGACGGGCGACGAACGGCGCACATCGCCTCGAGCTCGTCCAGCTGCAGCCATGACTCGTTGTTGTACGACAGCACGAGCAGGTCGGCGTCCACGGACTGGGCCACCGACGCCAGGGCCGCCGGCATCGTCCGTTTGGAGTTGAACGCGGACCGCGTGGAAGGGTCGCGCGAGTCGACGCGCTTGCGGGCGACGCCGTAGGCCTCGGGCGCATCCCAGGCGACCAGCGTCTCCCACACGTGGTAGTTGGTGAAATACCGGTGCTGGTTGTACGGGGGATCCAGGTAGGCCAGGTCGAAGTGGCCCAGGGCCGGCGCCAGCTCGACGGCGTCGCCCCGCAGCGCACGTCCGGGGCCGGGCAGCAGCTCGGGCACCCGCAGCTCGAGCGGGTTGAAGGAGCGGGTCGCCCACTGCTTCACGTAGGCCATCTGCACGCCGGTGGTCGAGTCGACCCGGTCCGCGGCCTCCAGCAGGCTCGTCAACAGGAGGGGATACAGGGGTGATCCCGCGTACTCGTCCTCGATGGTGTCGCGCACGGCATCGATCCGAGCGGCGTTGTCGGGCTGGAAGAACCGGGCCTGACGGCTGAACGTCTCGTGCACGTAGCCCGGCGTGCCCGGGACCGCGTTGAGGTGGGCGACCGCAGCCCCGAGTGCGTCCATGTCGGTGGCGGCCGCGTCGGTCTCGATGTAGGTACGGGCGAAGGCGTGGGCGTAACGCGCGACTGTCGACGGCCGTCACGTGCACGCCCTGTCCCTTGAAGGCCTGGGCGACCCGGGTGGTGCCGGTGAAGAGGTCGAGGGCCGTGCGGGCGCCCGAAGCCCGGCAGATCTCGCTCAGGACGGGGACGAGGCGGCGCTTGGAGCCCAGGTACTTGATCACGGAGCCTTCACGCGCCCACCCTACGATGGGCTCTCATGGCGGCAGCGGACCATCTCGAACCGGCGGTGGCCTCCGAGGCCCCCGACTCGGCCGCGCCCCCCTCGAGGACTCGCACTGGGTGCGCTGGCACCGGAATTACGAGGACCCGGCGTCGCCGCTGTCGCGGCGGCTCGGCCTCGTTCAGTCCATGGTGCGCGACGTCCTCGATTCGGTGCCCGCCTCCCACCCCGGGCCCATCCGGATCGTGAGCCTGTGCGCCGGCCAGGGCCGCGACGTGATCGACGTCGTGTCGAGCTATCCCCGGCGGGCCGACGTCTCCGCGCTGCTCGTCGAGCTCGATCCCGTTCTGGTGGACTTCGCTCGTGGCCGGGCGGCGGCGGCAGGTATCGCCGCGCAGGTCCGCGTCGTCGAAGGCGACGCGTCGCTCTGCCGGTGGTACGCGGACCAGGTGCCGGCCGACCTCGTGCTGGTGTGCGGGGTCTTCGGGAACATCAGCCGGACCGACATTGCGGCCACCATCGCGGCGCTCCCCGGCTTCTGCACGACGGGATCGGAGGTCGTCTGGACCCGGCACCGGCGGGCGCCCGATGCGACGCCCGCCATCCGGGCGCACTTCGCGGCGGCCGGCTTCGAGGAGATGGCCTTCGAGGCGCCCGACGGATACGTGCTCTCCGTCGGCCGGCAGCGTCTGGTCGGGCCCCCCGGAGCCTTCGACCCCTCGCGCTCCCTCTTCGACTTCGTCGGCGACGGCGCCCGGCCGGCGTGACCGGGCCAGACGAGGGGATCGGGGGCCTGCTCGACCCGCTCCCGGAGGATCCGGCGCCCCCGCTCGCGGCGCCGCCCGACGACCAGCCACACCTGCGCCGCCGCCACCTCCGGTTCCTCCGCCATCCCCGCCGCACGGACCTCGTGCGCCACCCGCTCCACCCGCTCGAGCTGCTGTCCATGGGGTTGCGGACCGCCCGCCTGGAGCCGGCCCGCGTGCTCGTCCCCGCACTCGTGATCTTCGGCCTCGATGCGTTCCAGGGCACCTGGATCACCGAGATCTCGACCGACCACCTCGGCCTGGAGTCCCTCGTTGCCGTGCTCATCTTCGGAGCCTCGTCCCTCGGGCTCACCTTCTACGCCGGCATGCTCGAGCGCCTGGTGGGTGCCGTCGAGCGCAACCAGGCGCCGCAGCCGGTGGCGCGGGTGCTGGCCACCCTGCCCTGGCTCCGGCTCATCATCGCCGAGGCGATCCTGCTGGTCCTGACCGCCGTGGGCGCGCTGTTCCTCGCCATCCCGGGTCTGGTGGTCGGGACGCTGTGCGCCCTGGTCGGTCCGGTCATCAACCTGCTCGACTGCTCGGTGCGCGAGGCGTTCCGCCGCTCGATCCGGCTCGTGTGGCCCCATTTCTGGATCGTGTTCGTCATGATCACGCTGCCGCTGGCGATCGAGCACGAAGTGGTGCTGCTCATCAAGGACCTGATCCCGCACGAGCGGCTCGTCCTCGTCTACCTCACCAACCTGGCGTTGGGTTTCTCGTTCGGGGTGGCGCTCGGCCTGGTGGAGGTGTCACTCGCCGAGCGGCTGGTCACCGGTGCGCACGGGCCCGGCGAGGACGTACGCTCCGATGACGTGGAACTGCCGGGCGGCGCCGCCACGTAGGCAGACTCGGAGCCAGCCACCCGGGGAACGGACGACTCGAGGAGGTCACGATGGAAGAGACGATCCACGGAACGACGATGCCGGTCCTGGAGCTCTCGCTCGCCGACGGGGAGGCGATCGTGTCGGAGGCCGGGGAGTTCTCCTGGATGTCCGACGCGGTGCAGATGGCCACCAACACGGGAGGCGGCATGGGCGGCAAAGGGCTCATGGGAGCGGTCAAGCGTGCCGTGTCCGGCGCCAGCTTCATGATGACCACCTACACCGCCCAGGGCGGGCCCGGCTCCGTCGCCTTCGCGTCCAAGGTCCCGGGCCACATCCTGCCGATCGACGTGGCGCCGGGGAACGAGTTCATGGTGCACCGTCACGGGTTCATGGCCGCGACGCCGGGCGTCGAGCTGTCGATGGGCTTCCAGCAGTCGTTCCGCGGCGGCATCTTCGGTGGCGAGGGGTTCATCCTCCAGAAGATCGGGGGGACGGGGCGTGCCTTCGTGGACCTCTCCGGCGAGGTGATCATCTACGACCTCGTCGCCGGCCAGTCGATGCGCGTCCACCCGGGACACGCCGGGCTCTTCCAGGCCTCGGTCACCTTCTCGGTGCAGAAGGTCCCCGGGATGGCCAACCGCTACCTGGGCTCCGACGGGCACCACTTCGCGGTGCTCACTGGCCCGGGCCGGATCTGGCTGCAGTCGATGCCCATCGCGATGCTGGCCGGGGTGATCGGCGAGTACCTGCCCGACGACCATCGCGGGGTGGAAGGGGCCGCCGCCGGCGTCGGTGCGACCAAGGTCCTGGGCGACCTCTTCAAGTAGGACGTCGGCATGACGCTTCAAGTAGGACGATGGCATGACATCGGATGTGACGTCAGGCGAGACGTTGCGCAGAAGCTGACGAGGACAACTAGGACAGGTTGATCGCTTCCGGGGGGACGGTGAGCGCCACGGCCTTGCCGTAGTGGCTGAAGACGAGCGTGCCGACCTCGCCGGGCGTGTCGTCCACGATCTTGTACACGTAGGGCCGGCCGGTGGCGGCGACGTACATGAGGCCGGTGCTCTTCTTCCCATGGGCCCTGACCGTGTCCTTGACGATCACGACCTTGTGGCCGGCGAACGTCGTCGGTCGGCTGACGGTCAACGGTGTCGTGTGGCCTTGGAAGGCGGCAGCGACGAGGTCGGCCGCGCTCGAGGAACTGGTCGAAGGAGGCGAAGCGGGAGTCGAGGGCCGAGAATTCGAGCCACTTCCCCCCGTAGGCCTTCGTCTGGGAGGCCGTGGCGTGGCTGGCCCAGAACTTCTTGGGTGCGTTGAAGTAGAGCAGCGTGCCGACCCGCTCGATGTGGATGAGGTTGCCCTGCTGCTCGAAGACGCCCCCACCCTCGCCGTCGCCGTTCACGAGGAGGCTGAGCAGGATCACCGTCTTGCCCTGCGTGATCTTCCCGTCGATGTGCACGCTGCCGACCTTGCGCTCCGCCCCGATGGCCTGAACCAGCCACCGGTCCGCTCGGCTCGCCGGGGTGGTGGTCGTCGATCCGCCAGCGGTCGTCGTGGTCGCGGGTGCGGTCGTCGTCGTGCGCGCAGAGGTCGTCGTGGTCGTCGACTTGGCGGATGCGGCAACCGGGACGGCGCCAACGACGAAAGCGGCGACGGCGGCCAAGCCCAGGCCGACGATGGCTGCGGGCGGCCGGCGAACACCTCGGCCCGGCGCCCGTCCGGTCGATCCGGGGCGCGCTGGGATCAACGGGAGGAGCGATCTTTCCGGCCACACAAAAAGGGTAGTAGGGGCCGCACCGGGCGTGTCCAGTCGCCGCGGCCGGGCCTGTCCGTTTCCCGCCGGCCCGGCGCCGGAGGGCGCCTCAGCCAGCGGCGGAACCCGGTGGAGCAGGGTCGGGCTGGTTCCACTCGATCCAACCGGATCCCATCCGGCCGTCGTCGGTCCGGCAGCGCACCATCGCCCGGGGGAAGCGGCTCGTCCGCCCGTCGTCGTTGCGCAGCAGGACCGGTCCGAAGGAAACCGGGGTGACCTCGAGTCCCAGGTTGAGCTCGGGGCCGGGTCCGGGGTCGCCCGCGATCTCGATGCGCGCCCTGGATGGGAATCCATGGTCGCCGAGGTCCTCGGTCACCGTGAGCGCGGTGGCGGGGTAGACCGCACCCGGCCTCTGGATGTAGCCGAAGAACACGGGGACGCCGATGTTCATCCGGATGTCGGCCAGGTGGACCCGGGTGCCGTCGTCGAGGCGCATGGAGCACCAGCACCATCCAAAGGCCCACCAGTCCCGCACGCCCCAGGAATGGTCGCGCTGGCCCTGCCCGTCGACAGCGAACGTCTCGCCGTCGACGGTCACGGTGCCCGCGACGAGGCAGGGGATCTCGTAGCGGGTCGTCAGGTCGTAGTGGTACGGGACGCCGTCGGTGATCCAGATCAGGTCGAGGTCGAGTTGGGAGGGGTACCGGTTGCCCGTGCGTGTCGCGTAGGCGTCTTCGGGCGCGGGCGATGACGCGTGGCCGTGAGGCGCGAGGCGGCCAGGCGGAACTCTTCGAGCGGACGGCGCAGGTCGATCTCGACGCGTTCGCCGTCTTTGACCCTCCGACTGACGAGACCGTCGTCCGGGCGGGACCGGCGTCTCGTAGTCGGCGGAGCAGACGCCGGGGTGGTCGGGCCAGACGATCCAGGCTGTCCACCAGGCAACCTCGCGGTTGGGGTAGAGGCCCAGACGGAGCCAGCCCCCCAGGGATCCGTCGGCCTGGACGAAGTCGCAGTAGTACGACTCGTTCCAGAGATCCTCGCCGTCGGGAGTGTGCCGTGCCTCGTCCTCGGGTCGGACGAGGTGCGCCGCCGTCACCGGCTCGGGCCTGCATGCATGGCGGAGGCACCTGGAGGACCGGGGACCTCGACGATCGGGTCGTCGCGGTCGTCGAACTCGGTGCGCAGCGCCTTGGACATCACGGCGTGTTGGAAGTACAGCGTGGTGATGTAGGTGAGCTCGAGGATCGCCACCTCGTCGAGGTGGCGCGCCAGCTCGGCGAACAGCTCGTCGGGAACGCGGCCGTGGTCGTAGACGAGACAGTCCGTGTAGGCGAGGACGGCGCGCTCGGCGGCGTCGTAGGTGCCCTCAGGAGCGACGCTCCAGGCGGGGATGTGGGTGATCTGCGCCTCGGGCATCTGGAGCTCGCGCATCGACTTGGCGTGCTGGCTGAAGACGAACTGGCTGCCGGCCGCCCACCCGGCGCGTATCTGGCCGAGCTCGCGGAGCTTGGGGTCGAGGACCCTGGTGGGGGACTGGTAGAGCCCGAAGCCCTTGACGCAGTGGTCGAGGATGTCGGGGCTGAGGGCGAAGACCGTCCACCAGTCGCCTGTCGTGCCGTCCCAGCGGCCCGGCTCGGCGACGGGATCGCGGCCCTCGAAGAGCCACTCGTACATGGTGGTGACGATGGGCGCGGTGGCCTCGTCCTTGGGGACCTGGCGGAGTCGGGGCATGGAGTGCGCAGGTGGTGACGGGTCAGACCGGGGTCGGCTGGCTGGGGAGCTCGTGCTCTGCCGCCAGGTCGGCGTCGACGGCCCGGGCGGGGGAGTGGGACACGTCGTCGGGTTTGAACGCGCGCAACCAGCAGGCGAACTCCAGAAGGATGCCGTCGGGGTCCTGGAAGTAGATGCTGCGGATGTACACGCCCGAGTGCATGGCGTCGCTGATGCCCCATTCCGAGTCGTCGTGGTTGGCGATCTCCGTGCAGTCGACGCCGGCTGCGAGCAGGCGGTCCCGGTACTCCTCGATCTTCTCGGGCGCCACGTCGAAGGCGACGTGGTTCATGGAGCCGATGGCGCTGGTGAGGTCGCCCTGGTCCGGCCGGGCCGCGGGGGCGCTGACGCCCGGGACCCCGTCGGGGGCATTGGGGAACCAGAAGAAGGCCAGGCAGTCACCGCCGCCGCAGTCGAAGAAGAAGTGCTGGCCCATCCCGGCCGGCAGCTCGATCGTCTTGACGAGTGGCATGCCGAGGACGTTGGTGTAGAAGTCGACCGTGCGCTCCATGTCGCGGCACACGAGCGCCAAGTGGTTGATGCCCCGCAGCTCGAATCCGCCGCCGCTGCCTGTCATGAGCCTGCCCTCCCTCGGCGCCTCTGCCCAAGCCAGGTGAACTCCCGGTCTCGGTTGGTCCCGTCCTTGTGGCCTGGGATTGCGCCGGGCACAGGATAGGCCGCGATCCCCGGCAACGCTCCCGGGGCGATGGGCTCAGATCGCCGCGATGCCGACCATGGGCGCGTTGAGGTGTTGGCCACCCATGGACCCGAGGAACGGCGCGTCGCCGAAGGTGAAGATTCCGCCGTCGGCCCCTTGGAGCCAGTAGCCGGCGGCGTCATGCGTGGCTGCCATGCCGACCACGGGCGAGTTGAGGGCAGTGCCGATCATGGAGCCGTAAGGGGCGGCGTCCCCGTAGTCGGCCACGTTGCCGTTGGCGCTGGCCAGCCAGTATCCGGACGAATTGTGGGTCCCCGCCATGCCGGTGATCCGGTACCCGCCGGGTGCGAATGGCGGCTGCCCCTCGAACGGGGCGTTGCCGTAGTTGAGGACCTGCCCGTTGGCATCGGCGAGCCAGTACCCGCCCCCGAGGAAGCTGGGGGCGGCGGCCGTGACCGGATAGGCCAGGTTGTCGCCACCGGCGGACCCGTAGAACGGCGCGTCGCCGTAGGCGAACACACCACCGTCGCTGGCGATGAGCCAGTAGCCGTGCCCGTCGAGAGTGGGGATCATGCCGATGATGGGTTTGTTCAGCGTGATGCTCCCGGTCGAGCCATAGAAGCCGGCGTCGCCGTACGCGAACACGCCCCCGTCACTCGCCACGAGCCAGTAGCCCCGACAGTCCGGCGTCGGCGCCATGCCGACCACCGGCTTGTTGAGGCTCATGGATCCGGTCGACCCGTAGAAGCCGGCGGAGCCGAACGTGAAGATGCCGCCGTCCGCGGCCACCTGCCAGTATCCGGGCGCCGGTGTGGGCGGCTGAGGACAGGTCGGACCGGAGGCGGCGGTGCTGCCACCGGCGGGGTCTGCGCTGAGCATGGGAGCGGGCGGCGAGACGCTCGAGTTGAAGGTCAGATCGGCCAGGTACATGGGGCGAATGCCGCAGGCGAGGTAGCCGATCGTGGTGCCCTGCCAGCCGGCGAAGGCCATGACCGTCTGCCCGTCGGGATACTGCGTCGTCGGAGGCAGCGCGAACACGTCGGGTCCTCCCGGCCCGGACAGGCCTGGCGCCGAGGTGAGCAACGGCCCGGACTGGTCTTGGCACCCTCCGCTCGGGCTGCTGCAGGCCGCCCATCCGATGGCGTAGGTAGAGGAGCCGAAGTCACCGCCGGAGTAGAAGAGGTAGTACGTTCCGCCGGATCCGCTCCCGGGGAGGTAGTGCATGTTGGGCCCCTCGACGATGCCACCCTGCCAGGACTGATCGGCTACGAGGATCTGGGTGGCATTGTCCGACAGCGACTGCAGGTCGGGCGCGAGTTGGGCGGACCAGATCCCCGAGGGGTTGCCGTCCGAGTTCCCGTCGTCTTTCCAGAGGAGATAGGACGTTCCCGTTCGTGGGTCGGTGAAGATGTTGGGATCGATGCTGCCCCCGAGGCCGACTTGGCACTCCACGGGCTCCGAGTTCGTGTCGACATAGGGCCCCAATGGCGTGGTGGCGGTTGCCTCTCCGATGCACTGGGTACCGCTGGAGGCGTCCGTCGCCGTGTAGTACATGACAAAGACCGTGTCGCTGCCCGTTGGAGTACGGCGGCGACGGTGGGGGCCCATGTCTCGCCCGGTTTGGCCCATGAGCCGAGACCGCCCACCGTGGGGAGCGCATCCGAGCTCAAAGAAGTCCAGTGGACACCGTCCGACGAAGTCGATTCCTGAATGTTGATGGTTTGCGCGGGCGATGCAAAGTTCTGGGTGGCGAAGGCGTAGTACTGGCCCCCCCAACTCAAGATGCTCGGGTCCGGAAAGTCGCCCGCGTGGACAGGGGCCCAGTTGTCCGCGCTCGCAGCCGGCGCCGCGACCGCGAGGACAGAGACCGCGCCGACAAGTGCCACGAGCGCAGCGAGCAGCGACCTCGGTCCGGAGAGGGAGGGGTGGCGTCGTTGTGTGTCGAGGCGTGAGGGAGACACCCATTCCTCCTTGTCGGAAATGAATCGCCAAGCTCCGATCCCGCGCCGTCATGCTACCGAGCAGGACCAGGACTCTTCATTCGGGAACGACCGTTTCGGGTGGAGAATTGGGAAGCAGCGGCTTCCCGATATGTTTCGTCCCCCAGAAGTGGTGGCACACGAGGATTGCCGCTCGATCCACACAGACGACAGGATCAGGTGGAATCACCGCTGAACTGATCGCAGCGATTGACGAAGGGACAGGCATGAGTGAGCGACGCACCTCAATCGTCGACGTCGGGTTCAAGCTGTTGAACCTCACGCACAAGGCCGTTCTGCGGGTGACCGGCGGCCGCTGGCCCCGTGATCTCCTCGGCATGCCGGGGGTGGAGCTGACCACGATCGGGCGCAAGAGCGGGCTGCCCCGCACGACCATGCTCACCTCGCCCATCCACGACGAGCACAAGGTGGTCCTGATCGCCTCCAAGGGCGGGGACACCCGGGATCCCCTGTGGTACGCCAACCTGACGGCCAATCCAGACGTCGAGCTCACCATGAACGGCGAGACCCGCAAGATGCGAGCCAGGACGGCGTCGCCCGACGAGAAAGCCGCGCTGTGGCCCGACATCATCTCTGTCTACAAGGGTTATGCCAGCTACCAGGCGAAGGCCGGCCGCGACATCCCCGTCGTCATCTGCGAGCCGCGCTCGGATTGAGTCCCCGCCGATCAGGTTCGCGCGCTGCGAGTGCCGCGACCCGCTCAGCCGGCATGGCGGTACGATGCGGCCAATGTCGATGGAGCCCTCCGGCTCGCCAATTGAAGACGCAACGGGAGGCATCAGCCCGGCCGCGGAGCAGGGCTCGGCCCCCGGTGGGGGTGATGCCGCCTTCGACCTGAGCATGGCGGTCTCGCAGTTGGGCTCGAACAGCACCGACCTGCGCATCATGTTGAAGCTGCTGGTCTCCCAGCTCGCCGATGTGCTCGGTGACCGCATCGCGGTGGAGCGCGCCGGACGCTTCCGCAAGTCCGACGAGATCAAGTCGGTGCGGATCACGCTGGGCGAAGACACCCTCGAGGCCGCCGTCGAGGGTGCCTCGGTGCGGTGCAGCATCGGGCACTCGTCGGGGGGCATCCGCATCCGGAGCGAGGTCGTCGGCATGGAGGCCTGGCTCACCCGGCTCCTCACCGCCCTCCAATCGGAAGCCGTCCACAGCGAGGCGACCCGTCTCGCCCTGGAGAACATCGTGATCGGAGGGTCGTCGTGACCGAACAGCAGCCCGAGGTTCCCACAGGGCCGCACGATCTCCCCAAGGATGCCGCCCACCGCCTGGAGGAGCTGGAGCACGGTCTGTTCACTTCCGACCTGTCGGTGAACGAGTTCCTCCTGGTCAAGGAGGCCGGCTTCCACCCGCTGGGCTTCGTGATGGGCTCGTCGATCTACCACATCGGGATTCAGACGCGGAAGTGGGGAGAGAGCCAGGAGCTCACCAAGCTCACCGAGGCGATGTACACCGCCCGCGAGCTGGCGATGAACCGCATGGACGAGGAGGCGGAGGAGCTCGGTGCCGACGGTGTCGTCGGCGTGCGACTCGACGTCAACTACTACGAGTGGGGCAACGACTCGGCCGAGTTCATCGCCTTCGGCACCGCGGTCAAGGCCGAGGACGGGACCTCGTACCGCAACGCCCTCGGCAAGCCGTTCACCTCCGACCTGTCGGGCCAGGACTTCTGGACCCTCATGCAGACCGGTCACGTCCCCCAGGGCCTCGTGATGGGCACGTGCGTGTTCCACATCGCGCATCGCAAGCTCACGCAGGCACTGGGCTCAATGGGGCAGAACGTGGAGTTGCCCAACTTCACCCAGGCTCTCTACGAAGCGAGAGAGCTGGCGATGACGCGCATGCAGGACGAGGCCGGTCGTCTCAATGCCAGCGGCATCGTGGGCGTCCGCCTGGAGGAGAAATCGCATCAGTGGGGCTCGCACACCATTGAGTTCCTGGCCCTCGGCACCGCGGTGACGAAGAGGAGCGGTGAGGTCACGCTGCCCAAGCCGACGACCATCATCTCGCTCGACAACTGATGTCCACGGACCTGCCCGAAGCGGCCGTCCGCCGGCTGGGGTCGAACGCCTTCTCATCGGGCTTGACCGTTCCCGACTTCGCGGCCTGTCTCGATCTGGGGCTCCAACCTGTCGCGCTGGTCCAGGGCTTCTGCGTCATGCAGTGGGGCTGGTACGGGCAGGGCTCGGGGTACATGCGCGGCATGTCGCCCTACGTCGGGGGCCAGCAGAGTGGGGACTCGTACACGGAGACCTACCGGTGCCCCCACGGCTTCGTGTCCAACGAGCATCGCTCCTGGGGGCAGAACCTGGAGCAGCCCTGGGTGGAGGCGGCCTGGGCCCAGGGGTACGGGGCGGCCTACTCGCGCATGCTCGAAGAGGCGGAGACGCATGGCGCCCACGGGGTCATCGGGGTGATGGACCGGGTCACGAACATCGCCGACAGAGGGACGACCGAGTTCCACTTCCTGGGGACCGCGATCACCGTCGACGGCGGCCCGCCGCCGGCGGGTGGCGTGCCGTGGAGCACGTATCTGGCGGGGCAACGACTGACCAAGTCGATTGAGGCGGGGTTCATGCCCGTGTCGGTGGTCGCCGCCCTTGCCTCGGTCCGGGTCTGGGCGTACTGCATGACCGAGTACTTCATGGACGGCACCATGGGGTGGGGCGTGCCCGCGGGACCACAGCTCGTGGAGCAGGTGAGCAGGGCGCACATGGCCGTGCGGCAGTTGGCCCGCAAGCACGTCCGCCAGCAGCTCTCCGGAGATCAGCTGCATGGCGCATCCATCGATGTCGTGACAGGGAGCTGTCCCAGGGCGACGAGGTGATCGACTGCACGTTGCGGGGGAACCGGATGCGGCGGTTCAAGGACTTCGACCAGGTCGCGCTCCCACGACCGACGGTGCGCCTCGCATGACCGTGGGCCAGGGCACGGCCCCAGCGCCGGACGTGCGCGCCGAGATGCTCCTCGGCGCGCAGACCCTGGCGACGCCTGCGCCTCCGTCGCAGGCGCGCGGCATTACCTCCGACCTGTCGGTCGACGAGGCGCTCTTGCTGCATGCGGCGGGTTGGGAGCCCCTCGACCTGGTGTGCGGCGTCGCCGTGATGTCGGTCCCGGTCGGCGTGTGGAACTGGGGAAGAGGCTCCATCTCCCTCGCGTCCGACGCCCATGACGCGGCCGTCGACCAAGCATCCCGGCAGCTCCGCGGGGAATGCGGAAAGGTGCACGGGCACGGCGTCGTCGGCGTGCGGGTGGAGGTGTCGGTGCGCACGCACCACATTGACGTCGAACTGGTGGGGACGGCCGTGCGGCCGATCGGAGGGAAGGATCCACGGGGCTCTGACGCCGCACTGGCGATGCCGTTCGTCTCGGACCTCTCCGCGCGACTTCACCCTGCTGCACCGCGCCGGCTGGATGCCGGTCGGCCTGGCCTTCGGCGCCAGCTTCGTCTACGCACCCCGGCGCACGGCCGGCATGGCGATGAAGCAGACCACCCAGAACGTCGAGCTCACCAATTTCACGGAGGCCATGTACTCTGCTCGCGAGTCGGCCATGGAGAAGATGCAGCGCTCGGCGCTCGCGGTCGGAGGTCAGGGGGTGGTGGAGGTGAAGGTCACGGAGGGCCCCATGAGCTTCGCCCGCCACGCGGTGGGCTTCACGGCGTGGGGCACTGCGGTTCGCCTGGCGGCCGAGGAGCACCAGTTCGTCCGGCCCGAGCTCGTGCTCCCGCTCGATGACGCCGCGGTGAGCTTCCAGGCCGAGAGCCTGCGCAGCGCCGGCCAAGGAAAAGGGCGGAAGCGATGAGCCCGCAGCAGGGAAACGCCGGAGAGAGGGACTGGGAGACCTGGGCCCGCACGTTCGAGTCCATCGACGGGCCCGACGAGTTCGCGGCCCTCTTCGCCCCGGGCGGTCGCTTCTGCGACCCCGTCACCGCGTGGACGACCGACCTGCACAAGGTGGCCCGCGACACCGACGCCATCTTCCCGGATTGGAACCAGCGGGTGGACCGCATACGCGGCGGCGAGAATTGGGCCGTATTCGAGTGGACGGGCACCGGCACCTTCCATGCTGGGGAAGGCAAGTCCGGCATCCCCATTCAGATGAACGGCGCCACCGTCATCGACGTCGACGCGGACGGCAAGGTCACGTCGTGGCGCGACTACCTCGACACCAACGAGCCGACCAAGCAGATTGAGACCGGGCTCGAACGGGCCCTCGAAGGCGGCTGAGCGCCCGCACGGCTCAGGCCTGCTCCGCCACCGCCTGCACATGCGCCATGCGGGCGTCGCGCGCCTCGTCGTTCTCCTCGGCCGCCCGCTCGTCGTCCGCCATCTCGGCGTCGATGTCGGTGTCGGCGAAGCCGATCACGCCCATCTCCTCGAAGCCCTTGCGCAGGATGGGCCCCCACAGGCCGATGTCACGCAGGATGGGCACGATCCGCATGAACAAGAAGTTGCGGAACTGGCGCCACGTCTCGCTCTCCTCGACGTAGGTCGTCAGCTCCTGGGGCAGACCCAGCCGCTCGAAGACCTCTTGGCCCAGGAAGCGGTCGCGCATGAGGTAGCAGGCCTCGACGCAGAAGGCCTCGCGCTCGTCGCGCTCGGCCTGGGTCAGCTGGGGGTAGTAGTCCCGGAGCGCCAGGCGGCCGAACATCACGTGCCGCGCCTCGTCCTGCATGACGTAGGCGTTGAGCGCCTTAGCCAGAGGTTCGGTGGCGTTGTTGCGGATGATGCCGAAGGCCGCCAGGGCGAGACCCTCGATCAGGACCTGCATGCCGAGATACGTCATGTCCCACCGGCTGTCCGAGATGACGTCGTCGAGCAGCGCCTTGAGGTCCTTGTTGAGCGGATAGGTGAGCTGCAGCTTCTCGTGCAGGTACCGGCTGTAGACCTCGACGTGGCGGGCCTCGTCGATGACCTGGGTGGCGGCGTAGAACTTCGAGT
Organism: uncultured Acidimicrobiaceae bacterium; assembly: GCA_963740535.1. Taxonomy (GTDB): domain Bacteria; phylum Actinomycetota; class Acidimicrobiia; order Acidimicrobiales; family RAAP-2; genus Bog-473. The sequence goes on from CAVUEI010000007.1 coordinate 260,104, forward strand.
CGATGTCCGGGACGGTCTGCACGATCTTGGCGGTGCAGATCAGCGCACCCTGCTCGCCGTGCATGAACTGGCTGAAGCGCCAGGCCTCGACGTGGCGGCGCAACTCGGCCTTCTGCTTGTCGTCCCACTTCCTCCACCACTCGGTGTCGAAGAGCGGGCTCATCTCGTCGGGCAGGCCGACCGGATTGTCGGGGTCGACCTCGAGGCTCCAGTCCAAGCGGTCGCTGCCGATCCACTGGCGCCGGGTTCCCTTGTCGTAGAGGCGCAGCAGCTGGTCCCGCCCGCCGGTGTAGTCGAAGTCGAACATCGTCGTGGACGGCGACTCGACACCCCACTTCGGCTCGATCGCGAGGTCAGCGTCGGTGATTGACGGGCTGGTGGTCATAGAGCCCCCTTGGTCACGTGTGAACGTCCTGCAGAGCCGTTCCCCGCTCGCGACGCTACCGGTTGGCGGCCTCGATGTCATGCGGCTCGGCGTGGCCCCACGAGGGCGTCAGCGGAAGTCGAACGCGACCTTGATGGCGCCGCTCTCCTCCTGCGTGGCCAGCGCGATGAACGCCTCCCGCCACTGGTCCAGCCGGAAGGTGTGGGTCAGCAGGCCCGTCATGTCGATGCGGCCCTGCTCGGCCAGGCGGAGGTAATGGGCGATCCCGTGCATTCGGATGCCGTCGACCTCCTCCACCCCGAAGGCGTTGGACCCGACCCAGGAGATCTCCTTGAAGTACAGGGGCGACCACTCCCAGCGCTCCGGCGCGTGGACGCCGCTCTTGACCATGGTGCCCCGCTGTTTGAGCAGGCGGACACCGACCTCCGCAGTCTGCGCCGTGCCGACGGTGTCGTAGACCACGTCGAATCCGCCCGGGTGCGCCATCGGTAAGGCGTCACCTCCGAACTTCTGGAGCACACCGCCGGACCACGCCGCCGCCTCCTCCAGCAACTGCGCGACGGGGAACGGGTCGACCACGGTGGCGCCCAGCCGGCGGGCCAGGGCTGCCTGAGCGGGGAAGCGGGCGACGACCATGACGTCGACGTCGGGGTAGAGCGCACGCACAATCGCCGCGGCGCAGCTCCCGAGCGCGCCACCGCCGTAGATGAGCACCTTGCCGCCCGGCGGTGGTGGGTGCCGCGTGACGGAGTGCAGCGAGACCGCGAAGGGGTCACCGAGCACCGCCACCTCGTCACTCACTGCGTCCGGCACCGGAATGAGCATCGACTCGTGTGCCGGGAGGAACTCCGCGAAGCCTCCCGGCGCGTCCTTCGAGGTCCCGGTGTGGATGCCGGCGGCGATGGGCCCCTCGGTGAAGTGCCAGCACAGGCTGTAGTCGCCGTCCTGGCAGGAGGGGCACGGGGGGTCGATGCCCCGGGGCCCGCACGAGAGCCACGGGTTGAGGACGACGCGCTGGCCCACCTGGAGCGTCGTCACGGCGGGCCCGACCTCGACGACGTCGGCCACGACCTCGTGCCCGAACACCGTCGGGAAGGAGAAGAACCCGTTCAGCGCGCTGTCGCCGAAGTCGTCGCCGAAGTCCATGAAGACCATCTTGGCGTCCGATCCGCAGATCCCGGTCAGGCGTGTCTTCGCGACCGCCCAGTCGTCACGCACGAGTCCCGGACGACTCAGCTCCCGCATGACCATCGGCACGCGAGAGAGCCCCACCATCAGTTGGTTCGACTCGTCCGGTGGTGTCCACGGCTCGGGTCGCACGCCGTAGAGGAGACCTTGCATGGGAATTCTCCTAACCGCCGCCGTGCAGGAGCGGCACGACGGCGTTGTTGTTGTGGGAATTGACGGCCGCGACCACGATGGCCAGCACGAGCAGCGCGATCATCGCGAAGCCCACGATGATCCCCGCCAGCGCGAGACCCTCGCCGCCCTGCGCACCTTTTGACTGTCGGATCTGTCCCCGCGCCACGAATCCGAAGATGATGCCCAAGATGCAGGGCACCCCGAGGAGGAAGATCCCGGCGCACGAGCACACGAGCGACGCAACGGCGAGACCGTTGGTCTTGCGGGTCTGCGCCGAGCCGTAGGGCGCGTACTGGCCGGCGCCGTAGGGCGGGTACTGGCCGGCGCCGGACTGCGGGTAGGAGCCGTACGGGGTGCCGCCGTAGGGACTGCCGCCGTAGGGGGCGGGCACGGCGGGCCCCGGTGCTCCGCCATAGCCGGGTTGTCCCGGCGCGAGAGTGGGGGCGATCGTGCCGGGATTCACCGGCGCGGACTGTGGAGCGGCGGGTCCCGTTCCGGGGGGTCCGGTCCACAGCTCGGGCGGATACCACCGGCCGTCAGATGCCATCCACCATCCGGGACCCTGAGAGGTGTCGCTCATGCAGTCACCGTTCCGTGTGCGCGCCGAGTGCCGGATGGAGCATACGGGGGTGGTCTGCCGCGTGCGTTGACCGACAGCCGTGCCGGCTCACGCGACGTAGGGGCAGTGCCGGCATCCCGAATCGCAGCAGGAGCCGCGCCGGGCCAGGTAGCCGGCCGTCAACACGGTCAAGCCCGAGCTCGGGTCGAGGTAGGTGTCCGCACCGGCGGCCAGTGCCGCACGGTGCGCCCGCACGATCCGCTCGTACGCGGGGTCCTCGGGCGAGAGCCGTTCGCCGTGGGGCTCAGAAAGCGGTCTGTCGGCGAGCGGTTCGGAGATCGGTTTGGCCTCCGGGTGCTTCTCGACCGGTCCCAGCGCAGGGACCGGTCGACGGCACTACCTCTTGGTCGCCCGCTTGGCTGCGGTGGCCCGCCTGGCCGGTGCCTTGCGGGTGGCGGCCTTCTTGGCGGGCGCCCGGCGGACAGCGGCCTTCTTGGCCGGTGCCTTGCGCGCCGCCGTGGCCTTCTTGGCCGGTGCCTTGGCCGCCGCTGGTGCGGCGGACTTGCCCGCAGCCGCAACGGCAGCGTCGACCGTCGGGTACGCACCCTTCACCAGCTTGGGCGCCTTCGAGGGAGCGAGCACCGCGTCCTTGAACGCCTTCACCGGCGTGATGCGCGCCTTCTTCGACGCCTTGATGCGGATGGCCTCACCCGTCGCCGGGTTCCGGCCCATGCGAGCCGGGCGGTCCACCTTGACGAACTTTGCGAACCCGGGGATCGAGACCGGCTCCACACCCTTGGCCACGACGGCCGTCACCACGTCGGTGAAAGCATCGAGGACGGACACGACAGTCTTCAACTCGACATCGGCTTGGACTGCGACAGATTTGGCTAGTTCTCGCTTGTTCATGGCGCCCATTGTGGCCGAAGCGCACCCACTGATGCACATCCTTTTCGGCCGGTGCGCCGAAATTTCGGGGCGAAAACGAGTCGACCACGCTCAGATGTGGTCGCTCGGAAGGATGCTCCGGGCGTTGCGCGACCGGACCGAACCCCCGACCGGCGCCACCCGGGCGCCTCCGAGAGAACCTCGTCCGCTCCTTCAGGGGATGAGTTGTCCCCAATAGGGACGGTCGTCGGTCGCTCTTCTCGAGGACGATGATCACCGTTCCCCAGGGGTCGTGGCACCACGTCGTCTTCAGGCCGGCGACGTCGGCGACGCCGCCGGTGAGGAACTCCACGCCGCGGGACTCGAGAGTGGCCCGCGTCGTGGCGATGTCGTCGCAGAGCAGGCCGACGTGCGTGATGCCCACCCTGGTCACCGAGGGAGGACCCGGTCCGGCGGGACCGACGCCGGCCGCCGGGTACTCAATGAGCTCAATGACGCGGTCGTCTTTGCCGAAGCCGACGATGGCAGCCTTGACGACGACAGGCGACGGGACGAGCTCTCCCATGTCCTTCTCTATCTGGGGGCCCTCCATTCGATACGGCGGGGAGAGCACGTGCAGCCCGAGGACGTCCCGGTACCACGCCACGGCCGCCTCGACGTCGGGGACGCAGACGGCGGTGTGGGCGAACCCGGTCAGCACCCGGTCAGCGTAGGTCGCGGGGTGCCCGACCCGGCTCTTGCGCCCGCACGCCGCGGTCCGCGGCGATTCTCGGCGGACGGCGCCTAACTCCAGCGGGCGATCTCGTTCCGCATGCGCTTCCCCCATTGGCGGGCCTGGAAATTGAACCGCCGCTCGACTTTCCGCAGGACGATGATGCTCACGAACACCAGGGGTGCAAGCATCCCTGCGCTCGCGCTCAGGGCGACGACGCGCAACTCCTTTTTCGTGCTCGCCTGCGTCTCCACGGCCATAGTCGTAGCCGGAAGGATACATGCGCACTAGGGCCGTTTGGCACTAGGCATTGGCGTATGGGCGTGCGCAAATGAACGGAATGGACTCCGAGGACGCCGCCGCGGGCGCGATCTCAGCCTCCTCCAAGGAAGGCGACGCCACGGCCGGCACGCAGAAGGCCCCCTCCCGCCACCTGCCGCGGCGGATCAGCGCCTGGGTGCTGGTCGTCCTGGCGTCGCTGCTGATCCCCATCTCGGTGATCTCGGTCTGGGCGATCCGCACGGTGACCAACACCGACCAGTACGTCGAGACCATGGCGCCGCTGGCGCGGAACCAGGTCATTGTGGACCACCTGGCGACGAAGGCGACCGACGCGCTGTTCTCCACGCACATCGTGCAGAACAAGGTCACGGCCGCGTTGCCGCCGAAGGCCAAGCCCATCGTGACGCCGATTGTGAACCAGGTGCACAGCTACGTGGAGGGCCTGGCCCTCAAGTTCTTCGAGAGCCCCAAGTTCGGGAAGCTGTGGGACACGCTGAACCGGCACACCCACGACGCGGTCGTCAATGTCATCACCGGCAAGGAGACCCCCGCTCAGAAGAAATTCGAGAAGGCCGGCGGGATCGTCGTCAACCTGACCCCGGCGCTCAACAACATCATCGACAAGGCAAACTCGCGCGGCATCACGCTGTTCAATCCGCTCAAGGCGGTGCTGAGCCAGGGCGACAAGCTCGGCCTCACGGTCGTGTCGAAGGACCAGGTCTCGAAGTTCACGGGGTTCTTCAATCTCATCGTGAAGCTGAAGTGGGTGATCCCCGCCGTCGCCCTGGCGCTGGCGGCCCTCGCCATCGCGATCGCGGTGGAACGGCGCAAGACGCTCCTGCGCATGGCCATCGGGGTGGCCCTGTTCACGATGGTGATCCTGGCCGGGCTCTCCCTGGGCAGGATCACGTTCATCAACAAGGCCTCGGACCACTTCAACGGTCAGGTCGCCGCTGCGGTGTGGGACACCGTGCTGCGCTTCCTCAAGACAGACCTGCGCTGGATGCTCCTGGTCGCGATCCTGTTCGCCCTCGGGGCCTGGCTGGCCGGACCCGCCCGCTACGCCGTATGGATCCGCTCGACGTGCGCCAAGGGCGGCCACTGGGTGGCGGCGCAGGCCGCTGCGCTCAAGGCTGGCACCGGCCGGGCCGCCGCCGGGTCGGAGCGCACGCGCCGAGTGGGCGGATGGATCACCGAGCACCTCAACGGCCTGCGCATTCTCGGCGTGGTGGTGGCGGGGCTGGTCCTCGTCTTCTCCGGCGACCTCACGGGGTGGAGCCTCCTGGTCATCGTGCTCGTCCTGGCCGTGTATCTCGGTCTCCTCCAGATTGTGGCCGCCTGGGCCCGCAAGATGGCGAATCCCGTCGCGAGCCCCGGCACGGCCTGAGGAGCAACGGGGCCCCGTTTGGGCCGCTGGGCCGGGCGGACATGGGTGGGCCCGCCCGCTGGCACGGCCGAAGGGGGCGTAGGGTGAAGGCCCTAGGGGCGCCCGGGGGACTGGCGCCACGGGAGGCAGGGCTGTGACCCATACGGGACCAGCCCGGACAGGGGACACCACCATGGCCGACGCACCCGAGACGGAGCTGTTGTCGCGAGAGCCGTCCGCAGCGTCCGCAGATCGCAGGCTGCATCGAGCGCGGATCGTCCAGGTCGTGCTGGGGTGCATCTGGATCCTCGACGGCGCACTGCAGCTGCAGCCCCGCATGTTCGGGCAAGGGCTGGTCAACCAGATGATCCTGCCCATGGCCAACGGCCAGCCGGTTCCCGTCTCGTGGTCGATCACACAGCTGGCTCACTTCATCCGTCCCGACGCCGCCGTCTGGAATCTCCTGTTCGGGCTCATCCAGCTGGGCATCGGCGTGGGCATGCTCTTCCGCAAGACGGTGAAGCCGGCCATCATCGCCATGGCCGTCTGGGCATTCGGTGTCTGGTGGTTCGGCGAGGGCTTCGGGATGCTGCTGACGGGCGCGGCATCCCCGCTGACCGGGGCACCGGGCGCAGTCCTCCTGTACCCGCTGATCGGACTCCTGGTGTGGCCCACGGACTCCGAGCAGAGCGAGGTCGAGCCGGGGATCGCGTCCTCGGCGGCCGCGTCGGGCCCGCTCGGTAGCGGCGCCGCCATGTTCGCCTGGTCCGGCTTCTGGGGCCTGTCGGCCGTGCTGTGGCTCCTGCCGGCGAACCGGGCCGGCGGATCGATCAACTCGACGCTGGTCTCGATGTCGAGCGGCGAGCCGTCGTGGTACGCGCACGTCGAGACGTCCATCGCCAATGCGCTGCCCCACAGCGGTTCGGTCCTGCCCTGGCTGCTCGCCATGGTCTCGCTGGTCATCGCGGCCGGGCCCTTGCTGAGCCGGCGACCCACCCCCTTCCTCGCCATGGGCGTCGCCCTGCAGTGCCTCTTCTGGGTGACCGGGATGGCCCTCGGCGCGGTCATGACCGGGATGGGCACGGATCCGAACGCGGCACCCCTGGTGGCGCTCCTGGCTTTCGCCATGGTGCCCACGCTCCACGCGATCCCGGCCCGTTCGCCCGCCCGGGAACTGGCGGCGCGCCACCCGGTCGGCGGCGCAGCGGCCGCGGGTGCGGCGCTGGCTGTGCTGGTGCTGAGCTCGACCTACCCGATCGCGACGGCTGCCGCCTCCGCCTCCTCGGACTCCCCCGGGGCGACGACGCAGTCGGCCATGGGCGGCATGTCGATGACGGGCAGCTCCTCCTCGTCGTCCGCCTCGCTCCTCGTCGTCGCGACTCGCCCACGCGCGGCATTCGAAGATGGCCATGCCCGGGATGAACGGTCAGCCCGATGCGAACTGGCACTACACGGGCCCACCCCTCCCGGGCCAGGAGCAGTCGGTGTTGACCACGGTGTTCAAGGAGACCGAGCAGGGCCACGCCATGCAGACCCCGAATTGCGCCGAAGTCGCCGACGGGGGCCCAGGTGGAGGCCGCCATGCAGCTGGTGCAGACCACGAGCTCGGCCGTGTCGAAGTTCAAGGACCTCAACGTCGCGAAGGCCGACGGGTACGTGCCGATCACCGACGCCCGGTATCCGGTGGTGCACTACCTGAACTACTCCTACATGCGAGGGCCAGGACGTGCTCGACCCCAACCACGTGCAGTCGCTGGTGTACGCCTTCACGCCCTACGGCCCGGTGCTGGTCGCCGCCATGTACCTCATGCCGTCGATCAGTGACCAGGGCCCCATGCCCGGCGGCTGCCTGACCCAGTGGCATGCACACACGAACCTGTGCACGGGCGGGCCCACCGGGGCGATCTCGGGCTTCTCGACCGGCGGCGTGTGCCCGGCCGGGGAGAGCCCGTTGATGACGCCCGAGATGCTGCACGTGTGGCAGGTCGGGGTCCCCGGTGGCCCGCTCACCATGGACCCGACGGACCAGCAGGTGGTCGAGGCCGCGATCATGGCCCAGCAGGATGGGCAGGCTCCCGTCACGCCAGGAGCGCAAGTCCCCGCCGTCACGGGCAGCTTCGGCACCTAGAGCAAGCGGGACGAAGGGACCTTCGTCCCTGGTCGCGGACCACGCTGCGTCACACACTGGGAACACCCGGGTCGAGATCGCCGTGACACGGCGGGCGGGCAGGTGTGACGGGGGAGCTCGCGACGAAGGAGATGGTCGCGATGGCAGAGATCACATGGATCGCCGGGCCGGTCGCCCTCTCCGTCGCCGGATTCGTGTCGCTGTACACGTTGTGGAGTCGCAGGGCCGACGCGTCGTTGCAACGGGTGCCGGTGCGGGTCGAGCGCACGGTTGACATCGTGCGCGCCCGCATACAGAACGGCCGAGCGGGATAGGCGGGTTCATGACGACCTTCCCGCTCCCGGTTGTCTGTGCGTTGACCGTGGTGCCGCGTCGCCGCACCACGTCCGACACCCGATCCTTATCTGAGCTTTATGCGCCACCCCTAGCCTGGACCCCATGCGCATGAAGTGGCGTCTCGGGCTGGTGGCCATCCTGGCCGCCGTCGTCGTCGGCGGGTTCGTGCCGCACGGCGCCCCGTCCGGCCTCCGAGGGCGCCGCCTCCGAGATGGTGCAGATCGCCGAATCGCCGCTGTCGATGCCGCTGAGCTGCATGGACGCGACCTGCGGCAAGGGCAGCCCGACCCCCACGGCACCCGTCCCGGCCGCCGCGCTCGCCGCGGTGCTATCCGGATTCGCCGTTGCCGCCGCCGCCGGCTCTCTCATTCGCCACCGGCGCGCGCAGATGTCCGTCTTGCCCGCGGGCGCACGCGATCCGCTCTTTCACCCCCCGCAGTTCTCCTAGCCGTCACTGCGCACCAGGCGCGCCGCCCGCCAGCTGAGCGGGCGCCTTCGCGCCGCACCAGCCAGGGAGGCCCTCAGAGCGCCTCCGCACGGAGCTCCGAGCGCGAGCAAATGCGCCGCCTCGGTCTATCAAGGAGAACGACATGTCGAAGTCGATGACGGGGCCGTCGCGTAAGGCGCGGCCCAGCAGCAAGAAGCCACAGAAGAAGAGCCCACAGAGGAACAACCCCCAGACCACGCACGCGTCGCAGCGGAAGCGGTCGGACAGTCGCGTCGCGTCGAAGCCGGGCTCCGGAGGGGGCGGGGTCCCTCCCAAGGGGACGACCCTTGCCGGAGCGACGTTCCGGTCCCGACACCCCGTCCTGATGGCGCTCGTGCCACTCGGACTGGTGGTGGCCGCCATCGCCACCATGGTGGTGATCAAGGCGGCGGGGGGCCCGTCGGGCTCGTCGGCCGGCTCCTCGCACCTCGCCACGGGAGGCGCGGCCGCGACGGCCCATCACGCCGCCACCCCCCTCGCACCGAGCGTGACCGCGTCGCTCTCGGTGCCCGCGGCGACGTTGGACGCGGTGGGCAGCCCGGGGGGCGTGCTGCCTCCCACCCGGGTCGGCGGCAGCGGGACGATCCTGCGCGGGGCGGACGGCAAGCCCCTGATCACCTATGTGGGGGCCGAATACTGCCCGTACTGCGCGGCGGAGCGCTGGGCGATCGCCGTCGCGCTGTCCCGGTTCGGGACGTTCTCCAACCTGTCGGGGACGCATTCGTCCGCATCCGACATCTACCCGAACACGCAGACGCTGTCGTTCTACGGGTCGAGCTACACCAGCCCCTACGTCGACTTCCAGGCGGTCGAGGAGACGACCAACCAGTTGGTCGGTGGGCAATACCAGTCCCTCCAGACACCGACGGCGGCTCAGCGCTCGCTGATGTCCACCTATGACACCGGCGGGAGCATCCCGTTCTTCGACATCGCCAACCGCTACGTCATCACGGGGGCCAGCTACTCGCCCCAGGTGCTCCAGGGGTTGTCGCAGGCGCAGATCGCCGCGCAACTCCGCGACCCGTCCAGCCCGGTGGCGCAGGCGATCGACGGGACGGCCAACTACATCACGGCCGCCATCTCCAGCGTCACGGGCCACCAGCCGAGCAGCGTGGCGGATTCGTCGGCGGTGGCGGCGATCGCGAAGGGGTTGGGGGCGTGACGACGATGGCTGCGGTCAGTGCCGCCGCGGCACCCATGTGGGCGATGGCCGCCTCGCTCGGCGCTCTCCCTCGTTGCGGTGGCCATCGCGTCGTACCTGACGGTGACCCACTACAGCGACCCCACCGCCCTGGCCTGCCCGGACACCGGGATCGTCAACTGCACGCTCGTGACCACGAGCTCGTGGTCGGTGGTACTCGGGGTCCCCGTCGCCCTCGTCGGGCTGGTGTGGGCGGTCGCCATGACGGCGCTGACCGTCCCCTGGGCGTGGCGCCCGGGCGCCGCCCGGGTCGCCCGCGCCCGTCTGTGCTCGCGGGCGCCGGAGCGGCCATGGTCCTCTACCTCGTCTACGTCGAGCTCTTCCGCATCAGTGCCATCTGCCTGTGGTGCACGGCCATCCACGTCACGGCGGTGTGTCTCTTCGGGGTCATCCTGGCGGCCACGGGAGGGCAGCGGGCGGCGGTCCAGGCCCACGCCTGAGGTGGGGACCGGGTGGCGTCTCCGGCACGGTGTGGGGACCTTTGCCCCTACTCGCGGCCGCATCGACTCCTCACAATCACTCCTGGGCGGGCATTGCCCCGGATCAACGGGGCGCGCACGAGCAGGAGAGGTCGAGGAGAGGTCCATGGCGATGCAGAAGCGTGAGCAGCCCGGGGCTGGCGACGGCGTCCTGGTCACGGAGTGCGAGGCGTTTCTCGACGGCACGCTGGCCGAGTACTGGGACGAGCGCGGGGTGGACGTGCCGGTGTGGGCCTGGACGAACCTGCTGGCCCACGGCAGCCAGGCACTCATCGGCGAGAGCGTCGCCCGCCCGACCCGGCCTCGTCGCGCGGCCCGCAGCTGGCGGATCGCCCGGTCGTATCTGGCTCACCAGATCCTCGATGTGACCGACGATCCGTTACACGGTGCCCCAACTGCAGACCTCGGTGCTGATCCCGCTCGAACTCGAGATGGCGGCGCGGGCCGAAGTCGGGCATTGGACGCCCCGTCAATGGGTCGACACCGTGGACAGCGCGATCCGCAACCAGCACCCGGCTCTGGAGCAGTAGCACTGGAGCCCTCAGCGGGGCCCCAGCAGAGGGAGCAGCGTCCGGATCGGCCGCCTACGAGGCCGTTCGATCCATCCAGCGCTCGACGGTCCGCGCCAGGGCCGGCAGGGGAAGGATTCCGGCGCGGAGCACGAGGTCGTGGAATTCCTTGAGGTCGAAGCGGGCGCCCAGGGTGTCTGCGGCCGCCGTCCGGAGCCGCACGATCTCGCGGCGGCCGACCATATAGGCGAGGGCCTGGCCTGGGAACGAGATGTAACGGTCAACCTCTGATTCGACCTCGATGCGGGGGATCGGCGTGTGCCCGGCCAGGTAGTCGACGGCCTGCTGGCGGGTCCAGCCCAGTGCGTGCAGTCCGGTGTCGACGACGAGGCGGCTCGCCCGCCATGCGTCGGCCGCGAAGAGCCCCATCCGGGCGAGGTCGTCGCTGTACAGCCCCATCTCGTCCGCCAGCCGTTCGCTGTAGAGGCCCCATCCCTCGGCGCACGCGGTGTCGTGCAGCACCCGGCGGGCGGGGGCGAGGTCCTTGGACTCCATGGCGATCGTCAGCTGGAAGTGATGGCCCGGCACGGCCTCGTGAAAGGCGATGTCCTCGGCGACGTAGCGGTGCCGCTCCTCCGGCTTGGACGTGTTGAGGTAGTAGGTGCCGGTGCGCGAGCCGTCGATCGCTCCGGGCATGTAGTAGGCGGCCGCCATGCCGGCCTCCTCCGATTCGGGGACGGGCTCGACGATGCAGGCCTCGTCCGGGACGACGGCGAACCACTTGGGCGCCTCTGCCTCCGCGGCGGCGACGACGCGACGGGCGTGGTCGAGCATCTCTTGACGGCTCTCGTACCGCAAGGAGGTGTCGTTGGACATGCGATCGAAGATCTCGGTGATGTCGGTGGTGTGCCACAGGCGGGACCCGACGTCGGCCAGCTCCTCGAGGACCTGGCCGACGATCTCCCGGCCCATGGCGTGCAGCTCGTCGGGGGAGTACGTCATGGAGGTGTGGAGGCGGGCCATGATCCCGTACATCGCCTCGCCGTCGGGGAGGTAGCAGAGCCCGGGGTGGTCGTCGTCGCGGGCCGTCGGCAGCACCTCGGTCAGCAGCGTGTCGCGGTACGCGGCCAGCGCCGGCCGGACATGGGTCTCGACCTCTTCTGCGGCCCTCTCGGTGAACGAGTCGTCCCCGCCCTCACTCCGGACGATGGCACCCACGGCGGGATCCTCGACGAGCAGGTCGAGCTGGGCGATGGCCGACTGCACGAGCCGGGCCACGGCCGTGCGCCCGGCCGCGCTGCCCTCCCGGTGTCGCTGGGCGGCGGTGGCCAGCACGTCGGGCACACCCCGCAGGCGCGTCAGGTAGCCGTCTCGACGCGCCTCGGTGTCGAGCTGGAGCTTCGGCAGCATGGTGAGCACCCCGTTGACCGGGTCGACGAACGTGTCGCAGATGGTGAATTCGGTCAAGGGCACGGTGGCCGCATCGGCCATGCCTGTTGCCATGCAGCGGACGAAATCCAGCGTCTGCCGTTCTGTCTCGTCGAGGCCGTCGTCGGACAGCTGCTGCGCCCGTGCGGCGACCGATCGCAGTGCGCTCGCGTGCTCCGCCTCGGCGGCGGCCCCGAAGTCGGGGAGCAGGTCGTCGTGGCCGGGAAACCCGTAGAGGGACCCGGACAGCGGGTCGGCGGTGAGGACCGTCGTCAGCAGCTCGGCTGCAAGGTCATCCGCGGACATCGCGGGAGGCTACCGCGGGCGGTCCACCGCATCAGCATGGTGAGCCCGGGCCTCGTGGGCGAGGCGGTGCTGCTCCCGATGCTGTTCGACCTCGTCTGTGACGCGGCAGAGTTCCGCATCGGGCATGGCCAGCCACGGGACGGCGAGGACCCCTCCAGTCACCACCAACATCGGCAGGGCGATGATGAAGAGGATCGTCATGCTCATGCCGAGGTGTCGGCGGGTCCGGAGCCCGGCTTGAGGGCGTTCACCGCGATGATGGAGGGGGAGGGGGAGTGTTGTCGACGTGTTGCCCGAGGGCCCTCCGCGGGCGTCGTCGGCCGGTTGTCAATCGGGTCGGGTGGCCTCGTCCGCCAGCAGGTCCACGACCAGGTCGCGATGGGACAGGAACGGCGAGTGGTCCGACTCCCATTCGACGGCCCGGGTGCAGCGACCGGCCATGACGCGCTGAAGGCCGGGGTGCACCGCCATGTCGTTCGCGCACACGGCGTAGGTCGACGGCTTGGAGAGCCAGGCAACCGAGCGGGGAGTCTGCTGGAACGTGACCATCGGCTGGGGGCCGAGGTGAGCGATGGCCCAGGCTGCCGTCTCGGCGTCACACTCGTTGTAGAGGCACGCCGCGGCGAGCGCCGGATCCAACGTGGTCTGTCCGCCGTCGGCGACCATGGCCTGGCCGAGGTCGGGCCGTCCCTCGTGGGAGAGGTGGGCCACTCCGGGATCCCCTGTCGCCACCGTCATGCACGACTCCGTCGCCGAGAGCGCCAGGGCGCAGAGGAAGACCAGGCGGCGGACCGAGGGGTGGTCGCCGGCTTCGGTGATCACGGCGCCGCCGTAGGAGTGCCCGACGAGGACCACATCGCCGGCCGCCCGGGCCTCGAGCACGTCGCGGACGCGTTGGGCGTCGCCGTGGAGATCACCGAACGGGCCGGTGTCGGCCCCGTGACCCGGCAGGTCGACGGCGACGGCGTCGATGCCCCTGCCCGCCAGGCCCTCGACGACCGGTTCCCAGCACCACGCCCCATGCCAGGCGCCGTGCACGAGGACGACGGGCCTCGGTGCAGCCGGAGTCGGGCTCATAGGTCCTGGCCTAGTCGCGACCGCCGATGTCGAGCAAGAGCCGCCGGTCGGCGGTCGTCCTCGCCGCTATGGGAGGACTGCCATCCCGGTGATCGGAGCGTTGAGGTGCGTCCCGCCGGTCGAACCGGAGAAGCCCGCGTCGCCGTAGTTGAAGATCCCCCCGTCGGAGGCCACTTCCCAGTAGCCGTTGCCATCGGGCGTCGATGCGATGCCGACGATGGGCTTGTTCAGCGACTGCCCACCCATCGAACCGTAGAAGGTCGCGTCGCCGAAGGAGAAGATGCCCCCGTCGGATGCGACGAGCCAGTAGCCACCCCCGTCGGGGGTCGCCGCCATCCCGACGATGGGCGCGTCGAGGGCCGTACCGCCCATCGACCCGTAGAAGGGGGCGCTGCCGAACGAGAAGACACCGCCGTCGGAGTCGACCAGCCAGTAGCCGAGACCACCATTCGATTCCTCGGCCGCCATGCCCACGATCGGCTCGTTGTGCGAGAAGCTCGACCCGGCCGAGTACGAGGCGAACGTTCCGCCCTGGAAGATGACCGACCCGGCTGCACCGGCTTCGAGGTAACTGGAGTCATTGAGCGCAGTCATGGCGACGGTCCCGGGCAGGCTGTCACTGCTGGGCGAGGCGTCACCGAAGTTGAACACGTCGCCGTTCGCCTCCACCTCCCAGTAGCCCCCGCCATCGGGGGTGGCGGCGATGCCGACGACCGGCGCCGCCAGCCTGTGACCGCCCAGCGACCCGTAGAAGGGGGCGTTGCCGAACGAGAAGATGCCCCCGTCGGACGCCACTTCCCAGTAGCTCTGCGCCGATGCGGGCGACGAAGCGGCGGCGGGGGTCGCGGTCGACGCGAGATTCACCACCGCGATGCCCGTGGAGAGGCAGAGCGACGCCGCGACGGTGAGGGACTTCACCATCTTCGAACGGTGTCCGCGGTGTCGCGTCATCAAAGAACCTCCGAGTAATCCGTCGTGAACGAAATCTTCGTCTCGACCTTGTAGGCGGCCCTGTGCTGCTTCTCCGGGGGATTCGAGCGTCCCTCGAGAGTTGCCAACCCTCATGGGATGTTGACAGCGCTACCAAAGGAGAACTAGAGCCGACCGGACCGATTGCGGACTACGGAATGACAACAACATTGCCTCCTCCGGCGCGTGCGCCGGAAGAGGTCGAGGAGCGGATCGTGTGGCCACGGCCCCAGGGGACGGACGAGGCTCAGGGACCACCCCATTCCCGGCCGGGAAAGTCCCTTACCATTGGCACCGTGCCCTCCGAATTGATGCCGGCGGCGGTCTACGTGGGCGAGGGCCGGATCGCCGTCGAGGAGGTCCCCTCCCCGGAGCCAGGACCCGGCGAGGTGCTCGTCGAGATCGCCGAGTGCGGCATCTGCGGATCCGATCTGCACATGGTCCTGGAGCGCTACGCCAAGCCGGGTGCCATTCTCGGCCACGAGTGGTCCGGTGTCGTGGCCTCGGCGCCGGCTGGTACCGGCTGGACTCCCGGCGACCGGGTGGTGGGGAACGCCGCGCCAGGGTGCGGCGAGTGCCGGCCGTGTCGAAGGGGCCGTCCCTCCGTCTGCCTCAAGCGTGCCTCGGCCGACTACCTGGGCTATCGGGGAGCGTTCTGCCGGTACAAGACGGTCGCGGCCGACGGCCTGATCCGGATCCCCGATTCGCTCGCGACGAGGGTCGCCGCGCTGACCGAGCCGACGGCGATCGCCCTGCACGCAGTGCGGCTGGCCGGCGTCGGCCCCGATGATCGGGTGCTGGTCACCGGCGCCGGTCCGGTGGGCCTGCTCATCGTCTCCGTGCTGCGCGCCCATGGGGTCACCGACGTGACCGTCAGCGAGCCTTCAGCGCTTCGACGACAGCGGGCACTCGACGTCGGCGCCACAAAGGTGGTCACGCCCGACGCGCTGGTGGAGCCGCCGATGGGCGTGCCGGCGGCGGAGCCGTTCGCCGTCGTCTTCGAATGCTCGGGCCACGCCAGCGCCATCGAGGCCGCCCTCGGCCAGTTGGACTATGCGGGCACCTTGGTGATCGTCGGCACCGGGTTCGAACCACCCCGGATCAATCAGAATCGCCTCATCATCTTCGAGCTCGAGATCGTCGGTGCCTACAACTACAACGACGACGGCTTCCAGCCCGCAGTGGACCTTCTCGACAGTGGGACCCTGCCGCTGGCGTGGCTGATCGAACCTGACGACATCCCCCTCAGCGGGGTGATGGACTCCATGGAACGCCTATCCCGGGGCGAGATCCCCAGCAAGGTCATGGTCCGACCGGGCATGTCGTCGTGAGCGCGGCCAAGCCCGCCCCCCTGATCAACCACGTGGCCATCAGCGTGGACGCGAATGTCATGGACGACGAGGGTCGGGCCGCGCTCCTCGCCTTCTATTCCGAGGTCTTCGGCTGGACCGAGGGAGACAACAGCACGGAGAAGGGCAATCCACTGATCCTCTACACCGGGGCGTCGCGCCAGTTCCTCTACCTGCTCCCTGCCAAGGACGAATTCATGGTCACCCCGAACATGGATCACTTCGGGATGGAGGTCTCCTCGATGGAGGACATGACGGAGATCCTGGAACGGGTCAAGGCGTTCCAGGCCAAGGACGACCGGGTGCGGGTCACCGACGTCGGCACCATGGTGACGCGCCACGGCTCTGCCCAGTACACGCTCACGAACGTCTACATCTGGTTCCTGCTCCCGCTGTGGATCGAGCTCCAGCACATCGAGCGGCGTCCCGGAGACTGACCCTCGGGCCAACCCGATGCGCCGGAACACCCGATGAGTGACAGTGTGATGTCGACAGCATGCCGAAGGGAGTAGGAATGGCAACTGCCGAGGAAGTTCGTGATTCGCCACCGGTTACCCGGGATCGCTGGTATGTCGTCGATCCCGAAGGAGTGGTTGCCCGGCTCGGAGTCGTCGTGGAGAACGGCCTGCCCGGCGCCGAGGCCGCGGCGAGGCTCACGCGGGACGGGCCGAACGCACTACCAGTGGAGCAGCCGCCGTCTGCCCTCCACCGCTTCCTGGCCGAGTTCACCAGCTACATGCAGATCATCCTGGTCGCCGCCGCGATCGTCTCGCTGCTGATCAAGGAGTGGACGACCGCCATCGTGCTGATCGTGATCTCCGTCTTCAACGCCGTCGTCGGTCTTCGGCAAGCGGGGAAGGCGGAGAGCGCGATGAATGCGCTCCAGTCGATGATGAAGGCCACGGCACGGGTGCGGCGCGACGGCGTCGAAACGAAGATCCCGGCCGAGCAGTTGGTCGTCGGGGACGTCGTGCTGATTGCGGCTGGAGACGAGGTGCCGGCGGACGGCCGGATCGTGTCGGCAAGCGCGCTGCAGATCGACGAGTCGGCTCTGACAGGAGAGAGCGTCCCGGCGGATAAGGACGCCGCTACTCTCTCGGGAGGCGAGATCGGTCCCGGCGAGCAGTCGAACATGGCGTTCATGCACACCCCGGTCACGCACGGCAGCGGGGTGATGGTCGTCACCGGCACGGGGAGCGGCACCGAGGTCGGGAAGATCGCGCACATGCTCTCGGCTACAGCGAAGGAGGAGACACCGCTCACCAAGCAGATGAACACCCTGACGCTGTGGATCGTCGCCGCAGCGGGGTTCACGATGATCGTGATGTTCGCGCTGGGCCTCAGCCGGGGTCAGTCGTGGACCATGCTGTTCGACACCGCCATCGCACTGGCAATTGCGGCGATCCCGCTGGCGCTGCCGATGGTGGTGCAGGTCGTGCTGTCGCTGGGCAGCGTCGAACTGGCGAAGGAGAAGGCGATCGTCAAGGACCTGCCGTCCGTGGAGACCCTCGGTTTCACGTCGGCGATCAACTCGGACAAGACGGGCACGCTGACGATGAACCAGATGACGGCGGTCGAGGTCGTCGAACCCGACCGACCGCTTTGCGATCTCGGGTACGGGCTACAGCCTGGAGGGGGCGATCACCCACCCGGCCGGCAAGACCGACACCATTGAGGCGGCGATCCTGCCCTACGTCATCGCCAGCGACACCAATCTCGTCGACGGCAAAGTCGTGGGCGATCCGACCGAGGGCGCACTGCTCGTGTTGGCCCATAAGGCGGGACTGTCCATTGAGGCAACCCGCGAGGAGCTGCCTCGCCTGGCGACTCTGCCGTTCGACCCCACCTACAAATTGATGGCCACCTTCAACCGGACCACCGATTCCACGGGGAAGGAGGTCGTACGCTGCTTCGTCAAGGGCGCCGCGCCGGCGGTCATGGCGAGGGCGGCCACGGCGCTGTCCAACGGGTCCAGCATCCCTTGGGACGAGGGGCTCCGGCAGCGGGCCGAGCAGCATGCGCAACGGATGGGGGAAGCAGGCCTCCGAGTCATGGCCGGGGCCTTTCGCGACATCGACGCCGCCGGCTTCGATGCGGACGGCGATCTGCTCGCTCTGGTCGAGGCTTTGGAGATGACGAGCCTCGTCGGGATGGTCGACCCGCCCCGGGAGGAGTCCAAGTCGGCGGTGGCCCAGGCGCAAGCGGCGCACATCCAGGTGCGGATGGTGACGGGCGACGACGTGATCACGGGTGCCGCGATCGCCAAGCAGCTCGACATACCGGGTGAGGCCATCCTGGGAGCGGACTTCGCTGCGCTGTCCGAGCAGGAGCGACTGGAGCGCATCGACCACATCGGCGTCGTCGGGCGGGTGGCGCCCGAGCACAAGGTGCTCCTCGCCGAGACGCTCAAGAAGAAGGGCCACGTGGTCGCCATGACGGGTGACGGCGTCAACGACGCCCCCGCCATCAAGGCGGCCGACATCGGTGTCGCCATGGGAAGCGGGACAGAAGTGGCCAAGAACGCCGGGCGGATGATCCTGTCCGACGACAACTTCGCCACCATTGTCTTCGCAGTCGAACAGGGCCGAAAGCTCTTCGACAACCTCAACAAGTACATCCGCTTCGTCCTGCTGGAGCTCGTCGCGTTCGTCCTGACGTTCCTCGGGGCCAGCTTGTTCGACCTCGCCTTCGGGCAGCCCTTCACGCCCGCGCAGATCCTCTGGATCAACTTCGCCGTCAACGCCCCCTTCGGCGTCGCGCTCGGCTTCGACATGGAGACACCGGGGCTGATGAGCCGCAGGCCCCGTCCCCGCGGGGAGTCGATCTTGACCACGCCGGTGATGATCACCAGCGGCCTCGTGGGTCTGTACATCGCCGTCGCCAATCTGGGGATGATCGCGTTCGGGACGAACCACTTCGGCAGCCTCGACACGGGACGGTCGATCGGCCTGGTCGCCTTCTCGCTGATGCTCGTGGTCGCCGCGTTCGAGGCGCGCAGCGAGACCGAGACTGTGTTCAGCGCGGACACATTCAACAGCCCTCGGATGAACCGGATCGCCTTGTTCGAGGTGGCCGGGGCGTTCCTCATCACCCAAGCCGACTTCATGCAGCGGCTTCTCGGCACGACCCCGTTGAGTCCGCGACAGTGGGGGATGGCGCTGCTCTCCGCCGTCGTGTTGCTCGTCCTCTGGGAGGGCGGAAAGTGGATCGCCCGCAGGCGGAGTTCGGCAGCGGGCCCGCTCGCGCCAGCGGCGGACGCGGTGGCCGGGGCCACCCAGTGACGACGGACGACAAAGGCCCCCGCACGACGAGGGCCATCGGAGGTGAAGGCACATGGCCACAAAGAAGGACGTGAAAGACAAGGAGCACGAGGTCGGCGGCTCCCCTCCCTCGACGGACGCCGCACAGGATGCAGAAGGCGGCGGGCCGCCGAAGATGAAGCGCAAGGAGTACGAGCGCGAGATGAAGGTCCTGCACGGCGAGCTGGTGGCCGCACAGGAGTGGGTCAAGGCGTCCGGGGCCAAGATCTGCGTCGTGTTCGAGGGACGCGACACCGCCGGAAAGGGAGGGACGATCAAGCGGATCACCGAACGTGTGAGCCCCCGCGTGTTCCGGGTGGTCGCCCTGCCTGCCCCGACCGAGCGCGAGAAGTCGCAGATGTACATCCAGCGCTACATCCAGCACTTCCCCGGCTGCCGGTGAGGTGGTGATCTTCGATCGCAGTTGGTACAACCGGGCGGGCGTCGAGCGCGTCATGGGCTTCTGCACGCCCGGGGAGACGGAGCGGTTCCTGGAGCTGCTGCCCGCGACGGAGAAGGCGATGGTCGATTCAGGGATCCTGCTGCTCAAGTACTGGCTCGAGGTCGGTCCGGACGAGCAGACCCGCCGCCTGGAGAGCCGCATCCACGATCCGCGCAAGATCTGGAAGCTGTCGGACATGGACTTGAAGTCCTACAGCCGCTGGTACGACTACTCGCGGGCGAGGGACGCCATGTTCGCGGCGTCCGACACCGCGTGGGCCCCGTGGTACGTCGCCAACACCGACGACAAGATGCGCGGTCGGCTCAACATCATCCACCACCTGCTGAGCCAGATCCCCTACGAGCCGCTGCCCACTCAGGAGATCACCTTGCCCAAGCGGCAGAAGCCCGGCGGCTACGCCGAGCCGACGTTGTCGGTGCGGCGCATCCCGACACCCTTCTAGAAGGAGACGGCCGCGGCTTTCGGCCGAACGACCGAGTAGGACATCGCTTCGTCGGTGGAGGCGATGGCAACGGCAGACCATATAGTTTGGGCATGCGTCGCCGGGCGGCGGTGCAGAGGTCACCGCAAGGATCGTGATGGCCCGTCAGAGAACCCTTGATGGCGACCTCACCGGCTATGGCCACAAGGACTACGCCTCGTCACTGGCGGAGTTCGGAAACCCCCTGTTGTTGCCACTCAGCGAAGGCTGGCTCCTGCAACGTCGCATCGGCCGAACCGAGTTCTTCGATGCGATGGGTCCGTACCCAATGTTCTCCTGCCGCGACTGGAGTCGATTGGACGAAGACCTCTCGGGTCTCGCAACGGATCTGGTCAGCGTGGTTCTCGTGGCCGATCCCTTCGGGTGCCAGAGCGGCGACAACTTAGAGAAGACCTTCGATCACGTCGTTCGCTTCAAGGAACACTATGTCGCCGAACTCAGTCGACCGCCCGAAACGTTCGTGCGGCCATCGCACCGGGCACACGCCCGGCGCGCGCTCCGGTCATTGGAGGTCGACGTCTATGAGCACCCCTGGGAGCACATCGACGATTGGGTTCGCCTGTACGCCAACCTGACGTGCCGTCACTCGATCTCGGGTCTGCGGGCATTCTCGCGACAGGCTTTCGAGAAGCAGCTGAGGACGCCTGGCCTCGTGATGTTCGGTGCAACCGCAGGCGATGAGATCGTCGGCCTCGATCTCTGGTTCGTGCAGGGTGACGTGGCCCATGGGCACCTGGCTGCTTTCTCGGATCTGGGGTACACGTTGCGGGCGTCCTACGCCACCAAGTGGACGATGCTGAACTACTTCATGGGCCGGGTGTCGTGGGTGAACCTGACGGGAAGCTCGGGCATCTCCGTTGACGAGATGGACGGGCTCGCCAAGTTCAAGAGCGGCTGGAGCACGACCACGAAGGCCGTCTATCTGTGCGAGCGGGTACTCCAACCGGAGATCTATGAGACCCTGGCGGGAGAACGACCGGCGAGCACAGAGGGGTACTTCCCCGCCTACCGCAGCGGAGAGTTTGGATGAGCGACCGCGAGCTCCGATTTGCCATGGTCGTCTCAACGTCCGGGTCGGTGATGAACGAGGTCCTCAAGAATGACTTCTTCCGGTCGAGGGTCCATCAGATCGCGGTGGAGCGCCCCGGCTTGGCCCTGGAGAGGGCGCAGAGCCACGGCGTTCCCGCGACGGTCATTCCCCACGAAGACATCGACCGCTTCTGCGACGAGCTTCGGGGGCTCTTCGTCGAGAGGGAGATCGACTACGTGTTCTCCTTCTACACCGGCTTCTTCTCGGCCGGGTTTCGGGAGGCGTATCGAGACAGGATCCTCAATTTTCATCCTTCGTTGTTACCCGCCTTCAAGGGCATGGACGGCTTCGGAGACACGGTTCGATACCCGGCTCGTTTCGCCGGCAACACGGTGGAGTTGATTGCCGACGTGATGGACGAAGGAAAGATCGTCATGCAGACCGCATGTCCGATCGACCCGGGTGCACCGACCGAACGCATTCGTCATCAGGTGTTCGTCCAGCAGTGCAGGGCACTCCTGCAGGTGAGCCGTTGGCTCCAGGAGGGCAGGATTGAGGTCGAGGGCCATCGAGTGAACGTCACGGGTGCGACATACAGCTGCCCCTCGTTCTCGCCCGCCCTGGACAACGACGAGGTCGCCCTGTGGTGTCCCCCCGATCCCTACAGTGCGTCCGGATGAGACAGATTCCCTTCCTGACCCCCAGGCTGCCCGACCCCTCCGTCGTGGCCCGGGACTACCGCGAGATTTGTGAGACGGGGATCTTCACCAACAGCGGACCATTCGAGGGCCGTTTCGCCGCGGAGCTGGCCCGTTGGATCGGTCGTGATGTCGAGGTCGCCGTCACGGCAAATGCCACCTTGAGCATCCAGCTGGCGTCGCAAGACACTGTTCCACGCCGATCGTCGATTGGTGCCGGTGGCATCGTTCACCGCTGCGGCAGTTCCCCTCGCCTTGATGTGGAGTGGATTCGACCCAGTGCTCATCGACATCGAGCCCGGGACCTGGCAGCCCGACCTGCGCATGGCCGAGCGGTTCCTGCAGAGGGAAGCCGAGAAGGTGGCCGGGATCCTCCTGACGAGCACGTTCGGCACGGCGAACGCTGCGATCGACGCCTGGGAGACCTTGGCCACGCACTACGCAGTACCGCTCGTCATCGACTCGGCGGCGGGCTTTGCGTCTGAGTACCCGTGGGGAGAGCCGCTGGGCGCACGCGGCGATTGTGAGATCTTCTCGTTCCATGCCACCAAGACGATGGGCATCGGCGAAGGCGGGGCAGTGGCCTCGCGAGACCACGCCTTCATACGGCAGATCAATCAATTGAAGAACTTCGGATTCGACGAGGACCGAAGATCTTGGGGGCTCGGTCAGAACGCCGAAATTGCCAGAGCTCGCGTCGGCCATGGGGATCCGCCAGCTCGAGGTGTTCAAGGACCGCGTGACCAAGCGACACGAGGTGCTTCGCTGGTACATCACGGAGTTGGAACCGCTCGGATGCGAATTCCAATCGGGTGCGGCGCTGGGGGTCCCTGCGTTCGTTTCCGTAGCCCTGCCGTCCCAGCGCCACCGAGAGGAGCTGGGAAGGAAACTCGACGAGGTCGGGGTCGGCTGGCGGGCGTACTTCAACCCTCCTTTACACGATCATCGGGCGTTTGCCGAGCTGCAGAGGGCCGGAGACCTTGCGGTGACCGATGACCTGTGCGGGCGGATCATCTCCCTTCCGCTCGACGACTGGCTCACCCCGGCGGACGTGGGCCGAATCGTGAGTGCGGTGGAGTCCGTCGGTGGCCACTGACGGCGGTCGTCCCCGGCGCGTCCGCATGGCGGTGAGCGGAAAACTCGAGCGGTTGGTCAACAGGTCAGTTGGCCCTCGCACCGAGGCCTTACGGGAAGAAATGGAGCGACTGGCCGCGATTGTGTCGCAGCTCGACGAGTCGCTCATGGAGCTGCGATCGATGACGTCGGAGTCCCACGCGGCGATGAGCGGTGAGATGGTCCGACTCGACGCCCGGATCACCGAGCTGCGGCGAATCGCCGCAGCGTCACTCGACGACATTCCACACCTCCGCGACCAGCTGCTCGCTGCACGGAAGTCCACTGCGTACGAGGAGGCGTTCAGTGACCCCGAGCCACTCGTCACCGTGCGCATTCCGACCTATGTGCGGAGCAAATTGTTGGTGGAGCGGGCACTCCCTTCCATACTCCGACAGACCTACCAGAACTTCGAGGTCATCGTCGTCGGCGACGGCTGCACCAACGACGTGGCGGAGCGGATCGAGGACTTCGGAGATCCCCGGGTGCGGTTCGTCAATCTCCCGTACCGGTATCCCTACCCAGAGGATCGAGAGCACCGCTGGTTCGTCGCCGGCGCTCCCGGTGTCAATGTCGGCACGGAGCTCGCCCGGGGCTCGTGGTTGGCCATGCTCGGCGACGACGACGAATTCGAGCCGCACCACCTGGAGTGCCTCTTGGAACACGCTCGCGCGACCCGCTCGGAAATGGTGTACGGCGACCTCTGCGTGCGCCACCCTCCCCCCGAGGCGGACGAAATCGTGTCCCGCTACCCGCCCGAGCACGGGTGGTTCAACTTCCAGGGGGCGATCTTCATGGCGGCGCTCCGCTTCTACGAGTTCAGCACCAGGTCCTGGCTCCTCAATGAGCCCTCGGACTGGAACCTGTGTCGGCGCATGCTCGAGTCAGGCGTACGGATCGGCCACGTCGACCGGGTGGTCACCATCTTCTTCCCGTCGCACTACTGGGAGCCCGAGACGCGAGGCCTGTGAGCCCGGCGCCCGGCCCGAACGACTCATTGGCAGAGATCAGAAACCGAGCGACTCATTCACCAAGATCGCCGTGATACGTCCTGTGAAGACTGCCTTGTTGATGATGAGCAGGTTGTTCACGCCGCTCGGAACGCCGTAGGCCTGCCGGGCCCTCGCGTCCTCAGCCGGGGCCAATTCGGCTCATCCAGGCCTGGTACTCGGCGCGTCGGTGCCGTACAACCCTGCGTGCACACCGCTTCTCGATGGTGCTCACAGGCGCTAAAGAGCCAGGGCTTCGCGAATAGGCGGCTCGACAGATTTCGCGGGGACGAATCGCCCAGGGGAAGCCCCGTCGGAGAATTCATCTACTGATCAGGAAATTTGGTGGAGGCGATGGGACTTGAACCCACGAACCTCTTGACTGCCAGTCAAGCGCTCTACCAGCTGAGCTACGCCCCCAGTGGCGGAGGTCAACGCTAGCAGTCGTGAGCGGCCGCTCTGGCTCGATGCGGACCCACGAACGTGCGAACGGACCTTTGGGAACGCTGCGGGCGATGCCCACCAGGGCACCCGAATCCGGCTGGCGCGGATCAGGAACATCCAGGCCGTCGCCTACCCTTGTGTCATGGCACGCGCCTATGACGTCAACGCGGTGGAGCGCAAGTGGCAACGGCACTGGGTCGAAGAGGGCACCTATGAGATCGCCAACGACGACCCCCGCGAGAAGTTCTACGCCCTGTGCATGTACCCCTACCCGTCGGGTCCGGCGCACCAGGGGCATGTCCGCAACTACACCTTCGGTGACCTGGTCGTTCGCTACCAGACGATGTTGGGCAAGGGCGTCCTCAGCCCCATCGGCTTCGACTCCTTCGGCCTCCCGGCGGAGAACGCCGCCATCAAGACCGGCACTCACCCCCGGATCTTCACCGAGGCTCGTATCGCCGAGCTCAAGTCGTCGCTGACCAGGTTGGGTGCCGTCTACGACTGGCGACGCGAGGTGCACAGCCACGATCCCGACTACATCAGGTGGACCCAGCTGATCTTCCTCCGGCTCTGGGAAGCCGGACTGGCCTACAGGGCCAAGGCGCCGGTGAATTGGTGCCGGGGTGCCAGACGGTGCTGGCCAACGAGCAGGTGCTGCCCGACGGCACGTGCGAACGCTCGGGCGATCTCGTGGTCAAGCGCGACCTGGAGCAGTGGTTCTTCCGGATCACGCAGTATGCGGACGAGCTCCTGTACGCCCTCGACGACCTGGAATGGCCCGAGCGGGCCAAGGTCATGCAGCGCAACTGGATCGGGCGCTCGGAAGGTGCCGAGTTCGACCTCGCCGTCGAGGGCCGGCCGGATCTCAGTGTCCGGGTCTTCACCACGCGCCCCGACACCAGCTTCGGCATGACCTACGCGGTGATTGCCCCGGAGCATCCCCTGGTCGACGAGCTCACCACCGGCGACAGGCGCGAGGCGGTCGAGGAACTCCGGCTCCGGGCGGCGGGGGAGACCGACATCGAGCGCATGGCGGAAGGCGATCCCTCCGCCCTCGACAAGCGGGGTGCATTCACCGGCAGCAACGTGATCAACCCCTTCACGAACCGTCCCGTGCCGATGTACGTCGCCGACTACGTCCTGATGGGATACGGCACCGGCGCCATCATGGCTGTGCCGGCCGAGGATGCACGGGACTGGGCCTTCGCCACACTGCACGGGCTGCCCATCGTTCGCACCGTCCAGCCGCCCGAAGGCTGGGAGGCCGACGGCGGCGGTGCCTACACCGGCGATGGCATCAAGATCAACAGCGAATTCCTCGACGGCCTCGACATTCCCACCGCCAAGGCCCGCGCCATCGACTGGCTCGAGGAGAAGGGCATCGGCGAGCGCAAGGTCAACTACCGCCTGCGCGACTGGCTCGTTTCGCGGCAGCGCTTCTGGGGCTGTCCCATTCCTGCGGTCTACTGCGAGGTGCACGGCGTGGTCCCGGTGCCCGAGGACCAGTTGCCCGTGGTGGCGCCCGACGACGTCGAGTTCCTCCCGACGGGGCAGTCGCCCCTCGCCCTCCATGAAGGCTTCTTGCACACGACGTGCCCCATCTGTGGTGGGCCAGCCCGGCGCGAGACCGACACCATGGACACCTTCGTCGACTCGTCGTGGTACTTCCTCCGTTTCTGCGACCCTTGGAGCACCGACCGTCCTTTCGACCCGGCAGCGGCGCGGCACTTCATGCCAGTCGACCAGTACATCGGCGGGATCGAGCACGCCATCCTCCATCTCCTCTACGCGCGCTTCTTCCTGCGCGCCCTCATCGACGTCGGCCTGGCACCCGACATCGGACCGGAGCCCTTCAAGCACTACCTCGCTCAGGGCATGATCCGCATGGACGGCACCAAGATGTCCAAGTCCAAGGGCAACCTCATCGCACCGGAGCACTACTTCGACACGGTGGGGGCGGACGCGCTGCGCCTCTTCCATCTCTTCGTCGGGCCGCCCTTCGACGACATGGACTGGTCCGACCAGACCGATCAGGTCATCGAGGGCTGCGGGAAATACCTGGACCGCCTCTGGCGCACCGTGACGACCGACTCGCCGCTGCGCACTGGAGAGCTGCACGGAGGCAGACCGCACCGTTCGACGAATGGTGCACCGCACGATCGACGTCGTGACGCGGGATCTGGAGCGCTGGTCCTACAACACGGCGGTCGCCCACCTGATGGAGCTGTTGAACACGCTCCAGCGCTACGGGCGCGACGACCGAGCCGATGCCGACCGAAACGGCGACGGCGACGGGACGGGCGCGCACGCCGACGTGTGGAACGAGGCGCTCGATGCGCTCCTCCGACTCCTCGCCCCCATGACCCCCCACGTGGCTGCGGAGCTCTGGGAGCACCGGCACCCTGGAGATCCCTCCGTGCACCTCCAGCCGTGGCCAACGGCGGATCCGGAGCTGGTTCGCCAGGAATCGGTGACCATGGTGATCCAGGTCAACGGCAAGGTGCGCGACCGCGTCGATGTCGACGCCGGCATCTCGGAGTCGGACGCCCGGGACATCGCGCTGGCCTCGGCCAAGGTGACCGAGGCGCTCAATGGAGCGGCACCCAAGCGGGTCGTGTCCCGCCCGCCCCGCCTGGTCAACGTCGTCATCTGACCGGCGCCGGCGACTTTGTCTCCAGACTGTAAGCGGAGTCGTTTAGAGTTTTGAAAAGTAGTCGCCGCCCCGTCCCGTCCCCCTGCCCCGGGACGCCCCCCGGCCGGCCGTCACCCTGCCGCCGATCCCGCCCCGGCCGCGCCCGGCCCCATTCCGCCTCAGTCGTGGAACCCGGCGAGCACGCCCTTCCACAGTTCGGGGTCGACCTTGTAGGGCGCGTAGAAGCTGAAGCGGTCGACCAGGCCCCCGAAGCGGTCGCGCACCCGCGTGGCCACCTGGTCGAGCGGGCACACCACGGCGAAGGCGTCCACGATGTCGTCGCCGATCAGCTCGCCCATCTTCACCCACTCGCCCCGCTTGGACAGCGTGTTGAGCTCGGTCTGCAGGTCGCCCCAGCCGTGCAGTTCGAGCACGGGGCGGTAGGCCGGCGTCGATCCGTAGAAGGCGATCTGCTCGCGCACGCCTTTGTAGGCCGCCTGGAAGCTCTCGTCGTCGCTCCCGGTGACCACGAAGCCGGGATACGACACCGTCAGGTCGGCGCGGGTCCTGCCCGCCTTGGCCGCACCGCGCTCGAGAGCGGGCAGGCTCACCTCGCGGAGGTAGCGCTCGGTGGTGAAGCCGTGGACCAGGAAGCCGTCGCCGACCTCACCCGCCACCTCGGTCATGTGCTCGCCCACGCCGGCCAACAGGATCTTGGGGTTGCCGTAGGGGTTCGCGCCCGGGTTGAAGAACGGCGTCATCAGCGTGTGCGTGTAGAACTCGCCGCGGAACGCCAGTGCCTCGCCGGTCTCCCACGTCTTCCAGATGGCCCGGATGGCCAGGATCATCTCTCGCATGCGTGGCGCCGGATGGGACCACGGCATGGAGAAGCGCTTGGTGATGTGCGGCTTGATCTGGCTGCCCAGCCCGAGCATGAAGCGGCCCTTGGTCAGCAGCTGCAGGTCGTTGGCCAGCACGGCCAGGTTCATCGGGTTGCGGGCGAAGGCCACCGCGATCCCCGTGCCGAACTCCAGGTGCTCCGTGGCAGCGGCGCCGACCGCGATGGGGAGGAACGGGTCGTGCCCGGTCTCGGCCGACCACACGCCGTCGTACCCGTCCGCCTCCGCCTTGGATGCCTGTTTCGCGATGCCGCCGGGGTCGAACCCGAGGCCCCCGTCGATCTTCATGCGCCCCTTCCCTTCTGCGTTGTCCCCGCCCTACTGCTCTTCGCCGCGCAGGAAGCGCTCGAGCTCGGCGGCGATCTCGTCGCCCGACGGCACCGCGTCCACCCCCATCGCGTTGCCCTCCGAGGCGTCGATGCTCTCCTCGAGCTTGTGCACCATGGCCTGGTGCTCGGCGTTGTCCGAGATCAGCTGGTCCACCTGGCGCCGGGAGCTGTCCGCGGCCCGCCGCAGCGCCGAGGAGTCCAGCGACAGGCTGGCCACGCTGGCCAGGCCCTCGACCAGTGCGGCGCTGGCCTCGGGGAACGGCATGCCCGCCACGTAGTGCGGGACCCTGGCCCACAGGCTCACGGCCGGGGTTCCGATGGCGCCGAAGGCCAGCTCGAGCGCGGAGAGCACGCCGGCGGGCACCTCGAGCTCGCCCTGCACGATGCCCACCTGCTCAATGAGGTTCGACGATTCGACCGGTGCGGTGGCGGCGAGCTTCACCGGACGCGTGTGGGGCGCCGGGGCCGGGAAGGCACCCAGCCCGACCACCAGTCGCACCCGCCACGACCGGGCCAGGCCGACCACGGCGTCGGTGAAGGACCGCCAGTGGAAGTCGGGCTCGGGGCCGACCAGGTAGAGCATGTCGCGCCCCGACTCGTCCTGCCCCTGGCGGACGGCCGTGCGCGGCCAACTGAGCTCGGTCGTGACGCCGTTGACGATCCGCGCCACCGGCCGGCGGGCCCGCTGGTCGAGGAAATGCTCGCCGTTGAAGGTGACGAGGGTCTCCGTGTGCCCCTGGTCCAGCAACGAAGCGATGGCCGTGGTGGCGCCGAGGCCCGCGTCGACCCAGCCCTCGAGGCAGACCACGAGCACGGGCTCGTGCAGGACCGGCTCGCGGTGGACCTCGAAGATCTCGGTGAGTCCCTCGGGGCTCACGGCACGGACTCCAGCTGCTCCGCCGCCATCTCGAAGAGGCGCTTCACCTGGGCCGGGTACCCGTCGACGCTTCCCTGGTCGCCCGCGCCGGCCCCGGCGACGTAGCGGGCGTAGACACCCTGGAGGATGCAGCCCAGCTTCCAGTAGCCGAAGGCGGAGTAGTAGCCGACGCCCGAGATGTCGAGGTCCGAGACCGAGCCGTAGCGCTCCAGGACCTCGGCCTTCGTGGAGAAGCCCGGCGCCGTGGTGGGGGAGAGCCCGAGCACGGCCATCGAGTCGGTGGGATCGGCCCAGTAGACCATCAGCAGCCCCAGATCGGCGAGGGGGTCGCCGAGCGTGCAGATCTCCCAGTCGAGGATGGCCCGCACGGTCCCGTTGTCCGCCAGCACCACGTTGTCCATTCGGTAGTCGCCGTGCACGACCGAGGTCCGCTGCTGCTTGGGGATGCGCCGGGCCAGCTCGTCGCTCACGCGCTCGACCAGCGGGCCGTGGTCGACCCCCTCCACCTGCATCTGGTCGTACTGCCCGCGCCAGCGCTTGAGCTGGCGCTCGATGTACCCCTCGTGCCGGCCCAGGTCGCCCAGCCCGACGGCATCGGGGTCCACGTCGTGCAGCGCCGCCAGCGTCTCGGCCATGTGGTCCCCGACGTCGCGCCGCGTCGCCTCGTCGAAGGCCGCCTCCGCCTCGGGCGCGCTGCGCAGGATGTGGCCCTCGACGAACTCCATCACGTAGAAGGGCCGCTCGTTGACGGCCTCGTCGGTGCAGAGGCCGACCGTGACGGGGACCGGGATGCCGGCCGGGCCGAGCGCGGTCATCAGCCGGTACTCACGCGACATGTCGTGCGCCGTCGGGAGCACGTGGTGCAGCGGTGGCCGGCGCAGCGCCCACGCCCGGCTCTCCGCGTCCTCCACCCGGAAGGTGAGGTTGGAGCGGCCCCCCGCGATCAGCGTGTAGGTGAGCGGGGTCGTGATCTCGGGCACGTGGGAGACCATCCAGTCGGTGACCTCGTCCTCGCGGATCCCCTCGGGCGCCTGCGACATGGAAACTGACGCTAATCGGTGCCACGCGGCGGATTCAGACGGGCCGGCGCGTCCTTTCTGGGACAGCTATTAGCGTCATGGCCGATGGACGTCACCGACGAGACCTTTCAGGCAGATGTGCTGGCCCGTAGTGCGACGGTCCCCGTGGTCGTGGACCTGTGGGCCGAGTGGTGCGGGCCCTGCAAGACGCTGGGGCCGATATTGGAGAAGGCGGTGGCCGACACCGGCGGCGCGGTGGAGCTGGCCAAGGTCGACGTCGACCAGAACCCGCGGATCGCCCAGAGCTTCGCGGTGCAGTCCATTCCCGCCGTCTTCGCCATCAGCAACGGCCAGGTGGTGGACCAGTTCATCGGCGCACTGCCCGAAGCCCAGGTGGCCGCGTTCGTGCAACGACTGGCGCCGGTCCCCAGCGAAGCCGACACCCTGGTTGCCGTGGGCGACGAGGCCTCCCTGCGCCGAGCCCTCGAGCTCGAGCCGGACCACGCCGGCGCCACCGAGGCGCTCGCCCGCATCCTGGTCGACCGGGGCGACGCCGCCGAGGCCCTGGCCCTGCTGCAGCGTCTGCCCGAGACGGAGAGCGGTCGTGCCCTGGCGGCCGAGGCCCGCCTCCTCGAGGCAGGGGTCGACGTCTCGGGCTCGGGCCGCGAGGAGATCGAGGGCAAGCTGAACGAGCTGCTGGAAAGGGTCCGCGACGACGACGCCGCCCGCCAGGAGTTCGTGGACCTCCTCGAGACTCTCGGCGCCGAGGACCCCCGCACCAACGAGTACCGGCGGGCCCTCGCAGCACGCCTGTTCTGATGGCCCCCCCGGCCACCGGAGCGCTCGCCACGGCGCTCGACCTGGGCGGCCGGCGTTACGACCTCACCCACCGCGCCCTGGTGATGGGGATCCTCAACCGCACCCCGGACTCCTTTTACGACAAGGGGGCCACCTTCGATCTGGACAAGCTCTACCGCCGGGCCGAGCAACTGGTGGCCGAGGGCGCGGACATCCTCGACATCGGCGGCGTGAAGGCCGGCCCCGGTCCCGAGGTGACCGAGGCCGAGGAGCTCGACCGCGTCGTCCCGGTGGTCGCCGGGCTGGTCGCGCGCTTCGATACGCCCGTCTCCGTGGACACCTGGCGCGCCCCGTGGCCCGCGCCGCCTACGCGCAGGGCGCGGTGATGGGCAACGACATCAGCGGATTGGCCGACCCCGACTACGCCGTGGCCGCGGCCGAGCACGGGGCTGCGGTGGTGGTGACGCACATCCGGCTCGCCCCGCGGGTCGCCGACCCCGACCCGCACTACGACGACGTGGTGGACGACGTGGCCCGCTTCCTCACCGAGCGGGCCGCCCGGGCCGGCGCCGACGGCGTCCCCGCCGCCCGCATCGTCCTCGACGCCGGCCTCGACCTGGGCAAGACGGCGGAGCAGTCCTTGACCCTCCTGCGCGCGTCGCCCACGTTGGCGGCGCTCGGCTACCCGCTGCTGCTCTCGGCGTCGAACAAGACCTTCCTCGGCAAGGTGTTGGACCTGGAGCTCACCGAGCGGCGCGAGGCTTCCATCGGCGCGGCGGCACTCGGCATCGCCTGGGGCTGCCGCATTGTGCGGGTGCACGACGTCCGGGGCACCTGCCGGGCACGCGACGCCCTCGCCGCCGTCAGCGAGGCGGCATGAGCAAGCGGACCGCCTCGACGTACCTGGTGAAGGGTGACGACGCCTCGGTCGTCGCGCAGGAGGTGCGCGGCCTGCTGGCCGACGTGGTGGGCGAGCTCGACCACGCGCTCGCCGTGGAGGAGATCGGCGGTGGCGCGGGCGAGGAGCTGAGCGTGGCGGCCGTCGTCGACGCCTGCTTGACCCCGCCGTTCCTCGTGGACCGCCGCGTCGTGGTGGTACGCGAGGCGGGGCGTTTGCTGACGGCGGACGTGCCCCGGCTGGTCGAGGTGATCGAGGATCCGCTGCCGACGACCGTGCTCGTGCTGGTGGGCGGCGGCGGGACGGTTCCCGCGCCTCTCTTGAAGGCGGTCAAGGCGGCGGGGCAGATCATCGACGTGACCACGAGCAAGGCGGGGGAGCGCAAGGCGTGGCTGCACGAGCACCTGCGCGGCGCACCCGTCAAGCTGGAGCCGGCCGCGGCGGACCTGCTGGCGACCCATGTCGGGGAGGACCTCGGGCGCGTCGAGGGCCTGCTCGGCGCGCTGAGCGCCGCCTACGGCGAGGGGGCCCGGGTCTCGGCCGAGGACCTGGCGCCCTATCTGGGCGAGGCGGGCAACGTCCCGCGCTACGAGCTCACCGACGCCATCGACCGGGGCGACCCGGGGAGGGCCCTCGTCGTGCTCCACCGCATGTTCGAGGCCGGCGGCCTGGCACCGGTCCAGGTGGTCGCCACGCTGCACGGCCACTTCTCCAACATGCTGGCGCTCGACGGCGACGACATCGGTGACGAGCGCGACGCGGCCGCCGTCCTGGGCACCGCCCCCTTTGTGGCCAAGAAGGCACTGGAGCAGTCGCGCCGCCTGGGCAGCGCCCGGATCGCCGAGGCCGTCAACCTCGTCGCCGCCGCCGACCTCGACGTGCGGGGGGCCAGTGGCCTCAATGCTGAGGTCGTGATGGAGATCCTGGTGGCACGGCTGGCCCGCCAGACTCGCCCGGCCCGCTCGTCGCGTCAGCGCGCCCCCGCGCGCCGATAGAGCCAGAGCCCAGGCGGTTCTTCCAGGACCCTAAACATGCACGTGGAGAGTTGTGGAACGTGCGGCCGGCGGGACGGCAACCGGCCCGGCACCGCGACGCGCACCCGGCTGCTGGACTGGTCCCATGCTCGAGACTCCCGATGAACTCCGACGCCTGCAGGACCTCCTGGACTCCTCCATGGAGACGGCCGGACCGCACCTGCGCGACATCATCAGCGAGGAGCGCCGGCTCGGCGCACGGGAGCTGACCGAGCGGCTCGGCGGCATGCGCCTGCTCGTGCTGGCCACGGCCACCGCGGACGGGCGGCCCCTGTGCGGCCCGGTGGACGGCTATTTCCTCCACGGCACGTTCTGGTTCAGCTCGGGCCGCGACTCGGTCCGCATGCGCCACCTGGCGCGCCGGCCGGCCGTCAGCGCCACGCACCTTCCGGGGGAGGACCTCGCAGTGACCGTGCACGGCACGGCGGAGCTCTTCGCCCTCGACGACCCGCAGGGCGGGGAGTTGCGTCAGGCCATGCTCGACGAGTACCTGCCCAAGCAAGGTCCGTCGTTCGAGGAGTGGCTGGACGATGCCGACGCGGTGGCGGCCCGCATCGCGCCCGAGAAGATGTTCACCTTCCATCTGGACGCCTAGCCGCAGGCGCTCCAGGCGGCCGGACGGTTACTCGGCGGCGGCCTCGATCGCGGCGACCCGTCGCACGAGCCGCGACTTGTGGTTGGCCGCGGTGTTCTTGTGGATGACGCCCCGGGCGGCTGCCTTGTCGATCCGCTTCACGGCCAGGCGCAGCTGCTCGGCGGTGTCCTCGGCGCCACTCTCGGCGGCGACGACGGCGTTCTTGGACCGCGTGCGGACCTCGGCCCGGACCGACTTGTTGCGCAGACGGCGCTTCTCGTTCTGGCGGTTCCGCTTTATCTGGCTCTTGATGTTGGCCACGTGAAGATCCTCGGTGCTTTCGAAAGGGGGCGATGGTGGGCAACATGGTCCACCGGTGCGGGTGACAACTGTAGCAGGTGGCGGCCCCATTTCCGCCGGCGCCGTTGCCGGGGGCGCCGGCCCGGATACCCCGGCGGC
This sequence comes from uncultured Acidimicrobiaceae bacterium, assembly GCA_963740535.1. Taxonomy (GTDB): domain Bacteria; phylum Actinomycetota; class Acidimicrobiia; order Acidimicrobiales; family RAAP-2; genus Bog-473. The sequence continues at coordinate 293,963 of CAVUEI010000007.1, forward strand.
GGGGACGGGGCGCCGACCTGGGCCGGTACGATCGACGGACCGTGCCGCCTTCCGCAACCGCCTCAGGACCCGTTGCGATCGAGCGCATTCGCAACTTCTCCATCATCAGCCACGTCGACCATGGCAAGTCGACCCTGTCCGACCGCATCCTCGAGATCACCGGGGCCGTCGACCCCCGCCTCATGCGCGAGCAATACCTCGATTCCATGGACATCGAGCGGGAGCGGGGCATCACCATCAAGGCGCAGAACGTGCGGGTCGAATACGCCGGCCACATCCTCCACCTCATCGACACGCCCGGGCACGTCGACTTCGGCTACGAGGTCTCCCGCTCACTGGCTGCCTGCGAGGGGGCGGTGCTGCTGGTCGACGCCTCGCAGGGGATCCAGGCCCAGACGCTGGCCAACAGCTACCAGGCCATCGAGAACGACCTCGAGATCGTGCCGGTGCTCAACAAGATCGACCTGCCGGCCGCCGACCCCGACCGCTGCGCGCTCGAGATCGAGCACGTGCTGGGGCTGCCCGCCGAGTCCATCCTCCATATCTCGGCCAAGACGGGGGAGGGCGTGCCCGACCTGCTCGACGCGATCATCGCCCGCATCCCGCCGCCCAAGGGCGACGCCGCCGCGCCGTTCGCGCGCGCTGATCTTCGACTCCTCCTACGACCAGTACCGGGGCGTCGTCAGTTCCATCCGGATCGTCGACGGTTCGCTCCCCAGCGGGTCGCGACTGCGTTTCATGCAGGCTAACGCCGTGCACGACATCGAGGAGGTCGGCGTGCGCACGCCCGTGGCCGTCCCCGTGGACGGCCTTGGCCCCGGCGAGGTGGGCTACCTCATTGCCGGGATCAAGGACGTGGGTGAGGCCCGCTCGGGTGAGACGGTCACCACGGCGCAGCACGGCGCCACCGAGGCGCTGGCCGGCTACCGCGATCCCAAGCCCATGGTGTTCTGCGGCCTCTATCCGGTCGACGGCGACGAGCTGCCCGACCTGCGCGACGCCCTTGACCGGCTCAAGCTCAACGACGCCAGCTTCACCTTCGAGCCCGAGTCCTCCCACGCGCTGGGGATCGGCTTCCGTTGTGGCTTCCTTGGCCTGCTGCACATGGAGATCGTGCGGGAGCGGTTGGAACGGGAGTTCAACCTCTCCCTCATCGCCACCGCGCCGAGTGTGGAGTACCGGGCCTTCCTCACCGACGGGACGGAGCTCGACGTCGACAACCCGACCGAGCTCCCTGACGCCAGCCGCATCGACCACATCGACGAGCCGATGCTGTCGGCCACCATCATCACGCCGACCGAGTACACCGGCACGGTCATGGAGCTCTGCCAGACCCGGCGGGGCGAGATGACCCGCATGGAGTACCTCTCGCCCGAGCGCGTCGAGCTCGTCTACACGCTGCCCCTGGCCGAGGTGGTGATCGACTTCTTCGACCAGCTGAAGAGCCGCACCAAGGGGTACGCCAGCCTGGACTACGAGCCGGAGGACTACGCCACCGGCAACCTTGTGCGCGTCGACATCCTGATCAACCACGCACCTGTCGACGCCTTCTCGACCATCGTGCACCGGAACACGGCGGACCTCTACGGACGCAAGATGGCCGAGAAGCTGCGGGAGCTGATCCCGCGCCAGATGTTCGACGTCCCGATCCAGGCGGCCATCGGCGGGCGCATCGTGGCCCGGGAGACCGTCAAGGCCAAGCGCAAGGACGTCCTGGCCAAGTGCTACGGCGGTGACATCACCCGCAAGCGCAAGCTCTTGGAGAAGCAGAAGGAGGGCAAGAAGAAGATGAAGAACATCGGGCGGGTCGAGGTTCCGCAGGAGGCCTTCATCTCCGCCCTTCGCCTAGGCGACGACTGAGGGCGATGGCGGCGGGGCGACGGCGAGCCGTCGAGGCCCCCACCCCGGCCAACGCTGGGACTGGGGCACCCAGCGGCATCCCCGAACGGCGCCCGAGGGTCCACCCTGGCACTCGGTAAACTCGAGTGCCAGGCTTCCTTGACACCCATGCGCCCATGACAGAGCAGACCGACAGGATTTCGACCGACGACGCCGGGGAGGACCGCGGCCTGAACGCCCGCCGGGCGGCCATTCTCGAGGCAGTGGTGACCGAGTACATCGGGACCGCCGAGCCGGTCGGGTCCTCGCACGTGGCGAATGCACCGGGGGTGCAGGTGTCCTCCGCGACCGTGCGCTCCGAGATGGTGGCGCTCGAGCGCGAGGGCTTCCTGGTGCAACCCCACACGAGCGCTGGCCGCATCCCGACCGACAAGGGGTACCGCTTCTTCGTCGACCACCTGACCGCGCCGGGTGTGCTCGGACCGGTGCAGCGTCGCCAGGTGGCGCAGTTCTTCGAGCAGGTGCACGGGGAGATCGAGACCGTGCTCGAGCGGGCCACCGGCTTGCTCTCGGAGCTGACGTCATATGCCGCGGTCGTCGTCGGCCCGTCGCACGAGACCGCCACCATCCGCTCGGTCCAGCTGGTCGGTCTGTCGCCCCTCCATGCGCTGCTCGTCGTCGTGCTGTCCGACGGCGCAGTCGAGAAGCGCACCATCGACCTCGAGGGCGAGGTCTCGGACGAGGAGCTGGCCGCGACGGGAGCCTTCCTGGCCGCCCATTTGGTCGGGCGCTCAATGGGGGGGCCATGGATGGCGCCCGCGAGCGGGTCGAGGGTGACTGACCGCCTCGTCGTGGCCGCCCAGCGCGCCCTCGACTCCATCGGCGGCGACATCGAATCCGACCAGGTGTTCGTGGGCGGACCGGCGCGCCTGGCCGAGTCGTTCGAGGCGGTCGAGACGGTGCGCTCGGTGCTGAGCATCCTGGAGCAGCAACTGGTCGTGGTGTCGCTCCTGCGCGATGTCCTCCACAGCGGGTTGTCGGTAGCCATCGGGACTGAGCACGGCTACGAGCCGCTGTCCTCGTGCGCCGTCGTCGTCGCGCCGGTGACGGTCGACGGCCAGGAATTCGGAGCGGTGGGTCTGCTCGGCCCGACCCGCATGGACTACGCGCGAACCCTCGCTGCCGTGCACGTGGTGGGCGAGCGTCTCGGCGAACGCCTGGCAGGAGGGCACGATGGCCGTCACTGACGGGCTGGGCGACCTCTACGCCCTGCTCGGGGTCAGGCCCGACGCCAGCGAGGAAGAGATCAAGAGCGCCTACCGCGCCCGGGCCCGCGAGCTGCACCCCGACACCAACCAGGGGGACCCCGAGTCCGAGGCGCGCTTCAAGCAGGTGACGGTCGCCTACGAGGTGCTGCGGGACCCCGAGCGCCGGGCGCGCTACGACCGCTTCGGTCCCGAAGGGGTGTTCGGCGCGCAGCCCGGCGGCATGGGCGGCTTCGGGTTCGAGGGCGGTCTGGGCGACATCTTCGAGGCCTTCTTCGGGCAGATGGGGGGCAACGGCGGCCGCCGGAGGGGCCCCCAGGCCGGGGCCGACGCCGAGGTCCGCCTCGACCTCGAGTTCGCCGAGGCCGTGTTCGGCAGTCGCAAGGAGATCTCCGTCCGGCTGCCGGCCACCTGTACCGGCTGCGCCGGCCGGGGTACGGCACCGGGCACGGACCCGGAGACCTGCGTCGACTGCCAGGGCGCCGGCGAGCTGCGCCGGGTGCGCCAGTCCCTCCTCGGACAGGTCGTGACGAGCGTCGCCTGTTCGCGCTGCGGCGGGACAGGGGAGATGATCACCCACCCCTCGCGGAGTGTCGGGGCGAGGGACGACGCATGGAAGAAAGCACGTTGACGGTCGAGGTGCCGGCGGGGGTGGAGGACGGCCTGACGCTCCGCTTGGCCGAGCGCGGGGCGGCCGGCCAACGGGGTGGGCCCAGCGGCTCACTCTTCGTGCATCTCGCCGTGCGGCCCGACCCTCGCTTCGAGCGCCAGAGCGACAACCTTCACACCACCTTGACCATCGGCCTGTCCCAGGCCGCCCTCGGGACCGAGGCCGACGTGGAGTCACTCGACGGGCCGCGAGCGCGTGACCGTGGGACCCGGGACCCAGCACGGCCACGTCGAGCGGATCCGCGGCCTCGGCGTGCCGCACCTGCGCGGCCGCGGCCGGGGCGATCTCTTCGTGCACGTGCTGGTGGCCACGCCCGACGGCCTGACCCCCGAACAGGACCAGCTCCTGCGGCAGTTCGCCGCCCTGCGCGGCGAGGACGTCTCGCCGCCGGGCAGCGCGGGCGGCGAGGGCATGTTCTCGCGCCTGCGCTCAGCCTTTGGCTAGCGCCGCCGCCTACGCCGCCATCGCCGCGCGCGCCGCTGCGGCCGTGCAGGTCTTCGTTGCCGACCCGGCCGGTCCGGTGCTCTCCGAAGACGACCTCCACCACCTCGGTCGGGTGCTGCGCCTGCGCCCCGGCGAAGAGGTGGTCGCCGCCGACGGGGCCGGGCGTTGGGCCCGCACCACCTGGCGCGGCGATGCCGCGCTCGAACCGCTCAGGAGCGGTGCCGGGATCGGCGGCGACGGGTCCGTGCAATTCGAGCCGCGCGCCGAGCCGGTGCTGACGGTTGCCTTCGCACCGGTCAAGGGCGAGCGGCCCGAGTGGGTCGTGCAGAAGCTGACCGAGCTCGGCGTCGACCGCGTCGTGCCGCTGCTCAGCGAGCGCAGCGTCGTCCGCTGGACGGGCGAACGGGGGCGGACGACGGTGGAACGGCTGCGCCGCGTGGCGCGTGAGGCGGCCGCCCAGTGCCGCCGCGTCTGGTTGCCCGAGATCGGCGACACGGTGCGCTTCTCCGAGCTGTCGGGCCTGGGGGGGCCGGGCGAAGTCGTGCTGGCCCAGCTGAGCGGCGACCGGCCCTCGGTGGCCCAGCGCGTGGTGGCGGTGGGCCCCGAGGGCGGCTGGAGCAGCGAGGAGCTCGCGTCGGGGCTGCCCACGGTCGGGTTCGGGCTGAGCGTCTTGCGGGCGGAGACCGCCGCGGTCACCGCCGGGGCGCTGCTGGCCTCGTTGCGGACCGGTACCGTGGCGGCGGTGCACGGGTCGGAGAAGCCGGAGGGGTCGCCGGCGTGACGGGGCGCCGTGGTCACCGGGACGCCCCTCGGACCGGTAAGTTCGGACCAGTGATCAGGCCGGAACAGAGGGACCACGACCCCAGGGCATGACCGACTGCCTCTTCTGCAAGATCGTGGCGGGTGAGGTGCCGTCCGAGACGGTCCACGAGACCGAGACGACCGTCGCCTTCAAGGACATCAACCCGGCCGCGCCGCTCCACGTCCTCGTCGTGCCCCGACGCCACATCGACGACGCCTCGGTCGTCACCGCTGACGACGGCCCCGTCCTGGCCGACATGCTCATGGCCGCCCGGGCGGTGGCGGACGCCGCCGGTGTGGCCACGCCCGACCGGGGCTACCGGCTTGTGTTCAACATCGGGCCCGATGCCATGAACTCCGTCCCGCACCTGCACGTGCACGTGCTGGGCGGCGAGCCCCTCAAGGGTCACCTGGCCATCACATGACGGCTTCGTGACCACGGCCTTGCGCGCCGAGTGCTTCGTCCCGGGCAACCACCTGATGGCGGCGCTCCTCGGGACACGCGACGAGCACCTGCGCCAGATAGAACAGGCCTTCCCCGACGAGCAGATCGTCGTGCAGGGCAACCGGATCTCGGTCGAGGGCCCCGCGGCGGAGTTGGTGGTGCGGCTCTTCGAGGAGCTCATCCTCATGGTCCAGGCGGGCCGCGACCTCGACTCGTCCACCATGGCCCGCACCATCGACATGGTGCGCGAGGACATTCGTCCGAGCGAGGTCCTGCGCTCCGAGGTCGTGCGCGCCGCCGGAGGCAAGACGGTGCGCCCCAACACGGCGGGCCAGAAGCGCTACGTCGACGCGATCTCGCAGAACATCATCACCTTCGGCATCGGCCCTGCCGGGACCGGCAAGTCGTACCTGGCGGTGGCGCAGGCAGTGCACGCGCTGCAGTCGCGGCAGGTGACCCGCATCATCCTCACCCGTCCCGCCGTCGAGGCCGGCGAGCGCCTCGGTTTCCTCCCCGGTGACCTGATGGCCAAGGTGGACCCGTATCTGCGGCCGCTCTACGACGCGCTCTACGACCTGCTCGAGCCCGAAGGAGCGCAACGCCTGCTCGACCGCGGGACCATCGAGGTCGCGCCGCTCGCCTTCATGCGGGGCCGCACGCTCAACAGCTCGTTCATCATCCTCGACGAGGCGCAGAACACGACGCCCGAGCAGATGAAGATGTTCCTCACCCGGATCGGGTTCGGCTCGAGGTGCGTGGTGACCGGTGACGTCACGCAGATCGACGTGCCGGGCGGCCGCTCGGGCCTGGTCGGGCTCGAACCCGTGCTGGGCGGGATCGATGACATCGCGTTCGTCCACCTGAGCCGCCGGGACGTGGTCCGGCATCGGATCGTGGCCGACATCGTCGACGCCTACGAGGTGGCAGAAGGGCGGGCGGGACCCACGCAGTGACGGTCGACGTCTTCGCCGCCGACGAGCAGCAGGCCCATCCGATGGACGTGGCCCGCTGGGCGGAACTGGCGCGCCAGGTCCTGGCGGCGCGGGGCATCAAAGGGGAGACCGAGGTGTCCCTCCTCTTCGTCGACGAAGAGGCCATCGCCGCCCTGAACGAGCAGTTCCTGGGCAAGAGCGGCCCCACCGACGTGCTCTCGTTCCCGATCGAGGACGAGCCGGGGCCCACCGGCCGCTCACCGGACTTCGGCGGCAGTGGGCCGGGCACCGCGGCCGAGCAGGGCACCCTCACCCTGCTGGGGGACGTCGTGATCTGCCCCGTCGTCGCAGCACGCAACGCCGAGGAGCACGAGGTGCCCCTCGAGGACGAGGTGGCGCTGCTCGTCGTGCACGGCTTGTTGCACCTGCTCGGGATGGACCACGAGGACGAGGCCGAGGCGGAACGGATGGAGGCGCTGGAGCAGCAATTGCTGGCCCGCTTCTACCGGGTGGGGCGTGGGGCGTGAGCGTGGCCCCCCTGCTGGCCGCCACCTTCACCGCCGAGGATGGCGCCCTCATCGTGGTGATCGCGATCCTGCTGGGCGCGTCCGGAGTGCTGGCCATGGCCGAGACGAGCCTGGTGCGGATGAACCGGATCAAGGCCAAGTCACTGGTCGACGAGCACAAGCTGGGGGCGCGCCAGCTGGCCCGCCTGGTCGAGAACCCGGCCAACTTCCTCAACCCGATCCTGCTGCTGGTGCTGATCTGCCAGCTGGTCTCGGCCACGCTGGTCGGCATCGTCGCGTCGCACCTCTTCGGCGGCCTCGGCGTCATCTTCGGCATCGTCTTCGAAATCGTGGTGATCTTCGTCTTCTTCGAGGCGGTGCCCAAGAACTGGGCCGTGCAGCATTCCGAGCGGGCTGCGCTCCTGAGCGCGCCGCTGGTGAGCACCCTGATCCGCTTCCCGCCCATCCGCTGGCTGTCGGCTCTCCTCATCGGGCTGGCCAACCGCATCATCGGGGTGAGCGGCGACGACCAGGAGAGCATGCACCACTCCTACATCACCGACTCCGAGCTCAAGGCCATGGCCGACGTGGCCCACGAGGAGAACGTGATCGAGAAGGACGAGCGGTCCTTCATCCATTCGATCATCGACTTCGGCGACACCGTGGCACGCGAGGTGATGACGCCCCGACCGGACATGGTGACCGTCGAGGCCGACGTCACGGTCCACGACGCGCTGGAGTCGGCGCTCGGCGCGGGCTACAGCCGGATCCCCGTCGAGGCGGATGGGATCGACGACATCATCGGCATCGCCTACACCAAGGACCTCGTGCGGGCCGAGCGGGTGGGCAAGGCAGAACAGCCGGTGCGCGACAGCATGCGGCCGGCGAAGTTCATCCCCGAGTCCAAGGAGGTCTCCGTCCTCCTGCGCGAGATGCAGGAGGAGAAGTTCCACATGGCGGTCGTCGTCGACGAGTACGGCGGGACGGCCGGTCTGATCACCCTCGAGGACCTCCTCGAGGAGCTGGTGGGGGACATCGTCGACGAATTCGACGTCGAGGAGCCCACCGTGGAGCGCTTCGCGGACGGGTCGGTGCTGGTCAGCGCCCTCTTCTCGGTGGACGACGCCGACGAGCTCCTGGGCACCGACCTCCCGCACGGCCCCTGGGACACGGTGGGCGGCCTCATGTTGGACCTGGTCGGCCGGGTCCCCGACCCGGGGGACTCGGTCGATGTGGACGGGTTCCGGCTGACCGCGGTCGACGTGCGCGGGCGGCGGATCAACCGGGTCCGCATCGAGTCGACGGGGGCAGCCCCCGGCGACGACGGGCCTGGCGCGGGCGCCGGCACGGGCGCACCACGCGAGCGGCCGGGCAGCGCATCGCAAAACGGGAGCTGAGCCCGGTGCGCTCCGGCTTCGTGGCTGTCGTCGGCCGGCCCAACGTCGGCAAGTCCACCTTGGTGAACCAGATGGTGGGGACAAAGGTTGCGATCACCTCGTCGCGGCCGAACACGACCCGGCACCGCATCCTCGGGGTGCTGCACGACGAGGATGCCGACGCACAGGTCGTCTTCGTCGACACGCCGGGCATCCACCGCCCCAAGAGCACGCTCGGGACCCGCCTGAACGAGACCGCGACGGATGCGCTGGCCGACGTCGACGTGATCTTGGTCCTCGTCGACGCCACGGCGCCGATCGGCCCCGGTGACCGCACGGTGCTCGAGCGCGCCGTGCGCCAGGTCCAACGCCGCGGCGGAGACGGCGGCGCCAGCGCTCACAGGACGACGGCACCAACGCTGACGACACCGACGCCGACGACGAGGCGCCACCGGCCCTGGTGGTCGTCGTGAACAAGGTCGACCGGGCGTCGGGCGCCCAGTTGCTCGAGCGTCTCACCCAGGCCAAGGACGCCGTCGATGCGCTGGGCGACCTCCCTGCGGTGGAGTACTTCCCGGTGTCTGCCCGCAGTGGGCGCGGCGTGGAAGGCCTGACCGACTTCGTAACGGGGCTCCTCCGCGAGGGGCCGCCCTTCTTTCCCTCCGACGTGGTCACCGACACGCCCGAGGCGCTCTGGGTGGCCGAGCTCGTTCGCGAGCAGCTGCTGGCCAAGACCCGGGACGAGCTTCCCCACGCGATCACCTGCCGGGTGACCGAGTGGGAGTGGCCACACATCCGCGTCGAGATCATCGTCGAGCGCGACTCGCAGAAGGCGATCGTGATCGGAAAGGGAGGCGAGGTGCTCAAGGCCGTCGGGATCGCAGTGCGCGCCGAGCTCCCCGAGGGCACGTACCTCGACCTGCACGTGAAGGTCGAGCGTCGCTGGCAGAACCGGGCCGAGATGCTCGACCGCCTGGGGTACTGACCCTCCGGGAAGTCCTAAGCGCGGTCGTTTAGAGTTGGGATATGCCCACCACCCCCTCCCGGACCCCCGCCTTCACGGTGGGCCGGACCGATCCACCCACATTGCGGGGAATCGCCGGTGCCGACACGCTCGACCGCGTCTTCAAGGCCCTCGCCAACGAGACCCGGCGGGGCATCCTGGCCGCACTGCACGACCACGGCGGGTACCTGAGCTCGCATGACATCGCGCGGCGCTTCGAGCCCCTCCCCTGGCAAGGAGTGTCGCGGCACCTGCGGATCCTGACCGAGGCGGGGCTCCTCGAGTGTGACGTCCGCCGGAACGAGCGGGCCTACAGGCTCAACCGCGAACGGCTGCGGCGCGTGGCCGGTCGCTGGGTGATCCGCGTGGCCACTGAGGGCACCCGCAACGCGGACGGCTCGCTCGCCTTCGACTTCGCCGAGTAGCTGCGGAAGGGCGGCGCGCTACGCCGCGTCGTCCGCGAGCGCCCGGCGCAGGAATGTCTCGACCTCGGAGCGGTCCACCGAGCGTCGCATGGGCGGCAGGGTCGCCAGGAGCACGCCCCGGTAGGACGCGGTAGCGAGACGCGGGTCGAGGACGGCGACGACGCCCCGGTCGGTGGCGTTGCGGATCAGGCGGCCTGAGCCCTGCGCGAGCAACGTGGCCGCACGCGGGAGGTCGACGAGGGAGAAGGCGCGCCCGCCGGCACGGTCGCGCCGCGCTTGGAGGAGCGGGTCGTCTGGCCGCGGGAACGGGAGGCGGTCGATGGTGACGAGCGACAGTGCCCGGCCCGGGATGTCGACGCCCTGCCAGAACCCGAGCGTGGCGAACAGGCAGGAGGTCTCGTCGGACGCGAACTCGTCCAGCAAGCGGCCTTTGGGCAGTTCACCTTGCACGAGCAGTGTGTAGGGGAGCTCCGGCGCCAGTGCCTCGGCTGCGGCCTCGGTGGCCCGCCGGCTCGTGAACAGGGCCAACGTACGGCCCCCGGCCGCGTCCAGCAGCAGGGCCAGTTCCTCGTGCAACGCCTCCTCCGCCGCCGGTGCGCGCCGGTCGGGGAGGTGCCGCGCGACATAGAGCAGCGCGTGCGATCGGTAGTCGAAGGGGCTGCCCACATTGAGCTCCTCGGTGGGGAACCCTTCGAGACCTACCCGCTCCACGATGCGTGGCGGGATGGTGGCGCTGGTCAGCACGGCGGTGACCTCGCCCCACAGCGTCCGGGCCAGCACCGGTCCGACGTCAATGGGGGAGAGGCGCAGCCGGACGTTGCGGCGGGTGCCGTCGACCCAGGCAACCTCGCCGTCGGAGCGCGCCACGAGACGGTGCAGGTCCTCGGCGAGGTGCGCAGCGGCCGACAGCGCGCCGCGTCTTGCGATTGGCGCGATCGGGGTCGGCTGCATCGCCGTCGTCGCCGAGGAGCGTGCGCTGCCCCCCGCCCCGGCGCAGCGCATCGGTGACGCGGCGGGAGAGCTCGGCGGCGCGGGCGAGCAGTTCCGCCAGCTCGCTGTCGTCGACCGGCGGCCGTGCCTCGTCGTGGAGGACGCGGTCTCCGATCCGGTCCGCCAACAGAGCGCCCAGCTGGTCGCCAACTGACGCCAGGGAGTCGAGGAGGTCCCCGTCGCGCTGCTCCACCAGGGTGCGGGCGCCGGTCACGAGGGCGCGGACGCGGCCCGGTGTCACCTCGACCCCGAGGCTCGAGGTCATCACCTCCTCCAGCTGGTGGGCCTCGTCGAAGACGACCACATCGTGCTCGGGGAGCACGGCTCCGTCGCTGGCCAGGTGGGCGCCGTAGAGGTGGGTGTTCACGACCACCACGTCGGCCACCGTCGCCCGGTCGCGGGCGGCCTCGGTGAAGCAGCGTCCTCCCGAGGGGCAGTTGTAGGCGCCCGGGCACTCCCGCGGGCCCACGCTCAACATGTTCCAGGCCCGGTCGGACGGTTCGAAGCTGAGGTCGGCCCGGTCGCCGGTGTCCGACTTCTGCGACCAGGCGATCAGCGTGCGTACCTCCTCGACGAGTCCTTCCGGTCCGGTCGACCCGGGCTCCTTCGCCCCCCGGGCTCCTTCGGCTTCGGCGTCGTGGTCGGCTGGTCCTGCTGGTCGAGCCGTTCCTGCTCCGGACCGGAGTCCCGGTCGCCCAGCTCGGGCTGGATCCCGCCTGATCCCACCTCGGCGACGCGCTGGCGGCAGATGTAGTTGCTGCGACCCTTCAAGACGGCGTAGTCCAGCGGGGCGGGCAAGCCGAGCCCCGCCTCGACCATCGGCAGGTCGTTCCCCGCCAGCTGGTCCTGGAGCGCCTTGGTCGCGGTGGCCACCACGACCTTCTTGCCGCTCAGCGCTGCGGGAACGAGGTAGGCCAGGGACTTGCCCGTCCCGGTGCCGGCCTGGACGACCAGGTGGGTTCGGGTGACCAGCGCCTCGGCGACCGCCCGGCACATCTCCTGCTGCTCGGGCCGGTGCTCGCCGCCGGGCATCTGTGCCGTGATCTTGTCGAGTCCCTCGACGGCGTCGTCACCGGCCTGGCGGGCGTCCGCTGCCGATCCCCCCGAGGACCCGATGACGTCGAGCTCTTCGAAGTCATCGGGCACAAATTCGGTCTCGTCCCAGCTCTCCTCCATGCACCGATCATGCCCGCGGGCGGCGACCCCCGCGGACGTTCGAGGACGACGTGCTGGATGAGCGCTACGCCGGCGGCGCGGGTCACTCCCGAACGAGCTTCAGTGCCAGGCTGGGAACGATGAAGGAGGCCAGAAAGATCGGCAGGAACCGCTTTCCGGTGCATCGGAAGGCGACGACCTCGCCCTCGGCGGCGTCGAGAGTTTCAGTGCTGCTCGATTTTCGGCCATCGCGGACCTGCAGGGTGTGACGTCCAGGCTCGACTGGTAACTCGATCGTGCCGTTCATTTCGACCGACCCGACCCGCTCACCGTCGAGCACGACTTCGTACGGGCCACGACGGACCTCCGCTCCGATTGCCTTATGCGTCAACTTCAGCGTTCCCGACATCAGTTGATCTCCTCTGGTTCCGAACGGCAATTGCCCGGGTGCGCGGCGATGAACACAACGTACCGGCGACCATCAATCACCGAGAGTATGACCCTGGGCGTGATGGTCGCTACGTCCGCTGCGTGCGCTACGGCGTTGCGAGAGATCGGGCCAGAACTCCGACGGCCCCGAGCTCAGTCTGGAGTTGGCCGGACGACCGGAACAGGATGGTGCGGAACCCCAACTGGCTGGCCGTCTCGAGGTTCTCCGGTGTGTCGTCAATCATCAGCGTCGTGTTCGGCGTCAGGCCGAAACGGTCGAGCAGTCGTCTGAAGATGGCAGGGTCTGGTTTCGCCACCCCTTCTCGACCGGAGACGACGGTACCGTCGAACCAACCGAGAAACGGAAAACGCTTGAGGCGAAGCGGATACGTTTCCGCCTCCATGTTGGTGAGCGCATAGCAGGGCATCCCGGTTTCTCTCACGGCGCGGAGGACCTCTACCGACCCGGCGTCGACGCCTCCGATCATCTCCTCGCTGCGACTCGACCAGGCCCAGATCAGCTCGGCAAGCTCGGGATGCCTGGAGGCGAGCTCGGCGCACGACACCGCGGTCGACACACCCCGGTCGTGAGGCGCATGCCACGCCGGTGAACAGACCTCGGCGAGGAACCATTCCATGTCCGCCTGGTTCGCGAACAGCTTGCGGTAGAGGTATCTGGGGTTCCAATCGAGCAGGACGCCGCCGACGTCGAACACCACGGCCCCGACCGGAGGGCGTTGGGTGTTGGTGTGAAAACGCACAGAGAAGATGTTATTTTCGCCCCTCACCGTCTGCTCCCTTTGCTCGTTGTCATCCCTGCCCTCGGATTCGCCGCCGGTCTCGTGATCGCCCGTCCAGTGAGCGTGCTGGTCGGATTCGCCCTGCTCGGGGCGGGACTCGGAAGCGTCGCCCCCATGACCCTCAGGGCGGCCGGTGAACACGGGAAGAGCGGTCACCTTGGTAGCCGGTTGTGGGTTTCGCACCCCAAGGAAGTGGTCGAGCTCATCCAGATGGCCGAGAGAGCGGTGAGGGACTGAACCGTCGTCCCCGCCCAGGCGAGCGGGTACCCGGACCCAGCAAATTTCGTCAGCTTGGGACCAAAGTCCCTACTGCGTCGGGGGGACGGAAGCGCATCCTGATGGGTACGGACGAATCGAGGAGGTTGGCTGAGTCACGACGCAACCTCAGAGACTGTGGTGATACCTGGCGTTGACTGACGCCTCACGGCGAGACTCGATTACCTTGCCCCCCACTCCCTTGCCCCCGGCGGGAGGTGGGGGGCCGTTCGTTTGCCACCTCTTTTGTGTCCCAATCTGCCGCGCGACCCAAATCAGAGTCAGGGAGATGACCCCCTGCGTCAGGGTCCGGATCAGGGTTCTCCCTGATATCCAGAAGGCGGGGGGCCATGCAAGGCTTGCCGGGTGATCGAGGCCCGGGGGCTCTCAAAGCGGTTCGGCAACGTCGTGGCGGTCGACGACCTGTCCTTCGACGTGCGTCCGGGGACCGTCACCGGCTTCCTCGGGCCCAACGGGTCGGGCAAGTCGACCACGATGCGCATGATCATGGGCCTCGACTCGCCGGCGTCGGGCTCCGTCACCGTGTTGGGCCGGCGGTATCACGACCTCCCGTGGCCGCTGCGGGAGGTGGGCGGGCTCCTCGAAGCCAAGGCCATCCATCCTGGTCGCTCCGCCCGAGCCCATCTGCTCACCCTGGCCCGGAGCAATGCCATCCCACGGGCGCGTGTCGACGAGGTGCTCGAGCTCGTGGGCCTCACGGCGGTGGCGGGCAAACGCGGCGGGCAAGTTCTCGCTCGGGATGGGCCAGCGACTGGGCATCGCCGCCGCCCTGCTCGGCGACCCCGGCGTGCTGCTGTTCGATGAGCCCGTGAACGGCCTCGATCCCGAGGGAATCCGCTGGGTGCGCACGCTGTGCAAGAAGCTTGCCGGCGAGGGACGGACGGTGTTCGTGTCGAGCCACCTGATGGCCGAGATGGCGCTCACCGCCGACCATCTGGTCGTCATCGGCAAGGGCAAGATGATCGCCGAGACCTCGGTCGCCGACTTCGTGGCGCGCAGCTCGAGCCAATCGGTCAAGGTGCGCACGCCGGCGCCGCACCAATTGTCCGACGCAGTGACCAATGCGGGCGGGACCGTCATCGCCGATCCCGACGGGTCGATGACGGTGACCGGCCTGTCCGCACCTCAGGTGGGTGACCTGGCCGTGGGGATGAGCATTGCCATCCACGAACTGACCCCTGTCGCCTCACTGGAGGATGCGTTCATGGAGCTGACTGACGAAGCCGTCGAGTTCCGAGGTGGATCGTGACCTCTGTGCTCGAGTCTCCGATTCCCTTCGCGATCGATGAGCCGCCCGGGCCGCGTCGGTCTGCGCCGGGCCATGGCGGCCGAGTGGACGAAGCTGTGGTCGGTCCGCTCCACCATGTGGACGCTCGTCGCCACGGTGGTGGCGGTCGTGGGCTTGTGCGTACTGGGCACGGCCACGGTGAACCCCTCGGACATCATCGAAGATCCGACCCGCCGGAGCCTCATCGGGGTCTTCCTCGGGCAGCTCATCTTCGGGGTGCTGGGTGTCCTCGTGATGAGCGCCGAGTACGGCACAGGAACGATCCGCGCCACGTTGTCCGCCGTGCCCCGCCGGCCCGTTGTGCTCAGCGCCAAGATCCTCGTGTTCGGAGCCGTGGCGTTCGTGGTGAGTCAGATCCTCGTGTTCAGCGCCTTCGCCCTGGGCCAGGCCATCTTGTCGGCCAAGCACGCCGTCGGGACGTCAGCTGCGGTCGCGCAGCGCGCCCAGCAGTTCGGGGTGAAGGTCCC
This sequence comes from uncultured Acidimicrobiaceae bacterium, assembly GCA_963740535.1. GTDB lineage: Bacteria > Actinomycetota > Acidimicrobiia > Acidimicrobiales > RAAP-2 > Bog-473. The sequence continues at coordinate 309,074 of CAVUEI010000007.1, forward strand.
TCACAACATCCAGGCCTCTCTTTCAGGCGGCTCCGCATCGCTGGGGCAGCCGGGCGTCCTGCGGGCCGTGGTGGGTGGCGGTCTCTACCTGGCCGTGCTCGGGCTCCTGGCGCTTGGCCTGGCCACCATCATCCGGCACACGGCCGGCGCCATCTCGACCTTCGTGGGGGTGGTGCTCGTGCTGCCCCTCATCGTTCAGGCGCTCCCCGCATCAATCAGTAACGCCGTGGCCCGTTACCTGCCGGCCAACATCGGCTTCGTCCTGTTCTCCACGCATGGCGCACCCGACCGAGTCGGGCCGGCCTTCAGTCCGTGGACGGGTTTCGCCCTCCTCGTGCTCTACACCGTGGTGATCCTGGGGATCGGCTGCTGGGTCCTCGTGCGCCGAGACGCCTGAGCGCGGGAAGGGTCAGCGGGCGCCGACCTCGACCACGACGACCGAGGAGTAGTCCTTGAAGGCCTGTTCTCCGAACCCCGTCCACATGTCGAGTGCGGGCGGCGGCATGTGCGCCAGCATGGCGGCACGCTGATCGTCGGTCATCCGCTCCCGGATCACCCCGAGGATCAACCAGATTTTGTCGCCACCGAAACTGGCCATCGCGTGCCCCGGTAGCGCACCCCACTCCGCCATCGACAGGTTGGCGGCGGCGAGCGGCAGCACCTTCGCCTCCTCCTCGTCGAGGTGGGCGACCAGCATCACGCGTAGGGCTTCGAGGCTGTCCGCCGCGGCCTGTTGGGCGGCGGCGTCGCCGGCCGGCCAGGCCGCCAGCGAGCTCTGTGCCTCTCCGAGCAACTGCAGCGCCTCCTTGTGCTGGCCCTCCAGGTGGTCGATCAGCTCCGCGTTCCCGGCGCAGCGCGCCCGGAGCAGCGGGAAGACCAGTTGCTCCTCACCGTCGTGGTGCGACTCCAGGAAGAAGAGGATGTTCTCGTAGTAGTTGGCGATGAGTGCGACCCGCTCCGAGTCGCCGGCGGCGATGCCTCCGACCAGCTGCGGGGCGGCGCCCAGCGAGTCGCGGAAGACGCCGTGCACTGCGTACATGTCGGTGACGTCGGGGCGTGGCGGACCGGCTTGCTCTGACACTGTTGCCTCCTGGGGTCGTGGTGCAGCCCGCCATCATTTGTCCGCCCACGACCACGTCGCACCGCCGGGAGGACCGACCTACTTCAGCACGGATCCGGCCACCGTGCCCGGAATTCGGGCCGGGCGGCCCGCGGTAGGTTCACCGGGTGACCTCCGAAGGGCCTGAGAAGTGGGGGGCCGAAGGGGCGGCACCCGTGGCCGAGCCCCCGGACCCGGTCCCGCCGGAGCTCGATCTGACCCGGGTCCCCGTCCACGTCGCCTGCGTCATGGACGGCAACGGCCGCTGGGCCAGTGCCCGGGGTCTGCCACGGACCGAGGGCCACGGGGCGGGGGAGACCGCGCTGCTCGATGTGGTCAACGGGGCGCTCGAGATCGGCATCAAGTGGATCACCCTCTACGCCTTCTCCACCGAGAACTGGCGGCGCCCGCCCGACGAGGTGCGCTACCTCATGAACTTCAACCAGTCGCTGCTCATGCGACGGCGCGACGAGCTCAACGAGAAGGGCGTGCAGATCCGCTTCGCCGGCCGGCGCGACTGGCGGGTGCCGCGCCGGGTGCTCAAGCGCATGGACGAGTCCATCGAGCTGACCAAGCACAACACGCGCATGGTGATGACGATGGCCTTCAACTACGGCGGCCGGGCCGAGATCGTCGACGCCGTCCGGGCCCTGGTCGCCGAGGGGACCCCCGCCGCCAAGGTGGACGAGAAGGCCATTCGGCGCCACCTCTACTTTCCGGACATGCCGGACCCCGACCTCGTCATCCGGACCTCGGGCGAGACCCGGATCTCGAACTTCTTGCTGTGGGAGATCGCCTATAGCGAGCTGGTCTTCCCCGAGATCCTCTGGCCCGACATGCGCCGCCGCCACCTCTACGAGGCGGTGATCGACTTCCAGCGCCGGGTGCGCCGGTTCGGCGCCGTCAACCCCTGACCTCCTCCGCGGCCGACACCTGCGAAAATGGGGTCGAATGAGCCCCGCCCGGATCGCCTTGATCGCCGGGATCGTGATCCTGGCCCTCTTCGTCGTCGTGATCGGCTTCGCGATCCACGCCGGCATCGTCGTCGCGGTCGCGCTGATCCTGGTCGTCCTGATCGGTGCGGGGAACCTTCTCTATGGCCGCCATTCGCACGGCGCCGCCGCCCAGGCCCGCAAGCGGCCCGCCCAGGAGGCCCATGACCGGGCGGCCGACGAGGCGGCGAGAGCCCGCCGCGCCGTAGCGGAGGCAGACCGGCGCGGCGAGCGCTACTGCCCTATCGACCCGTCCCCGCAGCAACGCCGCGCCGAGCGGTGAGCCTCTTCCGCGACCGGGGTGTCGTCCTGCGCACCTACCGCCTGGGCGAGGCCGACAAGATCATCGTCTTCCTGACCGAGCGCCACGGCAAGGTGCGCGCCGTCGCCAAGGGCGTCCGCCGCACCACCTCGAAGTTCGGCGCCCGGCTCGAGCCGCTCACCCACGTCGACCTCTTGTTGTGGCAGGGGAGGAGCGACCTCGACATCGTGAACCAGGTCGAGGTGCTCGACTCGTTCCGGCTCATCCGCGAGGACCTGGGCCGGATGCCGCGCGGCATGGCCCTCTTGGAGGTGACCGACCAGATGGCCCAGGAGCGCCATCCCGACCCCCGCCTCTACACGATGCTCGTGGGGGCACTGGGCGCACTGGCCGACGACCGCTCGGACCCGGCGCTGCTCGCCCCGTCGTTCTTCCTCAAGACCCTCGTCCTCGAGGGCGCGGGGCCCGTCCTCGGGGAGTGCGCCTCCTGTGGCGAGCCCGACGGGACGGTGGAGCTGGTGGCCTTCGACTTCGTTGCCGGCGGCACCCTGTGCCGGGCGCACCGCAGCGGGCGCCCCATGAGCCCCGCCGCGCTGGCGCTGCTGCGCCGGATCCTCGGTGGCGACCTCGCCGGCGTCCTGTCGGGGCCGCCGCCACCCGGCGCCGACGAGGTGGCCGAGCTGGCGACCTCCGCCATGGAGGCGCACCTGGACCGGCGCATCCGCTCGGTGCGCTCCACCGCCGGCCTGTGAGCGCGTGACCCCGTTCGGCGTCTACGTCCACGTCCCCTTCTGCCGGGAGCGCTGCGACTACTGCGCCTTCGCCACCTACACCGACCGCGATCACCTCATGGAGCGCTACGCCGACGCGTGCGTCCTGGAGTTGGAGCGTGCCGCCAGGGCGGGCGACCTCCCCGGCGCGTCCTCGGTCTTCTTCGGAGGGGGCACGCCGTCCCGCCTGCATCCCGAGACCCTCTGCCGCATCCTCGACGCCATCCCGCGCCGGCCCGGCGCCGAGGTCACCGTGGAGTGCAATCCCGAGGACGCGGACGCGGCGCATCTCGGCGCCTACCGCCGCGCCGGGGTGAACCGGGTCTCCTTCGGGCTGCAGTCGACGCAGGCCCACGTGCTGGCCGGCCTGGGCCGGCGACACGTGCCCGCTGCGGCCGAGACGATCGCGGCGGCGGTGGCCGCGGCGGGGTTCGCCACCTGGAACCTCGACCTCATCTTCGGGTCGGCCACCGAGAGCGACGGTGACTGGGACGCCACGCTCCAAGCGGTCCTCGGGCTGGCGCACCCGCCGCCCCACATCTCGGCCTACGGCCTCACCGTCGAGCCCGGTACGCCGTTGGCCCGGGAAACGGCGCGCCACCCCGACGAGGACGCGCTGGCCCGGCGCTACGAGCGCACCGAGCGGGTCCTCACGGACGCGGGCTACGCCTGGGAGGAGATCTCGAACTGGGCCCGGCCCGGCCACGAATGCCGCCACAACCACCTCTACTGGGAGCAGGGCGACTACCTGGGCGTGGGGTCGGCCGCCCATTCGCACCGCGACGGGCAGCGGTGGTGGAACGTGCGGACGCCCGACCGCTACATCGACGCGGTGGAGTCGGGGCGGACGGCCGAAGGCGGGCGCGAGGTGCTCACCGCGGGCCAGCGTGACTTCGAGGCGCTCTCCCTGTCGCTGCGCACGCCGCGCGGCGTGCCCTGGGAGAGCCTGGAACGCCCCGAGGAGCTCGGCGACCTCGTGGTGCGCCACGGATCGCGCGCCGTGCTGAGCGTGCGGGGCCGGCTGCTGGCCAACGAGGTCAGCGCCAGAATCGGCTCCGGTATCCTGCACCGATGAACGAGACCGCCGAGACCGCCGAAACCGAGGCGGGCCCCGCTGACGACCTGATGGAGAAGGTGGTCCGCCTGTGCCGTGTCCGCGGCTTCATCTTCCCCTCGGCGGAGATCTACGGCGGCTTCCGCTCCACCTACGACTACGGGCCGCTCGGGGTCAACATGCTGCGCAACGTGAAGAACGCCTGGTGGCGCTCCATGGTGCAGCTGCGCGACGACGTCGTCGGCCTGGACGCCGCCATCCTCGGCCCCCCCGCCGTCTGGGAGGCGTCGGGGCACCTGGCCACGTTCACCGACCCCCTCGTCGACTGCAAGAACTGCCACGAGCGCTGGCGGGCCGACAAGATCGAGGGCGTCTGCCCCAATTGCGGCTCGCACGACCTCACCGAGGCCCGGGCCTTCAACCTCATGTTCAAGACCCACGCCGGCCCGGTGGAGGACGAGGGCCACGTGGCCTACCTGCGCCCCGAGACGGCGCAGGGCATGTTCACGAACTTCGCCAACGTGCTGGGCACGACGCGCAAGAAGCCGCCCTTCGGCATCGCGCAGGTCGGCAAGTCGTTCCGCAACGAGATCACGCCGCAGAACTTCGTGTTCCGCACCCGCGAGTTCGAGCAGATGGAGATGGAGTACTTCGTCCCGCCCGACGAGGCCCAGACGTGGTTCGAGTACTGGCTCTCCGAGCGCATGCAGTGGTACCTGGACCTGGGCATCCCCGCCGACAAGCTGCGCCTCCGCCACCACGACCCGAGCGAGCTCTCGCACTACTCGCGGGGGACGGCGGACGTCGAGTTCCTCTTCCCCTGGGGCTGGGACGAGCTCGAGGGCATCGCCAACCGGGGCGACTTCGACCTGACCGCCCACGCCACGGCGTCAGGCGAGTCCCTCGACTACTTCGACCAGCAGGCCAACGAGCGCTACACCCCGTACGTCATTGAGCCGGCGGCCGGCGCCACCCGCACCATGATGGCCTTCCTGCTGGCGGCCTACAGCGAGGACGAGGTGGGCGGCGAGGCGCGCACGGTGCTGCGCCTGCACTGGCGCCTGGCGCCCTACCAGGTCGCCGTGCTGCCGCTGTCGAAGAAGGACACCCTCGAGCCCCTGGCCCGCCAGGTGCTCGCCTCGCTGCAGCCCCACTTCATGGTCGACTACGACGTGACCCAGAGCATCGGCCGCCGCTACCGGCGCCAGGACGAGGTGGGGACGCCGTGGTGCGTCACCGTCGACTTCGACTCCCTGGAGGACGGCGCCGTCACCGTCCGCGACCGCGACACCACCGAGCAGGTGCGGGTGCCGATCGCGGGCCTGGTCGCCGAATTGCGGAGGCGCACCGGCGAGGAGTGAGGGCGGGGGAGGGGCTCCACCTCCCTCCGCCGTTCACCGGTGCGCCAGCACCTCGGCCAGGACGGTGAGGTGTGAGGACGCGAGCTCTTTCGTCGCCGTGAGCAGCGTGACGTCGCGGCCGGTGATGCGCCCGCGCAGGTCCTCGAGGGCGTCGTGGCCGGCCGGCGATGCGAGCTCGGCGCGGTAGCGGTCGGCGAACTCGTCGAAGCGGCTGTCGGCGTGGCCGTACCACTTGCGCAAGGCGGCGCTCGGGCTCACGTCCTTGGCCCAGTGCTCGAAGGGGGCACCGGCCTTGGCCAGCCCCCGGGGCCACAGCCGGTCGACGAGGAAGCGGCCGGACGGAGGCTGGCCGACGTAGTCGTAGACGCGGGCGATCTCAATGGATCCCACGTCACCGCGCCAGGAGTCGTGCCGCCGCCACCGGGAGATCAAGCGACCTTGCGGTACTTGCGCACCGCGATCGGCACCAGCAGCACCAGCAGGCCGACGCACCACAGCAGGGAGGCCCACACGGCGCCCGAATTGTGCAGCACGCCGCCGACCATCAGCGACCGCGCGCCGTCGACCACCTGCGTCACGGGTTGGTGCTCGGCGAAGCCCTGCAGCCAGCCCGGCATGGTGGCCACGGGGACGAAGGCCGACGAGGCGAAGAGCAGCGGGAAGATCAGGGGGAAGACCATGACCTGCGCCGTCTCTGCGTTGGGCGCAGACAGGCCGATGATGGCGAACCCCCAGGCCAACGCGTAGGCGAAGAACAGGATCAGCAGCGCGCCGCACAGGAACAGCGCCACGTTGGTCCCGATGCGAAAGCCCACGGCGTAGCCGACGATCGTGATCAGCGCGACGACGAAGACGTTGCGGACGACGTCTGACGTCGTGCGCCCCGCCAGCACGGCGGAGCGGCTCATGGGGAGGGCGCGGAAGCGCTCGATCAGGCCCTTGTGCAGGTCCTCGGAGAGACCCGACGCCGCGCTCATGGCGCCGAAGATGACCGTCTGCACGAAGATGCCCGGCATCAGGAACTCGATGTAGTGGCCGCCGGGGACGTGGATGGCCCCACCGAAGACGTAGGTGAAGAGCAGCGTGAACATGATGGGCTGCAAGGTCGTGAAGAAGAGCGCCTCGGGCGTGCGGGCGAGCGCGAGGAGGTTGCGCTTCGTCATGGTGCCGATGTCCGCCACGACCCACGTCAGGCGGTTGCCCTGACTCGGCTGGGTCAGGCGTACCGGTGCGGAGATGGTGGTGGTCGTCATGCCGCATCCTTCCCGTCGGCCACGTCGCTCTTGCGCGCCCGGCCGAAGCCCCGCTTCGGCTTCGCCGCCGTGTCCTCGGCGTCCTCTTCGATCACCGTCTTGTGGCCGGTCAGGTTGAGGAAGACGTCGTCGAGGCTGGGTTCGCGCAGGGCCAGGCCGGCGAGGGTGATCTGCGCCGCGTCGAGCGAGCGGAGCACGTCGGCTCCCGCTTTTGGCCCGTCCGTGACCGTCAGCTCGATCACCAGGTCCTCAATGAGCGGCGCCTTCTCCGAGAACGGCGTGAGCAGCTGCACGGCTCGGTCGACGGCATTGCGGTCGCCCAGGGTCACCGAGACCACCGACGTCCCCAGGTCGGCCTTGAGCTGGGCCGGTGTCCCCTCGGCGATCACGCGCCCGTGGTCGACCACCACGATGTCGCGGGCCAGGCGGTCGGCCTCCTCGAGGTACTGGGTGGTCAGCAGGACCGTCGTGCCGTCGCGGACCAGCTCTTCGATGGCGACCCACAGGGCCTGGCGGCTCTGGGGGTCCAGCCCCGTGGTCGGCTCGTCGAGGAAGAGCACCGGCGGGTTCGCCACCAGCGCGGCGGCCAGGTCCAGCCGTCGGCGCATACCGCCCGAGTAGGTCTTCAGCACACGATCTCCGGCCCCGGCCAGGCCGAACTGGTCGAGCAGCTCGTCGGCCCGGCGCGCCGACACCTTGCGGCTCAGGTGCGAGAGGCGGGCCACCATGTGGAGGTTCTCCCGGCCGGTGAGGTTCTCGTCCACCGCGGCGTACTGGCCGGCGAGCCCGATGATGCGGCGCACCGCATCGGGCTGCGCGACCACGTCGTGGCCGAGCACCGAGGCGCAGCCGCTGTCGGGGCCGAGGATGGTGGACAGGATGCGTACGACGGTGGTCTTGCCCGCGCCGTTGGGGCCGAGGAGCCCGAGCACGGTGCCGGCCTCGACCTGCAGGGAGACGCCGTCGAGCGCCCGCACATTCCCGCGGGGGAACACCTTGACGAGGTTCTGTGCCTCGACGGCGAGGGTGGGATTGAAAGAATTAGCCATCAACAAAGAAACTTAGTGATAAAGTTACTTACGTGTCAAGACAATGGTCACGTGTGGAGCTGGCCCAGCAACTGCGCAACGAGATCATGGGCTACTTCGGTGCGGCCAGTGACTTCGATGAGGGCCTGGCCAAGAAGCTGAAGCTGAGCCGGACCGACGTGCGCTGCCTGGACCTTATTGGCCGCCTCGGGCCGATGACCGCGGGCCGCCTGGCCGCCGAGAGCGGCCTGACCACCGGGGCCGTGACCTTCATGCTGGACCGGCTGGAGGAGGCCGGCATGGTGACCCGCCGTCGCGACACCGAGGACCGCCGCCGGGTCTGGGTGGAGATCGTCCCCGAGGCCCAGAAGCGGCTGCAGCGCCTGCAGCAGCCGGTGGCCGAGGAGATGCGCCAGGTGGCGCAGCGCTTCAAAGCCGACGAACTCGCCATCGTGCGCGATTTCATGCGCCAGGCCAAGGAGGTCTTCCAGCACCAGGTCTACGGCGCTGCCCCCGGAGAGGCCGAGCGCCGCTCCGGAGGGTCGCCGGAGGGAAAGTAGGCTGGCGCCACCCGTCCCAGGTAGGGAGGGGAGTGTGACCACCCAGTGACCGCGCTCGCGCCGCGGTCCGCCCGCCCTGGGCAAGGAGCCCCGATGCCGTACGTCTTCGATTTCGACCACAAGCACGCCCGCCCCCCCATGGAGCTCAAGGACCTCCTCGGCGGCAAGGGCGCCAACCTGGCCGAGATGACGTCGGTACTGGAGCTCCCGGTGCCCCCGGGGTTCACCATCTCGACCGACGCCTGCCGCGACTACATGGCGGGGGGATGGCCCAAGAGCCTCGACGCCGAGGTGGCATCGGCCCGCGCCCGGCTGGAGGCGGCCATGGGCAAGGCCGTCGGCGACGCCGGCGACCCCCTGCTCGTCTCGGTGCGCTCAGGGGCCAAGTTCTCCATGCCCGGCATGATGGACACGGTCCTCAACCTGGGCCTCAACGACCACTCCGTCGAGGGCCTCGCCACGCAGACGGGGGACGAGCGCTTCGCCTTCGACTCGTACCGGCGCTTCGTCGCCATGTACGCCCGCATCGTCCTGGAGCTGCCCGGCGAGGAGTTCGACTCGCTCTTCGAGTCGGCCAAGGAGCTCGCCGGGACCACGTCGGACGCCAAGGTCCCCGTCGAGCTGCTGCGCTACCTGGTCGACTCCTACCAGCAGATCGTGGAGCGGCACACCGGCAAGCCGTTCCCCCAGGAGCCGGCCGAGCAGCTGCGCGGCGCGATCGAGGCCGTGTTCCGCAGCTGGAACGGCCCTCGGGCCATCGCGTACCGCGACCGGGAGCACATCGCGCACGACCTCGGGACCGCGGTCAACGTGCAGGCGATGGTCTTCGGCAACCGCGACGACAACTCGGGCACGGGCGTCGGGTTCACCCGCGACCCGGCCACCGGGGCCAAGGGTGCCTACGGGGACTTCCTGGTCAACGCGCAGGGCGAGGACGTGGTGGCGGGCATCCGCAACACCGAGCCCATCTCGGAGATGAAGAAGCAGTTCCCCAAGGTCCACGGCGAACTGCTCAAGATCTTCTCGCCGCCTCGAGACCCACTACCGCGACATGTGCGACACCGAGTTCACCATTGAGCAGGGCAAGCTCTGGATGCTCCAGACGCGGGTGGGCAAGCGCACCGGCACAGCCGCCCTCAAGATGGCCGTCGACATGGTCCGCCCGAGCGACCTCGGGATCTCCAAGGCCGAGGCGGTGGTCCGCATCACCGAAGACCACCTCGACTCGGTGCTGCACCCGCAATTCTCCGGCTCGGGCCACGAGGTGTGGGCGAAGGGTCTCGGCGCCAGCCCGGGTGCCGCGGTGGGCCGCATCTACTTCACGGCGAACGACGCCGCCGAGGCGGCGGCGCGCGGCGAACAAGTGGTGCTCGTTCGCAACGAGACCTCGCCCGAGGACGTGCACGGCATGCTGGCCGCAGAGGGCATCCTCACCGCCCGGGGCGGCCTGGTCAGCCACGCCGCCGTCGTGGCGCGCGGCTGGGGCAAGCCGGCCGTCGTGGGAGCCGAGGTCCTTCGCCTGGGGGACCGCAAGGTCACCGCCGGCGACGTGACCCTCTACCAGGGTGACTGGGTGTCGCTCGATGGTGGGGCCGGCATCGTCGTGGCCGGTCAGGTGCCGCTCACGGCCGCGAAGCCGCCGCCCGCCTTCGACACCGTGCTGTCGTGGGCCGACGAGATCCGCGAGGGCCACCTGGCCGTCCGCGCCAACGCCGACACGGGCGACGACGCCGCCAACGCGCGCAACTCGGCGCGGAGGGGATCGGGCTGTGCCGGACCGAGCACATGTTCCTCGGCGAGGACCGCCTGCCGGTCGTGCGCCGAATGATCCTCGCCGACTCTCCCGCCGAAGAGGCGGACGCGCTCGAGGAACTGCGCCTCGTCCAGCGGGAGGACTTCATCGCCATCCTCGCCGCCATGGACGGGCTGCCGGTCACGGTGCGCCTGCTCGACCCGCCCCTGCACGAGTTCCTGCCTTCCACCGAGGAGCTGGCCCACAAGGACGCAACGGTCGGGCTGAATCACGAGGAGCGGCGCCTCTACGAGGCGGCGCTGTCCTGGCAGGAGTCCAACCCGATGCTGGGCACGCGCGGCGTGCGGCTCGGGGTGATCAAGCCCGGCCTCTACGCCATGCAGGTGCGCGCCCTGATGGAGGCCGCCCGCCAGCGGGTGGCCGACGGCGGGCACCCCATCGTCGAGATCATGATCCCGTTGACGGTGGCCCGGGCCGAGCTCGCACTCGCCCGGGGCTGGGTCGAGGACGCGGTGGCGGACGTGAACAAGGAGCGGGCGCCGAAGCCCTCCAAGGGGGCCAAGGCGGGCTCGACCAAGGCCGGCACGCTCGAGGTGACGATCGGGACCATGATCGAGACGCCCCGGGCCGCCCTGCGGGCCGCCGAGATCGCCGAGGTGGCGGACTTCTTCTCCTTCGGGACGAACGACCTGACCCAGATGACGTTCGGCTTCTCCCGTGACGACGTGGAGGGGCGGATGATGGACGCCTACCTGGAGCTCGGCCTCCTGCCGCGCAACCCCTTCGAGGTGGTCGACTTCGACGGCGTCGGCGAGCTGGTCCGGCTGGGCACCCAGCGCGGGCGCGAGACCAAGCCGGGCCTGAAGGTGGGCGTCTGCGGGGAGCACGGGGGCGACCCGGCCTCCATCGGCCTCTTCTACGACGCAGGCCTCGACTACGTGAGCTGTTCGCCGTTCCGGGTCCCCGTGGCGCGCCTGTCCGCCGCCCAGGCGGTGCTGGCAGGGCCGACCGAGGGGTAGCCGCCGGCAACCCAAGGTGCAGCAACCGGCGGGTTGCACCGCCCGGTGCCGGAGTGCAACATGGCGATGGAACGGTGGAGCCCACATGTGGGCGAGTGGCGGAGTTCGAGGGGAGCATGAGGCGCAGGCGGCGAACGAAGTACCGGGTCGGGCCGAGTACGGTCAATTTCACGAGCCTGGCACTGGTGGCGTCGGCCATCGTCGTTGTCCTCGAAGTCACCGCGCCGTCGAGCGGGCCTCCGGTCGTCTTCGCCTCCGCGGCCCACGCGGACAGTCCCGGCTCGCCCACGGCACCGCCAACGCCAACGCCGACGCTCCCGGCGTCGCCGGTGGTGCAGGCGCCCGTCAACCCGTCCGTGGTCGGTGACGGCGTTCGTCGTCGGCAGTGGACTCCGGCGCCGCCCTGGGCGCGACGGTCGCCACGCAGTCGCCCTCGGGGTCGACAGCCGGCACCGAAGTTGTCTCGTCGGCCGCTCCCGCTGCAGCGCCGAGTGCGCCCGTGATCGCAGTGGCAGTGCAAAAATCGCACGGGAGCGGCGCGGCGAATGGTCAGGGCAACGGCAACGCCAACGGCAACACCTCCGCCAACGCCAACAGCTCCGCCAACACCAACAGCTCCAACAACGGCAACGGCTCTGCCAACGGCCACAGCGCCCATGCTGCGACGGCGAGCAACGTGGCGGCCGACACCGCTCCCCACCTCACCCCCAGTGTTGCGGTTGGCGGCGGCAACGAGAACGCCGCCAACGGTCACGCCAGCGGCCCGACGTTCAAGACCCACGCGGACGGGCCGCCGCAGCCGGGCCCGCTCGTCTCCTCTTCCGGGGAGGGCGCGAGCCCGCCCCCGGGGCATGGACCCGGCGCCGCGCCTCGGAAGCACTGATCCCAGGCAAGGGCCTGGCCCTGGTCGGCGGCGGTCAGTGCGGCGAGGAGCCCGGGTCCGCGGAGCGCCCGGCGAGCACGTAGCGCCGCAGCGCGATCACGGTCCAGATCGCCTCGACGACACCGAAGGGCCACGCGCCCGACAGGAAGCCGTAGGAGCTGGAGAGGGCGCAGCCCAGCGCAAAGGCCAGGATGAACCCCCGGCCGCGCGCCTCCAGGGCGTACATCCCCATCATGAAGGTCAGGGCGCAGACGCCGTAGAGCGTGACCGCCATTTCGAAACCGTACGCCAGTCACGGAGTGGACAACGCCGCGGTACCGTCAGGGTGTGGGGATACCGGACGAGGAAGTCGCCCAGGTCCGGGCGGCCACCGACATCGTCGCCCTCATCAGCGAGCACGCGGCGCTGAAGAAGGTGGGACGGCGCTGGAGCGGGCTGTGCCCGTTCCACACCGAGAAGACGCCGTCGTTCAGCGTCAACGCCGAGGAGGGCTTCTACTACTGCTTCGGCTGCCAGGAGTCGGGTGACGCCATCACCTTCGTGCGCGCCATGGACCACCTCGACTTCGTCGACGCGGTCCGCTTCCTGGCCGACCGGGCGGGCGTCACGCTGCACGAGGACCAGGAGGCGGGAAGGGACCACAAGCGACGGTCCGAGTTGCTCGATGCGATGGAGCGCGCCGTGACGTGGTACCACGATCGGCTGCTGAGCTCGCCCGACGCCGGGCCCGCTCGCGACTACCTGCGCTCGCGCGGCTACGACGGCGACGTCGTGCGCCAGTTCAGGCTGGGGTGGGCACCCGACGACTGGGACGCGCTCGCCAAGGCGCTTCGCCTCCCCGAGAAAGTCCTGTCGGACTCGGGTCTCGGCTTTATCAACCGGCGCGGCAGGGCGCAGGACTTCTTCCGGGCCCGGGTCCTGTTCCCGATCTGCGACCCGTCCGGCCGCCCGGTCGCGCTGGGCGGGCGAATCCTCCCGGCACGGCCCGGGCAGGCACCTCCGGAGCGGCCCGAGCCGAAGTACAAGAACTCGCAGGAGTCGCCGATCTACTCCAAGCGACGGACCCTCTACGCGCTCAACTGGGCCAAGCAGGGGGTCATCGCGCAAGGCGAAGTCGTCGTGTGCGAGGGCTACACCGACGTCATCGGCTGCTTCCAGGCCGGCGTGCCGTGGGCGGTCGCGACATGTGGCACCGCACTGGCCGAGGAGCACTTCACCCTGCTGCGCAACTTCGCCAAGCGAATCGTGTTGGCGTACGACGCCGACGCCGCGGGACAGAGCGCGACGTCGCGCGTCTACGAGTGGGAGCGCAAGCACGAGGTCGACGTGGTGGTAGCCGACTTGCCTGGCGGCAGCGACCCCGGTGATCTGGCCCGCACCGACCCGGGGGCACTCGCCACGGCAATCCGGGAAGCACGGCCCTTCTTGCAGTTCCGGGTGGACCGCATGCTGGGGGCGGGTGATCTCGGGACGGCGGAGGGCCGGGCGCGGGCGGCCGACGCGGCTCTCACGGCGGTTGCGGAGCACCCCGACGACCTGGTGCGCGACCAATACGTCATGCAGCTGGCCGACCGGTGCCGGCTCGATGCGGCGAGGCTCCGGGACCGCCTGGATCATCTGCGCGCCCATCCCCCCGCCGAGAGCACCAGCCGGCGTACTCGAACGCGCCGTGACGAGCCGCCGCCACGGGACTTCCCCGACGACGTCGACGACCGGTTCGAGCCGGGGGACGACGGCGGCGGAGCCACGATGTCGGCAACGCCCCGAGCAGGGCCGGGCCTCGAAGCGCTCAAGTTGGCGGTCCATCGACCCGAAGATGTAACGGATCGAGTGCACGTGGTCCTCTTCTCCGAGCCCGTGCAACGGGAGGCGTTCGTCGCGCTCTTGGAGCACGACAGCGTGCACGAGGCAGTGGAGACCGCGTCACCGGAGGTGGCAAGCCTGTTGCGACGCGTCATCGTCGAGGAGCCGATGGCGGGCGACCCCGAATTGGGCGACCCGGTCGACTCCGTTGTCACCGTTCTCCTGCGCGGCGCGGCGCGGCGCGCGCTGGCCGAGGTGGAGATCCAGTCGAGGGCGAAAGACGATTCGTGGCAGGCCCGGGCGGCAGAGACGGCACAAGTGCGGCTCTGGCTGGACCAACTCGAAGATTCCTCCGCTGGCCGCGACGCCGCCGATCGGTTGGTAGCGTGGTTGGTCGGGAGGCATCCAGAGGAGTGACGAATTTGGCAGGGCGAGAGTGAGCGAGGATTCTGCAATCGCGATAGACGACGACGGGGTGGACACGTCGCGCGCGGTCGTCGACGGAAACGCTTGCGCCCATCTCGCACGTCGCGCTTCCGCCAGGTGTGTCGCAGGTGGACTTCGAGGCGGCGCTGGCGATCGGACGCGAGAAGGGACAGCTCACGCAGGACGAGCTCATCGAGGCCCTGCACGCGGTGGAGCTGACGCCCGAAGTGCTGACCACGCTGATCGACCGCGTGACGGTCGAAGGCGTGGTGCTGGTGGAGGAGGACGACGAGGAACTCACCGTCGAGTCCCGGCCGCGAAAGGAGCCCCGTTCTGCGACGCCGAGGTCGAACGGCAGCGTGCGGGCGGAGGAGCGCCGCGAGTCGCGCGAGGGCGGCAACGGGAAGCGGGCAACGAGCTCCAGCTCCGAGTCGGGCGGCAGCGCCGAGGACCCGGTGCACACGTACCTCAAGGAGATCGGCCGGGTGCCTCTGCTGAACGCGGAGCTCGAGGTCGAGATCGCGCAGACGATCGAGGAGGGGAACGCCGCCGCGGCGCGCCTGGCGGCGCACGAGCTGGCCGTCGCCGGCGAGGGCCCCGCAGAGGACCTGCTCGATGCGGCAACGATGTCACGGGACAGGCGCCTGACGCGCAAGGGGCTCAGGGCGAAGGACGAGCTCATCGAGGCCAACCTGCGCCTGGTCGTGTCGATCGCCAAGCGCTACCGCAACCGCGGCTTGGCGTTCCTGGATCTGATCCAGGAGGGCAACCTGGGTCTGATGCGGGCGGTCGACAAGTTCGACCACACGAAGGGTTTCAAGTTCTCCACCTACGCGACGTGGTGGATCCGCCAAGCCATCACCCGGGCGATCGCCGACCAGGCCCGCACCATCCGCATCCCGGTGCACATGGTCGAGACGATCAACAAGGTCGTGTGGGCCCAACGTCAGCTGCTGCAGGAGCTCGGCCGTGAGCCGACGATCGAGGAGGTGGCGCTGCGGGTCGAGCTCCCGATGGAGCGGGTACGCGAGATCCTGCGTATCAACCAGGACACGGTCTCACTCGAGCAGCCGGTGGGCGACGAGGACGACTTCAACCTGTCCGATCTGATTGAGGACAGGGGTGCAGTGGTCCCCGACGACGCGGCGACACGCTCCCTCCTCGATGCGGCGGTGCGCGAGGCACTGGGCCACCTCTCCGAACGCGAGCAGGACGTGGTGCGGCTCCGCTTCGGGCTCGACGACGGCAAGATCCGCACGCTCGAAGAAGTGGGCAAGGAGTTCGGCGTCACCCGGGAGCGGGTGCGCCAGATTGAGTCCAAGACCCTGGCCAAGCTCCGGCGTCCCGACGCGGCACACCTCTTGAGGGACTATCTAGAAGAGTCCTGACCCCGGGCGATTCCGTGCCGTCGCCCTCGACTTTTGTGGTGCGGGCCGCTGCTATCGTTCGGGGGCTGTTTTCTCGACCCTTCCGGGGTAGCTCAATGGCAGAGCAAGCGGCTGTTAACCGCTAGGTTGAGAGTTCGAGTCTCTCCCCCGGAGCATTTTCCTTCACGATCAGCCGAAGGCGGTTGAGTTAGCCTCTTCTTTTGTGGTTCTTGACTCGGCGGATCAGCGGTCCCTCGAGACGATGTGATCACGTCGTGATCGCCGGTACCGGGCACGTCGAGACCAGCTCCTTGGTTCAGTTTCTTGGTGCCCACGGTATCGACGTGGTACCCGTTCACGAATGAACAAGCACGTCCGCAGATGCGGAGCTTCCGGTCATAACAAAGTGGGACGATGGTCGAACCGGATCCGTCTCGGCGTGCTTCTCGCCGGATCCTTCTCTGTGATGGTGACCCTGTTCGTCGCCTTGGGCCTCGATGGTCCGGACCGTGCCGTAGCTGTTTCGCCCGGCTTCTCCATTGCCACCAGTCCTGCGCTCGATCCACCGTTCAACCCGGCTATTGCCGACTACGTCGTACGCTGCAGTTCCCCGACAACGTCAGTGACGACCAGCGGACCGGATCCCGTCACCATCGCCGGAGCCACTTTGCCAGGACCAGCCAATGTGAATGTGCCATTGAGACCTGGGCAAGGCATGACGGTCAGTGATGGTGGTACCTACCTATGAGATCCGCTGCCTGCCCACGGACTTTCCCGACTACTCGTCCGCGGTGACCGGCACGCCACAGTCCAATGGCTACTTCCTGACGTTCGGCCAGTACGCCATCGTGTTCGACAAGGACGGCGTTCCGGTCTGGTGGTACAAGGATCCCGCCGACTTCTCACCAAACGACGCCAAGTTCCTCAGTCCCACGACGGTCGCGTATTGGGATAGTGCGACAAACAGCTACGAGCTGCGAGGTCTCGACGGATCGTCGCAAGGCGCCGTCGGTGGCGGAGACATTCCATTGGATGTTCACGACATGCAGCTCCTACCCAATGGGAACTACCTCGGCATTACGTATGTGACAACCAATTGCCCGGCCGACCCTACCCAGTGCACCGATCTATCCTCCTGGGGTCTCTCCGCTCAGTCGTCGATTCTTGACCCCATCATCGTGGAACTGAATCCCTCCAACGAGATCGTCTGGGAGTGGAACACGGCTGAACATGTCAACGTGGCCGCGGAGAATGTCAACTGGCGAGATCAGTATCCCGATGTCGTCCACATGAACTCGATCGAGTACGACGGCAACGGGGGCATCATTTTCAGCGCCCGCCACCTCGATGCCGTGTACCGAATCGACATGGCCACGGGTGACATCACTTGGAAATTGGGGGGCACGCCGACCCCTGAGAGCCTCTCGGTTGTCGGTGATCAGTATCTCGATACAGGGGGTCAACTCTTCTCCGGCCAGCACTATGCCCGACTTCAACCGGACGGTTCACTCACCATCCATGACAACGGAAGCCGAGCCAATCGACCACCCCGCGCCGTGCGGTTCACGATCCACACTTCGACCAACACGGCCACCGAGGTCGAGCAAGTCACCGATCAGCGCGCGCCGACCTCCTTCTTCACCGGAAGCGCCGAAAAGATCCCCGGCGGCGACTGGGTGATTGATTGGGGCGGAGATGACTTTACGACGGAACTGAACGCTCAGGGTGTTCCACAAATCACCATCACCTACCCCGGCAATTCCTCTTATCGTTGTGGCGATGTGCTGGCTTCTGTGGCAGCCCTGCGCCAAGGCATGGACGCCATGGTCCCACCAGCGACGTACTCGCCTTCCACGAATCAGTTGGGCTACTGGATGGCAGCGTCCGACGGCGGCGTCTTCGCATACGGCGCTCCGTTCTTCGGCTCGATGGGCGGTAAGCCTCTCAACGCGCCGATCGTGGCTATCGCCGCAGACCCGGAGAGTGGGGGTTACTGGGAGGTGGCGTCCGACGGGGGACTCTTCGCGTTCAACGCGCCATTCTTCGGATCGATGGGAGGCAAGTCCCTGAACAAACCGATCGTCGGAATGGTGGCGACAATTGACGGTGGAGGCTACTGGGAGGTGGCCTCCGACGGCGGGATCTTCAGCTTCGGCGACGCGGCATTCTACGGATCCATGGGCGGTACGCCGCTCAATGCGCCGGTCGTCGGCATTGCGTCCTCCGTAGACGGACTCGGTTACCTGGAGGTGGCGTCCGACGGAGGAATCTTCGCCTTCGGCGACGCCCAATTCTTGGGATCGATGGGTGGCCAACGCATCAATAGTCCGGTCGTCGGCATTGCGGCGGACCGTGCAACGACCGGCTACTGGGAGGTGGCGTCCGACGGGGGACTGTTCGCCTTCAATGCACCCTTCTTGGGGTCGGCCGCTGCCACGACCCTGGAAAATCCGGTGATCGGTATGGCTTCGACGTCTGACGCCCAGGGGTATTGGGAGGCGGCGACCGACGGCGGGATCTTCAACTATGGAAACGCATTCCTTTGGGGTTCCCTGGGTTCGACGCCGCTCAATGCTCCTGTGGTGAGCATCGCCGCCAGCGCCACCTGAAGCGAGGCCGCTCGGCCCGCTCAGAAGCCTGCAGTCACTGCGACGCCAGGATCGCCGCCACCTCCGCCACCGGATCGCGGACGATCGGCCCCGTGGCCGACACCTCTGCCCGGAGGATCGTGCCCGAGAACGGGAACGGCGCCTGGTAGTCGCTTCCCACGGCCGGGCCCCATTCGTAGCCGCAGGTGAGCCCGATGCCGACCTCGTTGAAGGCGTTCGGCGTGAAACGGTCTACGGCTCCCGTCCCCACCAGCTCTCCGTCCTGCTGCAGTATGGCGTGGCCGCCGGCGATCTCGTCCTTGTCGAACCGGAACTCGACTTGATGACGGCCCGGCCCGAGGACCTTCTCGGAGACGACCTGGTACAGCGTTTGCCCCTGCAAGTTGTGGATGTAGCGCAGTCGCCCCTCGAGGATGTGAAACGACCAGCCCCCGAGCGCGCATCCCAGAGCGAGAAGGGTGCCGTTGGCGACCACGTTCTCCGGTACCTCGAGCTCGACGACGATGGCGTGCGATCGGTTGCGGACGTTCGCCGCAACCGTCTCTGGGACGGGGGCCCCACCCTGGAAGTACCGGAACGTCTCCCGGTTCTCGCGGCGATCCGGCCGCCCATGGGCGATCACCTCCAGGACCCGGTTCTCCAGCGGGAGCACGTCGTTGCGCCGCGCTTCGGTCCACCAGAGCTCGACCAGCTCGGCGACCTTGTCCGGGAACTCGGCCGCACGGTCGTGGACCTCGGAGACGTCGTCCGCGACGTGATAGAGCTCCCACACGTCGTCTTCGAACGGCGCGTTGAGGCTCAGTCCGTCGTCGTAGAGGGGGCCGACCGGGTGGAAGGTCACGGCCTTCCACCCGTCGTGGTAAATGGCTCGCGATCCGAGCATCTCGAAGTGCTGGGTGAGGTGGCGGTCGGGTGCGACGTCGCTGCCGCGTTCGAGGACATAGGCGAAGCTCGTTCCGTCTATATGTGACTGTTCGATCCCGTCGATCTCGTTGGGCGCGTCGACGCCGACGATCTCGAGCACGGTTGGGAAGAGGTCGATGGCGTGCGCGTACTGCCGGCGGAGAGCGTTGCCGCCGGCAGACCGGCGTCCCGCCGGTGGCCGGATGATGCAAGGGTCGGCGACGCCGCCCTCGTGGACCTCGCGCTTCCAGCGCTTGAACGGCGTGTTCCCCGCCATCGTCCATCCCCACGGATAGTTCGCGTGGCTGAGGGGACCTCCGATCTCGTCGATCCGTCCGTACATCTCGCCGATGCTGGCGAACTCGAAGTTGGAGAGGCGACCCTCGTTGATGGTGCCCTCCTTGCCGCCCTCCGAGCTGGCGCCGTTGTCGGACACCACAATGACGAGGGTGTCGTCCGTTTCTTCCAGATCCTCAATGAAGTCGAGCACGCGACCGATCTGCTCGTCCGTGTACGAGAGAAAGGCGGCAAAGCACTCCATGAAACGCTCGGACAATGCCCTCTCCCGCTCATCGAGCGACTCCCAACTGGGGACCCAGGGCGGGCGCGGCGAGAGGGTCGTGTTCTGTGGCACGAGACCGAGCGCGCGCTGGCGGGCGAACGTCTCCTCGCGCCAGCGATCCCAACCCTGAGCGAACCGTCCCCGGTAGCGATCGATCCATTCTTGAGGCGCCTGGTGCGGCGAATGACAGGCTCCGGTGCAGAAGTACAGGAAGAACGGCATGTCGGCATCGGCGGCGCGCAGGTCGCTCAGGAACTCGATGGCGCGATCGGCCAGGTCCGCGCTCAGGTGGTAGCCCTCCTCGATCGAAGCCGGAGGTCGCACGCTGTGGTTGTCGTGGTAGAGGGCGGGCGTGAACTGGTGCGTCTCCCCGCCGTGGAACCCGTACCAGCGGTCGAAGCCCCGGCCGAGCGGCCACGTCGAGCGCGAGGCGGCCATGTTGGTCTCGTCGTCGGGGCTCAGGTGCCACTTCCCGACGGCGTAGGTCGCATAGCCGTTGGCCCGGAGGGCTTCGGAGAGGAACCCGTTCTCTCGGGGCGCTTTGCCCCAGTAGCCGGGATAGCCCGACGCCAGGTCGGCGACCCGGCCCATGCCGCTGCGGTGGTGGTTGCGGCCCGTCAGGAGGCAGGCCCGTGTGGGGGAGCAGAGCGCAGTGGTGTGGAAATTGGTCAGCCGGACACCTTCGGCAGCGACCCCGTCGATGACGGGCGTGTCGATGTCGGATCCGTAGCAGCCGAGCTGGGCGAACCCCACGTCGTCGAGCACGATGAGCACGACGTTCGGTGCGCCGTCGGGAGGAGTGGGGACCGGCGGCCACCACGGTTCCGACGTCCTCCAGTCGTCGCCGATCTTCCCGCCGAACTCGATTCTGGCCACCACACACCCCCGACGCTCTCGATCGTCGCGGGCGCAGGTCGCCCGCTGCCACGTGGGCTGATTCTGCCAGTGGATCTCGTACGCCGCGCTTTCGCTCCTCGGCTTCTACGAAGGTCTCATGGCTATCCTGCAGCCATGGCGACGGAGGAGAGCCCGGCGAGCGAGCCCAGCTTGCCGCTGATTCTCGCCCGCGAGCTCGCCGCCAACCTGGCGACGCCGATGTTCCTGATCGACGCCGGCGGCACCCTCGTCTTCTGCAACGAAGCAGCCGAACTCCTGCTCGGGAAGCGGTACGGCGAAATCGGCGGCATCACCGCCCTCGAGTTCGGAGCCATGCTCGAATTGGGCAACGTCGACGGGTCGCCCATGCGACGACGCGATTCGCCGGCGGGCGTGGCCTTCTACGACCGCGAACCCGCCCACCGGACGCTGCTCGCCACCACTCTCGACGGCACTCGTCACCCGTTCGAGGTCACCGCGTACCCGCTCTTCGGCCACGTCGGCGAGATGCACGGCGTGCTGACCGTGTTCTGGCGGGCGAAGGAATGAAGATCCGCGTGTGGGGCTGCCGCGGGTCGCTGGCCGCGCCGGGTGCCGACACGCTGCGCTACGGCGGCAACACTTCGTGTGTCGAGCTGCGCGGCGACGGCGGAGAGGTGTTGGTGCTCGACGCCGGCACGGGCATGCGTCCTCTCGGCGTCGCGATGGGCGACGATGGCGGGGGGCGCATCGACGTCCTGCTCAGCCACCTCCATCTCGACCACCTGCAGGGCCTGGGCTTCTTCCGCCCCCTGTTCGATCCCGGCCGCGAGATCCATATCTGGGGTCCGCCCTCTCCGGTGCAGCCGCTGGCCGACAGGATCTCGACCTATCTCTCGCCGCCGCTCTTTCCGGTGCGGCTGGCCGACATCCCGGCGCACCTCGAGTTTCACGACGCGCCCGAGGGCCCGGTCGACATCGGCTCGCTGACGGTGCGGGCGTCGTTGGTCACCCACCAGGGCCCGACCGTCGGCTACCGCATTGAGGAACAGGGGCGCTCCGTCGTCTACCTGCCCGACCACGAGCCCGGCCTCGGCGTGGGCCTCTCCGGCCAAACGGGCGAATGGGTCAGCGGCTACCACCTGGCCCATCGCGCCGACGTGCTGCTCCACGACGCCCAGTACGGCGACGGCGAGTACCCGCACCACATCGGATGGGGCCACTCGGCCATCGCCCACGTCGTCGACTTCGCCCGCATGGCCGAGGTCGAAAAGTTGCTCCTCTTCCACCACGATCCGTACCACACCGATGACCAATTGGAGTTGCTGGTCGCCGATGCGCAGAAGAGTTGGGGCGCCGGCTGCGAGTGCGTGCAGGCGGCCTGCGAGGGCATGACCGTCACGTTCGCTGCGGATGGTGTCTCGATCGACCCTGCCGGCGGCCGCGCTCGCGTGACCCCGTAGCGTTCCGGCGCGGGCGACGTCGCGGGCCACGTCGCGCTCCGATCCGCACCCGTCCCCGAGGGGACTCGGGCCTGCCGTCGATCAGTGGCGCTTGCGCCGGTCGTGCTGCGACTGTTTCCGCTTCGCCTTGCGCTGCCGGCGGGCCGAGTCGTTGTGGATGGCGTCACTGTGCGTGACGTTCCCGCCCGGGACGTGCGCCTCCTCGCGTTCGAGGCTCCGATGCCGGCGTTGGTAGGTAGAGATGCCGATCACGATGAGGAGGACGGCGAGGATGCTGAAGATCAGGACGTAGAACATGGCCCATTAAATCACGGCAGCCGGGATTGGCGGTTGGTCCGCGAGCGACCTCTTCAGGTGTTCTGAGCTGCCAACGCGAAGCGGCGGCACCCGTCCGGGCGCCGCCGATCGCGTTCTTGTGGCGGACGTCAACCGGATGATCGAAATCACCCAGCGCCCGCCACCTGCCTGTTGCCTAGGCGACCTTGCGGAACGCCGTCTGGGTCGTCACGCCCGGCAGGTAGACCTTGCTGAGCTCCTTGTCCACCTTCTCGTTGAAGCTCGCGTCGGCCCCGATGAGCTCCCCGGCACGCTGCATGTCCTCGATGGATGCGTAGACGGTGATCCACTCGACCGACCCGTACGCACCAGTGACGGCCATGGCGAACGAGGTCGGGCAGCCGGTGATCTTGCTGGCCAGCTGCGCCGTCTCGACTCCCAGCTCAATCCCCTTCGCCGTGCCGCCCGGTGCCAGTGTCGCCTGCACGGTCATCGCGTACTGGGCGTCGATCTCCGTCGACTTGGGGTCGGCGTGGATGAACTGCAACAGGCCGTCGTCGATGGGGTCACCCGACCCGTGGGTGCCTCCCTCTTCGACCAGCGTGACGTAGCCCGAGTCCGCGAGCAGCTTGTCGTCGATCGTCTCGAGCTCGACGAGGTTCTCGACCGTTGCGGTCCACACCAGCCGGCCCGATGACGGCGAGAACACCGTCGTCCACAACTGCACCGGCACCTCTGAGATCTGGTTGACCTTCTCGGTCACCCGGAGCGCCCAGTCCAGCTGCTTCTGGGGGTTTCCCTCGCCCAAGCGGGCGGTACGACTGAATAGATACATGTGCATTCCTCCCTGGTCCTACAGCGTGCTGTGGCTCAATCGCCCCAACTACGACCAGGCCCGGCAAGGGGGGAGCGAAAGTCGCCCGCTTGTCTCCCTTGGGAGCACCCTATGCCCGTTGCAGTCCGCTATCTAGGGGCCGATTGACGAAGTGATTTCGGGCCGGATTGGGTCGTTTGTCACGACCGGTCCCGGTCAGGTGGCCGGGCCGGACCAGTCTGCGTGCGGATCGGAGGCGGGGAAGGAATCCTCCTCCTGCTCGTCGACGTGACGATCGAGCCGGTCACGCTCGCTCTCGGGCTCGCCAGTCGGCTCCGGGTCCTCTGTCTCGCTCGCATCACTGTCGGGCATGCGTTCTCCCGTCACAGGCCGGCCCGGGCTCCCGCTCGTGCCGATCGGCCGCATTCAGGTCGATAGCGACACTGTATGGCCATGGGCCGACGCAGGGCGCCGGCGGTCACGCGCTGAGGATCGGGAACCGCTCGGGCGCCGTGGTGTCCACCCGCGCCACCCACACCCGCTGGCCCGCCTCCACCTGGAGCTCCGAGGCGCTGCCTCTGCTGAGTTGGACCCAGCATTCGCCACCGCCGTCGAGATCCACGTCCACCCTGACCTCGAAACCGAGGTGGGTGACGCGGGACACCGTGCCCTCCACCGCAGTGGCGCTCGGCTTCCCGTCCTCGACGCGGTGGAGCACGAGGTCGTGGGGCCGCACCCATTCGCCGTCCAGACGGGTGGCCGGGCCGAGGAACGTGAGCACGAATGTGTTGGCCGGATGGTCGTACATCTCGGCCGGGGTGCCCACCTGCTCCAGCCGCCCGTGGTTGATGATGGCCAGGCGGTCCGACACCTCCATGGCCTCCTCCTGGTCGTGCGTGACGAGCACGGTCGTCACGTGCAGGGTGTCGTGGAGGTCCCGCAGCCATCGGCGCAGCTGTGTGCGGACCTGCGCGTCGAGGGCCCCGAAGGGCTCGTCCAGCAACAGCACCTTGGGCTCAATGGCCAGCGCCCGGGCGAGGGCCATGCGCTGGCGCTGGCCGCCCGAGAGCTGGGACGGGTAGCGATCACCGAGATACGCGAGCCCGACCAGTTCGAGCAGCTCGTCGACCCGCGCCTTGATCTCGGCCTTGGGGCGGCGCCGGATTTCGAGCCCGAAGGCCACGTTGCGCCGGACGGTCAGGTGGCGGAACGGCGCATAGTGCTGGAAGCAGAACCCGACCCCTCGGCTGCGGGCCGGGGCGCCCGTCAGGTCCTCGCCCCCAATCCGGATCGTGCCCGTGTCGGGTGTGTCCAGCCCGGCGATGATGCGCAACAGCGTCGACTTGCCGCCGCCGCTCGGCCCGAGCAGCGCGGTCAGTGACCCCGACGGCACATCCAGCGACACGTCCTCGAGCGCCACCGCGTCGCCGAAATGCTTGGAGATCCCTTCGACGTGGATGCTCACGCGGCCGCCCTCGTGTGCCAGTCGTCCCGTTTGCGGTCGGTCACCGTGAGGAGGATGAGGAGGATCAAGGCGGAGAGGCACAGCGCCACGGCGCCGACGTAGGCGCTCGTGGTATCGAGGTTGTCGATCCCGGCGGCGATGAACAGGGGCAAGGTCTGTGTCCTCCCGGCGACGGCACCCGACACGATAGCGACCGCGCCGAACTCCCCGAGCACACGGGCCGTGGTGAGCGTGACGCCGTAGGCCAGGCCGCGTCGGATGTTCGGCAGCGTGATGCGGCGGAACACGGTGAGGGGCCCGGCTCCGAGGGTGCGGGCGGCCTGCTCCTGCTCCGTCCCGATCTCCTGCAGGACGGGCAGGACTTCGCGCACCACGTAGGGCAAGGAGATCGCGGCGGCGGCCAGGACGATGCCGGGCACGGCGTAAATGACGGTGATGTCGTGGGAGTTCAGCCAGTCGCCGAACCACCCGGTGCGGCCGTAGACGAGGATGAGTGACAGCCCGATGACGACAGGGGAGATGGCGAGGGGGATGTCGATCATCGCATCGAGCAGCCAGGCCCCCGGGAAGCGATGGCGGGCGAGGATGAGCGAGACGCCGACGCCGAAGACCGTGTTCAGCGGCACCGCAATGGCGGCCACGATGAGCGTGAGCACGAGCGCGTGCAGTGCGTCCGGCGTGGTGAAGGCGTCCCACGCCGCTCCGAGGCCGTGTTGAAAGGCGCGGTAGAACACGGTGGCCACCGGCAGGACGACAAGGAGGGCCAGATAGCCCAGCACGGCGAAGCGCAGGGGCAGCCGCCAACGGGTGCGCCTCATATCGTGTCGGGGACGTCGAAGCGGCGGCGGGCCAAGCCGATGGCGATCAGCACCAGCAGCGAGATGGCGATGAGCACGACCGAGACCGCGCTCGGCGGCCGGAAGGGCGTCGCTCTGGGACAGGCTGTAGATCCACGAGGAGGCGACCTCGGTCTTGAAGGGGAGGTTGCCCGAGATCAGCACGATGGAGCCGAACTCGCCGACGGCCCGGGCAAAGGCGAGCCCGGCGCCCGCCAGCACCGACGGCAGGACGCTGGGCAGGATCACGCGGCGGAGGACCTGGCGCTGGCTGGCTCCGAGGGAGGAGGCCGCCTCCTCGGTCTCCGCATCGAGCTCGGCCAGAACCGGTTGGACGCTGCGGACGCAGAAGGGGAGCGTCACGAAGAGCAGCGCGGCGCCGACGCCGAGCCGCGTGCCGGCCAGGTTCACGTGGAACGGGCTGTTCGGACCGTAGAGCGCCAGCAGGGTGAGCCCGGCCACAATGGTCGGCAGCGCGAACGGCAGGTCGATGACCGCGCTCACCAGTGCCTTGCCCCGGAAGTCGTCGCGGACCAGCACCCAGGCGATGGCCAGGCCGGCGACGGAATTCACCAGGGACACGGCGAACGCGAGCCCCAGCGTCAGCTCCAGCGCGGCGACGGCTTCGGGCTGGGTGACCGCGGCCCAGAACGCGCCCCAGCCGCCACTGAACGCGTTGGTGAACAACGCGGCCAGCGGGAGGAGGACGAGGAGTGACAGATACGTGACGGCGAGAGCCGGGCCGCCGGCGCGCCAGGCCACACGTCCCGCCCCCGCCAGGACGGGGGAGTGCGCCATGTGGGGGTGACGGTGCCCTCGCCCCCGTCCTGGGAGGCGGCCGGTGGACGCGCCCTTCCCGCCGGGGGGCCCCAGGTCGGCGACGGCGGCGTCCAGGCCGGTCACGCGTTCGCTACCCGCTCGCGGTGGAGACGCCGAGCGACTGCTCCACCTTGGCCACGATGCCGGTCTGGGGGTCGAAGAACGACGTGTTCACCTTGGTCCAGCCGCCGAGGTGGTCGATGGTGAAGAGGGTCTTGGGCTGGGGGAACTTGAACGTGGCCGCCACCGAGGGCAGCACCGGCCGGTAACCCTGCTGACCCCAGACTTTCTGGCCGGCGGGGGAGAGGAGGTAGGCCAGGAACGCCTTGGCGCCCGTGCCGGCGGTCTTGGTCACGGCGATCGGGTTCTGGATCAGGATCGTCTGGGGCGGCGTGACGATGGTGACCGGCTCGCCCTTGCTCTTGGCGTAGAGCGCGTCGTCCTCGTAGTCGAGCAGCACGTCGCCCTGGCCCGATAGGAACGTCTCCAGCGCGGCGCTGGCGCTGGAAGGTTGCGCCACCGCGTTGTGCAGCAGCTTCGAGAGGTACTGCTGCGCCTGCGCCGGGGTCTTCCCGAGCGCGAGCTGCGCGCCGTAGGCCGCCATGATGTTCCACTTGGCGCTGCCGGAGCTGAACACGTTGGGGGTGATGACCCCGACGCCGGACTTCACCAGGTCGGCCCAGGTCGTGAGGTGCTTGGGATTGCCGGGGCGCACCACGAAGGAGACGATGGAATCGGTCACGATGCCTTTGGTCTTGCCTTTGTTCCACGCGCTCGACACGAGGCCGGCCTTGACGAGCTTGGCGATGTCGGGTTCGAGCGAGAAGTTGACGAGGTCGGCCGGGAGACCGTCGACCACGGACGTGGCCTGGGTGCCCGACGGGCCGAAGGAGGGAGAGACCGAGACGCCGGCGCCGGTCTTCGTCTTGGCGAAGTCGGCGGCCAGCACCGTGTAGGCGGGCTTCGGGGTCGAGTAGGCGACCAGGTTCACGCTGCCCCCGGACTGGGCACCGGCGGGGAGAGCCGAGAGGGCCAGGGCCGAGAGGGTGAGGGCGCCGAGGGCGGCCATCCTCCGTGGGCGCAGGCGGGAGGGGGCCAGGACTCGTCCGGGCGTGTATGGGCGGGGGGCGTTTTCGTGCATCGGAGCACAGTAATACACGCGTATTGCTAAATACAAGTGGAATAGTCAGGTATTGGTGAAACAGCAGGTCAATTGGGTGAGAGCTCGGCCGGGAGGGTGGGGCGGGCGACCCGACGGCCGTCTTCTGAAACTCTAAACAATATCGCTTAGAGTTTGCGAAACAACTCCCGGCAGACAGGCTCCGGCCCGGAAGCAGAAGCGAGAACCCGGGGCGAGCGGACGCACAGGGTCAGGCGGGCGGCAGGAGGCTCAGGCAGGACGGTTGAGGCGCAGCGGGCGGTCGACCCCACGCCGGGCGTCACGAGCCTCCAGCATGGCCCAGTCGGACCGGGCCAGGAGCTCCTCCAGCGAGCCGCCGTCGCCGGAGCGTCGTGTCGTCCACCCGAGCCACGCCTCGACCTCGGCGCCCACGAAGTCGACCGTCTCGGGGGACGCGAGGTGCTCCTCAATCCGGCCGGTGATGGTCGCGCACTCGGGTTCGGCGAGGCTGAGGGCCAGCACGAGGAACTGGGTCCCGCCGATGCGTGCCAGCACGTCGTTCTTGCGGAAGCCGACGGCCAGTGCCCGCGCCACGGCCTGCAACGCGGCATCACCGGCCTGATGGCCCAGGCTGGTGTTCAGCGCGGTCACGTTGTCGACGTCCGCGAACATGACCTGGACGTCGGCCCTCTCGAGGTCGGCGAACTGGAGCAGTCGGCTGCCGTCGGCGATGAGCCCGCGGCGGTTCCGGAAGCCGGTCAGCTCGTCACCGCGGGAGAGCTCCAGCACGCGAGCGTTCAGCTCCTGTATCTCGAGCTCCCTCGCCACCCGGCCCGTCACGTCGTGCAGGATGCTCAAAATCTGGACCGATCCGTCGGCGTCGCGAAACCGGCGTGCCGTCACCTCCACGTCGACCATCCGGCCGTCGCCCCGGCGCAGCCGGGCCACGCCAACGGAGATTCCGTTGCGGTCCCGCTCGGCGACCGCGATCGGCCAGCGAGGATCCTCCAGGTCGACCAGGCCGTCGGTGCCCAGTGTGCAGATCTCCTCGGCCGTCATCTCGAGGAGCGCGCACGCCGCGGGGTTGGCGGCGCTGATCCGCCCGTCTTGACCGGAGAAGAGCACGCCCTCGGAGCTGTGCTCGAACATCACGCGGTACGCGTTGATGCCGACCGTCTCGACCGGCAACGAGTCCTGAATGACCATCCCCGTCCCTCCAACACATGCCCGACCACACTGCGGAGCGCCTGGTCCCGTTCGGCGATGGTAGCTAAGTCTCAGCTAGAGGAGCAGGGTTCTCGAAAGCATTGTGACTTTCGGCTCTACAGAAAACGGCTCCTCGGGGTCATCGTTCACGTAGCGCTCGTCTGTGCGCCGTTCAGTGCGCGGCCATCGACGTGCGCTTTTTCGCGCCCCGGCCCAAAGCCGAGCCCCAGCCAGCCCAAGCCCTGGCCCCGCCGGCCGCTACGAGACCCCGAGCCGGCTGTTGTAGCTCGAGATGGTGCTGTTGACGTTCGACTCGGCGGACTTCACGGCGGTCGGCGGCGACACGCCGCCGGTGAACATGGAGATCTCGGCGTTCAAGATGTTGGTGCGCACGTTGGCGTAGGGGCCGATGACCGATCCCGAGGTCGCCGGCGTGTTGGCGCCGTTGTTGATCTCGTTGTACGCCACCTTGTAGCCCGGGTTGGTGGCCCACAGGTGCTGGACCGTCGCCGTCTGCGCCGAGGACTTGCGCACCGGGATGTACCCCGTGCCCGCCGCCCAGGTGGCCTGCGACTGGGTGTTGCAGAGGTAGGACAGGTACTGCCAGGCGGCGGCCTGCTGCAGCGCGGGCACCTTGTTCGAGATGTAGACGCCGGAGCCGCCGGGCTCGACCCCGCCCTGCACCGACGAGCTGTAGACCGGGAAGGCCCCGATGCCCAGCTTCACGTTGGCGTACTGCCCCTGGCTCAACAGCTTGGTCACCGTGCCGAGTGCGGCCGACGTCTCGAGCGTCATGCCGTACTTGCCGCTGCCGATGCCGAGCAGGTTGTCGAACTGGTTGGGGCCGCTCGACGGGTTGGTGGTGGCGTCACCCGAGGTCACGAGCTGCTTGAGCTGGCTGAAGATGGAGACCGACGTCTTGTTGTTGAATGCGCCGGCCGTGGCCCGCGTGCTCTCCGGCCGTTCTTGTTGTTCACGAACAGCGTGTTGGCCGTGGCCAGCCACGTCTCGAGGTGCCAGGGATCGAGGACGAGGCCCATGCCGCTGCCCGACGCCTTGAGCGTCTTGGCATCGGCCACCATCTGGGAGAGCGTGGTCGGGGGACCGCTGATCCCGGCCTTCGTGAAGGCGTTCTGGTTGTAGTAGAGGATCGGCGCCGAGACGGCGAAGGGCAGGGCCCACTGCACGCCGTTCACCTTCCAGTAGGCCAGGGGACGGGGCAGGTAGTCGCTCGTCGAGTACTTGGCGGCGTTCATGCACGACTGGACCGGGAGGAACGAGGCGGTGTCGATCGCCGCCTGCGTGCGCTGGTCCTCCAGCTGCGCCGCGGCCGGGAGCTGCCCGTTGGTGAGTCCGGCCAGATACTTCTGCCACGTGTCGTCGTATCCCGATTGGGTGACGAGCGTCACGTGCACCTTGGACTGTGACGAGTTGAATGCGCTGGTGATCGCCTGCAGCGTCGTGAGGTTGGCGCTGTTGGCGGACTCCCAGAAATCGATGCTGACCACGCCCTTGTGGTCTGCGAGGGCCTTGAGGTTGCAGGCGGGAAGCTTGGTGGCCGCGCCGGCCGGCGTGGAGGCCGCGCCCACCACGGCGGCGGCGGAGGTCGCACTGGCCGTGGTCATGAAGAGGGCCGCGGCGACGAGTCGGGAGAAGCGTGGAGTCCGCATCCCCATTTCCTAGCACCCGAACCCCGTGCGGGAACGGCCGCCCTTACTTCACGGCGCCCGCGGTCAGGCTCCGCACCAGCTGCTTCTGGAAGATGAGGAGCAGGATCACGAGCGGGACGAACGCGATGACGGCGCCGGCCAGCGAAACCGGGATCTGGGTCACCTGGCTGCCGAGGAGCTGCTTCAGGCCGAGCTGCACCGTGTAGAGGGGCGTCGATCCACCGGTCGACACGAGTGGCCACAGGTATTGGTTCCAGGCGCCGAGGAACGAGAACACGGCGAGGGCCGCGAGCGAGGGGCGGGCCAGCGGCACGGCGACCCGGGTCATGAAGCGCAGGTGCCCGTACCCATCGAGCTGGGCCGCCTCCTGCAGGTCGCGGGGGATCTGCAGGAAAGCCTGGCGCAGCAAGAAGATGCCGAACCCGGTGGCGAGGAAGGGGATCGCCAGGCCCTCGTACGAGTTGAACCAGTGCAGCGACGTCACCGTGTCGAGATTCGTGATGAACGTCACCTCGAGCGGGATCATCAGCGTGGTGAGGCAGATCACGAACAGGGTGCGTTTGAAGGGGAAGCGCAAGAACGCGAAGGCGTAGGCGGCGAGGATGGAGGTGACCAGCTGCCCGACCACGATGACGGCCGTCATGATGGCCGAGGTCGCCATGTACTTGGACATCTGCCCCGTCGTCCATGCCGCTTTGTAGTTGTGCCATTGGGGGTTGTTCGGGACGAGCGGCGGCGGCTGCTGGACGAGCTGGTCCGGCGCCAGCAACGAGTTGACGATCGTGATGTAGATCGGGAAGATCACCACGATGGCGGCCGCGGTGAGGATCGTGTAGCTGCCGATCGTCCGCAGCCGCCGCCGCGGCCGGTGGTGCGTCGGAGCGACCGCCGGTGGTTCGGCGGGTGGCTCGGCGGGTGGCTGGGCGGCGGCCGGTGCGTCGGTCAGCGTGTCAGCGGGCATAGCTCACCCGCCGTTCCAGGAAGCGCAGCTGCAGAAGGGTGAGCCCGAGGATGATCAGGAAGAGGACGGTGGCCATGATGGCGGCCGCCCCCGGGTTCTGGTCGATGGTGTTCGTGTTGACGATGTTGTAGATCAGCACGTTGGTGTGCAGCCGGGCTGCGTTCTGGGGACCGATGAGGATGTCGACCGCGCCGAAGGCCTGGAAGGCGTAAATCGTGCTCACGACCACCGCGAAGAAGATGGTGGGGGAGAGCAGCGGCACGGTCATGCGCCAGAACCTCGTCCACGAGCCCGCGCCGTCAATGCGGGCCGCCTCGAGCAGCTCGTCGGGAACCGACTGCAGCCCGGCCGACATGATGATGAAGGAGAGCCCGAGGAACTGCCAGATGGTGATGAGCGCCACGGACGGCAGGGCCCACGTCGTGCTCTCGAGGGCGGGCGGGGTCGGGCTGAGGCCGAGCCAGGGGAGCAGCCCGACGACGGGATTGAGCAGTGTCCCGAAGACGACCGAGGCGACGGCGACGGAGCTGACCACGGTCGAGGAGAAGATCACCCGGTAGACCGTCATGCCCTTCAGCTTGCGGTGGGCCGCCACGGCGAGCGCCAGCCCGAGCATGAGGCTGATCGGCACCACGAGGACCACGAAGACGATCGTGGTGACCAGGCTCTGGGTGAACTGTGTCGACGTGATGGTGGGGATGATCTGGTGCAGGCCGACGTAGTGCGCCGGCAGCCCGGGGACCGGCGGCGTCTCGTACAGCATGAGCTTGAAGTTGCGCAGGAAGGGATAGAAGGAGAACGCGCCGAAGAGCACCATGGCGGGGACGAGCAGCAGGTAGGCCAGCGCGGCCTCCTTGCGCAGACGAGTCCGCAGGCCGCCTCGGTCGTGCGTCACCGCGTGGCGCCGGCTCGGGCTCCGGCGCCGCAGTCTCGACCGGCGCGGCTCGCGACCGTCACGGTCCCCCCAGCCGGTCGCCGGTGGCCGCGTCGAAGACGTGGTACGCCTCGGGGTCGGGGTCGACGGCGATGCGCACGGCCTCGCCGATGCCGGGCCGGGCGGCGGCCGCACCCTGGCGCACAATGACCCGGGCGCCGGTCTCGGTCTGGCAGATCACGTGGGTCTCGGCGCCCAGCAGCTCGACGATGATCACGCTGGCCGCGATGGCGCCGTCGGGGCTCAGGTGCAGCGACTCGGGCCGGAGGCCGAGCACGACGTCGGGGCCGGCGCCCCGGATCGTGTCCGCCACCGGGGGGGCAGCGGCACCGAGGCCCCCTGGAAGGCGACGCACAGCGTCCCGCGCCCGCCGCTGCCCTCGGATTCGGCCGGCCCGCTCTCGACCAGCATCCCCTCAATCAGGTTCATGCCCGGGCTGCCGAGGAAGTGGGCCACGAACGCGTTGGCCGGGCGGGCGTAGAGGTCCTCGGGCGTGGCCACCTGCTGGAGCCGGCCCTCGCTCATGACGGCGATGCGGTGGCCCATCGTCATCGCCTCGACCTGGTCGTGCGTCACGTAGAGCGTCGTGGTCTTGAGCCGGCTCTGCAGCTCGACGATGTCGGCCCGGGTCTGCACGCGCAGCGCGGCGTCGAGGTTGGACAGCGGCTCGTCCATCAAGAAGACGAGGGGCTCGCGCACGATCGCCCGGGCCAGCGCGACCCGTTGGCGCTGGCCCCCCGAGAGCTGGGCCGGCTTGCGGCCGGTCAGCTCGCCCAGGCCGAGCGTCTCCGCCGCCCGCTTCACCTTCGTGGCGCGCTCCTCCTTGTCGACGCCGCGCTGGCGGAGCGGGAACTCGATGTTCTTGGCCACCGTCAGGTGCGGGTACAGCGCGTAGCTCTGGAAGACCATGGCCACGTCGCGGTCCTTGGGGTCGACGTCGTTGACGACCCGATCGCCGATGGAGACGGTGCCGTCGGAGAGCTCCTCCAGGCCGGCCACGAGGCGCAGCGCCGTCGTCTTGCCACAACCCGACGAGCCCAGCAGCACGAGCAGCTCGCCGTCGGGGACCTCCAGGGTCAGCCCGTCGACCGCCGTGGTCTCGCCGAAGCGCTTGGTGACAGCGTCGAAGCTGACCTGTGCCAACGTGGCTCCCTCCGGGCGGCCCGTCTCGCGCCCACGGTCGATCGGTTGGCCGCACGGTAGCTGGGCCGGGCAGGCTCGGCACGGGCGGGCGCCGGCCGGCTCCCGCCGGGGTCACGACGAGGGGATCTTCCACCCCATCGACTGGGCGATCTCCTTGCACGTGGGGCACAGGCCGTAGCGGGCCGGGTTGCGGCCCGGGACCCACTCCTTGCCGCACAGGGCCCGCACCGCCGTCCGGTTGACCATGCCCTCGACCACGCTCGGCCCGGTGGAGACGAAGTCGCCCCCCTCGGGGGTGTAGCCCTCCAGGACGATGTGGGCCATGCGGTCGTGGTCGCCCTCGTCGAGGTCGGGCGCCGGCCGCGCCGGCGCCAGGGTCGTACTCCCGGCCGCTCCCGGTTCGGGCGCCGTCTCCGTGCCGCTCACCGTCTCAGCGTACGCCCCGGGCAGGCCGCCCCGCCGCCCCGCCGGGCCTCCGACCAGGGGTGGGACATCGTCCGGAAGAACGGCGCACCCTCCTATGCTGGAAGTCCAACAATTACAGGATTACAGCAGTCCGAACAGGGACGGGCGGCTCGGGAATGACCTCCCCACCCAGATGGTTGACCAGTCAGATGAATTTGGAACCCGAAGGGAACCCGATGACAAACGAGAATGTGACACTCCCATTGCTCCCCCTCACGTCAGGGGTGGTGCTGCCCGGGATGGTGTTCACCATGGCTCTGGAGTCCGATGAGGCCCGGGCCGCGGTCGACTCCGCCCGCTCTGCCGGGGGCCGTCTGCTCCTGGTGCCCCACATCGAAGGTCGTTTCGCCGCCGTCGGCGTGATCGCCGAGGTCATGGAGGAGGGCGACCTCCCCGGTGGCCTGCCCGCCGTGGCCATCCGCGGTGACCGCCGGGCCGTCATCGGACCGGGCATCCCCGGCACCGGCGACGCCCTCTGGGTGGAGGCCGAGCCCATCGACGAGCCCGAGCCGACCCCGGCCGCCATCGAGCTGGCCCGGGAGTACCGCGCCGTGATGGAGAACATCTTGCACAGCCGCGGCGCCGGACGCATCGCCGCCCAGTTGCGCGAGATCACCGAGCCCAGCCGCCTGGCTGACATGTCGGGCTACTCACCCGACCTCTCGCTCACGCAGAAGGTCGAGGTGCTCGAGACGCGCGACGTCGAGGCGAGGCTTCGCCTCGTCCTCGGGTGGGCCCGCGACACGCTCGCTGACGTGACGCTGCGCGAGAAGATCAAGACGGACGTCGAAGAGGGCATGGAGAAGACGCAGCGCGAGTTCCTGCTGCGGCGCCAGCTCGATGCCATCCGCAAGGAGCTCAACGGCCTCAGCGCTGAGGACGGTGACGAGGACCCCGACGACTACCGGGCCAAGCTCGAAGCGAGGGACCTCCCCGAGCACGTCCGCAAGGCGGTCGAGCGCGAGGTCGACAAGCTCGAGCGCACCAGCGACCAGAGCCCCGAGACCGGGTGGATCCGCACCTGGCTCGACACCGTGCTCGAGCTCCCCTGGGGCGTCGAGTCCGAGGACCGTCTCGACATCGAAGAGGCGTCGCGCATCTTGGAGGCCGACCACGACGGTCTGGCCGACGTGAAGGAGCGCATCCTCGAGCACCTCGCCGTGCGCAAGCTGCAGGCCGAGCGCGGCCTGGCGCCGGTGGACGGGCGCGGCTCGGGGGCCATCCTGGCCCTCGTCGGGCCTCCGGGCGTCGGGAAGACGTCGCTCGGCGAGTCCGTTGCCAACGCCCTCGGTCGCAAGTTCGTCCGTGTCTCATTGGGCGGCGTGCGGGACGAGGCCGAGATCCGTGGTCACCGCCGCACCTACGTGGGGGCCCAGCCGGGCCGCCTGGTGCGCGCGCTGCGGGAAGCCGGGACAATGAACCCGGTCATCGTGCTCGACGAGGTCGACAAGATCGGCGCGGACTACCGGGGTGACCCGTCCTCCGCGTTGCTCGAAGTGCTCGACCCCGCGCAGAACCACACGTTCCGTGATCACTACCTGGAGGTCGACCTCGACCTGTCGCGGGTGCTGTTCATTGCCACGGGCAACGTGGTCGACACCATCCCGGGGCCGCTGCTCGACCGTATGGAGATCATCCGGATCGACGGGTACACCGAGTCCGAGAAGGTCTCCATCGCCAAGCACCACCTGGTGGGCCGCCAGCTCACCCGGGCGGCGCTGCGCGAGGACGAGGTGCAGATCAGCGACGACGCGTTGCGTGCCATCGTGGCCGACTACACCCGGGAAGCGGGTGTGCGGAACCTCGAGCGCGAGCTCGGCAAGCTGCTGCGCAAGGTGGCGACGAAGCTCGCTTCGGGCGAGCGCCAGGCGCCCGTGGTCGTCGAAGCTGACGACGTGCGGGGCTGGCTCGGCCGGCCGCACTTCTTCTTCGAGGCGGCCGATCGCACCAGCGTGCCCGGCGTGGTCACCGGACTGGCCGTGACCGGAGCGGGCGGCGACGTCCTCTTCGTCGAGGCCAGCGTGTCCGACGGCCCCGAGGGGCTCACCCTCACGGGCCAGCTGGGCGACGTCATGAAGGAGTCGGCGGAGATCGCCCTCTCCTACGTGCGCTCGCACGCCGAGGAGCTCGGGATCGACCCGACGGTCTTCGCCGGCAAGCGGTTCCACGTGCACGTGCCCGCCGGCGCCGTCCCCAAGGACGGACCGTCGGCCGGCGTCACCATGACGACCGCGCTGGTCAGCCTCCTGCGCAACGTGCCGGTGCGCTCGGTGGTCGGGATGACCGGTGAGGTCACCCTGCAAGGCCGGGTGCTGCCGATCGGTGGCGTCAAGCAGAAGGTGCTGGCCGCCCACCGGGCGGGGCTGACCGAGGTCATCCTGCCCGAGCGCAACGGCAACGACCTCGAGGATGTCCCCGAGGAGGTGCGTGACGTCATGACGTTCCACCTCGCGGCCACCATCGCCGACGTGCTCACCCCGGCCCTGACCGGGACGGGCACGACGGCTGAGGGCGCCGACGGCGCGAGCCAACTGGGCGCCGCGGCCTGAGTCTGGGCAGACTGGTCCCGGGCCACACGGGCCCGGGACCAGTTGCATTCGGGATTCAGCGCAGTCGAGCGAAGCAGAGCGGAGCGGACAGTGGACGACGAGGAGATCGTGAAGCGGATCAGCGTGCTGGCCGAGGAGGAGCAGCGGCTCGAGGAGGCGCACGTCGGCGAGGGGCTGAGCGACGCGGAGCTGAAAGCGCAAGCGCGAGCTCGAGGTGACCTTGGACCAGATGTGGGACCTGCTGCGCCAGCGCCGGGCCAAGCGGAGCGCCGGGCAGGACCCCGACGCCAGCCAGCCCCGCCCGACCGACACCGTCGAGGGCTACCTGCAGTAGGCGGCCTGCAATAAGCGGCGGGGCTCGGCCCTTCAGCCGGCCGGCATCCGGCGGTTGAGCGAGGGCGACACCAGTCCCGCCAGGCCGCGTAGATTCCCGATCGTGACGTCGAGCCAGTCGAACGAGTCGCGCCAGACCGCGATCTTCCCGTCGTCACCGACGACGAAACGGCCGTAGACCCAGAACCGCGACGCGAAGCGGCCGAAGCTGAGCTCGTCGATCCGATCGGTCAGCACGACGTTGTTCTCGGTCGCCACGTGGTTGAGATGGACGTTGAAGCCCATCCGACCGGGACGGAGCCAGGGGCGGGCGATGCGCTCCAGCCGGTCACGGCCGTAGATGGTGGGCAGGGAGACGTTGCTGTAGACGAGGTCGTCGGCGACGAGGTCGAGCGCCGCGTCGACGTCGTAGGCGGCGAGGGCTCGCAGGAATTCCACGACCACGTCGGCCGACTCGATGGCGATCGGACGTCGGCTGGGGCTCAGGGCTGGGGAGTGTCGTCATGACCCTCGCATTCTCCCCGCCGGACGCCGCCCTCGTCGATCGCGTCCGCCGCCACACCAGGGGTGCAACGGCCGCTCCCACGAGGACCAGCGAGCGCCAGGACGAACAGTGCGGTGTAGGAGCCGTAGCCGGAGTAGCGGAACGTCACCGTGTGCAGTCCCCGGGCCGACGACGACGCCCACCAGGGCGGGCGCGACCATCACGGTGGGGGAGGGATGCCCGTTCACGGTGGCGCTCCATCCCGGGTCGTAGGAGGCGCTGAGCACGACGGTCGCCCGCCGCTTCGTCGTGACGACGGCGCCGGCCGCGCCGTTCTGCAGGTCCGCCTGCTCGGTGACGACCCGTCCCGGGCGACCCGCTCAGCGCCGGCGCCTGCACGCGCGGTCGGCGCGGAGGCCGGATGCCCGTTGAAGGCCACCGTCAGGTCGCGCTGCTCGTCGAGCAGCGGCGAGTCGAGCAGCGTCTCGCTCTGCGTGCCGACGTTGGCCCGCGTCGCGGTCGAGCACGCCGGTCGTGTCGTACACGTGGAAGTAGCCGGGCTTCGGGAGCGCCCACAGGCAGTAGTCGCCCGAACAGCGGACCCGCTGCGCCGGGACCGGGGGCGTCGGAGGTCTCGGGGATGATCATGTACCCGATGCCGAAGAGCGGGTAGTCGCCCGGGTTGGTCTCGTCGAAGAAGTACTCGGGATCGGTCATCAGCGACGCCGTCCGCAGCGTGTACCCGACCTCGTCGACGTCCTTGCTCTCGAGGTACTTGAAGACCGGGACGGCGCCGACGAGGAAGTTCATGGCCCCAGTTCGTCGGGCTGCCGGCGTACACCCGGCCCCTCGGGTGGTCGCGGACGTAGGCGAGCAAGCTGTCGATCTGGGGCGACTGCTCCGTGTCGGCGCCGGCCTGAAAGCCGATGTTCGTCGCGTTGTGCCCGTCGTAGGTGTCGAGCGCGCTCCAGGCCGGTGCGAGCACGAGGACGAGCCCGATGATGCACAGCCCGGCGACGAGGCCGCGCCCGACCGGCTCCGCCGCCCACCCCCTGCGGTCCTCGGGGAACAGGCGCAGGGCCGCATCGAGCACGGCGCGGCCCAGGAACACGGCGCCGATGCCGGCCAGCAGGATCCCCGAGAGATGCACGCCCATCTGGAAGCGCCGGATGAAGATGTCGCTGCTGCCCGGGAAGGATCGTGTAGAGGCCCCCGAACGTCGTCCGCCCGAAGGTCATGAGCAGCGTGACCACCCAGATGCTCACCAGGGCCCGTCCGGCCACATTGGCGCGCCAGCGCGCAGATGCAGACCGCGATGCCGACGCCGACGAGGATCGTGACGACGGGCCAGCGTCCGTCGTCGTAGAGGTGGCCGGTGAGGAGCCACGACAGCATCTGCCGGGCGCCGTAGCCGTTCTCCAGCCCGGTGCCGCCGAGCACCTGGTTGCGCGCCGCCCAGTGGGACTGGTCGAGCAGCGGGACGATGACCCAGGCCGAGGCGGCCAGCGCGGCCGCTCCCCAGTGCCAGCGAGCGGCCCAGCCGGCGCCAGAGATCGGAGGGGACGATGAAGGGCCACACCACGAGAGGCACGAACGCGAGGTAGCCGGTCTCGAAGTGCAGGGCGACCGTCACCATGATGAAGAGGACGGCGGGAAACGCGGCGCGCAGCGACGAGAGGGCGCGGTAGGTGAAGCCCCATGCGAGGGGCAGGGTCCACGCCGCCCAGAGCTGGGTCCACACGCCGTAGCCGACCCAGACGTAGGCCTTGGTCTCGTAGCCGATGCCGGCCGCCGAGGCGAGGAACGGCGAGATCGCCGCGGCGGCCGCCGCCGTCCAGCGGCTCAGGCCGAACAGGCGGGCACTCCAGTAGACGGTGAGCGGCCACAGCGCGAGGAGCAGGTACAGCGACCAGCGGAAGACGGTGTCGGGGTCGAACACCGTGCCGACCGCTCCGGACAACGTCGCCGGCAGGCTCTGGTAGTGCAGGAATTGGGGCGACCCGAGGCCGAGGTACGGGAACCAGCTCGTCAGCGGTAGGTGGCCCTGGCGTAGCCTCTCCGCCGCGGACCGCACCATCTGCTGGTGCAGGGAGCTGTCGTCGAGATACGGCACGGCCGCAGCTCGGGTCGGAGCTCCCACAGGCCCCACCCGATGGCGAGGGCGACGAGGAGCCACGGCCCGAAACGGTCCGGCGATCGGGCCCTGTGTGGGCTCGGAGCCGGTGGCGGCATGTCGTCCTCGACCGTGCTCACGGCGCACCATGATGCCGGTTGTCGTGGGCGAGGAGGCATCTGTGCCGAGGAAGGCCGACCCCGGTGCCCGCCGTCGGCTAGAACCCACCGTGGGGCTGTAGCTCAGTGGTCAGAGCAGAGGACTCATAATCCTTGGGTCGTGGGTTCGATCCCCACCAGCCCTACGAAGGGGTGATGGCGGTATGCCGCCAACCGCGTCGGGGTGAAGCCTAGGAGATCTGGGTCCGCAGACCGCAGGCCCTGCAGTGTTCCGTCTCCACGGGTTTGTCTCCCGGGTTGCCGTCAACCAATCTCGCGCCACCGCAAGCCGGGCAGGGGGTCTCGCGCTCTCCCAGCTCCATGAAGACGTCCATGCGCTCTGGAGGCTAGGCCCGGCGTTGGCGCACCCCTGGCGCAGTCACGTTCGGTGCTGTGGGCTCGGGCCCGGTCGGCTCTTGCACGCCGAGATGGTCACGGTCAGGCGTCGACCACATGTTCGGCGATCCGCTCGGACGAGTGAGACGCCTGCTCAAACGCTCGCTAGGACTCCGCCTCACCGGCCACCCATGCCACGGCACCGCCGGTGAGGTTCTCGGCCGTCCACCCCGCATCGCTGAGCGCCTTGGCGGCGGCGGCCGAACGCCCGCCGACATGGCAGGCCACCACGATGGGGACGTCCCTCGGGAGCTCGTCCAGCCGGTCACCCAGCTGGCCGAGAGGGATGTTCACGCCGATCGGGTAGGCCCACTCCGCCACCTCGTCCGGCTCGCGCACGTCCAGGAGGAACACGTCCTCGCCGCGGGCGATGCGCGCCTTGACCTCGTCGGCCGGAACTTCGGCGTAGGGCATGCGCCCAGGGTAGGCGCCGCGCCGGGGGCGCAACCCGGCACCGAGCGTGCCCTTCGACGTCAGGCGCCGCCGGTACGCTTGCCCCGATGCCTCTGCCTCGGAAGTTCCTCAATGACGACGAGGAGCTGCTGGCCGAGTTGCGCCCGCACTGGATCTTCCTGTTCGGTCCCCTCTTCACCTCCATCGCCGTGTGGGCGGCGATCATCGCCCTGCTCATCGCGTGGCACAACCCGCCGGGGTGGACCAACTACCCCTTCCTCTTCATCGCCCTCGTACCGGGGCTCTGGCTGCTGGGCCGGTTCGTCCGCTGGCGCTCCTACGACGTCGCACTGACGTCGACCCGGATCCTCGTGCGCCAGGGCATCTTCGGGCGCGACACGGTCCAGCTGCGCCTGCAGCGCATCACCGAGGTCAACATCAGGCAGGAGCTGATCGAGCGGATCCTCGGCACGGGCAGCCTGGTGATCGACGTGCAAGGCGAGGACGACTCCATGACGCTCGAGTACATGCGCAAGCCCGCCGTCGTGCAGCGCGTCATCAATTCGCAGATCAACGAGATCGTCGGGGGCGGGCACCGCGAGGCCGTCCCCACGGACATGCTGCCCTACGAGCAGCGCCGCGGGGCGCGCCGCGACGAGCAGTACGACGACACCCAGCACGACCGACACGACACCCCACCCTTCGGGGTCGGCGGCTCGGCGGAGCGTCAGGGAACGGGTCCCGCGCCGGCCGCAACGCCGTCACAAGGCGCCATCCCCTTCGAGCTCCGGGACCGCCTCATTGAGCTCGACGACCTGCGCAAGCGCGGCATCCTCTCCGAGGAGGAGTTCGCCGCCAAGAAGAGCGAGCTGCTCAACCGCATCTAGGGCCCGAGGCGGGAGAGCGCCACGGCGCCGCGGACTACCGTGGGGTGCGTGAGCGCTCCTCGATACAGGTGCGACGGTTGCGGCAACCTCACCCGCTTCGACGTCACCGTCTCCGAACGCACGAAGGCCTTCCACCACTACACCGTCGGCGGCGACCTCGTCGTCGAGGACACCGAGGTGCTCTCCCGCCACGTGGACGAGGTGGTGTGCCGCTGGTGCGGCCACGGGAGGAGCATCGTCGAGCTGGCCGACGACGAGCAGAGCGAGCCGGGCGCAGCCTCGAAGGTGTCATGAAGGAGCCGCCGGCGGAGATCCTGAGCCGGCTCCGCCCCATCCCCACCTACACCGACCGGCCGACCACGCGCCCCCATGACGTCGTCGGCGTCGGTATCGACGGTGCCGCGGTGCGCGTCGAGGTGGAGGAGGCCGCCGACCCGGTTCTGCTCCTCTTCCTCTCGGCGGGGTGCCTCGGCTGCCGCGACCTGTGGGAGGGCCTGCCCGAGGTGCGGGCCGGACTGGGTGGCGAGGCACGTCTGGCCGTCGTGACGCGCAGCCCGGGGGAAGAGGACACCGCGGCCATCGCTGCGCTGGCCGCTGATGGTGCGGCGGCCGGCGTGGACGTCGTGATGAGCTCGAATGCCTTCGCGGACTACCGGGTGGGAGGGCCGCCGTTCCTCGTGGTCGCCGCCGCGGACGCCGTGCGCACCGAGAGCGTGGCCTGGGGCCTCGACCAGACGCTGCGGATCGCGCTGGCCGCGCTCGCCGGCGGGTAGTGGGCAGCGGGTAGCGGTGGAGCGGGCTGTGTCACACCCTCTCGTCATGCTTGGCCCCAACAGAGAGGGTCATCGTCATGCCGATTTCCAGGGACACCGACATGGGCACTGCGACCGAGCCCGAGGGCGGGCTCACCATTGACTGCGACTGCTGCACGCTGCGCGAGACCGCGGCCTGTGACGACTGCGTCGTCAGCTTCCTCCTGGGGAGGGAGCCCGACGACGCCGTGGTCATCGATGCCGACGAGGCACGCGCCATGCGGATGCTCGAGCGCGCCGGCCTGGTGCCGACGTTGCGCTTCAGCACGCACCGGACCGGCTGACTGGAGGCGGGCGCCGTCCCATGCGCCAGGGTGCGCTCCTTCGCCCGCACCCTGCGGGTGCCCGTGCCCGCGGTGAAGCGCCACCTGCTCGTCACCAACGACTTCCCGCCCAAGGTCGGCGGGATCCAGAACTATCTCTGGGAGCTGTGGAGCCGCCTCGACCCGGCCTCCTACGTCGTGCTCACCGCGTCGTCGGACGACGCTGCCGGCGCGTTCGATGCCGAGCAGGCCGCCCGCGGCGTCCACATCGAGCGGGTGCCGGGCTCCATCCTCTTCTTCCCCACACCGGGGGCCCTCGCCGCGGTGCGCACGTGCGTGCGGGACAACGGGATCGACATGGTCCTGTTGGATCCCGCCCTCCCGCTCGGGCTGTTGGGGCCCCACGTAGGCGTCCCCTACGGCGTGATCCTGCACGGCGCGGAGGTCACCGTGCCCGGCCGACTGCCCGGGTCACGCGCCGCGCTGGCCCGCGTGCTCGGGGGGGCCCGACTGGTCGTGTCCGCCGGGAGCTACCCGGCTGCGGAGGCCCGCCACGCCGCGCCCGGCCTGACGGCGCCGGTGGTCGAGATCCCGCCCGGAGTGGACGCCAGCTCCATCAGCCCGCTCAAGGCCGCCGAGCGCCGCGCCGTCCGATCCCGACTCGACCTGCCTGCGGCCGGCCCGCTCGTCGTCAGCGTCAGCCGGCTCGTGCCCCGCAAGGGGATGGACGTGCTCATTGAGGCCGCCGGCCGGCTGGCCCCCTCCTATCCCGACCTCATGGTGGCGATCGCCGGGGACGGCCGGGAGCTGGCCCACCTGCGCGGCCTCGGGGAGGCGAGCCCGGCGACGGTCCGGGTGCTCGGACGGGTCAGCGACGAGGACCGGGCGGGCCTCCTGGGAGCCGCCGACGTGTTCGTGATGGCCTGTCGGAGCCGCTGGCTCGGACTGGAGCAGGAGGGCTTCGGCATCGTGTTCCTCGAGGCGGCCGCCGCTGGGGTCCCCCAGATCGCCGGGGACAGCGGCGGTGCGTCCGAGGCCGTGCTCGACGGGGTGACGGGCCTCGTCGTGGGGGACCCGGCGGACCCCGGCGCCGTGGCGGAAGCCCTGCGCAGCCTGCTGGCGGACCCGGCCCGCCGGCGGCGGATGGGCCGGGCCGCCCGAACCCGGGTGCAGGAATCCTTCGACAACGACGTTCTCGCTTCTAGGCTGGCCGAGGCGGTGGCTGGAGTGGCAATCTGACGCACTGCCCAGCGGCAGCTCAGGACAGGAAGGAAGCACTGACCGTGGCCGACACAGCGACAGAGCACATCTCGGTGGCGGCAGCGCCCGAGCGCTGCTTCGAGGTCGCGGCGGACCTGGAGCGCTACCCCGAATGGGCCGCCGACATCAA
Source organism: uncultured Acidimicrobiaceae bacterium (assembly GCA_963740535.1). Classification (GTDB taxonomy): domain Bacteria; phylum Actinomycetota; class Acidimicrobiia; order Acidimicrobiales; family RAAP-2; genus Bog-473. Next base: position 352,583 of record CAVUEI010000007.1, read on the forward strand.
GGAGATCGAGGTCAAGGACCGCGACGACCAGGGGCGCCCGCTCCTGGTGACCTTCCGTGCCGCCGCCTTCGGGCGCAGCACGAGCTACACCCTGGCCTACGACTACTCCGAGGCACCCCACGTCCTGGCCTGGAAGCTGACACAGGGCGACATCACCACCAAGCTCGACGGGAGCTACATCTTCGATCCCGGCGACGGAGGCGGCACCGACGTGACGTACCACCTCGAGGCGGAGCTGCGCGTGCCGATCCCCGGATTCATCAAGATGCGCGCCACGAGCCGCATCATGGCGACGGCCATGCGAGAGCTGAAGGCGCGGGTCGAGTCACTCCCGTGAGCCGGGACGGGGTCCCGCCGGCGCCCGCCGGCGTCACCTACGGCGTCGACATCGGTGGGACCAAGGTCCTGGGCGTCGCGATCGGCCCCGGCGACGACGTCCTCGCCGAGGCCCGCGTCCCCACGCCGATGGGCACCCAGGAGATCGTCGGCTCCAATGTGGCCGATGCCGTCGCACAGGTGGTGGTCGAGCTCGACCGCGCCCTCGGCGCCGAAGGCGGTGTGCCCATCGGCGTGGGTGCCCCCGGCATGGTCGACCGGGATGGCCGGTTGCGCTTCGCCCCGAACCTGCCGCAGGCCCACGGCGTGGATTGGAACGAGCTCATCGGGGGCCGACTGCCGGGCCGCAGCGTCGTCATTGAGAACGACGCCAACCTCGCCGTGCTGGCCGAGTACCGGCTAGGTGCGGCCCGCGGCTACCGCGACGTCGTGATGGTGACGCTCGGCACGGGCATCGGCGGAGGGATCGTCACGGACGGCCGCGTGCAGGTCGGCGCGTCGGGATTCGCCGGCGAAATCGGCCACATGGTCGTCGACCCTGCCGGGCCCGCCTGCCCGTGCGGGCGCCGGGGCTGCTGGGAGCGCTTCGCCTCGGGCGCCGGGCTCGGGGTGCTGGCGCGCGAGGCGGCGCTGGCCGGGAGGCTGAGCGAGGTGGTGCGACTGGCCGGGGGCGACCCCGAGAGCGTGCGCGGTGAGGACGTCTCGGCCGCCGCCGCGGCCGGTGACCCGGCAGCGCGCCAGGTGATCAGTGAGGTCGGATGGTGGATCGGCTTCGGCCTGGCCAACCTGGCCGCCGCGCTGGACCCGGAGTGCTTCGTGCTCGGTGGCGGGGTCGTCCGTGCCGGCGATCTCCTCGTCGACGCGGCGCGTGCGACCTTCGGTGAGCTCGTCGAGGGTGGCGAGCGTCGACCGGAGGTGGCGATCGTGCCGGCCGCGTTCGGCGAGCGCGCCGGCGCCATGGGTGGCGCGCTGGCGGCGCGCCAAGGTGGTCTGTGGTGAGGCTGATGTGCTGAGGCCGACGTGTGAGGTTGGCGAGGTGATCCGCACCGGCGTCGTGCTGCCGACTTTCCGTGACACTCCGGACGAGGCGTTCGCCGCCGCATCCGAGGCGGTCGCCGCCGGCGTGGACGGCCTGTTCTGTTACGACCACATCTGGCCCCTGGGCCAGCCCGAGCGTCCGGCCCTGGCCCCCTTTCCGGTCCTCGGCGCGCTGGCGACCATCCTCGACCCGCCGCGCCGGACGGGCGAGGGCCCCTTCCTCGGCACCCTGGTGGCGCGGGTGGGCCTGGTGCCCAGCGCCGTGCTGGCGTCGCAGTTCGTTGCGCTGGACCGGCTCGCCCCGGGTCGGGTGATCGCCGGCCTCGGCACCGGTGACCGGCAGAGCGAGCAGGAGAACGCCGCCTATGGCATCCCTTTTGCGCCGAAGGCCGAGCGCCGGGCCGAGCTGGTCGAGCTGGGCCGCGATCTGGTGGGCATGGGGCTGACCGTCTGGGTGGCCGGCGGGGCGGACGGGCGCAGCGAGGAGTCCCGCGCTGCGGGCGCCGCACTCAACTTGTGGGACGTGGAACCGGCTCTGGTGGCACAGCGGTCCGCCGAAGGAGTGGAGGTCACCTGGGCCGGGCCGCCGCCGAAAGCGTCGCCGACGGTCGCCGAGAGGCTACGCGGGCTGCACGAGGCGGGCGCGACCTGGGCCGTGTTCGGGTGGCCGGTCGATGTCGGGGAGCTGGCGGCCGCGGCGCGTGCGCTCGACACCGGCTTGGGTTCCGGGGGGCGGGGAGCCGGGCCCTAGACTTCCACGATGGAGTTTCGTCGCATCAACGGGCTGCCGCCCTACGTCTTCGCCACCATCAACGACCTGAAGGCGACGTCGCGGCGAGCCGGCCGTGACGTGATCGACCTCGGCTTCGGCAACCCCGACCTGCCCTCGCCCGACGTGGCGGTGGCAAAGCTGGCCGAGGCGGCCCACAACCCGCGCAACCACCGCTACTCCGCGTCCCGCGGCATCCCGAAGCTCCGCAGCGCCATCACCGACCTCTACCGGCGCAAGTTCGCGGTGGAGCTCGACCCCGAGCACGAGGTGGTCACGACCATCGGCGCCAAGGAGGGCTTCTCGCACCTGATGTGGGTGCTGGTCGGACCCGGCGACACCGCGTTGGTGCCCTCGCCGTCCTACCCGATCCACATCTGGGGTCCGCTGTTCGCCGGAGCCGACGTGCGCCAGGTCCCGCTCCAGGGCCCGACCGTCCCGACCGAGGACGACGGCGGCGCGCCCGACCCCGGCGACGCCTTCTTCGACGGGCTCATGAGCGCGTGGGAGGAGTCGTGGCCCAAGCCACGCGTCATCGTGCTCTCGTTCCCGCACAACCCGACCACCGCCTGTGTCGACCTCTCCTTCATGGAGCGCCTCGTCGCCTTCGCACGCGAGCACGAGGTGGTGCTGGTGCACGACTTCGCCTACGCCGACCTCGGGTTCGACGGGTACGACCCGCCCTCCATCCTCCAGGTGCCCGGGGCCACCGATGTCGCGGTCGAGATCTACACCATGACCAAGTCGTTCTCCATGGCCGGCTGGCGGGTGGGCTTCGTGGTCGGCAACCGCGAGATCGTCCAGGCGCTCACCAAGCTCAAGACGTACCTCGACTACGGGACGTTCCAGCCCATTCAGATCGCGGCCATCGTCGCCATGAACGAGGCGCCTGACTACCCCAAGGAGATCAACGCGATCTACCGTTCCCGCCGCGACACGCTCTGCGATGGGCTCGATCGCATGGGGTGGCACCTGGTGCCGCCCAAGGGGACGATGTTCGTGTGGGCGCCCATCCCGGAGCCCTACCGCGAGATGGGCTCGCTCGAGTTCTCGAAGTACCTGATCAGCGAGGCGGACGTCGCGACCTCGCCCGGCGTCGGGTTCGGCCCCGGGGGCGACGGCCACGTCCGCTTCGCCCTCATTGAGAACGAGCAGCGCATCGGCCAGGCCGTGCGCAACCTGCGCGGCGCCCTGACCAAGCTGGGCTAACCGGGCTCAGGGCAAGCCGGCGCCCGGCACCGTCGTCCGCACCTTCTCCAACGCGCCGTGGCGCGCCGCCCGTGCCTTGGCGGCATGGCTGTCGGCCGCAACCACCAGATAGAGCGTGCGCCGGTCGTCGTCGCCCAGCATGCAGGCGTAGCAGTTCACGGAGGTGGCGACGCGCTCGAGCACCTCGCCGCCCTCGGCCACGCGGACGCACTCGGGGGCCGAGCGCGTTGGCGACCCAGACCGAGCCGTCGGCGCACAGGCAGATGCCGTCGGGCGCGACGCCCGTCAGGGCCGCCCACTCGCGCCGGTTCGTCAAGGCGCCGTCCGGCTGGCGGTCGAACGCGGTGAGGCGGCCGCCCATGCTCTCGGCGATGATCAGCGTGGCGCCGTCGTCGGTGATGACCGCGCCGTTGGGGAACTGGAGGTCCGCCGCCGCCTCGTGGCTGGTGCCGTCGGGGTCCACCCGCACCAGGGAGGCCGGTGTGATCTCACTTGCTTGGACGGTGCCGTCGTAGAGGCCGTCGAGGTCGAACCCGAAGTTGCCGGCGTAGGCCTGGCCGTTGGAGGCCACCACCATGTCGTTGGCGTGCCAGGTGGCCCAGGGCTCGAGGTCGCCGTGCCGCACGAAGCTCCCGTCGTCCTCGCGGCGCATGATGGCTCGGTCGAGGCGGGAATTGACGAGGAGCCGCCCGTCGGGGAGCCACCCGAGCCCGGCCGGCTCGCCGTCGAAGGCCACCTCGACCCGGCGGTCACCCTCGGGCGAGACCGAGAAGACCGTGTTGTCGAAGAAGTCCGAGTACCACAAGCGGCCGTCATGCCAACGCGGGCACTCCCCGAAGTACAACCCGTCGATGAACGGCTCGGCGGTCAGGGTCTCGCTCGTCACGGGTGCAGTCCCTCCCCTTGGGTGATCGGCACCGCAGTTCAGCACAGCAGGGCTCCCGGTGCGGGCGCCGGGCGGCGGGGGCTACCTTGGGCTCGTGATGTACTGGGTGCTCAAGGCGGTCCTGACCCCGATCTTCTTCCTGCTGTTCCGCGTCAAGGTGGAGGGCCGGGAGAACATCCCCAAGCACGGCCCGGCGGTGCTGGCGTCCAACCACCAGTCCTTCGTCGACTCGTTCTTCATCCCCCTGGTGGTCCGGCGCAAGGTGACCTTCCTCGCCAAGGCGGAGTACTTCGACTCGTGGAAGACGGCCTGGTTCTTCCGGGCGGCCGGCCAGATCCCGATCCGCCGGACCGGGGGGAGCGCCTCGGAGCGGGCCCTCGAGACCGCCCGCAACGACGTGCTCGGGAAGGGCCGGATCCTCGGCCTCTACCCCGAGGGCACGCGCACGCTCGACCAGTACGTGCACAAGGGCCGGACCGGCGTGACGCGGCTGTCCCGGGAATGCGGCGTGCCGATCATCCCCGTCGGCGTCATCGGGACGGTCGAGGTGCAGCCGGTCAACTCCAACATGATGCGGCCGTTCAAGACGGTGATCATCCGCTTCGGCAAGCCCATGCAGATGGATCCGCCCGAGAACCCCGACGACCCGCTGGAGAACCACGACCACACCGAATGCCGCTCGTTCACCGACCGGCTCATGCGCGAGATCGCCCGGCTCTCCGATCGCGAGTACATCGACGAGTACGTGCCCGCGCGCGCGAGCGCCGGCTGAGCCGGCGAATCCGCAGCCCAGGCGATTCGTAAACGTTTCGAAACAATCAGTTCACATTGACCGCCTAACGTCTGCGCCATGGCTGGCTACGTCGTCCGGATCGCCCTGCCCGACCGGCCCGGCGCGCTCGGCCTGGTGGCCAGCCGGATCGGGGCGGTCGGCGGCGACATCGTGGCCATCAACATCTTGGAGCGCACGGAGGGCCACGCGGTCGACGAGTTCGTCGTCGAGATCGGCGGCCACCATCTCATTGAGCTCCTGCAGAGCGAGATCCACGAGGTGGACGGCGTGTCCGTCCTGGAGATCAGGGCCGCGGACTCTACGGCGCCGGCGGGCTGACGACGTACGCGCACACGTGCGCGCCGTCCATGAGGTGCGCCACCCGGCGCACCGTCGCCCCCGGCAGCGCCTCGCGGATGAAGGACAGCTCGCTCGTGCAGGCCTGTGAGAACCCGTGCGCGACGGTGAGGATGGCGCAGTTGTGCTCGGTGATGCGCCAGCTGCCGTCCTCCAGGCGCTCCGCCTCGGCCAGGTAGCCGTCCTCGTCGAGGATGGCGGTGAGCGCGGCCACCTGCTCGTCGAAGGGGAGGTCGGCCGTCCGGGGCAGGGCGCCGGCGACGCGCCGCCGCCGCCGCTGTTCGAAGAGCTCGTCGACCTGGGCCGCGTCCGGCCCGCCGAGATAGCCGAGCAGCTCGGTGGTGAGGTCGCCGTAGCGCTTCGGGTAGAGCGACTCGGCCGCCGCCGTCAGCTCGTAGAGGTGGCGGGGACGTCCTCGCCCTGCCCCTTCGGGAACCTCGTCGTGGTGCGTGAGCAGCCCGTCCTCTTCCAGGCGCGTCAGCTGCATGCGCACGGCGGCGGGCGTGAGCGAGAGCGCCGCGGCCACGGCGCCGGCGTCGAGCGGCCCCTGGCGCTTCAAGAGGTTGAGGATGGCGCGCCGGGTCGTGGGCAGCTGCTGCAGCGGCGACTCGGGCGCGCTCCTTCGGTGGTGGCGTCGCGTGCGGTCACGGCAGGATCAGGTGGACGTCGCCGAACTCGTGCCAGAGGTAGCCCTGGTCCAGCGCGGCGGCATAGGACGCTTCGAGCAGCGGCCGCCCCGCGATGGCCTCGAGCATGGCCAGGTGCGAGGCCTCGGGCTCGTGCCACCCGGTCAGGAACCCGTCGATGGAGCGGACGGGCCGCTCGGGCGACACGACGGTCTCGGTCCACCCCTCGCTCGGGTGCACGTGGCCGTGCTCGTCGACGACGGACTCGAGCGCGCGCACCACGGTGGTCCCGACGGCGATGACGCGGCCGCCGGAGCGGCGGGTGTCGTTGATCCGGTGCGCGGTGGGCAGCGACACCCTGAAGTACTCGGCGTAGGGCGGCTCGCTGGCTTCGAGGGACGCGACGCCGGTGTGCAGTAGGACGGGGGCCACGCCGACGCCCTTGGCCACCAGGCGGGTGAGCACCTCGGGAGTGAAGGGGCGCCCGGCGCTCGGCATCTCGGCGGATCCCGGCTCGGTGGCGTAGACGTTCTGGTAGGCGCTGATCGGGTAGCTGCCGCGCACGTAGCCGTAGCGGATGGGCCGGCCGTGGCGGGCCAGGAAGCTGTACAGGCGCTCGGGCGTCTGCACCCGGGAGACCCACAGGCGCACGCCGGCGCCGCCCGGGCCGGGGGAGTAGGGGGCGAGCAACGCGACCTGCCCGCCGTCGGGGAGCGCGATGGTGTCACCCGGGGCGGCGCCGAGGTCGGCCTCGCCGTCGCGCCGCACCTCGACCGTCCACAGCCCGGCCGGCAGCCGGGACGACAGGTGCACCTGGACGGCGGAGTGGTCGGGCGCGGTGCCGTCCACCTCGGCGGCCAGGGTCCCCGACGTGTTGATCACGACCAGGTCACCCTCGTCGAGGAAGCGGGGCAGTTCGGAGAAGTGGGAATGGACCAGCGCGCCGTCCGACCTGGTGGCGACCAGCATGCGCACCGCGTCGCGGGTGATGCCGCGGTACTCGGGCGGCGACGGCGCCTCGAGCTCGGGCGGGAGCGCGAAGGTGAGCGGATGCAGGACCGGAAGGCGGGGGCCGGCCTCCGTGTCGAGGGAGGGAGCGGCCAGAGAGCTCATGCGAGTGCTCCGGTGGCCGCCAGCTCGGCGGCCCGGTAGCGGCCGCTCGGGCGCGAGCTACGGATCAGCTCCAGGAAGGCGGGCACCACGGTGGCCGGCTCGGGCCGGTCGGAGATGTCCTCACCGGGGAAGGCGGCCTGGTGCATGACGGTGCGCAGGTCGCCGGGGTCGACCGACCAGACCGTGAGCGCGGGGAACTCGGCGGCCAGGACGGCGCCCAGGTGCTCGAGTGCCGCCTTTCCGGCGCCGTAGCCGCCCCAGCCCTCGTAGGCCTCGACGGCGGCGTCCGACGTGACGTTGAGCACGCGCGGGTGTGGCGCGTCGAGCAGGAGCGGGAGCGAGTCCTGCAGCAGTCCGAGGGGAGCCACGACGTTGACCTCGAAGGCGACGCGCAGATCACCCAGCGGGTAGTCGGCGAGCGAGGGGAGCGGCGAGGCGCCGAGGGTCCCGGCGTTGTTGACGACGAGGTCGAGGCCGCCGAGCTCGAATGCCGCTGCGGTGAGCTCGTGGCGGTGGTCGGGATCGGTGACGTCACCGGTCAGCGCGACCAGACGCGTCCCGGGCGCCGCCTGGGCCCGGATGCGTTCGGCCGCCTCCTGGAGTGTGGACTCGTCCCGTCCGTCGATCACCAGCGACCAGCCGGCTCCGGCCAGCCCAGTCGCCAGCGCCTCCCCGAGCCCCCGGGATGCTCCTGTCACGATGGCCACGCTCATGGCTGCCCACCCTTCCGAGCGGCGTCACCGCCGCTCTCGATCGACTGCACCCCAATATAACAAGAAAACACTTGTTTTATTTCGAAGTTTGGGCCCCTCCTCACCCTCGGGGAGGCCGCCTTCCGCCTCCGGCGTCACCCCAGGTCGGAATCGGCCCAGCCCATCGACTTCTCGACGGCCCGGCGCCACACCGCGTGGGCGGCATCGGTGAGCTCCACCGGCAGGCTGGGCTCGAAGACGGCGTCGGCCTGCCACAGTGCGGCCAGCTCATCGAGGGAGGACCACACGCCCTCGGCCAGGCCGGCGATGGTGGCCGCACCGAGGGCGGTCGACTCGAGCGAGCGCGGACGCGCCACCGGCATGCGGCTCTGCTCGGCCTGGAGCGCGAGGAGGAGGTCCATGGCGGCGGCACCCCCGTCAGCCCGCAGCGCGGACAGGGGGCGGGGCGAGGCGGCGGCCATGACATCGGTCATGTCACGCACCTGGAACGCCATCGCCTCCACGCAGGCGCGCGCGATCTGGGCCCGGCCCGCACCGCGGGTGAGGCCCGTCACGATGCCGCGGGCGGCGGGGTCCCACTGCGGGCTGCCGAGGCCGGTCAGGGCGGGGACGAAGGTGACGCCGCCGCTGTCGGGGACCGACTCCGCCAGGGGGCCGACCTCCGCCGCCTCCGAGATGATGCCGAGCCCGTCGCGCAACCATTGGATCGCCGCGCCCGACACGAAGGCCGAGCCCTCGAGCGCGTAGGCAACCCGTCCGTCGGGCGGTGCGTGCGCGCCGAGGTCCCAGGCGCAGCTCACGGTCAGGCCGTCGGGCGCCGGCGGGCGGTCCGGTCCGGCGTTGGCGAGCACGAAGCTCCCGGTGCCGTAGGTGACCTTGACCATGCCGGGCTCGAAGCAGGCCTGCCCGAAGAGCGCGGCCTGCTGGTCGCCCAGCACGCCCGAGACCGGGACGCCGTCGAGCACGGCGGCCGCGGGGCCGAGGTCGGCGAGCGCGGCGGTGCCGAAGCGGCCGGCGGAGGGGCGCACCTCGGGCAGGCTGTGCGCGGGGACCCCGAAGAGGTCGCACAGCTCGGGCGACCAGGCGAGTGTGGCCGTATCGAGCAGGAGGGTGCGGCTGGCGTTGGAGGGATCGGTGGCGTAGGTGCCGCCGTCGGGGCCGCCGGTGAGGTTCCACAGCACCCAGCTGTCGACCGTGCAGAAGGAGAGGCGGGCGTCGGCGGGGTCGAGCGCGAGCTCGCCGGAGCGCAGGAGCCAGGCCGCCTTGGTCGCGCTGAAGTAGGGGTCGAGGACGAGCCCGGTCCGCTCCCGCACGAAGGGAAGGTGCCCCGCCTCGGCGAGCTCGGCGCAGATCGGCGCGGTGCGCCGGTCCTGCCAGACGATGGCCCGGTGCAGTGGTCGCCCCGTCGAGCGGTCGAAGGCCACCAGGGTCTCGCGCTGGTTGGTGATGCCGATCGCCGCCACGGCCTCCCCGGCCTCGGCGAGGCGCCCGCCCACCTCGGCGAGGGTGGCCCGCACCGCGCCCCAGATCTCCTCGGGGTCGTGCTCGACCCAGCCCGGGCGGGGGAAGTGCTGGGTCAGCTCGCGGTAGGCGACGTCGCTCACCCGCCCGCCGGTGTCCAGGGCGAGGGCGCGCACACCGGTCGTGCCCGCATCGATGGCGACGACCTGGGCCATGGTGGGCCGACGCTAACGCCTCGCGGGGAATCGGCGCCGTGGTGAGGGGGCGGCGGCCCCATTCCGCGCAAACAATCGCGAACGGCCCGTGACCTGCAGGGATGTTGCGCGCATTTGGTTGACAACGACGTAACTACAGTGCTGTAATGACCACAGCATCTCGTGTCCCGGGGGAGGGTCAGCCACTATATGTTGTGGTGAGGCGACTCGTGCCCCCTCCGGTGCACCAGTCCGAGCACGTGCCGTGAGACACCCCCGCGATGGGATCAGGGGGTGGGGTGACGGTGTCGACCGGCAGTACACAGCAGCCCCGAGCAGAGCAGCACCGAGCCCCCCAAAGACCCAGCCCCCGAGGAGGACCCCCCGCCATGGCCATCGCCCCCCAGCGATCCGAGATCGGCATCCGCCGGCACTTCACGACCGATGGCGTGCACCCCTACGACGAGGTCCGCTGGGAACGACGTGACGCCCGCATCACGAACTACCGCGACGGCACCGTCGCCTTCGAGCAGCTGGGTGTCGAGGTACCCGAGTCCTGGAGCGTGAACGCCACCAACATCCTGGCCCAGAAGTACTTCCGGGGGACCCTCGGCACCGACGAGCGCGAGTGGTCGCTGCGCCAGGTGGCCGACCGGGTGGCCGACACGCTCACGGCCTGGGGGATCAAGGACGGCTACTTCGTCGACGACGAGGAGGCCCAGGTCTTCAACCACGAGCTGAAGTACCTCATCGTCCACCAGAGGGCGGCATTCAACTCTCCGGTCTGGTTCAACATCGGGGTCCACGGCGTGCCCCAGCAGGGCTCCGCGTGCTTCATCCTCTCGGTCGAGGACACGATGGACTCCATCCTCAACTGGTACACGGAGGAGGGGATCATCTTCAAGGGCGGGTCGGGTGCCGGGGTGAACCTGTCGCGGCATCCGCTCGTCGCACGAGCTCCTCAAGGGTGGCGGCACGGCGTCGGGCCCGGTCAGCTTCATGCGCGGCGCGGACGCGTCGGCGGGCACGATCAAGTCCGGCGGCAAGACGCGGCGTGCCGCCAAGATGGTGATCCTCGATGCGGACCACCCCGACGTCGAGGACTTCATCTGGTGCAAGGCGATCGAGGAGCGCAAGGCGCGGCGTCCTGCGCGACGCCGGCTTCGACATGGACCTCGACGGCGTCGACAGCCACTCGACGCAGTACCAGAACGCCAACAACTCGGTGCGGGTGACCGACGAGTTCATGGAGGCGGTGCTCGACGGGCGCGACTGGAACCTCACGGCGCGGTACGACGGCTCGGTCGTCCGCACGGTGCCGGCCCGCGACCTGTTCCGCCAGATCGCCCACTCGGCGTGGGAGTGCGCCGACCCGGGCCTGCAGTACGACACCACGATCAACCGCTGGCACACGGCGCCGGTGACGGGCCGGATCAACGGCTCCAACCCGTGCAGTGAGTACGTCCACCTCGACAATTCGGCCTGCAACCTGGCCTCCATGAACCTGCTGACGTTCCTCGACGACAACGACGAGTTCGACGTGGAGGGCTTCAAGGCGGCGGTGGCGGTGGTGTTCACGGGCCAGGAGATCATCGTGGGCAACGCCGACTACCCGACCGAGAAGATCGGTGACACGACGCGTGCCTTCCGCCAGCTCGGCATCGGCTACGCCAACCTCGGCGCGCTGCTGATGGCTCAGGGCCTGCCGTACGACTCCGACGCAGGGCGGGCCTGGGCGGCCGCCATCACGGCGTTGCTGACGGGTCACGCGTACGCCACGTCGGCCCGGACCGCGGCGCGCATGGGCCCCTTCGCCGGCTACCACGAGAACGGCGACGCGATGCTCAACGTGCTGCGGATGCACCAGGCCGAGGCGGCCCGCATCGACGAGGACGTCGTGCCCCCCGAGCTGCTGTCGGCGGCGCAGGAGTCCTGGGACCAGGCGGTCGACCTGGCCGAGGCCTACGGCGTGCGCAACTCCCAGGCGTCGGTCCTCGCGCCCACGGGCACCATCGGCCTGCTCATGGACTGCGACACCACGGGCGTGGAGCCCGACCTCGGGCTCGTCAAGACGAAGAAGCTGGTCGGCGGCGGCACGATGTCGATCGTCAACCAGACGGTGCCCCGCGCCCTGGCCAAGCTGGGCTACGGCGTCGAGCAGGCCGAGGACATCGTGGCCTACGTCAACGAGCACATGTCGATCCTCGGCGCCCCCCACCTGGCCCCCGAGCACCTGCCGGTGTTCGCCTGCTCCATGGGTGACAACACGATCCACTACTCGGGCCACATCCGCATGATGGGAGCGGTGCAGCCCTTCATCAGCGGCGCCATCTCCAAGACGGTGAACATGCCCGAGGACGTGAGCGTCGAGGACGTCGAGCAGCTGCACATCGACGCCTGGCGCCTGGGCATCAAGGCCGTGGCCATCTACCGCGACAACTGCAAGGTGGCCCAGCCGCTGTCGACGACGAAGAAGGAGGCCGCAGTCGTCGAGGGCGGCGACGACGCACCGGCGGGCTCGGAGGCGGAAGCCAAGGTGCGGGCCGCGGCGGCGCACATCGCCGAGCTCGAGGCGGCCCTGGCCCACGAGCGGCAGCGGGCGGACTCGCCGCTCGTCGTGGGCGCGGTGCGCGAGCGCCTGCCCCGCAAGCGCAACTCGAAGACGTTCTCGTTCCGGGTGGCCGACTGCGAGGGCTACGTGACGGTCGGCGAGTACGAGGACGGGCGGCCGGGCGAGGTGTTCATCAAGGTCTCCAAGCAGGGTTCGACCCTGGCGGGGATCATGGACGCCTTCTCCATCTCGCTGAGCCTCGGGCTCCAGCACGGCGTGCCGCTGGCCACCTTCGTGCGCAAGTTCGCCAACATGAAGTTCGAGCCGGCGGGCATCACGGACGACCCCGAGCTGCGCATCGCCACGAGCCTGATCGACTACATCGCGCGCCGGCTGGCCCTCGACTACCTGCCCATGCAGGAGCGCAGCGAGCTCGGCATCCTCTCGACGCAGGAGCGCACCCAGCCCACGCTGCCCGGCGTCGAGGAGATGGCCACACCCTCGGCGGGCCTGGTCGACGACGGCCTCAGCTCCGGCGTGACGCCGGCGTCGGCGGAGCCGGCGGTGCGGCCGATGGCCCGGGCGGAGCAGCTCGACGCGCCGCTCTGTTACAACTGCGGCAACACCATGCAGCGGGCCGGGTCGTGCTACGTCTGCGGGAGCTGCGGGTCGACCAGCGGGTGCTCGTAGGGAGGGCTTGCACCAACCTCGGGCAGGATCTCGACGTACCCGTCGGTGCCGTTGACGCGGATGCGCTGCCGGTCGCGGATCAGCCGGGTGGCCTGCTCCACGCCCACGACGGCCGGCAAGCCGTACTCCCGTGCGATCACTGCGCCGTGGGTCATCAGGCCTCCCACCTCGGTCACCAGGCCGGCGATCGCCACGAACGCAGGCGTCCAGCTGGGGTCCGTGTAGGCGGTGACCAGGATGTCGCCCGCGTCGAGATCGGCCTCGGCCATGTCCAGGACGACGCGGGCCCGTCCCTCGACGGTCCCGGCGGATACGGGTAAGCCGACCAGCGCGCCAGCCGGGACATCGAGGCGGCGGTAGGACCCGGCCACGACCTCGCCGTCCGACGTGATCACCCGGGGCGGCGTCAGCGCTCGATACGACCTGAACGCTTCCTTGCGCCGGCTGATGAGCTGGTCGTCCACGTGGTTCGTGCGCACGACGTCGTGGAGCTCCGCGAAGGTGAGGAAGAAGATGTCTTCCTTCTCTCGAAGCACGTGGGCATGCACGAGGCGCTCGGCCTCTTCCATGAGAGCCTGCTTGTAGACGAAGTAGCGGCTGACCATCCCGTACTTCGGATACTCCCGGTACCCGATGAAGGTCCGGACCCGATCGATCATCGCTTTGGCTTCATCGGCCTTGGACTCCCCGTCCGGTAAGCGCCGCAGGCGCGCCAGAAGCTCCTGTTCCTTCTCCCGCGCCTCCTGGCGGCCTTGCTCGAAGCGCCGCTCGGCGGCTCCCGGCCCGAAATTCCTGACGTTGTCGAGAATCAGCGGGACGAGCGTGGTGGGACGTTCGCTCCACCGTGGCCTCGTGATGTCGATCTCACCGGCGCAGCGCATGCCGTAGGTGTCGAGGAAGGCGGCAATGGCGCCTCGGGCCTCGCTCCCGCCACTGAGCGCGGGCAGCTGGTCCAAGAAGCCCTCGTCCTCGACATGCTCCAGGAAGGCCACGACGTCGGGATGGGGGCGGATCACGTCCGCGACGTCCAGGAGTGCCAGCCCCATCTCCGAGGTGACGTTATGGGGCACCGACTTCGTCAGCGTGTCGGCTGCGTTCTTCTCGCCCAGCCATGCCTGCAGCTGCTCGTTCAGCCACTGCGTGGCCTCCATCGCCGACATGAACACCGCATGGCTCCGCGGGTCGAACAGGATCCGCTTCAGCTCCTGGATGTCGGCGAGGATGAAGTCGAGCAGTGCCGGTCCGGACTTCGTCGCGATGTCGCCCCTCAAGGCAGCGATGGAGGCCTCGCTGTGCTCGATGAGCTCGGCGACGATGGCGGGATCGGTCTCGATCGGGGCGGCGGTACCCCCAGCCGGCGTGCTGATCGGACCTGCGTCGGGACGGGTCGGGATGAAGTCGCCGCGCTCGAGGATGGTGCGCAGCGCGTCCCCCATCAGCGGATCAGATCTCTCAAACGTCTCCAGATAGAGGGTCCGACTCGTTGGCGAACCCAGCAACGGCGCGACGTCGACGAACAATCTGCCCGCGGCCACGGACATGGCCCGCGGCGTCGTCAGCAACCAGAACGAGAGTCCGAGGGGTTTCATGGGGTCCGTCATCATCTGCTGATGGCCGACGGAGACGTAGACGTGGTTCTCCTGGTCGCTGGCCACGGGGATGGGGAACAGCGTGGTGATCGGCCGGCTCTGGACGATCTGGAACTCGTCGCCGACGAGGCACCACTCGATGTCCTGGGGTTGGCCGAAGTGCGCCTCGATCCGCCGGCCCTGCTGCACGAGCCGCACGACCTGCTCATCGGTCAGCGCCGGCTGGACCTGGCGGGCGGGCTCGATCGCCACTTCCAGCGTCCCACCCAGCGGCGAGGGCTGAATGGCCAGTTGCTTGGTGGCGACGGCCTTTGACATGACCTCGCCGTCCCGCACTTTGTAGGCATCGGGGTGTACCCGACCCGAGACCAAGGCCTCGCCGAGGCCGAAGCTGGCATCCACGGAAGCGACCTTCCGGTTGGACGTGGCGGGGTCGGCCGTGAACAGGACCCCGGCCGCCTCCGGGAACACCATCTGTTGCACGACCACGGCCATGTGAACCCTCCGGTGGTCGAAGCCGTTGCGTAGGCGATAGGTGACGGCCCGCTCGGTGTAGAGCGAGGCCCAACATCGGCTGATGTGCTGCAAGATCGCCGGCGACCCCACGACATTCAGGAACGTGTCCAGCTGGCCGGCGAAGGAGGCGATTGGCAGGTCTTCTGCTGTCGCACTCGATCGGACGGCGTAGGCAGCGTGCTCGCCGAGCCGGGCGAGCGAGTCGGTGATCGCCGTCGCCACGTCGCTGGGGACCGCGACGGCTTCGAGGCTCTGACGGATCTCCGCGCTGAGGGTGCGGATCGTCCCACCGTCATCGGGGCTCAGGAACGACAGCCGATCGAGGCGTTCGTCGATCGACGGCGCTCGAGCGATGATCCGCTCGAAGGCGTCCGTCGTGACACAGAAGCCGGCCGGCACGCGGATGCCGTTGATCCGCGAGAGCTCCCCGAGGTTTGCGCCCTTGCCACCGACGGCCGCCACCTGCGTCTGGTCGATCTCGTCGAATCCCAGCACGTAGCTGCCCATCGGTCCACCATCTCCTTCGGACCGCTCGGGTCCCGTCCCGCTCCTACTGTCGATCGCGGCCAGCCGTCAGTGGGCCGGCCCATGGCGTGCATTGTCACCACGCCTTTGGTGCTTGCGGCAAGACCCCCACCCTGGTGTACCTTGGTCATGGCGGGAGGATGGCGCAGTAGGGCACTCGTCCTTGTCGGTCTCGTGCAATCTCACAGCTGGGATCTGAGCACCGCGAATTCGCAGCCTGGCGCGGACGGGTCGAAGCCGTGCTCGATCAGCCAGCGGGCCGCCACCAGGCTTCGCAACGACCACCAGGCGCGGATCACGTCGAGGTCAACGTCGGTGCCATAGCCGGCGACGACGTCGCCAAGGTGCTCCTCGTGTCCGAGCGTCAAGATGGCGAGGTCGAACAGGGCATCGCCCTGGCCCGCGTCGGACCAGTCGATCACGCCGGTGATCTCGTCACCGTCGACGAACACGTGGGCGACCTGCAGGTCGCCGTGCGTGAACACCGGTGTCCACGGCCGGAGCGCAGCGTCGGCAATGCGGCGGTTGCGCATGACCAAGTCGGTGGGAAGGACATCGTTCGTGACGAGCCACTCGCATTCGCCGTCGAGGTGCGAAGCGATCTCGTCGAGGCTCTTCCCAGGCCATGGCGGCAGCGGCGCGTCGTGCAGCATCCGGACGGCGGCACCCGCCGCGGCCCACGCTGCCGCCGATGCGGTCGACGGCTCGCCCAGGCGGCCGAGTTCCGTCCCTGGGAGGGCGGCGAGCGCGAGCACGGGCGGCTTCCGCCACAGCACCTTCGGCGTCGGGATCGGCGCCAGAGCCATCGCCTCGACCTCGACGTCGGTGCGCGTCTGATCAGCGTCGATCTTCAGGAAGACGTCGCCGACACGCAGGGTCGCGCGCTCGTTGTGGGCGACGACGACTTCAACCTCCACCTCTTCCACGTCGGCCACAATCGTCCCTCCTCGCCACACCCTCGTTCCAGAGACTCTCCCTCGTCACGGTCCTCCACCCCGCCGAATGCGCTCCGCACGGCGGGATATCAGCAGCCAGATCTCGAACGGAACGGGGGGATCATCCATTGACCCGAAGGCGTGACGCAAGGGTGCCAACACGACCATGGCTGAAGGGGTGTCCTCCTCGCCGAGAGGCGTGCCGTCTGGTCAAATGAAGGCCATGGCACTTGCTGAGGGGCGGACATGTCGGCGTCCGTCGACTGCGATGGTCGCGCTTCTCACGGCGGCGCACCATGGCTTCGAGCTGACGAGCGGAGTCGGGCTCGTGATGCAGCCCGAATTGGGGCTGGTCGGGGCGGGCGCGGTGTGGGGCGTTCAGATACCGCTGTGGATCACCCTGGCTGCGAAGGGGAACAGGCGGTGGGACCGGCTGCTGGCCGTCTTCTCGGGGGCGGCGCTGGCCGGCGTTGTCGTCCATTTCATCCTCTGGCCGTGGCGACGCAACAAGCTGGGCCTGCCGGTCCTCTCGGAGGCAGAGGGACTGAGTCCCTCCCTCCTTCCCGCCTACAGCGCTCTCCTGCACGTCTGGGGCGCCGCCTGTGTGTGCTCGATCGCTCTGGACGTGCGTCCGGGCCACCGTCGGTGGTCTCTGGTGGGGCTCGCGACACTGCCGTTGTTGCGCAAGTCGGCCAAGCACCATTTCGAATGGATCGCTCAGGAGGCACAGAAGAACCCGGCCTGGTGGAACAGAGGAGTCGCGGCGCACCCCGGTCGGCGCCGAGTACGCACCTGGCCACCTCGAACCTCGAGGATGTCTAGCGTCCCTCTTCGGGGGTAAGGGCCTGGGAGTGTCCCGGGGTACGCCGGGCTTGGCTGTGACCTGCGACGAGTGGACTTGCGGCGAATGGAGGAGAAGAGAACCCATGGCCACCGTGAGCGTCCGGTACATCGTGCACGACGTCGACGAGGCGATCTCCTTCTACCGCGAGCTCCTCGACTTCGAGGAAGTCATGCATCCCGCAGCCCACGTTCGCCATGCTTTCGCGGGAGATCTTCGCCTGGTCCTCAGTGCCGTCGGGGGCGGCGGTGGGGGCGGCCAGGCGATGCCCGATGGCACCATGCCGGTCCCGGGCGGGTGGAATCGCTTCACTCTCGAGGTCACTGACCTGGACACCGCAGTCGAGGAGCTTCGTGCGGCGGGTGCACGGTTCCGAAATGACATCGTCACGGGAGTGGGCGGGAAGCAGATACTGCTCGAAGACCCGTCAGGCAATCCGATCGAATTGTTCCAACCGATCATCCCTGAGGCGTCACTACGGCCTTCGTAGGGTTCGGATCAATTGGTCCTGCGTCACACGTCCGTGCGGAAGATCTCGTCGACGTCGTGGTCGTCGACTCCAACGTCCGGCGTCGCATCCATCCGACGATCCTCTCACGCCGTCAACCGGGGTTGTGGACTGCGGTCACGCTGCGGCGCCGGCTGGTTCGAGCAACGGTCGGACTCGGGTGCCTTCCATGTCGATGGTGGGAATGATGCGGTCCAGCCAGCGTGGGAGCCACCATGCCCTCCGCCCGAGGAGTGCCATGGCCGCAGGGGATCAACGTCATGCGCACGATGAACGCATCAATGGCGACGCCGACGGCCAAGGAGAAGGCGATCTCCTTGGTGATGAGATCACTGGCGATGACATAGCTGGCGAAGACGGAGAACATGATGATGGCCGCGGCCGTGACAACGGGACCGGACTTGGCGAAGCCGGCCCGGACGGCATCGGCGGGAGCCCGACCGGCCTCGTGCGCCTCGCGCATGCGGCTGACGAGGAACATCTCGTAGTCCATGGCCAGGCCGAAGAGGACTGCCCGTCATCATCAACGGCAGGAAGCTGATGACGGGCCCGGAGGCGGGCAGCGCGACGAGGCCCGCGAAGGTGGCCGTTCTGGAAGATCCACACGACGACGCCGAGCGTGGCGCCGATGGTCAGGAGGAAGCCGAGGACCGCGGTGAGGGGGACGAGCAACGACCGGAAGACGATCATGAGGATGATCGCGGCGATGCCCACCACGACCAGGAGATAGATCGGCAGCGCGGCACCGAGCTTGGCCGAGACGTCGATGGCGAGCGCGGTGGGTCCGGTGACGAGCACGCGCACCCCGAACGGGGCGCCGACCTCCGATGCCTTCTGGCGGATGGTGGCCACCAGATCCTTGGTCGCCACAGAGCTCGGTCCTGAGGTCGGTGTGACTTCGACGACGGTCACGTCCTTGGCGGCGTTCTGCAAGGGCGGCGAGACGGACGTCACCCCGGGCACCTCCGCGAGGTCCTTGGTCGCCGTCTCGGCGACCGCGACGGGTCCAACCGTGCCGGCGCGTCGACGACCACGAGGAGGGGTGCGTTGATCCCCGGCCCGAAGCCGTGTGCCAAGCAGGTCGTAGGCCACATGCGCGGTGTCCGACTTCGGAAGCGTGCCTGCGTTGGGCAGGCCCAGGTCCAGGGTGAGCAGCGGCGAGGCGATGGCGAGCAGCAGGACGACGCCGGCGACGACCACGAGCACGGCCCGCTTCGTGGTGAAGCCGACCCAGCCCGCGAAGAAACCCCGGCCGGCCACCTTGGCCCGCGACGGCTTGATCCTGGCGGCCGTGAAGCCGAGGAGGGCAGGGACGAGGGTCACGGCGATCAGGACCGCGACGACGACCGTGCCGGCGGCGCAGAGCCCCATGACGGTGAGGAACGGGATCCCCGTCACGCTGAGGCCGGCCAACGCCACGACGACCGTGGTGCCGGCGAACACCACGGCCATCCCCGCCGTGCCGGTGGCCCTCGAGGCTGCATCCTCGGGTGAGGCTCCACCGCCGATCTCGTCGCGGAAGCGATGGACGATGAAAAGCGCGTAGTCGATGGCCACGGCCAGGCCCAGCATCGTGGCGAGTATGGGCGCGGTGGCCGACAGGGTGATGATCCCGCTCAGGGCGTTGATGCCGGTCAGCCCGATGCCGACGCCGACGAGCGCGTTGATGAGGGGCAGGCCCGCCGCGATCAGGGAGCCGAGGGTGATGGCGAGCACCATGTAGGCGATCAACAGGCCCAGGACGTCCGAGGTCTTGGTCGTCGGCTGATTGACGATCCCCCCGCCGAAGGCGACGGTCGCTCCGGCGGCGCGTGCCGGGGCTGCCGAGGCGGCAAGGTCCCGCTTGGCGGCATCGGTGATGTCGCTCGCGGGAACCTTGAAGGCAACCGTGGCATAGCCGATCCGACCATTGCTCGAGATCGTCTTGCCGTCGTACGGATCGGTGACGAGCAACACCTGGGCTCCTTGCCGAGCCTTCGCCAGGGAGGCCTCGACGCCCGTCTTGATCGTGGCGTCATTGAGCGTCGCACCACCGGGGGCGGCAAAGACGATCTGCGCCGTGGCGCCCGAGGCGGCCGGGAAGCGCTGCTCCAGCAGGTCCATGGCCTGCTGGGACTGGGTACCAGGGACCGTGAACTGGTTGGACTCGGGCTTCGAGACGACGAGCGAGAGCGCGGTCACCGCAACGAGGATCATCAGCCAGCCGAGCAGGGTCGCCCAGCGGTGCCGGTAGGTCGTGCGACCGATCCTCGCCAGCAAACCAGCCACTCATCGCCTCCTCACGACGACCCTGCTCAACCGGCCGTTCGTCAGCGACCTCTGGTGACAACCTAGAAGACCACGTAGGCACCGGAGTGTCTTTCGGGATCGACGGTGACGGCGCGGTTGTGCTCCCGGAGTGATCCCGGCGAGCGGCTGGCACGTATCCCCTCTGATGAGGGAACTCCGGGGGGGCGCCGCGAAGGGGGACGCGGACAAATCTCGGTGTGACACGAGCCTTGTTCGGGCGATTGAGGGGATGAGGATGGAGTCTTCCCCCTCCACGGATCCGGACGTGGCCAGCCTTCAGGCGGGCGACGCGGGCTCTTGGGAGGCGCTATTCGAACGGATGTATCCCCGGATGCTGGCGTATGCAGAGAGAAGGGTGGGGTCGAGAGAGGACGCCCGCGACGCGGTCTCCGAGACGTTCGCGCGGCTGGTCAAGAGTCTCGATCGACTCCAGGAGACGGCGGTGACTCCTGACGGCTGGTGCTTCGGCATCCTGCATCACGTCGTGATGGACACGCAGCGTCGCGGTTACCGGAATCGGCGCGGCACGCCGACGCAGCGCCGGGACGAGCCCGAGCCGGCCGACAACCTGCTCCTCGTCGACGAGCACCGGGCCGTTCGTGCTGCCTTCGATCAACTCTCGCCCAAGGATCGTGACCTCCTGGAGCTCAGGGTGGTCGCCGGTCTCAGCGCTGACGAGGTGGCGACCATCCTGGACATGGGGCCCGGTGCAGTTCGCATGGCGCAGGCGCGTGCCCTTGGCCGCCTGCGATCAGTACTCGATCTGGCAGACGTCGACCGATGAGCTCACTTGCCGACACGGAGACCCTGGCGCTGTTGGCCGAGGCGTTGGCCCCCGAACCGGTTCGACCGACGCCCGAGGAGTATGCACAGCTCCGCGGGATGCTCGATTCCATTCAGCCGATGGCCGCCGAGGTGTCGGTGCAGAGGCAAAGACCGCATGCGCTCCGCCGATTCAGCCGCCCGGTCGCCGCCGCCTTGGCCGCGGCCGTGCTCACGACCGGCACTGCGGCGGCGGCAGTGAGCACCGACACGCTCCCGGGCCCGCTGCGGTCCTTCGCCTTCACCATCGGGCTCCCGGTCACCTCTCCTGGACTCGAGCAAGTCAGAGGCGACATCACGGCGCTGTCTGCTGCGCTGGGCTCCCAGAATGCCGCCGCGATCAGGGCCGGTGTGGCCCGGTTGGGCGCAGACGTCGCGCTGCTCGACGCCACCGATCTGGCGCAGGTGCGGGTCCAAGTGAGCGAGCTCCTTGATCGGGCCAACGATTTCCTCTCCACGCAGGGGGGCGGATCGGATTCCGATACGACCGTCACGGGTGGGCAAGGGTCCGGCACCGGGGCCTCTCACGAGGGGGGAGAGGCCCCGGTCGGCGGAGGCGGAGCTGGAACCACGTCGAGCCCCGCCGGTGCCTCAGACGGTGGCGGGACCGCACCTTCCGCTCAGCAGGGAGCGGGCGACTCCGGAGATGGTTCCGGGGACGTCGCTGATGGTGGGTCTTCGGGCACCTCGTCCACCGAGGTGTCGGGGGGAGACGGTGCGTCAGGCGACGGGTCGTCGGGGTCGACCCCCACGACCGAGGACTCGGGCAGCGGCACGAACGACGGGACTGCGAGCGGCGGTTCGGACGGGACCACGTCGGGCGGCGATGGAGACGGCGGTTCGGGGGGCTCCGATGGTGGCGGTTCCTCGCAGACATCGAACAGCGACGGCGGCGGCGGCTCAGGAGACGCGACGTCGACGAGCGGTTCCGGCCCGGATTGACGCACACCACCCCGACACTTGCGATCGAACGACGACATGAATGTGTGACGCGAGGTCCCCGGCGTCGATTGAGGAGGTGTTGGCGGCAGAGCAGTCGCCTCAAGGGAGGATCTCCATGTTCGTCCGAAGAGTTCTGTTCTGGTCGTCAGCTGCCGCCCTCGGTCTCGGTCTGGCTGGAGTTCCCGCCGCCGTGTGGGCCGACGACGCGCCGTCACCGGCCTCACCGACAGTGAGCCAGACGGCGGGGACCTTCGTCGTCACCCTCCCGGGTGTCGGCAGCCTGAGCTTCGGCGTCGACCCGACAACCGGCGCGCTGACCGGCCTGACGGTCACACCCGCTGCGGGCACGGACTTCACGGCTGGGACGCCCCAGCTCACTGACGAGGGCGTGCAGGTCCTCTTCAGCGGCACGACCGGAAGCCAGCTGCTCGAAGTCGAGGTCGAAGAGGGACCGATGCCCGAGGTCACCGCTGAGGTCAAGGCACCAGATGCCGCTGACGACAACGAAGTGGCCGGCGCGGGAGCGCCGGGCGAGGTCGAGGACGGAGGACAGTCTGTCTCGACCGGTGAGGACCACGGGACGTCCGGAGACGATCAGCCGCCGGTTGCCGGCGTGAACCAGTCCGGTGACAACCAGTCCGGGGAAGAAGTTGGTGACAATGACCAGTCAGGTGACAACCAGTCCGGTGCGCAGACCACGACCACGACCACGGTGCCGACATCACAGGGCACCGGTACATCGGGTGGGGATGGACAGGGTCAGTCCGGCGACGGGCAGTCGTCTGACGGTGGCTCCGACGGCAGCGGCTCCGGCGGCAGCGGCTCCGGCGACGGCGGCTCAGACGGCGGCGGTTCGGGCGGCTCCTCCGGTTCCGACGGATAACGCGCTTGTTGCCTCCGTCTCTCACGGCGCCCACCCTCGGGGGGAGAACCCCATCCTCCCGAGGGTGGCGTCGCTACGTCGGCCCGTTCATCGGTCTGGCCGCCCTGACGACACTGGCCGCGTGTTCAGGGCCCGGCGGGTCTGCTACATCCTCGCCAGCGCATCATGTGAGGACACCGCCCTCCCTGCCAACTGCGCTCGAGCAGGCGATCACGTCGATGGAGCACGCGCCGAACTACACCTTTGTGGGCGCCGTCACGGCCGCCAGGACGACGACGCACCTGATGGGTCAGTTCGAGGCACCTGATCGCGAGCATCTCGTACTGAGTGCCGCAAACGGCCCGAGCCGAGAACTTCTCTTCGTCGGCTCCAAGGCCTACGTCCGGAACCCGACTGGCGGATGGGTCGACCTACTGGGTGGCGCGCCGGGGTCGACCGACGCCCGGGCCGCCTTCTCGACGCTCATGGGGGCGACCTACAGCGCGGCGACCTCCGTCACGGCCTCGGGGCAAACGCAGTACGCCTGCACCCTTCCGGCTCGACAGGCGTCCCACTTGGTGAGGGGTGTCGGCACCCGCGGGGAGGTCTCCTGTTCGGTCACGTTGGGCAGCGGCACCATCAGCGACCTCAAGCTCCATGGAGCCAGATTCACCGCTGACATCACGTACCAGGATGTCGGATCGACCGCGTCCATCGCGGGCCCCTGAATGGCCCGCTGACGGTTCAGGTCTTGGGCGTGAACTGGTAGCTGAAGGGTGCCACCGGCGGCGTCAGCGTGACCGACCGGTGGTTGGAGGTCACGACGACCTTGGTCCCGCCGGCACCGACGTCCACCTCGGACGCCCCGAAGAGGATCTGGTGCTGGCTGGCGCCTGCGGCGACGATGCCCTGGAAGATCGGGGTCTGGCCGGCGGTCCCGATGCTGACCCAGGATCGACCGGTCGAGGTCACGACCGAGACCGAGTACGCCGGCACGTCAATCGTGTAGGCGGCCGTTCCGGGGCCGGCCCCGGTCGCGGTGAGCAGCGGAGTCTTGTGCGAGGGTTGCGCAGGGTTGTGGGTGGCCGGCGCCCCGTTAGCGGTAGGTCCGTTGTTGTTGTTGTTGTTGTTCCCGATGACCCCGGCTTTGACCAGGCCGAGCGCCGCCCCTGCCGCGACGACGGCGAGCGCCACCAGGGCCACCGCCACCCGCAGGAGGCGGCTGGAGCGCGACAGGCCAGATCGAGAAGCCTGGTAGCCAACTGAGGGGAGCTGGTCCGTGTCCCCGAAGGTGGGATAGGCCAGGGCGTCGGGGAAGAGCTGGCCTTGTCCAGCCGTCCCCGATGGCCTGGACACGGGCAGGACAGGCGCGTCCGCACCCAACTCCGTCTTGCCCGGACGCACCTCCATCGCCATTTCCGTCGACCTCCCACGCCCCGGTCTGGACGACCCCAATTATGGGCTGTTCCTACCCCAATTATGAAACCATTCAACACACGGTGCATCCCGGACGGGCAACGCCCCGTGGCGCCGCACCAAGGATCCCACGCGGCGGGGTCAGATGGGGGGCAGGACGCCACCCAGGCCGGCGTTCAACGACCGATGCTCCCGTCGAGGAGCTCACGGGTGATGTCCATGTGCCCGACGTGGCGTGCCGTCTCTTCAAGGAGGTGCATCACGGCCCAGCGCAACGTCGTCGGTCGGAGGTCGCCGGCTGAGGGGAGGTCGAAGGTCGACGCCTGGTCGAGCACGGCGTCAGCCAGGGCGGTCTCGGCCCGGTAGAAGGCGACCACGTCGTCGACCGACCAACCCTCGGGCAGCCCGAACATGCGGGAGCGCCAGCCCATGTCCATGGGTTCGCCGGCGAAGATGGCGCGGAGCCAGAGTCGTTCGGCATAGCCCAGGTGCACGACGATCACGCCCAGGGAGTTGGCGGTGGCCGCGGGTCGCCAGCGCAATTGCTCGTGTGTCAGGCCCTCGACCTTGAAGATGGCGCTGTCGCGCAGGTGCTGGAGCCAGGCCCGGGCCATCGCCATCTCGTCGAGGGGTGCCGCCTCGTCGGGCCGCGGCACGCTCAATTGCGGAGGCGTCTCGGGCATGTCCGGTCCGTCCTTGGGTGGGGGGTGTTCGTGCCGGTTCGCGGTGTCGCCGTTGTCCGGGATCCGCTGCCGTTTTGACGATACAGCACCTCCGTGGGCACGCAGCCGGGTGTGGTCACGGCCGCGCTCGGCGGGCTCGGTCCGCGGCGGAACGGGGTCATCCGGGTGCGGATATGGTGTCCCTGACGGGGTGTCAGAAACTGGGGGCGACGAGTTGGATGATCTGAACGGCAAGGTGGCCGTGGTCACCGGTGGAGCGGCAGGCATCGGACGCGGCATCACCGAGGCCCTGCTCGCCGAGGGGGCGCGGGTCGTCATCGCGGACGTCGAGGCGCCGGTGCTCGAGGTTGCGGTCAAGGAGCTGTCTGACGCCGGCGAGGTGCGAGGGGTGGTGACCGACGTCTCCTCCCCGGAATCGGTCGAGTCGTTGGCGGCGGACGTGTTCTCGAATGAGGGCGCCTGCCACCTCCTCTTTAACAACGCGGGCGTGACCTCGGGCGGGGGCGGTCGGCCGTGGGAGCAGGAAGCAAATGACTGGACGTGGTGCTTCTCGGTCAACGTCTTCGGCGTGGCCAACGGCATGCTCTCGTTCGTGCCGCGCATGATCGAGTCCGGTCAGCCGGGCGTCGTGGTGAACACATCGAGCATGGACGGGGGCATCGCACCCGTGCCGTACGCGTCGGTGTACGCCTCGAGCAAGGCCGCCATCTCCTGCCTCACCGAGGCGCTCGCCCACCAGCTGATCGCGGCCGGCACGGAGGTCCGTGCCGCGGTCTTCTACCCCTCGGGGGGACTGCTCGACACGGGGCTGTGGACCGCACAACGGAACCGGCCGGCGCCCCTCGCCCGCGTCAAGCCGAGGCCCCCGGCGCCCGGCACGACCTTCGAGGAGTTCAAGGCGCAGCTCCAGGCGGCGGGACGCCCGGTCGAGGTCATGGACCTGTCCGAGCTCGGCCGCTTCTGCGTGCAGGGCGTCAAGAGGGGGGACTTCATCATCGGGCACGGGTTGGAGGAGAGCGCCGAGATGCTGCACCGGCGGGCCGACGCCATCGGGGCGGGAAAGCTTCCGCCGGCGGCGCTGAGCTGATGACCGCGACCGCTTCGGCACCGCAGCGCTACACGGTGGTCTCGGCCGACGGGCATGCCGGAGGCGACATCCGGGATTACAAGCCGTACCTGGCCGGCCGCTGGCACAATGAGTTCGAGGCATGGGCGGCCGACTACGTGAACCCCTACGCCGACCTCATCGCACCCATCGCGTACCGCAGCTGGGACAGCGACCGGCGCCTGGCCGAGACCGAGTCCGACGGGATCGCGGCCGAGGTCCTCTTCCCCAACACCGTCCCGCCCTTCTTCGCGGAGGGCAACCTGGTCGCGTTGCCGCCGACGCCGGAGGACTACGAGAGGCGCTGGGCCGGCGTCCAGGCGCACAACCGCTGGCTGGCCGACTTCTGCGCCCGCACGCCGGGCCGGCGAGCCGGCATCGTGCAGGTCTTCGCCAACGACATGGACGACGCCCTGGGGGAGGTGCGCTGGGCCGCCGAGACCTTCGACCCCTTCGGCGGGATCCTCCTGCCCTCCATCCCGCCCAACTCCCATCTGCCCCCCCTGTGGGAGGACCACTACGAGCCGCTGTGGCGCCTGTGCGCCGAGCTCGACGTGCCCATCAACATCCACGGCGGCAGTGCGCTGCCCGACTACGGGGAGCACGAGGCGGCGCGGGCGATGATGCTGATTGAGATCCCCTGGTTCAGCCACCGCTCGGTGTGGCACCTCATCTTCTCCGGCGTGTTGGAGCGCTATCCCACACTGCGTTTCGCGGTCACCGAGCAGGGCGTCGCCTGGCTGCCCCGGGGACTCCAGACTCTCGACTGGTTCTACGGCCGCATGACGACGGCCAACGCTGCGGAGGCGAACTTCTTCGGGGCTGCAGCGGGCAAGCTGTCGATGACCCCGTCGGAGTACTTCGCGCGCAACTTCTGGATCGGCGCCAGCTTCTTGCGTCCCAGCGAGGCGCCTCTGTGCCGCGACCTCGGAATCGGGCACGTGATGTGGGGCGCCGACTACCCACACTCCGAGGGCAGTTACCCCTACACCACCGAGGCGCTGCGGGTGGCGTTCGCCGAGTACCCCGAGACCGACGTGCGCTCCATGGTGGAGTCGACCGCCGCGTCCTTCTACGGCTTCGATCTCGACCTTCTGCACCCGATCGGCGACCGCATCGGCCCCCTCGTGTCCGAGGTGGCCCAGCCGCTCGCCCCGCAGGACTGGCCGACCACGACGACCTGCAACGCGTTCGACCCCACGCAGATCCTGCGGGCGTGGTGACGCCGGACCAGATGGGAGGAGACATGCCGACAGTGAGGTACGGCGCCCGCGCCGTCCAGGTGAATCGGGAGATCGAGGCCAAGAAGGCCGACATCTGGTCGGAGGCGGTGACCGCCATCTACGAGACCGACCCCGACATCGTGGCCGCGGTCCTGCCGCCGCCGCTGGTGCCGGGCCCGCAGCCTCTGGTGCGCATCACCATCACCCGGGTCGAGATGCCGGGGCTGCCCGTGTTCGGGGCGGGATGGATCGGCGTGCAGGCCCGCCACGAGGACAGGCTGGGCGAGTACCCCATCCTCATGCCGATGACGACCGAGCAGTCGCTCATCGGGGGCCGCGAGGTCAACGGCGAGCCCAAGAAGCTCGCCGAGGTCGAGGTCGTCCGTGACGGCGACAACGTGTCGGCCCGGATCGCCCGCATGGGTTCGGTCGTGTGCGAAATCACGGGTCGGGTGACGGAGACCCGGGAGAACTACGAGATGGCCAAGACCGACTTCTGGTTCAAGATCTCGCCGTCGTGCGAGGCGGCCGGGGTCCTCGACCAGGACCCGCTGCTGGTCTACGGCGAGAAGACCGAGCGGACCCGCCTGCACCAGTCGATTGACGGCGAGCTCATCCTCAAGGAGGCGCCCCTCGACCCGGTGGCCGACCTGGTCGTCCGCCGTATGGTCGACCTGAACTGGACCGAGCGGGCCTCCACCCAGGTCGGCCGCATCATCGGCCCCGTTCCCCGCGAGGGCCTCCAGCCGTTCATCCATCAGCGTTACGACGACCTGTCGGTGCTCGGGGCGAAGCGATGAGCGACCGCTACACGATCATCTCGGCCGACGCGCACGCCGGGCTGCACTGCGAGGAGTACCGGCCCTACCTCGACGCGAAATACCACCGGCAGTTCGACGAGTACCTGGCCGAGCGCCAGGCCAACCGGGACCAGCAGCTGCAGATGAATTACGACTACATCATGGGGTGGGAGACCGACAACGAAGAGGGCCTGCGCGGCGCCTGGGACATCGAGCAGCGCGACAAGGAGCTCGATGCGGACGGCGTCACCGCGGAGGTCATGTTCGCCGACGCAGACGCCATCACCGGCATGGCTTCACCACCTTTCGGTGCGGGTCTCTCGGCCGGGGCCATCGCCGACCCCGAGCTCGCCTTCGCCGGGGCGCGGGCCCACAACCGCTTTCTCGCCGAGATGTGCGCCCGCAGCCCCGAGCGCCACGGCGGCATCGCCCTGGTCCCCATCACGCACGGGGTGGAGCGCTCGGTGGCGGAGATCGAGTGGCTGGCCGAGCAACCGGGCATCCGGGGGATCATGGTCCCGACCATGTGGCACGACCTGGTGCCCTACAACCACCCCGACTACGACCCGGTGTGGGCCGCGTGCCAGGCGGCCCGGCTCCCGGTGCACACCCACTCGGGAGAGGCGCCCCAGGAGGAATACAACGACAACATCGGGATCTACCTCGCCGAAGTGGTGTGGTGGGCCGCCCGGCCCATGTGGCACCTGCTCTTCTCCGGCGTGTTCGAGCGGTTCCCGAAGTTGAAGTACGTGGTGACCGAGGCGGCGGCCTACTGGGCGGCGGACATGATGTGGAAGTGGGACCAGTACATGGGGGGCGGGCACACCACCAAGAAAATGGCCGCGCTGTTGAAGGGCAAGATCTCCCGGCTCCCTTCGGACTACTTCGGCGAGAACATCTTCATCGGTGCCTCCACCATGTCGAAGGAGGAGATCCGGCGCCGGCACATCCTCGGCTGTGACGTGGTGATGTGGGGCACCGATTACCCGCATCCCGAGGGAACGTGGCCCCACACCCAGGAACGCCTGCGCGGCGACTTCGGCGGCATCCCGGTCGAGGACGCCCGCAAGCTGCTGGGCGAGACGGCGGCCGTCTGCTACGGCTTCGACCTCGACGCCCTGCGTCCCATTGCCGAGCGCATCGGGCCCACGCCGGCCGACCTCGGGCCAGGACGCCTCGTTGCGCACCGACCCCGAAGAGGTGCGGGCCGCCCGCTGGTGGAAGGACGAGTACCGGGTGCAGGCGCCGGGCTGAGGAACTGCCCGGCGTGAACGAGCAACACCTGGTGTTCTGCGCCAGCGAGGACTGGCGCCGGATTGTGCACGACACGATCCTCCCGGTGGCGCTGCGCGGGGTCGAGCTGGGCGACGACGCCATCGAGATCGGCCCGGGCCCCGGCTTCACCACCGACGTCCTGCGCACCATGACGACCCGCCTCACCGCCGTCGAAGTGGACGAGGTGTTGGCGGCCTCCTTGTCCGACCGCCTGGCGGGCGGCAACGTCGATGTCGTGCTCGGCGACGCGACCGCCCTGGAATACCCCGACGACCGCTTCACCGGGGCGGCCTCGTTCCACATGCTCCACCACATCGCGCCGGCAGCCCAACAGGACCGCGTCTTCGCCGAGCTGGCTCGCGTCCTCGTGCCCGGTGGTCTCCTGGTGGCCGCGGATGCCGGCTACCAGGAGGCGACGGTCGCGTTCCACGAGGGCGACACGTACAACCCCATTGAGGCGGAGGACCTGGCCGGGAGGCTGGAGGCCACGGGCTTCGGCGACGTCGACGTCCGCACCCACGATCTGGGGTGGGTCTGCACCGCCCGGGCCCGGGGCGCCGGGGGGTAGCCGCACCGGTCCGGACGGTTCGGGCCACTGATGACCAATGGCACTACCCGGAGACGGGGGGTGCCGGGACAATTGTCGCCGTGCCCGTCCTGTTCGCGCTGCTGGCGGCATTCTCCAACGCTCTCAACGTCGTCATGCAGCACGTCGCGAGCATCGGCGACCCCGGGCACTCCAAGGGCTGGCGGTTCGTGCGCTACCTCGTGTCCAACCCGTTGTGGCTCCTCGGGTGGGTGGCGCTCGCCGCGGCGTTCCTCTTCCAGGCCCTCGCCCTGCACAACGGGCTGATGTCGGTGGTCCAGCCGCTCCTCGTCACCGAGCTCGTCTTCGCGCTGGTCCTGCGCTGGTTGTGGCTCCACCAGTCGATCCGGGCCATCACCTGGTGGGCGGCGATCATGACCTGCGTCACGTTGGGACTCTTCCTCGCCATGGCCGAACCGAGTGGTGGCAGCGCTCTGCCGACCAGCGGAGCCTGGGCGTGGGCATCGGCGACGGTGGGCGGCCTGGCCGCAATCCTGGCGCTCCTCGGACGGGGCGGCTCACCCGGTCGGCGGGCGGCGCTGCTCGGGGCGTCGGCCTCCATGCTCTGGGCGCTGGTGGCAACGTTCATCAAGGCGACGACCGACACGCTGACGCAATTCGGCGTGGTCGGCATGTTCACCCATTGGCCGGTGTACGCGCTCGCCGTCACGGGGCTGGCGGCAGAGGTCCTCAACCAGGCTGCGCTGCACGTCGGCCCGCTCAGCATCTCGCAGCCCTTCATCGTCATCGTCGACCCGATCGTGAGCATCGCCCTGAGCGTCTGGATCTTCGGCGAGACGTTCACCCCGGACATCGCCCGCCTCACCGTCGGCTCGTTCGCGTTCGCCGCCATGTGCGCCTCGGTCGTCGTCCTGACGCGCAGCGCGCCGGCGAACATGGATCCCGACCCGGCGCCGGCCGTGGCGGGGACCTAGAGCCGAGTCCCGCCCGGCCCGCCGCCTCCCGACCGGGAAGCGCCTTCCAAGCGGTCAGGTCGTGACCGGCCCGGCCTCTGGCGTGGTGGCGCCCGGCCTCGGCAACGTCGCGGGCCCGGCGGCGCGCCGGAGCACCACCACGACCATGGCCAACCACCCCGTGACGAACAGGAAGCTCGCGATGGTGTCCGTGCACCAGTGCACCCCCAACTCCACGCGCGAGTACGCCACGGCGACGCTCACGAGCGCGGCCAGCGCCCAGGCGAGCACCCGGACCGATCGCCGGCCAACGATCTGGCTCGTGGCCAGCGCCAACGTGCCGAAGACCACGACGGCGACCGCGGCATGGCCGGAGGGCCATGACGAGCCGTGGGCCAGCGTCAACCAGATCCGCTCCGGCGGGCGTGGGCGGCCCACGAGCGCCTTGCCGATCGCCACCCCCGACGCCTCGCCGGCCCAGGCGACCAGGGCGATCCCCACGACGAGCATCGGGAGACGGCGGCGGAGGCAGAGCACCGCAAACAGGCCCAGAGAGACCACCAGCGCCACCCAGGTGCCGAGCCAGGTGATGACCTTCATGGTGGAGGTCAGCGAGTCCGTGCGGTGCGCCACCACGACGGCCGTGACGTGACGGTCGAAGGCACCCACCGATGCCGAGTGCGTGACCACGACTCCGACCGCCACCAGCAGGGCGGTGAGAACGACCCACCCTGCGACCAACAACCCGGCCCCACGAGGGTGCGCCTGCGGGCGGACGGGAGGGCCAGAGCCCGCCCGGCGGAGTCCTGGGCCAGGCGAGACGGCGCCGTCGGACCGCTTTTGGCAGGCATGGGTGCGGGCTATCGGAGGCGAGCACGCGTCTCGCCATCACGCACCGCGTCGATTCTGGTTCAGGTCGGCTCCTCACCTCGACGCGAAGGGGCCCTTCGACACGCACATTGTCGGTCTGCAAGGCCTGCGGCCAGGGTCGAAGGTCATAGCCAGCGGGATTCGTGCCAGGAGGCAGCCGGCTCCACGGCTCGGTCGGGCTACATGTCCTCGACGGGGAAGAATTTCGGGCCAGTTCGTCTGCATGGACGCCCCGTCGGCGATGATGGTGGCGCCGCAGACATAGCGTGCCGCGGGGGAGCACAAGAAGAGCACCATGGCCGCCATCTCGTCGACGGTCCCCATGCGAACCGTCGTTCCCTCGGCCACGAGCTCCTCGGTGAAGCCGGCCTCGGTGCGCCCGACCGTCGCCAGTTCGGACGCGACCATGCCCGGCGTGGAGAAGACGCCCGGAGCCAGAGCGTTGATGGTGACGCCGCGGCGCATGAGGTAGGGCGCCAGTGTCTTGACCATGTTGACCACACCGGCACGGGCGGCGCCGGAGTGGACGAACATCGGCGCACCGCGCTCGAAGGAGAACGTGTGCACCACATTCACGATGGCGCCCGAGCCCGCCTCGGCCATCAGGGCCATGAACCGGCTCGTCATGTTCCAGGTCCCGTTCAGGTTGAGATCCACCACGGCCCGCCACCCGTTGTCCGAGATGGCGCTCGGCAGCGCCGGGAACTGGCCGCCTGCATTGTTGACCAGGCAGTCGACGCGGCCGAAGCGGTCGTAGACGGCGTCGCGCAGCGCTTCCACCTCATCGGGCTCCCGGATGTTGGTGGGCACCGCCAGGCAGCTGCCGCCGGCACCGTTGATCGACTCCGCCACCTCGAAGAGGCGCTGGGGCGTTCGACCGGCGACGACGGCATGACCGCCCAGACGGGCGAAGGCGTGGGCCACCTCGCGACCGAGTCCGGTGCCACCCCCGGTGATCACCGCCACTGATCCTTCGAACAGCCCATCGGCGAAGACGGACACCCCTGGGCCCGCCGCCCAGGTCACCGTGGCCTCACCCGGCGAAGTCCCAGCTGCCGCCCTTCTCGTAGTGGTGCAGGACGTTCTTGGCGATGAGGATGCGATGGACCTCGTCCGGTCCGTCGGCCAGGCGCAGCGTGCGTGCGCCGAGGTACATCTGGGCCAGGGGGAGGTCGTTGGTCACCCCGGCGGCGCCCCAGACCTGGATCGCTCTGTCGACGACCCGGCTGTACGCCGAGGGGACGAAGACCTTGATGGCGCTGATCTCGGTACGGGCCTGGGGATCGCCCTTGTCCACCTTCTCCGCAGCGTGGATGGTCATCAGGCGGGCGGCCTGCAGGTCCATGTAGCTGTCCGCCACGAAGCCCTGCATGAACTGCTTGTCCTTGAGGAGGCCCCCGTGCACCTCGCGGGTCAGCATGCGCTCGACCATGAGGTCGAAGGCGCGCCACATCTGGCCCACCGAATTCATGCAGTGGAAGATGCGCCCGGCACCGAGGCGGTCCTGGGCGGCGCGGTGGCCGTCACCGACCTGGCCCAGCAGGTTCTCCTGCGGCACCCGGACCTGGTCGTAGCGGACCTCGCAGTGGTCCGACCTCGGGATGCCCCAGATCCCGATGCCGCGCTCAATGATGACGCCCGGGTTCGATGTCGGCACGATGATCTGGACCATTCGCCCCGGCCCTTCGTCGTCCTTGGACTCCTTGGCCCGGCACATGACGATGAAGAAGTCGGCCGCCAGGCCGTTGGAGGTGAACCACTTGTGCCCGTTGATGACCCACTCGTCGCCCTCGCGGATCGCGGTGGTCTGAATGGAGCGCGGGTCCGAGCCGGCGTTCTCGGGCTCGGTCATGGAGAACCCCGACTGCATCGTCCCCTCGACGAGGGGGAGGAGCCACTTCTTCTTCTGCTCCTCCGTCCCGTACTTGACCAGGATCGTCTGGTTGCCCGAGTTGGGCGCCACGACGCCGAACAGCGACGCCGCGCCCACCGCGTAGGCGAGGATCTCGTTCATGTAGGCGTGGGCCATGAAGTCGATGCCCATCCCGCCGTACTCGGGTGGGAGGTGGGGCGCCCAGAGGCCCTCGGACTTCACCTTCTCCTGAATCTGCTTGCGGAGCGCCTTGGCCTCGGCTCGCTCGGCGTCCGTGACGTTGCTGGACCGCGCGTGCCAGAGCAGCGACTCGTTGGGCAGGATCTTCTCGTTGACGATGCGCGCCGTGCGAAGCCGAATGTCGTTGATCTCGTCGCTCAGCCCGGAGATGGGTGTCACGTTGATGGGCATGGGTCGGTCCCCCCGTGTCGTCGTGTGGGTTCTGGGCGGAACCTTACGCAGATTCGGGCTCCTGCTCCGCACGGGCGACCCAACGGCCGGTCAGGGCCCGCTCGTAGCGTCCCCGGCCGACGAAGCTGACCACCCAGCGGGTGAGCGCGCCGAACCGGTTCTTGAACCCGGTGAGGAAGGTGACGTGCACGACCAGCCAGAGCACCCATCCGACGAAGCCGCCCACCCGTAGCGGACCGATCTTGGCCACGGCGCGGAAACGCGAGATGACCGCAAGTGTCCCGAGGTCCCGGTAGTGGAACGGCTTCGGCGGCTTTCCCTCCAGCCGGCGCACGATGGTGTGGGCGGCGTGGACCCCCGATTGCATGGCGACCTCGGCCACGCCCGGCAGGTCGTCGAGGGCCATCAGGTCGCCCACGACGAACACCTCGGGATGCCCCGGGAGCGAGCAGTCGGGGCACACCAGGACCCGCCCCGCCTTGTCGACTTCCGCGCCCGCCGCCTCGGCCAGCTGCGCCCCCAGAGCCGATGCTCGGGTTCCCGCCGCCCAGACCTTCGTGGCGGCCGGGATCCGCTCGATCCCACCGTCCTGGGTCGTGATCTCGACGCCGTCGTCGTCCATGTTCGTCACCATCGCGCCGAGGTGGATCTCGACTCCCATCCGGGTCAGGTCGCGGGCGGTGAGGCGCGACAGCCTCCGGCCCATGGTCCCGACGAGCCGATCCACCCCCTCCACGAGGACGACCCGGGTGTCCTGCGGGTTGATCCTCCTGTAGTTGTGCCGCAGCGCGCGGCGGCTGAGCTCCTTGAGCTGGCCCGCCATCTCGACGCCGGTCGGGCCCCCTCCGACCACGACGAAGGTCATGAGCCGCCGGCGCGCCGCGTCATCGGCCTCGGCCTCGGCCAGCTCGAATGCGCCGAAGATCTCGCCCCGCAGGGCCAGCGCGTCGTCGAGGGACTTCATTCCACAGGCGGCGGACTGGAAATCGTCGTGCCCGAAGTAGGAGGTCACGGCACCGCCCGCAACGATCAGGCTGTCGTAACCGATGGTGAGGCGCTTGTCGAACTCGTCGACGTGGACCTGTCGGCCGTCGATGTCGATGTCCACCACCTGGCCCAGCACGACGCGCAGCGCGGGGTAGTTGCGGAACACGTCCCGGATCGCCGGGGCGATCTGGCCTTCCGACAGGATCCCGGTCGCCACCTGGTAGAGCAGCGGTTGGAAGAGGTGATGGTTCGTGCGGTCGATCAGCGTGATGCGGACGGGCTCCCGCTTGAGTGCCCGCGCCGCGAAGAGCCCACCGAAACCCGACCCGATGATCACGACGTGGTGTCGTCGGTCGCGCTCGTCGTCCGTCACAGCAGCCGTTCCACGACGTCCTGCACGTAGAGCGCGAGGCGCATGTCCCGCATCTCGGACAGGGTGAACCACCCCACGGCATCGGTGGTGCCGTCGACCTCGGGTCGCAGCGTGCCCTCCCACGACTCCACGCGGTAGACGAGGCGCACCGTGTGCAGGCTGGTCCCGTCGGGGATCGTCCGAACGTCGGAGAGCACGTCGAGGAGAGGCCCGAGCTCCACCGTCAGGCCGGACTCCTCCGCGATCTCCCTGCGCAGCGAGTCCGGGGGGCTCTCGCCATGCTGGACACCGCCGCCGGGCAGGAACCAGCGCCCGCGCAGCGTGAGCGCCGGCGAGGCCCGGGCCAGCAGCAGGCGCCCCTCCTCGTCGCGGATGACCCCGTAGGCGGCAATCCGCTGACGCTGCTGGTCGGTGGGCACCCCCGGAATGCTGGCCCCCGGTCCGTCGGTCCGCCAAGTCCGCCGGAAACTACCCTGGCCACGGCCATCGGCGGTCGCGCCGGCGGCGGAACGGAGAGGAGAGCGCACATGGACGCGCCGGCAGAGCTCGAGGCCATACGACGCCTCAAGTACGCGTACTTCCGCACGCTCGACCTCAAGCAATTCGACGACCTCGGTGCGCTCTTGACCGAGGATGTCACGGCGTCCTACGAGGACGGCAGGACCGTGCTCGAGGGCCGGTCCGCCATCGTGTCGTGGCTGCAGGCCGTCCTGGGCGACGTCGGCATCGTCACCGAGCACCACGGTCACCACCCCGAGATCACCTTCACATCGGAGTCGACCGCCGACGGCACCTGGTACCTGCAGGACCGCGTGATCATCGCAGCGGCCGACCTGGAGATTGACGGCACCGCCTTCTACGCCGACCGCTACGTGCTGGGGGAAGACGGCTGGAAGATCGCACACACGGGGTATACCCGTGTCTTCGAGGAGCAGCGCACGCACTCGACCTTCGAGGTGCGCTCGTTCACCTCGCGTTTCGACGCCTCGGCCTGACCGACTCGTTGCTCAGTCGGCGTCAGCCCGGGTCGGGGGGCTGAAGGTGAAGCCGGGGTCGAACAGCGTGGTCGGCTCCAACACCTTCTCAATGGCCTCGACGAAGTCGGGCTCGAGCACGACGTCGAGCGCCTTGACGTTCTCGGCGATCTGTTCGGGACGGCTGGCTCCGACGATGGCGCTGCTCACGTTCTGGTTCTCCAGCACCCACGCCAGCGCCACCGACGCCGGCGTGTAACCCGCCTCGCGGCACAGCGCCGCGTAGGCCTGGACCGGTTCCAGCACCTCGTCGCGCAGCAGCCAGCTCATCTCCCCGCCCTCGGGGCCCTTCGCTCGCGAGCCCGCTGGCGTCTCTGCGCCGGGGAGGTACTTCCCCGTCAGGACACCCTGGGCCAGCGGCGACCACACGATCTGCCCGACGCCCTCCGCTCTGGCACAGCGGCACCACTTCTGCCTCGATCACCCTCCAGATGAGCGAGTACTGGGGCTGGTTGGAGACGAGGCGGTCGAAGCCCATGTCGTCCGCGATGCGCAGCGCCTCGGCGATCTGGTCCGCCGTCCACTCCGAGACGCCCACATAGTGCACCTTGCCCTGGCGCACGAGGTCGTCGAAGGCCCGCATCGTCTCCTCGACCGGTGCCTCGAAGTCGAACCGATGGGCCTGGAGCAGGTCGACGTGATCGGTCTGCAGCCGCTCGAGCGACGCGTGGAGCGACTCCACGATGTGCTTGCGCGACAGGCCGCGGTTGTTGGGGTTGGGCCCGGTCGGCCAGTAGACCTTGGTGAAGATCTCGATGGAGTCACGTGCCACGCCCTTCAGCGCCCGGCCCAGCACGGTCTCGGCCTGGCCCATCGCGTAGACGTCGGCGGTGTCGAAGGTGGTGATCCCGGCGTCGAGCGCCGCTCGCACGCAGGCTTTGGCCGCGTCCTCCTCGATCTGGCTGCCGTGCGTGATCCAGTTTCCGTACGCGAGCGCGGACACGGTCATGCCTGAGTGACCAAGGTGGCGGTAGTCCATGGCCCCGGAGCGTACCGGGTCCTTCTACGCTCATCGTGTGGCTGCCGAGGAGACGCTGCACGTGCGCCGGGGACTGGACCTGCCGCTGTCGGAGATCTCCTGGCGTGCCACGACTTCCGGCGGTCCCGGTGGGCAGCACGCCAATCGCACCCTCAGCCGGGTGGAGGTGCTCTTCGACGTCGCGGCGTCGCCGACGCTGGGCCCGCGCCAGCGCAGCCGCCTCCTCGAACGCCTGGGCCCCGTCGTGCGGGCGAGCGCCTCGGAGTCGCGTTCACAGGCACGCAACCGCCAGCTCGCGCTGGAGCGGCTGGCCTCCAAACTCAGCGAGGGGCTGCGGGTGCCGACGCCCCGGACGCCGACGCGCCCCACGAAGGGCTCCCAGATGCGCCGGGTGGAGGCCAAGCGCCGTCGGGCTCAGACCAAGAGGGGACGCCGTCCGCCCCGAGAGGACGAGTGATCAGCGGCGCGTGCCGAGGCGAGGGGGGAGCTCCGCTCGGTGGCGGCGGCCGCCGCGATTTCCGGAACTCTAAACCAGGAAATTTAGAGTGTGGAGGAAGAGTCCCGGCGGATTCAGAGGCGGCGGCTCCGGCCCCGGGGTCAGCCCGTGAAGGTAAAACCCGAGAGCGCCGGGCCGAGCTCGCCATCGAGCAAGGCCAGCAGCTCCGCGTCCTCCTCGGCCCGCGGGCCGCGGAGCGCGGTGAGGGCGGCGTAGCCCTGGGCGACGACGGTGGCGTCCTCGGCCCCGGCATCGGCCAAGCCGAGGTCGCCCGAGTGCGGGAAGGGGGACCCCACGGTCAGGACGATGTGACCCTTCTCCTCGGGCTCGCCCTCCATGACCGCCCGCGCCGCCTCCACTGCGGCGGGACCCTCGATCTCCTCGCGGTTCGGGACCTCCCATGACCCCGAGCCGCGGGCGGCCTTGATCAGCCCCGCCCCGCTCACCCGCGCCCACCGCACGCCGCGGATCTCGGCTGGCGGCAGGTGGGGCACGTTCAGGTTCAGGACCGTCCGCGCCGGCGCCGCCGCGAGCATGGGCACGAGCGCAACGGCGAGGTCCGCCGCCGACTCCCACGGATCGGGGTCCGCCCCGACGCGCAGGGAAACCGCCAGCGCGCTGATCCCCAGCTGGCTGGCCGTCAGCGCGGCACCGACCGTCCCCGAATGGAGCACCGAGCGCCCGACGTTCACGCCGTGGTTGATCCCCGAGAGCACGAGATCGGGCTTGGGCCCGACCGCGCCGAGCGCACCGGCGATCACCGAGAGCGCGGGGGAGGCGTCGAGACCGTAGGCCTCCACCTCCTCGGCCCCTTCGACGATGGCGCGCTGGTAGGTGATCGTCGTCCGGTCCGAGACGGAGCCGACCGCGGCGCTGGCGCCGCTGTAGTTCGAGCTCGGCGCGACGACGATGATCTCGTGCTGGGGACCGGGCCCGTCGGTGCCGCTCGCCTCGGCCCAGGCGACCAGCGCCCTCGTCAGTGCAGCCAGCCCGGGTGCTTCCACCCCGTCGTCGTTGGTGACGAGAATCCTCACGTGCACCCACCCTATCGGTCGCCGTCGGGGAGCCACGGGGCCCGTCACCGGGAGTTCGGGCCGTGGACACCGGGTCTTCACCGGCCCCCGGACTGGCCCTCACCCATGCGGAGCCCTTGGTCTGCTTCAATTCACTCGCAATGCCGGCCCGAACGCCCAGGATCTCCGTCGCCTCGCCCACGGGCCAGCAGTGGCGCATCGGGCATGGCCGCCAGGAGGTCATCGTCTGCGAGGTGGGTGCCACGCTGCGCACCTACACCGTCGGTGAGAGCCCCGTCATCGACGGATTCGGGCCCGACGAGTGGTCCCACTCGGGCCGGGGCCAGGTGCTCGCCCCCTGGCCCAACCGCCTGGCCGACGGCCGCTACGAGTTCAACGGGGTGCGCGCCCAGGCCGCCCTCGACGAGCCGGAGCGCCGCAACGCCATCCACGGGCTCGTGCGCTGGCAGCCATGGACGCTCCAGACGCGGCACCAGAACCAGCTCTCGCTGCGCCTGCAGCTCCACCCCTCGCCCGGCTACCCGTTCTCGCTCCTGCTGGAGCTCGAGTACCACGTAGGCCGGGACGGGCTCACGGTCACGACCAGGGCCCAGTCGCTCGACGAGGGCCCGATTCCCTTCGGCCTGGGCTTCCATCCGTACCTCACCGCGGGGCCCGAGACCGTCGACGGTGCGATCCTGCACCTCCCGGCGAGCCACACCCTCGACCTCGACGACCGGGGGCTGCCCACCGGGGCGCTGACCCCTGTCGAGGGAACCGACCGCGACTTCAGCACGTCGCGCTTCGTGGGCCCCGCCGTGCTCGACACGGCCTTCACAACCTTGGCGAGGGACGCCGACGGCAGGGCCCGGGCCAGTCTCGATGCGCCAGGAGGGGCGACGGGGGCCACGCTGTGGGTGGACGGCGGCTTCCCCTACCTGATGGTGTACACGGGGGACACGCTGCCAGAGGTGCAGCGCCGCCGCCACGCCGTCGCCATAGAGCCGATGACGTGCCCGCCCAATGCCCTGCGCACCGGCAAGGACGTCGTCGACCTCCAACCCGGCCAGGAGTGGACGGCCCGCTGGGGGATCACCCCCCGGTGACCGCACGCCCATGAGCGACGCGCCCCTCGCCGGCCAGGTCGCCGCCGTCACCGGCTCCTCGAGCGGGATCGGTGCGGCCACGGCCCGCGCGTTCGCCGCCGCCGGGGCCGCGGTGCTCGTCAACTCGTCGCGCTCGGTCACCGAGGGCGAGGCGGTTGCCGCCGAGCTGCCCGACGCGCTCTACGTACAGGGTGACATCACAGAGGACGGGGTCCCGGAGCGCCTGGTGGGTGCCGCCCTGGAACGCTGGGGGCGCCTCGACACGCTGGTGAACAACGCGGGGACCACCGCGGTGATCCCGCACCACGACGTCGGGGCGGCCTCCGTCGACGTCTGGCGGCGCATCTTCGAGGTCAACGTCTTCGGGACCTGGGCCATGTCCGTGGCCGCGCTCCCCGCACTGCGCGAGTCGCACGGCTCGGTGGTCAACGTCGCCTCGATCGCCGGCCTGCGGCCCACTGGCTCCTCCATCCCCTATGCAGCGAGCAAGGCGGCGCTGAACCACATGACCGTGCTCCTGGCCAAGGTCGTCGGGCCCGAGGTGCGGGTCAACGCCGTGGCACCCGGGCTGGTCGACACGCCCTGGACCGAGGATTGGGACGTCGTGCGCGAGGTCGTCCGGCAGGTCGCGCCGCTGCGGCGTTCGGGACAGCCCGAGGACGTGGCCGAGGTGATCCTCTCGTTGGCCCGCGCCACGTACGTGACGGGACAGGTGGTCGCGGTGGACGGCGGACTGACGATCGCGATGTGAGAGTCGCTCAGTGGGGCGGGGTCACCACCCAGCGCACCGCGGCGGAGAGCCCTCGGGTGAGCGGTGCCACAGCAGCGGTGTCGATGAGCAGGTCGAGCGGACCGGCGAGCGACAGCCCGAGCTTGCGGCGGGCCCAGCCGGGCAGGGTGCCGATGGCGGCGCCCAGCACCAAGGTGTAGACGGCCCGTTCGGCGGGTCGTCGGGCCACGCCGCGCACCAGCCAGTCGCGCGCCGCCCGAGCCTGCGGGCCAGCGTGGAGCTCGGGTCGGACCCGCAGCAGGTAGCTCTCCACCTCGTCGACCGAGCGCGGAGCCCAGTCCGCGCCGAGGGCCAGCGCCACCGGGGCGACCTCGTCGTAGTAGCGGTCACACTCCTCGGGCCGGAGCGGTCGGGGACCGTAGCGCTGGGACGAGGCCAGGAAGCTCGACACCTCGGCCACGTGGATGAACGTCACCAGCTCGGGGTCGGCCGCCGAGTAGGGCCGGCCGTCGGGAGCCGTCCCCTTCACCCGGCGGTGCACCCGGTCCACCTGGGCGATGGCCGCCTCCGCCTGTTCGATGGTGCCGAAGGTGGTGGCGGCGACGAAGGCCGCCGTCCTGCTGAGACGGCCCAGCGGATCCTCCGTGTAGTTGGAGTGCTCCGCGACGCCGGCCATGGCCAGTGGGTGCAGCATCTGGAGGAGCAACGCGCTGACCCCTCCGATGAGCATGGACGGGAGGTCGGCGTGGACGAGCCGGGCCATGCCGTCGGGCGGCAGGTAGGACTCCTGGGGGTCGGTGGAGATGCTGGGCGGCTGCTCCCTGATCCCGATCGCCCGCCGCACGGAGCGGGCCATGTCCCCCCGGGCCGGGGCTGCCAGTCCGCCGACCAGGCGCAGGGGGACGCCGGCGACGGCGCTGCCCAGGCCGGCGGCGCGCTCGACCGGATTCGAGGAAGCCACGGAGAGAGCTTGGCACGTGGCAGAGTGCTGCTCATGCGCTTCGTCGTCGTCGGGGCCGGCGCCATCGGGGGCGCCGTCGGCGCCCGCCTTTTCCAGAAGGGCTTCGACGTCACCTTGGTGGCTCGTGGCGAACACGGCCGGGCTCTCCGCGCGGGCCTCGTCCTCGAGTCGCCCGACGAGACGGTGACGTTGCCCATCCCCGCGGTGGCCGACCCCTCCGAGGTGGCGTGGGATGCCGAGGGCGACACGATCGTGCTCCTTGCCGTGAAGGGACAGCACACCGACGCTGCGCTCTCGCAGCTGAGCGTGGCGCCGCCGTCCACCCCCGTGGTCTGCATGCAGAACGGGGTGGAGAACGAGCGCCGCGTCCTGCGCCACTTCCTGAACACGTACGCGATGTGCGTCATGTGCCCGGCGTCCCAGCTCCGCCCCGGCGTCGTCCAGGTGCACTCCGCGCCGGTGTCGGGACTGCTCGACGTGGGCCGCTTCCCGTCGGGCATCGACGATGCGGGGCTGGCCCTGGCGGAGGCGATCGCCACCACGACGTTCGAGTCGGTCGCCCGGGCGGACATCATGCGCTGGAAGTACCGCAAGTTGCTGATGAACCTGGCCAACGCGGTCGAAGCCCTCTGCGGCCCTGAAGGCAGGTTCAGCCCGTTGGCGAAGGAGGCCCAACGCGAGGGCACCGAAGCGCTGGCTGCGGCGGGCATCGACGTCGCGAGCTCGCAGGAGGACCGCGAGCGGCGGGGCGACGCGCTGCAGCTGTCGCCGACGGCGTCGGGGGAGTGGCAGGGCGGATCGAGCTGGCAGAGTCTCGCCCGGGGGTCCGGATCGATCGAGGCGGAGTTCCTCAACGGCGAGATCGTGCTGGTCGGCGCTCTCCACGGCGTGCCGACCCCGGTGAACGCGTTGCTGGAGCGGCTCGCGCTGCGCGCCGCACTGGAGGGTGCACCGCCGGGATCGTGGCGGATCGAAGATCTCAGCGCTCGGGCGGGGGTGGCACATGGCGAGTGAGCGTGCCGCCGCGCTGGCGGACGATTTCGCCGCCGCCAACGCCCCTGCGCTGCGGTTCGCCCGCTCGTGCTCGGAGGACGAATGGGCGCTGACCGTGCCCGGAGAGGGCTGGACGGTCGGCGTCGTGCTCCACCACATCGCCGAGGGCCATGCGCACGGCGCGCGCTGGGTGCGCGGGATGGCCACGGGTGAGGGCGTCACGGAGACGGCGGCCGAGATCGACCGCGGCAATGCTGCCCACGCGGTGCGGGAGGAGGCCGTCGGGCAGGCCGAGACGGTCACCCTGCTGGAGCTCAACGGCGGCCGCCTCGAGGCGGTGCTGCGCGCGCTGAGCGACCAAGAGCTCGACCGCACGGCGCCGTTCGGCCCGGCGGGCGGGGCGGCGCTGCCGGCAGCGGACCTGGCGGCGGTCGCGGCC
The DNA here is from genome assembly GCA_963740535.1 of uncultured Acidimicrobiaceae bacterium. Classification (GTDB taxonomy): domain Bacteria; phylum Actinomycetota; class Acidimicrobiia; order Acidimicrobiales; family RAAP-2; genus Bog-473. Next base: position 395,394 of record CAVUEI010000007.1, read on the forward strand.
CGGCACACCCGTGAGCACCTGGCGCATGCCGCGATGGCGGTGGGCCGAGAGCCCTGAAGGCGCCCTAGGTGTTCTGCCCGAACACCTAGTCAGCGTGGAGGGCGGCCCCCACCTCGCCGGCCAACGTCCCCGGCAGCGACCCCGGTGCGTCGACCCGCAATTCGTGGATGGTCCCCGTGTAGGGGGCGGGTGGCGTGTAGCGGGCGGACACCGGGAAGCCGGTGTCGTGTCCGAGCCGCAGGCCGGCGCCGCCGTGTTGCACCGCCATGGGCAGCGTCCCTTCGACGCTCGTCCGGTCGGCCGCGGATCCGTCGATCTGCAGGAGCATCCGGCCCGGCACATCGTCGCGGCCCACCTCGTAGAAGACACCGATCTGGTGGCGCCCCGGGCTCAACGCCGACGGGGCCGCGAGCTCGAGCGCGTCCGCGGCCCGAGCGAAGGTGAAGTGCGGCACGCCACCCACGACGTAGAGGGCGAAGCCTCCGAACCAGTCTCCGAGGGCGAAGATCACGCCCTCGTCCGCCCCGGGACCCGAGTCGACCGCGGCGATCATGTGAAAGCCGCCCCACAGCAGGGGCACGGACTCGTCGGCGACCGGCCCGCCTCCGGGCCGGAAGACGCGGGAGGAGCCGGCCGGCCAGGCCGGGGGGATGAAGCCGGCGAAGCGGTCTACGAGGCCGTCGGAGATCGGCAGGACGTTGTTCCGGACCGCCTCGGCGTCCCACAGGTCGGCCATCTCGCGCAGTCGTTCGCGCTCGTCGCCGGCGCGATCGTTCGCCTCGGAGAAGTCCGTCGAGAGGTCGAAGAGCTCCCAGCGGTCCTGGGCGAAGTCGCGGCTCCCGACGGCGAGCTCTTCCTCGTCGAGGACCCCCGTGCTGATGTGGTCGGTCGTGGCCTTCCACCCCTCGTGGTAGATGGAGCGCGACCCCATCATCTCGAAGTACTGGGTGTGGTGTTGCTCTGGCGCTTCGGGGTCCTCCAGCGCGGACAGCAGGCTGACCCCGTCGAGGTCCTGCTGGGCGACGCCGTCCACCTCGTCGGGCACGTCGAGCCCGGCGGCGGCCATGATCGTGGGCATCAGGTCGACGGCGTGCGCGAACTGCGTCCGTACGGCACCCGGGCGTGCAATACGCCCTCCCCAGTGCACAATGAGCGGCGTGCGGGTCCCGCCCAGCCAGGTGTAGCGCTTCCAGAGCTTGTGCGGCGTGTTGCCCGCCCACGCCCAGGCCCACGAGTAGTGGTTGTAGGTGCTGAACCCGCCCCAGTCGTCGTAGTGGGTGAGCAGCTCCTCCGGCGACTCGCGCAGGTGCGCGGTGAACCGGTGCTCGTTCGCGCTGCCGTACTTGCCGCCCTCGGCGCTGGCGCCGTTGTCCGAGAACACCATGACCATCGTGTTCTCCATCACGCCGAGGCTCTCGAGGGAGGTGAGCACCCGCCCGATCTGGGCGTCGGTGTGGGTGAGGAACCCGGCGAAGACCTCCTGCTGGCGAGCGAGCAGCCGCCGCTCGTCGGCCGAGAGCTCGCTCCAGGCCTGCACCCACTCCGGCCGGGCCGTGAGCTCCGTCCCCTCCGGCACCATGCCCGAGGACACCTGGCGGGCGAACACCTCCTGGCGCCAGGTGTCCCATCCCTTGTCGAACAGGCCGCGGTAGGGGTCCACCCACTCCGCCGCGACATGGTGCGGGGAGTGCATCGCCCCGAGCGCGAAGTACAGGAAGAAGGGTTTGCCCGGAGCGCCCTGTTGCTGGTCCTGGACCATGCGCACGGCCTGGTCGGCCAGGTCCTCGCTGAGGTGGTAGCCCTCCTCGGGCCGGCGCGGCGCGTCGATGTAATGGTTGTCGCACACGAGGTTCGGGGCCCAATGGTTCGTGTCGCCCTGGAGGAAGCCGTAGTAGCGCTCGAAGCCCAGGCCGAGGGGCCAGGAGTCGAAGGGCCCGGCGGCTGACCGCTGCCAGCGCGGGGTGAGGTGCCACTTCCCCACGGCCAGCGTCGAGTACCCCGCATCGCGCAACAAGCGGGGCAGCGGGGCAGCGGTCCGGGGGAGGCGCGCGTGGTAGCCGGGAAAGCCGAGCGGGATGTCGGCCAGGAACCCCATGCCGACGGCGTGATGGTTGCGGCCGGTGAAGAAGGACGCCCTGGTCGGGGAGCACAAGCGATGTCACGTGGTAGCGGTTGAAGGGCGCACCTCCGGTTGCCAGCGAGTCCATGTGCGGGGTCCCGATGTCGGAGCCGAACGCGCCGAGGTGGCCGAAGCCGGTGTCGTCGAGCACCACCACCACGACATTCGGCGCGCCGGCCGGAGGCTTGGGATCGTGGGGGAATCGGGGTGTCGACTCGGCGGCGGTGAAGCCGATCCTCTGGGTCTCGTCCATGGCCAGAGGGTAGACGTTGCGCCCGCTCGTGCGGGGTTGTGCAGGGCTAACGTGGCTTGCGATGCAAGGCCATCTTCCCGGACCGCCGCAGCCTCATTTTCCCGAGGGTCTGGCGCCGTTCATCGGCTACATGGCCACCCGCGAGCCACGGCCGCTGGACGATCGCCCCCCGCTCGAGCCGGCGTGGGCGGAAAGTGACGAGCTCGAGCTCGACCAGTTCGCCGACGTCGGCGACTGGGAGCCGATGCACCGGCCGCTGATCAAGGTGATCGCCGTCATCCTCTCCGTCTCGCTGCTCCTTGCCGGAGTCGGCACCGTCCTCGAGGTGCTGCTCTCCGTTCACTGACGTCGACGGCGCACCACAAGCCAGGTCAGCGCGCCAACGAGGACCAGTCCACCGAGGACGGCGACGGCCGCCACCCAGGCGTCCGAGCCGCCGCCTCCTCGCGGCGCGGTGGTGGTCGTGGTGGGGGCCGTCGTAGTCGCGTGAGCGATCGTCGTGGTGGTGGCAGCCGTGGTCGTGGTGGAGTTCGTCGAGGCGGCGGATGATGTCGAGAAGGCCACGACACGGTTCGCCGAGGCGGCCAGGAGGAGACCGGCGCCGACCGACGGCGTCGGGAAGTGGTTCGCCGGCGCGCCGACGACGACATGTCCCGCGCCGCGCCGGTCGAGGGGTCGAGGGCGTAGAGCACCCCGTCTCCGCTCATCGTCCACACCCGACCGGCAGCCAGGATGGGCGGCCCACCTCCCAGCGGGGAGCTCCACAGCACCGTGAGGGCCGGGGGCGACGCCGACGCCCGCACGGCAACGGTGCCGCTGAGGCAGGGCAGGTAGACGACCTCGCCCACGACGGCGGAGCCCCCGTCGATGTTGTCGCCGCAGGCCCTGGGCACAGACGCCTGGTCGCCACCGATGCCGCCGAGACTCGAGCCGTCGAGCAGGTAGGCGGTCCTCAACTTCCCGGCGACCACCACCTGCCCGTCGCCGAGCAAGGCCGGGGCCATGGACAAGTCGCGGTCGCCGGCGTTGTCGCTGGCCCACGTGGAGGGGGCGAAGTATTGCAGCAGGGTCAACGAAGGTGAGAGCTCGAGCACCGAGTCGCTGTGGTCGTAGGCATGAGACGACGAGGTCACCGATCCGTTGCCGGCGGTGACCCAGACGTTGCCGCTCGCGTCAACCACGGGGGCCGCGCCTCCCATCCAAATGGCGCCCTGCCTCTCCCCGGGTCCCGAGTCCACCTGGAAGGCGACTGAAGAGCCGCCGGCCTCGGGCACCCCGATCACCCAGCCGTGATAGGACCCGCAGTCGCCGTAGTTGCCCCCGAAGCCGAAGACGACGCGGCCGGCGTCGAGGTTCAAGCCGGTGCGCTGCAGGAGAGCGGCGGGATCGGCACCGGAGGGGTCCACGTCCTGCCTCAACTCGGTCTTCCCCGTCGCCGTGTCGAGCCCGAGCAGCTCGTGCGCCGGCTTGCCGTTGGCCAAGTGATCGGCCACGACGAAGAGCTCACCGCGCGACTCGTCGATCACCGGCGTGCCCGTGATGCCGACGCTCGGGGAGATGTTCCCGCAGGGAAGCGACCCGGCGGGAACGGGCGTCCCGACGTGGTTCGACCATACGACCGCTCCGGTCGTGGCCGAGAGGGCATAGACGGTGTCGTTCTCGGTCGCGACGAAGACGCGCCCGCCCGAGACGAGCGGCTGGCCGTAGAGCTGTCCGTCCAGGGCGGGGGAGGTCCATGCCCTCGGAGAGAGGTGGATCGCGGTTATCCCTGTGGCGACGCCTGTTCCCTGCGGGTCGCCGTGGTACACGGTCCAGGATGGCGTCGACGCGCCCGTGGGCGGGACGGTCGTCGTCGTCACCTCGGTCGTCGTCGTCGACGCTTCCAGCGAAGGTGCGCCCCCCACGAGAACGATCAGTGCGAGCGCCGCCCCGACAGTGAGCCGCGTCCCCCTGGCCCGCCGCGAGGCGGTGTCCGCGCGTTGAGCGGTCGCGGCCTCAGCCCCCCGCGCCCGGGCGACCACGGCGCCGGAGGGTGGCGTCGACGGCCACCGCGACGAGGAGGACGAGGGCGGTGGCGACGTCTGTTCCGGCGGTGGTGATGTTCAGCAGGGCGAGCCCGTTGTTCAGGGTCGCGATCACGAGTCCGCCGAGGAGCGGGTGGATGGGCTTGCCGTAGCCGCCGAAGAGGCTGGCCCCGCCGATGACGGCGGCGGCGACCGCGTAGAGCACGTACGTCCCGCCGTCGAAACCGATGGTGATGGAGCCGAGGCGGGATGCGTAGACGACCGCCGCCAAACCGGCGGTGAGGCTGCACAGCGCGAACGCGATGGTCCGGATCCGAGCCACGTGGATGCCGGCTCGGCGCGCCGCCTCGGGGCTGGCGCCGATGGCGTACATGTACCGGCCGAGCCGCGTACGGGCGAGCAGGAACGACTGGGCCACCAGTACGACCAGCACGAACGGGATGACCCACGGAACCCCGGTGACCGGGGCGGCTGCGATGCCCCTGTTGCGGTTGCAGATGAAGACCAGCACGGCGCCGGCGACCGCGACCGCGCCGAGCGTGAGGAGCGTGATGCTGAGCGGTGGCGTGGTGAGGCCCTGGGCGCGGCGCCGCGAGGTGCGGACGACCGTGATGATGGCGTAGAGGACGACGAGGACCACGAGGAGGATCCACCCCGCCGCCGGTGTCATGGTGCCACTGACGAGGTCGTCGACGATGTTGTTGGAGACCGTGATCACACCGCCGACGGCACCCTTGTCCTTGTCGAAGACGAAGATCAGGACCCCTTGCCAACCGAGGAGCCCGGCGAGGGTCACCACGAACGACGGGATTCGCAGCCGGGTGATGATGGTGCCCTGGAAGGCGCCGATCAGGAAACACGCCGCCATGCCCACGATCAGCCCGGCCCACCAGACCCAGTTCTGCGGCGCACTGATCAGGGCCATGGCGATGGATGCTCCGACGGCACCGACGAATCCGACCGAGAGGTCGATCTCACTGAGGATCAGGGCGTACAGCTCGGCCATTCCCAGCAGAATGATGAAGGTCGACTGGACGAAGAGGTTGACGATGTTGGTCGAGGTCAAGAAGGCGCTCGACTTCACCGTGAAGAAGATGCTGATGACGAGGAGCCCGATGATGATGGGCAGCGCGCCGCTCTCGCCACCGCGGATTCGCTTCCACCACGCCCGCAGGTAGTCGGGGAGGGAATCCGCGAGGACGTCCGGCGCCAGGACGACCAGGTCGTCGGGTGCGATGGCGCTCTCGGGGGTGCTGGCCGTCTCGGTCATGAGTGCGTCACCCTGCGGCTTCGGTTCGGGACGACTGCCCCGTCGTCATGTAGTCCACGATGACCTGGCGGTCGAACTCCTTGGCGGGGCCCGACGCCACCATCTGGCCCAGATACAGGATGGAGATCTGGTCGGCCACCTCGAACACGTCGTTGAGGTTGTGCGAGACGAGGATGACCGCAGTGCCTTGGCCCGACAGACGGGTGATCAAATCGAGCACCTGCTTCGTCTGCGCCACGCCGAGGGCCGCGGTCGGCTCGTCCATGATCACGAGCTTGGCGGCCTGCATGACGGCCTTGGCCACGGCGACGGACTGGCGCTGGCCACCGGACAGCGATGCGACCGGTTGGCGGATGGAGCGGATGGTCGTGACGTGGAGATCCGCCAGCGTCTGGCGCGCCGCCAGCTCCATGGTCGATTCGTCGAGCAGCCCGAAACGCCGCCTCTCGTGTCCGAGGAACATGTTCTGCACGATGTCGAGGTTGTCGCACAACGCCAGGTCCTGGTAGATCGTGGTGATCCCTACCGATTCGGCGTCGTTGGGAGAGTGGAAGCGCACGCGTTCGCCCTCCCAGTAGATCTCTCCTTCGGATGGCTCCCACAGGCCGGAGATCGTCTTGATGGTGACGGACTTGCCGGCACCATTGTCACCGGCCAGTGCCGTGACCTTGCCGGGCGGAACCGTGAAGTTGACGCCGTTGAGGGCCCGGACGGCCCCGAAGACCTTGCTCACACCCCGCAGTTCGAGCAGCGGTGCGCCCTCAGCCACTGTCGGTACCCCCTGTCACGCTGCACCCGTCGAGCATTGACCTCCCATGACCGACCCCCCCGTCCCGTGACGGGGGGGTCGGTCGGGAAGTACTTCTATGGGATCGACATTACCCAGCTGGGCACGGCGATCCAATGATGACTACGGCGTGATGCCTGCCGCGGTGCAGTCGGCGGCGTACGCGCCGGCGCAGAGCTGCGCCGCCGGCACGAAGTTGTCCTTGACCACCGTGGAGTTCATGTTCTTCGTGGTGACCCACTTCGGCGTCTCGAGGACCGAGGGGACGCTCACGTTCGCCGTGGTGTCCTGGGTCTTGCCGTTGGCCAGTCCCTTGGGCGGCGTCTTGCCGGCCCGCAGGTAGAGGGCGAGTGCCACCGCAGCCTGGGCTTCGAGGTAGATCGGCTTGTACACGGTGCCGCACTGGTAGCCGGCGAGCACGTTCTGCAGGCCCGTCAGCTGCGCGTCCTGTCCCGTGGTCGGGAAGGTCTTGGGCTTGACATGCAGGGACTGCAGGTACGTGATGACCGCAGCCGCGTTCGCGTCGTTGGGGATCAACGCCGCATTGGTGCTCGGGTGTGCCGTGTACACGGCCTGGAACTCGGTCTCGGACGTCGGCGCGTCCCACGACCCGGCCGTGTGCGCCACGGCGGTCCACTTCTTGGCCTTGAACAGCGGGTTGATCACCGAGTCGGAGCCCTGTGCGAACAGGGTGGCGTTGTTGTCCGTCACCGCGCCGTGCATGACGACGACCTGCGGCTTGGAGACGTGCCACGCCTTGACGCAGCTCACGAGGCCCGCGCCCTGGAGCTTGCCGACCGTCACGTTGTTGAAGCTGACGTAGTAGGCACGGCTGCCACCCAGCGTGAGGCGGTCGTAGTCGATGACCTTGACGCCGCGCGTCTTGGCGTAGCTCTCAATTTGGGCACCGACACCCGAGTCGAGGGGGTCGACCAGCAGGACCGTGGCGCCGTTGGCGATGTCGGTCTGGGCGTCGGTCAGCTGGGTGGCGTCACTCCCGAGGGCGTTCTGCACGACGTAGTTCGACGAGCTCACGCCGGCCGTCTGCAGGGCCTTGGTGATGTCCGGCTGGTCGAACTCGACGTAGCGCGTCGAGCTGACCGTGTCGGGCAGGATCGCCGCCACCTTGCCGTGCCCCGCCGCAGCCAGCGGCTTGAACTGCTTCATGAACGTGAAGCTGTTGTTGAACGAACTCGTCGTGACGTTGGACGGAGTGGTAACCCGCAGGGAGGCCGAGGCCTCGCCCGCTACCGCACCGACCAGCATCGCCGACAAGGCGAGGGAGATACCCCCGAACATGCCTGCCCTCCTGAAACGCACATTGGCTCCTTTGCTCTGGCCCCCCCGATCAAGCGGGCCCTCTCGGTTTCCTACCCCGGTGGGGGTAGGTCTATTGCAGTTTTGTTGCAACTTCGAGAACCTTACAGAGCAGAAGGTCCCTTTGCTGAGCGAGATCTGAGAAATGGGCGCAGGCGGGTCGCCCGCGGACCCTCAGCCCGAGCCGGCCGTGGCGGCGGTCCAGCCCGCCGCTCCCGCCAGCCCAGCGTCGTCGCCCAGGGCCGCCGTGACGATGCGCAGGTCGTTTGGGTGGTGTTCGGGCCGGTTCAGCACGAGCTCACGGACCGCTTCGAAGAACGACGGCCGCCGCCCGAGGCCGCCGCCGATGACCACGGTGCTCGGGTAGAAGGACATCACGAGGTTGGACACCCCGGTAGCGCAGGCGGCGATGGCGCCCTGCCAGATGGCGATCGCTCTGGCGTCGCCGGTCGCTGCCGCCGACTCGACGGCACGGGCGTCGAGGGTCCCGAGCCCGGCCTCCTGTGCGAGCCGCGCCACGCCACTGCCCGAGCCCAGCTCCTCGAGCGTGCTGGGCACCCCTTCCAGCCAGGCGCGCCAGTCGATGACCGTGTGGCCGACCTCGGCGAGCGATCGCCGGCCCCGCACGAGTCGTCCGCCGTGGACCACGCCCGCCCCGATGCCGGTCGAGATCGTGAGGAAGGCGACGTCGGTGGCGTCGGCGCCGGCGCCGAACGCGGCCTCGCCCACGGCCGCCATGTCGGCGTCGTTGGCGACATGGGCCGGCATGCCGAGCTGGGCCGACAGCTCGTCCCGCGAGAGGAGATCGGGCCAGCGCTCAGGCAGGTGGGGCGCCCAGAGGAGCCGCCCCGCCTCGTAATCGACCGCGCCGGGCAGGCCGACGACGGCGTGGGACGCCGCACCGTGGCCGTGCTCGGCGCCCACCGTGCAGACGAGGTCGATCAGCGCCGCGGGTACGTCGCTGTCCGCGGGTGTCGGGGCGGTCGCCCGCAGGAGCACCTTCCCCGCCGGGTCCACGATCGCCGCGCGCATCTGCGTGCCGCCGACGTCTGCCGCCAGGACCGGGGCCTGCGTCATGTGGGTCTCCTCACGGCGTCAGTCTCCCGCCACAACCGCCGGGGCGCACCCCTCAGGGCGAGCACGCCGTCACCAGGTCGTGACGGCGTACGTCTCCGGGGCGTCCTCGAGGTACTTGAGCAGCTCGCGCTCGCCGAGCAGCCCGCCCTGCGAGCCGACCTCCTGCACCACGCTGGAGGCGTTGACCGGGGCCCAGGACAACGCCACTTCCAGGGGGAAGCCCTTGACGAGCGCGGCGACGAGGGCCGACGCGAACGCATCCCCCGCTCCGGTCCGCTCCTTGGGTGGGGCGGGATCAGGGTAGGCGGGCACGCGGTAGCGCCGCGACCCGTCCGAGGCGTACGCCCCATCGGGGCCGTCCGTGACGACCACGATGCGTGGCCCGAGGAGGTGCAGATGCTCCAGGAGGCTGTCCACCCGGCCGTGGGCCCCGCCTCCGATCTCGACCGCCTCCTCCCGGTTGCAGACCAACACGTCCGCCCGGTCGTAGAGGCCCCGCATCGCCTCGGTGCCCTGGGCGATCTGGAAGGTCCCCGGTTGGAACGCGAAACGGACCGAGGGTTCCGCCCTGAGCCAGGCGACGATCTGGTCGTAGTACTCGGCGGCGTCGGAGCCGACGGAGCTGAGGTAGAGCCAGCCCGGGACCTCGCGGGGGCTCAGGTGGGGCCAGTGGTAGTCGTAGAGCTCGTGTCGGACCAGGATCGTGCGGTCCTGTCCGAACCACAGCACGAAGTTGCGATTGCTCGGCTGGCGGGGGTCCAATCGGACGAGGTGCGTGTCGACGCCCTCGTCCGCGAGCGCCTTCTGCATGGTCCGGCCGATGTCGTCGCTCCCCGCATGGGCCGCGATGGCGGTCGAGAGGCCGAGGCGCGAGAAGCCCACGGCGGCGTTCGCCGCGTTCCCGCCCGCCTCGACCGTGAGCGCGTACTCGAAGGGGACCTTGCCGCCGAAAGGCAGATCCATGCAGTGCCCGCCGTCGTCCTCCCGGATGGTGATGTGGGCGTCGGACAGGCGGATGAATACATCGGTTGCTGCATCGCCCACGCTGAGTACGTCGTAGTGCGCCATGGGCCTATGTGACTCCTGATCGGGCGCTCCCGACAGGGCATTTGGTCACGACGCGGCCCAACGGACCCCAGATGGGGACCAATTGCCCTACGCCGGCACCTCCTCGGGCCCGTAGCCCACCTTCTTGAGAAGCCGGCGCAGGTTGGCCAGCTGTTCGGTGTCGATGTCCTTGTGGCGCGGCTCGAAGGTCTCCGTCTCGCCGTCCACGGTGACCACCAGGTGGCCCTTGTTCGTCTCCTGCACGGCGCCCACGGAATTGAGCAGCGAGAGGATCGAATGCCACTCGATGTTGTGGCTCGTGGGATGCCGGAAGACCTGCGCCAGCGTGTCCCGCTGATGCCCGTTGAGCTGCTCGGGGCTTCCCACGTCAGATCCTCCCGTTTCTCGCGGTGCTGAGAGCACCATCCTGGCACTGCCCAGAGTGCGCCGCCGCTCCTGGTCGACCGGGGCGATGACGTGGAGGGTCGGGCAACCTCCCGGTGAGCCCAAGTTCTCCCCGCCCGAAATGGACGGCCACCACGGCGAGGCGGCTCGAAAACGCGGTCCGCCACCTGGTTGACCGGCAGCTGAGCCGGTCCTGCGGTGAGCTCCGAACAACTCGGCCCTGCATGGCCATGTTGACCGAGCGCATGCACGGGTGGGTTGGGTTCCGCGGCGGTTCGTTGACCGTCCCGTGGAGCGTTGCCGGAGGTGGCGTTGGCGGAACACCGCAGGGCCAACGCGTACGAGGGGCCGATCGGGGACCTTTGGCACTACTGCGGCCCCGTCGTCGGTGGGACGATCGGTGAAAGGGACCGTCAGGTCTCTGTTCTTCCACGAGGTTCCGACATGGCCATCAGAGTCGCGATCAACGGGTTCGGCCGTACCGGGCGTGCCTTCATGCGTGCCGCCGTCCATTCTCCCTATGGCGTCCAGGTGGCGGCGGTGAACGACCTGGGAGCCCCTGATGCACTGGCCCGGTTGCTGGCCAAGGATTCGGTGCACGGACCGTTCCCGGTGTCCATCTCCGTCGAGCACGACAAAATGATGGTCGGCTCGGCGCCGGTCAGGTTGCTTATGGAGCCACATCCCGAGGAGCTGCCCTGGCGGGAGCTGGGAATCGACGTGGTGATCGAGGAGCACGGGCCGGTTGACCAGTCGGGTCAAGGCCGCTGCGCACATCGAGGCAGGGGCGCGACGGGTAATCATTTCGGCTCCGGCCAAGGATGTCGACGCCACGTTCGTCGTCGGCGTCAACGAGGACTCCTTCGACCCGGCTCGCGACTTCGTCGTCTCCAATGCGTCGTGCACGACGAACTGCCTGGCCGTCTTGGCGAAAGTCCTCAATGACGCCTTCGGCATGGAGCAGGGGTTCATGACGACGGTGCACGCCTACACGGGCGATCAGCCTCTCGTCGACGCCGTCCACAACGACTCGCGACAGGTCACGGGGCGGCGGCGATCAATATCGTGCCGACAAATACGGGCGCCGCCCGGGCGACCGCTCTGGTCCCTGCCCGAGGTCACCGGGCGGCTCGACGGGCTCTCCTTAGGGTCCCGGTGGCGGACGGCTCGATCACCGACCTGGTCGCCATTCTGCGCGACACACCACGGCTAGGCGAGATCTGCGACGCCTACCGTGTCGCGGCCAGAGGGGGGAGGCTCGCTCGGGGCTTGCTCGAGTACTCCGAGGATGACCTCGTGTCCAACCGACATCGTCGGCTCCTCGGCCTCGTGCATCTTCGACTCGAAGCTGACCATGGCGAGCGGCAACCTCGCAAAGGTGCTCGGCTGGTACGACAACGAGACGGGGTACTCGAGCCGCCTCGTCGACCTCGCCGCAGTCGTCGGCGAGGGAGAGCGCTGACGATTTCTCGGACTCACGATGTCCGTCCGTGGCTCGCCGCGGGGGAGTCGACTACCCGTTAACGCCGAACTCGGGCCCCTTTCACCGGGGCTCCCATGGGACGATCGGCCCTGCACGGGACCGCGGTGAAGGGGGAGACTGCAAGGGGCGCCGAGGAGGTGATCACGATGTTCCTCGATCGCAGCGATGCCGGTCGTCGGCTCGCCCAGGCCGTCGATGGTGCCGGCATCCGGGGGCGCCAGGTCGTCGTCCTCGGCTTACCCAGGGGTGGCGTGCCGGTCGCCTTCGAGGTCGCGGCCGCCCTGGGGGTCCCTCTCGACGTGATCGTGGTCAGGAAGCTCGGGGTCCCCCTCCAGCCTGAGCTCGCCATGGGAGCCATCGGCGAGGGTGGGGTGCGAGTCCTCAACATCGACGTCCTGGGAGACGCCGTCGACGCCATCGACATCGACGCAGTCGAGCGGCGCGAGCGCGGCGAGCTCGACCGGCGAGCTCGGCTGTACCGGGGTGAACACCCACGGCTCGACCTGCACGGTCGGTGTGCCGTCATCGTCGACGACGGCGTCGCGACCGGGTCCACGGCTGCGTGCCGCCTGCCTGGTGGCGCACGCACTCGGGGCGGCCCGCGTCGTGCTTGCGGTCCCCGTCGCCTCACGTTCGGCAGTCGCCGCCCTCCGCGACGCCTGTGACGAGATGCTCTGCGTCGAGGTCCCCGAGTCCTTCTACGCGGTCGGGGAGTGGTACCGGGACTTCTCCCAGACAACGGACGGGCAGGTGGTCGAGCTGCTCCGTCTTGCCGCCGAAGCTGAGCCGGACAGGAAGGTGTCGGGGCAGGTCGACTATCGGGTGCGGGACGAGGAGGTCCAGGTCCGCTCGGGTGACGTGACCCTGGCGGGGACGTGGACAGTCCCGCGCATCTCGCTAGGAACGGTGGTCTTCGCCCACGGGAGCGGGAGCAGCCGTCACAGTCCACGCAACCGCTACGTGGCGAGGGTGTTGAGCCAGGCCGGCTTGGCCACGCTGCTCATGGACCTTCTGACGGAGGGCGAAGAAGGGGACCGCTCGCGCGTGTTCGACGTGCCAACGTTGGCCGACCGACTGGTCGACGCCGTCCGGTGGACGAGCGCGTGGCCGGAGGTGGGGTCCACGACGGTGGGGCTGTTCGGGGCAAGCACCGGTGCCGCCGCCGCTCTCCGGGCTGCGGCCCAGCCCGACAGCGCGATTTCCGCCGTCGTCTGCCGTGGTGGGCGTCCCGACCTCGCCGCCCCGCTGCTCCCGGAGGTGTCGGCTCCCACATTGCTCATCGTGGGCGGCTGCGACGACGCGGTGCTGGCGCTGAATGGCCGAGCGCAAGCGGACCTGCAGTGCGAGAACCGCCTCGCCGTCGTCCCCGGGGCCACCCACCTCTTCGAAGAGGCGGGTGCGCTCGAGTCCGTGGCCCGATTGGCACGGGACTGGTTCGTCGAGAAGCTGGGATCGCCGAGTGCCGGCGGGGATTCCCTTAGCGGTAGGTGAAGGTCACCGCATTTGACGTGCCGCTGGCGGTGGTGATCGTCACCTGGGCCGACTGGGATCCAGAGGATGGCGGCACGGTGACGGTGCAGGTGTTCTGAGCTGGGCAGCTGGTCGCGGCAGTCTGGCCGTTGAAGGTGGCCGCGATCCGGCCGTCGGGGCTGAGGAAGTTCGCGCCACCGATAGTGATCGTCTGACCAGCGGTCCCGTTCGCCGGGTCGATGGACGAGATCACCGGCGGGCCCCCGGGCGTGGGCGGCACCGTCGCCGAGGTCGATGGCGGTGCGGCGGCGGTCGGAGTCTGGCGACCGTTCTGGCCCCCGCTCGGCGCCGGTCGCGCCGCGCCGCCATGCACTGCCCCGGTCGCCGTCGTCGGCGGCACTGCGGTCCGGGGGCTCGTGCCAGGGGAGACGGCGAGAGCAATGCCGGCTGCTACGACGAGCGCAGCCACGACGGCCACCGCAATGACGAGCCAGCGGTCGATCCGCCGCACGGTACGCCGGTCTGGTGCCCGCTCCGGCACCTTTTCCGGCGCTGTGTCGGGCGCCCTGCCCGGCGCCCTGTACGTCGTCCTGTCAGGCGCCCCATACGCCGGCGTCGGGGCGTCATGCGCCCGGCGCGGAGGCAACAGTGCCGCAGCTCCGGAGGCCTCACGAGCGCGCCGAGCTGCGTTTTCCATCGCGCCCAGGGCGCGTCGACCCGGGGATCCTTGCGGTGGCTCTGCCGCCTGTCCGTCCGTCATTGGAAGCCTCCGGCACGATTGATTCCCCGATCCCCTCCTTCCATGCCACCTAATGGGAAGGGATCCGGAGTTTGATGGCGAAGAAATCCAGAGTTGCAGCCAGAGTCGGCGGACCATCTCGAAGCTGCCGCCCATAGGATCGAGGTCCTGACCAGGAGGACGGCGATGCAATCCGATCTCATGTCCAGGCCACACCCGTCGGAGGATGGCACCGGAAGGCGCTCGCGCAATGGTGCGAGGGGTCGCCCAACCGCCGGTGCCGCAGCGGTGGTGGAGCCGCTCCTCGACCGCTTCTTCGGCGGTTCGCCGCCGATTCGGTTCACTTTCTGGGACGGCAGCGAACTTGGGCCCACAGGCCAGGGCACGGTGGAGGTGCGGTCACCCGATGCGGTGCGCAGGATCCTGTGGGCGCCGAGGGAACTGGGCCTCGCTCGGGCCTTCGTCGTGGGCGACATCGGCTTCGACGGCGACATCTTCGAGATGCTGGCGCAGCTGCATGCCGCGGTACCGTCGGACGTTCGGCGGAGTTGGCGGCTGCCATGGCAGGCCCTTCGCGTGGCCTTCCGGTTGGGGGTCGTGGGCCGGCCGCTCCGGCCACCGCCGGAAGAGGCCGCGCCTCGGGGTCGCCTGCACTCGAAAGGCCGCGACGCCCAAGCGGTGCGCCACCACTACGACGTCAGCAACGACTTCTATGCGATGGTGCTCGGCCCGAGCATGACGTACTCCTGTGCACGGTTCTCTCCGGGTGCTCACACCCTCGAGGCGGCGCAGGAATCCAAGCATGATCTCGTCGCCCGCAAGCTGGGCTTGTCGGATCGTCCCGGGGCGAGGGTCCTCGACGTCGGGTGCGGATGGGGGAGCTTCGCCCTTCACGCGGCACGTCGTTACGGCGCCGAGGTGATCGGGGTCACCTTGAGCCCAGCCCAGGCACGCTTCGCCCGCGATCGGGTCGAGGCTTGCGGGCTGGAACGACAGATCGAAATTCGCCTGCAGGACTACCGGGACGTGCGCGACGGCCCCTTTGATGCCGTCGCGTCGGTCGGCATGTTCGAGCACGTCGGCTCTTCCAAGCGCGCCGAGTACTTCGGGGCCATGCGCAAGCTCCTCGAGCCCGAGGGGCGGCTGCTCAACCACGCCATCTCGAGCGTGGGCGGGTCGCACATCGGATCGAGATCGTTCATCGGGCGGTACGTCTTTCCCGATGGTGAGCTCGTCGACATGGGTCAGGTCGTCGTGGCCATGGAAGAGGCCGGCTTTGAGGTGCGCGACGTCGAGTCACTCCGCGAGCATTACTCCAAGACGCTGCACGCATGGGTCGGCAACCTGGAGCGGAATTGGGACGCCGCCGTGGCCGAGGTGGGCGTGCGGCGTGCCCGGATCTGGCAGCTCTACATGGCCGCATCCGCCAACGGATTCGACGACGGCGGGATCTCTGTGCACCAGGTTCTGGGCGTCGTGCCCGGGCGCGACGGGGGAAGCGGAATGCCTGCGACCCGCGCCCACTGGGGCTGAGCGCTCCGCGCCGGCATGACCGGCTGCCTCACGGAGAGGGCCAGCGGCTGGCAGAAATCCCCAATTCGTGCGACCCTGAACCGTGCCCCGCGGCCGCCAGATCGTCGTGTGCGAGGGCGATGAGACCGGCCAGGAGTTGCTCCAGGAGGCGTTGCGGGTCCTCGCTCCAGAGGTGCTCGGCTTCGACCTGGAACTGGTGCGCTTCGACCTGTCGCTCGAGAACCGCCGTGCCTCGGCGAATGGCGTGGTGCGAGATGCTGCGGCGGCGATGCGTGAGACGGGGTTGGGGCTCAAGGCGGCCACCATCACCCCGGAGAAGACGGGGGACGTCGGTAGCCCCAATCGCATCCTGCGCGAGGGCGTCGGTGGCTCCGTCATCGTCAGAACGGGTCGACGGATCCCGGGCGTGGCACCGCCGGCACCTGTCGTGCATCCCATTGTGATCGTCCGCATGGCCGTCGGGGACGCCTATGGAGCAGAGGAGCATCGGACGGGCGATCCGGGCAGCACCGGAGAGCAGGCGTGGCGGACGGAGCGCATCGACCGCGCTGTGTGCCGTTCCGTAGCGGAGTACGCATTCCGCACTGCCTCCCCGCTCCACGCGTGTGTCTACGGTGGCCCGAAATGGACCGTCTCGACCGTCTACGAAGGCATGTTGAAGGAAGAGATGGACGGCGCTGCGGCACGGTATCCCGACGTCGTCTACCGGCCCACGCTGATTGACGCCGCCTACGCCGGTCTCATCACGGAGTCCAGCGCAAGCCCCTTGGTGGTCCCGGCGCTCAACCGCGACGGTGACTGTCTCTCTGACCTCGTCCTGGCTCTGTTCGGATCCATCGCGGGAGCCGAGTCGGTGCTCCTCGCCTTGGACGGGGAAATGCGCACCCTGGTGGCCATGGCCGAGGCCCCGCACGGCACGGCGCCTTCGCTGATGGGAAAGAACGTGGCCAACCCGATGGCGATGCTGCTGGCCTGCGCTGCCGTGCTCGACCACGCCGGGCAGGACGACCCGGCCGTTGCCGGCGCCGCCGCGGCAATCCGTCGGGCCACGCTCGGAGCGGCAGCCGACGGGATCCGCACCTTCGACCTCGGAGGGGAGGCGTCCACGTCGGGCGTTGTGGACGAGGTCTTGGCCCGACTGAGCAGCTGACGGCGGTTCACCACCGCCGTATCAGGAGCGATGGTGCAATGGGCGCCCCGTCACGCAAGACCAAGCGGAGCAAACAAGTCACCCTGCGTGCTGACTCTGTCGAGCACCTCGTCCGTCGTGAACCTGAGGAGCGCCGGATCGCCTTTCTTGGCGCACGTGCGCACTTCGGCCATCGTGACCGGCGTGGACACGGTCGGACTCGGCATGGCCCGGACCGAGTACGCCCCGATCGTGGTCTTCGCGGGGTGGTTCTGGCTCCAGTCGATGAGGACCCGCTGGTGACGCAACGACTTGCGCATGTTGGAGACGACGAGATCACGATGCTCCGATTCGATCGTTCGAGCAATCGCATGCGCGCGGTCGCGCAGGACGTCCCATGTCGTCCTGGCTTTCACGGGGGCATAGACCTGAAGGCCCTTGGAGCCACTCGTCTTTGCGTACCCCTCCACACCGTCCTTGGAAAGCTCGTCGATCACGTAGCCGGCGACGACGCAGCACTCGACGATGGAGGCACCCTCGCCCGGATCCAGGTCGAACACCATGAAATTGGGACTCGATGGGAGCTTCCGGTGCCGCCCTACGTGCCAGAGGGGCACGTGAAACTCAATCGCGCCCAGGTTCGCCGCCCAGGCCAGGGTCGGGAGGTCGTTGACCATTGCGTACCTGATGTCCTCATGCCCGTCGGTCGATGGAACGGTGACCGAGTCGACCCACTGTGGTGCGTGTGAGGGGATGTGCTTCTCGAAGAAGGATTTGCCCTCGACGCCATCGGGAAAGCGCTTCATGGTGAGGGGCCGCTCCCTGATGTGCGGCAGCATGACCTCGGCGATCCGGACGTAGTAGTCGATGAGCTGACCTTTCGTGAATCCGCAGGCGGGGAACAGCACCTTCTCCAAGTTGGTGACCGTCAGCTCACGCCCGCCGATGGTGGTCCGGGTCGAGGACCGGGAGGCGCTCATCGCATTGGCGACGGGGACGGGGTCATGCGGTGAGTCTTCCTCAGAGTTCTCCACCACGACGTCGTGCGGTGCCTTGTCCGGGCGCAGGCCGCGCCACGTCGGGTGGCGCAGCCGGCCGGCCGGTGTCCATTCGCCGAACCCGACCTCACCGACCACCTCGGGTCGGACGAAATGCGCCGTGGCTGCCTCTCTCGCCGGGGGCTCAGGTCGGAACGGGCTCGTCTGTGTCGCCAGCGGTCGGAGGTCCTTCAGCAGGTCGCGGCGGGCACTGGTGCTGAACCCGGTTCCCACCTTGCCCACGTAGCGCAACCCGTCTTGGCCCGGTATGCCGAGGAGCAACGCCCCCAGGCTCTCCTCCCGCTCGCCCTGCCCATCCGTCCAACCGCCAATGACGACCTCCTGGGTCCGGATCGACTTGACCTTGACCCAGTCGGTGGAGCGTCGCCCCGACCGGTACGCCGAGTCCCGTCGCTTCGCCACCACGCCTTCGAGGCCGTTCTGCACGGTCGCCGCCAGGACGTCTGTACCCGAGACATCACGGAAGGACTCCGTGGTGATGAAGCCCGGACCCGACAGGTGCAGTGACTCGAGCATGGCCCGCCGTTCGTCGTAGCTCGCGGACAGCGTTGAGTGACCGTGCAAGTAGAGGACGTCGAATGCCACGAAGGTGACGGGATCGGACGTAGCCCGTCGACGCGCCTCACGCTGATTCGAGACATGCATGCGATGCTGCAGCCTCGCAAAACTGGGTCGACCGTCCTCGCCGAGAGCGACGATCTCGCCGTCCAGGACACAGGTGGTCAACCCGAGGAACGCCCCGACCTCCGCCAGCTCGGGGAAGGCGGTCGTGACGTCGAGGTCATTGCGGCTCTGTGCCCGTACGCGTCCGCCTTCCACGAAGAGGATCGTGCGGATCCCGTCCCACTTGATCTCATAGGCCCATTGGCCGCCGTCAGGCAGCGCGCCCGCCGTTGCCAGCATCGGGCTGATCGAAGTCGGCATGGGATCGGCACGCGTCGACGCGCCGTGCCGGTGGATCATCCAATTGCGGTCCTTCGTCTGGAACAGCACGAATCCGCCGGATGCTCGCGAACCGTGCAAGACGAACTTCACCTCGGTATCGGACCACTTCTCTACCTCGTAGTGGCCCTTGTCCCAGATGGTCATCTGGCCGCCGCCGTACTCACCCTTCGGGATTTCTCCTTCGAAGGCGGAGTATTCAAGGGGGTGGTCTTCGGTGTGGACCGCGAGGTGGTTCTGTTCCGGGGTTTCGGGAAGACCCTTGGGAAGCGCCCAGGAGACAAGGACACCGTCGCGCTCGAGCCTGAGGTCCCAGTGCAGGCTCCGCGCATGGTGTTCCTGAATCACGAAGACCTGAGAGTTCTTGCGCGAGGGCTGACGGCGTCCCATGGGCTCGGGCGTCCGTTCGGAATCGCGTTTGCTGCGGTACGTCCCAAGCGCATCTGCCGGTGCATCGGGTTCCTGCACCGCGCCGGTCGCATCGCCTTCGGGTGTCACCGGGCTCCACCGTACCCAGCGTTCCGGGTTGACCCTGGCGGAAGCGGGTATAGGCGCAACGCAGGAATTGCCGCAGTGCCGCTGGACGACCTGGGGAGGTCAGCGTTATGGCTACAAGCACCGTTGCAGGAATCGATCGTCTTGAGCGTCGTGATGTCGATCGCCGGGAAGCCCTGGCCCGCGTGCCTGTGAGCCGTTTCGGCATCGGTGCGGCCGGGGTTGTCGCCGTGCTGGTGTCGGCGTGGGGCGGCATCGTCCCTTACGTGGGTCCAGTGTTCAATTACAGCGGGGACGGCTCGGGATCGTGGCACTGGAACTTGGCCCACTCGGTTCTCTCCCTCGTTCCGGGTGTGGCAGGGGTCCTGCTCGGCCTCTTCGTCCTCGCAGAGTCGCGTGGCGTCGTCGTAGGACGGGGTCGCTTGAGTCTCGCGACGGCCGGCACGCTCCTGATGGTGTGTGGCGCCTGGTTCGCGGTGGGGCCACTTGCCTGGCCCGTCCTCTCGAACGGCAGCGACTACTTCGTGGCCTCGACCCACCTGCGGGTCCTCACCTACGAGGTCGGCTACAGCATCGGGGTCGGTCTGATCCTCGTGGTGTGTGGCGCGTTCGTCGACGGCTGGGCCTCACGACACCAGCCGCGGGCGTCGGCGATGACCGAGGTGCCGGCGTCGGCCGATCCGGTCTCCGGGCCCATCGAGTCGGGCAT